>NZ_FOZG01000001.1 GCF_900113315.1 Sphingomonas jatrophae | reverse complement strand
TACCCCTCCTGCTTCTTCTTCTCCATGCCGGCGCCGCCGGCATCCTTGTCGATCACGCGGCCCTGGCGCTCGGACGTCGTGGTGAGCAGCGTCTCCTGGATCACCTCGGACAGCGTCTTGGCCTCGCTCTCGACTGCGCCCGTCAGCGGGAAGCAGCCGAGCGTACGGAAGCGGATCGAGCGCTCGACGATGTCGGGCTTGCGGCCGAGCGTCTGCTCCAGCCGCTCGGGATCGTCCGCCATGAACAGCTGGCCGTCATGCACGTAGGTCGGCCGCTTGGCGCTGAAATAGAGCGGCACGATCGGCACGTCGTTCAGCTGGATATACTGCCAGATGTCCAGCTCGGTCCAGTTGCTGATCGGGAAGACGCGGATGCTCTCGCCCTTGTTCTTGCGGGCATTATAGAGATTCCACAGCTCCGGCCGCTGGTTCTTCGGATCCCAGCGGTGATTGGCCGAGCGGAAGCTGAACACGCGCTCCTTGGCGCGGCTCTTCTCCTCGTCGCGCCGCGCGCCGCCGAACGCCGCGTCGAAGCCATAGAGGTCGAGCGCCTGCTTCAGCCCCTCCGTCTTCCACATGTCGGTGTGGAGCGCGCCATGATCGAACGGGTTGATGCCGCGATCCTTCGCCTCCTGATTATGGTAAACGAGGAGTTCCATGCCGCTCTCACGCGCCATGCGGTCGCGCAGCTCGTACATCGCCTTGAACTTCCACGTCGTATCGACATGGAGCAGCGGAAATGGCGGCGGCGACGGATAGAATGCCTTGCGGGCGAGATGCAGCATCACCGCCGAGTCCTTGCCCACCGAATAGAGCATCACCGGCTTCTCGCATTCGGCGACGACTTCGCGGAGGATGTGGATGCTTTCCGCTTCCAACCGTTCGAGATGCGTGAGGGTCTGCGCGTCCTGCGCCATCGGTCGTCCTTCCTGGATCCGCTCCTGATGGATGGATGTATGCACTTTGCTTCGCGCTGCACCTCCCATATGGGAGGTGGCCGAGGATTACCGTGACGCTCTCCCGCTCCGACGAGATCGATCTGCTGACCGTGCTGCACGACGGCGTGCATGAGGAGCCGCGCTGGGCGACGTTCCTCGGCCGCATGTTACGCCGGACGCGCGCCGATCATGTTTCACTGATCGTCGCGCAGGGCGACACGCCGATCCACCGCGCGGCACAGTGGTTCGCCGGCCGCGACGTGCGATCCCAGGCGGACCGGCTCGATCACCTCGCCGGACTCGATCCAACGCCCTATCACCGGCTGCGGCCCGGCCGCGTCTATGCCGCAACCGAAATGATGGACCCGCAGGATGCCGGCCACAGCCGTTTCCAGCGCGACTATCTCGAGCGGATCGGCATCCGCTTCGGCCGCTTCATGCGGATCACCGAGCGTGGCGGCGGCAGTGCATGGCTGAGCGTGACGCGCACGGCGGACGATTTCTCTGCGGCGGACAGCGCCCTGCTCTCGTCGCTCGCGCCGCATCTGTCGATCGCGCTGCGCACGCTGGCCGAGCTGGACCGGGCCAGATTCCGCGCGGCGGTGGCGGACGATGCGCTGCGGCGCGCAGGCGTCGGCTGGACGGCGCTCGACCGGGAGGCGCGCCCGCTCGACCGCGGCGGCTCCGCGCCTCCGGGCGAGCGGCCGCTGGGGCAGCTTCCTGCTGCGCTGCCGATGGCGGTGCAGGGCGCCGGCGATCCGCCGCTCGATCTGCTCGCCGTGCCGGTGCCCGAGCGCCCGCTCGCCGCCTCGACCATGCCCACCGTTGTTGCGCTGACGCGGGTGGCGCCTATGCTGGGGGAAGGTGCGGCCGACGCGCTGGTGCGGCTGTTCGCTTTATCCGCGGGCGAGGCGCGGCTGGCCGTCCGCCTGGCGGAGGGTGAAAGCCTTGCCGATGCCGCCACCGCGCTCGGCCTGACAATCGAGACGGCGCGCAATTACTCCAAGCGGCTCTACGCCAAGACGGCGACACGGGGACAAGCGGATCTGGTCCGGCTGGTGCTGACGAGCGTCGCCAGCCTCGCCTGATCCGCGTGCCGGCTCAGGCGGCGTCGCGCGCCTTCACCAGATCCAGCGCCACGTCGACGATCATGTCCTCCTGGCCCCCAACCATCTTGCGACGGCCAAGCTCGACCAGGATCGCCCGCGTATCGAGGCCGTAATCGCCCGCCGCCTTCTCGGCATGGCGGAGGAAGGAGGAATAGACGCCGGCATAGCCGAGCGCGAGCGTCTCGCGATCGACACGCACCGGGCGATCCTGAAGCGGGCGGACGAGATCCTCCGCCGCATCCATCAGCGCCATCACGTCGCAGCCATGGTTCCAGCCCTTGCGGTCGGCGGCGGCGACGAACACTTCGAGCGGCGCATTGCCCGCGCCCGCGCCCATGCCGGCGAGGCTGGCGTCGATCCGCACCGCGCCTTCCTGCGCCGCGACGATCGAGTTGGCGACGCCGAGCGAGAGATTGTGGTGCGCGTGCATGCCACGCTGCGTCTCGGGCTTGAGCACGCGGTCATAAGCACGGAAACGATCGCGCACGCCGTCCATGTCCAGCGCGCCGCCGCTGTCCGTGACATAGACGCAGTGCGCGCCATAGCTCTCCATGAGGAGCGCCTGTTGCGCCAGCGCTTCGGGCTCGATCATGTGGCTCATCATCAGGAAGCCCGACACGTCCATGCCGAGATCGCGGGCGATGCCGATATGCTGCTTGGAGACATCCGCCTCGGTGCAATGCGTCGCGACCCGGACCGAGCGGACGCCGAGATCATAAGCGCGGCGCAGCTCTTCGACGGTGCCGAGGCCCGGCAGGATCAGCGTGGTGAGGACGGCCTTGTCCAGCACCTCGGCCACCGCTTCCAGCCACTCCCAGTCGGTGTGCGCGCCGAAGCCGTAGTTGAAGCTGGTGCCCGACAGGCCGTCGCCATGCGCCACCTCGATCGCATCCACGCCCGCCTGGTCGAGCGCCTTGGCGATCGCCGCGACATGATCGATGCCGTACATGTGGCGGATGGCGTGCATGCCATCGCGGAGCGTAACGTCCTGGATGTAGAGCTTCTGGGTCTGCACGTCGAAGGTCATGCGTTCACCTGCTGCCGGTCGAGCAGCTTCTGCGCGAGCAATTCACCCGTCGCCTTTGCCGCCGCGGTCATGATGTCGAGATTGCCGGAATAGCTGGGTAGGTAATCGCCCGCGCCCTCGACCTCGAGGAACACCGAGGTCTTGACCCCGGTGAACTCGCCGCGGCCGGGGATCTTCAGCTTGTTGTTGTCGCCATAGCGCTCGAACTGCACCTCCTGCTTCAGGCGGTAGCCGGGCACATATTTCTGCACCTTCTCGACCATTGCGTGCACGGAGGCGCGGATCGCTTCCTCGTCGGCGCCGTCGGACAGGGTGAACACCGTGTCGCGCATGATCATCGGCGGCTCGGCGGGGTTGAGGATGATGATCGCCTTGCCCTTCTCCGCTCCGCCGACCTGCTCGATCGCGGCAGCCGTCGTGCGGGTGAACTCGTCGATATTGGCGCGCGTGCCGGGCCCGGCCGAGCGCGACGACACCGAGGCGACGATCTCGGCATAATGGACCTTGGCGACCTGGGAGACCGCGGCGACCATCGGGATCGTCGCCTGCCCGCCGCACGTCACCATGTTGACGTTCGGCTGGTCGAGATGCGCTTCCATGTTGACCGGCGGGATGGTGAACGGGCCGATCGCCGCGGGGGTGAGATCCACCACCTGCTTGCCATCCGCGCGCAGCGCCGCATCGTGGACCTTGTGGGCATAGGCCGAAGTCGCGTCGAACACGATGCCGATCTCGGGATAGACATCCATCGCCTTCAGGCCATCGATGCCCTCGTGCGTGGTCGCAACGCCGCGCTCGCGCGCCATCGCCAGCCCTTCCGACTTCTCGTCGATGCCGACGACCGCCACCAGCTCCATATTCTGGGGATATTTGATCATCTTGATCATCAGATCGGTGCCGATATTGCCCGAACCGATAATCGCCGCCTTGACCTTCGCCACCCTTGATACTCCTCAGACGAAGCGGGCGGCGCAGCGCCCGATGCCGTGCAATTCCATTTCGAACAGGTCGCCCGCCTTGGCCGGCGCCAGCGGCACGAGGCTGCCGGACAGGATCACGTCGCCCTTGTTCAGCGTGACGCCGTGCGCGCCGAGCGTATTAGCCAGCCACGCCACCGCCTGCAGCGGGGAGCCCTGCACCGCCGAGCCATAGCCTTCGGACAAAGGCTCGCCATTCTTGGTGACGGTGACGTGCAGCGCCGGCAGGTCGAGCCCGCGCGGGTCGACGCGGGCCTCGCCGATCACGAACACGCCGCACGACGCGTTGTCGGCGACGGTATCGACGATGCCGATCTTCCAGTCGTCGATCCGGCTGTCGACGATCTCGAAGCAGGGCGCGATGCTCTCCGTCGCGGCGAGCACGTCCTCGGCGGTCACGCCGGGGCCGTTCAGGTCGCTCTTCAGGATGAAGGCGATCTCCGCCTCGGCACGCGGCTGGATCAGGCCGTGGGCTTCGACGTCGATGTCGCCTTTCACCCACATGCGGTCGGTCAGGAAGCCGAAATCGGGCTGGTGGACGCCCAGCATGTCCTGCACCGCCTTGGAGGTGACGCCGATCTTCTTGCCGACGATCCGCTCGCCATCCGCCGTGCGCCGCTCCAGCGCGCCCAGCGAGATGGCGTAAGCGTCGTCGATCGTCAGCGTCGTATCGCGCGCCATCAGCGGCGGCACGGTGCGGCGCTCGCGCAGCGCGGAATAGAGTTCGTCGGCGAAGGCGTCGATGCGCCCGTCAGTGTCGCTCACAGATAGGTTCCGTCCTGGTAGATGAGCGGCGCGACCTCGCCCGTCAGCCGCACCGCCTCGACCCGGCCGACGACGATGCTGTGCGTGCCATAGGGCCAGATCGCATCGACCACGCAGGAGAGATTGGCCTGCGCATCGTCGAGCATGGCGAGGCCGCGATGATCGGGGGTCCAGGCGCCGACGGTGAAGCGCAGCTCTCGCGCGACCGCGCCGCCGAAGGCGGAGGAGATGTCGCGCTGGTGGCGCGACAGGATGTTGATGTTGAACGCGCAGCCTTGCGACAGGCAGGCGTGCAGGCTGGCCGAGCGATTGACGCAGACCAGCACCGCCGGCGGATCCATCGTCAGCGAGGTGATCGACGTCGCCGCCATGCCGGTGACGCCGTCCGGCCCCTCTGCCGTGACGACGCCGACGGCGGAGGCGAGCCGCCGCATCGCGCCTTTGAACAGCGGAACCACATCGTCCGCGACCGCGACGGCCTCAGTCACGCAGGAAATCGAGCGAGTAACGGTTGAACTCCTCAGCCCGCTCCACCTGCACCCAGTGGCCGGTGCGGGCAAAGGTGATCGCGCGCACATCAGGGCAGCGATCGAGGAACAGGCGGCTATGCGCCTCAGGGCAGAATTCGTCGTTCAGGCCCCACAGCACGAAGATCGGCTGCGTGATTTCGCCGAGACGCGGCCCGAGATCGGGCGTGCGCATCCGGACGAGCACGTCCTTCGGCTGCGTCCGCGCGACGGCGAAGCGCTCCTCCACCAGCTGGTCGGTGATGTGGTGGTGCGCGTCGGGATGGAGCAGGTTGCCGATCAGGCGCTTCTGCTCGTCCACGTTGAAATCCGGCCCGCCAAAGTTGGACACCATCTTGGCGATGCCGGGCATCACGAAATAATCTTCGCGCGGCGCGACGCAGCCGGGCGCCATCAGGACGAGCTTCTCGGCGAATTCGGGATGGTCGAGCGTCATCTGCAGCGCGATGCCGCCGCCCAGCGAGTTGCCGATCAGCGTCGCCTTGGTCACGCCCTGCGCCTGCAGCGCCTCATACACCGTGTCGGTGAAGAGCTGGAGCGTATAGTCGATCCCCTCCGGCTTGGACGAGGCGCCATAGCCGATCAGGTCGGGCAGCAGCACGCGGTAGCCGGCCGCGACGAACGCATCGACATTCTTGCGGAAATTGGAGCGGCCCGATGCGCCCGGGCCGCTGCCGTGGAGGAACACCACCGCCGGCCCGTCCGCCGGGCCGGTCTCCGCCACCACGATGTCGTAATCGCCGCTCACGCGGTGCGTGCTGATCTGCAATTCGGCCACCCCTGCCCTCTCCCCTTGCGTCGCGTCAGACGAACATGAAGGCAGGCGGCTGACCCATCAGGCTGCCGACCACGTCGCCCGCCATGTTGTTCGGGTCATTCGCAACGTGCGCACGCGCGGCATTGAGGTCAAGCCACGGCTGCACCAGCGGGCTGGACATGTAGATGGCGCGGCCGCCCAGCAGCGGCAGCAGATCGTCCACCATTTCCGCGCAGCGCCGCACGACGGAGGCCGACTGGTAGCGATAGAGCGTGCGCTTCTCCATCGGCACCTCCTCGCCCCGCTCGGCATGGCCGAGCATGTCGTTGACGTTGCGCTGGAGCACCAGCTCCATCTCGTCGATCTGCGAATAGGCCTTGGCGATCGCGCTCATCACCATCGGATCGGCCTTGGAGGCCTTGCCCGTGTTGGTCGACACGCGGTTGGCGGTGATCTCCAGCGCCCCCTTCACCGCCGCCTTGGCGCCGCCAAGCGCGGCGGTGGAGACGAGCCGCAGGAAGATCTGCGCCCAGGGCAGGCGGAACAGCGGCGCGTCATTCTCGGCCTGGCCGGGATTGCGGCAGAGGAAGCCGTCCACCGCCTTGTGCGTGCGGTGCTCGGGCACGAAGGCGCGATCGACGACGATATCCTGGCTGCCCGTGCCCTGCAGGCCGAACGTGTGCCACGCATCCTCGATCTTGTAGTCCGCCCGCGGCAGCAGGAAGGTGCGCATGTCGGGCGGGCCGCCCTCCTCGGCCGGCGGGATCATCGCGCCGAGCAGTACCCAGTCGCAATGCTCCGACCCCGAGGAGAAGCCCCAGCGGCCTGACAGGTAGAAACCGCCCTCGGCCCGCTCCACCACGCCGACCGGCTGGTAGGAGGAGGAGACGAGCACGCTGTCATCCTCGCCCCACACATCGACCTGCGCCTGATCGTGGAACAGCGCCAGCTCGTAGGGATGGCCACCGACGACGCCGTAGACCCAGCCCGTCGACATGCAGCCTTCGGCCAGCAGCTTCTGCACCTCGAAGAACACGTTGGGGTTCATCTCATACCCGCCCCAGCGCTTGGGCTGGAGGATGCGGAAGAAGCCCGCTTCCTGCATCTCGGCGATCGTCTCGTCCGGGATGCGGCGCTGCGCGGTCGCCTGTTTGGCGCGCGCCTTCAGCACCGGCACCATCGCGCGCGCGCGTTCGATGAGGATTTCGGGGGTCACAAGCTCCGCCACCTGGGCGTAGCCGGTATCGGGCATCGAGAGGACTGCGCTGCTCGCGTTCATCACCGTCTCCTGGTTCCCGACCTCATCGGCTAGACGGGCGGGATGCGTAGATCCAGTTGGTCTATTCTGCGCAAACTGTCAAGCCTTCCGCGGGGGCTTGCATCGTCCGCGGTGACGCTTTAGCGCATCAAACACGCTTTGGCGATGATCGCATGAGGCCGCCGGGGCGCGGCGATCATGCAATTGCGCAGGCATGGCGGCGCAATCGACTTGCGTAGCCGATCGGCGCCGTGAGCGGGGTTCTGGGTGGGGAGCGGAACAGGTGAGCGTCAGTTCGTTGGGCTACGTCGTCATCGAGACGCGCGATCTTGCGGCTTGGCAGGAATATGGCACGCAGATCCTCGGCGCGATGGAATCGCCGTCGGGTGATCCGGACGTGCTGTTCCTGCGCGTCGATGATCGCCCCTTCCGTTTCTGGATCCGCAAGGGCGAGCGCGAGGCGTTCGTCGCGCCGGGCTGGGAATTCGCCTCCAAGGAAGCCTTCGATGCGGCGATCGCGCGGCTGGAGGCGGCAGGCCGCCCGGTGGAGCGTGCGGGCATCATGGAGGCGCGCGGGCGCAAGGTCTATGAACTCGCCCGCTCGTCCGATCCGTGCGGCAACGGGTTCGAGCTTTTCTACGGACGCTTCTACGATTATGCGCCGTTCGTCTCGCCCGCCGCGGTCAGCCGCTTCGTCACGGGCGACAATGGCGACATGGGTCTCGGCCATGTCGTGCTGACCGCGCCGGCGTTTGAGGAAACGCACGCTTTCTACAAGGAGGTGCTGGGCTTCGGCGACACCGATCTCGGCCGCTTTTTCCTGGCCGGCGGCGGGCCGGACGATGCCGGCATCGGCTTCGCCTTCATGCACGCGCGCAACGGCCGTCATCACAGCCTGGCGCTCGGCCAGATGCCGGAAAGCCCGAACGGCGCCGTGCACATGATGCTGGAGGTCGGCACGCTCGAGGATGTCGGCCGTGCCTATGATCGCGTGCTGAAAAGCAAGGGAAAGGTTCCCCTCTCGGCGACGCTCGGGCGGCATGTCAACGACAAGATGACCTCTTTCTACATGCGCACGCCCGGCGGGTTCGACATCGAATATGGCTGGAACGGTCTGGTAATCGATCCGGACACGTGGGTGCCCACGACCAGCCTGGGCGTCAGCGACTGGGGCCACAAATGGGCGCACGAAAAGGATGACTGAGATGCCGGCGACCTTGGACAAACGCATGTCGGCGCAGGAGATGGTCGCCACCCTGCGCGACGGCATGACCGTGGGGATCGGCGGCTGGGGCCCGCGGCGCAAGCCGATGGCGCTGGTCCGCGAGATCCTCCGCTCCGACGTTAAGGATCTGACGATCGTCGCTTATGGCGGCGCCGACGTCGGCATGCTGTGCGCGGCGGGCAAGGTGAAGAAGCTGGTCTTCGCCTTCGTCTCGCTCGATGCGATCCCGCTGGAGCCGTGGTTCCGCAAGGCGCGCGAGGCGGGCGGCCTTGAAGTGATGGAACTGGACGAAGGCATGTTCCAGTGGGGGCTGAAGGCCGCCGCCTTCGGCCTGCCCTTCCTGCCGACGCGCGTCGGCCTCGGCACCGATCTGGCGGAGCTGGGCGGCCTCAAGACGGTGCAGTCCCCCTATGCCGACAGCGAGACGCTGATCGCGATGCCGGCGCTGAAGCTCGACGTTGCCTTCATTCACGCCAATCGCAGCGACTGGCGCGGCAACGTCCACCTGTTCGGCGCCGACACTTATTATGACGAGTGGTTCGCCAAGGCCGCGGCCAAGACCTTCGTCTCGTGCGAGGAACTGGTCGACCGGATGGAGGATCATTATCCGGGCGACGCGCAGTATAACGTGTTCGAGCGCTGCTTCGTGTCGGGCGTCGTCGAGATGCCGGGCGGCGCGCATCCAAGCTCGATGCCGCCGGCCTATGGCTGGGACATGAAGGCGTTCAAGGCCTATGCCGACGCCGCCAAGGATCCGGGCGACTGGTCCGCCGTCGCCGACCGTTTCGTCGGTGCCAGCGAAAGCGCCTATCTCGAGCAAATCGGTGGAAAGGAGGCGGTCGCGGCTCTCCCGCTTCCGATATTCTGATGACGGACTACACGCTCGCAGAACTCTGCGTCTTCGCCTGCTCGGAAGCCTTCCGGAACAATGGCGAGATCGTCGCGACCGGCGTCGGCCCCGTGCCGCGCCTGGCCGCGGGCCTCGCCAAGCTGTCGCACAGCCCCGAGCTGATGATGACGGACGGCGAGGCCTATCTGGTCGAGCAGCCGGTGCCGATCGGCCCGCGCAGCTATGACGATCGCAAGGCCGCCGGTTATCTCCCCTTCTCGCGCTTCTTCGACAGCGCGGTGTGGACGGGGCGGCGCCACGCCATGGTCACGCCGACGCAGATCGACCGGTTCGGCCAGATCAACCTCAGCTATCTTGGCGGCACGTACGACAAGCCGAAGACGCAGATGCTGGGCGTGCGCGGTTTCCCGGGCAACACCATCTATCACGCCAACAGTTTCTTCTTCCCGTCGCACACGCAGCGCACGCTGGTTCCGGGCGAAGTGGATATGATCTCGGGCGTCGGCTACAATCCGGCGCGGCGCGTGGCGGGCGGCAACTATTCCGGCGTCGATCTGCGCGTGATCGTCACCAACCTGTGCGTGCTGGATTTCGGCGGGCCGGATCATCAGATGCGCGTCGTCTCGCTCCATCCCGGCGTGTCGTTCGACGAGGTGCAGGAGAATACGGGCTTCCCGCTCGCCCGCATCGGCGAGGACATCCCGACGACGGCGGGTCCGGATGCAGCGGCGCTGGCGTTGATCGCGCAGCTCGATCCGCACAATGTCCGGGCCGGCGTGTTCAAGGGGAACCCGTCCGCGATCCGGGAAGCCGCCTGACATGAACCACGCCGACGCCCTCGTCGAACCGCGGACGGTGGACACCGTCTACGAAACGGATGAGCCGGTCACCTATGAAGTGATCGACCGCGTCGCTTGGATCATGATGAACCGCCCGGCGGTCAACAATGCCCAGAACGGGCAGATGACCTATGCACTGGACGATGCGTTCATCCGCGCGACCAACGACGATGACGTGCGCTGCATCGTGCTGGGCGGCCATGGCAAGCACTTCTCCGCGGGCCACGATATCGGCACGCCGGGACGCGACGTGCACAAGCCGTTCGACAACCGGCTGATGGTGCCGGGCCACGTCAACAAGCCGGGCGCGGAGCTGCTCTATACGCGCGAGAAGGAGCAATATGTCGGCATGTGCCGGCGCTGGCGCGACGTGGCCAAGCCGACCATCGCGATGGTGCAGGGCGCGTGCGTGGCGGGCGGGCTGATGCTGGCGTGGGTGTGCGACCTGATCGTCGCCAGCGACGACGCCTTCTTCCAGGATCCGGTCAACCGGATGGGCATTCCGGGCGTCGAATATTTCGCCCACGCCTACGAATTGCCGCCACGGGTGGCCAAGGAGTTCCTGCTGCTGGGCGAGCGGATGAGCGCGCAGCGGGCCGAGCAGTTCGGCATGGTCAACAAGATCGTGCCCCGCGCCGAGCTGCGCGATGCCGCCGCAGCCATGGCGGCCAAGCTGGTCGCGCAGCCGCGACTGAGCAACTGGCTGAGCAAGCAGGCGATCAATCACGTCGAGGAATTGATGGGCAAGCGGAGCGCCATGGACGCGCAATATCACATGCATCACTTCGCCCACGCGCAGAACGATCTCACCTCGATCGACAGCCTTGCCGGGCAGGACGCCAAATCGATGGCGTCGGCCAACAAGAAGCAGGCGGGGGACGCGTGATGGGCGATCCGCTGCACACGGTGATGGTGGAGCGGCTGGGCTGCCGCTGGCCGATCATCCAGACCGCAATGGGCTGGGTAGCGGAGCCGAGCCTGGTGATCGGCAGCTCGAATGCGGGCGCGTTCGGCTTCCTCGGCGCGGCGGTGATGACACCCGACGAGGCCCGCACCAAGCTGCTGGAGGTGCGCCGCGGCACGGACCGGCCGTTCGGCGTCAACTTCCACAGCTTCCAGCCGGGCGCCGACAAGATCGTCGACCTGATCGTCGAGAACAAGGATCAGGTGCGCGCCGTCTCGTTCGGGCGTGGGCCGGATGCCAAGATGATCGGCCGCTTCCGCGATGCCGGCATCCTGTGCGTGCCGACAGTCGGCGCGGTGAAGCATGCGCAGAAGATGGTTCAGCTGGGCGTCGACATGGTCAACGTGCAGGGCGGCGAAGGCGGCGGCCACACCGGATCGGTGCCGACGACGGTGCTGCTGCCGCAGGTGCTGGATGCGGTGAAGGTGCCGGTGATCGCCAGCGGCGGCATGGCGGACGGCCGCGGCCTGGCGGCGGCGCTGGCTTACGGCGCCGTCGGCATCGCGATGGGCACGCGCTTCCTGCTGACCAAGGAAAGCCCGGTGCCGGATGCGGCCAAGGCCGAATATCTGAAGGCCAGCACCGACGGCATCGTCGTCACCACCAAGCTGGACGGCATCCCGCAGCGCATGGTGCGATCCAAGGCGATGGACCGGATCGAGAAGTCCGGCCCGTTCGGCATGTGGCTCCGCGCGTTCGAGAGCGGCAGCCAGATGAAGAAGCAGACCGGCGCATCGTGGCTCGACATGCTGAAGTCCGCGCGCGGCATGACCTCGCACGGCGCGATGCCGCTCAAGCAGGCGATCATGGCCGCCAACATGCCGATGATGATCCAGAAAGCGGTCGTCCACGGCGATGTCGAGCATGGCGTGATGGCGACCGGCGTCGTCGGCGGCCGGATCGACGACATTCCGACCTGCCAGGTGCTGGTCGATCGCATCGTCGCCGAGGCGCATGAGCGGCTGGCCGCGCTCGCGGCACTCGGCAGCGCCGCGCCTGTGCACGCGGCCTGAAGGAGGAGGACAGACATGCCCGTCACGCTGGAGATCAAGGATCGGATCGCGGAGATCGTCTTCGACGTGCCGCCGGTGAATGCGTTCGACAGCGAGACGTGGAACAGCTTCCCCGCGCTGATCCGCGAGGCGGGGTTCAACCCGGAGGTGAACGTCCTGCTGATCCGCGCGGCGGAGACGTCGCGGGGCTTTTGCGGCGGCGTCGACATCAAGGAGATGCAGGCGCATCCCGAGCGGATCCCGCTGCTCAACCGCGGCAATTACCTCACCTTCAAGGCGATCCACGACTGCGAGGTGCCGGTGGTGATCGCCGTGCACAAGTTCGTCATCGGCGGCGGCATCGGCATCTGCGGCGCATCGGACACGATCATCGCGGCGGACGACGCCTATTTCTCGCTCCCGGAGGTCGATCGCGGCGCGATGGGCGGGGCCAGCCACATGTCGCGCATGCTGCCGCTGCATAAGGTGCGCGCGGCCTTCTTCACCGGCGGCAACATCCCGGCAGCGGAGGCCTACCGGCTGGGCGGCGTCGAGAAGGTGGTGCCCCGCGCCGATCTGGTGGCGGAGGCCCGCGCCTTCTGCGCGGTGATCGCATCCAAGAGCCGCAAGGCGCTGGTGATCGCCAAGGAAGCGCTGAACGGCCTCGAGGCGCGCGACGTCGATCGCGGCTATCGCTGGGAACAGGGCTTCACGCTCGAAATGTACATGCACGAGGACAGCCAGAAGGCGCGCGACGCCTTCGTGGAAACCGGCAAGGCGGCCGCATTCTGAGATGGACCTGACCTACACCCCCGAACAGCAGGCGTTCCGCGCCGAAGTGCGTGCCTGGCTGGAGGCCCATGTGCCGGCCACGCCGCTGGAACATTATGACGCGACGCGCGAAGGCTTCGAGGCGCACCGCGCGTGGGAGCGGACGCTGAAGTCGGGCGACTGGGGCATGGTGACGTGGCCGGTCGAATATGGCGGCCGAGGGGTCGATCTGATCCAGTGGCTGATCTTCGAGGAGGAATATTACCGCGCCGGCGCTCCCGGCCGCGTCAACCAGAACGGCATCTTCCTGCTCGGCCCGACGCTGATGGAGTTCGGCACGCACGAGCAGAAGGTCCGCTTTCTGCCGTCGATGGCCAGCGGGGACGAGATCTGGGCGCAGGCCTGGTCGGAGCCGCAGGCGGGCAGCGATCTGGCGGGCGTGCGCGCCACCGCCGTGCGCGACGGCGACGACTATGTGCTGAACGGCCACAAGATCTGGTCCAGCCGCGCCGCCTTTGCCGACTGGGCGTTCGGCCTGTTCCGCGAGCCGGGGACCGAGCGGCACAAGGGCATGAGCCTGATCTTCTTCCGGCTCGACGCGCCGGGCGTGACGGTGAATCCGATCCGCAAGATCAACGGCCATGTCGGCTTCGCCGAGATCTTCCTCGAGGACGTGCGCGTGCCCGCGTTCAATCGCCTCGGCGAAGAGGGCCAGGGCTGGCACATCTGCATGGCGACGGCCGGGTTCGAGCGCGGGCTGATGCTGCGCAGCCCCGCCCGCTATCAGGTGGCGGCGGCGAAGCTGGCGGAGCTCTACCGGCGGCATGAGAACAGCGTCGATCCGGCGCTGAAGAAGCAGGTCGTCCGCGCGTTCATGAACGCCGAGGCTTATGCCCTGTCCATCTATTCTACAGCCAGCCGGCTGATGGCGGGCGCGAAGATCGGGCCGGAGGCGAGCACCAACAAGATCTTCTGGTCGGAGATGGACATCGACCTCCACCAGACCGCGCTGGAGATCCTGGGCCCGCGCGCCGAACTGCTCCCCTCCGCCCCCGATGCGGGCGCGGTGGACGACTGGCTGGACGATTACATCTTCTCGCTGTCCGGCCCGATCTATGCCGGATCGAACGAGATCCAGCGCAACATCATCGCCGAGCGCATGCTCGGCCTGCCGCGCTGAGGACCCTAGCCTCATGGATTTCACCTTCTCCGAAGAACAGAAGATGTTCGCCGACACGGCGAAGACGCTGCTCGCCGACACCTGCACGCCGGCCCACCTGCGCGCGCAGATGGACAAGGGCGAGGCGCGTGATGCGGATCGCTGGGCGGCGATCGTCGAGACGGGGCTGACGCTCGTCCTGCTGCCCGAGGCGGCGGGCGGCATCGGCCTGACCGAGATCGATTTCGCCCCCATCGCCGAGGCGGCGGGCTATGCCGGCCTGCCCGAGCCGCTGGTGGAGAGTGCGGGCGTCGCCGCGCCGATGCTCGCGGCGATCGCGCCCGATCATCCGCTGCTGGCGGACCCGGCCGCCACCATTGCGATCCAGCATCCGCTCAACCCGTTCGTCGCCGATGCGGATACCGCCGCGGCGATCATCCTGCACCATGACGGCGCGGCGCACATCGTCGATCCCGCCTCCGTCACGCTCGTCCGGCAGGAGAGCATCGACCCGTTCCGCCGCCTGTTCCGCATCGACGGCATGCCACCGGCCGGCACGCGGATCGACGCCGATCCCGCCGCCTGGGCGCTGGCGCTCGACCGCGGGGCCCTGTTCGCCGCGGCGCAGGGGCTCGGCCTCGCGCAGCGCTCGATCGATCTCGCGGTCGATTATGCCAAGGATCGGACGCAATTCGGCAAGCCGATCGGCAGCTATCAGGCGGTGAAGCACCATCTCGCCTCCGCGCAGGTGGCGGTCGAGTTCGCCCGCCCCGTCGTGCAGGCCGCCGCCGCCGAGATCGGCGCGCAGGACGTGCATTCCCGCGCACGCGTCAGCCACGCCAAGCTCGTCGCGCTTGAGGCGGCTGACCAGGCGGCGCGCGCGTCCATCCAGGTGCATGGCGCGATGGGCTATTCGTGGGAGGTGGACGTCCACTTCTTCCTGAAGCGCGCGCTCGGCCTCACCTTCACCTGGGGCGATCCCGCCTTCCACCGCGCGCGCATCGCCGAGCGGATGTTCGGCAGCCCGACCGGGCCCGACACGCTGTTTGCCCGCACGTCCGACCAGAAAGCCGCCTGATGCCCGACGCCTACATCATCGATTCCGTTCGCTCGCCCACCGGGCGCAAGAGGGGCAGCCTTGCCGCCATCCATCCGGCCGATCTCGCCGCGCACCCGATCAAGGCGCTGATCGCGCGCACCGGCATCGATCCGGCGCAGGTCGACGATGTCGTGTGGGGCTGCTGCGACACGATCGGGCCGCAGGCGGGTGACATCGGCCGCACCGCATGGCTGGTCGCCGGCATGCCCGAGGAGGTGCCCGGCACGACGATCGATCGCCAGTGCGGATCGTCGCAGCAGGCGATCCACTTCGCCGCGCAGGGCGTGATGAGCGGGACGCAGGATCTGGTCGTCGCGGGCGGCAGCCAGTCGATGAACGCCATCCCGATCTCGGCCGCCATGTATGCGGGCGAGCAATATGGCTTCTCCAGCCCGTTCATCGGGGCCGAGGGCTGGGACGCGCGCTACGGCACGGAGGAGATCAACCAGATCAAGTCCGCCGAGATGATCGCCGAGAAGTGGGGCATCGATCGCGAGACGATGGAGCGGTTCAGCCTCGCCTCGCACCAGCGCGCGCAGACGGCGATCGACAATGGCTGGTTCGCCAAGGACATCGCACCGGTGGGCGGCCTTTCCACTGATGAGACGGTGCGGCCGAACACCACGCTCGAAGGTCTCGCCGCGCTGAAGCCGGTGCGTGAGGGCGGGGTCATCACCGCCGGCGTCGCCAGCCAGAATTGCGATGCCTCCGCCGCGATGCTGATCGCCAGCGAAGCCGCGGTGAAGGCGCATGGCCTTAAGCCGCGGGCGCGCATCCACTACATTTCGGTGCGCGCCGCCAACCCGATCTGGATGCTGACCGCGCCGATCCCGGCGACGCAATATGCCCTGCAGAAAGCGGGCATGTCGGTCGACGACATCGACCTGTTCGAGTGCAACGAGGCATTCGCCAGCGTGCCGCTCGCCTGGATGAAGGATCTCGGCGTCCCGCATGAGAAGATGAACGTCCATGGCGGCGGCATTGCGCTCGGCCACCCGATCGGCGCGACGGGCGTCCGGCTGATGACGAACCTGCTCGGCGCGCTGGAGCGGACCGGCGGGCGTTACGGCCTGCAGACGATGTGCGAGGGCGGCGGCCAGGCCAACGTCACCATCATCGAGCGGCTCTGAGGCCGCCGCCGTGCCCTGCTACGCCTATCAGGGGATGGTGCCGGTGGTGGATCCCACCAGCTACGTCCACCCGCTCGCCTCGCTGATCGGCGACGTGATCGTCGGCCCGGGCTGCTTCATCGCGCCGGGTGCGTCGCTGCGCGGCGATTTCGGCCGGATCGTGGTGGAAGGCGACAGCAGCATCCAGGATAGTGTGACGGTGCATGCCAATGCGCTGCGCGACACGATCATCCGCCGCGGCGCCACCATCGCGCACGGCGCCATCATCCATGGCTGCGAGATCGGCGAGAATGCGCTGGTCGGCATGAATGCGGTGGTGCTCGACGATGCGGTGATCGGCGCGGAAAACCTCGTTGCCGCGCTGGCGCTGGTGAAGTCCAACACCGAAACGCCGCCGCGCAGCCTCGTCGCGGGCAATCCCGCCAAAGTCGTCCGCAGCTTCGAGCCGCATCAGGTGACGTGGAAGAATGACGGCGACGGCGAATATCAGCGGCTCGCCCGCGGCGCGCTGACCGACATGGTGGAGGTGGCGCCGCTCGCCGCAGTGCAGCCGGATCGTCCGCGCTCCACCTCGCAGGCGGTGGCGGTGCGCTTGTCCGGCGCGCAGGCGGCGGAGCGCGAGCGGCGCGCGGCGGAGGCACAAGGATGAGCGACGCGGTCCACATCACCAACCTGCTCTATCGCTATGCGGAGCTGATGGATCTGGGCGACCTGACGGGCGTCGCCGGCCTGTTCGCGCATGCGACGATCAAGATGGGCGGCGGCACGACGCTGCACGGGGCGGACGCGATGCTGGCGCTGTGGCGCGCCAACGTGAAGCTGCATCCCTGCGGCACGCCGCGGACCAAGCACGTCATCACCAACCCGATCGTCGAGATCGACGACGGCGGCGAGCGGGCGACCTGCCGGTCCTATTACACCGTGCTCCAGGCGGCGCCCGGCGTGCCGCTACAGGTGATCGGCGCGGGCCGCTACCATGACGGGTTCGAGAAGGTGGACGGGACGTGGCGCTTCGCCACGCGCGATTACAGCATGTTCGATCTGCACGGCGATCTGACGCAGCATCTGCTGATCCAGCCGCCGGCGCAAAGCTGAGAGGAAGAACAAGCGTGGGGATTTGCGAAGGGCGCGTGGCGATCGTGACCGGGGCCGGCAACGGCCTCGGCAAGGCCTATGCGCTGGGCCTCGCCGCCGAGGGCGCGAAGCTGGTGGTGAACGATCTCGGCGTCGGCACGCACGGTGAGGCGGGCGCCACCAAGGGCGCCGCCGAACAGGTAGTCGACGAGATCCGCGCCATGGGCGGCGAAGCGGTCGCCAACACCGACGACGTGGCGGATTGGGATGCGGGCAAGCGCATGGTCGATCTCGCCGTCTCCACCTTCGGCCGGCTGGACGCGGTGGTGAACAATGCCGGCTTCGTGCGCGACCGCATGTTCTTCACCTGCAGCCCGGAGGAATGGGATGCGGTGATCCGCGTCCATCTGCGCGGCCATTTCTGCACAAGCCGCCACGCCGCCGAATATTGGCGTGCGGAGAGCAAGGCGGGCCGTCCGGTCGATGCGCGCATCATCAACACGACGTCGGGCGCAGGGCTTCAGGGCTCGATCGGCCAGTCGGCCTATTCGACCGCCAAGGGCGGTATCGCCTCGCTGACGCTGGTGCAGGCGGCGGAGCTGGCGCGGCTCGGCATCACCGCCAACGCGCTCGCCCCCAATGCCCGCACCCGGATGACCTCGACCGGGGCGTTCGACATGGACGCGAAGGAAGGCGAGTTCGACGTGTTCGCGCCCGAGAACATGGCGCCGCTGGTCGCCTATCTCGTCTCCGCCCAGTCCAAGGGCGTGACCGGCCAGGTGTTCGAGCTGAAGGGCGGCACCATCTTCCTGTCGCAGGGCTGGACGGACAGCCCTGCGCACGAAAAGGGCGCACGCTTCGAGGCGAGCGAGCTGGATCCCATCGTTCGCCGGCTGATCGAGACGCGCGAGCCGGCCAAGTCGGTCTACGGCGCGGGCTGAGGCATGGACTTCGCGCTCACCGAAGATCAGCGCTTCATCCAGGAAAGCGCGCGCACCTTCCTCACCGATGCGGCGGGCGCCGATGCGCAGCGCGCCGCGGTGGAGAGCGAGACGGGCTTCGACGCGAGCCTCTGGGCCAGCCTTGCCGGCGAGATGGGCTTTGCCGGCCTGATGGTGCCCGAGGCGCATGGCGGATCGGGCCTCGGCGCGGTCGAGATGGCGCTGGTGCTGGAGGAGACGGGGCGCACGCTGGCGGCGGTGCCCTTCTTCGAGACGGCAGTGCTGGCCGTGCAGGCGGTGCTGGCCGCCGGCAGCGAGGCGCAGCAGGCGGACCTGCTGCCGAAGCTGGCAAGCGGCGCGGTGAGGGCGAGCTTCGCCGGCACCGCGGCGCGGCCGACCCTGGCCGACGGCCGGCTGACGGGTGAGGCGACCTTCGTCACCTTCGCCCACGTTGCCGACCTGTTCGTCATCGCGACAGCCGACGACAGCCTTGTCGTGCTGTCTGCGGGAACGCCCGGCCTCACGGTCGAGCCGCTGCCGACGCTGGACCGCACGCGCCGCTTCGCCCGGGTGACCTTCGACTGCGACGTGCCGGCCGACGCGGTGCTCGGGGCTCCCGGCGGCGCACGGGCGGCGATCGAGCGGGTGCTGACTGTGGGTGCCGGCCTGCTCGCCGCGGAGCAGACGGGCGGTGCGCAATTCTGCCTCGATGCGACGGTCGAATATTCGCGCCAGCGCGTGCAGTTCGGCCGGGCGATCGGCTCGTTCCAGGCCTACAAGCACATGCTGGCCGACATG
Organism: Sphingomonas jatrophae; assembly: GCF_900113315.1. Taxonomy (GTDB): domain Bacteria; phylum Pseudomonadota; class Alphaproteobacteria; order Sphingomonadales; family Sphingomonadaceae; genus Sphingomonas_P; species Sphingomonas_P jatrophae. The sequence continues at coordinate 1,943,029 of NZ_FOZG01000001.1, read as the reverse complement.
ATGGTGCTGATCGAGGGATCGCGTTCCGCCGCGCTCTATGCCGCGGCGGCGATCGACGAGGACGGGCTGGAGCTGGCGGAGGCATGTCACGTCGCGCAGGCCTGGGCGGCGGATTGCTACCGTCACTGCTCGGGCGAGGCGATCCAGCTGCACGGCGGCATCGGCTTCACCTGGGAACATCACGCCCATCTTTATTTCAAGCGCGCCCGCGCGTCCTCCAGCTGGCTCGGCACGCCCGAGCGGCACCGCGAGGCGCTGGCGCGGATCATCCTGCAGGAGAATGCATGACCGTCACCTCGCCCGTGCCCGCTTACCCGCAGCCGCGCGGCCTGCTGAACGGCAAGACGGTGGTGGTGACCGCCGCTGCCGGCACCGGCATCGGCTTCTCCGCCGCGCAGCGCGCCGCCGAGGAAGGCGCGACCGTGCTGATCAGCGACTTCCATGAGCGCCGCCTGGGCGAGGCGGCCGACCGCATCGCCGAGACGGTGGGCAAGCGCCCCGCCACGTTCGTCTGCGACGTGACCAGCGAGGCCGCGGTGCAGGGCCTGCGCGATGCGGCGCTCAGCGAACTCGGCCGCGTCGACGTGCTGATCAACAATGCGGGCCTCGGCGGCGAGGTGTCCGTCGTCGAAATGACGGACGACCAGTGGAGCCGCGTGCTGGACGTGACGCTGACCAGTCTGTTCCGCATGACGCGCGCCTTCCTGCCCGCCATGTATGCGGCGAAATCGGGCGTGATGGTGAACAACGCCTCCGTGCTCGGCTGGCGCGCGCAGAAGGGCCAGGCGCATTATGCCGCGGCGAAGGCTGGCGTGATGGCCTTCACCCGCTGCTCGGCGCTGGAGGCAGCGGAGCACAACGTCCGCATCAACGCCGTCTCGCCCAGCCTCGCCATGCACCCCTTCCTCGCCAAGGTGACGACGCAGGAGGCGCTGGACAAGCTGGTCGAGAAGGAAGCGTTCGGCCGTCCCGCCGAGGTGTGGGAGATCGCCAACGTGATGATGTTCCTGGCCTCCGACCTGTCCTCCTACATGACGGGCGAGATCGTCTCCGTCTCCAGCCAGCGGGCCTGACGCCGGTGGCGACGATCTTCGAATCTCCGCGCGACCTGCTCGGCAAGGAAGGCATGGCGCTCGAGCCGAGCGACTGGCTGACGATCGAGCAGGCGCGCATCGATGCCTTTGCCGACTGCACCGGCGATCATCAGTGGATCCATGTCGATCCGGTGCGCGCCAAGGACGGCCCGTTCGGCGCCACCATCGCGCATGGCTATCTGACGCTCAGCCTCGTCAACCTGTTCATGCCGCAGATGATCGAGGTGCGCCGCTTCTCCGCGGGCGTGAACGTCGGCATGGACAAGACGCGCTTCCTCAATCCCGTGCTGGTCGGATCGCGCATCCGCGGGCTTGGCGAGATCGTCTCGGCCGAGGAAGTGAAGGGCGGCGCCATCCAGTGCGTCATCCGCGTCACCGTCGAGATCGAGGGCAAGGACAAGCCCGCCTGCGTCGTCGACACGATCAACCGCTTCTTCCCGGAGTAATGCCGATGCCGAACCCTGAGAAGATGATCGCCGCCGTCCACGCCTACATCGCCGCTTTCGATGCCGGCGATCCCGATGCGGTCGCCGCGCTCTATGCCGAAAACGCCACGTGCGAGGATCCGATCGGCACGCCGCAGCATCATGGCCGCGAGGCGATCCGCGCTTTCTATACCGAGTCGATGAAGACGGGTGCGAAGCTGAAGCTGGAAGGGCCGATCCGCGTGGCGGGCGACTATGCGGTTTTCCCCTTCTCGGTGAACCTACATTATGAAGGTTCGGACAAGCGCATCGACGTGATCGATACTTTCAAGTTCGACGACAATGACCATGTGATCGAGATGAAGGCCTATTGGGGCCAGATCAACATGCACGGTTTCTGAAGGACCATTTCATGCGCGAAGCAGCCATCGTCTCCACCGCCCGCACGGGCGTCGGCAAAGCCTATCGGGGCGCGTTCAACGACACCGAGGCGCCCGTCCTCTCGGGCTTCGTCGTGGATCAGGCGATCCAGCGCGCAGGGATCGATCCGGCGCGGGTGGACGACATCTATCTGGGTGTCGGCAACCACTGGAACACGCAGAGCTACAATCTCGGCCGGCTGACCAGCCACGTCTCGGTCGTGCCGGACGAGACGGCGGGCTTCACGCTCGATCGCAAGTGCGGCTCAGGGCTGACCGCCATCGCGCTGGCCGCCCGCGGCATCGTCGCGGACGAGATCGACGTCGCGGTGGCCGGCGGCATGGAGAGCATCTCGCTCACCCTCAACAAGCATGCACCCACCTTTCGCAACCGCTCCGAATTCGTGAAGCAGCACGATCCGCACGCCTACATGGCGATGATCGAGACGGCGGAAATCGTGGCGGAGCGCTACGGCGTCAGCCGCGAGGATCAGGACCGCTTCGCTGCGTTGAGCCAGCAGCGTGCCGCCGCCGGCCAGGCCAACGGCGCCTATGCCGAGGAGATCGTGCCGATCACCGTTCAAAAGGCGCTGTTCGACAAGGAAGGCAATGAGACGGGCAAGGAAGAGGTGACGCTCGACCGCGACGAGGGCGTGCGCGGCGACACCACCTATGAGCGGCTGGCGACGCTGAAGCCCGTGTTCAAGGACGGTCTCGTCATCAAGGAAGGCCGCCACGTGACGGCGGGCAATGCCTCGCAGCTGTCGGACGGCGCGTCGGCGCAGGTGGTGATGGATCTCGCCACCGCCCAGAAGGAGGGGCTGCCCGTCCTCGGCGTGTATCGCGGCTTCCAGGTGGCGGGCTGCAAGGCCGAGGAGATGGGCATCGGCCCGATCTACGCCATTCCCAAGCTGCTGAAGCGCGCCGGCATCTCGATGCAGGATGTCGGCCTGTGGGAGATCAACGAGGCGTTCGCCAGCCAGGCAATCTATTGCCAGCGCTTCCTCGACATCGATCCCGACAAGCTGAACGTGAACGGCGGCGGCATCGCCATCGGCCACCCCTTCGGCATGACGGGCAGCCGCATGGTCGGCCATGCGCTGATCGAGGGGAAGAAGCGCGGCGTGAAATATGTCGTCGTCTCCATGTGCATCGCGGGCGGCATGGGTGCCGCCGGCCTGTTCGAGGTCGCCTGAATCATGCAGCTCGCTTTCGCCCCGGAACTGAAGGCGTTCCGCGAGGAAGCCGCCGACTGGCTGGAGACGCAGCTCTCCGGCCCGTTCCGGGGCGTTCGCGGGCAGACCAACCAGGTCGACAATGTCGAGGAACGCCGCGCCTGGGAGCAGGCGATGGGCGCCGCCCGGTGGAGCGTCGTCGGCTGGCCCGAGCAGTGGGGCGGCCGCGGTGCGTCGATCGCCGAGCAGGTGATCTTCGCGGAGGAATATGCCCGCGCCAAGGGGCCGCCCCGCGTCGGCCACCTCGGCGTCGAGCTGATCGGCCCGACGCTGCTGGCGCTCGGCACCGAGGAACAGAAGGCGCGCTTCCTGCCGGCGATCGCGGGTGGAGAGGCGATCTGGTGCCAGGGCTATTCGGAGCCGGGCGCGGGATCGGACCTCGCCAACGTCAAGACGAAGGCACGGCTCGAGGGGGACCGCTACCTGATCGACGGTCAGAAGATCTGGACGTCGATGGGCATGATCGCCGACTGGTGCTTCGTCGTCGCGCGCACCACGCCCGGCAGCGTCGGCCCCAAGGGCCTGTCCTTCCTGCTCGTCGAGATGGACCAGCCCGGCGTCGATCCCCGCCCGATCCGCCAGATGACGGGCGAGGCGGAATTTGCCGAAGTGTTCTTCGACAATGCCGTCGCCAGAGCGGAGGACCGCGTCGGCGCGGAGGGTGATGGCTGGAAGGTGGCGATGGCGCTGCTCGGCTTCGAGCGCGGCGTCTCCACGCTCGCCCAGCAGATGCACTTCAGGAACGAGCTGGACGAGATCGTCGAGGCGGCCAAGGCCAACGGCATGGCGCAGGATCCGATCACCCGCCAGAAGATCGCCAAGGCGCATGCCGGCCTGAAGATCATGCGCTACAACGCCCTGCGCATGCTGGCGGAGGACGAGGCGGCGGCGGGCGGCACCCTGTCGGGCGCGGCCTATACCTACAAGCTCTATTGGTCGCAGTGGCACAAGGCGTTGGGCGAGCTGGCGATGGACGTGCTGGGCCAAGCGGGCGAGATCGGCGCCAACGAGGAGCGGATGCCGCCGCTGCCGACCATGTATCTGATGAGCCGGTCGGACACGATCTACGCCGGCACCGACCAGATCCAGCGCAACCTGATCGCCGAACGTGCGCTCGGCCTGCCGCGTGAGCCGCGCGGCGCATGACCACCGTCGACACCATCCCCGGCGCCGCCCGCGCCACCGCCGCGCGCCTGCCCGACAAGGTCGCGCTGATCGAGGGCGGCGAGAGCTGGACATTCGCCGAGCTGTATCGCGATGCGCGTGCTGTCGCCTCGGCCTATCTTGCCCGCGGCATCGGCAAGGGCGACGTGGTCGCCATCTGGGCGCCCAACCGGCGCGAGTGGATTCTGGCGGGCCTTGGCGCGCACATTGCGGGCGCGGCGATCACGCCGCTCAACACGCGCATGAAGGGGATGGAGGCGGGCGACATCCTGCGCCGCTCCTATGCCAAGCTGCTCGTCTGCACCGAGCGGTTCATGGGGTTCGACTATCCGACGATGATCGCGGGGGAGGACCTGCCCGATCTCGCCGGCATCGTCCGGATCGACGGCGAGGGCGCGGACGGCTGGGCCGCCTTCATCGCCTCCGGCAAGGGCGCGGACGATCCCGCGGTGGACGCGGCCGAAGCCGCCGTCGCGCCCGACGATCTGAGCGACATCATGTTCACCAGCGGCACGACCGGCAGCCCCAAGGGCGTGCTGCACAGCCACGGCAATGTCGTGCCGCTGTTCCGCGCCTGGGCGGAGCGCGTCGATCTGCAGGAGAGCGATCGTTACCTGATCGCCAACCCCTTCTTCCACACCTTCGGCTACAAGGCCGGCTGGGTCGCCTGCCTCGCGCTCGGCGTCACCATGCTGCCGATGGCGGTGTTCGACGTGAACGAGATGGCGCGCCTGATCGAGACGGAGCGCGTCAGCTTCATCCCAGGCCCGCCGACCATCTACCAGTCGCTGCTGCAGGGGCTGGCGGGCGAGAAGCGCGATTTCTCCTCCATGCGCGTCGCCGTCACCGGCGCCGCCCCCGTCCCGCCCGTGTTGGTCGAGCGGATGCGGCGTGAGCTTGGCATGGAGAATGTCGTCAACGGCTATGGCATGACCGAGTTCGGCGCCATCGCGATGACGGGCAAGACGGACTCGCCCGAGACGGTCGCCAACACCTGCGGCTATGCGCTGCCGGGCGTCGAGATGACCTGCGTCGACGGGGCGGGCCGGCCGGTCGCCGCCGGCGAGACGGGCGAGATCCTGGTCCGCGGGCGCGGGCGGATGATCGGCTATTTCGAGAATCCGGAGGCCACCGGCGAGGCGATCGACGCCGACGGCTGGCTGCACACCGGCGACGTCGGCTCGATCGACGCGGACGGCTATCTCCGCATCACCGACCGCAAGAAGGACATGTTCATCTCCGGCGGGTTCAACTGCTACCCGGCCGAGATCGAGAAGCTGCTCGCCGCGCATCCGGCGATCGAGCTGGCCGCCGTCATCGGCGTGCCGGACGAGCGGATGGGCGAGGTCGGCAAGGCGTTCGTCGTGCTGCGCCCCGGCACGCATGCGGACGCCGCCGGGATCATCGCCTGGAGCCGTGAGAACATGGCCAATTACAAGGCGCCGCGCAGCATCGAGTTCGTCGACGAGCTGCCGCGCAATGCGGGCGGCAAGGTGCTGCGGACGGCGCTTCGGGAGCGGTAGGCATGGCGGATGCGGGGCACGTCTGGATCGACACCGCAGGCGTCACGCTGCACGCGCTGACCGCGGGCATGGACCGGGTCGATGCGCCGCTGGTGCTGCTGATCCACGGCTTCCCCGGCTCCTCTTATGCGTGGCGGCACCAGCTCGGCCCGCTCGCCGCGGCCGGATACCGCGCCGTCGCGGTGGACTGCCTCGGCTATGGCCGGAGCGACCGGCCGCTCGATCAGGCGCTCTACACGTCGGAGGCGGCGCGCGCGCAGCTGCTCGGCGTGATCGACCATTATGGCGCCGCCAGCGCCCTCGTCATCGGGCAGGATTTCGGCGCGCAGCATGCCTGGAACCTCGCGGTGCGTTCGCCCGAGCGGGTGCGCGCGCTGATCACCACCATCCCCTACGATTACGACCTGTGCGGCCGCGCGATGCTGGGCGGTGCGCCGCGCAAGAGCCCGGGCGATCCGGTCGCGCCCGATTGCGCCTCGCCCGACGACCTGCCGAGCGAGCGGTTCGCTGCGATGGCGGCGCAGCATTTCGTCCACCTGCATTATTTCCAGGCGGTCGGCCCGGCCGAGGCGGAGCTGGCGCCGCAACTCGCCGAATTCCTCCGCCGCGACTATCACGCGCTGAGCGCGGCCGGCGATCTGTGGAGCTGGACCGGCACGACCGACGAGCAGGCGGGCTATCTCCAGGCGCTGCCCCCTGCCCCGCCGCTGCCGTGGGCCTGGCTGAGCGAGGCGGAGTTCGACCGCTATGTCGCCGATTTCGCGCACCCCGATCCCGCACGCGTGCTGATCGGCGGCCTCGCCTCCTACCGCGCGGCGGACGACAATTGGCGGATCGGTGCCGAGTGGGCGGATGCGGACGTGCACACGCCCACATTGTTCATCCACGGCGCGCTCGATCCGTCCTTCGGCTTCTTCCCCGATTGGCGCGCGCGCATGGTGAAGCGGGTGCCCGGGCTCAAGCGGCTGATCGAGGTCGCGGGCGCCGGCCACTTCGTGCAGCAGGAATGCCCGGACGTGTTCAACCGCGCGATGCTCGATTTCCTGGGCGCATACCGGCACTGAGCCGCGGGCCCGCCGACGCCCGCAGCCCCGGCGCTCACACCTTGGCGATCACCTCGTCGGCGAAGCGGGCGTGCGCGTCAATCTTGTCCTGCAGCGGCTGGCGATCCTCCTCCACCGCATAGACGTTGCGGAAGATCACCGGCATGTCGGTGACGCCCAGATCCTCCATCCGCCGCACCGTATCGATGGTGATGCCGCCCTCGCCGCTGATCTCGGTGGCGAAGATGCGGAACGGCCGGTCGGTGGTGCCCGCCTCCGCCCGGAAGGCGGCGATCTTCTCGAGCAGCGGCGCCAGCTGGCCCGCGCCGCCGCCGGCATACATGAAGCCGTCATTATGCGCCGCGCGCTTCAGCGCGAGATCGGCATGGCCGCCGATCAGGATGGGCAATGGCGCGGTCGGCACCGGGTTCAGCTTCGCCGCGGGCAGATCGTAGAATTCGCCATGATATTCGAAATAGCCGCCCTTGGAGAGGCCGCGGACGATCTCGATACATTCGTCCAGCCGCTTGCCGCGCTTGGCGAAATCGACGCCCATCGCGACATAATCCTCCGGCCACACGCTCAGGCCCACGCCGAAGTTGAAGCGATTGCCGCTCATCGCGGCAACGGAGGTGGCGAGCTTCGCCGAATAAAGCGGCTGGCGCACCGGCAGCTTGATGACGTTGCTCGTCACCTCCAGCTTCGTCGTCGCGGTCAGGATCATCGTGGCGAGGATGAAGCTTTCGATGAACGGCTTGTTCTCGAGAAATTCGCGCCCGCCATCCTTGGTGTAGAGATATTCCTGATCGGATGCCTGCGGGTAGATCAGGCTGTCGGGCACGACGAAGCCGGCATAGCCCATTTTCTCGATCGCCTGCGCCAGCGGCACGTAAGTGTCGATCGCGGTCATGCTCTCGCCGCAGTGGAACCGCATCCCTTGTCTCCCGCTCGCTTGTTCTTCCTGACGCGCCAGCCTGCTCAGCTGACCGTCGATCCGCCGTCAACCGCGATGGACTGGCCATTGATCCACTCGCCGTCCCTGGACGCGAGCATCGCCACCATCGCGGCGATGTCCTCCACCTCGCCGAGGCGCGTCGAGCGGCCGGAGGCGAGCACCTGCTGCTGCAGGTCGCTCGGCATCGTCTCGCGCTTCTCCGGCGTCACGACGAGGCCCGGCATCACCGCGTTGGCGCGGACCCCCTCGCGCCCCCAGCGCGAGGCGACGTGGCGGACGAGCGCATTCACCCCCGCCTTGGCGATGGCGTAGCAGGGGCGCACCGGCTCGCCCACGATCGAGGCGGAGGAAGAGGTGTAGATCATCGCCCCGCCGCCGCGCTCCAGCAGCTTGGGGATGGCGTGGCGCGTCGCGCGGACCATGCCCTTCAGATTGACCTCCAGCGTGCGATCGAGCACGTCGTCGGTGACGGTGGCGGCGTCGCTATCCTCGAAGATCACGCGCAGATCGGCGAAATTGGCGTGGAACACGTCGATGCCGCCATAGGTGCCGACCGCCAGATCGACCAGGGCGGCGAGCGAGGCATCGTCCGTCGCGTCGAACGAGGCGCCCTGCGCCGTCCCGCCCTGCGCGATGATCTCGCCGATCAGGCTGTCGATCTGCGCCTTTTCGCCCGCGGGCGATCCGGCGATCACCTGCGCGCCTTCGCTGGCGAGACGAAGCGCGGTCGCGCGGCCGATGCCGGTGCTCGCCCCCGCCACGACCGCCACCTTGCCGACCAGCCGCCGGCATGATCCCCAGCCCGTCTGTTCCGTCACGTGCCTCTCCCCCGCGTTGCGCATATGCGCGCTCCTTGGGCGGGGTTGGTGCCCGGTCGCGCAGCATGTCGTCAAGCCGAATACGCGCCGCTCCGCTTGCCCGGAAGATGGACCGCCGCTACGCCGCGGCAAACGGGAGCGAGGATGCGATGGCACGGCTGGCAGGCAAGGTAGCGATCATCACCGGCGGCGCGCGCGGCATGGGCGCCGCCACCGCGCGGCTGTTCGTGCGCGAGGGCGCGATCGTGGTGATCGCCGACATGCTGGAGGCGGAGGGCAATGCCCTCGCCGCCGAGCTGGGCGAGGCCGCGCGCTTCCATCGTCTCAACGTGACGGACGAGGCGGGCTGGCAGGCGCTCGTCGCCGACATGCTCGCCGCGCACGGGCGCATCGACGCGCTCGTCGCCAATGCCGGCGTGCTGAGCTTCGGCGAGCTGGTCCATGCGGAGGAGGCCGAGTTCGACCGCGTGTTCGGCATCAACACCAAGGGCGTGTTCCTCGGGATCAAGCATGTCGGCGGCGCGATGCGGGCGGCACGGCGCGGTTCGATCGTCAACATCGCCTCGATCGACGGCTTCCGCGGTGCCAATGCGCTCGGCCTCTATTCCGCCAGCAAGTGGGCGGTGCGCGGCATGACCAAGACGGCGGCGCTGGAGCTGGGGCCGCACGGCGTGCGCGTCAATTCGGTGCATCCGGGCGGCGTCAACACGCCGATGGTCAACCCGACCGGGGATCAGACGCAGGCTCAGCTGGATTACGGCCACCGCCGCGTGCCGCTCCAGCGCATCGGCGAGCCGGAGGAGATTGCGGCTGCCAGCCTGTTCCTCTGCTCGGACGACGCCTCCTACATCTCGGCGGCGGAGCTGGCGGTCGATGGCGGCTGGGCGGCGGGCTATTATCACGAGAACCTGCCCGGCGTGCCCGTCTCGCTGCTTTGAAGGCCGGTTCCGCGCTTCCGGGATCGGACGCGCGCGCCGTTGCGGAAGCCCCGCGCGCGGCGTAAGAGTGACGTAACCGGCACGACGCAGATTGTGGCTGATGCGGCCGATAATGGAGGGGAATGCATGGCAACTGCACTCCAGGATACGCAAAGCGCGGCCGCCCGCTCGCTCGGCCATGTCGCGCTGCATTATCAGACGCCCGAGCAGGGCCCGCTCGCCGCGCGGCTGCTGACGATGCTGGGTTTCGTCGAGACGCAGGATCTGACGCTGCCCGATGGCGCGCACTTCTACCGCTTCGTCGTCGATCCGCGCCATCAGGGCCGCGGCGACGGGATCATCTATCTCTCGGTCGTGCCCGAGGCGCAGCGCAAGCTCGTCGCCGCCGTCCGCGATGCGCTGAAGATCGGCACCGCGGACGAGCATCCCGCGGTTGGCGAGATGCGCGGCCATCTCGCCCGCGATCCCGAATACAGCTTCCATATCGGCACGCTGCTGGAGAGCCTGGAGGAGCTGGAGGAGCGCTTCCTCGCGCTGGAGGAGGCGAACCGCAGCGATCCCGAGCTGAAGGGCCGGCTGAAGATCACCTATAACCGCGCGCTGAAGAGCGATCCGGAGATCGAGGCGCGGCTGAATGCCTCGCCCATCTACGGCAAGGTCGATCGCTTCGCTTATGGCCGCAACGGCGTGCAGGCCTTCGTCGAGACGGACATCCTGGCGAGCGGGACGCTGGGGGAATCGACCTTTCTCGAATTCGACTACGTGTTTCCCGATCGGCAGAGCCACGTCCTGTCGATCGTCGAATGGGCCTGATCGGCCCTAAGCAGCAGGGGGATTGATGTCGATCGAGCAGGAAAAATTCGGCGGCGGCGTGGCGGTCGTCACCGGCGCGGGCGCGGGGATCGGCATGGGCTTCGCACGCCGCTTCGCCGCGCTCGGCATGACGGTGATTGTGACGGACGTGTCGGCCGAGCGAGCGGAGACGGTCGCGGGCGAGATCGGCGCCAAGGGCGGCAAGGCCGAGGCGATGGTGGTCGACGTCTCCCGTGCGGAGGAGCTGGATCGCCTCGCCGCGCACGTGTTCGACCGGCATGGCGGCTGCCGCGTGCTGATCAACAATGCCGGCATCGAGACGATCGGCAATACGTGGGAGATATCGGCCGCGCGCTGGGATGCCACGCTGAACATCAACATCCACGGCATCGTCCACGGCTGCCGCGCCTTCATCCCCTATATGCTGAAGGCGGGCGAGGAAGCGTGGATCGGCAATCTCGGCTCGATCGGTTCGTTCGGCGTGATGCCGGAGCAGACCGCCTACATCATGAGCAAGCATGCGGTGCAGTCCTTCACCGAATGCCTCTATCTGGAGCTGGAGCGTACCGGCGCACCGATCCACGTCTCGTCCATCCTGCCGGGCATGCTGAAGACGAGCATCTTCGACGCGGCCGACTCCAACCATGAGCCGAGCAAGTCGGAGCGCCACCGGACCGCGATGCGCGAGATGATGGCCGCCTACGGCATGGATCTCGACCAGGGCGTCGCCGAATTCGTCCGCAAGATGGCCGAGGGCAGGTTCTGGGCGGATTCACAGCCGGAGATGACGCGCCAGTCGCTCGATACGCGGATCGAGTTCCTCCAGACGCAACGGCCGCCGCAGCTCGCCGAGCAGGCGCGCCACCTGCTCGACTAACGATGCGCGCCGCGGTGTTCCGTGCGGCCGGGCGGCCGCTGTCGATCGAGACGGTGGCCGATCCGGTGCCGGCGGCGGACGAGGTGATCCTCGCCGTCGCCGCGGCCGGCATCTGCGGGTCGGACCTGCACTTCACCCAGATCGACCGGCCACTGCCGGAAAGCGGGCTGGTGCTGGGGCATGAATATGCCGGCACCATCGTGGCTCTCGGCCGCGACGTGGGCGGCGGGCTCAAGGCGGGTGACCGCGTCACCGCGCTGCCGATCTTCCCTTGCCGCGCCTGTGATGCGTGCGACGCCGGCCTGCCCGCGCTTTGCCCGGGCGGCACCTTCTCCGGCTATGCCCCCGACAAGACGGGCGGCTTCGCGCAGTTCGTCGCGGCGCGCGGCGCGATGGTGCAGAAGCTGCCCGCGGGTGTCGGCTTCGACGAGGGGGCATTGGTCGAGCCGCTGGCGGTCGGCCACCATGCCGTCGCGCGCGCCGGGCTGCGGCGGGGCGAGGCGGTGCTGATCCTCGGCGGCGGGCCGATCGGTGCGGCCGTCGCGCTGTTCGCCCGCGCCGCCGGCGCCGCGCATGTCGTGGTGAGCGAACCCTTCCCCGCCCGGCGCGAGCGTGTGGCGCAAGCGGGCGCGACCGCCGTCGTCGATCCCGCCGCCGAGGCGGTCGACGCCGCCTTCCCCCGCCTTGCGGGCAAGCAGCCGGACGTGGTGTTCGAATGCGTCGGCCTGCCCGGCATGCTGGCGCAGGCGGTGGAGCTGGCCGGCATCCGTGCCCGCGTCGTCGTGGCCGGCGTGGTGATGGGGGAGGATCGCCTCGTCCCGCTCACCGCGCTCGGCAAGGAAGTGACGATCCTCTACAGCCAGGCCTATACCGAGCAGGATTTCGCCGCGGTGATCGACGCGATCGCCCGCCGCGAGGTCGATCCCGCGCCGCTGCACACCGCCACCGTCGGGCTGGATGCGCTGCCCGCCATGTTCGAATCGCTGCGCACGGCATCGCCCCAATGCAAGGTGCTGATCGATCCCGCGCTCTGACGGGCCGGCAGGCGCGTGGCTTGCCCCACGCCCCTGCCCGGCCCCGCCGGCTAGAGCTTGACCACGCGCACCTGCGGCACGGGGAAGTCCTCCGCCTCGATCCAGCGCCACAGGCCGGTGCCCTCGCGGTGGCCGGCAAGGTCGATCCAGTTGCCATAGCCCGGATCGGCATCGGCGCAGACCAGCACGACGCGGCCATCCTCCTCCAGCGTCACCTGCGTGTTGTTCACCCAGATCTTCTGGTGGACGTGATCGAGCGATTCCATCCACCAATTATCGATCTGGAAGTTCCACATGCGGCACTTGGGCGGCGTCACCTCCAGCACCAGCGCCTCGCCTTCCTCCAGCTTGTAATAGAGGTGGCCGTACCAGATCTTGGGATCGCCGCCGGCGCGGATCCAGGTCTCCTGCTCCTTGCCTTCGTAGATGCGGTTGGGCGTCGTCTTGAACCATTCGGACCAGTCGGCGAAGGTGTTGGCCGTGCCCTTCACCCACGCCGCGCTGCCCATCAGCTGCGCCTCGATCTGCTCGGGCGTCAGCAGCGCCGGCACGGCCGGTCCGCCGATCCGCTCGACCTGCATGATCGCGGGCGTCTGCGTCGCCTTGTCCTCGAACGTCTGGCGGATGATCAGCAGGGTGGTGTCGTCCGCCATAGGCAGCCAGTTGCCGGGCTTCTTCTCGCGGCTGACGTGGATCTCGAAGCTGCCGTCCGGCTCCAGCGCCACGTCGGCAAACTCGATCTCGCCGGTGGACGCCATCGTGCCGTCAATGGCGTAGCGGTTCGCCTTGCTGCCGATCGAGAGATAGGGGACGGTGCCGCGCGTGCCGGTTATGCGGTAATCCCGGTCCCCGCGCACGACGATCTGCTGGTAGAGATTGTCGGGATTGTCCGCGCCGATCTTGATCTTGTCGTCGCACAGCAGGAAGATGCGCGGGAAATCGGGGTCCGCGGAATCGACCAGCATGTTCAGCGCAGTGCGCGTCAGGCGGCTGAGATAGCGCAAGCCCTCCGCCTGATCGAGCGGGGTGGCCGGCGCCTCTTCCCGCAGCAGAACGTCGCCCGCCTCCGCCAGCTTCGCGCAGAAATCGCGCCATGTGGAAGCGAGGCGCAGCTGATTGCCTGTCGTCGTCATCGCAGCTCTCCTTTTGGCGGCAGTCTCCGCGCTTCCCGCGCCTGCCTCAAGCCCCGCGCCCACGTTCCTGCGCGTCTGGCGACAATCCGCGCGGTTGCGGAGGCGAAGCGATGACGACGCCCGCCTGGCGCATCGTCGGCGAGGTGGCGGCGGGCGAGATGTGGGCCGCCGTGGCCGAGCATCCCGCGGTCGATACGGTGGACCGCACCCACCTCGATCCGCGCACCAGCATCGGCCTGTTCCTCTCGGCCCAGCCCAATGCGTCGCAGGGCCGCTTCCTCGCGAGCGACTGGACGCGCGGCCATGCGCGGATGGGGCGGATCGTGGTGGTGCCGGGCGATCTGCCGCTCCACGTCCAGGCGCAGGCCGCGCCGCCCCGGCGGATGCTGCACTGCCGCCTGCCGATCCGCGCCGGCCTGCCGCGCCCGAGCGGGCCGGGGCTGCTGGCGCGCTGCCTCGACGTGCGCAGCCCCGGCATCGCCGCCAGCCTTGCGCGGCTGGCGCAGGAGGTGGCGGCGCCCGGTTTCGCCGGCGCCACGCTGATCGAAGGGCTCGGGCTGGTCGTCGCGGCCGAGCTGGCGCGCGAGCTGGCCGGGGCGGAGCGGCCGTCGGTCGGCGGGCTTGCCGGCTGGCAGCTGCGCCGGATTGACGATCATCTGGCGGCGGGCCATTGGGATTGCACGATCAGCGATCTGGCGCGGCTGTGCGGCATCAGCGCGGCGCATGCGATGCGCGCCTTTCGCCAGAGCACCGGCCGCTCCATCGCGCAGCATGTCGCGGCCTTGCGCATGGCCCGCGCACGCGATCTGCTGGCGGGCGACGCGCACGACATTGCCGAAATCGCGGCGCTGCTGCGTTTCGCCAGCCCGTCCGCCTTCGCCGCCGCCTTCCGCCGCGCATCGGGTGTGTCGCCGGGCAATTACCGGCGGAGCATCGGCCGGCTCTAGCCCCACCCGCGAACACGTCTCCACTCTTCCGCTGCGATGGGAAAGTGCGTAGGAGATCGGGCCGCGGGGTGCTTCGTCCATGGCCTGCAAGGCTCGCCGGATCGCCACACGCGTATCGCGACAGAGGGGATGACGACAGATGCAGCGCACTTTCCTGCTTACCGGATCGGCCTCCGGAATCGGCCGCGCCACCGCCGAGCGGCTCCGCGCGGATGGCGAGCGCGTGATCGGCGTCGACCTGCGCAATGCCGATATCGAGGTGGATCTGGGCACTCCCGATGGACGCGCCAAGCTGGCCGAGGAAGCGGCACGGATGGCGCCCGACGGGCTGGACGGCGTGCTGGCGGGCGCCGGCATTTCGGGGCAGGGCCTGCCGCGCGAGACCATTGCGATCAACTATTTCGGCGCGGTCGCCACGCTGACCGGCCTGCACCCGCTGATGGCGAAGAAGCCGCGCGCCCGCGCCGTCGCGATCTGCTCCACCGCCGCCCTGCTGCCGCATGACGAGGCGGTGATCCAGTCCTGCCTCGCCGGCGACGAGGCCGCGGCGCTCGAGGGCGTGATGGCGCAGGAGCAGACCGCCTA
The DNA here is from genome assembly GCF_900113315.1 of Sphingomonas jatrophae. GTDB lineage: Bacteria > Pseudomonadota > Alphaproteobacteria > Sphingomonadales > Sphingomonadaceae > Sphingomonas_P > Sphingomonas_P jatrophae. The sequence continues at coordinate 1,928,026 of NZ_FOZG01000001.1, read as the reverse complement.
CATGACCTCCAAGCGCGCTTTGTCGCTGTGGGTCCGCCGCACCGCTGTCAGCAAGGAATGGGGCGGCCGCAACATCCTGCTGAACGGCGTGGCGCCTGGCGTGATCAAGACGCCGATGACGATGCCGCTGTTCGACGATCCCGAGATGATCCGCCTGATGGCGCTGTCCAACCCGATGGGCGTCGAGGGTTATGCCGAGGCGGACGAGATTGCCGAGCTGATCGCCTATCTGCTGCGCTTCGAGGGCCATTATCTCGTCGGGCAGGTGATCTTCAACGACGGCGGCACCGACGCGATCATGCGGCCGGACCACTTCTGAACCGAACGAACGAGGGGAGGGCAGAAGACATGGCACAGGGCAGTCTGGACGGGCGCGCGGCGCTCATCACGGGTGCGGCGGACGGCGTCGGTCAAGGCATGGCGATCCGCTTCGCCCAGGCCGGCGGCAAGGTGATCGTCGCCGACTTCAACGAGGAAAAGGGCCGGGAGACGACCGAGCAGCTGCGGCAGCTGGGCGGCACAGCCGAGTTCGTGCGGTGCGACGTCTCGCAGCGCGATCAGGTGATCGGCGCGGTCGAGGCGACGGTGGAGAAGTTCGGCGCGATCGACGTGCTGGTCAACAATGCCTATCGCGGCCGCGGCCTGCACCGCATCGAGGACAAGACGGACGACATCTTCGAGGATGCGATGCGCGTCTGCCTCTATGCGGCGAAATGGTCGATGGAGGCCGCCATGCCGCACATGCGCGCGCGCCACTGGGGGCGGATCATCAACATCTGCTCGCTCAACGGCGTCAATGCGCACATGGGCAGCGCCGAATATAATGCCGGCAAGGAAGCGCTGCGCAGCTACACGCGCAGCGCCGCGCGTGAATGGGCGCGGCACGGCATCTGCGCCAACATCATCTGCCCGGCGGCGAAATCGGCCGCGTTCCGCACGTTCGAGAAGCTGCAGCCCGAGGTCGCGGCAGCATCCTCGGGCGCGAACCCGATGGGGCGGATGGGCGATCCGGCGGACGATATCGGCGGCGTCGCCCTGTTCCTGGCCAGCGAGGATGCGCGTTACCTGACGGGCAACACTTTGTTCGTCGACGGCGGCGCGCACATCAACGGCGTCGCGTGGGCGCCCGACCTGGACAATCTGCCGACCTTCGCCTGAGCGGGTGCGGCCGGCGGGGCCTCACCCCGCCGCCGCATTGCCCAGCAGCAGCTCCGGCGGCGTCTCGCAGCGGCGGACGTGCAGGTGGCGGACGGTAAGCCCCGCGGGCGCATCGCCCGGCGGCTGCGGGGTCCACAAGACCGCGGCGGCGGGGAAGGCCGGCTCCCGCCACGCGATGACGAAATCGAGCGACACGGCCGGCATCTCCGCCGCGAGCGTGCGGCCCCATGCCAAGACGCCCTCGCGGAACGCTGCCTCGTCGCCTTGCCCCCGCGCGATCAGCGTCGCGGTGCGCGCCTCGCCGGGACTGCCGGGGGAGAGGACATGCTCGTCCGCGCCGGCCGACGCGATCTGCGGGCGGTCGACGAACTTCTCCTCGTCCGCGCGGAGGATGTCCCCCACCGGCCCGTTCATCAGCCCTGCCGCAGCGGCGATATCGTCCGCCCAGAATTCTGAGATGGTGTCGAACGCCAGATCGTCGCCGTCGATCAGGTGGTTACGGACGTAGCGGGTGAAGGGGAAATGCTGGCGGCCGAGCGGCGCGTGGTTCGCCTCGTAATAGCACTGGAAGAAGGCGCGGTCGGTGCCTGGGCGGTGGCCCATCACGCAGATGCTCTTGCTCATGCCGCCTGCCCTCCTCCGCTCTGCCACTGCGCCAGCAATTGCTCCGCCGCGCTATAGGGATCCAGTTGCCGCGCACCCACCGCATCGAGCAGCGCCCTGGCCTCCGCGCTGCGCAGCACCGCCGCCGCCGCCCGCTCGCGCACCAGCCCGGCCACCTGCTCGCGCTCGCGCCGGCCGGAGCGGCGGGCGAAGCCGTCGCCGGACTTGAGGTGGGAAAGGTGCGCCTCTAGCGCGTCAACGATCTCCCCGCCGCCCTCATCGCGATTGGCGACGGCGCGCAACAGCGGCGCCTCCCACGTGTCGTCTGGGCGGCTGTTGGCGCGCAGGTGCAGCATCAGCTCGAACTGGCGGTGCGTCGCGTCATAGCCGTCGCGGTCGGCCTTGTTGACGACGAAGATCTCGCCCGCCTCCATCAGCCCCGCCTTCACCGCCTGCACCTCGTCCCCCAGGCCCGGCACGCCGACGATGATCGTCGTGTGTGCAAGGTTGACGACGTCGATCTCGTCCTGCCCGACGCCCACCGTCTCGATCAGCACGATGTCATAGCCCATCGCGTCGAGCACCAGAGCCGCATCGTGCGTCGAGCGGGAGAGGCCGCCCGCCTGCCCGCGCGTGCCGATCGAGCGGATGAAGACGTGCGGGTCGAGCGTGTGGCGTGCCATGCGCACGCGGTCCCCCAGGATCGCGCCGCCGGTGAACGGGCTAGACGGATCGATCGCGATCACGCCAACGCGCCGGTCCCGCCGCCGGAGTTCCGCGACCAGCATGTCGGTCAGCGTCGACTTGCCCGCCCCCGGCGGGCCGGTGATGCCGATGATGTGCGCGCGACCGGTTTGTGCATAGATGCTGCGCAGCAATTCTGCGCCGCGACGGTCACGATCATCGAGCCAGCGGATCGCGCGCGCGCCCGCCGCCACCTTGCCGGCCAGCACGTCCGCGGCAAGATCGCTCACGCCGCCTCAGCCGCCTGCCGCTCCGCCCACCAGCCGCGCAGATAGGTGACGATGTCGCGGGTGTCGGCGCCCATGGTGAAGATCTTGTGGACGCCCGCCTCGGTCAGGAAGGCCTGATCCTCCTCGGGGATCACGCCGCCCGCCAGCAGCAGCTTGTCCCCCGCCCCGGCCTCGCGCAGCAGCCGCGCGAGCTTCGGCAGGCTGCGCGTGTGGCCGGCAGACAGGGTGGAGATGCCGACCACGTCGACATCCTCCTGCACCGCGGCGGCAGCGACCATTTCGGGCGTCTGCTTCAGGCCGGTGAAGATCACCTCCATTCCCGCCTCACGCAGCGCATGCGCGATGATCGTGACGCCGACGGTGTGCGTATCCATGCCGAGCTTGGCCAGCAGCACGCGGAGCGGGCGTTCGGGCAGATCCTCCATCGGTCAGACTCCTGCCAGCTGGCTGTCGGGCGCGTGGACGCCGAACACGTCGCGCATCGCGTTGCACAGCTCGCCATGCGTCGCATAGACCTTCACCGCATCGAGACAGGCGGGCACGAGGTTGCTGCCGTCGCGCGCGGCCTGGCGCACCCGCTCCACCGCCGCATCCACCGCCGCCTGGTCGCGCCGCGCGCGCAGCGCCTGCAGCTTGGCCACCTGTTCCTCCTCCATCGTGTCGTCGAGCCGGAAGATCTCGATTTCGCGCTTCTTCTCGGGCAGCGTCAGGTGGTTGACGCCGATCCACTTGCGGCGCCCCTCCTCGATGTCCTTGTTGCGCTCATATTGCTCGCGGCCGAGCGCGCGCTGGAAATAGCCGCGCTCGATCGCCTTGGTCGCGCCGCCCATCTCGAAGATGCGGTCCATCTCGGCGAAAGCGGCATCCTCCATCTGCTTGGTCAGCGTTTCGACATAATAGGAGCCGGCGAGCGGATCGATCGTCTCGGCGACGCCGGTTTCGTAGGCGACGATGTGCTGGATGGCGGCGCCGACGCGGATCGCCTCCTCCGCGGGCAGCGAGTGCGCCTCGTCGTGCAGCGGCGTCGTCATATTGTCGCCCGCACCGCCCAGCGCGCAGGCCGTCGCCATGATGCCGAGCCGGGCGATGTTGTTGAGCGGCTGTTGCAGGGTCAGCGCGATCGTGGTCGGCGAGGTCATCAGCCGGATCTTCATCGCCTCAGGCCGTGTCGCGCCGTAGCGCTCCTTCATCAGCCGGGCCCAGCATTTGCGGAAGGCGCGCAGCTTGCAGATGCCCTCAAAGAAATCCATGTCGACGTTGACGACGAAGTGATTGAGATAAGGCGCGATCTCATCGATGGTGAAGCCGCGCTCCAGCGTCGCGTCGATATAGGCGCAGACGATCGAGAGGCTGAACGCAATCTCCTGCACCGGATTGGCCTTGGCCGGCTGCAACTGCGCCGAGATGATCGACAGCGGCGCCCAGTTCGGGTGATTGCGGATGATATATTCGATGCAGTCGACCGCGATGCGCAGGCCATGCTCGGGCGGATAGATGTAGCGGCCGACGCACGTATATTCGATCAGGATGCCGTTGACGATGTGCAGGACGAAATCCCGCGGATCGACGCCCTTCTTCTCCAAGGCGGCGATGATCATCGCGAGGTTGACCGGCTGCGGCGCGTTGCACACGCTCATCAGATATTTCAGCTTGTCGAACGGCAGGTCGAACGCGGCCTCGAGATCCTCGAGACTGTCCAGCGCCATGCCCGCGCGGCCGACCTCCCCTTCGACGATGGGATCGTCGCTGTCATAGCCGTTGGTCGTCGCCAGATCATATTCGAGGATCAGGCCCGACAGACCCTGATCGAGCATGTAGCGCGCGCGCTTCGACCAGGCCTGGCCTTTGCCGAAGCCGGTCACCTGCGTCATCGTCCAGAATTGCGAGCGGTGGCCGTTCGGCCTGGTCGAGCGGGTATAGGGATATTCGCCCGGGAAGCCGAGATCGGTCAGGTAATCGAAGCCGACCGCGTCGAGATCGGCGGGCGTGTAGAGCGGCTTGATCGGCCAGGTCAGCGCCTGCGTGACGAAGGGATCGCGCCGCTCCGGATTGGCCGCGACGAACGGCCCGCGCGTCTCCGCCTCCCAGCGCGCGGCCTCGCCCGCGATATTGTCGTTGGCGACGGTGAAACTGCCCAGCGGCTTGTTCATGGCTTGCTCTCCGCGATCATCTGCTCGGCCACCGTCCACAGGCGTGCCGCATCGTTCCGGTCCAGCGAGGCGGCGGTGACGCCCCAGCCCGCGGGCAGATCGGCGGTCCACACCGGCGCCACCGCGCAATCCTCGACATAGGCGCCGCCGCACGCCGCCAGCTCGGGCGCGAGCGCCGCCCAGAGCGGGCTGGCGGCGCCCTGCGCCAGCGTCTTCATGTTTCCCCGGGGCAACGATCCGTCGGGATTGACCCAGCCGAGCCGCACCGCATCCTCGAACGTCACATGCCGGCCGAGATTGGTCGAGACGCCGCCCGGCGTCACCGCGATCATCGTCACGCCCTCGCCTGCGTGGCGGCGGCTATATTCCACCGCCAGCAGGTTCGCGCACAGCTTGGCATGACCATAAGCCTCGAACTTGTCGTAAGCGCGGTGCTCGTAATTGAGATCGTCCAGCCGCAGTGTCGCCATGTGGTGCGATCCGGACGAGACCATCACCACGCGCGCGGGCGCCGCCGCCTTGAGGTTCGGCAACAGCAGCTCGGACAAGAGGAACGGCGCGAAGTAATTGACCGCCATCTGGCTCTCGAAGCCATCCGCGGTGCGCGTCAGCGGCGGCGCCATCAGCCCGGCATTGTTGATGAGCAGCCTGAGCGGCCTGTCGCCCCAGCGCGCGGCGAAGGCGCGGACGGAGGCGAGCGAGAGCAGGTCGATCTCCGCCACGTCTGGCGTCACGCCACCGCCCGCCGCAATCTCCTCGGCGACACGGGCGCCCGCCGCCACGTCGCGCACCGCGAGCGTCACTGCCGCGCCCGCCATCGCCAGCGCGCGGGCGATCTCGACGCCGATGCCGGAGGAGGCGCCGGTGACGATCGCGTTGGTGCCGGCGAGGTCGTGGCCGGCCAGCACGTCGGCCGCGGTCCAGGTGGCGCGGTCGTCCGGCGCGCTTCGGGCGAGGGGCATCCTGTCTCCTTGTCGGCTTTGCCGCAGCCTACGCCGCTGTGCGGGCGGGCAGAAGCGAGGCGCCGGCCGCCGCCGCAGGTTTGCGCACGATGGCGCAAGTGGGCGCACTCCTGCTAAAGTCCGCGCTCATGGTCGATCCCGTTTCCATCGCCGATGCGCGGCGCGATCCGCGGCTGGTGCGCGCGGCGCTGGCGCTGCCGGGCATTGCGGTGGAGCTGTGCGACTATCCGGAGGTCGCGCCGCAGACGGTGACGGTGGTGGAGCCACAGGCGATGCTGTCGCTCGGCCTCTCTCCGCTGCTGCCGCAATCGGAGGGGCGGTTCGGCCGTGCGGGGACGCGCTTCGCCCGGTTCGGCTCCTTGAGCTTCCGGCCGGCGGGTGTACCGTCGGAGCTGCGCTTCGCCGGCGGTGCGTTCGAGACGATCCGCTGCCGCTTCGAGGGACAAGCGCTGCCGCCCGCGCTGCACGGCAAGGCGCTGGACGAGGCGCAGCTGGCCGCCTGCTTCGACATTCGCCGCCAGCCGATCGAGGATGCGATGCTGCGGCTGGCCGAGGAAGTGGCGCAACCGCGCGAGGACAGCATTGCGCTGGCGCAGGCGCTGGTCGATACGATCCGCCTCGATCTCGCCCGCTATCTGGCGGAAGCGGGGCGGCTGGCGGCGCGGCGGAGCGGCGGCCTCACCCCCCGCCAGCTCCGCCGCTGCGCCGCGCGGATCGATGCGGACGGGCCGCCGCCCGCCATTGACGAGCTGGCGGCCTTGTGCGGCCTCAGCCGCTTCCACTTCATGCGCACCTTCCGCGCGACCACCGGCGAGAGCGTCGGCAGCTTCGTGCAGCGCGCGCGGATGGCACGCGCGAAGGCGATGCTGGCGCGCGATGACGGCCCGCTGGCCGACATCGCGCATGCCCTAGGCTACCGGTCGGCGGCGGCCTTCTCCGCGGCGTTCCACCGCGTCGTCGGCCGCCCGCCCGGTGCCTTCCGGACAGCAATCAGAAGCTGACCTTGGCGTCCACCCCGTAGGTCCGCGGCCGCTTGAACGAGGCAGCGCCGTAGCCAAGCCCGCCGAAATCGATCGCGAAATCGATGTTCGTCTGATTGGTCAGGTTATCGCCCCAGATGCCGAATTCCATCGTGCTGCCGCCCACCTTCACGTCGGACAGCGACAGACGCGCCTTGAGGTTGTGATCGGGGCGCGAGCGGATGTCGTGATTGAACGGGCTGGTACGATCCAGCGGATAGAAGATGATCTGGCTGCGATAGGCATAATCGACCCGACCGGTCAGGTTGCCCATGCCGACATCGGCCGAATATTGCGCACCGGCATGCGCCTGGAACTTGGCGACCATGTTCATGTGCGCCTCGTCCGCAACGTCGACCACCTGGTTGTTGGCCGGATCACGGTAGAGGAAGCTCTTGAACTTGGGCTGCGTGTAGCCGACCGATCCGTCGAACGTCAAATTGTCCGTCGGCGCCGCGGTCATCTCCGCCTCGAAACCGCGGAACACGACCTTGCCGGCATTGACGACGAGCGAGGTGGCGCCGCCGGTGCCGCTCGCGAACTGGTTGATCTGGAGATCGTCATAGTCCGTCTGGAAGGCCGCGAGGTTGAGCCGCAGCTTGCGGTCGAACAGCTCGGACTTCAGGCCGATCTCGTATGCGGTCGCCTTTTCCGGATCGAACGAGTTGAGCGTCGAGGCGCGCGGATTGAAGCCGCCCGAGCGATAACCGGTCGAGACGCGGGCATAAGCCATGATCGCGGGGGTGAAGCGGTAATTGGCCGAGGCCAGCCACGACACATTGTCGAAATCGACTGCGCCGCGGAGATTCGGCTGCACGTCGCCCGCGAGCAGGATGGTCTTGCGGTCGGCGGTGTAGCGGATGCCGCCGGTCAGCTCCATCTTCTCGTCGAGCGCGACCGGCTTCCAGCTGACCTGACCGAAGGCCGCCGCGCTCTCGGAGGTGCTGCCGAACGCCTGCAGCGGCGTCAGGTTGAGGCCCGCCTGCCCGCCCGGCAGGATGAAGGTCAGCTGCTGGTTGTTGCTCTCGCTGGCATTCTCGTAAAAGTAATAAAGGCCGGCGACGTAGCTGATCTCCCCGACGGTGCCGAGCGCCTGCAGTTCCTGGCTGAACTGGTGCTGCTTCTGCGGCGCATTGTTGCCGTTATAAGGCGTGGTCGCTCCGATCGAGGGCGCGAACGTCACGGGATCGAGCAGCACGCCGCGCGTATTGCCCTGGCCGCCCAGCGTCAGGATCGTATCCTGGAAGAACTTGCGATAGGCGGTGATCGATTTCACCGTCAGCCCGTCGACCGGCTCCAGCGCGACGGTCAGCGCGTGGCCCTCGATCTTGGCGCGCGCATCGTAGCGCAGCCGGCCCTTGCGATCGACGAAGCCCGCCTGCTTCACATCATCCAGCCGGTCGCGGCTGATCTGCAGCGGATCGCCGCCGAAGGCGGGCGACGCATTGTAGTAATTCACGAAATCGGGCGAGGCGACGATCACCTGGAAAAAGGGCGCGGTGCCGCGACGGTCATTATAGTCGAAATTGTAGTTGACCGTGACCGCATCGAAATCGGCCTGAACGTTGGCGGTGATGGCGTCGCCATTCTGCGCACCCGGATCGCGCTTCGACGGGGTCAGCAGATTGTTGACATAGCCGTTGCGCTGCTTGTGCAGACCCGCGATCGACGCCTTGATGACCGAGCCGCCGATATAGCCGGTGTCGACGCGGCCGCGGACGAACCACTCATTATAGCGGCCGTAGCCCGCCTTCGCCTCGACGTGGAAGTCGTTGCTCGGCTTCTTGGAGACGAGCTGGATCGCGCCGCCGACCGTGTTGCGGCCAAACAGGGTGCCCTGCGGCCCGCGCAGCACCTCGATCCGCTCGAGATCGACGAGGTCGAACAGCGCACCCGCCGAGCGCGCGACATAGACGCCGTCGAGATAGACGCCGACGCCCTGCTCCGCCGCCGACGACGGCTCCTGGTTGCCGATGCCGCGGATATAGACCGACGCGGCGGTGACGCTGGTCGACTGCTGGAGGATGCTGAGGTTCGGCGTGAACTGCGGCACGCTCGTCACGTCCTGCACATTCTGCCGATCAAGGAAGTCGCCGCTGAGCGCGGTGACGGCGACGGGCACCGTCTGCAGCGATTCCGACGTGCGGCGCGCGGTGACGACGATGTCCTGCAGACCGCCATTGGCTGCCGCCGTCTCGGGCGTGGTCGCCGCGGTGGTGGTGGGCGGCGGCGGCACGGCCGCGTCCTGCGCAACATTGGCAGGCACAGGATCGGTCTGCGCAAACACAGGTGTGGGAGCGAGCAGGCACACGGCCAATGCAGTGAGGCTGATCTGGTGATGGCGCATGTTGGACTCCCCGCTTAATTGCGCGTTTCTGTGCGATTATCATTCGCCTTAACGCGATTGCGCAGCCCGTTAGCGTCGTGATGCTAGGCGTGCAAGCAATCGATCATGCGTTGCGAAATGCACGTATGTTTACGCGGACAGCGATGCGACGGCGCAACAGCCGCCGGCGCGCGCAGCAAGGGCGTCAGCGCACGATGGCAGGGTGCGGCACGCGCGGTTCGCCCAGCATGTCGCGATAGGATGGCGGCTTGCGACCGCCCTCTTCCGTCACGCCGTAGCGCTCGGCAATCTCGGCGCCGATCACCGTCTGGCCGTTCAGCTCGGCGAGCTTGGGATCGTCATACATGGCAAGGATCAGGCGGCCATTGAATTCGGGCGTCTCCGCCTGCGCCATGAAGCCTTCATATTGATCCGGATGCCCCGCCAGAGTCCGCTCGCTCCGCTCGGTGCGCAGCGGCCCCATCCACAGCGAAACCGCGGCGACGCCCGTCTTCTCGTCGCGAAAGTCGACGCCCATGTCGGCGGCGAACTTGTCCACGCCCGCCTTCTGCGCGCCATAAGCCGGGCCGTGCATGTAGCAGACCGAGCCGAAGGAGGAGGTGAAGGCGATCAGCCCTCGCCCCTGCGCCACCATGATCGGCGCGGCGTGATAGGAGGCGAGATAGTGCGAGCGCAGGCCCACATCGAGGATGTCCACCAGATCGGGCGATTTCGCCCAGAACGGTCCCGGCGCGACAAGATCGTCATGGATGGCGGCGACATTGTTGACGAGGATGTCCAGCCGTCCGCTCTCGCGCTGCACCTGCTCGAACAGGCGGGCGATGGCGCCGGCATCGGCATGGTCGACCTGCACGGCGATCCCCTCGCCGCCCGCATCGGTGACAGCCTGCGCCGCCGCGCCGATCGTGCCGGGCAGCGCGGCATCGCCCTCGCGCAGCGTGCGGCCAGTGACGTAGACGCGCCATCCCGCCGCGCCCAGCGCCGCCGCAATGCCCTTGCCCGCGCCGCGGCTGGCGCCGGTGACGATCGCGACCTTGCGCCCGGTCTCGTTGCTGCTGCTCATACCCCAAATCCCCCTGAAACCGAGATGCGCTGGCCGGTCACGTAGGCCGCCTCGTTCGATGCAAAGAACAGGCAGGCGTGGCCGATCTCCTCCGCCGTGCCGAAGCGCTTAAGGCACAGCAGGCGGTGCGTGTTGTCGATCCAGCGCTGGTCGATCTGGCCCAGGCGCTGAAGCTCGTGCAGCTGCCCCGCCTCGATCACGCCGACCAGCACCGAATTGGCGCGGATGCGGTAGCGCCCCTCTTCCTTGGCGATGCCCTGCACCAGTTGCTCGTTCGATGCCTTGACCGCGACGGACATGCCGTCGCGCGCGGGCCACCAGTCATGCCCCGCAGAGCCGAGCGTCACGAAGCTGCCGCCGCCGCTCTCGCGCATGTGCGGGATCAGCGCCTGCGCCACGCGGAAGAAGCCGTGCACCTCCACCTCGAAGGCGTGGCGCCATTCGTCCATCGGCGTCTCGGCCAGATAGCGCTGGTTGACGAGCGGCCCCGCCGCCCAGACGACGCTGTGCACGCGGCCATGCGTGGCGATCGCCGCCGCCACCACCGCGCGCACCGATGCCTCGTCGGTCACGTCGGCGGCATGGATCGTCGCGCGGCGGCCCGCCGCCTCCGCTTCCCCCGCGACGGCGGCGGCGCGATCCGCATTGCTGCGATAGACGATGGCGATGTCGCTGCCGCCCGCCGCGAACACGCGCGAGATGCCGCTGCCAATGCCGCCGCTGCCGCCGAACAGCAGCGTGCAGCCGTCAGGAAATGTAGCCAAGCCGTCCCCCCAGATCACCCGGCCTCAAGCGGCCGGGGCAAGGCCGCGATCAGGCGGCCTTGCTGTCGGGACGGGTATCGTGCGTGACGACGAGGCCGTTCACGCGCTTCTGGAAGGTTTCCGCCTGCGCGCGCGGATTGTAGAACTGCTTGTACCAGATCCGCACCTTGCCATAGGGCCCGTCGTTCGGCAGCGCGAGCGGGGCGAGGCAGGCGCGCTTGTTCTGCCAGATCTCGACATCCTGCGCGAAGGCGAGGCGGCTGCCCTCCTGATAGGCGAGCGCGGCGGCGCGATCGGCATCGTTGGTCTCGCGCGAACCGTCATGCACCTGCACCATCAGCGCGTGCCACGTGCGGCTGAGGCCGTCGTCGATCGGCGTGTTGGCGATCATGATGAACGAGTCATACTCGCCCGCCATCTCCGACTGGAGGAAGCCCGGCCCTTCATACCACGTGTCGAGCACCAGCTGGTCGCCCTCCGCCGCGGTCAGCGTGCGGTGGCCGGCGCTGTAATATTGGTGGACGATGTGGTCCTTGAACTCGTTGGCGAAGTAGGTGAAGTCCATCGCCCCGTGGATCGGCACGAAGTGGCCGAAATCGGCCATGTTGTCGACGATCTCGATGCCGTGCACGGGCAGGTCGCCCATGAAGTCGATCTTCCAGTTGACCCAGCCGGGCGCATCATAATGGTTGCCGAAGCTCGGCAGCTCCCACTCCGGCTCCAGCCCTTCCTCGTCATGCCACATCCAGATGATGCCGGCGCGCTCGACGACGTGGAAGGTCTTCAGCTGCGCCGCCTTGGGCACGAACTTGGAATAGGGCACGTGATCGCACTGGCCCTTGCCGTCGAAGCGCCAGCCGTGGAACGGGCAGCGGATCGAATCGCCCTGCACCTGCTCGCCGTCGAGCACGATGTAGGAGGTCGAGTTCTTGGCGAGGTGCGCGCCCATGTGCGGGCAATAGGCCTCGACCAGGTGGGGCGTGCCCGTCTCGCCGCGATAGAGCACCATGTCCTGCCCGAAGAAGCGCACCGCCTGCGGCTTGGTCGTCGCCTCGTCCGCGCCTGCGATCATGAACCAGCCGCGGGGGAAGCGATGCTCGCCCAGGCCATAATCCTTACTGGTCGCCATTACCCGATCCTCATCCCAGCGCGCGTCGGCCACGCCGGACACGCCTTTGCATCCGACATAGCATCGATTGGCGTAGTTCGCGAGGGGGACGGGCGACGCACTTGATCTGCACACCGGGTGTGCATCATTGCACGGGGATGGACTGGAACGATCTTCGCGTCTTCCTCACCGCGGTGCGCGCGGGCTCCTACAGCGCGGCCGGGCCGCAGCTCGGGCTGAACCGCACGACGATCGGCCGGCGTGTCGCTGCGCTGGAAGCCTCGCTCCAGACCGCTTTGTTTCGCGAGACGCCGACCGGGCCCGAGCCGACCGAGGCGGGCCGGCTGCTGCTGGAGGCGGGCGCGCGCGTAGAGACGGAGATTGCCGAGGTGCTGCGGCGCATCGCACTCGCCCCGCCCGACCCTGCGCCGTTGCGCATCGCCAGCAGCGCCGGGCTGGTGGTGGAGCTGATGGCCGAGCTGGGCGCCGCTGCGCCGTCCGGCGGCCCGGCGATCGAGCTGGTCCACGCGATCGACCCGGTGGAAGCGGTGACGCTCCGGCGCGCGGACCTCGCCCTCGCGCTGATCCGTGCGGTGCCGCGGCGGCTGGCGGGACGGCAGGCGGGCATCGTCACGCAGGCGCGTTACGCCCGCCGCGGCACGCCCGAGGGTCCGCCGCTCTGCTGGGGCGAGGAGGTGGAGCTGGCACTGCCCCGCCACTGGACCGCCGCCAATAGCGGCGACGATGCGCCCGGTGCGATCCGCTTCAGCAGCTGGGGCGCGCTGGCGCAGGCGGTGCGGAGCGGCGTCGGGAAAGCATGGCTGTGCTGCTTCGCCGCCGACGACGATCCTGTGCTGGAGCGGATCGCCCCGCCCGATCCGCGCTTCGACACGGGCCTCTGGCTGCTCCACCGCGCGGACACGCCGCAGAGCGCCGCCGCCGCCGCGCTCACCCAAAGGCTGGCGGAGCGGATCGCCGTCCGGCTCGGCGCTCAGGCGGTATGATCGAGCACCGCGCGCGTCACGGCCCCCGAATGGAGCGCCGCGATCGCCGCCTCGAATTCGGCCAGCGGCCACACCTGCGTGACCTGGCGGCCAAGATCGATGCGGCGGTCCTGCGCCAGCGCGATCAGCGTCGGATAATCCTCCGCCGGCCGCGCGCCGCCGTTCAGGCGGGCGACGATTTCCTTGCCCATCGTCAGACCGTTGAGATCGAAGCTCGCCCGTGCGCCCGCCCCGCTCTGCCCGATCAGGACGACGCGACCGCCGCGCTTGGTGGCGAGGATCGACGCTTCCGCGGCGACGCCGGCACCGCTGCACTCGATCGCCACGTCGATCGGATCGAACGCATCGCGCAGCGCCGTGGCGAGCCCCTCCGCATCCATCGCCCGCGTCGCCAGCAGGAAGTCGGTGGCGCCCGCATCGCGCGCCGCCTGCTCCTTGGCCAGGTTGAGATCGACCGCGAGCACCTCGGCCCCCGCCAGTGCGGCGCCCGCAATCGCATTCACGCCGATGCCGCCGACGCCGATCACCACCACCCGGTCCCCCGCGCCGACCTGGCCGAGCGTGCGCGCCGCGGCATAGCCGGTCGAGACCGCGCAGCCGATCAGCGCCGCCTGTTCGGGCGGCAGATCGCCGGTGCGGAACAGCTGCCCCGTCTTGGCGACGATCTCGCCGGCGAAGGAGGAGACGTTGGAGAAGCTGTAGGTCGGCCGCCCGTCCCACTCGAACGGCTGCGGCGCGACCATGCCCCATGTCACGTCGCAATTGGCCGGCGCGCCGCGCGCACATTCGCGGCATTCCCCGCACGGCGTCTGCGTGCCGACCATCACGCGGTCGCCCACCGCGAAGTCGGTGACGCCGGGGCCGAGCGCCATCACCTCGCCCGCCGCCTCGTGGCCGAGCACGATGGGCGTGCGGATCATGCCACTGTCCACCATGTTGAGGTCGCTGTGGCAGATGCCGGAGCGCAGCACGCGCACCTTCACCTCGCCCGGCCCCGGATCGCGCACCGTCAGGGCGTCGGTCAATTGCAGGCGGCCGCCATCGAATACGATCCCGCGCATCACCCTCTCCTCGCCGCAAGCATCTTCAGGCCCCAGGAGGGGTCGCGCTCGTCCGCGGTGCCGGGCGCGGCGTCCTTGCTGATCTGGGCGTAGCGATCCTCGTCGATGTCGACGATGTCGCCCGAATCGAACACCAGCGAGCGGTGGATGAACTTCCATTTGCCGTCCCGCCGCTCATAGCGGTCGAGATAGCGGCCATGGACGACATATTCGCGCCGCCGCTCGCCGTGCGTGCGGTGATAGGCGCGGACGTGATGCTCGCCCTCCGCCTTGTCGCCCTGGATCGCGAACAGGCTGTTGGTGATGCTGTGCACCGTCAGCTCCCACGGCGCCATTGCGGTCGGCAGCCAGGCGACGAACTCGTCCGGGCCGCCGCGGAACATCGCACCGTGATCGTCGATCGCATCGTCATGGTAAAGCGAGCGGACCAGCGCGAAATCGCGCCGGTCGCAGCCGCGGCAATAAAGCGCCACCAGATCAGCAAGCGCGATCCTGTCGAGCAGTTCCTGCATCCCGGCTCCTCCCCGGGCCTGTCGCTAGAAGCCCCGCGCCCGCTACGCAATCCGCTTTCCGCTTGCTCCGGAGGTCCGAAATTGCCACGAAAGCGGTGCCGGGCAGGTGCGCAAAGCGCGCCGCGGCGGGGAGAGGGCATGCCGGACCAGCAGGTGATGAAGGCTGCGTTGCAGGCCTATGTCGATCGCACCAATGCGGGCGACGCGGATGGCCTGCTCGCCTTGTTCGCGCCCGATGCCGTCATGGAGGATCCGGTCGGCACGCCGATCAAGCAGCGCGCGGAGATGGCGCAGCTGTTCCGCGACGGCGCGGCCTACGGCGCGCGGATCGACCTGATCGGGCCGCCGCGCGGATCGCACGGGGCGGAGGCGGCAATCGCGTTTGACGTGCGCTTCACGCCGCCCGGCAGCCCGCGGCTGCTGATCCGATCGCTGGACGTGTGCACCTTCGACGAGGACGGGCTGATCACCAGCCTGCGCGGCTTCTGGGGTCCGGAGGACGTCTCCGAGGATCCCGTTACTTCTGGCGATTGAGGCGAGAGATGGAAAAGATCGTTTATGCGCTGTGGCGCCGGCCGGGCGAGGATCGCGAAGCGCTGAACGCGCGCCTGAAGGACGAGGCGGCACCCGCTTTGCTCGCGCTGCCGAACGTCCGCGCGCTCCGCCTCAACCTCCAGGATGCGGACGTCGCCGCCGCCGAGGCGCTGCGCCAGCCCGGCCCCGGCGAGCAGATGGACGCCGTCGCGCAGGTCTGGGTCGACGTGGCGCATACCGCCTTCCGCCAGCCGGTGGACGATGCCCTGTCCGCCGCGGCGGCCCGGATCGACGCGTGGCTGGTGACTGAATCGACCATCATCCCCAACACCCAGCACCCCTCACGCGAAGGCGAGCGGACGGAAGGCTGGTCGCAATTCTGCTTCATCCGCCGGCCCGATTGCTACACGCCGGACGAATGGCTGCATAACTGGCAGGTGCTGCACACCGCCGTCGGCATCGAGACGCAGGCCAATTTCGAATATGTCCAGCACGTCGTCGCCCGCCCACTGACGGAGGGCGCCTATCCCTATGGCGGCATCGTCGAGGAATGTTTCCCGGCCGCCGCCATGCAGGATGCGCGCGTCTTCTACGATGCGGTGGACGACCCTGAGAAGTTCGCCGCCAACAGCGCGCTGATGATGGAAAGCTGCGGACGCTTCATCGAGATGCCGGGCGGCATCCACGTGCTCCCCACCAGCCAGTATGAATATCGCAAGCTCGCCTGAGCGCGCGACCGAGAGGATGACCAAGATGGCGCAAGCCCGCACCGCCCCCCGCCCCCGCGCGAACAGCCACCCGAACCTCCTGTCCGAAGGGCGGATCGGCGCGCTGACGATCAAGAACCGCATGATCGTCACCGCAATGGGCGTCAGCCTGTCCGAGCCTGACGGGCAGGTCAGCCAGCGGCTGATCGACTATCATGTCGCGCAGGCGAAGGGCGGCGCGGGGCTGATCGTGATGGGCGTGACGGGCGTCGCGCTGCCGGTCGGGCAGGTTTCGCCCAACCAGACGGGCATTTCGGACGATCGCTACCTCCCCGGCCTCACCCGGCTGGTCGCGGCGGTGCATGCCGAGGGCGGCAAGATCGCGGCGCAGCTGCATCATGGCGGCCTCGTCGCCGGCTATTCGGCGCAGGACGGCCATCCCTTGTGGGGACCCGCCATCCCGCCCGCCTTTACCGGCGACTTCCCCGATTATTTCCTGCCCGAGGAGATGGCGGCGTTCGCCGGCGGCGTGATGCCGACCGTGAAGGTGCTGGAGCCGGCGGACATTGCCCATGTCGTGCAGCAGTTCGCCGATGCGGCCGTGCGCGCGCAGCGGGCCGGCTTCGACGGCGTCGAGATCCACGGCGGCCACGGCTATCTGCTGTCCTCCTTCATGTCGCCATCCACCAACACGCGCGACGACGATTATGGCGGCTCGCTGGAGAAGCGCGCCAAGCTGCTGCTCGATGTGGTGCGCGCCGTGCGGGCGGCGGTCGGCCCCGATTTCGCGATGTGGGTGAAGCTCGATTCGCGCGAGATGGGCAAGGACGTCGGCATCACGCTCGACGATGCGCGCACCGTGGCGCCGCTGGTCGCCGCCGCGGGCGCCGACGCGATCACCGTCACCGCCTATCACGATACCGGCAATGGCAAGCTCCACTCCGCCTCCAACATCCCGCATGAGCCGGGCGTCCACCTGGAGGCGGCGCGCGCGATCAAGCGCGCCCTCTCCATCCCGGTGATCGCCTCGGGCCGTCTGGAGATGGATGCGGCGGAAGCGGCGCTCGAGTCCGGCGGGTTCGATTTCCTCGCCATGGGCCGCAAGATCCTGGCGGACCCGGAGCTGCCCAACAAGCTGGCCGAGGGCCGCATCGCCGACGTGCGGCCGTGCATCTATTGCTACACCTGCGTCAGCACCGCTTACCTCCGCGAATCCGTGCGCTGCGCGGTGCGGCCGGAGACCGCTTTTGAGGGGCAGGACTGGCTGCCCAAGCACCCGCGCCGCCGCGTCGTCGTGGTCGGCGGCGGTCCCGGCGGCATGGAGGCGGCGCGGCGGCTGGATGCCAGCGGCGACGAGGTGATCCTGCTGGAGAAATCGGATCGCCTCGGCGGCACGCTGCGCTTCGCCGGCCTCGCCTACGAACCGAATGAGCGGCTGCTCGATTGGCTGCGGCGGCAGGTGGAGGCGTCGCGCGTCGACGTGCGGCTGGGCACGGAGGCGACGCCCGCCTCCATCGCCGCGCTCAAGCCCGATCTGGTGATGGTGGCGACGGGCGCGGTGCGCGACATGCCACCGATCCCAGGCAACGACCTGCCCCACGTCTATAGCGGCGACGACATGCGCGCGATGATGCTGGGCGAGACGAGCAGCGACCTGAAGCGCAAGACGAGCTGGACGACGCGTCTGGCGACCAAGGTCGGCGCGATGACGGGTGCGACGGCGAACCTCGATCTGGTGCGCAAGGCCACGCACACCTGGATGCCGCTCGGCCAGAACATCGTCATCATCGGCGGCGAGCTTGTCGGCGTGGAGCTCGCCGAGTTCCTGATGGAGCGCGGCCGCACCGTCACCGTCGTCGGCGAGGCGCCGCGCTTCGGTGGCGGCTTGCTGCTGGTGCGCCGCATGCGGCTGCTGGCCGAGCTGAAGGAGCATGGCGTCGCGATGTTCCCGGGCTCGTCGGGCATCGCCATCGATGCGTCCGCAGTCAGCTTCACCGACAATGCGGGCCAAGCGCAGCGCGTGGCGGCGGACCATGTCATCGTCGCGATGGGCGCGCATGGCGACACGACGCTGGCCGATGCGCTGGCGGCGCAGGGCCTTGCGGTGCGCGCCTACGGCGATGCGACCGGCGTCACCTATATCGAGGGCGCGATCCGCGGCGCGGCGGAGGCGGTGGCCGCGGGCTGAGCGGAGGCGATGCGGCCGCTCAGCTTCAACGCGTTCAACGGCTCGCCCTATCTCGGCGCGCCCGTGCCGCTGGAGGCGCAGATCGCAGCGGCGGCGGATGCGGGGTTCGACCTGATCGGGCTCGATCGCTTCACGCTGGACGCGTTCGAGGCGGGCGGCGGACGGCTCGACACTGCGGCGCGGTGGCTGGCGGCGGCGGACCTGCGCTGCGGTGCGATCACTGCGGCCGGCATGCTGGGTGCGGAGCCGGACCTCGCCGCGGCACTTGCGCAGGCGGGTGAGCGTGCCCGGGCGCTGGGCGCGCCGTTCGTGCAGGTCAACGTCGCGGTGGCGGACGGGCGCGACGTGCTGGCGCAGGCGTGCGCGGCGGTGGGCGACGGCGTGCGCCTCGCCATCGAATATCTGCCGTTCACGCCGCTCGACCGTGTCACCGATACGGTCGCGCTCGCCCGCACCGTCGGCTTCGACCGGGCAGGCGCGATGATCGACCTGTGGCATCACGAGCGCGGGCCCGACGACTGGGACGATCTTGCCACGGTGCCGCTGGAGGCGATCGCCTATGTCGAGTTCGACGATGCCGCGCCATCCACCGGCGATGCGCCCGCCGACACGGTCAATGCGCGCCTGCTGCCGGGCGAGGGCGTGTTCGATTGCCACCGCTTCGCCGCGACCATCGCCGCGCTCGGCTATGCCGGCCCGGTCAGCGTCGAGATCCTGAGCACCGCGTGGCGCGGCCGGCCGATGCGCGAGCTTGCCGCCCGCGCCTTCGCCGCCAGCCGGGCCTATTGGTAGCCGCTCAGCCCAGCTCGTCCGCGCCGGCCGCCAGGATCGCCGGATCGCCGCTGTGCGTCGCCCAAGTCGCATCGCGCCGCACGATCCGCCAGCCGTCGGCGCGCCGCGCCCACCGATCGACATATTCGCCGTTCGAGTCGAAGATGGCGCCGCCGCCCTCGCCGCGCCGCTGGTGCCGCGCCTGGACATAGGCGCGGCTGACCGCACTGTCCCCGTCCACGTCGACGAGGATGCTGCCCAGCAGATGCTGCGTGCCGCCGCACGCATCGAGATAGCGGCGCATCTGATCCTCCAGCGCCGCCATGCCCTGCCGCTCGCCCTGCCCGTAGTCGAAGTCGAGATCGGCGGCGAACACGTCCCCTAGGCTCCCCCAGTCCTTGCCGTCGAGCACGCGCGCGAACCGGGCAAGGCCGCGCTGGATCGCGCGCTCGTCCTGCAGCGCGCGCAGGCCGTCGGCGGCGGGCACCGGGCGGCCGGGGATCGCGCCGCCATGTTCCTCCACCACCATCATGCGCGTGGCGGCGCGATCGAACACATTCTCCTCATCCTCGGCGATCAGGCGCGCCACCTCCGGCTCGGCATTGCGCGCGACGAAGGCGTCATAGGCGGTGCGGTCGGCGAAATAGAGTTCGGTGACGACATCGAAATCGATCGCCGCGCCGAATTCGAACCGGCCCTCCGCCTGCACGAAGTTACGCCGATAGGCGAGGATCTGCGGGCACAGGCCGACGATCAGCGGCGCGTGCCGCCCTTCGTAATAAGCGACCAGCGCTTCGTCGCTCAGGCCCGGCTTGCGCTTCAGCAGCGCGATGCATTTCAGCATGTCCCTCTCCCCGTCAGACCCCCGCCGGCTGCCCCGGATCGGGTGTTTCATCCTTCCAGCGGACCGAGCCGAACGGCCGCTCCAGCCAGCGCCGCACCACGATCCCGTCAGGGTGCACCAGCCGCGCCAGCATGTCGCGCTCGAATGCTTCCTCCTCCGCGGTGCGGCGATCGCGCTGGCGCAGATAATCCGCCCAGGTGAGGTAATGATAGCGCTCCAGCCAAGCATCCGGCGCCGCCACGTCGCGTGAGAGCAGCCATTGATAGGCGCCGTTGCGCTTCCGGATCAGCCGTACCTCCTGCATGGCGGTGTAGAACTCGCGCGCGCGGGCCGGATCGACGCGGTAGCCGATCTCGATGGTGATCGGGCCGCTGCGCGCGGTCAGCGCCAGCGCGACGGCCGGGGTGGCAAGGCCGCTGCCCTCCTCCACCGTCGCCTCGCGCGGCATGGGGAACCAGCGGCCGAGCAGAACCGCGCCAAGCGTGACGACGCCCGACACGATCAGCGCCTGCGCCACGCCGAAGGCGCCGGCCACCTGCCCCCAGCTCCAGCTGCCGAGCGCGAGGCCGCCCATGATCGCGGCCTGATATCCTGCCAGCGCCCGCCCCGCGACCCAGCGTGGCACCAGCAGCTGCACGCCGATGTTCATGACGGTCACGAACACCATCCACGCCGCCCCCATGGCGAACAGAGCGGGCGCGGTAAGCCACAGGCTGGGGCTGAGCGCGACGACGAGATAGGCGGACCCGGTGATCGCGGTGCCCGCGCGCACCAGCCATTCGTTGGGGTAGCGCCGCCGCAGCTCGCCCGCGGTCAGCGCTCCCGTCAGCGCGCCCGCGCCGATGATGCCCAGCATCAGGCCATAGACGCCGGCGCCGCCGCCGAGGATGTCGCGCACCACCAGCGGCATCAGGCCCGACAGCGATCCCGCGAGCAGCCCAGTGAGCGCCAGCCGCACCAGGAGCGCACGCACCGGCGGGGCGTTGACGATGTAGCGCAGGCCGCCGCCAATGGCGTAGCCCAGCCGCTCGGGCGGCAGGCGGCTCGGCTCGCGCACGCGGCGCCACGCGAAGAATGCGGCGATCAGCGGCAGATAGAGGATCGCCGCCGCGCCGAAGGCGGCGACGGCGCCGCCCGCCTTGACGATGACGCCGCCGGCCGCGGGGCCGAGGCTGCGCGCGACATTGTAGCTGATGCTGTTGAGCGCGATGGCGGGCGCCACCAGCGGCGGCGGCACCTGCTCCGCCGCCGATCCCTGCCAGGACGGGCCCGCCAGCGCGACGCCGCAGCCGATCAGGAAGCAGGCGACCAGCAATACGCCCGGCGTCACCAGCCCGGCGGCGGCCAGCAGCGTCAGCAGCGCCGCACCGCCGGAGGCGAGCGACAGCGCCGCCAGCACCACGCGGCGGCGATCATACATGTCGGCGACGGCTCCTGCCGCCATCGACAGCAGCATCACCGGCAGCATCAGCGCGGTCTGCACCGCCGCCACCAGCCGCGGCGAGGAGGTCATGTCCGTCATCGCCCACGATGCGCCGACGCCGAGGATCAGCAGCGCGGCATTGCCGAGCAGGCTGGTCGTCCAGATCGCGCGGAAGGCGGGCACGGACAGCGGCCCGCGCTCCCTCTCCACGGCCGCCGCTGTCGCCCTCATGCCCGTCATCCCACCGCCCGCGCCTTCCGTGGCGCGTGGATGGCCGGCGGGCAAGGCGGCAGGATCAGGCGGCGCCGAGGATCAGCCCGCTCGTCGGCACGCCGGTGCCCGCCGTCACCAGCACCAGCCCGTCGCCGGGCACCTGGTTCACCGCAGTGCCGCGCACCTGGCGCACGCCCTCGGCAATGCCGTTCATGCCGTGGATATAGGCCTCGCCCAGCTGGCCGCCATTGGTGTTCACCGGCAGGCGCCCGCCAATCTCGATGCCCTCCTCCCGGATGAAGTGGCGCGCCTGACCCTTGGCCGCGAAGCCGAACGCCTCGATCTGCGGCAGCACGAAGGGCGAGAAGTGATCGTAGAGCACGGCGGTGCGGATGTCCGCCGGGCCGACGCCCGCCTGCGCGTAGAGCTGCTGGGCGACGAGATCCATTTCCGACAGGCGGGAGATGTCCGGCCGGTAATAGCTGGTCATCATCTGCTGGTCGTCCGCCGCCCCTTGCGCCGCGGCGCGGACGATGACGGGCGGCTGGCGCAACTTGGCGGCACGCGCGGCGGTGGTGACGACGATCGCCTGCGCACCGTCCGATTCCTGGCAGCAATCGAGCAGGTGCAGCGGCTCGACGATCCAGCGCGAGGCCTGATGATCGGCCAGCGTGATCGGCTGCTCGTAGAACCACGCCTTGGGGTTGGTCGCGGCATGGCGCCGGCAGGCGACGGAAACGCGACCGAAATCCTCGGAGGTCGCGCCCGTTTCATACATGTAGCGCTGCGCCGCCATCGCCACCCACGATGCGGGCGAGACGAGGCCGAACGGCACGTAATAGCCGTAATGCGCGCTCTCCGCATTGGGCACGGGCGGCGGCGTGTAGCCGCTGCCGAAGCGATATTGCGACCGCTCGTTCATCGCGCGGTAGCAGACGACCACCTCGGCGACGCCCGTCGCCACCGCCATCGCCGCCTGCATGATCGGCGCGCAGGCCGCACCGCCGCCATAATGGATGCGGCTGAAGAATTTGAGCTGCTTGCCGCCGATGTTCCGGAAGACCTCGATCTCCGGATTATTGTCCATCGTGTAGGTGCACAGGCCGTCCACCTCGGCGCGGTCGATACCCGCATCGTCCAGCGCGGCGGTGATCGCCTCGACGGCGAGGCGCAGTTCCGAACGCCCGCTATTCTTCGAGAATTCGGTGGCGCCGATGCCGACGATGGCGGCCTTGCCCGATAGTGCGTCGGTCATCGTGCGCTCCCGTAATCGAGGGTGACGGTTGCGGTGACATGGTCGCCGATGCTGTTGCGCCCGCGCACGGAGACGGTGGCGCGGTCGCCCTCGACGCTCGCCACCTCGCCGGTCAGCGTCATCGTGTCGCCGACGAAATTGGGCGCGCCGAGGCGGATGGCGATGCCGGCGATGCGTGCCTGCGTGCCGCACCAATCGCTGACGTAGCGCTGGACGAAGCCGTTGGTGGTCAGGATGTTCATGAAGATGTCGGGCACGCCGGTCGCCTGCGCGGCGGCCTTGTCGTGGTGGACATTCTCGAAATCATTGGTGGCGATCGCGCCGGCGACGATGGCGCCGGCGGTGATCGGCAAGGCGAGTTCGGGCAGGGTCTGCCCGGCTGCGGGAAAGGTCATGCCAGCGGCTCCGTCTGTCCGTGCGCGATGGCCGCGCCGATCCGCGCCGCCATCGGCGATGCGCCGCCCAGCGTTTCGCCGATCTGCGTGGCGGTAAGGAAGAAGCGGTGGATGGGATAGGTCACGTCCGCGCCCATTCCGCCATGCAGGTGCTGCGCGGTGTGGACGACGCGGTGGCCGCCCGCCGCCGCCCAATATTTGGCGGTGGCGATGTCCGCCTCCTGCACCGTGCCGGTGTCGATCTGCCATGCGGCGAGCAGCGCCGTGCCGCGCATCGCCTCGACATCGATGAAGCCGTCGGCCGCACGCTGCTGCACCGCCTGGAAGCTGCCGAGCGCCTTGCCGAACTGGATGCGGTTGGACGAATAATCGGCAGTGCGCCGCAGCGCTTCCGCCGCGACGCCCACCTGGCGCTGCGCCAGCGCCACCTGCCCGCGCTGCACCAGCTCGCGCACGATGCGGGCACCGTCCTCGATGCTGCCGACGATCGCGTCGCCGTCCAGCGTCACGCCATCCAGCGTCACCATCGCCTGCGGCTCGCCGCTGGTCGACGCCTGCGCCTCGATCCGCAGGCCCGGCGTTGCCGGATCGACGAGGAACAGCGCCGGGCCCTGCTCGGTCGTCGCCGTCACCAGCAGCGCCTGCGCCTGCGCGGCATAGGGCACCGCCATCTTGGTGCCGCTCAGCCGCCAGCCATTGCCGTCGGCAATCGCGCGCGCGATCGGCTGCGCGGGATCGAGCCCGCCCAGCTCCTCGACGGCGACGGCCAGGATCGCCTCGCCCGCGACGACCTTGGGCAGCCACGCCTTCTGGCTGTCGCTGCCCTCCCGATCGAGCGCCACCGCCGCCATCGCCAGCGTGCCGGTGAGCGGCAGCGGTGCCAGCGTGCGGCCCTGCTCTTCCAGCAGCAGGCCGAGGTCGATCATGCCGAGGCCAAGCCCGCCACCGGCCTCGGAGACGGCAAGGCCGAGCAGCCCGGCCTCCGCCAGCGTCTGCCAGAGGGCGCTGTCAAAGGGCTCGCCCGAGGCGGCGAAATCGCGCAGCTTTTCGTCGCTGGTGGCATCGCTCAGGATGCGCGCGGCGAGATCGCGCAATTCGCGCTGATCGTCGGATAGGTTGAAGTCCATGGCTCTCCCCTCAGGCGAGGCGGAAGGCGGGCAGCACGTAGCCGGGCTCCACCTCCACGAAGTCGGCGGTGACGGCGCGGCCGATGGCGACGTCCTCCGGGCTGGCGTCGATCATGTTCGCGACGATGCGGACGCCCTCCTCCAGCTCGACCAGCACCACGGGCAGCGGATAATCGAAGCCCGGCATGCGCGGCTGGTGCATGACAACGAAGCTGTGGATGGTGCCGCGCCCGCTCGCCTCGACGATGTCGAAATCGAGGCTGCCCGTCACCGGATCCATCGGCCCCGGCGGATGGCGCAGGCGCCCGCCGAACGACTGGAACAGCAGCTTGCGGTTGTTCAGCCCCTCCCAGAAGAAGGCATTGTCGTGCGTGATGGCGGGCCGCGGATGCGGGAAGCTCTCGGCGCCCGCGGCGGGGGCGGCCTGCGGCTCGGGCTGCTTCAGGTTCGGCTTGAACTTGAGCACGCGGAACGTCATCCGC
The DNA here is from genome assembly GCF_900113315.1 of Sphingomonas jatrophae. Taxonomy (GTDB): domain Bacteria; phylum Pseudomonadota; class Alphaproteobacteria; order Sphingomonadales; family Sphingomonadaceae; genus Sphingomonas_P; species Sphingomonas_P jatrophae. Next base: position 1,903,362 of record NZ_FOZG01000001.1, on the reverse strand, counting down.
CCGACCGGCTCGCCATCGACGGTGAAATCGTAGGCGAGGGTAACGAAATGGCCGATGCCGAGCCCAGTGCGCTTCTCGTCGGACACGTCGGCGACGGTCGGCGTCGAGGTGACGACGTCGCCCAGCGTCAGATAGCGGTTATAGTGCTGCTCGACATTGGTCGCGACGACGCCGGTATAGCCCGCCTGATCGAACAGCGCGAGGACGGGCATGTCCTCCTCGCTCGTCCGGCCGCCGGGGCGATAGGGCGGCATCGCCCACACATCCAGCATCGCCGGCGGCGCGACGATGCCGGGGTGGCCCGCGGCGCGGGCGGCGGCCTCGTCGGTATAGACGGGGTTGGTCTCGCCCATCGCCTCGCACCAGCGGCGAATCATTGGCAGGTTGACCGCATCGCGCGCCGTCGCCGGCTTGTTGGCGGGCTTGCCGACCCATTCGCGGGCCTGTTCGAGGAGCGCGCTCATGCCCGGGCCGCCCGCGGCATCTTGAGGCCGACCTGCGCCACCATGTCGCGCAGCACCTCGGCGGTGCCGCCGCCGAACGTGTTGATCTGGCACTTGCGATATTCACGCTCGATCCGGCCGCGCAGCACCGCGCCGGGCGAGCCGTCCTTCACCAGCCCCACGGGCCCCAGCACATCGAGCAGCAGGCGCATGACCTTGATCACCCCCTCGGTTCCGAACACCTTGAGCCCGGAGGCGAGATCGGCGCGGGTCGAGCCCTGCGCCACTTCGGCCGCCACGCGGTTGCCCATCTGGCCGATCGCGCTGAGCAGCGCATAGGCCTCGCCCAGCGCCGACTGGACCCATGGCACATCGAGCAGGATGCCGCCGCCTGCCTCCACCTCGCGCGCCCACGCGACCACCTGGTCGAAGCAGCCATTGGCGCCATAGGTCAGCGCGGCGAGGCCGATCCGCTCGTGGTTGAGCTGCTCGGCGATCAGGCGCCAGCCGCCATTGACCTCGCCGATCACCATGTCGGCGGGAACGCGGACATCCTCGTAATAGGTCACGTTGGTGCGGAAGCCGCCCACCGTCCAGATCGGCGAGACGGAGAAGCCGGGCAGCTTGGTGTCCATCATCAGGATGGTGATGCCCTTGTGCGGCGGCGCATCCGGATCGGTGCGCACCGCCAGGAAAACGTAATCCGCGCCTTCGGCGCCGCTGGTGAAGATCTTCTGCCCGTTGACGACATAATCGTCGCCGTCGCGCACCGCGCGCGTCTTGAGGTTGGCGAGGTCGGTGCCCGCGCCCGGCTCCGAATAGCCGATGGCGAAGATCAGGTCGCCTGTCGCAATGCGCGGCAGGATGGCGGCCTGCTGCTCGGGCGTGCCGAGCCGCATCAGCGCGGGGCCGACGGTGTTGACGGTGACGAACGGGAACGGCGCATCGGCCAGCACCAGTTCCTCCAGCAGGATCTTCTGCGTCAGGGGGTCCAGCCCCTTGCCGCCATGTTCCTTCGGCCAGCCGGGCGTCAGCCAGCCGTCGCGCCCCATCTGCTTGATGACCTCGCGATAGGCGGGGCCGCTTTCCGCGTTCAGCGTGGCGGCGCGCACGTCCGGGGTCATGATCCCGTCGAGATAGGCGCGGAACTCGGCGCGGAGCGCCTTCTGCTCGGGGCTGAAATCAACCTGCATGGCTTGGTCCCTCGAAGGGTGGGATGCCGAGACGGTCGAGCGCCTCGGGGGTCAGCGGCACATAGGTGCGGCCTGCGGGATCGGCGACGAACAGCGGGTCGCCATGGACGAAAGCGGGGCCATAGCCCTCGCGCTGCACCTCGACCTTGCGCAGCTTGAACGTGGAGGTCATGTCCGCCGTCTCGGTCAGCCGCACGAACAGCGGCACGGCATAATGGGCGAGATGGCCGGTGGCGAAGGCGTAGAAGGCCTCGGGATCGAATTCCACGCCCTCCGGATAGGTCAGCGCCACCATGCCCGCACGCCCCTCGGTGCCCGGCACCAGCACGCCGTAGGCGTTGACCACGGACGGCCCGGGAAAGCCCGCCAGCACCGTCTCCACCTCGGCGGTGGAGACATTCTCGCTCTTCCAGCGGAACGTGTCGCCGGCGCGGTCGACGAAGAAGACGTAATCCTCCTCGTCGAAGCGGACGAGATCGCCCGAGCGGAACCAGCAGTCGCCGGGCTTGAACAGGTCGCGCAGCAACTTGGCCTCGGTAGCGGGCGCCGATGTATAGCCCTCGAAGAAGCCGCCGACGCCGGTGCCGCCCAGCACCTCGGCGACCAGTTCGCCCACTTCGTGCGGGGCGGCCAGCACGTAGCTGCCATCTTCGTTGCGGACATGCTCGCCCGCTGCCACGTCATATTTCAGGAAGCGGATGTTGGTCGCCTCCGGAAAGGGCAGCCGCCCGACCGAGCCGATGCGATTGTCGACATTGGTGATGCCGTAGTTGGCCTCGGTCGATCCCAGCCCTTCATAGACGTCGCGGATGCCGAACCGTTCGGTGAAGGCGGCCCACACGTCCGGCTTCAGCCCCGCGCCGGTCATCGCGCGCAAGGGATGGTCGCGGTCGTCGGGCGAGGGCGGCGTCGCCAGCAGATAGCGGACGACTTCGCCGATGTAATAGAAGGAGGTGATGTGATGCCGCCGCACATCCTCCCAGAAGCCCGAGCGGCTGAACTTGCGCCGCAGCACGAACGGCCGCCCCGTCGCGAGCGAGACGGAGGGCACCACCATGCCGCCCGCGCCATGATAGAGCGGCAGCACGCAGTAGAAGGTGTCCTCCGCGCCGAATTCCAGCAGGCCGGCCATCATCTCGCCCGCATTCAGGAAGCGCATGTGGCTCATCTTCGCGGCCTTGGGCAGGCCGGTCGTGCCCGAGGTGAAGATCAGGTAGAGCGGATCGGCCATGGTGATGCCGTCGCGCAGCGCCCGATCCGGATCGCTGTCGGGCGCCTCCGCCATCGCCGCGTCGAGATCGCGCCAGCCATTGGCCGAACGGTCCGCTCCCGTCTCCGACTGCTCGAACACGAGTTCGGGCAGATCGGCGGGCGCGAGGCCCTCGACCAGCTGGGTCAGCTCGGACCCGACGATCAGCGCCTTGGCCTCCACCTGCTTGAAGGCGTGGGTCAGCACCGGGCCGGTCGCGGTTGTGTTGATGAGCGCGGTGATGATGCCGGCCTTGGCCAGGCCCAGCCAGATCATCGGATATTCGGGCCGGTTCAGCATCAGCAGCGCGACCGTGTCGCCCCGCTTCAGGCCCGCCGCCATCGCCGCATGCGCGACGCGATTGGCGCGCGCGTTCATCTCGGCAAAGCTGATCCGCTGTTCCTCGAACAGGATGAAGGCCGCATCGCCCGCATCGGCGGCACGCTCTTCCAGCCGGTCGGCGACGGTATAGGCCATGTCGCGGGCGAACGGCGCGACGCGGGCATAGCCGCGCATCAGGCGCTTCATGGTTTCCGCGCGCGGCGGTGCGACGAAGCCGGTCATGCCGCATGTCCTTTCAGGAAAGGCAGGATGGCGGAGACGAAGGCGTCATTGTCGTCGCCTGCCACCATGTGATGCGCGCCCTCGATCGGGATCACCTGCGCCTCCGGCAGCATCGCGCGGAACCGTGCGGCTCCCTCCGCCGAGACGATCTCGCTGTTGGTGCCGTGAACCAGCAGCAGCGGCGCGGGCACCGCCCTTGCGGCGGCGGACAGGCGCGCGTTGATCGCCTCCATGTCCCACCCGTCCTGCGGGGCGACGAAGCCCGGATCCCAATGCCAGTACCAGCGCCCGTCCGCCTTCTGCCGCAGATTGCGCGACAGGCCGTCGAGCCGCTCGGGCCGCGGGCGATGCGGCAGATAGCCGGCGACCGCGTCGGCCGCCTCCTCCAGCGTGTCGAACCCGCCCGACGTGCCGCGCATGAAGCCGACGACCTGCTCGCCGCCCTTCTTCTCCATCCACGGCACGATATCGACCAGCACGATCCCCGCGGTCGGCGCCGCCGGCGCCTCGCCCGCCGCCAGCAGCGACGCGAGGCCGCCGAGCGACGCACCGACCAGCAGCGGCGCGGCATCGAACGTCGCGAGCACCGCGCGCAGATCGTCGGCGAAGGCGTCCAGCGTGTAGCGATTGTCCGCGCTCCAGTCGCTGTCGCCATGCCCGCGCAGATCGAGTGCGACGGCGTGAAAGCCGCTCGCCGCCAGCGCGCGCGAGGCGGAGACCCATGCACCGCGCGTCTGCCCGCCGCCGTGCAGCAGCAGCACCGGGGCACCGCCCTTCGCGCCGTAGCGCGTCGCCACAAGGCCGAGCCCGCCCGCGCCCGCATAGTGCGCGACATCCTCTGCCACGGTCAGCACCATAGCGCTGATGCCTCCGCCGTATCCGCCAGGCGCACGCCGCGAATGCCGAGATGCGCGCGTGCCTCGTCGGGGGTCATGTCCAGCACCTCCTCATAGCGCATCATGTAGATGGGTTCGGATTCCCGGCCGACCTTGGCGCCCCGCTCGATCGTGTCGAGCACGGTCAGCCACGTCTGCGGATAATGCAGCACCGCGCGGGTGATGATGCGCGTCGAGCCGAAGATGGAAAAGGCCGAAAGCTCGCCCGCCAGCTCGGGGCTGAGATGGACGAACAGGTTGGTCAGCCGCATGTAATAGGGCACCAGCTCGCCGATGAAGTCGAACCCGCCGCCGCCCAGGATATGCTCGAAATCGTGGAGCTGGCCGGCGCGCAGCTGGAAATATTCGTAATCGTTGCGCGGCGTGAACTTGGGCACGATATCGACCTGGAGGTCATTGTCGACCAGTTGCCGGTAGAAGATGCCGCCCACCGTATCCGGCGCATGCCGCGCCAGATCCTCGCGGCTGAAATCGGACGAGAAGCGCGCCTCGAACCATGCATCGAGCGCCGGGTTCTTCGCGCGCTCCGCCGCGATCAGGCGGTTGATATGGTCGATGTCCTGCACCTCGCGCATGATCAGCGAGAGCTTCATCGAATCCGACGGCGTCGGCACGTCCGGCCCGTTGCGGCGGAGCATGTGCCTCGCCACCCAGTCGCGCAGCCGCGGATCGTTGAGATAGCGCGACGAGCTGATCAGCGTGCTGCTCTCCGTCTGGAGCGGCACGATGCCCTTCATCAGATAGCTGTAATCGTTCATGCGGTCACATCCTGGGGGGCCGCCGGCGCGAGCGCTGTGGGGATGGCGACGGGGAAGCGCATGATCACCTGCGCCATGCCCTTGGCCGCCGGATCGAGGCCCTTGCCGCGCAGGATGCCGCCATCCAGCGAGTTGCGCACGACGAAGTTGAGCGCGTTCAGCCCCGGCGCGCAGTAGAGATCCACGTCGAGCGGCTGCCCGTCCGGCGAGAAATGCCGGTACCAGTCGCCAACCGCTTCGGGCGTCATCGCCGCCGCGATCCACGGCAGATAGGCCGGATCGCGCGCGATCACCGCGAGGTTGAACAGGCTGCCCTTGTCGCCGCTCCGCCCCCAGGCCAGCCGGATCAGGTCGGCCTGCGTCATCTCCTCGTCCGTCCGCTCCGGCACGGGCACGGGATGCACGGCGGGTGCGGTGGTCTCGCCCGTGCCGGTCGGCACGGTCCAGCTCCGCCCGCCATAAGTCACGGTCGGCTCGACCTCGCCGCGCGGCAGGAGGAAAGCGAAGATGCCGGTCAGCGGCAGCACGCTGGTCGCGATGTTGATGCCGGTGCCGACCGACATGGTGGAGATGCCCGACGCCTGCTCGCGCGCGAACAGGCCCGCGCCCTCGGGGCTGGGATGGTCGGCGGTCATCTTCAGGATCACCTCGCGTGCGCCCTGCACCCGCGCATGCGCGCCGAAGCTCGCTTCCTCGCCGATCACCAGCGCCTCGGTTTCGGTGAAGTCCGCCATGTTGCGCGCGCGCAGCAGCGCGCGAGCGCGGGCAAACAGCGCCTCGCCCTGTCGCCGCGCCTTGGCGCCCGCTTCCTCGCCGATGATCGGCTGGTAGCCGACCGCGCGCCAGCCGGCCTCGTGCGTCACGCTGGCCTTGAGGAACGGCGTCCGCGGCCGGCCCTTGGCCCCGGACACGCGGACGCGGTTCGGTCCCTGCTGCTCCAGCCGCACCTCGCTGAAGTCGCAAGACACGTCCGCCACGACATAATCGGCCGGATCGCTCACCTCGTAGAGCAGCTGCTCGGCCACCGTGCCGACCGAGACGAGCCCGCCCGACCCCTCGGGCTTGGTGATGACGACGCTGCCGTCGGAATGGCATTCGCCGATGGGGAAGCCGATCGTCTCCCAGCTCTCCACCGCGCGCCAGTCGGTGAAGGTGCCGCCGGTGATCTGCGTGCTGCACTCCAGCAGGTGCCCGGCGAGCGTGCCCGCCGCGAGCAGATCGTGATCGCTTTGCCCCCAGCCGAATTCATGGATCAGCGGCCCCAGCACGATGGCGCTGTCCACCACGCGGCCGGTGACGACGATGTCCGCCCCCGCCCCCAGCGCCGCGGCGATGGGGAAGCCGCCGAGATAGGCGTTGCACGTCAGCACGCCGTCGGGGAAGGGCGCGCCGGTGAACATGTCGGCCTGGCCGCGCAGCTGCTCCACCCGGTCGATCAGTTCGTCGCCCGTCACCGCCGCGACGGTGAGCGACAGGCCTTCGGCGGCGATCCGCGCCTCCAGCGCCTGCGCCAGGCCGAGCGGATCGAGCGCGCCGGCATTGGCCACCACCTTGATCTTCTGCCGGGCGATCTCGTGCAGATAGGGGCCGACATGGACGTTCAGGAAATCGGCCGGGTAGCGCACCGGCGGATCGGCCCGGCGGAGGCGGCCGAGCATCCCCATGCTGCCTTCCGCCAGATAATCGAAGACGAGGTAATCGAGCCCGCCTGCCGCCAGCAGCTGCGGCACGCCATGCGCGCTGTCGGCGAAATAGGCGGAGCCGCCGCCGATCCGGATCACACGGGGCTCCGCCATGCGATCAGAACTCCATCCGGATCTCGGCGCCGTAGGTGCGCGGCGTGCCGTAGGTGTTGGTGGCGAAACCGAGCGAGCCGAAGTCGATGCCGGAGATGCGATATTTCTCCTTCGTCAGGTTCTTCGCCCAGAGCGCGATCTCGCCGCGATTGCCCATGAAGTCGAGCTTGCCGAGCGCGAGGCGCCCGTCGAGCAGGCCGACACCCTTGGCGCGGATCGCCTCGTCGAACGGCGCGAAGCGCGGCACGACGTTGAAGTAGAGCTTGCTGCGGTACGTGTAATCGAGCCGCGCCGACAGCTGCCCGCCGAACACCTCGCCCACCGTATATTGCGCGCCGCCGGTGAAGGTGGTGCTGGCCGAATAGCTGAAGCGCGCCTCGTCCGACACGTCGGTCAGCAGGTTGGTGGCGGGATCGACGACGTTGAACGTCTTGAAGTTGCGATCCGTGTAGCCGAACGACGCGTTCAGCCGCAGCGCGTCGATCGGCAGCGCCTCGACCTCGAGCTCGATGCCCTTGAACTCGGCCGAGCCCGCATTCACCGTCACGCTGGCCGCGCCGCCGGTATTGGCGAGGAACTGGTTGAGCTGCTTGTCGTCCAGCTTGGCGTAGAACAGGGTCGCGTTCAGGCGCAGCCGCCGGTCGAACAGCGAGGTCTTGGCGCCAACTTCGTAATTGGTCACCGACTCCGGATCATAGCCGTTGTTGACCGAGCGCGCGTTGAACCCGCCCGCCTTGTAGCCGGTGGCGACGCGGCCATAGACCATCGTCTCCGGGTTGATCTGATATTGCAGCGTCGCGGCATAGTTCAGCTTGTCGAAATTGCGGTTGAGCGTGCGCACCAGGTTGGCGGGCGAGGCCTGCACGAGGCGCTTCTCGTCCTCGGTATAGCGCAGGCCGCCGATCGCGGTGAGCGAGTCGGTGATGTGCCACGTCAGCTGGCCGAACGCCGCCTTGGAGACGTTGCGCGTGCGGTAGATCAGCCGGTTGGTCAGGTTCGCACCGCCGAGGCCGCCGGGCAGCAGCGGATTGACGACCACGAAGGTGTAATATTGCGGATTGTCCTCACGCGCCCGCTCCCGGAAGTAGAAGCCGCCGAGCACGTAGTCGACCGGGCCCGCCGTGCCGATCAGGTTCAGCTCCTGCGTGAACTGGCGCTGGCGGTTGAACTTGTCGGCGCCGAACAGGCCGACATCGCGCACGCCCACCGGCGGCGGGCTGACCACCAGGCCGCGCAGGCCCGCATTGCCGTCGATATCGGTGTTCGCCGTGTCCCCGCGCCAGCGGCGGAAGCCGGTGAGCGAGCGCAGCGTGATGTCGTCCGTCAGGTCCGCTTCCAGCGTCAGCGAATGCGACGTCGTCTTGTCAAAGGTAAAGGTGCCCTCCGAGCGGATCGTGTCCAGCCGCGTCTGCGACGGGCCGATCAGCGCGGTGCCGCCGAGCGCGGCCGAGCGGCTGAAATAAGCGAGCTGGTTCGGCCCCACCGCTGCCAGCTGGCTGGCCGGCGCCACCGCCTTGGACTGGAACCAGTCGAACGCGTAATTGGCGCGGAACGGGCCGCCATCATCATAGGCCAGCGCCACGCGCGCCGCCTCGTTATTGAAGGCGCCGGGATCCTTGCTGTCCTTCTGCAACACGCTGTCGACATAACCGTCGCGCTGCTTGTGCATGTAGGCGAGCGTCGCCTTCAGGCCGGTGCCGCCGATGCTGCCGGTATCGACCGAGATGCGGCCCTGCAGCGAATCGTAATTGCCGTAGCCGGCCATCACGCGCACGCCGAACTCGTCGCCGGGCTTCCGCGTGATGAAGTTGACCGCGCCGCCCGTCGTGTTGCGGCCATAGAGCGTGCCCTGCGGCCCGCGCAGCACCTCGATCCGCTCTAGGTCGACGATGTCGAACACCGCACCGGTGGAGCGGCCGACGACGATGCCGTCGACATAGATGCTCACGGGCGGATCGGAGGTCAGGATCGGCTCGGATTCGCCGATGCCGCGGATGTGGACGATCAGGTGCGTGGAGGAATTCGGCCCGAGCGTCGTGGTGATGTTCGGCGCGATCGCGCCCAGCTGCGCGGCGCTGGTGATGTTGCGCGACTGGATGAGATCGGAGCTGACCGCGCTGATCGCCAGCGGCGTGCGCTGGAGCGAGCCTTCACGCTTTTCGGCGGTGACGACGATCTCCTCGAGCCCGCCATTGTCCGCCGGCTGCGGTGCGGCGGTGGCAGCGGCGGTCACCTGCTGTGCGCCTGCCGCGGTGCCGAGTGCACACGCCGCCGTCCCAGCCAACAGGCCGATCCACTTCACCATTCTTCCCCACCTTCCGGATTTTTGCTTGTCGCGTCGCTTTACGCAAATCGACAATGGAGGTGGGGCGTAGCGGATCGTCATATCTGCGCGCGCATGTCGAAATCGCCTCCTGTACGACGACCCCGCGGCGGCGCTCAGTTGATCGCACTCTCCTCGCCGCGGAAGCGGCCGGGGGTCACGCCGGTGGCACGGCGGAAGGCCAGCGAGAAGCTGCTCGGCGTTGCGAATCCCAGCTGTGCGGCGATGCGCTTGAGCGGCAGGTCCGTCTCGCTCAGCAGCACGCGCGCCCGCGCCAGCCGTGCCTCCTCGACGAACTGGTGGACGGTGCGCCCGGTCGTCTTGCGGAAGGTGCGGACGAGGTGGCCGGGGCTCATCTCCAGCAGCGCCGCAAGATCGGCGATGCGTAGCCCCCCGCCCTCCACGCTCTGCACATGATCCTCCAGCCGGCGCAATTGCCACTGCGCCAGCATGCCGACATGCGCCGCCTCGCGCGGGCCCGTGCGCATCAGATAGCGCGCGAGATCGATCTTGATGCCCATCGCCAGCGAATCGATCAGCACGTCATGGCCGAAGCCCGGCCGCACCGCCTCCTGCGCCATCCGCTGCATCGCCGCGCGCACGTGCGGATCGCGAATGTCGCCGCACATCGCCAGATGCGCCAGATCGCCGCGGTCGAACTCCGCAGGCAGGATGCCCGGCACCATCGTGCAGGAGGCGAGCCGCCGGTCGCCCCCCGGCCCCGACGCCTCGATCGAGACGCGCGCGGGCACGATCATCAGCCCGCCCAGAGGGAATAGCCGGCTGGTGCCCGCATCGGAGCGGAACAGGCCGCGCGCGCCGCGGGCCTGATCGACGAACAGCGCCAGCACATCCTCCTGCGGCGAGCGCGACTGGTGCGACGGCGTGTCGTAGCGATAGGTATAGACGTGGATGCGCGCCTGCTTGGTGCGCAGCTCGACGCCGGGCAGCGTCCTTTCCATGCTCATCCTCTCGGCGCTTGAGGCCGGGTGTTCCCGGTCCAACGTCCCTATAGCGTCAGGCGCGCCCTAGCACGAGGTCGGCCGCCTTTTCGCCGATCATCATCGATGCCGCATTGGTATTGCCGGTGACGATGGTCGGCATGACGGAGGCGTCGGCCACGCGCAGCCCCGCCACCCCGCGCACGCGCAGGGCCGCATCGGTGACCGCGCCGGGATCGTCCGCCGCGCCCATCCGGCAGGTGCCGACCGGGTGGAAGATCGTCGCCGCCCGCTCGCGCAGCCAGGCGTCAATCGCATCGTCGTCGATCACGTCCTTGCCGGGCTCGTCCTCCGCGATCCGCCACGGCGCCAGCGCCGGCTGCTCGCCAATCTCGCGCGCCAGCCAGACGGCGGCGCGCAGCGTCGCCACGTCGCCGGGGGTGGCGAGGTGGTTGGGATGGATCTCCGGCGCGGCGAACGGATCGGCGGAGCGCAGCCGCACCGTGCCGCGGCTCTCCGGGTGCAGCGCGATCATGTCGATCGAGAAGCCGTCAAACGGCTGCATGCCCTTCTGCCCGTGATTGACCATGGCGCCGGGAATGAACTGGATCTGCACGTCGGGCCGGTCCAGCTCCGGCCGCGTCTTGAGGAAGCCGCCCGCCTCCAGCGAGTTGCTGGCGCCCAGCCCCCCGCGCGACAGCAGATACTGGATGCCGATCCGCGCCGCGCGCCAGCCCTTGGTGCGGCTCCACAAGAGCGGCAGGCGCGAGCGATAGGTGACCGCGATGTCGACATGGTCCTGCAGGTTGCGCCCGACGCCCGGCAGCGAAGCGACGACCGGCAGGCCGAGCGCGCGCAGATCCTCAGGGTCGCCGATGCCGGACAGGCCGAGGATCTGCGGCGACTGCATCGTGCCCGCACTGACGATGATCTCACGGTCGGCGGCGATGCGGCCGGGCGTGCGATCCTTGCCGGTGACATACTCGACCGCGACGGCGCGGCCCTCCTCCACCACGATGCGGGTGACGTGGATGTCGGTCGCGGCGACCAGATTGGGCCGCTTCAGCGCCGGCAGCAGGAAGGCGCGCCGCGCGCCCGCCCGCCGCCCGCCCTCGATATTCACCTGATAGCGGCCGACGCCCTCCTGTTCGGCGCCGTTGAAATCCTCCGTCTCGCGGTGGCCAGCCGCGCGCCCGGCGGCGATGAAGGCGTGGTAGATGGGATCGCGGATTTCGCCGTAGCGGACGGGCAGCTCGCCCTCCGTCCCGTGCCATTCATTGGCCTCGCCGCCGAAATTCTCCATGCGCCGGAACAGCGGCAGCACGTCGTCATAGCTCCAGCCGGCAAGGCCCATCTGGCGCCACTGGTCGTAATCCGCGCGGTTGCCGCGGACGTAGAGCATGCCGTTGATCGAGGAGGAGCCGCCCCAGCCCTTGCCGCGCGGCACGAACATGCGCCGCCCGCCCAACGCCTCGACAGGCTCGCTCTCGAACGCCCAGTTGCTCTGGTTGGGCCCGCGCATCAGCGTTGCCATTCCCGCCGGCATCGTCGCCAGCAGATGCGCATTCTGGCCGCCCGCCTCCAGCACGACGACGCGGTTCTTCGGATCCGCGCTCAGTCGGTTGGCCAGCACGCAGCCGGCGGAGCCTGCACCGATGATGACGTAATCGGCGCGATCGGGCAGCGCGCTCATGCGGCGGGCCCGCGCATGTCGATCTCGTGGATCGGGTCGCTGCCGTCCCACGTCGCCGCCGCCACGATCCCGGCATCGACCATCGCCCGCATCCCCTCGCCCTCGATCAGTTCGTAATAGCTGCCCGGATCGGCCGGATGCTCGAGATAGGCGACGCGTACCGCGGCATTCCCCGCCTCGAACACGGGCACCAGCCCGCGCGCGCTTGCCTGCGCAACGGCCGCGTCGAGATCGTCGACCAGCCAGGCGAGGTGATGAGGGCCGCGTGCGCCCGCATAAGGCGACGGCGTGCCGGTCATCTCCTGGATGAGCTCGACTTGGACCGAGCCCTGATAGCCGAGCGCGACGTCGATCGTGACGATCGTCTCCTCACCCCGGTGCCGGCCATGCAGGGTCGTGCCGCGAAAGACCGTCCACGGCCCGATGCCCAACGCCAGCCGCGCCGCCACCGCGGCGTCGAGATCCTCCACCACATGGCCGATCTGGTCGATGGGTCCGAACATCGTCTTTACCCCTTGGGCTCGCGCGGAAGGCCGAGGGCACGCTCGGCGATGATGTTGCGCTGGATCTGGTTGGTCCCGCCATAGATGGTCGCGGCGCGGGTGGAGAGGAACAGGTCCGCCATGCGCGGCATCGTCTCCGCGCCCGGCAGCGCAACTTCGCCTGTCTGGCCGGCCACGTCCATCGCCAATTCGCCGAGATCGCGATACCAGCTCGCCCAATGCACCTTCTGCGTCAGCGCCGCGCGCGGCAGTTGCTCGGCCGAGAGGATGCGCAGCGCGGTGGCACGCATGATCTTCAGCCCTGCATAGGCACGCGCCAGCCGGTCGCGGATCGCCGGATCATCGATCGCGCCATTCGCTCGTGCCGCAGCGACGATTGCATCATAATCGGCGATGAAGCCCATCTGCTGGCCGAGCGTGGAGACGCCGCGCTCTGTCGCCAGCAGCCCCATAGCCACCGCCCAGCCATTGCCGACGCCGCCGACGACATTCTCTTTGGCCGTCCGCGCGCCATCGAAGAAGGTTTCGTTGAACTCCGCCTCGCCGTTCATCTGGCGGATCGGGCGCAGCGTGATGCCGGGCTGTTTCAGGGGCACCAGCAGGAAGGACAGGCCCTTCGATCCGCGGCTGCCGGGCTCCGTCCGTGCCAGCACGAAAATCCAGTCGGCATGGCGGGCGAGCGAGGTCCAGATCTTCTGGCCGTCGATCACCCATTCGTCGCCGTCCAGCACCGCACGGGTGCGCAGGCTCCCGAGGTCCGATCCGGCATTGGGCTCCGAATAGCCCTGCGCCCAATAATCATCGCCCGATGCGATGCCGGGCAGGAAGCGCGCCTTCTGCTCCTCGCTGGCAAAGGCGATCAGCGTGGGGCCGAGCAGCTCGACGCCGATATGGCTCATCCGCCCCGGCGCCCCCGCGCGGGCATATTCCTCGGCAAAGATGACCTGTTCGGCCAAGCTCGCGTCGCGGCCGCCATAGGCCTTCGGCCAGCCGATCACGCTCCACCCGTCCGCCGCCATGGCGCGCTCCCAGTCGCGCCGCTCCTCGGGCATGGCGCTCTGGCTCTTGAGGTTGCGCAAGGGCTTGAAGCGGCCGGACAGCTGCGTCTCCAGCCAGTCCGCCACCTCGGCGCGGAAGCGTTCCTGTTCGGGGGTGAATCCGAGCCGCATGTCAGGCCGCCTCCACATCAAGGCCGATCAGCCGCGCGAGCCGGGCGCGCGAGGCGGCCGGCGTGCCGAGCAGCGTCGCCGCCCCTTGCGCGCGGCGGAAGAACAGATGCGCGTCATGCTCCCAGGTAAAGCCGATGCCGCCATGCAGCTGGATCTGGTCGCGCGCGCAGTGTTGCAGCGTCTCGATCGCGGTGAAGTGGGCAATGGCGGCGGCCTCGGCAAAGCCGGCATCCCCCTCCGCCGCCGCCGTCGCGGCATAGAGCACGGCGGAGCGCGCCGCCTCCGTCGCGATCATCATGTCGGCCATGCGGTGCTTCAGCGCCTGAAAGCTGCCGATGGCGCGGCCGAACTGCACGCGCTGCTTGGCATAATCCACCGTCCGCGCCAGCGCCGCTTCCGCCGCGCCCAGGCATTCCGCCGCCAGCATGACGCGCGCGCGGTCGAGCGCGTCGGCGATGGCCGGGCCTGCATCCGCAACCGCCGCATCCGCCATGCCGTCCACGCTCACCGCCGCAAGCGGGCGGGTGAGATCGAGCGACAGGCGCGGCTCCGCTCCGAAGGTGCTCACCACCGCCAGCCGGGTCGCGCCGACCACCAGCAGCAGATCGGCGGCCTGTCCGAACGGCGCCAGCCCCTCGACCTGCACGCGCCAGCCGTCGCCCTCGCGCGTGAAGGCCGCGTCGCCCGCAAACAGGATCGTCGCGATCCGCTCGCCCGAGGCAAGTGCGGGCACAGCCTCGGTCAGCCCGGTGGCGATCAGCAGCGGGATGGCGGTGGCGATGCTCGGCACGAAGGGCGACGGCCACAGCGCGGTGCCGCTCTCGATCGCGACCAGCGCCAGCTCGACCGGGCCCAGCCCCGCGCCGCCCAGCGCCTCGGGCACGGCGATGCCGCCAAAGCCCATCTCGCCCACCGCGCGCATCCACTCCGCGCGATCGAAGCCGTCAGCGCCGGCGATGGTCTCGCGCAGCGTGGCGGCGAAGTCGGCGAACAGGCCCCGCGCGGTCTCGGCGACGAGGGTCTGTTCGGACGTTTCGGCGAACTGCATCAGCCGGCCGCACGCGCGGGCGACGGAGACTGTTCGGCGTAGAATTGCTGATAGTAGCGGCGATACTTCATGATCGGCCCATCGCCCGCGCAGATGATCGCATCGTGCAGATAGGCCTGCCGGTCCCAGATCACCTTGTCCTGATCGAACTGCTTGCAGATGTCGCGGATCAGCGCGCGGGCAAGGCCCGCCCCCGGCCCTTCCGCCTGCGTGCGCGGCTGGGTGAAGGCGAAGCGGGCATGGACGCGATCCTTGTCGATCGGCGTGATCGCGGCGACCAGCAACGTCTCCGAAATGCCCTCGAACCGCGTATAGGCCTGGCCCGGCCCGTTCTGGCCGTTGACGATGCGCCCGTCCACCTCGCCCGCGGGCGTGCCCATCTTGGCGCTGACGATGCCCGATCGGCGCTGCCCGTCCCACTTGATCTCGGCATCGGGGAAGCCCGCCGTGCCGTGGACGAACTGGAAGTGCGCATTGTCGACGCCGTTCTCCGCCATCGACTGGAGCGGCCCGTAGACGAACCATTCGTGGCGCTGATAGTCGGTCCAGGCGGGGTCGCTCGCTTCCGGATAATGGTCCAGCTCCCAGCGCGGCGCCTCGCCATGCGGGTGATACCAGGTCCAGATGAAGCCGTTCGCCTCCTCCACCACCCACTGGTGCGCGCAGGGGCGCTTCACCTGCGGCGGGATGGACGAGGAATAGGGGATTTCGCGCACCACGCCCTCGCCGTCATAGCGCCAGGCATGGAACGGGCATTCGATCAGATTGCCCGACACGCGCCCGCCATAGCCGAGATGCGCGCCGAGATGGCGGCAATAGGCATCGAGCACGCGGGGCTTCCCGTCCTCGCCGCGCCACATCACCAGCTCGCGCCCGAAGTAGCGGAGCGGCACCGCCTCGCCCACCTTTAGCTCGTCCGAATAGCCGAGCGCGAACCAGCCGAGCGGGAACGGCAGGTCGATGCCACGCTCCTCCGCGCTCGGACGGTTGTGCACCTCGGCGACACGCCAGTCCTTCAGCGCATCGCCCTTCAGTTCGGACAGCACCTTCCACACGGCGACGGGCGCGGTGCGCGCATCGGTGGCGGCGGCCAGCTTGGGATCGATGTCGGTCATCGCTTCGCGTCCTTCAATCGAGCTTCAGCGCGCGGCGGGCATTGTCGCGCAGGAATTTGGGCCAGACCTCGGGCTTGAACGGCACGGAATCGAGATCGGTGAAGATCCGCTCCAGGCTCAGCCCCATCGGGAAGTAGCCGGCATAGATGATCTTGTCGGCGCCGCGGCTATTGGCATAGTCGATGATCGCCTTGGGATAATGTTTCGGCGCGAAGGCGCTCGTCGAATAATAGAGGTTCGGATATTTCAGCATCAGCTTGACGGCGAGAGCCTCCCACGGCTCCGCGCCGTGGCGCATGATGAAGCGCAGTTCGGGGAAGAACCAGCAGACCTCGTCGATCAGCTCTACATGCTGCGGCGCCATCGGCACGCGCGGCCCCGGCACGCCGACATTGACCAGCACGGCAATGTCCAGCTCGCAGGCGAGCGTGTAGATCGGCCACATCCGCTTGTCGTTGATCGGCACCTGCGGCACGCAGCCGCACGGGAACACGCTGATCGCCTTGATGCCGACTTCCGCATGCGCCCGGCGGATCGCGCGCACCACGTCGACGCCGCCATTCGGATCGACCGGCATGTCGAAGATGAACCGGTCGGCGAAGCGATCCCGCACGATGTCGTTCAGCGGCGATCCTTCATTGTAACCGATCAGCGCCTGATCGATGCCGAAGCGATCCATCTCGCTCACCGTCCAGCCGGGCAGGTCGTCCACGCCCTCGGCGGTCGGAATGTTCTTGAACATATACTGCGCCGGCATCGCGAATTGCGACAGGCTTTGCTGGTCGCGCAGCAGCGGCTTGAAGAAGTTGAACCAGTCCGATCGATCCTCGCGCATGGGCACGCCCAGCATCATATCAATCACCTTGATGTCACGCGGCCGCATCGGCGCCCTCCCCCTGTTCGTGCGCGGCGCGAAGCGCGCGCTTGTCCACCTTGCCCAAGACGTTCCTCGGCAGGCCCTCTTGCGTCACGCGGATCTCGGTCGGGCGGCGATAATCGGCGAGCGTCCCGCGCAGATGCGCCGCCAGCGCGTCGAGATCGACCGGCCCCTGCCCGCGCACCACCGCCACCAGCCGCTCGCCCAGCCGCTCGTCAGGCACGCCATAGGCCGCCGCCTCGACGATGCCGGGATTCTGCTGGATCGCCGCCTCCACCTCGGCGCAATAGATGTTCTCGCCGCCGGAGATGACCATGTCGGTCAGCCGGTCGAGGATGGTGAGGTTGCCCGCCGCGTCCAGCGCGCCGACATCGCCGGTGCGCAGCCAGCCGTCCTTCAGCGCCCGGTCGCTCGCCGGGCGGTCGTTCCAGTAGCCGCTCGTCACCATCGGCCCGCGTACGACGATCTCGCCCGCCTCCCCCACCGGCAGGTCGCGCCCCTCCGCATCGCGGATGCGCACCTCGGCCAGCGGCAGCACGCGCCCGGCAGCGCGCGGATTGGCGAGATAGTCGCTGCCGGTATGCATCGCGATCGCGCCCGCCGTCTCCGTCGCGCCGAAGCCGGTGCCGACGATGGCGCGCGGGAAGGCGGCGACCACCGCGTCGAGCAGGTTGACCGGCTGTGCCTGCCCGCCCGTGGACACGGAGGTGAGCGTCTCCAGCGTCGCGCCCGCCCGCTCCTTGGCGGCGATCAGGTCCCAGATCATCGCCGGCGATCCCGACACCGCGGTCACGCCCTCGCGCTCGATCAGCCGGACGATCGCATCCGGCTCCCACTTGGGCGCCATCACCAGCCGGTTGCCGGAGGCGAGCGCCGACAGGAAAGTCGCGTGGCAACCGCTGACGTGGAACAGCGGGAAGGCCATCAGCGTCGCCTGCTGCGGCCGCGGCATGGTCAGCGCGTCGGCGCCGAACATGCGGATGGCGATCATCGCCCCCGCCATCTGCGCCAGCAGCAGCCCGGTCAGCGCCGCGCGGTGGCTGAGCGTCGCGCCCTTGGCCCGGCCGGTGGTGCCCGAGGTGAACAGGATCATGGCCGGATCGCCCGGCGCCGCACCCGGCCGAGGCAGCGGCGGCGCACCGGGCGAGACATCGATTTCGGGGACGAGGCAATCGAAGCCGAACGGCGCCAGCATCGTCGCGCGCTTCGCATCGGCCAGCACCAGCTTCGCCTCGACCAGCGCGATGGCGTGCGCCATGTCGGCGGCCGTGCCGCGGCTGTTGACCAGCGCAGGGATCGCGCCCGCCGCGACCGTCGCGACGAAGCCGATCATCCAGGCCGCCGAATTGGCGCCTGCCAGCGCCACCCGGTCGCCCGGCCGCACGCCGCGCTCCACCAGCACCCCCGCCAGCCGCGCCGCGGCACTCGCGACCTCGGCGAAGCTCAGCCGCAGATCGTCCGCCACCACGAACGGACGGTCGGCGAAGCGGTCGAAGCTGTCGAACAGGCTGGCCAGCCCCGCCTCGGCCCGGCGCATGCCGCGCATGGGCACGCCGCCGACCACGATATCGGTCAGTTCGAACGGCGCACCCACACGGGTGAGCGCGTCCACCACCGCACTGTCCCTCTCCGCCACAGCCACTCCCGAGCTTTTGCCGGAGACTGGCGCATTGTTGGACTACAGTCCAGGTATTTTTATGCGGGGCGGGATTGCCGGTGCCGGCCGGTCCGGCTGGAGCATGACGGCGAGCAGCCGGGCGGCGCCGTCCAGCCGGTCGGCCACGGGATAGGCCGCATCCATCCGCCACGCATGGATCACCCCGAGGAAGCTGTTGCAGACGATCTCGCCCGCCGCCGCCATGTCGATGTCGGGCGCGATCTCGCCCCGGTCGCGCGCATCCGCCAGCAGGCCGGCGAAGGTGGCGAGCACGCGGGCGACGCGTGGCACGCTCACCAGGTCGTTCCACGCCAGCCACGAAATGCCGAGCAGTTCGCGCTGGATCGGCGTCGCGCGGCGCAGATAGCGACCGGTGGCGGCGAACAGGCCGGTCAGCCGCTCACCGATCGACAGGCCTTCCGCCGCCCGCCACGTCTGCACCGCAACGAAGAAGCCCGCCTCGTTGCTTTCCACCAGCGCGTCGATCAGCTCCGCCTTGCCCGCGAAATAGTTGAACAGGGTGGCGCGGGAGACGGGCGCGCGCGCCGCCACCTGGTCCATCGTCATCGCCTGCACGCCACCCTCGGCGATGCAGGCGCGCGCGGCGTCAAGGATCGCGGCGGTGGTGCGCGCCTTGTTGCTGGCGCGGCGCGACGGCGCCTCGCTGGCGGCGGCTGCCGCCGTTGCCGCCCGCACCATGCCGCGGCTCGCGCTCATGCCGTCTCCACCGTCAGCGCCTCCAGCCGCTCGTTCAGCTTGTCGAACAGGCGCACCATCTCTGCACATTCATCCGGATCGAGTACGCCGAACACCGCCTGGATATAGCGGATGCGCGACGCCTCCGATGCCGCCGCCGCCGCCTGCCCCGCCTCGGTCAGCGAGATGCGCTTGGCGCGGCGATCCAGCGGATCGGGATCGCGCCGGGCGAGGCCGTCCCGCTCCAGCCCGTCGATCGCCTCCGTCACCGTCCGGGGCGCCAGGCCGAAGCCGGTCGCGATATCGGTCGAGCGGAGCGGGCCGCGCCGGTCGATCTCCGCCAGCACGCGCGTGCGCGCCCACGACACGCCCTCCGCGATCATCAGCCGATCCACCAGCCGGTGCGACCGCCAGTAGAAGTCGCGCACCGCAAGGCTGACGCGCTCATGATCGCCAAGGGCCGATCGGCCGCCCGATTTATGTTGAGGGTCCACATTAAGAGGGTTGTCACAACTCAGGCGGCGAGGCAATGGCGGAGTCACACGGGAAGGCCCCACGGGAACAATCATGGCGGATCAGATAGCGGGCGAACCGGCGGGCGCGGCACGCCGCGGCCTCAATCCGAAGGTGAAGCTGGCGGTCCTCGCGCTCGTCGTCGTGCTGGCCGGCGCGGCGCTGGCGTGGTTCATCCACTATCAGACGGTCGGCAAGTATCTCGCCTCCACCAACGACGCCTATCTGCGCGCGGACGTGATCACCGTCAGCCCCAAGGTGGGCGGCTATGTCGACCGCGTCTTCGTGGCGGAAAATCAGGACGTGCAGGCGGGTCAGCCGCTCGTCCGCATCGATTCGCGCGATTATGGCGCGCAGGCGGCGCAATATCGCGCGCAGATCGGCGTGGCGGAGGCCAATGCCGATAATGTCCGCGCGGGCATCGCCGAACAGCGCGCCATGGTCGAGCAGGCGCGCGCGCAGCGCGATGCGTCGCTCGCCGATCTCCGCTTCGCCGAGGAGGAGGTGGCCCGCTACACACCGCTCGCCGCCAGCGGCGCGGAAAGCCGCGAGAAGCTGGCGCAGCTGCGCAACCAGGCCACGCGCGCGCGCAACGAGGCGGCCGCCCGCGCCGCCTCGCTCGCCAGCGCGGAACGGCGCATCGCCTCGCTGAACGCGCAGATCCGTCAGGCGCAGGCGCAGGGCGGTGCCGCCCGTGCGCAGCTGACCGCCGCCAACGTCAATCTCGGCGCCACTTTGGTGCGCGCGCCCGCCGCGGGCCGCATCGGCGATCGCACGGTGCGCACCGGCCAGTTCGTCCAGCCGGGAACGCGGATGATGTCGGTCGTGCCGCTCGCCGCCATCTATGTCAGCGCGAACTTCAAGGAAACGCAGATCGGCCTGATGCGCCCGGGCCAGCCAGCGACGATTGAGGTGGATGCGCTGCCCGGCGTCGAGCTGCACGGCCATGTCGAGAGCCTGTCGCCCGGCACCGGTGCGCAATTCTCGCTCATCCCCCCGCAGAATGCGACGGGCAACTTCACCAAGATCGTCCAGCGCGTGCCCGTGCGCATCGCCATCGATGCCGGGCCGGAGGTGCGCCGCATCCTCGTCCCCGGTCTGTCGCTGGAGGTCACCGTCGACACGCGGGGTGCCAAGGACGAGATGAGCCGCATCACCGCGCGCGAGGAGCAGCGCCGGTGAGCGACGCCGCGGCTCGGTCCGCGCCGCCCCGAGCCGCGCCGGCGTTCGAGCGTGCGAGCACCGCCGACTGGCTGGCGGTGGCCGCGGGTGCGCTGGGCGCGATGATGGCGACGCTCGACATCTCGATCGTCAATTCGTCGCTGCCGACCATCCAGGGCGAGATCGGCGCCAGCGGCAGCGAGGGCACGTGGATCTCCACCTCCTATCTCGTCGCCGAAATCGTCATCATCCCGCTGGCCGGCTGGCTGGAGCGGCTGCTGGGCCTGCGCACCCTGCTGCTGATCGCCACATCGCTGTTCGTCAGCTTCTCCATGCTGTGCGGCCTGTCGGATACGCTGCCGATGATGATCGTCGGCCGCATCGGCCAGGGCTTCACCGGCGGTGCGCTGATCCCGACGGCGATGACGATCATCGCCACGCGCCTGCCGACGCAGCAGCAGCCGATCGGCAATGCGATGTTCGGCGTCACCGTCGTGCTCGGACCGGTCGTCGGCCCGGTGCTGGGCGGCTGGCTGACCGAGAACCTGTCCTGGCACTACGCCTTCTTCATCAACCTGCCCGTGGGCGTCACGCTGCTGACGCTGCTCGCCGTCGCGCTGCCGCACCGCGCGCCCGACTGGGATCAGCTGCGCTATGCCGACTGGGCGGGCATTGCCGGCCTCGCCCTCGGCCTCGGCGGGCTGACCGTGGTGCTGGAGGAGGGCCAGCGCGAGCAGTGGTTCGCCTCGGCCGAGATTCGCTGGCTGGCGCTGACCGCGGTGATCGGCTTCGCGCTGATCTTCTGGGGGCAGGCGCGCGCAACCAAGCCGGTCATCCGGCTGCGCCTGCTGCTCGACCGGCAGTTCAGCGCCGTCGTCATCATGGTGATGGCGATCGGGATGGTGATGTACGGCACCAGCTACGTCATCCCGCAGTTCCTTTCCGCCATCGCCGGCTATGATTCGCTGCAGTCGGCGCAGGTCGTTCTGCTGTCGGGCCTGCCGATGATCCTGATGATGCCGTTCACGCCCTTCCTGATGCGGACGGTGGACATCCGCATCGCGGTGATCACCGGCATGTCGATCCTCGCCATCTCCGCCTATCTCGAAACCGGGCTGACATCCGAGTCGACGGGCTCGGCCTTTGCCGAATCGCAGGTGCTGCGCGGGCTCGGCACCATCTTCGCCTCCATCTTCATGAACCAGGCGGCGATCCGCTCCGTCCCGCGCGAGATGGCGAGCGACGCCGCCGGGCTCTACAACACCGCGCGCAACCTCGGCGGCAGCCTCGCGCTCGCCGCGATCGGCATGATCCAGGATCAGCGCATCTGGCTGCACAGCCGCCGCATCGAGGAAAGCCTGCGCGCCAACGATGCCGGCGTGCAGACCTATCTGGCGGCGCAGGCGCAGACGCTGGGCAGCACGGAGGCGGCCTATCGCGCACTCGACGGCACGATCCGGATCCAGGCGATGACGATGACCTATGCCGACCTGTTCTGGATCGTAACGGTGGCGATCGTCTGCGTGACGCCGCTGGCGCTGCTGCTGCGGCCGCTGCCGCAGGGCGCCCCCATGGCAGGAGCGCACTAGACCCATGCGCCGCTTCACCCCCCCTGCCCTGCTCGCGCTGGCACTCGCCGGCTGCACCACCGGGCCCGATTATGCCGGCCCGCCGCCCGCCGCGCCCAATGCCGCCGCGGGTGGCGCCTTCCGGCGGGCGGGCGACGGGCTCACCACGGCGGAGCCGGTGCTGGCGCGCTGGTGGGAAGCGCTGGGCGATCCGACGCTGAATGCGCTGGAGGCGCGCGCGCTGGCGGCCAATCCGGACATCGCCGTCGCCTCCGCGCGGCTGCGGCAGGCGCGTGCCGAGTTCCGCACGCAGCGCGCCAATCGCCTGCCCAACGTCAATGCCAGCGCGCTCTACGCCCATGCCCGCGTGCCCGGCCTCGACCTCGGCTCCGAGGAGGAGGGGGGCGGCGGTGGCGGCGGGACGAGCAGCCTCAACGTCTACAATCTCGGCTTCGATTCGAGCTGGGAGGTCGACCTGTTCGGCGGCACCGCCCGTGCGATCGAGGCGGCACGCGCCGGCGCCGATGCGGCCGAGGCGCGGCTGGCCGATGCGCAGGTCAGCCTGACCGCGTCGGTCGCCGAGGCCTATCTCAACCTGCGCGACCGGCAGGCGCGCTTCGCGCTCAACCAGGCGATCATCGCGCGGCAGGAACAGGCACTCGCCCTCACCCGCCAGCGCCTTGCCGCCGGCACGGTGACGCAGGCGGAGGTCGAGCGGCTGGTGCAGGCGCTCGACGGATCGCGTGCCGACATTACGCCGCTGCGCGCACAGCGCGATTCCTATCTCGACCTGCTCGCGACGCTCACCGGCACCGAACCGGGGGTCGAGGATGCGGCGCTCGGGACCGTGCAGCCGGTGCCGCTGCCGCCGGAACAGGTCGCGATCGGCGATCCCGCCGCCCTGCTCCAGCGCCGCCCGGACATACGCGCGGCGGAGCGGACGCTGGCGGCGGACACCGCACGGATCGGCCAGGCGCGGGCCGCCCGCTTCCCGCGCCTGTCGTTCATGGGCATCGTCGGCATTGGCGGATCGCGGCTGACCGACCTGACCAAGCTCGACGATCTCGCCGCTATCGCCGCACCGCAACTGAGCTGGGGCTTCCTCGATTTCGGCCGCAACCGCGCGCGCATCACCAAGGCGGAGGCGGTGCGCGACGAGAGCGAGGCGCGCTATCGTGGTGCGGTGCTGACGGCGCTGCGCGATGCGGAGGGTGCGCTGTCGCGCTTCGGCGCGAGCCGAGTGACGCTGGCATCGCTGGCGCGGGCTGAGCGATCGGCCGGGGCGGTCGCGTCACTGGCGCGGCAGCGTTATGCGGCAGGAACGGGGACGCTGATCGAGCAGCTGGAGGCGGAGCAGCGGCAGATGCAGGCGGAACAGGCGCTGATCCAGGCGCGTGCGAACCTGACGCTCAGCTATGTCGCGATCGCCAAGGCGCTCGGCCTCGGCTGGGACCGGATGGATGCGGGCGGCGTGCCCGCGGGCGATCAGGCGGCGAAGATGAGGTAGACCGCGCCCGAGATCAGCGCCGAAAAGCCGCTGGCCACGGTCAACATCCACGCATCCAGGCGGCAGATCACCTGTTCGTCGGTTTCCATCGACTCTCTCCGTCCTCGGGTCACGCTCTTGCGGCGTGATTCGGGGAGGCTGTCACCAAATGCGGCGCTCGTCAACGGGTCGGCCAACGGGCCACTCCCCTGCCCTGCCGGTCAGATCAGCGTGGTGCGCGTGCGGATCGCGGCCATCACCTCGGCATCGACGGCATAGACCGCCAGCCGCTTGCCGCCGCGATTGGGATGGTCGGTGATGCGGCCGGCATAGTGGCGCCGCACCAGCCCGGCACGGACGAGATCGGTGACTGCGCGGCTGACATTGGCCTTGCCGACCGCCAGCGCCTCCTCCTCCACCGCCGCCTCGATCAACGCGGCGTCGCGCTCCGCCTCGCCGGTCAGCCTGGGCGCGAGTTCGGCGACGATGCGGCGGCGCAGCGCCTCGCGCCGGCTGTCGCGGCCGGACAAGGGCATGAGCTCGCCCGCCAGCCAGTCGCGCAGCGGCAGCCGGGTGCCGGCGCGCTCGACGAACGGGCCGGCCATGCCGCGCGTGCCCGCCGCCTCGGAAATGAGGTTCAGCACCATGAAGGCGTAACGCGGCCGGGCGGAGCGCTCGGCGAGGCGCTGGAAGATCGCGCCGAGGCTGGCGGACCGACTGGCAAAGGCCGGACTTGCGGGGGCGGCATGGGTGGCGATCACTTCGTGGCTCCTCCGGTGACTCGGGAACAAAGCACAAACGGCGACTCGCGTGAATCCCCTGCATGCGTTTCCCCGGGGAAACAGGTCGGCTTTGTCGGAAGTGACACTTTGCCTCGGCTTGGCGGCTAAGTGTCGGAAGTGGTGGCGTTATAGGCGATGCTCGAGCACGGTCATGCACATTTCACGAACCGAGATGGCCTGCGCGGTTGGCGGTTGAGGATAGCGTGCAGGCGGTCGCACGAACTATCGTCCGGCCACTGGGTGCCGATACCGCCGCCTCGGGCAAAGTGTCAGTAGTGGCCGTGCGCACGAAGATTGCTGCTCTGAAGCTTTTGTGAGATAGCGAATCGCAAGAAGCTTCAATCGGGCATGCGGGGCAACCGATGCATTCAATCGTGTCGCAGATCGGCGAACTGGCGGATGCCGGCGAGCGGATGATCGAGCGGCTGCGCCGCAAGGCCTTCCTGCCGGAGAGCCGCAAGGGCCTCAACCTGCGCTTCGGCATCGCGGAAGCAGCGCAGCTGCTCGGCTGTTCGACCAACCGCATCCGCATGGCGGAGGATGACGGCCGCCTGCCCCCGCCCCCGCCGTCGGACAATGGCCGCCGCCCCGGCTATACGGTGGACGAGCTGCTCAACATGCGGCGCGTGCTTGGCGCCTCGCCCGAGCGCGCCGGGCTGGACGTGCCCGCGGTGATCGCGGTGCAGAACTTCAAGGGCGGCGTCGGCAAATCCACCGTCACCTGCCACCTCGCCCATTATCTGGCGGTGCAGGGTTACCGCGTGCTCGTGGTCGATTGCGACAGCCAGGCGACGACGACGACGCTGTTCGGCTTCAACCCGCACTTCAACATCCAGCGGGAAGAGACGCTCTACCCCTATCTGTCGATCGATCCGACGCAGGCGGACCTCCTCTATGCGGTGAAGCGGACGCCCTGGCCCAATGTCGACCTGATCCCGTCCAACCTCGAGCTGTTCGACGTCGAATATGAGCTGGCGGCGGCGGGCAGCGACGGCGGGTCGGTGCTGGCGGCGCGCTTCCGCAAGCTGAAGCAGGGCCTCGCCGATCTCGCGCGCGATTACGATATCGTCCTGCTCGATCCGCCCCCTGCCCTCGGCACGATCAGCCTGGCGGTGATGCAGGCGGCCAATGCGCTGCTGGTGCCGCTGGCCGCGACGACGCCCGATTTCTGCTCCACCGTCCAGTTCCTGTCGATGATGGATCAGGTGATCGGCCAGCTGCAGGGCGCGGGCATTTCGGTCGACTACAGCTTCGTGCGGCTGATCTGTTCGAAGTTCGACGCGAACGATCCCAGCCACGCCATGGTGCGCGCGATCATGGAGCAGAGCTTCGGCCCTGCCCTGCTGCCCGTGCCGATCCTCGATTCGGCGGAGATCAGCCATGCGGCGCTTCGCATGATGACCGTCTACGAGCTGGAGCGGCCGATCGGCACGCCGCGCACGCACAAACGCTGCCGCGCGAACCTCGATGAGGCGCTGGGGCAGATCGAGCAGCTGGTGCGGCAGGGCTGGGGCCGCGTCACGCCGGCGAGCGAAGAGGCGCTGATCCATGCAGCATAGAATGGCTTGCATCTGTGAACCTATATGGTTATGTGAGCGCGCGAGGGGGAGCGGCCATGGCGCGTAAGCAAGCGGATTACCTGAACGCACTGTTGAGCGACGGCCCGGAGGCGGAGGAGGCCCCCTCCCCTGCCCCGCCGCGGCCGGATCGCGCGCGTGGCACGACCTTGCTTGGGCGGGAGAGTGCGCTGGCACGCGTGGCGGCGGGCGAAGTGCGGCAGGTGACGCAGCTGCTGCTCGATCCCGCGCGCGTGCGCGTGTGGCCGGGCAATGCGCGGAGCTACTCGCACCTGTCCGAGGCGAATTGCCGCGAGCTGATCGATTCGCTGGTGGCAGAGGGGGGGCAGAAGGTGCCCGCGGTGGTGCGGCGTGTGGAGGGCGATCCGGCGCACGATTATGAGGTGATCGCCGGCACGCGGCGGCACTGGTCGATCAGCTGGCTGCGCGCGCATTCCTATCCGGACATGATGCTGCTGGCGCAGGTCGCGGTGCTGGACGACGAGGCCGCCTTCCGCCTCGCCGATATCGAGAATCGCGCGCGCGCCGACGTGTCGGATCTGGAGCGTGCGCGCAATTATGCGGCGGCCCTGTCGGCGCATTATGGCAGCCACCTGACCCGCATGGCGGAGCGGCTGAAGCTCTCCAAGGGATGGCTGAGCAAGATGATCAAGGTCGCGTCGATCCCCGATGCGATCGTTGCCGCCTTCGCCTCGCCCGGCGACGTGCAGCTGAAGCCCGCTTATGCGCTGGCGCAGGCGCTGGACGAGCCGCGCGCCGCCAGGGCGATCGCGGCGGAGGCGAAACGGCTGGCGGTCGAGCAGGCTGAGGCGCGGGAGGCGGGCACCCCTGCCCTGCCCGCCGCCGAGGTGCTGAAGCGGCTGCTCGCCGCACCGCGCACGCCGGCCGAGAAGCCCGAGCGCTACGAGCATCGCAGCCCTTACGGGCGGCTGATGGTGTCGGTTCAGTCGGCCAATCGCCAGGGCGTGACGGTGCGGCTGCACAGCGGGTCGGGAGCGGATCGCGAGCAGGTCATCTCGGCGGTGCGCGACGCGCTGGCGCATCTCGACCGCGTCGGCACGGGTCTGACGAAATGAATGAGCGGACGTTTCCCCGGGGAAACGTTCCCCCGTGCCTGCCCGCGGCGACGCTGTTTTCCCGGGGAAACAGGCGATGACCGTCGCTGCGCGCGAACCGGTGCCGAGCCAGTTCGACCTGTTCCTGCCCTACCTCGCCGATCTGCCGCTGCGCGATCAGCGGGAGATGATGGAGCGCCCCTTCTTCAGCCTGGCGAAATCCAAGCGGGTCAAGCCGATCGACTATCGCGCGCCCGACGGCAAATTGTGGGTCCATGTCTCGGCCAATCCGGATTACGGCATGGCGACGATCTGGGATGCGGACATCCTGATCTATTGCGCCAGCGTGCTGGCCGACATGGCGCGGCGCGGCGCCAACGACGTGCCGCGCAAGCTCCACCTGATGCCTTATGATCTGCTCCGCGCCATCGGCCGGCCGACGACCGGGCGTGCCTATGAGCTGCTCGGCCAGTCGCTCGACCGGCTGGTCGCTACGACGGTGAAGACCAACATCCGCGCGGAGAACCGGCGCGAGGCGACATTCAGCTGGCTCGACGGCTGGACGCAGCTGGTCGACGAGCGGACCGAGCGATCGCGCGGCATGACGATCGAGCTCAGCAACTGGTTCTATGAGGGCGTGCTGATGCAGGGCGGCGTGCTCTCCATCGACCGCGCTTATTTCGACATTACCGGCGGACGCGAGCGCTGGCTGTACAAGGTCGCGCGCAAGCATGCCGGCGGGGCAGGGGAGGCGGGCTTCGCCATCTCGATGCCGACCTTGTTCGAGAAATCGGGCGCGGAGGGGCAGTATCGCCGCTTCAAATTCGAGATCGCCAAGATCGCCGAGAAGGATGCGCTGCCCGGCTACGCGCTGACCTTGGAGCAGGCCGCGGGCAAGCGCGAGCCGGCCTTGCGCATGCGGCGGCGTGCGGCAGGGGAGGGGGCGGCCAGGCCGGTGCGGACGGCGAGGGTCCCGGCGGTTCCCCCCGCCGATGCGGCGGAGGCCGCGGCCGTGCCGGCGCAGGATGCCGCCAAGCTGATCCGGCGAACGATCACGCGGCTGTCGACGCGGGCAGGCGACGGGCTGGTGACCGACGAGACGCTGGCCCTGCTGCGCGGCGAGTGTCCGGGGTGGGATTATGACAATCTCCACCAGCTGTTCCGCGAATGGATCGACGGCGCGCAGGAGCGGACGCCGGTCAACTACCAGAATGCGTTCATCGGCTTCGTCCGCCAGTATGACGCCAAGCACCGGCACGAACTCGGCCGCTGACGCGGCCTGCCGATCCCCCGCAATTGCCGATCGACGCGGCGCTTCGCGTTGCCGCCCGGCTGGCGCGTTCCCGAAGTGTCGGTTCGTTTGGTCGCAGCCGGTGCTGCCGAGTGCGCGCGCGACGAGATTGAACCTCGTCGGCGGAAAGCGCGCGCGAAGTGATTCAATCCGGCCGGCCGATCAGCGCCGCAGGGCAGGCCTTCGACACTCCGGGAACGGGGCACGCCCTTTCGGGAACGCAGGGTCGATCCTTCGGGAACGGCTACATCGATCCTTCGGGAACGAAGTGTCGATCTTCCGGGAACACGCCGATGCGCGCGACTCGCGCGATTCCGGCGGGTTGGCCGTGCGCCGGAGGGATCTAACCTTCTAAGACTCTGAATAACCTCTCTAACGCGGTGAGAGCTTCGCTTGGTTTGAAAGGGATGAAAGGTGCATCGCAGCACCGTGGACGCAAAACACCCCGGGAGACCCTGTGGTCGCCCGGGGTGCCGAAAGCTCGCAGATGCAGCGGCGCTTAGCGCAGCGCGGCGACTTCCTTGCGGCTGAGCGAGGTGGTCGCACGGCCATTCTCGGCAACGGTCAGCGTGCTGACGGGCACGTAGACGAAGTGCGAGTCGAAGATCACCGACGCGGTGCTGGGCTGGCCCGCGGCGTCGTTGACGATCCGGTCGATGCGGCCGATGCGCTTGCCGTCGCTGGACACGATCACATTGCCGGCCTTGGGCGCGGTCTGGGCAATGGCGGCGGACCCGCTGATCGCGGCGATCGCGGCGAGGGTAAGCATGAACGAACGCATGGAAGTCTCCGTGGCAGAATTAGCGGCCGCAGCATTAATATGGTGCATTGCGGCACGCCAGCACAAAATGACCGCCAGCGAACGATTAATCACGATCACGCTGATGATTTGTGCCGATCACCGAGGCGCCACGGGGATCTCGGCCGTAAACCATATCGGCGCCACGCTGCGCCGCATCACGCGGCCACGCGCCGCCAGCGAAGCTGCACGCGCTCTCCGCCGGTCTCTGCCTCCAGCACCAGTTCGTCCCCCTCGAAGCTGAACCGGCGGGGCTGGTCGAGGCCGATCCAGTCGGGATACCAGGCGCCGAGCACGTGATGGGTGACGATGCCAGCCGCAGCATCGACCGTCCACGTGCCGAAATAACCCGAATAATCCCGCGTCGTGGCGCCAAGCGCCGCATCCGACACGTCGTAGATCCCGGCGCCGAGCGGCTGGCGGCCGGCCCGCGTCAGGTGGCAGCTCATCCGGCCGTCGGCGGTGTAGAGGATCTGGCCGATGCAGTCGCGGCCGAAGGGGTGATGCGCGTTGCCGTCCGCGCGAAAGCTGGTCCACAGCACCAGATCCCATGCGCCGACGAAGGCGGCCTCGGGCGGGTGGGGGAGGGGGGCTGCCTGTCCGGTCATCTTCGCTCTCCTGAGGGGCGCGGATCGTTGCTTGAGCCTGCGCGCGGGCCACGCCATAGCGCGAGGAGGGGAGAGGGGCGACGATGCGGCTGGCGCTGGATCATCTGACCGTGGCGGACACGACACCGTCGCAGCTTGTCGCGGTGGCGGCGGCGGCGGGCTGCGCGGCGGTGTGCCTGTTTCTCGAGCCCATGGCGGTGCTGCCGCGCTTGCCCGGCTTCGACATCCACGGCGATACGGCCGAGCGGCGCGAGACGCTGGCGCGGATGGCGGACAGCGGCGTGACGCTGGACATCGCCTATCCCTTTACCCTGAGCGCGCGCAGCGACATCGCGGCTTTCGCCCCCGCGCTGGAGACGGCGGCGAGGCTCGGCGCATGGGGCGTCAACGTGCTGGCCTATGACCGGGACGCGGCGCGGCGGGCGGACCGCTTTGCGGCCTTTTGCGAGGCGGCGGACGGCTTCGGGCTGAAGGTGGTGGTGGAATATTATCCGCTGTCGCAGGTGCGCACGCTCCGCGAAGCGGTAGCGCTGGTGCGCGGGGTGGGGGCGCCGGGGCGCGTCGGCGTGAATGCGGATCTGCTGCACCTTGCGCGGTCGGGCGGGACGGTGGCGGATCTGGCGGGGGTACCGGGCGAGTGGATCCTCTACGGCCAATATTGCGATGCGCCGGCGGTGCAGGAAACGCTGTCGTGGGATTATGAGGCCTCGCACGAGCGGCAACTGGCGGGGGAGGGGGCGCTGGATGTCGCCGGCTTCGCCGCGGCGCTGCCGCCCGGCTGCCGGGCCAGCGTGGAGCTGCCGCGGGACACGGCGCTGGCGGCGGGCGTCCCGGCCGAGGTGCGGGCGCGCGCGGCGGTGGAGAGCGTGCGACAGGCGATAAAGGGGAGGGCGCGATGACCTTGCAGGATCTGATCGACCGGGCGGAGATCGAGGAGGTGCTGGCGCAATATTGCCACCTGCTCGACCAGCAGCGCTGGGACGCGTTCCGCGCGCTGTTCACCGAGGATGCGCGGCTGGATTATATCGGTCTCGGCGAGGTGACGGGGCCGGATGCAATGATCGCCTTCCTCCAGCCGATCGTGGAGGGGCTGGCGATGACGCTGCATGCGGGATCGACCAACTCGATCGCGCTGAACGGCGATACGGCGACGGTGCGCTCCGCCGCGCTCGTGCCGATGACGGCGGTGCAGCCCGGCGGTGCGCTGAGCACGTCGGTGACGGGCCTGTGGTATGAGGACGAGTTCCGCCGCACGCCCGCGGGCTGGCGGATCGCCGCGCGGCGGCAGGTGCCGGGCTTCAGCGCGGATTTCCCGCTCCCGGTGGCCTGAGTGGCGGCAGGGCGTTTCCCCGGAGAAACGCCCTGCCAGCCGCCTCAGCCGTTGAGGCGCATCAGCTCGACGCGAATGCCGTCCGGATCGGTGCAGTAGACGAATTCACCGCCGGGGCCGGCATCGACATAGGTCTCGCGGTGGACCTGGCCGCCATGCGCGACGACACGCTCGATCACCGGCTCGATCGCCTCGACGCGGACGGACAGGTGGGTGAGGCCGAGCTGGTTCATCGGCCGACGCTCCGCCGGGCCGAGCGTCTCGGGGGCGAAATATTGCAGCAATTCCAGCTGCACGCCGTCCTTCTGGACGAATTGCGACTTGAGGTGGAGAGTGTCCGGCAGATCCATGACGATGTGGAACGGCGCGCCGATCTCGTAACCCTGGCCGAGTTCGAAGCCGAGGCCCTGCACGTAGAAGTTCACGCTGCGATCGATGTCGGTGACGCACAGGCCGATGTGCGAGAAGGTGGGCGTGCTCATGCGGCTTTCTCCTGGCTGGCGCCGCGCTCGGCATGGAGCGCCTCGGCCCGCTTCTTCAGCGCGCGGGCGGTGTCGTCGAAGGCGCGCTTCACCCAGGGGCCGCAGAAATTCATCACATGGACGCCGTTCGGCCCGTGAAAGGCATCGGTGGAGAGATAGCGGCAACGATCCGGCCCGAGCGCGGTGATCACCTGATCGCGGCGGGCGGGGTAGGGCCATACCGGATTGTCGAGCAATTCCCACGACAGCAGCCGCTCCGGCTCGAACGCGCAGACATATTCGACATTGGGCGCGAGCTGGCCGCCACCGGTATAGTCGACCAGCGACATCGTCACCGGCGCGCCCATTTCCAGCGTGGATTCCGCGCGCACGCAGAACGGATTCCACGCGCTGTACTTCGGCAGGTCGGTCAGCACTTCCCAGACGACGGAGGCGGGCGCGTCGATTTCGATCGGATCGGAGGCGACGAGCGTTGAATTGTCGTAGGCGGCGAACGGATCGAACGGAGCTTCGGTCATTTATCCTCTCCTTGGCAGCATGGCGGCCGGCGCCGGATCAGCCCTCGCCGCGCAGCTGCGCCAGCTCGGCCGCGGTGAGCTTCACGTCGACCGCCTTGACGCTTTCCTCGATCTGCTCAGGGCGCGAGGCGCCGATGATCGGGATGGTCTGGTTGGGCTGGTTGACCAGATAGGCGAGGACGATCTCGTTGATCGAGACGCCCTTGGCCTTGGCCAGCGCCTGCACCGCGGCGAGCCGCCGGGCATTGCCCGGATTGGCGTAGCGCGCCTTCAGCTGATCGCCGAGCGCATCCTCGCCGCCCTGGTCGAGCTTGGTGAAATAGCCGCCGCTCTGCCCGGCATAGGGGATGATCGGCAGGCCTTCGGCGTGCAGCGTCTCGTAATTGCCCTCGTAATGGAGCTGGTAGCCCTGCGCGTCGGCCCCCGCCTTGTCGGGCAGGGCGAGGCCCCAGAAGGGCTGCGCGGCGACGAAGCCCTGCTTGCCGATCGACGCGGCATAGGCGTTGGCGGCGCGGATGCGATCTGCCGACCAGTTGGACGCGCCGAAATAGCGGATGCGCCCCGCCGCCTGGTGCTGGAGCAGCGCGTCGATCAGCGGCTCGACGGGGGCTTCGGGATTGTCGGCGTGGAGCCAGTAGAGATCGATCGTCTTGATACCGAGATGCTCGAGGCTCTCGCCCAGATCCTTCTCGATGTCCGCGGGCGTCACGCGGTTGCGCCAGTCACCCGCGCGCATGTCCATCGCCGCGCCCTTGGTGGCGACCACGATCCCCTCGCGCGAGCGGGTCCTGAGCCAGGCACCGATCGCCCGCTCGCTCGCGCCGGCGGGGCCGGGCACCCAATCGCCATACATGCGCGCGCTGTCGACGAAATTGCCGCCGTGCTGCACGAAGGTGTCGAGGATCGCATTGGCGCGATCCTGATCCACCGCGGTGCCCAGCATGTTGGTGCCGTAGCAGAGTTGGCTGACGGACAGGTCCGTCCCGGCGATCGTCACCTTTGAAAGCATCCGTCATCCTTTGCGAAAAAGGGAGCCGGCGCACGCCGGCGTGGCGGGCGATCCGTAGCGCGCGTTCGTGGCGGGAACAAGCAAGCGCCACGCATATCGGGCCGCAGAACCGCTGGACTTACGCGAACGCGGAGCGGCATAAGGGCGCCACGCATAGTCCGAATGGACGATGTACGCCGCCGCACGGGCGCTAGGATCATGCCACGGGGCCGGACAACGGCGGGCGAGGGAGAGGATCACCCATGAAGTTCTCGATCATTTACGAAGCGCAGATGGCGGATCCGTCGCGCGAATCCGAGGTGCGCTGCTTCAACGAGATCGTCGAGCAGGTCATGCTGGCCGAGCAGCAGGGCTTCGATACGGTGTGGTGCGTCGAGCATACCGCGCTCACCCAATATGCCCACATGTCCGCGCCCGAGACGATGCTGGCCTTCCTCGCCGGCAAGACCAGCCGGATCGGCATCGGCCACGGCGTCGTCTGCCTGCCGCCGGCGATGAACCATCCGGTGAAGGTGGCGGAGCGGATCGCGACGCTGGACATCCTGTCCAACGGCCGCGTCCATTTCGGCATGGGCAAGGGCGGCACGCAGCAGGAAGCCGGCACGTTCGGCTATGACCTGAAAGAGCTGCAGCCGATGATCGACGAGTCGATGTATCTGATCCCGAAGATCATGACGCAGGACGAGATCGAGCACGACGGCACCTACATCAAGATCCCGCGCCGGCCGATCCACCCCAAGCCGCTGCAGACGCCGCATCCGCCGCTTTATTATGCGTGCACGCGGGAATCGACGCTGGAGCTGGCGGGCCGCCGCGGCATCGGCGCGCTGGTGCTCGGCTTCTCCGGCCCGGAGGAGATTGCGCGCAAGAACGCCATCTACCGCGAGAATTTCCGCAACCGGAAGGCCGAGGATCAGGTCGGCGTGGTGCCGACCGAGCATCTCGCCGCCTTCTGCGCGGCCTGCGTGCTGGACGACCGCGACGAGGCGCGCCGCATCGGCCTGAAGGGCCAGCGCTTCTTCGCCGAGGCGATCTCCTACTGGTATCAGGGCGGGCCGAAGCCGACCGCGCACATCGAGTCCGACGAAGAGAATGCCGACGCGCTGGAGAAGGCGCGCGAGCAGGTCGTCGCCTACATCTCGGAAGAGAAGATCGTCGACGGCGCGGATGCGATGACCAGCAACTACACGGTCGCGCAGGATGCCTATGGCAATGCCGATGATTGTATCCGCTACGTCACGCGGCTGCAGGAAGCGGGCGCGGACGAGGTGCTGTTCCTGTTCCAGATGGGCACCATCCCGCACGAGTCCATCCTGGAGACGATCCGCAACATCGGTCAGAAGGTGATCCCGCACTTCCGCAACAAGCAGGCGGCGCCGACCGCGATCGCGGCGGAGTGAGCGGGCGGCGGTTCGAGGGCAAGGTCGCCCTCGTCACCGGCGGCGGCTCCGGCATCGGCCGGGCCGCCAGCCGCCGCCTCGGGGGCGAGGGCGCACGCGTCCTCGTCGCCGATCTCGACGGCGCGCGGGCGGAGGAAACCGCATCGCTGATCGTCGCGGACGGAGGCACCGCGCAGGCGATCCGCGCCGACATCGCGTCGGAGGCGGACAACAAGGCGATGTTCAATGCGGCCGAGCAGGCGTGGGGCGGCGTCGATCTCGCCTTCCTCAACGCGGGCATGCTGCAACGTTATGGCCCGTTCGAGGACATCACGACGGAGATCTTCGACCGAATCATCGGCGTGAACCTGCGCGGTACCTTCTTCGGGCTGAAGCAGGCGCAGGCGCGGCTGCGGCCGGAGGGGGCGTGCGTCGTTACCGCATCCGCCGCGGCGCTGACCGGCTTTTCCGAGGCGGCGGCCTATGCCACGTCCAAGCATGGCGTGCTGGGGCTGGTGCGCTCCGCCGCGCGGGCGTTCGCGTCGCGCGGGCTGCGCGTCAATGCGATCTGCCCGGGCAATGTGCTGACGCCGATGAACGGTGTGGCGCAGGACGACCGCATCCTCGCGGAGCCGGCGGACCCGGATTATCGCGGCGGCCTGTCCGCGCAGCAGGTGGCGGAAATCGCCTTGTTCCTGCTGTCACGCCAGGCAGCGGCGATCAACGGCCATGCGCAGGTGGTGGATGCCGCCGCCAGCGCCGCCTTCGCCCCGCTCGACCTTTAGCCAGGAGGGTGGCCGAGACCGGGCAGGCTGTGGTGGACGAGCTGCACCAGCTGGCTCTGCCGTCTGACCCCGGTCTTGGCGAAGATCGACCGCAGGTGCGCGCGCACGGTGTTGAGCGAGATGCCCAGCCGTGCCGCCACCTCCGCCGGAGCGAGGCCCTCGGCCAGCTCCGCCGTCACCGCCGCCTCGCTCTGCGTCAGGCCCAGCCGTTCGCGCACCGCCGCGGCGGTGATGCGGGGGGCGTGCGCGGGATCGGTGAGGAACAGCACCGCCGCGGGGCCGCCGCCGACCGGATCGTTGGCCGGCGCCTTGCCGACGACCAGCAGCAGATCGCCTGCACCCGACCGGCGCGGCACGCGCAGCGTCAGCGCATCGCCCGCCGCGCCATTGGCCAGCCGCGCGCCGAGCTGGCGGGCGAGATCGCCATCGTCGAGCGCGATGCTGCCGTGGCGCAGCGCAATGCCGTCGCACTCGGCCAGGATCGCGGCGGCGCGCGGATTGACGCGCAGCGCCTTGCCGTGCCGATCGAGCGTGACGACGCCGATCGCCATCTGCGCGACCGCACCGGCATAGATGAGCTGCTCGCTCTCCACCGCCGCCAGCCGGTCGAACAAGGCGAGCGCGATGCGGACATGCGGCACCAGCCGTTGCAGGCGGATCGCGTCGTCGCGCTCGAACGGCGGCTCGCGCTCGGTGCGGGTGAGGCGGAGCCTGAGCTCCACCCGCTCGGCCAGATGGAGATCGACGCCGAGCACTTCGAGGCTGCTCATGAAGGCACGGAAATCGGGCGCGCGGCGCAGCGCCTCCTCCGACACGAAATCGCGGAAATGGGCGACTTCGCCGTCGGGCAGGCCGATGAAGGGATCGCTGGCGAACAGATGCTGGGCATATTCGGCGCCGACCGTCGGATCGGCGCCCGGCGTCAGGATCAGACCCGGCCGCGCACCGGTGCGGGGGCCGAGGATCAGCGTGGCATAGGTTGCGTTCGCCGCGGTGCGCAGGCGATCCAGGAAGGCGGCCCACGGCTCGGCATCGAGCAGGCTTGAGAACAAGGCGGCGAGGACGTCGGGCAGGTCCGGATAAGCGGGTTCGGGTGGCGGCGCCGGCATGATGAGGAGGGGAATAGAATGATCGATCCGGTTTTGCAGCAAATGTTGGCGGCGATGGCGGCAAGCGGCTTCGCGCTGCCCGAGCCGATGACGGCGACATCGATGCGCGCGGCGCTGAACAACCCGATGCCCAAGCCGCCCGTCGAGGTGGCCGAGGTGCGCGACGTGACGGTGTCGGGGGCGGCCGGGCCGATTGCGGCGCGGCTCTATCACCCCGCGCCCGGCACCGTGCTGCCGCTTGTCGTGATGCTGCATGGCGGCGGCTGGGTGATCGGCACGCTGGACACGCATGACGGCCTGTCGCGCATCCTGGCGCGCGATTCCGGCTGTGCGGTGCTGTCGCTCGACTATCGCCTCGCGCCCGAGCATCCCTTCCCCGCGCCGCTCGACGATTGCCTTGCCGCCATTGCCGAGCTGCCGAGCCGCGCCGCCGAGTTCGGCGTGCGGGCGGACCGCTACGGCGTGACGGGCGACAGCGCGGGCGGCAATCTGGCTGCCGCGGTGGCGCTGGCGCTGAAGGGCAAGCCGAACGCGCCCGCCGCGCAGGTGCTGCTCTATCCGGTGATCGACAGCGATTTCGACACGCCTTCCTACCGCAATCTGGGCGAGGCGGGCGCGATGCTGACGACGGGCATGATGCGCTTCTTCTGGAACGCCTATGTCGGCGACGAGGACCCGCATCACCTGGCCGCCCCCCTGCGGGCGGAGGACGTGAGCGGCCTGGCGCCCGCGACGATCATCCTCGCCGGCAACGATCCGCTGCATGACGAGGGCTTTGCCTATGCGGTGAAGCTGCGGGAGGCGGGCGTGCCGACCGATTTGCACGATTTCTCGGGCGGCATTCACGGCTTCGCCAGCTTCTTCGGCGTGGCGCCGATCGCGGATCAGGCGGTGGCGCTGGCAGCGGGCGCGCTGAAGCGGCTGCACGGCTGAGCGGGTGCGGCGGTCAGCCCTTCTCGCCGGCCGCCGCATCGGAGCGGGTGCGCGCTGCCTCCAGCGCGTCGATATTGTCGCGCGTCCAGGCGCACACCACGCTGGCGGCGGCGAGGAAGCTGCGGCCGAGATCGGCCAGCGCATATTCGACCTGCGGCGGCGCGGTTGGCAGCACGGTGCGCGTGACCATGCCGTGCCGCTCCAGCTGGCGGAGCGTCTGCGTCAGCATCTTCTGGCTGATCGGCGCGGTGCGGCGGCGCAGATCGGAGAAGCGCAGCGGCCCTTCGCCCAGCACATAGACGACGAGCAGGGTCCACTTGTCGCCGACCAGATCCATCACCTCGAGGGTGAGTGCGCGATAATCGGCCATGTCATGGTCTCCAAAGGATACCAGGGTTCCGTAAGGTGCCTTGTTGCCATTGGTAAGTGCCAAATCTAACCCTCCGGCAAAATCAAGGAGCAGGGTGCATGTTCGACTTCACGGGCAAGGCGGTGCTGGTGACGGGCGGCGGCGCGGGCATCGGCCGCGCGACGGCGGAGGCGTTCGCGGAGGCCGGCGCGAAGCTGGCGATCATCGAGATTGACGAGGGTCGCGCGGCGGACGCGCAGGCGGCACTGGGCGAGGATGCGCTGGTGATCGTCGGCGACGTGACCGATGCCGGCGTGGTCGCCAAGGCCGCGGCGGCGATCGAGGCGAAGCATGGCGGCCTCGACGTGCTGGTCAACAATGTCGGTGACTTCCTGAACCTCGCCAAGCCGTTCGCGCGGCAGAATGCGGACGAGATTGCCCGCCTCTACGCGACCAACCTCGGCCAGGTGTTCAGCGTCACCTCCGCCATGCTGCCGCTCCTGAAGAGGCGGGGTGCCGGCAGCAGCATCGTCTCCGTCTCGTCGATCGAGGGTTTTCGCGGCATTCCCAATTGCGCGGTCTATTCGGCGTGCAAGGCGGGCCTGCTCGGCTTCACCAAGAGCCTCGCGCTGGAGCTGGCGGCGGACGGCATCCGCGTGAACCTGATCGCGCCGGAGACGACCGACACGCCGCAGGTGCCCGTCATGGCGATGGTGTCGGAGGAGAATGCCAAGCACATGCAGACGTGGATCCCGCTCGGCCGCTTCGGCCGGCCGCAGGACATGGCGGACGGCATCCTGTTCCTCGCCAGCGACAGGGCGGCATGGATCACCGGCACCGCGCTGAACATCGACGGCGGCGCGCTGGCGGCATCGGGCTGGTATCGCGACGAGCGGGGCGTGTGGACCAACATGCCGATCATCAAGGGCAATGGCCTCGGTTTCTGACAAACAAGCGGAGGGGAAGAGCATGAAGATCCTGATCGTCGGCGGCGCCGGCATGATCGGCGGGCGCACCGCGCTGCACCTGCAATCCAAGGGCCATGACGTGACGATTGCGGGGCGCAATCCGCCGCTGCCCGATACGCCGCTGGGCAATTTGCCGTTCAAGCGGGTGGATTACATGGATGCCGATGCATCCGTGTTCGACGGCTTCGACGCGCTCGTCTTCGCCGCGGGCAACGACATTCGCCACATCCCGCAGGGCGAGGATGACGGCTATTGGCACCGCGTCAATTCGCTCGGCATCCCGGCCTTCTTCGCCAAGGCGAAGGCGGCGGGGATCAAGCGCGCGGTGAATGTCGGCAGCTACTACCCGCAGGCGGCACCGCATCTCGTCGAAGGCAATGCCTATATTCGCTCGCGCAAGGAATCGGACGAGGGCGTGGCCGCGCTGGCGGACGAGAGCTTCGTCGCGTGCAGCGTCAATGCGCCGTTCGTCGTCGGCACCGTGCCCGGCCTGCCGCTGCCGATGTTCATCGCCTACACCCATTATGCGCAGGGCAAATATGCGCCGATGCCCGAATTCGTGCCGCCGGGCGGCGTCAACTTCATCTCCACCCAGTCGCTGGCCGAAGCGGTGGAGGGTGCGCTGGAGCGGGGGGCGCCGGGCGGCTCCTATCTCGTCGGTGACGAGAATCTGACGTGGCAGGATTATTTCGGCGCCTTCTTCGAGGAGGTCGGCCGCGAGAAGCCGGCCGTCGTCGATCAGGAGCATCCGATGCTGCCCGACAGCGCGATGCCGTTCGGCCGCGGCAACAAGCTCTATTACGAGCCCGATGCCGAGGAGACGAAGCTGCTCGGCTATCGCCGGGGCGACATCCGCCCGGCGATTGCGGAGATCGTGGCGCAGTTCAAGGACGTGTGATGCCGCTCCCCGCTTGATCGCGTGGCCCCGAGCGGCCACGGAGCGGGGATGGCCGATCATGATCCCGTCGCAGCATCGCCCGCCCGGGGCGTCGGCCGTCCCCGGCGGCTGACGCTCGAGCGGCTGCTCGACACCGCCATCGCCATGGGGCTGGCGGAGATCAGCATGAAGGAGCTGGCGGCGCGCCTCGGCGTCGGGATCGCTACGCTCTACCGCTATGTCGAGAGCCGCGACGCGCTGATCCGGCTGGCGGCCGGGCGGCAGGCGGCGCGCGCCGCACCCGCGGATACGGGCCAGGACTGGGCGGCGCTGGTGCGCGATTATGCCGCGGCGCTGTTCAGCTCGCTCGGGCAGGAGCCGGCCCTGGTGGTCGGCTTCCTCGAGGCGCGCTGGGGCATCGCCGTCGAGCTGGAGTTCGTCGACGGCTTCCTCGGCGCGATGGCGGCGCGCGGGGTGCCGGGGCCGCAGGCGATGTCGCTTTACCGCGCGATGGCCAAGATCGTGCTGGGCGCGGCGGTGGCATCGGGCCATTTCGCCGCGCTGGCGGCGCGCGGCACCGGGCAGGCGCGCGAGCTGGGCGCCTCGCTTGACGCGTTCGACGAGGACGAGCTGCCGCATCTGCGCGCGGCCGCCGCCGATTATGCCGACGAGGAAGCGGCGAGCGACTGGCGCGCGCCGCTGGATGCGGTGCTGCGCGATGCGGCCATTCGATTTGCGGGGCTGCCCGAAATTCGATAAACCGGTTCCGTTATGACGGAGATGCCGATGGCCAGCCAGATCGACGCGCGCCGCACCGCCTTCGGCCGCTTGCCCGAAACCTGCCCGGTGGAGCAGGATGCCGACGGCGTGTGGCACGTCCGCAGCTTCGCCGCGGCGCGCCAGCTGCTGCGCGGCGATCAGACGCGGCAGGCCGGCTTCAAGGCGGAGCTGGTCGAGCGGCTGCCGGAAAAGGGCAAGACGCCGATCCTGTTCCTGGAAGGCAAGCTGCACCACGAGCAGCGCCGCCTGACCGCGCCCTTCTTCACGCCGCGCGCTGTCGACACGCGCTATCGCGGGCTGATGGCGGGCCTGGCGGACGGCGTGCTCGGCCGCTTCACCGCGGCGGGGCGGGGGGAGCTGAGCGCCATGGGGATGGAGATGGCGGTGGGCGTTGCCGCGCAGGTGGTGGGGCTGACCGACAGCCGGGTGCCGGGGCTCGATCGCCGCATCAACGCCTTCTTCGCCGGCGGGCTGGACGACACGGGCGGGCGGCTGCGGCGGACGTGGAGTGCGCTTGTCGCGCAGGCGCGGCTCCTGCGCTTTTACTGGCTGGACGTGCGGCCCGCCATCGCGGCGCGGCGCAAGGCACCCCGAGAAGACGTCATCTCGCACCTGCTGGCAGGCGGATACAAGGGCAGCGAGATCCTGACCGAGTGCATCACCTATGCCGCGGCCGGCATGGTGACGACGCGCGAGTTCATCACCGTCTGCGCCTGGCACCTGCTGGAGAATGACGCGGTGCGCGCGCGCTACCTCGCCGCGGACGAGCCTGCGCGCCATGCGCTGCTGGAGGAGATATTGCGGCTGGAGCCGGTGGTCGGCACCCTGTTCCGCCGCACCACGGCCGAGGTAGCCCTGGGCGACGATGCAAGCGGGGGGGCGGCGATCCCCAAGGGCGCGCTGGTGGCGGTGGATCTG
This sequence comes from Sphingomonas jatrophae, assembly GCF_900113315.1. Taxonomy (GTDB): domain Bacteria; phylum Pseudomonadota; class Alphaproteobacteria; order Sphingomonadales; family Sphingomonadaceae; genus Sphingomonas_P; species Sphingomonas_P jatrophae. The sequence goes on along the minus strand of NZ_FOZG01000001.1, from coordinate 1,862,164 downwards.
CGCGCAGTGAATGCCGATCCGGCGGTGAGCGGGGAGGCGCCGCTGACGCTCAATCCCGATCGCTGCCCGGCGCACCGCGCGGGCGCACCGGTGATGAGCTTCGGCGACGGGCATCATCGCTGCCCGGGATCGTTCCTGGCGATCCAGGAGACGGATATCTTCCTGATGCGCCTGCTGGCGATCCCCGGTCTCCGGCTCGAGCGCGATCCCAAGGTCGGCTGGAACGACCTCGTCACCGGCTACGAACTGCGCGAGGCGTGGCTGACCTGTGACGCCGCGAGGGATCAGCAGGCGAGCCGAACCTCCGCCAGCGGGTGATCCCGCCGCGACGGCTGCGATTGCCGCTGCGGAACCATGCGCATAGCCTTTCCCCATCAGACCAGAAGATGGCGGACAAGGAGCGGGACATGGCGGATATGCTGATCCGGGGCGGTACGGTGGTCGACGGAACCGGCGCGAAGGGCTTTGCGGCGGACGTGCGCATTTCGGGCGATCGCATCGCCGAGGTGGGGCAGGGGCTCCAGCCGCGCGACGGCGAGGAGGTGTTCGATGCGACCGGCTGCACCGTCGCGCCGGGCTTCATCGAAGGCCACACGCATTACGATGCGACGATGTGGTGGCAGCCGGATCTCGATCCGCTGCCCGGCGTCGGCGCGACGACGGTGATCACCGGCAATTGCGGCTTCACCGCGGCGCCCATGTCCGACGACAAGGATGCGCAGCTGGAGATGGTGAAGATCTTCTCCTTCTTCGAGGATATCCCGCTCGAGCCTTTCCTGAAGCATGTGCCGTGGGATTGGCGCAGCTGGTCCGAATATAAGAAGTCGGTGAAGGAGAAGGTGCGCCTGCCGCTGAACAATGCGGCGTTCGTCGGCCACATCGCGATCCGCATGGCGGCGATGGGCCTCGATGCGTGGAAGCGCCCCGCCACTGCGGAGGAGCGCGCCAAGATGGCGGTGATGCTGGAGGATGCGCTGGCGAACGGCGCGCTCGGCCTGTCCACCAACCTGCTCGACCATGACGGCGAGAACCGGCCAATCCCGACCTTGGTGGCGGACGATGCGGAATTTTCGGCGCTGTTCGACGTGCTGGAGCGTTATCCGTCGACCACCTTCCAGTGCATCATCGACGTGGCGCTGATGCGCGACACGGGCCCGGCGCAGACCGACCGCATGGCCACCCTGCTGAAGGGCCGGGGCATCCGCGTGCAGCTGACCGGCGCGATCCCGACGGTCGCCTATCAGAAGTATCTGCTCCAGCCGATGCGCGACCGGGTGGAGCAGATGCGCAAGGACGGCATCGACGTGTGGCCGGGCTATGCCCACGTGCCGCTGACCGGCCAGCTCAGCCTCTACAAGTCGCTGATCTTCGCCCAGTCGAACGATTATGTCTGGCACGAAGTGGTGCTGGCGGACGGCGCCGAGGCCAAGGAAAAGCTGCTGCGCGATCCGGAGTGGCGGGCGCGTGCCCGCGAGAGCTGGGACACGCAATGCTATCCGCAGTCGCCGATGAACAACCCCAAGATGCTGCTGCTGACCAAGCTCGGCTCGGACAACGGCACGGGGCCGTTCGGCACGCTGCACGATTATGCCGAGGAGCGCGGGCTGCACCGCTCGGACGCGATGGCCGACTGGCTGCTGGCGAACGGCGTGCTGTCCACCGTGCGCATGGCGCCGTTCGACATGGACGACGAGGTGGTGCTGGAGATGATCCGCGATCCCAAGACCGTCGGCAACATCACCGATGCGGGCGCGCATCTGCAGATGCTGTGCGGCGGCGGCGAGAACCTGATCTACCTCACCAAATATGTCCGCGACCAGCAGGCGATCAGCCTTGAGGAAGCGGTGCACCAGATGACGGGCAAGCTGGCCGACCACTTCCACCTGACCGACATCGGCCGCATCGCCGAGGGCAAGCGCGCCGACGTGGTCGTGTTCGACTTTGCCGAAGTGCAGCAGCACGACATGGAAAAGGTGTACGACGTCACCGACGGCAAGGGCGGGATTACCTGGCGCTATACGCGGCAGGCCGCGCCGATGAAGCTGACGCTGGTGAACGGCGAGGCGATCTTCCGCGACGGCGCCTACACCGGTGCGAAGCCGGGCGCCTTCCTTGAGCCCGCCAACGAATCCGCACCGGTCGCCATCGCGGCCGAGTGACGCACAGACTGCAAGGAGAGACGATCATGAGCGACATGCTGATCCGCGGTGGCACCGTGGTGGACGGCACCGGCGCCAAGGCCTTCGACGCCGACGTGCGCGTGGTGGACGGCCGCATCGCCGAGGTGGCGCCCGGCCTCACCCCGCGTGCGGGTGAGGAGGTGTTCGACGCCAAGGGCTGCTACGTCACGCCCGGCTTCATCGAAAGCCACACCCATTATGACGCGACCATGTGGTGGCAGCCCGATCTCGATCCGCTGCCCGGCAATGGTGCCACGACGGTGATCCTCGGCAATTGCGGCTTCACCGCCGCGCCGCTCTCCAAGGAAAAGGCCGCGCAGCTGGAGATGATCAAGATCTTCTCCTTCTTCGAGGACATTCCCCTGAAGCCCTTCCTCCAGCATGTGCCGTGGGACTGGGAGAAGTGGTCCGAATACAAGGCCTCGATGGCGAAGAACGTCCAGATTCCGACCAACTACGCCGCCTTCGTCGGCCACATCGCGCTTCGTCTCGCCGCCATGGGCACCGAGGCGTGGGAACGCGCCGCGACCCCGGACGAAGTGGCGAAGATGGCCGAGCTGCTGGAGGATGCGCTGGCGGCGGGTGCGCTCGGCATGTCCGACAATCTGCACGACCATGACGGCGACGATCGCGCCATCCCGACCCTGCTGGCGGACGATGCCGAGTTCGAGGCCCTGTTCTCGGTGATGCAGCGCTACCCCGGCACGACCTATCAGTGCATCATCGACACGTTCATGCGGAAGACCGGCCCCGAGAGCCTCGAACGGCTCGGCCGCCTGACCAAGGGCCGCGGCATCCGCATGCAGATTGCCGGCGCGGTACCGACGCTGGAATTCCAGAAGGACATCCTGCCCAAGCTCCAGGAAACGCTCGGCCGCCTGCGGGCGGAAGGCGCGGACATCTGGCCGGGCTATGCCCACGTCTCGCCGACGAGCACGCTCAGCCTGATCAAGTCGCTGATCTTCGCCCAGTCGAACGATTATGTCTGGCACGAGGTGGTGCTGGCGGAATCGCACGAGGAGAAGGCACGCCTGCTCGCCGATCCGGAGTGGCGCGCGCGGGCCCGCGAGAGCTGGGACACCAAGGCGTGGCCGCATTCGCCGATGAACAACCCGCAGGACCTGTTCCTGCTGGACAGCGAGAATGGCGCCGGCCCCGTCGGCGGCACGCTGAAGGAGTTCGCCGACAGCCGCGGGCTGCACCGCTCCGACGCGATGGCACAGTGGATCCTCGAGAACGGCACCAAGTCCACCGTCCACATGGCGCCCTTCCCCAAGGATGAGGAGCTGACGATCAAGCTGATGCTCGATCCGAAATCGGTCGGCAACATCTCGGATGCGGGCGCGCACCTGCAGATGCTGTGCGGCGGCGGCGAGAACATCCTGCTCTTCACCAAATATGTGAAGGACGGGCTGCTGACGCTGGAGCAGGCGATCCACGTCAAGACGGGCAAGCTGGCCAACTTCTTCGGCCTGCACGACACCGGCGAAGTGAAGGCCGGGCGCCGCGCGGACCTCGTCGTGTTCGATCTGAACGAGATCCGCTACCGCGACATGGAAAAGGCGTTCGACGTGCCGGATGGCGACGGCGGCACGACGTGGCGCTTCACCCGCCAGGCAGCACCGATGCGGCTGACCCTGGTCAACGGCGTGAAGACCTATGCCGACGGCCAATATACCGGCAACCGCCCGGGCACCTACATCAACCCGACTGAAGCGCCGGCCGAGGCGCGGGTGATGGAAGCCGCCGAATAACAGGGGGCACGCCGGCGCTCCTCCCGGTCGCGGGAGGGGCGCCGGGCGGTGCAGGGGACGGCGCGGGCAGCCAGGGGGCTGTCCGCGCCGTCTTCGTCTCAGACGCCGAAGCCGCCGGCGACCGAGATGGTCTGGCCGGTGATGTAATTGCCCGCATCGGAGGCGAGGAACACCGCGGTGCGGCCGATATCCTCCGCCTTGCCCCAGCGCTTGATCGGCAGCATCGCCTTCACCGCGCTCTCCCACGCCTCGTCGAAATAGCCCTCCGCCTGGCCGACCTTGAACTGGCCTGCGTCGATCACGCCGACGAGGATGGAATTGGCGCGGATCTCGTGCACGCCTTCCTCCTTGGCGATGCCCTTGATCAGCGCCTCGTTGCTGGCCTTGGGCGCGACCGACAGGCCGTCGAGATGCGGCCACCAATCGTGGCCCGCCGAGCCCAGATGGACGAACGAACCGCCGCCGCTGCTGCGGAAGTGCGGCAGCGCGGCCTTCACCGCGTGGAAGAAGCCGAACACCTCGATCTCCATCGACTGGCGGAACTGCTCGTCGCTCCAGTCGGCGATCGGCACCTGCGCGACGATCGGCCCCGCCCCCCAGACGACGGTGTGGACGCGGCCATGCGCGGCGACGGCATCGGCGAAGGCGGCCTCCACCGCAGCGCGGGTCCGCACGTCGGCCTGGTGGATGCTCGCCTGGACGCCGTGCGCGCGCACCGCCTCGGCGGCGGCTTCGGCCACGTCCTGCTTGGAGCGGTAGCAGATGGCGACGTTGCTGCCCGCCTTGGCGAACTCGGCCGCGACGCCCTTGCCGATGCCGCCGCTGCCGCCGAACACGATCGCGGCGCCTGCGGGAAATGCCTTGTCCATCCTGTTGCCCTCCTCTGCCTCTGGTTCTGGCCGCCTGCCGGAAGAGACGGGCGCTGTCCAGATTTGCGGAGGGACGAACCGGCCCGTGATGCGCATCCTCTATTCAGAGTGGCGAGAGTGGCTCGGAATGCGGTGTCTCAAGCTTGACAATGCGCCGACGCCCCGTCCTTTCTCCGCCGGGCAATAGGGGAGGTTGGCGTGGCGACGATGCGGGCGATGGTGATCGACGGCTTCGGCGGGCCCGAGGTGCTGCACGAGGGCGAGATCGAGCGGCCGTCCGCACTGCCGGGGCAGGTGGTGGTCAAGGTCGCTTATGCGGGGGTGAACCCGGCCGACTGGAAGGCGCGCGAGGGCTGGCTCGCGCGCTATTTCGACTATCGTTTCCCGTTCGTCGTCGGCTTCGACGCTGCGGGCACTATCGCCGAGGTGGGCGAGGGCGTGGACGATCTGCGCGTCGGCGACCGCGTGGTCACCGCCAGCAACCAGGGCCGCGGCGAGCGGGGCAGCTATGCCGAATATGTCGCTTCCGATCGCGAGCGGGTGGTGCGCCTGCCGCCGCAGATCGGCTTTGCCGAAGCGGCCTCGATGCCCACCGCGGGCATGACCGCGTGGGAAGCGGTGGTGGAGCAGGGCGAGGTGCGGCCGGGCGCGCGCGTCGTCGTCCATGGCGGGTCGGGCGGCACGGGCAGCTTCGCCATCCAGATCGCGCGTATGATGGGCGCGCGCGTGGCAGCGACCTGCGGGCCGGCGAGCCTCGATTATGTCCGTGCGCTCGGCGCGGAGCTGGCGGTGGATTATCGCCGCGGCCGGGTGGCGGAGGAACTGCGTGCGTGGGCGCCGGAGGGCGTCGATCTCGTCGTCGACACGGTGGGGCAGGGCACCTTCCTTGAGGCGGTGGATCTGGTGCGGCCCGGCGGCGTGATCGCGCCCATCGGCACGCTGATCGCCGACGAGCCGGCGCATGGCGGGCCAGAAGCGGCAACAAGGGGCGTGCATGTCCGTCCGACCGTGTCGACCTTCGCCAATCAGCCGCGGCAGCTGGCCGCTCTGGTGGAAGCGATGGTGGCGGGGCGGATCCGCGCGCCCGAGATCAGCGAGATGGCGCTGACGGAGGCGGCGGAGGCGCAGCGCCGCGTCGCCGACGGCCATGTCCGCGGCAAGATCGTGCTGCGGGTCGGCTGACGCGCAGCGGCGCGCGCGGTCACCAGGCCTTGGGGCCGTCCTCGTCGAAGAAGCCGCCGGTTGGGCACGCCTCACCCATCGTGGCGTAGCGGAGGACGACGACTGCGCCCTCCGCAGGCCCGCGCGTGCCCATGAAGTGGCTGAGCGCGCTCTTGACGAGGCCGGGGCAGACGGCGTTCACGCGGATGCCGCGGCCGTGCAGGTCGTTGGCGAAGAGCACGGTCATGGCGTTCGCCGCCGCCTTGGACAGGCAATAAGCGTAAGGCAGGTAGGGCGCCTGGGCGAGCGGGCTTTCGGGATCGGTCATCGCACCGACGGTGCCGGCGCCGCTGGTGACGTTGACGACGCGGGGTGAGGCCGACTTTTCCAGCAGCGGCACGGCGAGGCGGATCAGCTGCGCGGGGCCATGGACGTTGGTCTGCATGGCGATGTCGGTTTCGGCACGCGGGCTGGCGAGCGCGCCGCCGCCGCCGGGGGCGATGCCGGCATTGTTGACCAGTATGTCGAGCCAGCCATGCTCTCCCGCGATCCGGTCGACCGCCGCGGCGAGCGTCGCCTCGTCGAGCAGGTCGATGTGGATGGGGCGGACGTCGCCCGTCGCGGCGAGCTCTGCGGCGGCGGTTTCACCCGCGGCCATGTCGCGGCTGCCGAGATAGACGGTCATGCCTGCGGCGGCGAGGCCGCGCACCGTCTCGAAGCCGATGCTCTTGTTGGCGCCGGTGACGAGCGCGATCTTGCCGTCCATCGATACGGTCCCTCCAGACAGGCGAAAGCCCCTCCCCCTTGCAAGGGAGGGGCTGTTCTGCCGCGATCCGCCTCCACGCAGAGGCGGCGCGTTCTTACTCCGCGGCCTGAGCGGTCTGGCCGTGATCGTCGTTGGCGGGGCGTGGGTCCTCGCTGACGGCGGTGGTCCAGGTCCACTCGCCGGCGGGCGGCGGGTTGGTGATGCCGAATTCCTCGCGAATGTCGCTGACCTGATGGTCGAGATAGTCGCGGAAGGGGATGAGGAAGAGCGGGTGCTTCCACGCACGGCCCTGCGCGGCGCCGATATCCTCGGCGTCCAGCTCGACCTTGTAGGCCTCGGGGTAGAACAGGCCGCTCTTCATCGTCGTCTTGGCCTTGAGATAGGCCGACACGCGGTTGAAGAAGGCGGCGAGCTCGGGCTTGAAGTAAGCGTAGAGCGCACGGGCATTGGCAGCGAGCAGAGCGACCTCACCGGCGTGGTTCGTCTCGAACCCGGTGATCATGTGCTCGATGTCGTGCGTGTGCGTCCGCTCCTTCATGTAGAAGTCGAAGTCGGTCTTGATCTCCATTCCCTGGTAGAAATGGTCCATGTTGTAGCCGCTGTTGACGACGAAATCATGGATGACGGCGCGGAGCGTGCCGGGCTTGGGGTCCTTCAGCTCGTCGAGCGTGAAGAGCGAGATCTTGCGGCCGTCCAGCCAGTTCTTGAAGAGCGGCAGGCGCGCTTTTTCTTCCTCGAACAGCTGGAAGATGCGCGGCCAGTCCTCCAGCTCCATCAGGATCTTGACGACGTTGGGGATGAAGGCGGTGTTGGGCAGGTCGGCGCCGTTCCGGCGCAGCATCTCCTGCGCGATCAGCGTGCGGAGTTCCGCATGGTTGAGATAGGGCGACGAGCTGATCAGCGTCGAGCTCTCGGTCGTGAAGCCGGGCCCTGAGCCGTTATAATAAGCGAAGTCGGCCTCGCTCACCTTCGATGCGATGTCGTTGTCCATGCTCGCTCTCCTGACCTGGCCCGCGCAGCCGTCGCGCCGGTGCCGTCACGTTTCGGAACGTAACTCCGAATTGTCGCCGGGGCAAGCCGCGCCCGCCCCGGCAACGCTCCGTCAGAAGGCGAAGCCGAGCTCGACGCCGTAGGTGCGGCCACGCTCATAGGTGCCGACCAGCGACAGGACGGGCGCACCGAAGGAGACATAGCGTTCGTTGAAGATGTTCTGGCCGAACACCGACAGCGAGGCGCGCGCGCCGCCGACCGGAATGTCGACAAGGCCGAGGCGCCCGTCCACCAGCCAGTAGCCCGGGCGACGGTTGAACTCCTCGAGCACTTCCTGGCCCGCAAGGTTCAGGAGCGGCGTGGAGGTGAGGAAGTAACGGCTGCGATAGCGGCCTTCCAGCCGGCCCTGGAGGTGGCCGACATTGCCGATGTCGGGCGAGTCGTACTGGACGGCGGCGCGGCCGGTCCACACCGAATTGTAGGTGGTGCGCGCCACGTCGGCCACTTCGCGACCGGCGAGGACGAAGGTGTCGTAATCGAGATCGGAATAGCCGACGCTGCCGCTGATCACGAGGCCGCGCACCGGCGCGATCTCGGTCTCCACCTCGAAGCCCTTGATCTTGGCCTTGCCGGCATTGTCGAACGCCTGCCGACCGTTGATGAAGTTCTGCGTCTGCAGATCCTTGTAGTCGCTGTAGAAGACGGCCGCGTTCAGGCGGACGCGATTGTCGAACAGCTGCGTCTTGGCGCCCAGTTCGTAGGAAACGAGCGTCTCGGGCTTGTAGGGGATACCGCTCAAAATGCCGCCCGCGACATAGCCGGACGAGATCTTGCCATAGACGGTCGACTGCGTGGTCGGCCGCCACGTGACGATGCCGGTATAGTTGATCTTCTGATAGCTGACCTTGTAGTCGCCCGTGCCCAGCACCGCGCCCTGGCCTCCGGAAATGGCGCTGATGATCAGCTCGCGATCGTCGATCGTGCCGCGCAGGCCGCCGGTGATGTCAAGCGTGTCGGTCAGGTGGAAGGTCAGCTGGCCATAGCCCGCGATCGAATCGTTGATCGAGCGCGTGCTGGTGACGCCGCTGCCGAACGCATTGTCGAACGGCAGGGGCACGATGGTGCCGTTGATCGACGGTTCGAGGATGCCGAGGATGTCGTCGGCAGGCGAATTCTCGTGGAAATAGAAGACGCCGGCGGTCAGCTCGAAGCTTTCGCCGTCCAGCTGGAACTGCACTTCCTGGCTGAACTGTTCCTGCCGGGTGCGGCGTGCGGTGAGCAGCGAGAAGAAGGTGTCGTTCGCGCCCGGGCGTGTCCCGAGCGTGGCGAGCCCCGCCTGGTAAGCGGCGATTTGCGCCGGTGTCGCGTCCGGCCCTGGTGGCGGCGTGATCAGCGCGCCGAACTGCGCCGCGCTCAGCCGCAGGCCACCTGTCGCCGCGAGATCGAAGATGTTCGGATCCTGCTTGAACTTGCGGAAGGCGGTGATGCTCTTGACCGTGAAATTGTCGGTCGCGTTGACCGACAGCGTCAGGCTGTGGCCCTGCGTCACCACATGCTCCTCGCTCGACGCGGAGGCGATGGCGGGGAGGCGCGTGGCCGAGATGTTGGTGATGCCGCCGAACGCCGGCTGCAGCGCGACGATCGGCCCGAGGATCTGGCCCGACTGGTCGGGGATCACGCCGAAGCTCTGCATGCCGCGGCCGGTGCTGCGCGCGTCGGTATAGTCGAAGCGGTAATCGGCGGTGAGATTGCCGAAATCGCCGCGGATCGCCAGCTGGCCGCCATCGATGTTCCGGCCGCCGAGCTTCTTGGAGAAGGTCTGCGTGCCGAAGGCGGGGATGCGCAGCCCGAGATTGATCGACCGGCCGCCGATCAGGTTCCGGTAATCGCCCTCGATCTCGTCATGGAGATAGGCGATCTTGACGGAGAAGGGGCCGAAGGCGGGCAGATCCAGCACCGCCTTGCCGCGCAGCTGGTTGTAATTGCCGTAGGAGCCGGTGGCGCGCAGGCCCCATTCGCCTTTCGGCGTCGCCGAGACGAGGCTGATCGCGCCTGCGGTCGCGTTGCGGCCGAACAAAGTGCCCTGCGGGCCGCGCAGCACCTCGACGCGCGCGATATCCGCCAGGTCGAAGATCGAGCCGACGGTGCGGCCGATATAGACGCCGTCGAGATAGATGCCGACCTTGGGATCGACCGCATTGTTCGACACGCCCGAGGCGACGCCGCGAATGGCGATGGACGGATTGGATTGCAGGCCCTGCGTCTGAATCTGGAGGCTGGGGGCGATGCCGGCGAGGTTCTTGACGTTGGTCACGCGCAACTGGTCGAGCTGCTCGCTGCTGATCGCGGTGACCGCCACCGGCACCTTCTGCAGGCTTTCCTCGCGGCGCTGCGCGGTGACGACGATGTCGGCAAGGCCGACCTGGCCGTCGGGCTGCGCGGGCGGGGCGGCCTCGGCGGCAGTGGGCGGAGCGACGGTGACCGGCCCCTGGCCGGCCACCTGGGCGATGGCGGCGGAGCCGAAGCTGGAAACGCCGGCGAGCGCGAGCGCGTAGAGCGAGATGCGCATTAAGTTCCTCTCCTGGATCGATGCTTGTCGATGTCTTCGGGCGATCGGGTGCCGTCCGCCGCATCCCGGTCAGGATGTGGCGAGCGTGGTGTGTGGCGCCGTGCATCGGGGGCGAACAGCCGCTGTTCCGGTCTGCCGCCCACGGTATCGAATTGTCAGGTTCCGCAGCCTCGCTGCATCGATCATCCCCCCTCGTCTTTTCGGGCCTGCGTTCCCACAATGCCATTTCCGCTACGCATGTTGCGCATCCGGACCACTAGGGAACAGGAAAACAGGGCCTCGCGTCAAGAGTAGAGTTGGCGAAAGCTGGAATCTGATCAAGAAAAGTCCATGTTCGCCTCAAGGGCGGATCAGCGGCACCATCGAACGCGCCACTGCCAGCACGGCATGCCACTCCGCCGGCAGCGTGGCGCTGCGGCGATCCTCGCTTTCGATCGCCTGGATGTCGCGGCGGAACGCCTCGATCCGCTCGCGCAGCCGCGCGACGCCGAGCGGGGACAGCTTCACCGTCGCCGCGCCGAAGATCGTCTCCGGATCGCCGAAATCGACGGCGGTGAACAAGGGCTTCATGTGCCGCTCGAAATGGCGGCGCATCGGTGCGCGCTGCCAGGCATGTTCGGGGCGCAGCCGCGCGCGCACGCGCCCGCCGGGCAGCCGGTCGACCAGCGCTAGCCGCTCGAGCCGCTCGACATGGCGGTCCACCGTCTCGGGCGCGATGTGGAAGCCGGCGGTCGCCTCCTCGATCGGCCAGCCGTTGAGGATGAGGAAGAACACCGTCGACAGGTTGGAATCGCGGGTCAGCGCCTCCTCCTGCGCCAGCGTCAGGTGGTCGGCGGCGTCGGGAGCGAGGCGCGCCGCGTCGGTCAGCTCGGCCAGGCTGGTCTGCGCCAGCGCGCACAGCCGGCCGAGCGTGGCGAAGCCGAGGCCCCGGCCGTGCAGCCAGCGTTTGACGGTGGCGGTGCCGACCTCCAGCTCGGTGGCGAGACGGGCCTGCGTCCAGCCGGCGCTGCGCAGCGCACGGCGCAACGCCGCCAGCACCGCCGCCCCCTCCGCATCAAGAGGATCACCTGCTGCTGGCTCGAGTATCATCTTCTGATCCGCTTCTGCACGCCGGGCGCGACGTGCGCTCCGCCGTCCGCCTACATCTTTCCGCGATGGTTATCCGGGGCTTGTGGCGCCAGTCCGGGACCATCCCTCAACCTGGTCCGGTCGCGGCGTGCCCGCGGCCGGATCCATTTCCCGGCCTCAGCGATGCTCCAGCTTGATGCGGGTCAGCCGCGAGGCGGAGATCAGCCAGCGATCCCCCTGCTTGACGTAGCGGTCCTCATAATGGCCCCAGCCGTGCATTCGCCCCGGCGGCAGGATGGCATGGCCTTCCGGAATCCACAGCCAATCCTCCATCGACCACACCGCCTGCGCTTCCGTCGGCGACAGGATGTCGATGCGCGGCATGTAGCCGAAATGGGCGGTGGTGACGCCTTCCAGCACATAGGCCACGCCGCCGACGAACTCGGCCGCATCATGATGCAGCAGCGACGGATTGTGCGGCTGAACCGACTCCCGCATGTCGACCACCGGGTTCGGCGTGAACACCGCACGCAGATCGTTCCAATGCTGGCCGTCGACGCAACGGAAATATTCGGCCTTGGCGCGCTTCACGCCCTCGATCGCCAGCAGCATGTCCAGCGGTGCCATCTCGCTCATCGCGTCTTCCTCTCCCCGGAATGCGGCATCGTGTGGCCGCGTCGGGGGCACGCTAAATCCAGCAGGTTGCAGAACCAAGCTTGAAATCCGCAACGCATTGCCTGAAACACCCGCCAACCGCAGCGAAGCTTGCGTAGGCACCGGGAAGATCCGGTTCGAAGGAGGGGCGTATGGCGAGACTGGCAGGCAAGGTCGCGATCATCAGCGGCGGGGCGCAGGGCATGGGTGCCGCCACCGCCCGGTTGTTCGCCGCGGAAGGCGCCAAGGTGGTGCTGGGCGACATTCTGGAAGACAAGGGCCGCGCCGTCGCCGCCGAGATCGGCGACGCCGCCTTGTTCATGAAGCTGGACGTGCGCTCCGAAGAGGATTGGCAGGCGATCGTCGCCGCCGCGACGGAAAAGTTCGGCAAGCTCGACATCCTCGTCAACAACGCCGCCGTCGTCCATTTCGGCGCGGCCGACCAGATGAGCAAGGCGGATGCCGAGCGGGTGCTGGGCATCAACGTCATCGGCACGATGATGGGCGTGAAGCATGCCGTTCCGGCGCTCAAGGCGAACGGCAAGGGCGTGATCGTCAACATCTCGTCGGTCGACGGCCTGCGCGGCTGCAACGGCCTGACCGCCTATACCGCCAGCAAGTGGGCGGTGCGCGGCATCACAAAGTCCTACGCCTTCGAGTTCGGCCCGTTCGGCATCCGTGTCGTCTCGATCCATCCGGGCGGCGTGAATACGGAGATGGGCAATCCCGGCAACGAGGCGGCCGAGACGGTGAATGCGCGCAGCTTCCGCCGCGTGCCGCTGCAGCGGATCGGCGAGCCGGAGGAGATCGCCCGCGCGACCCTGTTCGTCGCGAGCGACGAGGCGAGCTACATCTCCGGCGCCGAGATCGCCGTGGATGGCGGCTGGACGGCGGGCCATTACGAGCCGGCGCTGCCCAATTGCGCGCCGGGGCTGGCGTGAGCGCCGCCGCGATGCTCGCGGGCAAGGTCGCGCTCGTCACAGGCGCAGGGCAGGGCGTCGGCCGCGGCATCGCGCTGGCGCTGGCGGAGCGCGGCGCGACGGTGGCGGTCGCCGGCCGCACGCTGTCCAAGGTGGAGGCGGTCGCCGCCGAGATCACCGAGGCGGGCGGCACCGCGCGCGCCTTCGCCTGCGACGTCAAGGATGCCGCTTCGCTGGACAAGCTGGCGGCGGATACGGCGGCGGCGCTGGGCGGCATCGCCATCCTCGTCAACAATGCGCAGGAAGTGCCGCTCGGCCCCATCCTGTCGGTCAGCGACGAGGCGTTCGAGGCGGGCTTCGTCTCCGGCCCGCTCGCCACGGTGCGGCTGATGCGCGCCTGCCACCCGCATCTGAAGGCGGCGGGCGACGGCGTGATCGTCAACCTGTCGAGCTCGGCCACAAGGCGCTGGGACATGGCGGGCTATGGCCATTACGGCGCGGTGAAGCGCGGCATCGAATCGCTGACGCGCGCGGCCGCGGCGGAATGGGGGCCGGACGGCATCCGCGTGCTGGCAATCGCGCCCCATGCCGACTCCCCCGGCCTCAAGGCATGGATCGCCGCGCGACCGGCGGAGGCGGAAGCCTTTTTCCAGACGATCCCGCTCCGCCGGATCGGCACGTGCGAGGCCGATATCGGGCGCGCGGTGGCGGCGATGTGCGGGCCGGACTTCGCCTATCTCACCGGCGCGATCGTGCCGCTGGACGGCGGCCAGGCCAATTTCGCCTGACCACCTGACGACCATAATGAAGGAAGAGGATTAGCGCATGCTGCTGAAGGACAAGGTGATCGTGATTTCGGGTGTCGGCCCGGGCATGGGTCAGTCGCTCGCCAAGATCGCCGCGGCGGAAGGTGCCAAGGTCGGCCTCGGCGCGCGCAACCAGGCGTTCCTCGATCAGGTGAAAAGCGAGATCGAGGCGGCGGGCGGCCAGGCCGTCGCGCTCTCCACCGACATCGGCAACATGGACCAGTGCCGCGCGCTTGCCGATGCGACGCGGCAGGCGTTCGGCCGCATCGATGGCCTCGTCAACTCGGCCTATGCGCATGGCGACTGGAAGACGACGGACGAGGCCGATCCGGAAGAGTTCGCCTCCGTGTTCAACATCAACTGCGCGGGTGCGCTGCGCATGGCGCAGGCGTGCCTCTCCAGCCTGAAGGAAACGAAGGGCGCGATCGTCAACGTCTCCACCATGTCGACGGTAAACCCGTTTCCGGGCGAGGGCGCCTATTCCGCCGGCAAGGGCGGCATGAACGCGCTCACCCGCCACATGGCGAAGGATTTCGGCCGCCACGGCATCCGCGTCAACGTGACGCGCATGGGCTGGATCGGCGGTGCGCCGGTGTGGGGCCACATCGACCGCGAAGTCGCCGCCGGCCGCGACCGGGACGAGGTGATCGGCGAGATTGCCAGCCGCATCCCGCTCGGCATCATCCCCCCGGAGGAGGATTGCGCCAAAGCGGTGCTGTTCATGGTCTCCGACTATTCCAAGGTCGTGAACGGCGCATCGCTCGACGTGAATGGCGGCCAGTATATGGCGCCGTAAGAGGCGGCCGTTGCCGTTCGTGCTGAGCTTGTCGAAGCACTGTTCTTTCTTGCCGATGGCGAAGAAGAACGGCCCTTCGACAGGCTCAGGGCGAACGGGTTTTTAATCAGCCCGCGGTCTGCCCGCCATCCACCGGCATGGCGATGCCGGTGATCATCCGCGCCTCTTTGGAGGCGAGGAAGGCGACCGTGTCGGCGATGTCCTCGGGCTCCGCTTTGGCGCCCTCGTTCAGCCAGCCGGCGGAGCGCATCACCTGCGCCCAGTCGACCCCCGGCGCGGACGGTGCGGCGATCAGCGGCGTGTTGACGCCGCCCGGGCAGACGGCGTTGATCCGGACGCCGGTGTTGCAAAATTCCAGCGCCATCGCCTTGGTCAGCCCGACCACGCCATGCTTCGAGGCGACATAACCGGCATTGTAGGGCACGCCGACGAGCCCCGCAGCCGACGCCATGTTGACGATGCAGCCGCGCGTTTCGACCAGATGCGGCAGCGCCGCCTGGCTCATGAAGAAGACGCCGCCGAGATTGACGCCGATCATGCGCTGCCACCGCTCGACGGTGAAGTCGGCCACCGGCGCCATGTCGAGCACGCCGGCGATGTTGCACAGCACGTCGAGCCGGCCGTGCCGCTCGACGGTGGCGGCGACGATCTGCGCGCAGGCGGCGGGATCGGCGACGTCGAAGGGCTGCGCCTGCGCGGCCTCGCCGATCATCGCGGCGGTCTCCGCCAGACCCTCGGCGTTGCGATCGCCGATGACGACGCGCGCGCCCTCGCGTGCCAGCCGCACAGCGACCGCACGGCCGATGCCGGAGGCCGCCCCCGTCACGATCGCGCTCTTGCCCTCGAACCGCATCAAGCCTCTCCCATCATCCTGTCCAGTGCCGCGAGCCGCGCGAGCAGGGCGGCCTCACCCTCAACGCCGGGCCTCATCGCTTCCAGCTCCACCTCGATCAGCCCGGCGAAGCCGGTCCGCTCGATCATCGTGAACACGCCATGCCAGTCGACACTTCCCGCCCCCGGATCGATCCGGCCGGGCGCGTCGGCGATCTGGACGAGGCCGGGCGCCTCGGGCAGCGGGCCCGCGGGATCGTCTCCGGCGATCGCGATATGGCCGACATCGAAGGCGAGGCGCACCGCCGGGTGATCGGCGGCGGCGACGATCTCCTCCGCCTCGCGCACGCGCGTCACCAGCAGGCCGGGGATGAACGCCTCCGCCACCGGCTCGACGCAGAGCGTCAGGCCGCCCGCCGCCGCCGCATCGCCGACGCGCGCGAGGTTCGCGGCCATGGCGGCGCGCTGTTCGGCGCGCGGGCGGGCGGGATCGAAGCCGGTGACGCAGGTGGCGGTGCGGCTGCCCGCGCGCCGCGCCGCCGCGACGGCGCGTGCGACAACCGCGTCCTGCGCGGCGCGCGCCTCGGCATCGTCGCGGCTCCACAAGGGCGTCGCCCAGCCGGCGGGATCGAGCGCGAAGCTGCCAATCTCCAGACCGTGATCGGTCGCCAATCGGCCGAACGCTGCCTGCTCGGCCTCGCTCCTGAGGCAGAGGAAGTTGTCGAACACGCCGGCAAAGCCGTGCGCGGCGATCCAGGCGATCTGCTCCGCCGCGGACAAGCCCGCCGAGGCCATGAACAGCGGCCGGTCCGGCGCGCGGACGCCGAGGTGGGCGGCGAAGCGCAGCCGCCTCATCGCCGGATCGCCAGCGTCACCGAATAACGCCGGGGCTGCGTATAGAAGCCCTCGACGAAGCCGAAGCTGCTGCGCGCATCATAGCCGGCGGCAAGCACCTGCTTGTCGGTCAGATTGTCCACCGCGAAACGCAGCGACAGGCCGTTGGCCGGCAGCGCGAACTCCGCGCTGGCGTTCAGGATCACATTGTCCGGCGCGCGCAGGAAGGGCGAATTCTCGACATCGACGAACACCTCGCTGCGATAGGCGGCATCGACGCGGAAGGTGCCGTTCACCCGTTCGCTGAGCGGCGTCTGGATCACGCCGCTGAGGCTGCCGGTCAGGTCCGGCGCCTGCTTGGGCACGCGGCCGGACACGTCGGTCGGCACGCCGTTGATGACGCTGGTGTAGCGCAGATATTTGGCGTCGAGATAGCCGAGCGAGCCGACGAGGCTGAACGCGGGGGTGACGCGGACATTGCCCTCCAGCTCGACACCCTGGATGCGCGACTTGCCGGCATTTTCGTTGCGCACCACCAGCAGGCCGGTCGTCGGGCTGACCGTCGAGATGAGCAGCTGCTGGTCGGTATAATCGTTGCGGAAGACGGCGAGGTTGATCGTCGCGATGCGGCCGAAAGCGGTCTTGAGGCCAAGCTCGTAGGCGGTCAACTTCTCGGGATCGTAGCTGCCGATTTCCTCCACCGCGGTCGGGCGGCCGTTGAACCCGCCCGAGCGGAAGCCGCGCGACCAGGAGGCATAGCCGAGGATGGCGGGCGCGAACTTGTAGCTGAGCGAGGCACGCGGCGTGAAGGCGTTCCAGTCTTCCTTCAGCGTGTAGCTGGGCAGGCCGAACAGCAAGGGCTGGTTGCTGTAGATGCGCTGCGCGGCCTGGGCGAAGCGCTTCTTCTCATAGGTATAGCGGCCGCCGAGTTCGACGGTCAGCGCGTCGGTCAGGTCATAGGTGGCGTTGCCGAACAGCGCGTAGTTGGTCGTCGTCTGGCGATTGCGGAAGTCGATGTTGAAATCGAGTGCGGTGGCGAGCGCAGGATCGAAGCCCGCCGCGATCAGCGCGGGGTAGAGCCCGTCCGCCACCACCAGCCGCGTGTCGTCGCGCGTCCGCTCCCGAAAGGCATAGGCGCCGACGAGGATCTGGCCGCGATCCCCCAGATCGGTCGAGAGCTGGAGTTCCTGGCTGAGCTGGCGCGCGCCCTCGTCATGGAAGTCGCCGGCATAATTGACGCGCGACGAGGCGTCGCCGTCGCGGCCGAAGGCGGCATCGACATAGCGATAGCCGCTGATCGATTTCAGCGTGACGCCGCCGAGATCGGCCGACAGCGTCAGCGTGGCGTTGAAGGCATCGGTGTCGTCGCGGTTGAGCGAGGCGGTCGTATCCGTCCGGTCGATGCGCGTGTTCGCGGTGCAGCAGGGCCCAAGGAAGGTGGATTGCAGGCCGGAGAAGAAGCTCGGCTCGAACGCGATCAGGCTGTGCGCGGCGCTGTTCTGGCGGCGGCGCAGGCCGTCCACCGCCAGCACCGCATCGAAGCCCTCATTGTCGTAATGCAGCGTGGCACGCCCGGCGAGCACGTTGCGATTTCCGAGATTCTTGCCGGACGGCACCTTCTGCCACCCCTCGCCGAATTCGCCGAGGGCGGTCAGGCCGAAGGACAAGGTTTCGCTGAGCGGCGTTTCGACCAGCGCGCGGGCGCGGACGGTGTTGTAGCTGCCATAGCGCAGGTCCGCCTGCATGCGCGCCGTCTGGCCGGGGATGGAGGAGGTGACGCTGATCGCGCCGCCGATCGTGTTCTTGCCGAACAGCGAGCCCTGCGGCCCGCGCAGCACCTCGATCCGGTCGACGCCGAGAAGCTCGGTCGTCGCGCCGAAGCTGCGCGCGACATAGACGCCGTCGATATAGAGCGCGACCGCGGGGTCGGAGGTGATGATGAAGTCGTTTTCGCCGACGCCGCGGATGAAGGCGGAGACGCCGCCCGAATTGCCGCCCTGACCCGGTGTGAACTGGAGGTTGGGCGCGATCTGCGAGACCTGCGTCACGCTGTCGAGCCCGCGGCTGTCGAGCGCGGCGGCGCTGACCGCGGTGACGGCGATCGGCACGTCCTGCAGCCGCTCCTCGCGGCGGCGCGCGGTGACGACGATGTCGCTGCCGCCGGCACCTGCAACGTCCGCCGCGGGCGCCTCGGCCGGCGCAACGGGTGCGGGCAGCGCCTGCGCGTTCAATGCGGCGGGCAGCGCCGCCAGCGCGGTCGCGGTTGCGAGCCTGTTCGCGATGTGGCGCACGGCCATCCTCCCCCCTGATCCCTCTTGTTTCCGCGATCCTTGCGGCGATGCGCGACGCACTTCAAGCCTGTGGGCCACGCACCCGCCGGGGATTGCGCGACTTTCCTGCTTCTGCGATGCGATCAGGCAACAAGAATGAAGGCGGGAGAGATGCCATGATGTCGCTTCAGGAAATGTCCGATCGGCTGGAGATCCAGGATCTGTTCGCGCGCTACAGCTTCGCCATCGACGATCGCGATTATGACGCGCTCGACCGCGTGTTCACGCCCGATGCGACGATCGACTATAGCGAGACGGGCGGCGCCAAGGGCAGCGTGGCGGAGATCAAGCGCTGGCTGCCGGTGGCGATGAAAAAATTCCCCAAGTTCCAGCACATGGTGGCGACGACGCAGCTGACGCTGGACGGGGACAAAGCACGCAGCCGTACCATCCTGTTCAATCCGATGGTCCACGCCGATGCCGACGGCCGCGAGCACATCTTCTTCATCGGCCTGTGGTATCGCGACGAACTCGTCCGCACGGCGGACGGTTGGCGCATCGCCTCACGCTATGAGGAGATGGGCTATGCCTATGATGCGCCGACCAACATGGGCGAGATCCCGCCCATCCCGACCGCGTGATGCGGCCGGGCGGGCGGGCAGGCGTCAGGCGGGCTCGGTCCAGCGGATCAGGTGGCTGATGTCCGCCCGCTCGTGCGGCTTGCGGCCCTTGTCGGCGAGATAGTGGACGACGATCCGCTCGTCCTCGCGCACCGGCCGCTCCACCTCCATCACGCGATCATATTCGGTGTGCGCAATCTTCCAGCGCCCGTCCTGGCGGACATAGCGATCCCGGTAGATGGCCGAGCCGATGGTGAAGATGTTCTGCTCCAGCCGGATCGCGATATCTTCCAGATACCAGATGCCCTCGGCGGTATCGTCGCCGGTCAGCGTCAGGTCGGGCATGTGGCCATGATGCATGCCGACGAAGCCCGAATGGAAGCTGTTGGCAAGGAACTCAACCATGTCGGCGCGGCCGGACACCGTGACGCGGTAATCGCCGCCGCGATAATCGACCGTCACGTCGTCGGTGAACAGGGTATCCAGCAGCGCGACGTCGGCCGTGTCGATGCCGCGATAATAACGATGCTTCAGCGTGCGGATGTCCTCGAAATCGGACAATTGCTGCAGCGTGTAGGCCATGATGCCATCCTCTCCATGATCTTGTTCAGGCGGCGTTTTCGCCCTTCCAGCGGGGATAATCGGTATAGCCGGCTTCCTCGCCGGTATAGAGCAGGTCGCGCTTCTCGCGGGTGAGCGGGGCGCCGGCGCGAAAGCGTTCCACCAGATCGGGATTGCTGATGAACGGCCGCCCGAACGACACCGCATCCACCTGGCCCGCATCCAGCAGCGCCTGCGCGCTGTCGAGCTTCAGCGCATTGTTGGCGATGATCGCGCCCGACCAGCGCGGCCGCAGCAGCGCCAGCGCGTCGAGCTCGGGCGTCGGATAGTGGATGAGGTGGAGATAGGCGAGGCCGAGCGGCTCGGCCGCGTCGATCAGCGTGGCATAGGTCTCGGCCGGGTTGTCGTCCGCCATGTCGTTATAGGGATTGCCGGGGAAGATGCGGAAGCCGACGCGGTCCGCGCCGATCGCCGCGGCCATCGCCTCCAGCACCTCGACCGCAAAGCGCACGCGATTGGCCGCGCTGCCGCCATAGCGGTCAGTGCGCTTATTGCTGCCGGGGGAGAGGAATTGCATCGGCAGATAGCCGCTGGTGCAGTGCAGCTCGACCCCGTCGATGCCGGCGGCGCGGGCGTTGCGCGCGGCCTGCGCGAACTCCTCGACCACGCCGGCAATCTCCGCCGTCTCCAGCGCGCGCGGCATGACGGGCGCGGTCAGCGTGCCGTCCGGCCCGGCGATCGGCGCGGCCGAGGCAATGGCGGAGGGGGCGACCGTCTCGGCATCCGCATCTTTGTTGGCGGCAACCGCAGCGCGGCCGACATGCATGAGCTGCATCACGATCCGCCCGCCCGCGCCGTGCACGGCATCCGCCACCGCGCGCCAGCCCGCCACCTGCGCATCGCTGTGGATGCCGGGCGTGCGCCAATAGCCCTTGCCGACGCGGCTCGGCTGCGTGCCTTCGGTGACGATCAGGCCGGCGCTGGCGCGCTGGCGGTAATATTCGACCATCAGCCCGGTCGGCACGTCCCCCGGCCCGGCGCGGTCGCGCGTCATCGGCGCCATCACGATCCGGTTGGCCAGCTCAAGCGCGCCGAGCCGGACGGGTGAGAAGATGTCCATCACGCACTTTCCTGCAATTCGCCGTGCAGCCTCATGCCCCGCGCTGCAACGCGTAGCAAGCGCGACGGCTTGCAACGCGAAGCCGCATCCTTATGCTGGCGCGGCAAGCCCGGCCAGCCAAGGAAGATCCCCATTTCGTCCGACGTGAACAGGCCGGGTGAAGCCGATGCCGGGCTGCGCCAGCGCGATCCGCGGGCGCGCGGCATGGCGGTGCGCGCCTTCCTTTGCCAGAATGTCGCGATCGGCTGTGCCTTCGGCGCGTTCGGCATTTCGGTGCTGCCGATGCAGGCGCAATTCGATGTCAGCCGCGGGCTGGCGACGCTGGGTTTGCCGCTGGTCGTGCTGTCGATGGGACTGACGGGGCCGCTGTCGGCGGCGGCGATCGCGCGGATCGGTCTGCGCGCGACGATGCTGACCGGCATCGTCGTTTCCGCGCTTGGCTATCTCGCCATCGCCTTTGCGCCGTCCATGGCGGTGGTGCTGGCCGCCTATGCGCTGCCCATCGGCATCGGCCTGGCGCTGTTCGGATCGCTGCCGGCGAGCGTGCTGGCGGGCAACTGGTTCCAGCCCGATCCCGGCCGCGCCATCGGCTTCGTCAACATGCCGGTGCTGATGATGCTGGCGCCGCTCGCCGGGTTGCCGGTGATCGAGGCGGGCGGGGTGCGCGCGCTGTTTTTCGCGCTGGCGGGCGCGCATCTGCTGCTGCTGCCGGCGGCATGGGGCATCGTCGAGCGGCCCGGCGTGTGCGTGGAGAGGGGCCAGGCGACGCGGGCGGCGCCGGCGATCTCCGCCCGCGCGCTGCTGCGCCAGCCCCTGTTCTGGACGATCGTCGCGGGCGGCGGCGCGCTGAACGCGGTCGGCATCACGGCCTCGGCCAATCTGGTGCCGCTGGTGCGCGAAATGGGTGCGACCGCGATGGCGGCGAGCGTCACCGCCACCTTCTACGGCCTCGCCAGCATCAGCGGTGCGCTGTTCGCGGGCATGCTGTGCGATCGGCTGGGGGGCTTGCGCACGCTGACGTTGCTGGCGCTCGGCATCTCGGCCAGTTGGCTGGCGCTGCTGGTGGCGGGCGCATCGCGGGCGGCGTTGCCGGCGGGCGTGCTGCTCGGCCTGTGGGGCGCGGGCGTGTTCCCCGCGATCAACGTGCTGGCGGCGCACCTCTATGGCGCGGCGTCGCTGCCGCGCGTGCTGGGGCTGTTCGGCGTCTGCACGCTGCCGCTCACCTTCTGCCTGCCGCCGCTGGCGGGCGTGCTGCACGATGCGTCGGGCGGCTATCCCTCGGTCGAGGCGGCGATCGCCGCCGTGGGCGCGCTGCTGGCGATCCTGTTCTTCGCCGCAGGTCGCTTGGCCGGGCGGCGGCCGGCGCATGGCGGTGAGGCGATGGCCGCCTGATCCGGAGGCGGGCCGGTTTGCGGTTGACGGACGGGGCCGGTCGCTCTCCCAGGGATGCGGCCAGGATTGATCGGGGACGGGAATGGACGGGATGGACGGCAAGGTCGCGATCGTAACGGGGGGCACGCGCGGCATCGGCGCGGCGATCGTCCGCCGGCTGCTGGACGCGGGGTGCGAGGTGGTGACGTGCGGCCGGCAGGCGCCCGATGCGCTGCCTGAGGCGAACGGGCGCCAGGCGGGTTTCGTCGCGTGCGACGTGCGCGATCCCGAGCAGGCGCGCAGCCTCGTCGCGCAGGTGGTGGAGCGGCACGGCCGGCTCGACACGCTGGTCAACAATGCCGGCGGATCGCCGCAGGCGGTGGCCGCCACCGCATCGCCCCGCTTCTCCGACGCGATCGTCGCGCTCAACATGATGGCGCCGCTGCACATGGCGCAGGCCGCCTATCCGCACCTGAAGGCGGTGCAGGGCAGCATCGTCAACATCGCCAGCGTCGCCGGCGTGCGCCCATCGCCTGGCACCGCCGTCTATGGCGCGGCCAAGGCGGGCCTGCTCAGCCTGACCAAGAGCCTCGCGCAGGAATGGGGCCCCGATATCCGGCTCAACGCGATCATCGTCGGCCTGATGGAAACGGAAAATACGGCGCTGACCTACGGATCGGAGGAGGCGCAGGGGCGCATCGCCGCGTCGCTGCCGCTCCGCCGCATGGGCCGCGGGGGCGACATCGCCGATGCGGTCGCCTTCCTCGCCTCGCCCGCCGCCTCCTACATCAGCGGCGCGCAGCTGGAGGTGCATGGCGGCGGCGAGCGGCCGCTGTTCCTCGAGATCGTCAATGCGGAGATGGCGGCCGCCGGCGGCTGATCCTTCCACGAGCTTGGCGAAGGCGACGAAACTCCGCTAAGCATGTCGCTTGGCCGCCCAAGGGAGACGTTCGCGGTGCAGATCAGGTCCGGAAGGACGCTTTCGCCGGGCACGCTCGACGCGTTGGACAACGGCATCATCGACTTGCTGCGCGTCAATGGCCGCGCCACCAACCAGGAAATCGCCGAGAAGCTGTCCGTCACCGCGGCGACCGTCTCGTCGCGGCTCAGGCGGCTGGAGGAGATGGGTGCTTCGCGCGTCGTCGCCGTCACCGATTTCGCGGCGCACGGCTATAACGTGCTGATCGCGGTCGGCGTGAAGGTGGCCGGGCGCGAGGTGCAGGACGTGGCGCGCGATCTGGCGCGGCTGCCCGAGGTGTTCAGCGCGAACATCATGAACGGCGCGCACGACATCGAGATGCTGGTGGCGCTCCACGATTTCGGTGAGATCAACCTGTTCCTGCTCGATCACGTCGCGGGCATCGCCGGCGTCGATGCGCTGTCGCCCGGCATCGCGGCCGATATCGTGAAGTTCGAATTCAACGTGGCGCCGCTGTGAGCGCCGCCCGCCTGGACGAGCTGGATCGTCGCATCATCGAGAAACTGGGGCGCGACGCGCGCGTCTCCAACCGTCAGATCGCCGCCGAGCTGAAGGTGACGGAGGGCACGATCCGCAGCCGCATCAAGCGCCTGCAGACCGAGCGGCTGATCCAGTTCACCGTCGTCACCGATTTCCGCGTCGCGGGATCGCCCAATCTCGTCATGCTCGGCATCCAGGCCGATCCCAGCCGCGTCGGCGCACTGGCCAAGCAGCTGGCGGACATTCCCGAGATCAACTGCGTGATCGTGCTGCTCGGCCGCTACAGCCTGCTGGCGATGGGCCTGTTCACCAGCATCGAGCAGCTCAACACGCTGATCTTCAGCCGCATCCGCGTGCTGGAAGGCGTGCGCGACGTGGAGACCTCCATCTCGGTCCACAACGTTAAGTACGAGGTGGGGATCGCACGCATCACCCCGCCCAAGGGCGAGGACGCGGCCGAATAGGCCGGATCACGCCGCCGGCGGCAGGCCGAAGCCGCCGGCGATGAAATCGAGCAGGCGCCGCAGCAGCGCGGCGCGATCGTCCGGCGCGCAGGCATCGTCCGACAGGATCGCCAGCCGCGCATAATCGGCCGCCTGATTGTGGTGCAGCACGCCGAGCGCAAAGTGGAAGCGCCACAGCAGCTCGTCGCGCGGCAAGGCGGGGAGTGCGGCGGCGAGCGCGTCGACGAAGCGGCGCAGGTGGCGGACGTCGGTGCGGATCGTCTCGCGCACCTCCAGCGGCCCTTCGCTGCGCGCGCGGTTGAGGAAGCGGAGCGCCACGCGGCGATCGTCGCTGATCCAGAGCGTCGGCGGCTCGATCAGCGCGCGCAGGATGGCGCGCGCGTCGCCCGGCTGCGTCTCCGTGGCGATGCGCAGCAGGCGCGTCCGCTCCCGGTTCAGCTCGGCCGCGCGCGTGCGGAAGATGTCGAGCATGAGCTTCGTCTTGGTGCCATAGTGGTAATTGACCGCGGCAATGTTGACGCCTGCCGCAGCGACGATGTCACGCGTGGAGATCGCTTCGAAGCCATGTTCCGCCACCAGCGCCTCGGCGGCGCGGAAGATGCGCTGCTTGGCACCATCCTCGACAGGCTGGGAGGCGGCGGGGGTGGGCTCGGTCATCATGCGGGCCGAGGATTGACAGATGCCACGCCCATGTCAAACACGCGTTTGATACGGGAGTTGGGCAGATGAAGGCAGCGTGGTGCAAGGCGTTCGCGCCGGTGGCGGATCTGACCGTCGAGGAGGTGGCCGCGCCCGTCGCCGGGGCCGGCGAAGTGCTGATCGACGTCCATGCCGCGGGCGTGAACTTCCCCGACGGGCTGATGGTGCAGGGCAAGTACCAGACCAAGCCGCCGCTCCCCTTCGCGCCGGGCTCCGAGCTTGCGGGTGTCGTTGCCGCGGTCGGCGAGGGGGTGACCGGCCTCGCGGTGGGCGACCGGGTGGCCGCGTTCAGCGGCGTCGGCAGCTTTGCCGAGCAGGTGGTGGCGCCCGCCCCGCAGGTCTTCCGCCTGCCCGATGCGGTCGACTTCACCGATGCGGCCGGGCTGCTCATCACCTACGGCACGTCGTGGCATGCGCTGAAGGATCGCGCGGCGCTCCGGGCGGGCGAGACCTTGCTGGTGCTGGGCGCGGCGGGCGGCGTGGGGCTGGCGGCGGTGGAGCTGGGCGCGCTGATCGGCGCGCGCGTGATCGCCGCCGCCTCGACCGACGCGAAGCTGGCGCTGGCGCGCGAACGGGGTGCGGCCGAGACGATCCGCTATTCGGACGAGGATCTGCGCGAGCGGATCAAGGCGCTGACCGGCGGGCGCGGCGTGGACGTCGTCTACGATCCCGTCGGCGGAGCGACCAGCATTGCCGCGATCAAGGCGATGGCGTGGGGCGGGCGCCACCTCGTCGTCGGCTTTGCCGGCGGGGACATTCCGCAGATCCCGGCCAACCTGCTGCTGTTGAAGAGCGCGTCGTCGGTGGGCGTGCTGTGGGGCAACTCGCTGCGCGCCGATCCGGTGCACCATGCCGGCAATATCGCCGAACTGCTCGATCATCTCGCCGCGGGGCGCATCCGCCCGGTGATCGACCGCGTGCTGCCGCTGGATCGCACGGTGGAGGCGCTCGAGCATGTCATGGAACGACGCGCGCAGGGCAAGGTGATCCTGTCGGTGCGCGATTGAGGGAGGCCGATATGGGCGAGATGGTGAGCTATGCGGTCGAGGACGGCATTGCCGAGGCGGTGATCGACAATCCGCCGGTCAATGCGGCGTCGCACGGCGTGCGCGCGGGGCTGGCGGACGCGCTGGCGCGGTTTCAGGGCGATGCGGGCGCCAGGGTGCTGATCGTCCGCTGTGCGGGCAAGACGTTCATGGCGGGAGCCGACATCAAGGAATTCGGCAAGCCGATGATCGATCCGCAGCTGCCCGAGCTGCTCAAGCGGTTCGATCGGGTGGACAAGCCGATCGTCGCCGCGGTGCACGGCACGGTGCTGGGCGGCGGGTTCGAACTGGCGCTGGCCTGCCATTACCGGATCGCCGATGCGGCCGCCCGCTTCGGCTTTCCCGAGGTGAAGCTCGGCCTGCTGCCGGGCGCGGGCGGCACGCAGCGGGCGCCGCGCTTCGCCGGGCTGGCGACGGCGATCGACCTCGTCACCGGTGGCGGGCAGATCGGTGCGGCGGCGGCGAAGGATGCGGGCCTGGTCGATGCGATTGCGGACGGCGATCTGGCGCAGGCGGCGCGGGATTTCGCACGCGCGCTGGTGTCGGAGGGCAAGGGGCCGCGCCGTGCGGGCGACCTGCCGATGCCGGAGGACGATCCCGCGCTGTTCGACGCCGCGCGCAAGTCGCTCGGCCGCAAGATGCGCGGGCAGACCGCGCCGCTGATGGCGCTCGACGCGATCCGCATCGGCTATGAGGGCCTGCCGTTCGACGAGGCGCTCGACCGCGAATATGCGCTGTGCCGCGACATGGTGACGGGCCCGCAGAGCCGCGCGCTGCGCCACATCTTCGCCGCCGAGCGCGAGGTGGCGAAGGTGCCCGGCCTGCCCGCCGACCTCACCCCGCGCGACGTGAGGACGGCGGGCGTGATCGGCCTCGGCGTGATGGGCCGCGGCATCGTCATGGCGCTGGCGAGCGCAGGCGTGCCGGTGATCGCGGTCGGGCTGGATCAGGCGCATCTCGATGCGGCGACCAAGGCGATCGCCAAGATGTGGTCCTCCTCCGTCGCCAAGGGCAGCCTTGCGCAAGGCGAGATGGACGCACGGATGGCGCGGATCACCGGCTCGACCGATCCGGCCGATCTCGCCGCCGCCGATCTGGTGATCGAGGCGGTGAGCGAGGATCTGGGTGTCAAGCAGACGGTGTTCGCGACGCTCGGGCAGGTGACGAAGCCGGGCACGATCCTCGCCAGCAACACCTCCTTCCTCGACATCGACACGCTGGCGGCCGCATCGGGGCGCGCGGCGGATGTCTGCGGCATGCACTTCTTCAATCCCGCGCACGTCATGCGCCTGCTGGAGAATGTGCGCGCTGCCGAAACTGCGCCCGACGTCGTCGCGACGATCATGGCGTTCGGCAAGCGCATCGGGAAATTGCCCGTCCTGTCGGGCGTGTGCGACGGCTTCATCGTCAACCGCATGCTCTCCAAGCGCTCGCGCGAGGCCTTTTTCCTCGTCGAGGAGGGCGCCAGCCCAGCGGCGATCGACAAGGTGGTGCTGGATTACGGCTTCCCCATGGGGCCGCTGGCGCTGGGCGATCTCGCCGGGCTCGACATCCAGGCGGCGGCGCGCAAGTCGCGCGCGGCCAAGGCGTCACCGCGCGAGCTGCGCGCCGATTTCGTCGAGCAGATGGTCGCGGCAGGCCGGCTGGGGCAGAAGACCGGCTCCGGCTGGTATGCCTATGACGAGACCCGCAAGGCGAGCCCGAACCCCGAGACGGACGCGCTCGTCGCCGCTCATGCCGAGCGGCACGGGCTCAGGCTGCGCGAGATCGGCGCCGACGAGATCCGCGAGCGGCTGCTCTACGCGATGGTCAACGAGGGCGCGAAACTGCTCGACGAAGGCATCGCGCCGCGCCCGCACGAGATCGACGTGGCGATGGTGAACGGCCTCGGCTGGCCGGCCTATACGGGCGGGCCGATGCATTGGGCGGACCAGATCGGGCTGGACAAGGTGCTCGCCACGATCGAACGGTTCAGGGCGGAGCAGGGCGACGACTATTGGACGCCGTCGCCGCTGCTCGTCCGCCTCGCGGGCGAGGGCCGGGGCTTCTACGCATGAGCGGCCTCGATCCGAGCCCGCGGGCGGCCGAGCTGCTGGCGCGGCTGCGCGCCTTCATGGCCGAGCATCTTTATCCGAACGACGCGCTCTATTACGAGCAGGTGGCGCAGGGCGACCGCTGGGCGCCCGTGCCGCTGATCGAGGAGCTGAAGCCGGTCGCGCGCGCGGCGGGGCTGTGGAACCTGTTCCTGCCGGAAAGCGGCCATGGCGCGGGCCTCTCCAACCTCGATTATGCACCGCTCTGCGAGGAGATGGGGCGCGTCTACTGGTCGCCCGCGGTGTTCAACTGCGCCGCGCCCGACACCGGCAACATGGAGACGCTGGAGCGCTTCGGCACGGAAGAGCATAAGGAGCGCTGGCTGAAGCCGCTGCTGGAGGGCGAGATCCACTCCGCCTTCGCGATGACCGAGCCCGCCGTCGCCTCGTCCGATGCGACCAATATCGAGACGCGGATCGTTCGCGACGGCGACGATTACGTCATCAACGGCCGCAAATGGTGGATCTCCGGCATGGGCGCGGCCGATTGCGCGATCATGATCCTGCTCGGCAAGACCGATCCGGATGCGCCCAAGCACCGCCAGCAATCCATGATCCTCGTGCCGCGCGACACGCCCGGCGTCACCGTTCTGCGCCCGCTGACCGTGCTCGGTTACGACGATGCGCCGCACGGACACATGGAGATCCTGTTCGAGGATGTGCGCGTGCCCGCCTCCAACCTGCTCCTGGGCGAAGGGCGCGGCTTCGAGATCGCGCAGGCGCGGCTGGGGCCGGGGCGCATCCATCACTGCATGCGCATGATCGGCATGGCCGAGCGCGCGCTGGAGGCGATGTGCCGCCGCGTGAAGGGCCGCGTCGCCTTTGGCAAGCCACTGGCCGAGCAGGGCGTGATCATCGAGCGGATCGCCAATGCGCGGATCATGATCGATCAGGCGCGGCTGCTGACGTTGCAGGCGGCGCACCGCATGGACACGGTCGGCAACAAGGCGGCGAAGGCGGAAATCGCGATGATCAAGGTCGTCGCGCCCAGCATGGCGGCGCAGGTGATCGACTGGGCGATGCAGGCGCATGGGGGCCTCGGCATCAGCCAGGACAGCTTCCTCGCCAATTACTATGCGCACGCCCGCAAGATCCGCTTCGCCGACGGCCCGGACGAGGTGCACCGCCACCAGCTCGGCAAGCTCGAGCTGGCGAAGTATGCCTGAAGTCGCCGACCGCCACGCGCTCGATCTCGGCGCGCTGGCCGCGTGGCTGCGGGCGCATGTGGCGGGCGCGGAGGGCGTGCTGGTCGCGGAGAAGTTCGCCGGCGGCCAGTCCAATCCCACCTATGCGCTGTCGCTGGACGGCGCGGTTCGCTTCGTGCTGCGCAAGAAGCCGCCGGGCGTGCTGCTGCCCTCGGCGCACGCGGTGGAGCGCGAATATCGCGTGACCGATGCGCTGAAGGACAGCGCGGTGCCCGTCGCCCGGCCGCTGGCTTTGTGTGAGGATGCGGGCGTCATCGGCACCCCCTTCTTCGTCATGGCGCATGTGGCGGGGCGCAATTTCTGGGACGCGCGCCTGCCCGAGCTTCAGCCCGCGGAGCGCGCGGCCATTTATGACGAGATGAACCGCGTGCTGGCGGCGCTGCACCGGATCGATCCGGTGGCGGCGGGCCTTGGCGATTTCGGCCGGCCGGGCGACTATTTCGGCCGGCAGGTGGCGCGCTGGACCAAGCAATATCGGGCGACCGAGACGGCGCGGATCGAGGCGATGGAGCGGCTGATCGACTGGCTGCCCGCCAACAATCCCGGGCGGCAGGACAGCCGCATCGTCCACGGCGATTACCGCAACGACAACCTCATCTTCGCCGCCGACGCGCCCGCGATCCGCGCGGTGATCGACTGGGAGCTGTCGACCTTGGGCGATCCGCTGGCGGATCTTGCCCAGCACGTCTTGGCGTGGCGCGTGCCGCACGAGGGCTATCGCGGGCTGGCCGATGCGGACCTCGCCGGACTCGGCATTCCGGGCGAAAGCGCGTATGTCGCTCGATACTGCGAGCGGGCCGGGATCGCGCCGCCGTCGCCGGCCCTCTGGGCCTATGCGCTGGCCTTCGCGATGTTCCGCAACGCCGCCATCCGCCAGGGCGTGTTCCGCCGCGCGCTGGACGGCAATGCATCGAGCGGGGCGGCGGCGCTGCACGGCGCGCGCGCGGCGGAGATCGCCGCGCTCGGCTGGCGGATCGCCGCGGGAGAGCAGGACGCGGTACTGACCCGATAAGGAGAGCGAGCATGATCCGGATCGACGTTCCCGCCGAGGAGGCGCACAACCCCTACGGCTATGCCGGCGCGAACCATGCGCGCGAGATCATGGCCGCCGCCGGCGGTTTCTCCAAGGCGGTCTATACGCATAGCCGCCTGTCGCTGCGCGAGTTCGAGGGCGCGCGTTCGCGCACCGCGGAGATCAACGGCTGCCTGATCTGCCAGGCATTCCGCGCCGCACGCGATACGCCCGCCATGTTCGCCGCCAACGGCACGCGCCCGGCGCACCTCGTCTCCGACAACGGCCCCGCGCCCGACGAGGCCTTCTACGCCGCCGTGTCCGAATGGCGCACCTCGCCCCTGTTCAGCGACCGCGAGCGGCTGGCGATCGAGTTCGCCGAGCGCTTCGCCGAGGAGCCGAAGGTGCTGGCGCAGGACGAGGATTTCTGGGTCCGCGCGCATGGCCTGTTCGACGATGGCGAGATCGTCGATCTGGCGCACAGCGTGGCGGCGTGGGTCGGCCTCGGCCGTGTCGCGCACGTGCTCGGCTTCGATACGGTGTGCCTGCCCTTCGCCGCCGAGGCGGAAGCCGCTTGAACTTGGAGGCAGCGCCCGCCCGGTCTGGGCGGGCGCTGCCCGTCAATCCTCCACCGCCGGGCGCCACGCCACGCCGTTGATGTGCGTGCCGCCGCCGGCATAGAGCGTGTTGCCGGTCATATAGGCGCCGCCGTCGCTCGCGAGGAACACGGCAACCGAGCCGATGTCGCGCTCGGCATCGCCGAAGCGGCCGAGCGGCACCTGCTCCAGGATGCGCGTCTTCATCTCCGGGTTCGCCTCGAAATAGTCGATGGCGGCGGGGCTCGTCGCCGAGGGGCAGATGACGCTGACGCAGATATTGTGCGGGCCCCATTCCACCGCCGCGGTGCGGCTGAGCGCGCGCATCGCCTCCTTGCTGGCATTGTAGGCGACGGTGAACATGTGCGCGTTGACGCCGTTC
Organism: Sphingomonas jatrophae; assembly: GCF_900113315.1. GTDB lineage: Bacteria > Pseudomonadota > Alphaproteobacteria > Sphingomonadales > Sphingomonadaceae > Sphingomonas_P > Sphingomonas_P jatrophae. The sequence continues at coordinate 1,831,068 of NZ_FOZG01000001.1, read as the reverse complement.
AGCGAGCCCATGTTGATGATGCGCCCGCCGCCTTGCGCCTTCATGATCGGAAAGGCCGCGCGCATCGCCCAGAACACGCCGTAATAATTGAGCGCGAACGAGCCCTCCATATCCTCGTCCGTGTGGTTCTCGATCCGCTTGGGGAAGCTGCCGCCCGAATTGTTGCAGAGGATATCCAGCCGGCCGAAACGCTCCACCGTGGCGGCGATCATCGCCTCCACCTGCTCGCGCTGCATCACGTCGGTGCGCATGGCGATCGCCTCGACGCCGTGCGTGTCGCGCAGATAAGCGGCCTCCTGCTCCGCCTGGTCGAGGTTGCGCTGCGCGATGGCGACATGCGCGCCCGCCGCGGCAAAGGCGCGCGCGACGCCCTGGCCCACGCCCTGCCCGCCGCCGGTGACGAGGGCGATCCGGTTCTCCAACTGCTTCATGGCGCTCAGCTCCTCACCCGGGGGCGCGGCAGCGGGGCGCCGGCACGCATCGTCTCGATGAACTTCTCCAGCGGCGCGGGTTCGGCGACGGGCGCGTCGTGCGGCTTGCCGTCGCGCGCCCAGAATTGCTTCCACGACGGGAACAGGTCGTGGAAGCTGCCATGATAGGGCTGCACGCCCGGCCAGCGCATCTTGCGGTCGCCGATCGGCGGCTTGTTGAGATCGGTCGCATACCAGTAGAGCGGCAGGCGCCGGCGGAAATACCAGCGCCCGTCGATCCGCTCATACTGGTCGAAATACATCATCTGCATGATGACCCATTCGGGGCCGGTCTCATGTTCGTTCTTGGAATAAAGGATGCCCTGCGCATGATCGGGATCGTCGAACTCGATGATGTGCCCGCCGATATGATGCGACGTGCCGTCGAACTGCATGCCCATCGTCTCGTCGAACCAGTCGCGCAGCGCCTTGCGGCCCTGCTTGCCGCCGCCGACCTTGACGTCCTCGGGGAACAGCCCGACCCACGCGTCGGAATCGCGCATGTCGAGCGCCAGCGAATATTTGGCGACGAGCTGGCGGATCGCGTCGATCGATTCCAGCCGGTCGATCCGGGCGGCCAAGTCCTCCGTCATGCGATCTCCTTCAGAAAGTCGAGCATCAGCCGCGTCACCGCGTCGCTCCGCTCCAGCTGCATCATGTGGCCGGCGCCCTCGATCATCTCGATGCGGCGCACGTCGGCATGGTGATCTCCGATCGTGCCGAGCGGATCGTCGCCGTGCCACGCCTCCAGATCGACGTCGTTGGTGCTGCCGATGAAGTAGAAGGGCGGCGTCAACCTGGCGCCGCGATAGGGCGCGCGCTGGTGCCAGCGCAGGTCCATCGCGCGATACCAGTTGAGCCCGCCGGTGAAGCCTGAGCGGCTATATTCGGAGACGAACCACTCCATCTCCCACTCCGCCAGCCAGCTCCATGGCAAGGGCGGCGCCTGCGGCAGCGCATCGAGATAGGTGACGCCGGGCGGATGCTTCCACACGTCGAGATAATGGTAATCGCCCGACAGCGCGTAGAACAGGCGGTGGAGGAAGTCGCGCGGCTGCGCGGCGAGGTCCGCATCGGCCACGCCCGGCGGCACGAAATAGTGGATGTGGACGAAGTGGCGGGACGCCCAGTCCGCCGCCTCCGCCAGAGGCGTGATGTCGGCGCGATCTGGGAAGTGCGGGTTCTGCAGCGCGATGATCGCGCGCACCCGCTCCGGATAGCGTGCGGCCAGATCGTAGATGGCGAACAGGCCGAAATCGAGCCCGGCGAACACCGCCTGTTGCTCGCCCAGATGATCGAGCAGGCCGGTCAGGTCGCCGACCGTATGATCGACATCGTAGGCGCGGTGGTCGGCCGGTGCCTCGGTCTGCCCCATGCCGCGCATGTCGGGTGCGACGACGCGCCAGCCGGCGTCCGCCAGCGCGCCGATCTGGCGGTGCCAGCTGAGCCACAGATGCGGGAAGCCGTGGCACAGGATGAGGAGCGGCCCCTCGCCCTGCTCGACATAGTGCATGGCGATGCCGTTGATGCCCGCGTGTCGGTGAACCCAGCCTGCCATCGCATGCTCCCCTCGTCAGCTGAACCAGGCGCCCCCGTTGACGGTGACGATGCTGCCCGTTGCGAAGCTGCCGTCGCTGCCGGCGAGAAAGGCGACCGCGCCGGCAATCTCGTCCGGATCGGCCAGCCGCGCCATGAGGCTGTCGGAGGCGACGGCCTGCTTCACTTCCGGCGAGAGCGTGGCGTAGATCGGCGTCTCGGTGGCACCCGGATTGACCGCGTTCACGCGGATGCCGCGGGCGGACAGCTCGCGCGCCATCGCCCGCGTCATGCCCAGCACCGCGGCTTTGGCGGTGGCATAGGGCACCGGCCCGTCGCCTTTCACGCCCGAGGTGGAGGCGATGTTGACGATGTTGCCGCCAATCCCTTCCTCCGCCATCAGCCGCACCGCCGCGCGCGAGCAGCGGAAGGCGCCGTTCAGCGTCACCTCCATCACGCCCTGGAAGCCGCGATCCTCGCAGTGGATCGTCTGGTCCGCGAAGATTGTCGGCGTCTCGCCGCGGGCGATCTGCGCGTGCCGCTCGGCCTGCGCGGCGTAGAACCTGTCCATGCCGTCGCCCGCCGCGCTGCCGCGCCCGGCATTGTTGACGAGGATGTCGACCCCGCCGAGTGCCGCCTTCACCTCGGCGAAGGCGCGGTCGACCGACGCCGCGTCGGTCACGTCGCAGGCGATGCCGACATGCGGGCCCGGCAGCACCTTGCCCGCCGCCTCGGCCGACAGATCGAGGATGGCGACCGTCGCCCCCTCCGCCGCCAGCCGCCGCGCGATCGCCGCGCCAATCCCCTGCGCGCCGCCGGTCACCACCGCGCGCTTGCCCTCGACCCGCTTCATCGCTCCCTCCTCAACCCGGCATGTAGAGCTGCGCGGCCTTGCCGCCGTCCACGTCGAGGCAGATGCCGTTGACGTAGCTGGCATCGTCCGACAGCAGGAAGCGGATCGCGCCGGCAATCTCCTCCGGCCGCCCGCCGCGCCGCGCCGGGATCGCCGCGCTCACCGCGTCCAGCGCCTCGGGCATCGTCTCGTAGAAGGCGGCATTGCCCGGCGTCATCACCATGCCCGGCGCCAGCGCGTTGACGCGCACGCCCGAAGGTCCCGCCTCCATCGCGGCGACCTTGCTGAACTGGATCAGCGCCGCCTTGGACGCGGAATAGGCCCCCATCGCCGCCATCGCCCGCCGCCCGTTGGTCGACGAGATGTTGACGATCGAGCCCGAGCCCTGCGCCATCATCACGCGCAGCGCCGCGCGCGTGCCGGTGAACACCGCATCCACGCCCGCGGCGAAGGTGGCGCGCCACGCCGCCTCGTCCGTATCGACGATCATCCCCATCGAGACATGGGCCGCATTGTTGACCAGCCCGTCCAGCCGGCCGTGCCGCGCGGCGGCGCCGGCGATGGCCGCTTCGAAGGCGGCGGTGTCGGTAACGTCGAGCGCCGCGGTCTCCACCGCGCCGCCAATCTCGGCAGCGGCGGCCTCCAGCTTGTCGCGGCCGCGGGCGATCATCACCACGCGGGCGCCCTCGGCGGCAAGGCGGTCGGCGGTGGCGCGGCCGATGCCGTCGCTCGCGCCCGTCACGACGATCACCTTGCCCTGCATCGCTCCCCCTTGTCGCGCACGTGACGCGTAATCTGCGTCACGCGCCGTTCAATTGCGCAACTTACCCCACTTCGCAATACGCAAGTGAAAGTCGCGTCGGTCAGCCGCCCTACGCGTCCAGAAAGCGGAGCAGCTCGGCGGCGAGCGCCGGCCCCTGTTCCTCCTGCACGAAGTGGCCCGCGCGCTCGATCACCGGATGCGCGCATTGCGCGGCCCCCGGCACGCGGCGGCGGAAGACGGGCGCCCAGGCGGCGGTGGCGGGATCGCCGTCGCTGAACGCGGTGGCGAAGGGCCTGTCCCACCGCTCCAGCAGCGCCCATGCGGCGCGGTTCGCCATCAGCCCCTCGGCCGCCTCGCTGACCGGGATGCCGCAGGTGATCTGGAGCAGGCCGGCCTTGTAGGCCGCCTCCGGGAAAGGCGCGTCATAGCCGGCCAGCACGTCGGACGCGGGGCGGTGGAGCGAGGCGCCGGCGACCAGCTCGCCCGCAGGCAGATCGCTGCTGGTGCGGCACGTCTCGATCCACGCCTCGATGCCGGGGCCGGGCCAGCCCTCGATGCCGCGCGGCGGCGGCTCGCAATTGGGCAGCAGCGTATTGGTGGCGAACACCGCGGCGAAGCGATCCGGCCGCTCCGCGAGTATGCGGAACCCGATCGGCCCGCCCCAATCCTGGCAGACCAAAGTGATGCCGGTCAGGTCCAGCGCATCCACGAACGCGCCCATCCAGCCGACAAAGCGATCATAGGAATAAGCGCTGCGATCCGCCGGCTTGTCCGACCGGCCGAAGCCGATCATGTCGGGCACGATCACGCGGTGGCCGGCGTCTGCCAGCGGGCGGATCATGTGGCGGTAGAGGAAGCTCCACGTCGGATTGCCGTGCAGCATCAGCACGGGCGCGGCGTCGGCCGGTCCCTCGTCCAGATAATGCATCCGCAAGGGGCCGAGCGCGCCCCCCGGCACCTCGACGTAATGCGGCGCGAAGGGGAAATCCGGCAGGTCAGCGAACCGCGCGTCCGGTGTCCGCAACACGCCCGGCCGGATCTCCATGAGCTTGGCTCCCCTAACGGATGTAGCGCGCGCGATAATCGGCGAAGGCCGCCTCGATCTCGCCCTGGTCGAGGCCGAAGCGCTCGAGCGAATAATCGTGCATCGGCCGCTGTTCGCGCTGGTTGCCGGCCATGAACTCGGCCAGCGCCGCCTCGCTGCCGGCATCGACGGGCAGGCCCATCTTCTCCAGCACGCGCTGCGCCTGCTTCAGCGGTTCGCGCGCGACGTCGCGATAGTCGATGTCGACGAAGCGATCCTCGCCGATCCGCGCGCGCGCCGCCTCGAACCGCTTCATCCACGACACCAGCCGCGGGAACCAGAAGGCGCCGACTTCCTGATCGGTCAGCGTCGCGCCCAGTTTGTAGAGCGCGGCCTGCATGCTGACATAGGACGGCACCGTCGCCAGCGGATCGCGGTGCGTCATGATCAGCAGCGCATCGGGAAACGCCTTCGCCGCGACTTCGGTATAAGGCAGGTTGGACGGGCTCTTCAGCACCCACTTCGTGCCGCGGCGCGCCGGCTCCTGCCATTGCAGATAGGCGAGGATCATCTTCAGATCCTCATGCCCCTTGGACTGGTCGTAATCGTCGAGCCAGTAAGCGAAACTCGGCACGAAGGTCATGCCCTCGACCATGGTCGAGACGAACATCTGGCCGAGGATCAGGATCTCCTCGTCCGGGCCTTCGGGATCGAGCGGGTGGATCGAGGTGAGCTCGGGCGCGGCCTGGAGCCAGCCGGCGATCATCGCTTCGGCATAAGCGCGGCGCTCCACCGGGTCGCCGGGTGTTTCCCCGGGGAAAGGCGCGTAATTCTGCGCCTCGAACCAGCGGATCGCGGTCATGCTCGGCGCGCTGGCGAGCAGTCGGTGGAAGATGGTGCTGCCGGTGCGCGGCAGGCCGAGGATAATGCCCGCCACCTCGACCTTCTCGTCGAGGATCTCGGGATGCTTCTTGATGTCCTCGATCATGCGCAGGCGGCTGACGAGGCCCTTGACGATCACCTCGGTCTGCGCGGCGATGCCGGCTTCGGTCAGCTTGGCCTCGCTGTTGGCCGAGGCGATGAACGCGTCCATCGGCTCGATGAACCAGGTGTCGCCGAAATCATCGAGGCCCGCGCGGTCGCGGGCGGCCTGCAACAGCGCCTCGCGCTCGAACGCGGGACGATCGGTGGTCGTGGCTACGCTGGCCATTCTTGCCTCTCCTTGGTCGCCACCGTCTACGTAGCAGTGCGGTCCCATGCAATACGCTGTTGATGGGGGCAGGCGGTCGGCAGCGCGAACATGCGTAGCGGCGGCGGGGCTTGCGCGATCTCGCCGGCTCGTGTGATGAACCCGCCATGCCAGACCAGCCCCTCGCAGACGCGTCGCACGGCATCGCGCAGCCCGCCCGGCTGGTGCCGTGGCCCGCCTCGATCAGCGATGCGGCGCGCGCTGCGCTCGCCGCCGCCGCGGCACGGCCAGCGGCGCCCGACTGGCCGGCGCTGGAAGACGTGGCCGGCTGGCAGGCGCGCATCGCCGACCTGGATGCGATGATGGGCGCGATGGCGGCGTCGCTGCCCGAGGACGGCCTGGCGCTGGCGACGCGCGACATGGGCGGCGCCACCGTCCATGTCGCGCGGCCGATGCCGGCGGCGGAGGACGGCCGCGTCTATCTCGATCTCCATGGCGGCGGGCTGATCGCGGGGGCGGGGGCGTTCGCCCGCGGCTGCGCGGTGCTGGCGGCGCTGCGCCACCGAGTGACGGCGGTCGGCGTCGATTACCGCATGCCGCCGGCGCATCCGTTTCCGGCGGGGCTGGACGACTGCCTCGCCGTCTACCGCGTGCTGGTGGCGGCGCATGGCGCGAACAACATCGTGGTTGGCGGGGCGTCCGCGGGGGGCAATCTCGCCGCGGCTTTGCTGCTCCATGCACGCGCGGCGGGGCTGCCGATGCCCGCCGCGCTGGTGCTGATGACGCCCGAGGTGGACCTGACCGAGAGCGGCGACAGCTTCGCGACGCTGGCCGGGCTCGATCCCGTGCTGCCGCAAGGGTTGCACGCGGCGAACCTGCTGTATGCGGCGGGGCGGCCGCTCGACGATCCGCTGCTGTCGCCCTTGTTCGGCGATCTCGCGGGCTTCCCGCCGACCTTCCTGCAGACGGGCACGCGCGACCTGTTCCTGTCCAACACGGTGCGGATGCACCGTGCGCTGCGGGCCGCGGGCGTGGCGGCGGAGCTGCACGTGTTCGAGGGGATGCCGCATGGCGGCTTCGGCGGCGTGCCGGAAGATGATGAGCGCGAGCGCGAAGTGGCGCGCTTCGTCGCCGCGCATTGGGGGAGAGTGGAATGACCGAGCGGAGCATCGAGGCGCGGCTAGCGGCGCTGGAGGATGTGCGGGCGGTGGAGGCGCTGAAGTGGCGCTATCTGCGCGCATGCGACCGCAAGCAGCCGGATGCGGTGCGCGCCTGCTTCACCGACGATGCGGTGATCGACTTCGAGGGCTTTCCGCTGTTCACCGACGCGGACAGTTTCGTCGCCATCTATCGCAAGTTCGGGTGCGTGCCGCACATCGTCGACATGCATCACGGCACCAACCCGATCGTCGAGGTGGATGGCGATACGGCCAAGGGCTGGTTCGACCTGTATTTCTTCCAGATCGACACCCAGGCCAAGCGGCTGACGCAGCTTGCGGTCAGCTATGACGACGACTTCGTGCGCCGCGACGGCCGCTGGCTGATCGCGCGCACCGTCAGCCGGCGGCTGTCGATGCTGGTGAGCGAAATCGGCGAGGACGAGATCGCCCGCATCCGCATGGCGGGCCGCTCCGACATCGAAGGGCCCGCCGCCCCGCCGCGCTGAGCGGCAGGGGCGGCGGGGTGAGCGTCAGTCGTTCACCCCCATGGCGTGGCGCCCGGCGACATAGCCGAACGCCATCGCCGGCCCGAGCGTCACGCCCGCGCCCGGATAGCTTTCGCCCATCACCGAGGCGGCATTGTTGCCGACCGCGTAGAGGCCGCCGATCGGCCGCCCGCCCTCGTCCAGCACGCGCGCATCCTCGTCCGTCACGACGCCGCCATTGGTGCCGATATCGCCGCCATAGATGGGAAAGGCGTAGAAGGGCGCCTTGACGATGGGGGCGAGCGTGGGATTGGGCTGGACCCGCGCATCGCCGTACATCTTGTCATAGGCCGGGCCGCCACGGTCGAACTCGGTATCGACGCCGCGCTCGGCATCGGCGTTGAAGCGGGTGACGGTGGCGGCCAGCGCGTCGGCCGACATGCCGATCTGCCGCGCCAGCGCTTCGATGCTGTCCGCCTTGCGCATGATCTTGCGCACGCCCTTGGGCTGGAGCGCGTCGGGAATCAGCGGCAGCAGCGGCCCCATCGGATATTTGTGGCGGAAGGTCGCATCGAAGATCACCCAGGACGGCTGCGTGCCTGCCCCCGGTCTGTCATTCTCGAGAATCTGGCGGCCGACGACGTGATAGGATGCCGCCTCGTTCATGTAGCGCTTGCCCGCCTGGTTGACGATGATGCAGCCGGGCAGCGCGCGCTCGATCGTCGACAGGCGCGCACGCTCCTCCCCCGGCACGCGGAAGACGGGGGCGGACCAGGTGGAGTGCATGTTGCGCAAGGCCGCGCCCACCTTCTCCGCCGCAACGATCGTGTCGCCCATGTTGTTGATCTGCGAGCCGCTGATCGTCGGATCGGCGGAGCCGGGCAGGTGCTTGCGGCGAAGCTCGGCATTGCGCTCGAACCCGCCGGCGGCGAGCACCAGGCCGCGGCGCGCGCGGATGCGGCGGCGCTTGCCCTTCTGCTCGACCACCGCGCCGGTCACCATGTCGCCCTCGCGCACCAGCTCGACGAGGCCGGTGTTGAGGCGGAGCGGCACGCCGCGCTCCTTCAGCGCGAGGCGCAAGCCGCCGACGAGCGCATTGCCCAGCGTCAGGTGGCGATCCTTGATCGAGCGGAAGCGGTGCGGCAGATCCGAGCCGTAGCGCCAGAACATTTTGCCCAGCGCCTTCTGCCAGCCCTTGGGGCGGAACAGCAGGGTATAGGTCTCGTCGAAGCGCCAGTTGATGATGCCGAACAGGCTGGCGGCGGGCGAAGGCGCGCGCAGGTGGAGGATGTCGGCGCCCAATTGCCGGCCGTCGAACGGCACGGGCAGGTGGGTGCGGAAGCCCTGTTTGCCGCCCGGATATTCGACATGGTAATCGGGATAAGGCACGCTGGTGAAGCGGACGGGCGTCTTTTCATGCAGCCAGCCGAGCATTTCGGGCGCGCGGCGGATATAGGCGCGGATCACGCCATCGGGGACGTTCGGCGCACTCTGCGGGCGAAGGTAGGAGAAGGCCTCCTCCTCGCTGTCCTCAAGCCCCTGCTCGCGCCCCAACGGGCTGTTCGGGATCCAGATGCCGCCGCCCGACGTGGCGGAGGTGCCGCCATATTCGCCGCTCTTCTCGATCACCAGCACGCTGCCATGCGCGTCCGCCGCGGCGACCGCGGCCGTCAGCCCGCCAGCGCCCGAGCCGACGACCAGCACGTCGACTTCCTCGTCCCAACCCAGGTCGGCCATTCACGCCTCTCGTCTTGCCCGCGCCTTACGCACCCGCGGCGCTGAGTGGACCGGCGATGGCGGGGATGCAAGGCGGGATCGGCCGCGAACTGCGCAAAGAGCGCGCGTCAGGCATCCCACAACAGCGGCAGCGCCTTCAGCATCAGCGTGGCGCCGTTCATCGTCTCGATCGTGGTGCCGGGGGCGATGCGCAGGTTCGGCATGCGCGGCAGCAGATCCTCCAGCATCACGGTCAGCTGGACGCGGGCGAGGTGCGCGCCGATGCACAGGTGCGGGCCCGAGCCGAAGCCGAGATGCTTCACCCGACGGCCATTGCCGCGACCGAAATCCACCGTCAGCGGATCGGGAAAGGCGCGCGGATCGAGCCCGGCGATCGGGGTCGCCGCGCAGATCACGTCACCCTCCTTCATCGCGACGCCGTGATAGTCGATGTCCTTCGCCACCGCGCGGCCGATGAAGGAGATGCCGAAGCGTCGCAGCAGCTCCTCCAGTGCGAAGGGCACGTCCTCCGGATGATCGACGAGGTGGCGGCGATGATCCGGGTTCTCGGCGAGGAAGCGCATGATGTGCGTCATCTGCGAGGTGATCGTGTCGAGCCCGCCGGTGAACAGCATCAGCGTGATGGAGCGCATCTCGTCCAGCGTCAGCGCGCGGCCGTTGATCCGGCTGGCCACCATCGCCTGGAACATGCTGCCGGGATTGCGCGCCGGATCGGCGAGCTGCTCGTCCAGCCATGTCGCGACCCAGCCGGCGGCGGCGATGAAGCCGCGGTTCGTCTCGTCCGCGTCGCGGCCGCGGAAGATCAGCTTGATCCACGACAGGCAATCGTCGCGCAGCGCAAGGTCCGCACCCATCAGCTTCAGGAAGATGTCGATCGGCAGCTTGTAGGCATAATCATCGACGAACTCGCACGCGCCGGGCACGAAGCTGTCGAACAGGGCTTGAGAGAAAGCCCGCGTGTCCGGCTCCAGCGTGGCGAGCGCGCGGGGCGAGAACAGGTTGTTCGCCATGGTCTTGCGGTAGGCGGTATGTTCGGGCGGATCGAAATTGTTCGGGATCAGCACGACCGACTTATCGCGCTTGGGAATGGCGACCGATGTGGCGGTGAACAGATCGTGGCGGCTGAACACCTCGTCGATCATCGCGGCCCGGGTGACGATCCAGTAGCCGCCGAGATCGGGGGAGAAGAAGATGTCGGGCCGCTCGTCCAGCCGGGCGATATAGCCCCAGGGATCGCGGCGGATCTCCGCATCGTTGCGGAAGTCGAACCGCATCACCCGCTCGGGCGGCACGTGCGCGGGAATAAGCGAAACGTCGGTCAATGCGCCTCTCCGAAAGCGTGCGGCCCTTGCCGCTCGGGCCCATGCTGCGGCGGCGCGGGCAGCGCGGCAACCCGGCAGACTTCGTGCATGCGGACATAGTGTGCCGCATCGGCCATGCGCCGCGGCCGAGGCTTGACCGGCCGCCGAGCGCGGCGACATGAATGACGGCCATGGAGAGCGGCCCGATCATCCTCGCCGAACAGCGCGTGCCGATCGGCGCGGCGCAGATCATCGAGTGGCGCTGGCCCTCGCCGCTGGACATCACCGCGTGCGAGCAGCGGCACATGATCGAGGCGTCGCTGCCGCCGCTCGCGGCCGAGGCGATCGCCTTCCTGCCCGATGTCGCGCCGGGGCGGCGGACGCGCGTGGGGCGACTGTTCGTGCGGCCGGCGGGCGTCACCATCCGTTCGCGAAGTTCGGGCGGGCGCATCCGCATCGTCCGTCTGGCGGTGGAGCCGCAGGCGTTCGAGGCGCTGACCGGCGACACGCTGCCGACGGGGGAAGGCGTGCTGCGCGCCGGGCTCGACCTGCGCGACGGGCGCGTCCACTGGCTGATGGCGCGGCTGCGCGCCGAGCTGGAGGCGCCCGGCTTCGCGCACGAGGCGCTGGTGGAAAGCTATGCGCTGTCACTGGCGATCGAGACGGCGCGCACGCTAGGCGGCATTGCCGAGGCGCAGCATGAGGCGGGGCGGCTGGCGCCGTGGCAGGAACGGCGGGTGGCCGAGCGGCTGGCGGAGCCGGGTCCGCCCCCTACCGTAACCGAGCTGGCGGCGCTGTGCGGCGTCAGCGTGCGGCATTTCGCGCGCCTGCAGGGGGGCCAGGCGGCGGCGCGGATCGGCGCGGCGCGGATCGCGCAGGCGTGCGACCTGCTGCTCGACACCGCTTTGCCCATGAAGGTGATCGGCGCGCAGCTCGGCTTTGCCGGGGCGGGCAGCTTTTCCGCCGCCTTCCGCCGCGCAACCGGCCTCACGCCCAGCCAATTTCGCCAGACCGGCGGACGGCGGCATTGATGCGCCCGAACACCACCCACGATTTCGTCATCATCGGCGCAGGCTCGGCGGGCTGCGTGCTGGCCAACCGGCTGTCCGCCGACGGCCGCACGCGCGTGCTGCTGATCGAGGCGGGCGGGCGCGATCGCAGCGTGTTCATCCATGCGCCGGGCGGCCTGCTGCCGATCATGCACCAGGGCTGGTTCCAGTGGATGCATGTCAGCGTGCCGCAGGCCCATGCCGGCGGGCGGCAGATGTACACGCCGCGGGGCCGCGTGCTGGGCGGCTCCTCCTCGATCAACGGCATGGTCTATGATCGCGGCACGCGCGGCGATTATGACGGCTGGCGCCAGCTCGGCAACGAGGGCTGGAGCTATGACGACGTGCTGCCCTACTTCCGCAAGCTGGAGGATTACCGGCCGGGCGCGGACGAATATCATGGCAGCGGCGGGCCGGTGCATGTCAGCCGGCCGGGCATCCAGCATCCGCTGGCGGTGGCGTTCAGCGAGGCCGCGCAGGCGGCGGGGCTGCCCTATAATCCGGACTTCAACGGCGCGACGCGCGAGGGCGTCGGTCCGGCGGACGTGACGGCCTCCGCCGGCCGCCGCTTCTCCGCCGCGCGCGCCTATCTCCGCCCGGCTGCTAAGCGCCGCAACCTGGAGGTGGTGACGGGCGCGCATGTCGAGCAGGTGGTGATCGAGGGCGGGCGCGCCGTCGCGGTCGATTATCGCCGCGGCGGCAAGACGGTGCGCGCGGCGGCAGCGCGCGAGGTGATCGTATCGGCCGGCGCGATCCATTCGCCGCACATCCTGATGCTCTCGGGGATCGGCGAGGCGGCGCAGCTGAGCGCGCAAGGCATCGCCGTGGTGCGCGATGCACCGGGCGTCGGGCAGAATTACCGCGACCATGTGGCGGTGACGGTGAAGCAGGAATCGACGCTGCCACTGTCGATGTGGAATTTCTTCCACCCCGTCGCCGCGACGCGCGCTGTCGCCGATTTCGTGCTGTTCCGCAAAGGCCCGCTGGCGCGCCCGCCCGCGGAGGTGACAGCCTATATGCGGCTGCTGCCCGGATCGGACGCGCCCGACATCAAGATGCAGTTCGTGCCCGCGCTCTACGAGGCGATGGGGCGCAAGCTGATCAACCGTCACGGCTATTTCGTCCATGCCGATCTGCTGCGGCCGGAGAGCGTGGGAGAGATCCGCTTGGTCTCGCCCGATCCGATGACGATGCCCTCGATCGACCCCAACATCCTCGCAACGCCCGGCGACATGGCGATGGGCCGCGCCACGATCCGCGCGATCCGCCGCATCTTCGCGCAGGCGCCGTTCGATCCGATGCGGGGCGAGGAGATCGCGCCCGGCGCCGACCGGCAGGACGACGACGCGCTCGACGCCTATCTGCGCGAGACGGCGACGTCGGACATCCACGCGGTCGGCACCTGCCGCATGGGGCATGACCCGCTGGCGGTGGTCGACCCGCAGCTCCGCGTGCACGGCGTTGCGGCCTTGCGCGTGGTGGACGCATCGGTGATGCCGCGCGTGCCGGGCGGCAACACCAACGTGCCGGTGATGATGGTGGCGGAAAAGGCGGCGGAGATGATCCTGGCGGGATAGGGATCAGGCCGTGAAGATCGCGGCAGCGCTGAAAGGCGGACCGGGGTCAGCCTGAACTCGCCCGATCCCCCGCACGCGAACGCTCGATCGCGATAGCTACAGGTCGGAACAGCGGATCCGGGTTCCTACCATCTCGACGCGCATGCGCTCGTTCGGCCCGGCCACGAAGCTATGGGCGGTGCCATCCTTCAACCCCAATGTGAAGCGCAGAGGGCCTTCCATTGTGCAAGCCGCACCCGGGCACATCGTTTTCAGACGCTGCTGTTCATCCGGTGTGTCGTCGACCGGCTCCAATTTCATGCTGAAAAACGTGCTGCCACCGGTCAACCAACGCTGCCCGACGGTCATCGTCTGCATGTCGAACGCACGACGGGTTCCGTCCACGCGCTTTTCCTTCATCGGCAGTTCGGCTGCCATGCGCTGGCAGAAGGAGGGCGCTGTCGGCGTCGATGCGGCCGTTGTGGCGAGAGCAGCGATTCCGGCCCAAGCAGCTTCGATCATGACTTCGTCCCCGATGTCGCTGCTGGACGATCCGATCAGCGCCGTGACCACAGATTCCCCGGAAGATAGCTAAACGGCAAGGCACGTAAAGGGCCGGTCGCGGACGGCAGCCAACGTAGCCATGATGGAAATCGTCTAAATCCCTCCACGCCGCAGCATTGCCGGCGTCATCCCCGTCGCGCGGCGGAAGGCGGCGCCGAAGGCGCTGGGCGTGGCGAAGCCGAGGCGGTGGGCGATGGCGGCGAGCGGCAAGTCGGTGTGCGTCAGCAGCGCGCGCGCCTGGCGGATGCGGAGGGCCGCGCCGTGCGCAGCGAGCGTCGTGCCCGTGGTCGCGGCGAAGGCGCGCGACAGGTGCGAGCGGCTGATGCCGCAGAGCGCCGCCAGCTCGGTCGTCGTCGGCCAGTCCCCCGCGGCGTCGGCCAGCCGCGCCTCAATGCGGCGGAGCTGCCAGCCGGCGAGGCCGCCTGTCACCCGTTGAGGCGCCGGCGGGTGGAAGACGCGCCCGATCTCCACCGCCAGCAGCTGCACCAGCGCCTCGATGGCGAGGGCACCGGCGAAGCCCGGCGTCCGCAGCTCCGCCAGCAGCCGCGCCGCCGCATCGCCGACCCCGCGCGACTCGATCGCCGCGCACCGGCGCAGGCGCGCATCGTCCCAATCCTCCTGCGGCACCGCGCGCGCAAAGAAGGCCGGATCGAACCGGCAGGTCATGATGGTGAGCGCGCCGCCATCGCCGCGCGAATGCATCGGCACGCCGCCCGGCCGCAACATCAGCCGCCCGACGGGGTGCGGCTGCGCGCCCTCGAACCGGACGATGCCGCGCGCGCCCCCCGCCCGCGGCTCCACCGCGGAGAAGATCGGCGCGGGATCGAGCTCGTGCATCGCGCTGGGGCGGGGCAGCTGGTAGCGGCGCAGCTCGATCCGCGCGGTGGCGACCTCCGCCAGCGCCTCCACCTGCCACAAAGGCGGTGCGGCCGATGTGCCGGAAGCCGGGAGCGTCTGGATCACAGCCACGCGATAACAGCACAGATGCGACATCGCCAGCACTGGTCGATCCGCGTCGATGGCGGCATGATCCGCTACGACAAGAAGAATGGTCGGAGGGGTGGCATGCGCGTGATGCGGAGCGCACGGGTGCACGGACCGGGCAGCGTCAGCGTCGACGCGGTGCCCGTGCCGGCGATCGGGGCAGGGGACGTGCTGGTGCGCGTGCGTGCCTGCGGCATCTGCGGCAGCGATCTCGGCTATATCGCCGCAGGCGGCCTCGGCGGCGGCGTGCCGCTCGCCGAGCCGCTGACGCTGGGGCATGAGTTCGCCGGCGTCGTCGAGGCGGTCGGGCCGGGCGTGGATGGCGTCGAGCCGGGCCTGCGAATCGCGGTCAATCCCGATGCGGGCTTCATCGGCGGGGGCGGACCCGATGGCGCGATGGCGCCGCTGATCCGCGTGCAGGCGGCGGCGCTCGGCTCCACTCTGTTCGCGCTGCCGGATCATGTCAGCGACGAGCAGGGGGCGCTGGCCGAGCCGTTGTCGGTGGCGCTGCACGGGCTTCGCATGGTGGACGCCAAGCCCGGCGACAAGGTGGCGGTGCTGGGCGCGGGGCCGATCGGCCTGTGCGCGGTGGCGATGCTGCGGCATCTGGGAATGCGGGACATCGCGATCGTCGACCGGGTGCAGAGCCGTCTTGACCGCGCGCTGGCGCTCGGCGCGACGCTGGCGGTCAACACGGCGGAGACGGACCTCGCCGATGCGCTGGCGGGCCTGCACGGGGAGGGCGAGCGGTTCGGCACGCGCTTCGTCGGCACCGATCTGTTCGTCGATGCGGCGGGGGCGGCACCCTTGCTGACGGACGTGATCGCGGTCGCCAAGCTGCGCGCGCGGATCAGCGTGATCGCGCTCTACAAGAAGCCCGCGCCGATCGACCTGTGGAAGGTGATGGCGAACGAGATCATGCTGACGGGCTCCATCGCGCTCGACCGGGCGGACGAGTTTGGCGAGGCGCTGGCGATGATCGGCGAGGGCAAGGTCGATCTGGCGCCGATGGTCAGCCACCGCTTCGCCTTCGACCGGTTCGACGAAGCGATTGCGGTGGCGGGCGATGCCGACCGCTCCGCCAAGGTGATGCTGCACTTCGACGGGGAACCGGCATGAGCGCGCCCGACATCCTGATCGACGATCTCGCCGATCCGCGCATCACGCCCGCCATTGCCGCCGCCCGCGAAGGTCCGGCGGCGTTCGATGCGGAGATCGACGCGGACGGCATCCTCGCCGCCGCGCGCGCCGCGACTGCCTTGAGCGATTTCGGCGACGAGGGCCCGCTTCGCCATCGCTTGAACGTGCTGGTGCAGGCGCTGCGCGAGGACGAGGGGCTGACGCGTGGCGGGCGGATCACGATCCTCGATCATGCCATCCGCGTCATGGCCAATCGCCTGCGGATCGAGGATCTGGTGAAGCGCCACCCCGAGATCCTCGACATCCGGATCGACCGTCCGATCATCATCGCCGGCCTGCCGCGCTCCGGCACGACACACCTGGTCAACTGGCTGGCGCGCGACACGCGGCTCCATTCGCTCACCCTGTGGGAATCGGAGGAGCCGGTGCCTGCCGCCCCGCCGCCTGCGGACGGCCCCGATCCGCGCGAGCAGCGCTCAGCCGAATTCTGGGGGCACTTCGAGGCGATGCTGCCGCACATGGCGGCGATGCACGGCATGGATGCGGCGTCGATCCATGAGGATAACGAGCTGCTCTACATGGATCTCGCCTGCTATAGCTGGGAGTTCCAGACGCGCATTCCCCGCTGGATCGACGATTATTTCTCGCGCGACCGGACCGACAGCTACTTTTACGAGAAGAAGGTGCTGCAGGTGCTCAGCTGGTTTCGCGGCGGCAAGGGCCGGTGGCTGCTGAAATCGCCGCAGCATATGGAGAATCTGGCTGCGCTGAAGGCGGCGTTTCCCGACGCGACCCTGGTCGTCACGCACCGCGATCCGGTGGCGGTGCTGCGCTCGCTGACGACGATGCTCGGCTATGGCGACCGCATCCGCCGCGATCCGACCGATCCACCAGGCCTCGCGCGGCACTGGGCGGCGCGGATCGAGCGGCTGCTGCGCGCCTGCATCGCAGAGCGGGATGCGTGGGGGCCGGAGCAGTCGATCGACATCCTGTTTCACCAATATATGGCCGATCAGGAAGGCGTGCTGCGCCGCGTCTATGATCTGGCGGGGCTGGACCTGACGGCGGAAGCGGAAGCCGCGCTGCTCGGCTATCTCGCCGAGAATCCGCGCAACCTGCACGGCCGCGTGATCTACGACCTCGAAGGCGTGTTCGGCGTGGACGTGGCTGCGCTCCGCCAGCGCTTCGCCTTTTATTACGACCGTTTCCCTGTCGCCCGGGAGGATTGACATGACGCAAGCCGCCGAACGCCTGCTCTCGGGCGCTGCGTGGGAGGATTTCTGCGAGGTGCTGAAGGTGGCGGGACGCCATCTCGACACGTTCGGCGATGCGCCGTCCGATCTCGACCGCGCCGAATATTATCGCTTCCTCACCCGCCTCGCGCGATCCAGCTTCGAGCGGCTGGTGGAGAATGGCGAGCCGACGCGGCCGCGGCTGCGCGACATGGTGTGGCGCCAGTCGATCAACGTGCAGACGGTGGATCAAGATCACCTGATGTGCCAGTTCGACGAGGCGCGCGATTACCGCATCACCGGCACGCGCGGCACCATCCCCTATTTCGTCATGGCGGTGCTGTCCGCCCCCGCCCCCGCCGATCCCGGTTCGCGCGACTGGGCGGCGGAGGGTTTGGCCGGCCTCAAGGCGTTCGATCCGTCCAACCTGAAGACGCAGGGCTTTCTCGGCAGCCAGCAGATTGCGGTGGCGGACGACGGATCGTTTGAGGTGATCCTGTCGCAGAACGATCCCGGCCCCGGAAGCGCGTGGCTGAAGCTTGCGCCCGACACCAACTGCATCCTCATCCGCCTGGTCTGGAGCGACCGCGCGACCGAAGTGGCGCCCGCCATGACGATCGAGCGGATCGACCATGCGCCCCCCGTTCCGCTCACCCCCGAGCTGATGGCGAACAACCTTGCCTGGGCGGGGCAGGCGGTGCTCGGCTATGCGGAGCTGGTGCGCAACTGGTGGCAGGGCAACCAGGGCAATTTCGCGAGCAAGCTGAACCGGCTGGATTATAGCCGCGCGCAATATCTCTCCAATGGCGGCGTGCCCGATCGCCACGTCGCCTTCGGCGGGTGGGAGAAGCCGCTGGACGAGGTTCTGGTGCTCGAATTCACGCCGCCGCCGTGCGAGTACTGGAACTTCCAGCTGTGCAACATGTGGCAGGAAAATCTCGACACGTTCGAGGACGGCAATGGCTGGGTGAACAATTACGCGCATGTCGCCGAACCCGATGGGCGCGTGCGCATCGTCATCGCCGAGCGGGATCCCGGCATCGGTGGCAACTGGATCAACAGCTTCGGGCACGACAAGGGCATCTGGGGCCTGCGCTTCGTCCGCACCGAGACGACGCCGCCGGTGAAGCTGTGGCGCGTGCCGCTCGCCGCGCTGGAGCGGGGCGACAATGACGTGCTGGCGGCGCACCGCGCGGTCGACACCGGCCAGTTCGTGGATTGAGCGCGATGGCCGTCCTTGCGCTCGACCATGTCAACATCCGCACCGCCGACGTGCCCGGCACCGCGGCCTTCTTCCGCGACGTGCTGGGCCTGCGCGCCGCACCCGCACCGGGCGTGAAGACGATCGAGGCGGCGTGCTGGATCTACGATCCGGCGGATCGCCCGATCATCCACATCGGCCCGGTGAGAGCGACCTATCCGAGCGACGGCGCGCACCCCTTCGCCGCGGCGCACGGGGGCGGCGCGGTCCACCATGTCGCGCTGGAGTGCGACGATCTGGCCGGCATGCGAGAACGGCTGGCGGCAGGGGGCCACGCTTACACGCTGAACGACATTCCGCAGATCGGCCTGACGCAATTGTTCGTGGCGGAAGCGAACGGCATCCTGCTGGAGCTGAACTTCCGTGGCTGACGCACTCGGCCCCGCCGATCTCGTCTTCTGCTCGCCCCCGCGCGACGACGTGCCGCTGCTCGACCGGCTCGGTCCCGTCGCGGCGGCGGGCTTTGCCGGCATCTCGCTGCTGCCGGGCGACATATGGCGGCTGGAGGAGGCGGGCATGCCCGCCGCCGAGATCGCTGCCCGCATCGCGGATGCGGGGCTGGCGGTACGCGAGGTGGATTGCATCGCCTGCTGGCTGCCGTCGCACGATCAGGCGGTGCGCAGCCCGATGAACGACCTGCTGCAGACGCTGACGCCCGAGCGGGTGATCGCGGCGGCGGCGCGGATCGGGGCGCCCTCGGTCGTCGTCGTCGAGATGATGGGGACGGCCGCGCCCTCACTCGACGAGGCGGCGGCGGCGTTCGCGCGGGTGTGCGATCTCGCCGCCGAGCATGGCCTGAAGGCGCAGATCGAGGCGCTGCCGCCCGGCAACATCAAGTCGGTGCACGGCGCGGCGCGGATCGTCGAGGCGGCGGGCCGCGCCAATGGCGGGCTGACCGTCGATACATGGCATCTCTTTCGCGGCGGATCGACGCTCGCGGATCTCGCCGCGATCCCGCCGGGGCGCATTCACACGGTGCAGATCAACGACGCGCCCGCCACGCCCGCGGACGACCTGCTGCGCGAGACGATGAATGCGCGGCTGCTGCCCGGGGAGGGCGATTTCGACCTTTTGGGCTTCGTCCGCACGCTGGACGCGATCGGCAGCACCGCGCCGATCGGGGTGGAGGTGTTCCGCGCCGGGCAGGCGGGCACGCCGATCGGCGAGACGGCGGACCAATGGATGAGGGCGGCGCGCGCGCTGCTCGGGCAAGCAAGGGGAATGGCATGAGTGAGCCAATCGGCGCGGTGGTGGTGGGGACGGGCTTCGGCCTGTTCGCGCATGTGCGCGCGCTGCGCGAGGCGGGGCTGGAGGTGCGCGCCATCGTCGGCCGCGATCTGGCCAAGACGCAGGCGCGCGCCGCGCCGCTGGGTATTCCCCGTGCGGTGAACCGGCTGGGCGATGCGCTGGACGATCCGGCGATCCGCCTTGTCACCGTCGCCACGCCGCCGCATGCGCATTATCCGGCGGTGATGGAGGCGATTGCGGCGGGCCGCCACGTCGTCTGCGAAAAGCCGTTCGCGCGCGATCTGGCCCAGGCGCGCGAAATGCTGGCGGCGGCGGAGGCGGCGGGGATCGTCCACCTGCTCGGCGCCGAATTCCGCTTCGACAGCGCGCAGGCGCTGCTCCGCCGCGTGGTGAAAGACGGGCGCATCGGCGATCCGCTCAGCTTCCTGCGCATCTATCACCAGCCGGGGCTGCAGGACCCGGACGAGCCGCTGGCCGAATGGTGGGAGGATGCGGGCCAGGGCGGCGGCTTTCTCGGCGCATTCGGCAGCCACATGATCGACCAGGTGCAGTCGGCGCTCGGCCGGATCGAGCGGGTGAGCGCGGTGCTCCAGACGCTCGCCCCCGGCCGCCCGCAGATGACCGCGGACGACAGCTACACGCTCCAGTTCGTGACGGAGAGCGGCGCCAAGGGGCTGCTCGTCGCGGCGATGGCGGCGCCGGGGCCGCTCGTCATGGCGACCAAGCTGGTCGGCACCGGCGGCGCGGCGTGGATCCAGAGCGGCGCGGCCTATGGCGAGCCCGAAGAGGTGTGGATCGAGCGCGGCGGCAAGGCCGAGCGGGTTGAGACGCCCGCCGACCTCGTCAATCCGCCGCCGACGCCCTTCCCCCATGCCGAGCTGATCCAGACGGAGATGGATCGCTGGCACACGTCCGGCTTCGACGTGGCCCCCTATGCGCGCCTGTTCGCCGAGGCGAAGGCGCGGATCGAGGAGCGGGAGCCCGCCATCCCCGAGCGCGCGGGCACGTTCCGCGACGCCGCCGAGGGTCAGGCGGTGCTGGATGCGGCGCGCCGCTCCTCGGCTGACGGCGCCTGGGTGGAGGTGGAGCGGGTATGACCGGGCCGACATGGGATTTCACCGGCGCGCGCGTGCTGGTGACGGGCGGCACCAGCGGCATCGGTGCGGCGGCGGCAGCGGCCTACCGGGCGGCGGGCGCGGAGGTGACGATCACCGGCACGCGCGGCGGCGCGGCGGACTATGATGCAGACCTTGCCGGCTATCGCTACCTGCAACTCGACGTGGAGGACGGCGCCAGCATCGACGCAGCGGCGGCGGCGTGCCCCTCGCTCGACATCCTCGTCAACAATGCGGGCATCGCGCTGCCCAGCCTCGGCCTCGATGAATATGAGCCGGAGGTGTTCGCGCGCGCGGTCAACATGCTGCTGGTCGGCGCTTTCCGCATGACGCGGCAGTGCCGCGATGCGCTGCGCGCGAGTCAGTGGGCGGGCGGCGCGGCGGTGGTCGGCATCGCGTCGATGAGCAGCTATTTCGGCATCCCCATCGTGCCCGGCTATGGCGCGGCGAAGACGGGGCTGGTCGGCCTCACGCGCACGCTGGCGGCGGCGTGGGGGGCGGACGGCATCCGCGTCAATGCGGTGGCGGCGGGGCTGACGCGCAGCGGCATGACGGCGGGCACCTTCGCGCAGGAAGCATGGACCGCGCCGACGCTGGCGCGCACCCCGCTCGGCCGCCTGGGCGAGCCCGACGACATCGCGTCGGCGATCCTGTTCCTCTCCAGCCCGGCCGCCGCGTGGATCACCGGGCAGACGCTGGCGGTGGACGGCGGCTACACCGTGTCGGGCTGAGAACCGCCTTGTCGCGGCGGTTGCGTCCGGCCCCGGGGGGCGTAAGGTGAAACGGTGCCAAGCCAGCTTCTCGCCAGCGCCGCCGCAGAGCCGGTGATACGCGGTCGCCGCGGGCGGCCGACGCGCGAGCGCGCCGAGGCGATCGACCGGCAGGTGGTGGAAACGGCGCACGCCATGTTCCTCGAACATGGCTATGGCGCGACGGCGATGGAGGCGATCGCGGCGCAAGCGGCCGTCTCCAAGGGCACGCTCTATGCGCGCTATCCGTCCAAGGCCGACCTGTTCGCCGCGGTGGTGGAGGATCGCGTGCGCGTCTGGTCCGCGCGTGCGGCGCGGCGGGATGCGGAGCTGCCGCAGGGCCTGACGGGGCGGCTGGAGCATCACGTCCGCGCCGCGATCGAGAGCATGGCCGATCCCGACGTCGCCGGCTTCAACACGATGATGCTGGTCGCGCGGGCGCAATTCCCGGAACTGGCGCAGATCTACTTCGATCGCGCGGTGCTGCGCCATGTCGAGGTGGTGCGGCGCGGCATCGCCGAGGCCGCGATCGACGGGCCGGTGTGCGACGATCCGGAGGCGATGGCCTTCGCGCTGCTGGAGGCGGCGATGGGCTGGTCGTGGATGCGATCGGCCTGCGGCGGGCCCGAGCAGAAACACTGCGTGGCCGAGGTGGCGCGCGATATCGTTGCGCGTACGCTGCGCGGCTTCGGCCTGCCCGTCGGGCAATAACCCTGCGGAACGCGCGTAATCGCGCGGGACGAGCATGTTTACGGACGCATCGTGCGGCTTTGCTTGGGGGCTTCCAACCACATCTACTATCGACGCTGCGGAGCATCTGCTTAAAACCCCACCATCATAGTAGACAAGGGGGAAGATGATGAAGGCACGCGCATCCGGCCCGATCCTGGCGCTCGCCGCGCTCGCCGCACCGGTGAGCGCGCAGGAGACGCCGGCCGCCGCGGCAGAGGCTGCCGACCCGCAGGACATCGTCGTCACCGCGCGCCGCCGCGCCGAGACCGCGCAGAGCGTGCCGATCGCGCTGACCGCGCTCTCCTCCGCGCAGGTGCTCACCCCCGGCGCGATCGGGCTGACGCAGGTGGCGCAGCTCGCCCCCAGCCTGCAGCTGACCGCGACCAATCCGCGCCAGACCAACATCAACATTCGCGGCCTCGGCGCCACGCCCGCTTTTGCCAGCCTCGGCCTCGAATATGGCGTGGGCGTCTATGTCGATCAGGTGCTGCTCAGCCGCCCGGCGCAGACCGCGTTCGACCTCTATGACCTAGAACGGGTCGAGGTGCTGCGCGGGCCGCAGGGCACTTTGTTCGGCAAGAATACCACCGCGGGTGCGATCAACATCACGACGGCCGAGCCTGCCTTTGAGCCGTCGCTGCGCGGCGAGGTGAGCGTCGGCAATTACCGCTCGGTCCAGGCGCGTGCGACGGGCACGACGCCGCTCAGCGACACGGTGGCGCTCCGCGTGACGGTGAGCGACACGGTGCGCGAGCGGGGCTTCCAGACGGTGGAGCCGAGCGGCCGGCGCGTCCACGATCTGCACAGCAAGGGCGCGCGCGCCCAATTGCTGTTCCGCCCGAGCGAGGCGTTCAAGCTGCGCCTGATCGCCGATTACAGCGATCTCGATCAGGAATGTTGCTCCGGCCCGACGACGACGATCCGCACCACGCGGATCGACGGCACGCCGCTGCCGAACAACTTCGTCCAGCGCGTCGCGCGCTTCGGTTATGCGCCGCTGCCGGTCGATCCCTTCGCGCGGCGGCTGGAGACGAACCGGCGGTTCGATGTCGCGATGAAGACCTATGGCGCGACGGGCATCGCCGACTGGGATCTCGGCCCGGCGACGATCACCTCCGTCACCGGCTGGCGCAAGACGAAGTATCGCCCGAACACTGACGGCGACATCATCGGCCTCGACATCTTTGAGAATGCGGGCGTCGACGAGGATCAGAAGCAGTTCAGTGAGGAACTGCGCATCGCCTCCAATGGCCGCAACACGGTCGATTATGTGGCAGGGCTTTATTACTTCCATCAGCGCATCGACGACCGCTTCTTCACCATCTACGGCCGCGATGCCGCGCTGTGGATCCTCGGACCCGCGACGCCGGGCGGCACGACGCCCTCGGCCGCCGGCCAGGCGGCGCTGAACGGCCTGTTCGCCGACGGCAGCGCCACCGCGCGGACGCGCAGCTATGCCGCGTTCGGCGAGGCGACGTGGCACGCCACGCCCACGATCGACCTGACCGGGGGCCTGCGCTACACGCGCGAAAAGAAGGACGGCGCCTTCGCGCAGGTGCAGCGCGGGCCGGCGCTGACGGCCGCACAGATCGCGCTCGGCGCGCAGGCGATCCGCAACAGCTTCGCCCCCAACATCCCGGCGTTCGAGCCCGAGACGACGGAGAACAACCTGTCCGGCCGCGCGACCCTGTCGTGGACGCCGACGGCGGCCATTCTCGCCTACGCCACCTATGCGCGCGGCTTCAAATCGGGCGGGCTCAACCTCAACGCCACCGCCGCGCCCAAGGTGATCGATCCGGAAAAGGTGCGCAGCATCGAGGCCGGCCTGAAGACGCAGCTGTTCGACCGGCGCCTGACGCTCAACCTCGCCGCGTTCGACCAGCGCGTGCGCAATTATCAGAGCCAGCAGATCGATCTGGCGGTGGCGCAGACCGCCTATATCGCCAATGTCGGCACCGTCCGGTCGCGCGGCGTGGAGCTGGACGCGAGCGTGCGGCCGCTCCGCGGCCTCAGCCTGTTCGGATCGGCCGCTTATACGGACGCGACCTATCGCAGCTTCACGGGTGCACCGTGCCCGGTTGAATATCTCGGCCTGCGCACCGTCTGCGACCTTTCCGGACGGCGCCTGCCGGGCGTGTCGAAATGGTCGTTCAGCGGCGGCGGCGAATATGCCGCAGACGTGGGGGCGGAGCGGCAGGCCTATCTGAATGCCGACTGGCAGCATCGCTCCAGCTTCTTCACCAGCTTCAACCTGGCGGCGGACTCGCTGGCGCCGAGCTATGACGTCGTCAATGCGCGCATCGGCCTGCGCGATGCTGCCGCAGGGTGGGATCTGTCCATCTTCGCGCGCAACCTGTTCGACGAGGATTATTACAGCATCATCAACGCCTCGGCCTTCAACACGGGCCAGTCGAGCGCGATCCTGGGCGATCCGCGCACCTATGGCCTGACGCTGCGCTGGACGATCTGAGCATGACGCGACCCAATATCCTGCTGATCGTCGCGGACGATCTCGGCTTCTCCGATCTCGGTGCCTTCGGGGGCGAGATTGCCACGCCGCGGCTCGACGCGTTGGCGCGCGGCGGGCTGCGTTTCACCGACTTCCACTCCGCCCCCGCCTGCTCGCCGACGCGGGCGATGCTGATGACGGGCACCGACCCGCATCTGGCAGGCATCGGCACGATGCTGGAGGTGGCGGCACCGGGCTTTGCCGGCGCGCCGGGCTATGAAGGACACCTCAATGACCGCGTCGTGACGGTGACCGAGCTCCTGCGCGATGCCGGCTGGCACACGCTCTTGTCGGGCAAATGGCATCTCGGCGACACGGCGGAGAGCGTGCCCGCCGCGCGCGGGTTCGAACGCTCCTTCGCGCTGCTGCCCGCGGGATCGAGCCACTTTGCCGGCGAGGGGGCGGACGCCTTTTCCGCGGTGCAGACCGTCTATGAGGAGGATGGCGCGCGCGTCGGGCGGCTGCCGGACGATTTCTACTCGTCCGATTACTTCGCCGAACGGCTGGTCGGCTATCTGAAGGAGCGGCCGCGCGACCGGCCCTTCTTCGCCTATCTGCCCTTCAGCGCACCGCACTGGCCCCTGCAGGCGCCGCGAGAGAGCATCCTGCCCTATCGCGGCCGCTACGATGCCGGGCCCGAGGCGCTGCGCGAGGAGCGGCTGGCGCGGCTGCGCGCCGAAGGGCTGGTGCCCGCGGACGTGCCCGTCCACCCGTTCGTCGGCGGCGAGGCGTGGCACGATCTGTCGCACGAGGACCGCGCCTGGTCGGCCCGCGCGATGGAGGTCTACGCCGGCATGGTCGACCGGATGGACTGGAATGTCGGCCGCGTCATCGATCAGCTGCGCGAGGATGGCGGGCTCAGCGACACGATCATCCTGTTCCTCTCCGACAATGGCGCGGAGGGGGCGATGGTGGAGGCGATGCCGATCGTCGGCGCGCTGATCGAGCGGCAGATCGCCGAGAATTTCGACAACAGCGTCGACAATCTCGGCAATGCCAGCAGCTGCATCTGGTATGGCCCGCGTTGGGCGCAGGCGGCAACCGCACCGTCGCGGCTGCACAAATCCTTCCCGACCGAGGGCGGCATCCGCGTGCCCTTCTTCGTCAGCGGGCCGGGCGTGCGCACCGGCATCAGCCACGCTTTCTCGACTGCGATGGATGTCGCGGCGACGATCCTCGATCTCGCCGGCGTCGCGCACCCGCCCGCATGGGCCGGCCGCGCGGTGGAGCCGATGCGCGGCCGCTCGCTGAGGCGCCACCTGGGGGACGCTGCGGCCGCGATCCACCCGGCGGATGCGGAGACGGGCTGGGAGCTGTTCGGCCGCCGCGCCATCCGGCGGGACCGGTGGAAGGCGGTGTGGCTGCGCACCCCCGAAGGCACTGCCGCCTGGCAGCTCTACGATCTCGCGGCCGATCCGGGCGAGACGCAGGACCGGGCGGCGGACGAGCCGGCGCTGCTCGCCGAGTTGATCGCGGCATGGGGCCGCTATGTCGCGCAGGTCGGCGTGGTGGAGGGGCCGGTCAGCCTGTTCGAGCTCGACTGATCGTAACGCCGCCGACAGAATGCGCACCTGCATAGGCGCGCTGTTGCGCAACTCGTGGTCGTTCGGCATGACAACCCGTGAGAAGCGCCCGGAGGCGCATGAGCGGGAGGATCGAGTGGCGCGTGGAACCCTGCACCGGCCATTGCTGGCCGAGAACGTGCCGGCATGGGATATCGAGTGCGACGTGGCGGTGGTCGGCTTTGGCGCGTCCGGCGCGTGCGCGGCGCTTGAGGCGGCGCGCGCGGGCGCCCGCGTCACCCTGTTCGAGGCCGGATCGGGCAGCGGCGGCGCCTCGGCCCTGTCGGGCGGCGAAATCTATATCGGCGGCGGCACCGACGTGCAGAAAGCGGCGGGCTTCGACGACAGCGTCGAGGCGCTGGCCACCTATCTGAAGATGGCGGGCGGCCCCGATGCGGATGCCGCCAAGTGCGACATGTATGCCGAGAACAGCCTCGCCCACTTCGAATGGCTGAAGGCACAGGGTGTCCCCTACAAGGGCACGTTCGTCCCCGGCAAGATCATCGAGCCGGCCACCGACGACACCTTGATCTGGTCGGGCAGCGAGGAGGCATGGCCCTATTCGGCGAATGCCAAGCCCGCGCCGCGCGGCCACGTCATCCAGTGGGAAGGCTGGGGCGGCGGGCGCAAGCTGGTCGACATCCTCGAGGCGCGCGTGCGCGACGCAGGGGTGGACGTGCGCGTCGATGCCAAGGCGCAGAGCCTGATCGTCGAGGGCGAGCGCGTCGTCGGCTTGGTCGTCAGGATCGACAACCGGCCGGTCCATGTCCGCGCGCATCGCGGCGTCGTGCTCGCGACAGGCGGCTTCGCGATGAACGAGGATATGCTCCGCCGCTATGCGCCCGGCACGATGAAGCTGTCCGACCCGATCGGCGAGAATGACAATGGCTCGGGCATCCTAATGGGCATCGGTGCCGGCGGCGATGCGATCCACATGGACGAATTCTTCACCACCTGCCCATGGATCATGCCGCCCGATTTCGTGAAGGGCATCTTCGTCAACGAGGCGGGCAACCGCTTCATCAACGAGGATTGCTATCACGGCCGCGTCAGCCGGACGATGGTGGACCAGCCGGGCGACAAGGTGTGGCTGCTGGTCGACAATTCGATCTTCAGCCAGCCGATCGAGCTTGCCCGCATCTCGATCGCCGCCGTCGGCGACACGTGGGAGGAGGTGGAGCGCGAGCTCGGCCTGCCCGAGGCGACGCTGGCCGCCACCGTCCACACCTTCAACCGCTATGCCGCGGAGGGGCACGATCCGGTGTTCCGCAAGCATCCGCAGTGGCTCAAACCCCTGACCGAGGGGCCGTTCGCCGCGCTGGAGCTCAATTTCCGCGAGAGTTATTTCTCCTTCTTCACGCTCGGTGGCCTGTCCACGCTGCCGACCGGCCATGTGCTGGATCGCGGGGGCGAGCCGGTGCCCGGCCTGTTCGCCGCGGGGCGGGCGACGTCGGGCCTGCCGCGCTCGGGCCATGGTTACAGTTCGGGCATGAGTCTGGCCGACTGCACCTTCTTCGGCCGGCAGGCGGGGCGGAGCGCGGCGAGCGCGAATTGAGCTAACCCGTTCGCCCTGAGCCTGTCGAAGGGCCGTTCTTCTTCGGAGCGGAGAAAGGGCGATGCTTCGACAAGCTCAGCACGAACGGCAGCAAGGTATGGGCTTCGCTCAGGCGGCGGCAGGCTCGTCCAGCCGCCGCCCGCGCGTTTCGGGCAGCAGCAGCCAGGCGACAGGGATCGCCGCCCACGCCACCGCCCCCAGCGCAGTCGCCGCGGGGCCGATCGCGCCCATTCGCGCGGTCAGCGCGCCGAGCACGAAGGGGGCGATCACCACGCCCCAGCGCGCCAGCAGATTGTGGCACCAGCCATTGGCGGCGGCGCGCAGGTGGGTCGGGAACAGCTCCGAATTGAGCGTGTAGGCGACGACCCACACGCCGATCACCGCCTGGATGCCGAGGAAGGCGCCCGCCACCGTCCACCAGCCGGTCGCGGTGTAGCAGAGCATCGTCAGCGCGCCCAAAGCGCCCATGTAGAGCGTCAGCGTCCAGCGGCGGCCGATCCGGTCCATCAGCCAGCCGGCGCCGGCATAGCCGACGAACGCGCCCATCAGCCCGATCGGTGCGATCAGCGCGAAGTCGGTCGCCGCCCAGCCCCGCTCTTTCACGACGTAGAGCGTGAAGAAGAGGGCGGAGACGGAGCTGGCGAAGTTCACGATCAGCCATAGAAGGGTCATGGTCAGCGCGTTGCGGCGAAGGCCCGGCGCGGTCAGCTGGCGCAGCTCCTCCAGCGCGGACAGGCGCGGAGCGCCCGAGGCACGCGCCGCCAGCCACACGGGCGTCTCGCGCAGCCACGCCCACAGGAAGGGCAGGGTGAGAAGCGGCACCGCGCCGATGACGAACAGCATGCGCCAGCCGAGCGGCGTCTCCAGCGCGGGTGCGAGCAGCAAATAGGGCAGCGCCGCGCCGAAGCTGCCGAATGCGCCGAGCAGGCCGTTGGCGCGCCCGCGCGCGGCCGGCGGCAGCGTCTCGCTGACGATCACGTAGGCGGTGGCGATCTGGGTCACGAGGAAGATGCGCGTGACGAGCTGCACCGCGACATAGCCCGCGACATCCTGCACCAGCACCGTCGCCAGCGATCCGATCGAGAAGGCGGCGGCGCTGAACAGCAGGATCGGGCGCCGGCCGAAGCGATCGCCCAGCCGCACCGTCGCCCAGGCCACAATCGAGCCGAGTGCGATCAGGCTGAGCGCGCGGCCGAGTTCGGGCGGCTCCGCGCCGAACTCCTTGCCGAGATAAGGCAGCACGACGCTGGTCGCGCTGATGTCGAACCCCTCGAACATGACGACGATGGTCAGCAGCGCGATCAGCGCGACGTGGCTGCGCGTGATCCGCTCCGCATTCTGGTCGATCACGCCACTCTCCTGCGCCTTGTGCGTCGATGCTAGCCGCTTCGAGCGCAGCTTCGGCACAAGAACAAGTGGCGCGCGCTAAAGCCCCTGCATCGCCGGAGCGTGGTGGATCAGTGGATCCCGGCGGCGCTGCGTGCGGGCATGCGGTGCAGCGCCTCGCTGTGGCGCGCGATGACGCCGCGCATGGCGGAGGCCATTCGCTTCACGTCACCGTCGCCGGTGAACAAGGTGTCGCCGACGACACCCACCGCATAGGGCGTGACGGCGTGCGGGATATGCAGCGGCACCGCCATGCTGTCGACCGGCGCATAATCGCCGCGGCGGCACATGGCGAAACCCTGCGCCCGCGTCCGCGCGACATGATCGACCAGGCTCTTCATCAGCGCCGGCCCCTTCGGCCCGAGGCCCATCTGCTGCGCGCGGGTGGCCAGCTCCATGATCTCGACGTTGGACTTCTGCGCCAGCATCGCGGCGGCGAAATTGGTGCCCGGGCGCCAGCGATCATGATCGTAGCGGATCACCTCGGTCGGGTAATCCGGCTCCGCCCGCGGCGCGAGCCACGATCCGCGGATCTCCGCCACGCTCTGCACCCAGCAATCGTTCTGCAGCGTCAGATAGACGGTGGCGCCGGTTTCCACGCGCAGGTCGGTCAGCAGATCGTGGATGCAATCGCCGCCGAAAAAGCCATGCTCGATCCCGCGGACGGTCGCGACGAGGCGGTAGGAGGGGGCGTAGCGCTTGGTCACGCGATTATAGCTAAGATAGCCGGAGGCGGCGAGCGTGCGCAGGATCTCGTCCGCGCTGCTGTTCGGGATGCCTAGCGCCTCGCTGATGTCGATGGTGCGCGCGGGCACCGCATGGCCGGTAAAATATTCGATCACGTCCAGCGCGCGGAGGCATGATTTCACGCCGTTGCGCCCGCCGGAACGGGGCGCATTGTCCGCTTGTGGAACCGTTCTGGTTGCCATTTCGGTCCGATCCTCTTCCCACCCGACCGGTCGCTTGCCGATTTGGCCGTACCTTATCGCTGCGCAAAGCGGGCGGCAAGCGACCCGCAAACGGCCGACTCGCCGTTGTTCCGCGCCGTTTTCCGCCAATCCGGAAAGCGCGCGGATCGTGGCCGGATCAATCGCCCTGGCCGCCGCCGACGAGGGCTGCCGCCGCCTCGTCCGCGCTGACGATGCGGGCGATCATGCGCAGCTGCTCGCGGACGATGGTGGCGTGCGTCACCGGGTCGGATGCGGCGATGCAATCCTCCGCCACCAGCACGTGATAGCCGAGATCCGCCGCCGCCATCGCGCAGCCCGTGATCGCGACGTTGGTGGAGACACCCGCCAGCACGACGCGGCCGACGCCCATGCGCCGCAGCACCGCATCGAGCGAAGTGCCGTTGAACGCGATCAGCCCGGAGGAGCGCCCGACGACGATATCCTCCGCTGCCGGCTCAAGCGCGGACACGAACGCCGCCTCCGTGCTGCCGGCCACCATGCGGCGATGCTTGCGCGCCATCGCGCCCAGCAGAGTATTGGCCTGCACGTCGGCGAAGTCGGCCCGGTGGGCGACGGGCGCGTGCACCACCGGCTGGCCGGCAGCGCGGAAGGCGGCGGCGAGCGCGGCGATGCGCGGCACGATCCCGCGCGCCTCCACCTCGTCGATCAGCCCGGCAAAGGCGCCCACGCCGCGTTCGATCACGCCGCGCTGGCATTCGTTCACGATCAGCGCGGTGCGCAGGGCTGGTCCGGTCGCCATTGGCGGTCTCCTCTTGGGCGCTGTCGATGCCCCGGACGGTGGCGGCACGCGGCGTGCTGCGCGGCCGGTTCCGGATATGCGGAACCCCGCCGTCAGGCCGACGCAAAGCGGCCGGTTTTACTAAGCGTGCGGCCCAGCGGCGCCGCAGGAACGGCCCCGCGCCGAGGGAGATTCATGGTGCTGCACAATGCGTCGTTGCTGGTTTCGGCAAGTCTGCTCGCACTTGCGTCGCCGGGGCTGGCGCAGACGGCCGATCCGGCACCGACCGGGGCCGAGGCGATGGCCGCCCCCGCCGCCGACGCCGCGCCCAACAGCGACGCCGCGACGCAGAGCGGGATCGCCGACATCGTCGTCACCGCACGGCGCCGGGCGGAAAGCCTGCAGAACGTGCCGCTGTCCGTCACCGGCATTTCCGCCGCGACGATCGAGCAGCGCGACATCACCAGCGTCGACCGGCTGAACGGCCTCGCCCCCGCCGTCTTCATCACGCCCGCCGCGGGGCCGACCACCAGCGGCGTCGTGTTCAACATCCGCGGCGTCGGCGGATCGGATGCGACGGGCGTGTCCGATTATCCCGTCGCCACCTATGTCGACGGCGTGCTCGTCTCGCGCCCCAATGCGCTGTCGTTCGACCTGGTCGAGCTGGAGCGGATCGAGGTGCTGCGCGGGCCGCAGGGCACCCTGTTCGGCCGCAATACGGTGGGCGGCGCGGTCAACATCTTCACCAAGAAGCCGAACGAGACGTTCGGGATCGAGGAGAAGCTGACCTACGGCACGTTCAACCAGCTGCGCACGCGCACCACGCTGGATACCGGCGTCCTCGGCACGAGCGGCATTTCGGCCAAATTCGCCTATTCGCACGAGCAGCGCGACGGCTACATCAAGAACAGCATCAAGACGAACAGCGCCGATCCGGGTGCGCGCAACGCCGATTCGGTGTTCGCCGCCGTCCATGTCGATGCCGCGCCCGGCTTCACCATCGACCTGAAGGGTGATTACACCAACACGCACAACGCGCCCATCTATCAGCAGCTGGCGGGGATGAACCCGAACCAGCTGGCCTATTTCTCGCAATCGGCAAGCCTCGGCGGCGCGCCGCTCGTCGTTACGGACAAGTTCCTGAAGAACGTCGCCATCGCCGATCAGCCGCGCGGGCGGGGCGAGATCTGGGGCGGCGCGCTGACCATGTCCTACGATCTGAGCGATGCGGTGTCGCTGAAGTCGATCACCGGCTATCGCCGCTTCTCCGAGGATCAGGCGGTCAACAATGCGGCGCAGGGCGCGCTGCTCGGCCGGCTGCTCAACGGCACCGTCGCGCGCGTCTATCTGTTCGACTATCCGGACGAGGTGCTGGCGCGCGACCGCCAGTTCACGCAGGAATTCCAGCTGACCGGCTCCGTGTCGGACTTCAACTATGTCCTCGGCCTGTTCTATTTCGACCAGAGCTATGACAGCTTCACCATCCAACGGCTGACCGCGGTGGTACCGCTGGCAGGCGGCGTGCTGCGCGGCAGCAACGTGGTGACGGTGCGCGATTACACGCAGAAGGCGAAATCCTACGCGGCCTTCGGCCAGGTCTCCTACGAGCCGAGCTTCGTGCCGGGGCTCGAGCTGACCGGGGGCTTGCGCTACACCAAGGACAAGAAGTCGCTGGCGCAGGCCAATTTCTCCAACGGTGTCGCGCAGACGCCGGGTGTCGGCCGCAACGACTGGAGCGACGTCAACTGGCTGGGCTCGGCCAATTACCGCGTCTCGCCGCAACTGCTGCTCTATACGCGTATCTCCAGCGCCTATCGTGCGGGCGGCTTCGATGCGGGCGGGGCGGGCGTGCCCAACAGCTACGATCCGGAGACGGCGGTCGCCTATGAAGCGGGCTTCAAGGCGGACCTGTTCGATCGCCGGCTGCGCTTCAACGCGTCGGTCTATCGCACCGACTACAAGGATCTGCAGATCTCGCAATTCGTCGGCGGTACCAATGGCGGCCGCACGCAGACGGTGAATGCGGGCCGCGCGACCTTCAGCGGCTTCGAGCTGGAGGCGACGGCGCAGCTGACCGACCGCTTCACGCTGAACGGCGCGGTCGGCTATGTGCATCCGAAGTACAAGGAATATCTGTTCGTCAATCCGGCCAACAACCAGATCATCGACGTGGCGGACGAGGTGCATCTGGCGCACGTCCCCAAGACGACGTGGAATGCCGGCGCCGGCTGGGATGCGGCGGAGTTCGGCGAGGCAAAGCTTAACCTGCGGGTCGACTATGCCTATCAGAGCGGAACCTACCTGTTCCCGCTCGACCGGGTGAATCCGTTCAACGAGCTGATCCGCCGCAACGCCTGGCACACGCTGGGCGCGCGCGCCACGTTGTCGGAGATAGCGATCGGCGATGATCTGAAGCTGACCTTGCAGGTGTTCGGCGACAATCTGCTGGACGAGAAGCAGCGCGTCAGCGGCGTCGATTTCGGTGCGCTCGGCTTTTCCACCATCGCGTGGGGGCCGGATCGCCGGTTCGGCGTCACCGCGACGGTGCGGTACTGAGCGGCGGCAGGCCGAGGTGATGGACGAGCGCCCCGGCCCCGCCTCGTTTGGCTTCGTCTCGCAGCGGCAGCGGCTGAGCTATGTCGACTGGGGCAACGCGGCCGCGCCGACATTGCTGCTCGTCCATGGCAGCCGCGACCATGCACGCAGCTGGGACTGGACCGCCGAGGCGCTGCGGGCCGACTGGCATGTCGTCGCGCTCGATCTGCGCGGCCATGGCGACAGCGCCTGGTCGCCCGAGGGCCGCTACGATTTCGCCACCTATCTCTACGATCTGGCGCAGCTCGTCCGCCAATTGGGGGACAGGCCGCTGGCGATGGTCGGCCACTCGCTTGGCGCGCATATCGCGCTGCGCTTCGCAGGGCTCTATCCGGACAAGGTGTCGCGGCTGGTGGCGGTGGAGGCGGTGGGCGCGCCGCCCCGCGTCGATGCGCCGACCGATGCGACGCCCGCCGACGTGCGGATGCGCCTGTGGATCGAGCAGAAGCGGGATGCCGCCGCGCGCGCGCCCAGGCTCTATGACGATCTGGCGGAGGCGGCGGCGCGCATGATCGCGGAAAATCCGCGTCTCTCACCCGAACGGGCGCAGCACCTCACCCGGCACGGCGCGGTGCGCAGCGAGGATGGGCGCTGGAGCTGGAAGTTCGACAATCTGCTGCGCGTCTGGCCCTATCCCGACATGCCGGAGGCGGCGGTGGAGGCGCTGTGGCGCGCCATCACCTGCCCCGTGCTGCTGGTCCACGGGCAGGAAAGCTGGCCGTCCGACGTGCCCGGCCGCCTGCGCGCGGCGCTGCCCGCCGCGCGGCACCTGGAGATGGCGGGCGCAGGCCACTGGCCCCACCACGACCGCTTCGACGCGTTCGTGGGCGAAGTGATGCGCTTCCTCTCCGCCTGAGCGCCCCTATTCGTTGCTCTTCTTCACCGCCATCACGCGCGGATCGAACAGATTGGCCGCCATCCAGCCGCCATCGACGAACACGGTATGGCCCGTGACATAGCCCGCCAGTTTGGACGCGAGGAACAGCACCGCGCCCGCCACCTCGTCCGTCGTGCCGGCACGGCCGATCGGCAGCACGCTCGCCTCCATCAGTGCGCGCGACTGGTCCGTCTCGGGCAGGCGCGGCGTGGTGATGCTGCCGGGCGCCACCGCATTGACGCGGATGCCGCTGCGGCCCCATTCCCCCGCCATCGACTTGACGAGGTGCATCAGCCCCGCCTTGGCCGCACCGTAGGCGGCATGGCCCGGCGCCCCGATCGCACCATCGACCGAGCCGACGCAGACGAGCGCACCGCCCTGACCCCGCGCGATCATCGCCGCCGCCACCGCGCGCGCGGTGACGAAGAAATAGCGCAGGTTGCGCGACTGGTCGAAATCCCACTCCTCCAGCGTCACGTCGAGCAGCGGCTTGAACAACGCCTGGCCGACGATTGTCACCAGCACGTCGATCCCGCCGAGCGCCGCCTCCGCCTCGTCCACCGCGCGGCGGACGGACGCTTCGTCGAGGATGTCGGCGACGATGGGGAAGCCCTGCCGCCCGCAGCCGCGCACCGCATCGGCGACATGGCCCGCGCGGCCCGCGTCATTGTCGAGCACCGCGACATCGCAGCCCGCCTGCGCCAGCAGCAGCGCGCTCGATTCACCCATGCCGCGGCCACCGCCGACGATCAGCGCCTTCTTGCCGTCCAGGCCGAACAGGGATGCCGTCATTCTTCGTCCTTTCAGGGGAGGAGCAGCGGCGCCGATCAGGCCGCCACGCGCTCGAACAGCTTGCGCACGTCGGTGAGACTCACCTTCAGCGAGGGGGTGCGCGGCAGCGCATCGACGATGCGCAGCTCCGTCGGCACCTGCATCGCGGGCAGCCGCTCGCGCAGATAGTCCATCAGCGCGGCCTCGTCGGTCTGCGGCGGACCCGGCACCAGCTCCACCGCCGCGACGGGCACCGCGCCGAGCCGGGCATCGTCGATGCCGATGACGGAGGCATCCGCCACCGCCGGGTGCGCCCGCAGCGCATCGACGACGCGCTCGGGCAGCACCTTGAAGCCGCCGCGCACGATCGCGCCGTCCGCGCGGCCGCGGTGGAAGACGAAGCCATCATCGTCGATCATGACGAGATCGGTGGTGCGCACCCAATCGGGCCGGACCGCGGGGCAATGTACCTCCAGCAGCCCGTCCTTCCCCGGCGGCTGGATCTCGCCCGTGTCCGGATCGACCGTGCGCAGCTCGACGCCCGGCATCGCCTTGCCCGTGCTGCCGCGCTTGGCGCTGCCCGCTCGCTCGCGCATCTCGGGCGTCCAGCGGACGATGGTGCCGCAGAATTCGGTCGCGCCCATGCCCCACAGGATGGTCGCGCCGTAGCGCTGCTCGAACCGCTCCTGCACGTCCGGGTCGAGATAGGCGGAGCCGCCCGACACGCTCTTGATGCTCGCCATGTCCTCGGGCGGCACGTTCGCATCGAGGATCATGCTGATCGCGGTCGGCGGCAGGCCGATCGTGGGCGGGCGGTGACGGCGGATCGCCTCCACCAGTTCCTCCACCGAAAAGCGGTCGAACAGGACGAGCGGCGTGCCCGTCGCCGCCGCGGCGGTGAGCAGGCACATGCCGCCGACGCCGCCCAGCGGCCAGACGTTGATCTGCACCGGCGGCACCGATCCCGCCTCTCCCCCCGGCGCGCTCAGCACCGCGCGCTCCAGGATGGCGAGCGGCATGGCGATGCGCTTGGGCGGGCCGGTGGTGCCGCTGGAGAGCACCTCGACGCCGCCATGATCCTCACCCACCGGCGCACGGCGGGTCCGCTCCAGCCCCTCCACGAACTGGGGCGGCGTGCGTACGTCGGCGCCGAGCGCGATGCCGGCGCCGCCATTCGCCTCGACCGCGGCGCGCAGCTTCGGCCAGTCGGCCATGTCGGCGACGATCGCCGCGGCGCCCAGCGCCTCGATCTGCTTCGCCAGCTCGGCCTCGGGCAGGAAGGGATAAAGGAAGCTGACCGCGCGGCGATGCGCCAGCAGACCGATCACCGCCGCGGCATGCGCCGCGCGGTTGCGGATGATCACGCCGATCCGCGCGTCGGGCGCGCAGCCCGCCGCATCGAGCAGCGCGCCGACCTGGTCGCCATAGGCCGCCACCTCGCCCCAGCTGGTCCACGCACCGGCATATTCGATGGCCGGCCCGTCCGCCTTGGTCCGCAGCGTCTCCGCGACGCGGTCGATCACGTCCATGCTCAATCCCGCACGCCTTCCAGCAGACCCTTGAGGTTCGCCGACATGATGCGCTCCTTCGCCGCCATGTCGAAAGAGGTCATTTCCTTGAGGAAGTCGAGCGGGCGCTCGGTGCCTTCGGGATGCGGATAATCGCTGCCGAACAGGATGCGGTTAACCTGCATGTGGCGCGCCAGCTCCTCGAACGAATCCTCGACGAAGGGCGCCACGAAGACGTTGCGGTGGAATGCCTCCACCGGATCGCGCGCGAACTTGTGCGGCATCTGGCCGTAGACGTGCTGCAGCGTCTCGATCAGCGGGATGACCCACTTGGCGCCATTCTCGACGCTGACGATGCGGAGCTGCGGAAACCGGTCGAACACGCCGCCGCAGATGATCGCGGCGATCGTGTCGGAGATCGCCCGCTCGATGATGCGCAGGCAGTTGATGAACGGATCGGATTCGAACGGCAGCCATTCCGCGCCGCCCGTCCACATCGTGATCAGATTGTCATAGTCCGAGTTGGAGGCGTGGATCGAGACGAAGATCCCCGCTTCCTGAATGCGCGCCCAGAAAGGATCGAAATCCTTCAGCCCCATCGAGCGCCCGCCGCGATAGCCGGGCACGGGGGAGGGACGGATGCAGATGGTGCGCGCGCCTTCCTTGATCAGCCAGTCCGTCTCGGCGACCGCGCGGTCGATGTCGGCGAGCGACACGACGGGCACGGCGAACAGCCGCCCCTCGCGGGCAAAGCCCCATTCCTCCGCGGTCCACTGGTTGAGCGCGTGCAGCGTGTCGTTGAGGAAGTCGTGATTGTAGGACAGCCACTTCTCGATGACCGAGAAGAGCGTCGGGAAGACGAGCGCGGCGTGGACCTGATGCTCGTCCAGCACCGCGATCCGCTCATCGCCATAGCGCCACGAGCGGGGCGGCGCGACGGGCTTGCCCGTCATCTGCCGCATGCTCAACCCCTCGGGGTTGTTGCCCTTGTAGTAATTGACGTGCGTGCCGGGGCCGGCGACCCGCTCGAACGTGGGATTGGGGATATAGTCCGAAATC
This sequence comes from Sphingomonas jatrophae, assembly GCF_900113315.1. Classification (GTDB taxonomy): domain Bacteria; phylum Pseudomonadota; class Alphaproteobacteria; order Sphingomonadales; family Sphingomonadaceae; genus Sphingomonas_P; species Sphingomonas_P jatrophae. The sequence goes on along the minus strand of NZ_FOZG01000001.1, from coordinate 1,793,409 downwards.
TGCCCGTTGATCGCCAGCCGCTTGCGGCCGTCCACCTCGACGAAGCGGAAATCCTTGTGCCACTTCTTCGGCAGGTGGCGGAACAGCGCGTCCTCGGGCTCGTAGAAATGGTTGTCCGCGTCGTAGACGGGGAAGGGCAGGGCGGTGTCCATGATGTGTCTCTTCGCGTTGGTTGCCGCCGTTCTTGGGGGCGGGCCGCGGAGGGTCAACGCCGGCCGGGTCGCTTCCGGCTACGTGGAACGCCCCTCCGTCAGGTGGAGCGCGGCAGGCCCAGCGCGTGCTGCGCGATGATCGTGCGGTGCACCTCGCTGGTGCCGCCATAGATGGTCTGCCCGATCGACTGGCGGTGGAATTCCTCGATCTCCGCCAGTGCCGCCGTCGCATGGGTGAGCGAGGCGGGGGCGGTCAGCGCGACCAGATCGGCGGCATCCGCCATGTAGCTTTCGGTGGCGAACAGCTTGGCCATCGGCCCGCCCGCGCGGGTCAGCGTGCCCGCCTCGCCCGCCTTGGTTGCGCGGCGGCAGAGCAGGTCCGCCAGCGACAGATGCGTCGCCACCTTCGCCAGCCGCGCGCGCACCGCGCGGTTGTCAATCGGGCGGGCATTGCCCTCCGGCGCGAACGCCCAGTCGAGCGCCGCTTCCATCAGGCTGTGATGGTGGATGTGATAGCCTTCGCCGCCATGCTCGATCTCCATCGCGGCGGCCATGACCTTGAGGCCGCCGTCCACTTCGCCCAGGCGGTAGCGGTCGGGGATGCGCACTTCGTCGTAGAAGGTGATGTTGGTCCGCTCGTCCTGCAGCGTGTGGACGGGCTGGATGGAGACGCCGGGCAGATCCATCGGCACGAAGAAGATGGTCAGCCCCTTGTGCTTGGGCTTGTCCGCATCGGTGCGCGCGATCAGCAGGACGTAGCTGGACAGGTGCGCGCCCGTCGTGAACATCTTCTGGCCGGTGATGATCCAGTCGTCGCCGTCGCGCACCGCGCGGGTGCGCGCGCCATACATGTCCGATCCCGATTCCGGCTCGGTGAAGCCGAGGCAGGAGAGCGCGTCGCCGCAGGCCAGCCGCGGCAGCACCTCGTCCTGCAGCTCGGGCGAGCCGAACTTCATTACCATCCGCGCGCCCATGTTGGTGCAGCCGATCGGCACGCGGGTCCAGCGATTCTCCTCGAACACGCGTCCGAGCGCGGTGATCTCCATCGCGCTGCGGCCCTCGCCGCCCCACTGCGCCGGCCAGTCGGGATAGGCGAAGCCGGCGGCGGCAAGCTCCTTGTGGAAGGCGGGATCGTGGCCGTCGGTGCCGTGATGCGCCTTGGCCTTCAGCTCGGGCGTCATCGCGCGGGCGAAGAAGGCGCGCACCTCCGCCGCATAGGCCTCCGCCTTGGCGCCGAAGCCGAGATCGATGCCCGGCTCGCCCGCTTCCGGCAGCGCAGTGGTGGCGCCGCCCCACAGCCGGTCCCCGACCAGCGCCAGCCGTCCCTCCGGATCGCCGTCGGTGAGGGCGACCCGGTTGATCGCGAGGAAATAGAGGTGGATGTCATATTCGATCGACAGGCCGTAGCCGCCGAAGGTGCGGAGCGACCGGCGCACCGCGGTGCGCGCCGCCGTCGCCAGCCACCAATCCGCCATGGCGACGGTCGAGGCGGCATCGTCCCGCCCCGCGGCGATCGCCCAGACGGCGCGCCACACCAGCAGGCGCCCGGCCTCGATGTCGGTGATCGCATCGGCGAGCGGCAGCGCGACGCCCTGGAAGGAGCCGATCGGCCGGTCGAACTGCTTGCGCTCGGTGGCGTAGGCCGCGGCAAGCTCGATCGCCTGCGTCGCCGCGCCGACCAGCCAGGCCGCGCGCAGCAGGGTGCGCTCCGCCTGCGCCGCCTCGAACGAAGCGCGCGCCTCCTCCGCCAGCGTCACCTCGCTACCGTCTGTGGCGCGCAGCATCACCGCCTCGCCCGCCAGCATCAGCCGGTCCACCTGCGGCTCGGCAAAGGCGAGCGGCTGCTGCGCCAGCGCCGCCAGCCGCGCCGCCGCCGCCTCGCCGCCCAGCGCCCCGAGCAGCCGGGCCGCGGCGATGCCGTCCGCCAGCGGGATGGGCGCGGCCGCGCGGCCCGCCGCCTCGCACACCAGCACCGCCTCCATCAGCCCGGTGCCGAGGCCCCCCTCCGCCTCGCCGACGCGCATCGTCAGGAAACCGGCCTCGGCCGCCGCCTGCCACAGCGTGCCGGACACGCCGCCGCCGACCCGGCGCGCCTCCGCCAGCGTATCCGCCTGGCGGAAGAAGCGTTCCGCCGTGTCCGCCATCAGGCGCTGTTCGTCGGTGAGATCCAGGTTCATGGGCGCGGGCTTCGGGCGGGGCGCCGCGGCTTGTCAATTTGGCCGCCTGCGCTTTCCGACCATGCGGAAGGCCGGCGGTGGCGCGTGGCGGTGGGGCCTGCCGCGGCGCAGGCCGGAGACCAGGGAGAGAGCGAGTGGCAGACTATATCCTCTATGCGGTGGAGAACCGCGTCGCGACGATCACGCTGAACCGGCCGGAGGCGCGCAACGCGCAGAACCAGCAATTCCTCGAGGAGCTGAACGCCGCATGGGAACGCGCGGCCGAGGACGAGGAGGTCCGCGTCATCCTGCTGCGCGCGGAGGGCCCGCATTTCTCCGCCGGCCACGATGTCAGCCCCGAGGCGATCGCCACCGGCGCATTCCAGCGCATCGAACAGACCATCCCGGAGCGCGGCCTGCTCGGCATCCATGAGTGGGAGGCGAAATTCTATCTCGGCTTCTCCAGGCGCTGGCGCGACATTCCGAAGCCGTCCATCGCCGCGGTGCAGGGCGCGTGCATCGCAGGCGGGCTGCTGCTCGCCTGGCCGTGCGACCTGATCATCGCGGCGGACAATGCCCGCTTCTCCGATCCCGTTGTGATGATGGGCATTGGCGGTGTCGAATATCACGGCCACACGTGGGAACTGGGCCCGCGCAAGGCCAAGGAGCTGCTGTTCACCGCCCGCCCGATCGACGCGCACGAGGCGGAGCGGCGCGGCATGGTCAACCGCGTCGTGCCGCTGGCCGAGCTTGAGGCGGAGGCGCGCAAGCTGGCGGGCGAGATCGCGCAGATGCACCCCCATGCGCTCGCCATGGCCAAGCGCGCGGTCAATCAGACGATGGACATCATGGGCCAGCAGGCGGCGCTGCAGAGCTGCTTCGACATCCACCAGCTCGGCCACGCCTCCGCTTATGCGCAGACGGGGCAGTGGGTGGTCGCTGGCATGTCCGCGATCAAGGGGCGGTCATGAGCGTCCGCCGCGAAGTCGCGGATGGCGTCGCGACGATCACGCTCGACCGGCCGGATCGGCTGAACGCGCTGACCGAGGAGATGCTGGAGGCGCTGCTCGCCGCATTGCAGGCGGCATCGACGGACGGGGCGGTGCGCTGCGTCGTGCTGGCGGGCGCGGGGCGCGGCTTCTGCGCGGGCTATGACCTGTCGGGCAGCGGCGATCCGGATCGCGAATGGCGTGCGGACGAGGCGGCAGCGCAGATGATGCTGCACGCGCAGGTGCCGATGCTGCTGAAGCGGATGCCCAAGCCCACCATCGCCGCCATCCGCGGCCCGTGCGCCGGCAGCGGCATGGTGCTGGCCGCCGCGTGCGACCTGCGCGTCGCCTCCCTCAGCGCGCGCTTCAAGCTCGCCTTCGCCAGCGCCGGCCGCTGCGGCGATCCGGGCGGCAGCTATCTGCTCACCCAACTGGTCGGCCCGGCGCAGGCACGCGCTTTGTTCCTGCTCGACGACAAGATCGATGCGGAGCGTGCGCTCGCGATCGGCCTCGTCACGCAACTGGTGGCGGACGAGGCGCTCGACGCCGAGGTCGCCGCGCTGGCAGGCCGCCTCGCGCAGGGGCCGACCGCGGCCTATGCCGCGATGAAGCGCAACCTCAACGCCGCGGAGACCTGCGCGTTCGAGGAGGCGATGGCGAGCGAGGCGGCGGCCAATGCGGGTCTCAGCCTGTCGCACGACGGCAAGGAGGCCGCGCGCGCCTTCATGGAGAAGCGCCCGCCGCACTTCCGCGGCTACTGACCCGCCGCGCGGAAATCGCGCTTTTTCCGAACTGCCGGAACGCTTCAGGGTTCGGCAGGCGGCATGCCCTGCCTATGACTTGGGGCTTGAGGCAGGCGTAGCAGCGCCGCCGGGCAGGAGAGGCACCGCGATGGCCGAGACGGCGCTGGCGCAGGATATGGCGGACGCGGATGCGTTCGACTTCGACCCGTTCGATCCCCGCTGGTATGAGGATCCCTTCGCCGCCTACCGCGTGCTCAGGCGCGATCATCCCGTCTATCGCCATGCCACGCCGCAGGGGCGCCTGTGGCCGCATTACTGGATGCTCAGCCGCGCCGCCGACGTCGACATGGCACTGAAGGACTGGCGGCGCTTCTCCTCTGCCAAGGGCACGCTGATAGATACCGACATCAGCCTCATTCCGCCCAACATCTTCAACATGGACCCGCCGCGCCACGACGAGCTGCGCGCGATCCTCTCGCGCATCCTCACCCCCCGCCGCATCGCCGATCTGGAGCCCGCCGTCGCCCGCGCCGCCCGCGACATCCTGGACGAGCGGGTGCAGGACGGCCGCCTCGACGTCGCGACCGATTTCGCCCAGCTGATCCCGACGCTCACCATGTGCTCGCTGATGGACCTGCCCGTGGCGGACCGCGCGCGCTTCCTGCGCTGGAACATGGATACGCTGGCCGGCAACGATTTCACCAGCCCCGCAGCCCTCGCCGCCTATGGCGAGATGGACGCTTACTGGAAGCAGCTGGTGGCCGAGCGCCGCCGCCACCGCGGGGCCGATCTGATCTCCGAGATCCTCCATCACGACAAAGCGGGCGTGGAGCTGAGCGATGCGGAGATTGCCGGCTTCTGCTCGCTGCTCCACGATGCGTCGCAGAATACGACCATGAACATGATCGCCAATGCCGCGCTCGCGCTCGGCCGCTGGCCGGTGGAGCGGCGCAAGCTGGTCGCCGATCCGTCGCGCTGGCCTGCGGCGCTGGAGGAGCTGATGCGCTTCGTCTCGCCCGTGCAAGGGCTGGCGCGCACCACCACATGCGATGTCACGCTGCACGGCGTCACCATCCCGGCGGGTGATCAGGTGCTGATTCTCTACGGCGCGGCCAACCATGACGAGACGGTGTTCGACCATCCCGAACGGCTCGATCTCGATCGCCCGCGCGTCAAGACGCACTGGAGCTTCGGCCAGGGCATCCACACCTGCCTCGGCGCCGCCGTCGCCCGGCTGGAGACGCGCGTGGCGCTCACCGCCTTGCTGGACGTCATGCCCGATTACGAGGTCGACGAGGCGGGGGTGGTGCGCAACCAGCTGGTGCCGACCCGCGGCCTCGCCGCCGCCCCGATCCGGAGGTTGCAGGCATGACGGTGCCGCCGGTCGATACCGACTTCGCCTTCAGCCCGCAGGATCCGGCGAAAGCCAAGGATTTCGCGCTGATGGACCGCATCCGCGCTGCGCGCCCCGTCTGCCGCCCCGCCGAGAACCTCGTGCTGACGACGCGCTGGCGCGACACGCGCGACGCCTTTCGCGACATCGCCCGCTACTCCTCGGTCGGCGACATGCGCGCGCCGGGCGTCACCGTGCCGGTGGAGGAGAGCTTCCTTGGCGAGCTGGACGCGCCGCTCCACCCGCGCATCCGCCGCATCCTGATGCGCGGCTTCACGCTGAAGGCGGGCGGCGCCGCCGAGCCGTGGACGCGCGCCAATGTGCGCCGCCGGCTGGAGCGGTTCGCCCAAGCGGGCGGGGGCGACCTGATGACCGCGCTCGCCATCCCGCTGCCGGGCTCCGTCTCTGCCCACGCCATGGGCGTGCCGGACGAACTGCACGATCAGGCGATGGCATGGTGCAACGAGCTGCTGCACAGCACATGGCCGTCGCACGGCCGCACCGAACGGGGCGACGGCATTGCCGGCGCCTTTCCCGAATTCGCCGCGATGCTCGATGCGCTGATCGCCGAGCGCGAGGTGGCGGGGCCGGGCGGGGCGGACGACCTGCTCGCCACGATGGTCCATGCGCGGGACGAGGATGGCTGGCGGATCGGCGCGCATCATGTCCGCACGCTGATGGTGAACATCCTGTCGGGCTCGCTGTCGGCCAGCTACATGCTCGGCAACCTCGCCTACCGCTTCGTCGCGGACGAGGCCTTCCAGCAGAGCTTGCGCGACGATCCCGCGCTGATCCCCGCCGCGGTCGAGGAGTCGCTGCGCTTCGAGCCGCCGGTCGCCTTCCTGTTCCGCACCGCGCGCGAGGATGGCGCGATCGGCGGCTGCCCGGTGCACAAGGGCGAGCATCTGATGCTGGGCATCCACGCGGCGAACCGCGATCCGGACGTGTTCGACGATCCCGGCAGCTTCCGGCTGGACCGGAGCAATGGCGATGCGCACCTCTCCTTCGGCTTCGGCGCGCATCTGTGCACGGGCAATCACCTGACGCGCATGATCGGCCGCGTCGTGCTGGAGGAACTGATCGCGCGCTTCCCGCCCGGCGGCCTCGCCCTCGCGCCCGGCTTTGAGTGGCGCTGCGTCGCGCATCACCTCGAATATGGGCCGGAAACGCTCGACCTCGTCGTGCGGTGAGCCGGCCCTCAGGTCACCGGGCAGGCGCCGCCATCCGCCATCAACGTGTGGCCAGTGACATAGGCGCTCTCGCGCGACAGCAGGAAGCGCGCGGCGCCGCCGATATCGCGCACCGGATCGCCCAGCCGGCCGAGCGGATTGCGGCCCATCACGCGCTTCTCCATCTCCGGATCGTGCGCAAAGGCGGTCACCAGCGCGGGTGTCGTGGCGAGCGGGGCGAGGCCGTTGACGCGCACGCCCTCGGGCCCCCACTCGCGCGCCAGCGCACGCAGGAAGCCGCGCTGCGCCGCCTTCACCCCGGCATAGACGGGCAGGCCCGCCTTGCCCTCGAACCCCGCCTCGGAGGTCAGCACCAGCAGGGCGCCTCCCGTCGCCTTCAGGTGCGGAAAGGCGTGGCGGGCGAGCAGCCAGGCGCCGCGGACGCCGACGGCAATCTGATCCTCCATGTCCGCCACGCCGTAGCTGGCAAGCGGCCCGTGCTTCGTCGCGGAGAGGCCGCTCGTCGCATTGTGGACCGCGCCGTCCAGCTGCCCGTCGCGCGCGATCACCGCGGCGATGGCGGCCTGCACCGAGGCGTCGTCCCCCGCATCGCACGCGACGAAGCGGCCCGCGCCGCCCGCCGCCGTCACCTCGTCCGCCACCGCCTCGCCCTCGGCGGCGCGCCGGGCGGCGATCCACACCGTCCAGCCGGCCTGGCCGCAGGCGATGGCGATGCCGCGGCCGACGCCGCCGCTCGCTCCCGTCACGAGGACGACGTGACTGTCCGTGCCGCTCACCATGACCGCCCCCGATCCGCCGGAAATACATGCCCGCTGAAATGTGCCGCGTGCGGCGAGAGAAGCAGACGGATGCTCTCCAGCACGTCCCCCTCGAACGTGCCCGGAAAGCCGGCGAGCGGTGGTGGGGGCAGCACAGGCGGCTTGCGCATCAGCCGGAAGGGCGTCGAGACGGTGTTCGCCCGCACGCCGCGCTTCCCCTCGGATAGAGCGAGCGAGCGGACCAAGGCGGCGACGCCCTCGGCCACGCCCGCCTCAGGCGCCATGCCTGCCGCGTCGAGCGCGGGCACCTCGTCCACCACCGCGAGGATCGCGCCACCGTCCGCGCACAGCGCCGCGGCGCCGCCCAGCGCCACCATCCAGTCGAGCAGCGGACCGTCGCTCCGCGCCGCCCATGTCGCGGGATCGAGCACGACGGCGGGCTCGGGCGGGTGGAGCGGGTGGAACAGCGCGACGATCACCGTCGCCGCGGGCGGTTCGGGATCCAGCGCAGCCCGCCAGCCGGCCGCGCCGCCCGGCTCCAGCGTCACCATCCGCGCCTCCAGCGCGTCGGCGATGCCGCGCGTTTCGGGCGCGCCCGTGCCGATGACCAGGATGTCGTGCTCCATCCGCCTCTCCATCATCCGCGTCGCTTGCGCGGCTTCGGACGGGGTGATGCCTGATTTCGCCGTTTCGATCGACCGGTGCGCACCAATTGCGCCGCTCCGGAAAAAGGAGGGTTAAACGTGGACAAGGTGCTTGAGGGCAAGGTCGCCATCGTCACGGGCGCGGGATCGGGCATCGGCCGCGCCACGGCGCTGCTGCTGGCGCGGGCGGGCGCGGCGGTGACCGTCGCCGATCTCGATGGCGCGCGTGCAGGCGGCGTGGCCGGGGAGATCGAGGCGGCGGGCGGGGCGGCGCTCGGCATCGCCTGCGACGTGGCGCGCGAGGAGGATGTGCAGGCGATGGTCGCGGCGACGGTCGCACGCTTCGGCGGGCTGGACATCCTGCACAACAATGCCGCCGCCTCGTCGCCCACGCTGATGGCGCGCGACCGCGACATCGTGTCGATGGACGTGGCCGTCTGGGACGAGGCGTTTGCGGTCAATTTGCGCGGGCCGATGCTGGGGTGCAAGCATGCCATCCCGCACATGCTGGCGCGCGGCGGCGGCGCGATCGTCAACACCTCGTCGGCCTCGGGGCTGGTCGGCGATCTGTCGCGCCCGGCCTATGGCGCGTCGAAGGGCGGGCTCAACGCGCTGACGCTCTATGTCGCGACGCTGCACGGCAAGCAGGGCATACGCTGCAACGCGATCGCGCCGGGGGTGATGGAAACGCCCGCGCTCACCGCCAACGTGAGCCCTCAGCAAATCGACATCTACCGCCGCAACCACCTCACCCCGCGGCTCGGGCTGCCGGAGGACGTCGCGGCCACGGTGCTGTTCCTCGTCTCACCCGCGGCGGCGTTCATCACCGGACAGATCGTGTCGGTTGACGGCGGCCTGCTGGCGCACCACCCGGCCTATGCCGAATTCCTGTCCGCCGGCTGATCGAGGGAGAGCATTATGTCGGAAGAGACGATGCGCGCCTATTACGCCGCCTACAATGCCGAGGATCCGGCGCATCTGGGGGCCCTGCTTGACGACCACGTGGTGCTGACCTCGGCCGCAGGCGAGCAGCGCGGCCGGGACGCTTATCTGGCCACCTACGCCTATATGATCGGCCTGTTCGTCGACCGCATGGAGCCGGTGGAGATCGCGGCGGACGCGGACGGCGCCACCGTGCGCATCACCGATCGCCTCACCGCCCGGGAGGACATTCCCGACTTCATGGGGCAGCGCCTCGCCAAGGGGCAGACGATCACGCTCGACCTCGTCGGCCGCTACCGCATCAGGGATGGCCGGATCGCCGCGATCAGGATCGAGCCGGCGGGATGAGCCTTCTCACCACACGGTGAAGCCGCCGTCGATCACCAGCGCCTGCCCGGTCACGAACTTGGCCGCGGGCGAGCAGAGCCACAGCACCGCCTCGGCAATGTCGCGCGGTTCGCCGAGCTTGCCCATCGGCGTCGCCTGCGCGAGCGCGGCCATGTCGGCAAGGTTCTCCGCCGCCGAAGTGATACCCGTCTCCCCGATGCCGCCGGGGCAGACCGCATTCACCCGGATGCCTAAGCGCGCATAATCGAGCGCGACGGCCTTGGTCAGCCCGATCACGCCCGATTTCGAGCCCGAATAGGCGGCGAGGCCCGGCCCGCTCGCCACGCCCATGATGGATGAGGTGTTGACAATCGCGCCGCCGCCTTGCGCCAGCATCTGCCCGCACTGATATTTCAGGCAGGCCCACACGCCCTTCAGGTTGATGCCGACCGTGCGGTCCCAGTCCGCCTCACTCATCTCGTGCACGGGCACGCCGCGGGCCGCAACGCCGGCATTGTTGAACGCGCAGTCGATCCGGCCGAAGCGCTCCACCGTTTTCGCCACCGCGTCCGCGACCTGATCGGTCTGCGCCACGTCGCAGCGGAGGAACAGCGCCTCGCCGCCCCGCGCGGCAACGGCGTGGCACGTCTCCTCGCCCGCCACGGCGTTCCAGTCGACCACCGCGACGCGCGCGCCGGCCTCGGCGAAGGCGAGCGCGGTTTCGCGGCCGATGCCCGTCGCGGCGCCCGTGACGAACGCGACCTTGCCGTCATACTGACCCGACACGCGCTCCTCCCTCAAACCGTCGCGATCGGCGTCACCGGCGATCCCACCGCACCCGGCAGGCGGAGCGGCGGCGCGGTGAGCAGGCAGGCGTGGCGATCGTGCGCGAGCAGCCAGTCGGCCAGGTCGTGCAGGTCCCACAGCTCGCCAAGATGGATGCCGAGCTTGAACAGGCAGAGTTCGTGGATCGGCAGCATCGTGCTGCCGTCGCGCGGCGGGTTGGCCCAGTCATAGCCCTCTACGGCCACCGTATCGGCGCAGATGGCGACGATGCCGCTCGCGTCGATCCAGTCGAGCAGCCGGGGATCGCGCCCGTCCAGCACCGCGCCGGTGCGGTCCAGCACCGCCATGTCGGGCACCGGCCCCTGGGCGAGGATCGCCTCGGCATAGCCGGTGTGGAGCAGCAGGAAATCGCCCGGCCGCACCTCGATCCGCTGCGCGTCGATGGCGCGCATCAGTTCGTCATGGCCGATCCAGCGCCGCTCCGTGCCGTATATCGCCTTGAGGTTGACCAGCACGCCGCGGCCCTGCACCCCCGCGCTCGCCAGCCGCTCGATCCCCAGCGCGTGCGCGGCGGGGCCGTGGGCACCCGCCGGCGCCACCAGATGCTCGCCCGCGCGGTAGCCGTTATAATAGACCTTCTCGGCCACGCCGTCGCCGTCCGCATCGAACTGCTGGCCCCAATGGGCGAGCGAATCCCACTGCGTCGAATATTGCGTGTAGAGCGTGACGGCATCGTCGCACATCACGTCGCACGTCGCGGCATCCCCGATGCGCAGCGTCTGGTTGTAGGCGGGATCGCCCTCGACCACCTCGGCGAACAGGCGCGGGGGCTTGCGCATCGGATTGTCCGCGCCCGTATGGTCGAGCGGCAGGCTGAGCGTGAAGGCGAGCCCCTCCGTCACCTCACGCACCGCGGCGAGGCGGCGCTTGGGCGTCAGCAGGTTCATCCGCCCGATCTGGTCGTCCGGGCCGAAATCGCCCCAGTTCGATCCCTCCGGCCGCCGCTTCCACCGCATCGCGCCTCCTCCCCGATCAGTTCGCCATATACTGACCGCCATTCACGTCCAGCAGCGCGCCCGTCACGGCGGCGGCAAGATCGGACAGGAGGAAGATCACCGCGCCGGCGCATTCGTCGTCGGTCGGGATGCGGCGGAGCGGAATGGCCTGCGCCAGATCGGCCTCGAGTTTCTCCGGGGAAACGCCGCGCGCGGCGGCGCGTGAGGCGAAGCTCTGGCGCAGCGGCTCGCCCGCCATCCAGCCCATCAGCGCGCCGTTGACGCGGATGCCGTGGCCCCCGAGCTCCACCGCCAGCTGGCGCGTCGCCATGTTGAGCGCGGCCTTGGCGATATTGTAGCCGCCCGACCCGTCCGAGCCGAGCCGCGTGCCGACGGTGCTGACATTGACGATGCAGCCGCGCGACGCCTTGAGGTGCGGCAGCGCCGCCTGCGCGATCTCCAGCCCGCCGAAGCAGGCGACCGCCATCGCCTGTCGCCAGCCGTCGAGATCGGCCTCCTCGAACCGGTCGGCGGTGAAGCGGAAGGCACTGTTCACCACTGCGTCGAGCCCGCCCAGCGCCTCCGCCCCCTTGGTCACCAGCGCGCGGCAGGCGGCGGGATCGGACACGTCGGTCGGGATCGTCACCGCCTCGCCGCCGCTCTCCCGCACCTCCGCCGCTACCTCATCGAGGAAGGCGGCGGAGCGGGCGGCCAGCGCCAGCCGCGCGCCTTGCGCAGCGCATTGCAGCGCCAGCTTGCGGCCGAGCCCCGGGCCGACGCCGCTGATCAGGATGGCGCGGCCGTCCAGCAGCGGCGCGGTCACAGCTGGTCCACATAGGTGTCGGTGCCGAACACGACCGACTTGAACGGCGAGGCAAACTCGATCCGGCCGACGCCCGCAGCCTCGATCGCGAGGCCGAAGGGGGCGAAGCGCTCGTCCCACACCGCGCACGGATCCTCGACCGAGAAGGCGACGAGGACGACGTGATTGCCCTCGCTCGCGGGCACGTCGGCGGGGCGGGTGGGGTCGAGCGGCACGGGGGATGCGAGCAGGGCGACGTCGCCGGGCGAGTCGACGCCCTCCAGCCATGCCGCAATGTCGGCGCGGCTCTTGCCGTCTGCCGGCGCGATGATGAAGGCGGCGACACCGCCGTAAGGCCGGTCCAGCGCCAGCTCGATCGGCATGGTGCTGCCCGGCGCATTATATTCGGCCTCATAGGCGTACATGCCGGTGTGGATATGGTCGCGCTCCTTGAACATGCGGCCTTCGGCATGCAGCGCATTGACCTGCTTCACGCCCCACGCATCCCATTCGGCATGATGCCCGTCGAGGATCCAGTAGAGCGCGAGGAACGAGCCCTTGGCGAGATCGCGCTCGACCGTGCCGAAACGCTTGGCCTTGCATTCGCGCGTCGCGACGAAGCGGTTGCCCGCCAGCGTATAGGTGCCGATCATGCAGCCGCTGTAGAAATGGTCGCGCTCGTACCAGCGATTATAGGCCAGTTCGTGCCCCGGCCGCGGCTCCACCATGGTGAACAGCAGGGTGCCGAGGCGGATCGCGCGCGCCTCGCGCGGCAGGTTCGGTGTGCTGTAACGCGCTTCGTTGCTTTCCACGCTGTCCTCCCCACGGCCGGTGCGTCGGCCCTATCGCCCTCGCCGCTGCCCGCCCGGGGGCGCATCGGTCAAAGCGGGCGGGGCGCTTTCCGCCCTTTCGGAACAGGCGCCCGCACGGGTTCCGGTGGCCGCGCTTGCCCGCCATGGCGACGATGCGGTGCAACAAGGAGGCGCGGGGCGGCATGGAGGCGATGACGATCGAGGCGGGCGTGGAGCCGGCGTTCATCCGCCGCGCGATGGAGCTGGCGGACCTCAATGCGGTGCGCCTCGCGCTCTATCAGCACACGCGCGATCCGGAGATCGCGGCGCTGCCGCCCGCCGCCAGGCTGGACGAGGCGCAGCGCGCGCTGCTGATCGACCGCGCCGCCGCATGGCTGGAGCGTCATGCCTCGACCGAGCAGGTGGCCGAGCCCGCCGAGGACGATCTGCGCGCGCTGATGACGCTGGCGACGGGCAAGGAGATGAGCGACATGGAGTTTGCCGCGCGGCGCGACCTGCCGGGCTTCCGCCGCTTCCCCTTCGCCGTCGACTGGCAGGGCGAGAAGCCGCCCGTGCCCGAGGGTTTCCGCATCGCCATCATCGGCAGCGGCTTTTCCGGCATTGCCGCGGGCGTGCAGTGCGAGATCCTCGGCCTGCCTTATACGGTGATCGAGCGGCAGCCCGAGGTGGGCGGCACGTGGACGATCAACCGCTATCCCGACGTGCGCGTCGACACGCCCTCCGTCACCTACGAGTTCAGCTTCGAGAAGGGTTATCGCTGGAAGGAGCATTTCGGCCGCGGCGAGGAGGTGCGGAACTACCTCGCGCACGTCAGCCGCAAATATGGCGTGCACGACAACACGCTCTTCTCGCACGACCTTCAGAGCGCGACCTTCGACGAGGCGCGCAACCTCTGGGTGCTGGAGATGGCGACGCCGGACGGGCCGAAGATGCTCGAGGCGAACATCGTCATCACCGCATCGGGCGTGTTCGCCAATGCGCGCGAGCCGGCGTTCGAGGGGGTGGAGACTTTCCGCGGGCGGATCGTCCACCCGTCCAAGTGGCCGGCGGATCTCGATCTCGCGGGCAAGCGGGTGGCGGTGATCGGCAACGGATCGACCGGCGTGCAGATCCTGGGGGCCTTGGCGCGCGAGGCGGCGCACGTCTCCGTCTTCCAGCGCACGCCGCAGTGGATCAGCCCGCGCGAGAAATATGGCGCGCCGGTGGAGCCAGAGCTTGCCTGGCTGATCGAGAACTTCCCGGCCTACCAGAATTGGTGGCGCTACATGGCGACCGCCGCCCTGTTCGACATCCACGACCTTCAGGTGCCCGACCCCGAATGGCAGGCCAAGGGCGGCCATGTGAACCAGGCCAATGACGCGCTGCGCGACATGCTGACCGGCTATATCCACAAGGAAACCGGCGGGCGGCAGGACCTGATCGACAAATTGGTGCCCGATTATGCGCCCTTCTCGCGCCGCCCGGTGGTCGACAATGGCTGGTATCGCGCGCTCACCCGCGACAATGTCGAGCTCGTCACCGACAAGATCGTGCGCGTGACGGAGACGGGCGTCGTCACCGAGGATGGCACGGAGCGCGAGATCGACGTGATCGTCGCCGCCATCGGCTTCGACGTGGTGAAGTATCTCGCCCCCGCCCGCTATACCGGCGCGGGCGGACGCGATCTGCATGCGACGTGGGACGAAGGCGACGGGCCGCGCGCCTATCTCGGCGAGATGGTGCCGGGTTTCCCCAACATGTTCATGATCTATGGCCCCAATTCGCAGCCCTTGTCGGGCGGCACCGGCCTGCCCGCCTGGTACATGGTCTGGGCCTCCTATGCCGCGCAGGCGGTGATGCGGATGCTGGAGGAGGGCAAGAGCCGCATCGAGGTGAAGCAGGACGCGTTCGAGCGCTACAATCGCGCGCTCGACCAGCAAGCCGCCAACCTGCTCCAGCTGACGCGCGAGGGCGGGGTGGACAAGAATTACTACGTCAACGCCGCGCATGGCCGCCTGCAGGTCAATGCGCCGTGGCTGAGCCCCGATTTCCACCGCATGTGCACGGTGGTGGAGTGGGACGATCTGAGCCTGTCATAAGCGCGCGGCCGCCAGCGGAGAGCATGATGCGAGGATTGATCTACGAAGGCCCGGGCAAGATGGCCTTTACCGACGCGCTCAGCGTGCGCGATCCGGGGCCGGGCGAGGTGCTGGTGCGCATCGCCGCCAGCGGCATCTGCCACAGCGACCTGTCCGTCGTGAACGGCACCATCCCTTGGTCCGCTCCCGCGGTGCTGGGGCATGAGGGCGCAGGCGTGATCGAGGCGGTGGGCGAGGGCGTGACGGAGCTTGCCCCCGGCGATCACGTCGCGCTCCACACGCTCGCTTATTGCGGCCAGTGCGCGCATTGCGAGAGCGGGCGGCCGACGCATTGCCGCAAGACGCTGGGCAACCGGACCGAGCCGTTCATGCTGGACGGCGCGCCCGTCTCCAACTTCGCCGCCACCTCCACCTTCGTCGAGAAGACGGTGGTGAAGCAGCAGCAGGCGGTGAAGATCGATCCCGCCATCCCGCTCGATCTCGCCTGCCTGATCGGCTGCGGCGTGCTGACCGGCGTCGGCTCCGTCATCAACCGCGCGGACGTGTCCGCCGGGCAGACGGCGGCGGTGTTCGGCATCGGCGGCATCGGCCTGAACGTGATCCAGGGGTTGAAGCTGGCAGGTGCGGCGCGGATCGTCGCGGTCGATCTGCTGCCAGCGCGCGAGGGCATGGCCCGCGAATTCGGCGCGACCGATTTCGTCGACGCGTCGGATGGCGACGTTGCGGCCAAGATCAAGGCGTTGTTGCCCGATGCTCTCAACCCGTCTGCGGCCGGGGTCGACTGGGCGTTCGAATGTTCGGGCAGCGTCGCGGCGCTCGGCAGCGCGATGAACACGCTGGGCTGGGGTGGCACCTGCGTCATCGTCGGCACGCCGCGCGCGGGCGCGACGCTGGAGGTGCCGATCGGCCAATTAGGCTTCGTCGATCGCGCGGTGATCGGCGCACGCTACGGCTCGTCGCGGCCGCACCGCGACATGCCGGCCTATCTGGCGCTCTACAAGAATGGCGCGCTGAAGCTCGATGAGCTGGTGACCAAGCGCTATTCGCTCGACCAGTATGAGGAGGCCTTCCACGATCTTGAGGCGGGCAAGCTGGCGCGCGGCGTGTTCGTGCTGTGACCGGCGGGGCGCTGCCGCCGGAGCGGGAGGGAGTGCCCGCCTCCGACGATCTGCTGGCGCGGCGTGCGCGCGCGGCGGGGACGATGCCCGTCGATCCGCCGGAGGAGCGCGTGATCGGCGGCCGGCGCTGCTTCGTCATAGGCGACGGGCCGACACTGCTGTGGCTGCATGGCGGCGGTTACCGCATGGGATCGCCCGTCGCCTATATCGCGCTCGCCAGGCGGATCGCGGCGGCGGCGGGGGTGCAGGTGGTGCTGCCGTTCTACCGCCTCGCGCCCGAGCATCCGTTCCCGGCCGGGCTGAACGATGCGGTGGCGGTGTATCGCACGCTTGTGGCGGACGGTCCGGTGATCGTCGCGGGGGATTCCGCGGGCGGGGGGCTCGCCGCGGCGGTGGCGCAGGTGGCGCAGGCGGCGGGCATGCCCGCGGCGGGGGCGATCCTGCTGTCGCCGATGCTGGATCTGGCGGCGCGCGATGCGACCTATGACAGCCATGCGGCGCGCGATCCCTATATCTCCCGCGCGGTCGTGCTGGACTGTGCCGGGCTCTACCTGGCGGGGCAGTCGACGGACGATCCGCACGCCTCGCCGATCCATGCCGATCCGGCGGTGCTGCCGCCCATGCTGCTGCTCGCGGGCGGGCACGAGACGCTGCTGGGCGAGGCGCTGGCCTTTACCGCGAAGCTCGCGCTGGCGGACCGGGCGGTGACGCTGCACGTCGCAGCGGGCATGGGCCACGTCTGGCCGCTGCTCGCGCCCGACAGCCCCGCGACCGAAGATGCGGTGGCGGCAATGGCGGGCTTCGTCAGGGCTCAGGTGGCGCGATAGGCCGGGTGGTCGACATCCGTCAGGATGTCGGGCTGGGTCGGCTGCCAGCCAAGCTCGCGCCGGCTGCGGGGCGCGCGTGAGCGGCTGCACGTCGCCATGCCGACCAAGGCGGTGAACTTGCCCCACCGCTCGATCGCCTCGCCGATGCTGAGCGAGCGGGCAGGCAAGCCGCGCGCGCGTGCGACGGCTTCGGCCAGCGTGCGGTTATTCTCCTCCCCCGCCACCGCATGGTAGAGCGCACCCGGCTGCCCGCGCTCCAACGCCAGCGCGTAGAGCGTGGCGAGATCGTCGACATGCACGTTGGAATACAGGTTCAGCCCGCGGCCGACATAGCCGACATCGCCATGCTCGTCCGCATCGCGGTGGAAGCGGGCGAGATGGCCGCAGCCGCCATGGCCCCAGATCATCGACGGTCGCACCACCATCGCCCGCAGCTGCCCGCCATGCCCGGCGGTGCGCACCAGCGTCTCGGTGACGAGGCGGAAGCCGATATAGCGGGAGGGCACGAACGGCTCGTCCTCCCCGAAACTGTCCTCGCTCCATTCGCCGTCTGTGCGCTGGGAGAGGAGGCCGGTGCCGCTGGTGAAGATCAGCGTCTTGTTGCGGCCCGACAGCGCGGCGATCAGCGCGGCGATCGCGTCATGCTCCGGCTGGAGCAGCAGCTGGGCCGTATAGATCACGGCATCGTGCGCCTCCGCCGCCGCAAGCACGGGCGCGAGATCGACGAGGTCACCGCGCAGCGCCGTGCCGCCCGCCGCCACGATGCGCGCATCGCCCGTCCCGCTGCGCGACAGGCCGGTGACGGCGTAGTCCCCGCCCGCCAGCATGCGGACGAGGTGTCCGCCGAGATAGCCCGTCGCGCCGATGACGAGGATGCGCATGTCGCCCTTTCTCCCCAGACCCCTGCCGCCCTCCGTTCCACGCCTTGCCGCCGCTGCCGCCTGCCGGAGTGCGGGCTTCCGTCTATCCGGAAGGCTCCGGAGGTGCGATTGACCATGCGCCGCCGCGGCGGATGGTGCCGCCTCGAAGGACCGGCATTCGGCGCCGTGCCACACGAATAAGGCGAGGATGATGCTGAAAGCCAGCCTGGCGCCGGAGGCCGGTGCGCTGAGCGAACCTGTCGTCGAAAGCAGGACGCCTGCCGCCGATCGCGGCGGCTGGCGCCGCACGCTGATGCTGGCGATGATGACGCTGATCTACGCGCTCAACTATCTCGACCGGCAGGTCGTCGTCATCCTGCAGGAGCCGATCAAGGCCGATTACAAGCTGCTCGACTGGCAGCTGGGCCTGCTGACGGGCGCGTCGATCAGCCTGCTCTATACCGCGATGAGCATCCCGATCGCGCGCTGGGTGGATCGCGGGCTGCACCGCGTGCGCCTGATCGCGACGATCACCGCGCTGTGGAGTATCCTGACCGCGGCCTGCGGGCTGACGCGCAGCTTCGGCCAGTTCATCGTCGCGCGGATGGGCGTGGGCATGGCGGAAGCGGGCTTTACCCCCGCCGCCCACTCGCTGCTGTCGGACCTCTATCCGGTGCGCAAGCGGCCCTGGGCGATGGGCATCTTCTCGCTCGGCATCTCCATCGGCATCATGACGGGTATGGCCGTGGGCGGCTTCGTCGCGCAGCGTTACGACTGGCGCACCGCGCTGATGGTCGTTGGCCTGCCCGGCATCGTCGTCGCCGCCGCCTTCGCGCTGCTGGCGCGCGAGCCGGCGCGCGGCGAATCCGAGGTGGGCACGGCCGTGGTCGACAAGGTCGAGCCGATGAAGTTCGGCGTGGCGGTGAAGGCACTGTGGCGGCGGCCGGCTTACGTCCATGTCGTGCTGGGCAGCGCGGCGGCGAGCTTCGCTTCCACCGCCATCTTCAGCTGGGTGCCGTCGCTGCTGATCCGCGTACACGGCATGTCGCTGGCGGAGGTGGGCCTGGGCCTCGGCCTGCTGTCCGGCCTGTCGGGGCTGATCGGCACGTCGCTCGGCGGGTGGCAGGCGGCGCGGTTCGGCGCGCGCGGGCTGCACGCCATGCTGTGGGCGCCGATCGGTGGCCTCGCGCTCAGCATTCCGCTGTTCATCGCCGCCTTCTACGCCTCCAGCGGGCAGGCGACGCTGATCACGATGTTCGCCCCGCTTGTGCTGGTGGCGCTGTGGACGGCGCCGTCCATCGCGCTGACGCAGAGCCTGGCGCCGCTCGCCGCGCGGGCGACGGCGAGCGCAGTTTATATCGTTACCGCCAACGTGCTGGGCGTGGCGCTCGGCCCCATCGTCATCGGGCTGCTGAGCGACATCTTCACACGCAGCACGGGCAATACGGGTACGGGCCTGCGCTGGGCGCTGACGGTGGCGGCCTTGATCTTCGCCTGGTCGATCCTGCACTGGAGCCTGGCGCTGCGCGCGCTGAAGCGGATGCCCGCCGCCGCTTAAGCCTTGCGCATCGTCTTGGTGATGCGCGCGAGCGTCAGCGCCGCGCCGTCCACCTCCACGACGACGTCGGTCCATGCCATCGTGCGGCTGCGGCGGAGAAGCGTGCCCGTCAGCATGTAGCGCGCGTCGCCCGGCAGCGGGCGGAGGTGCTGGACGAAGATGTCGTTGGTGACGGGCAGCTCGCCATCCTCCACCGTGTGCAGCAGCGCGAGGAAGGACGGCACCTCGACCAGGCTGGACACGACGCCGCCGTTCAGCGTGCCCCACGGCGTCAGCATCTCAGGCCGCGGGCGAAAGGCGACGACAGCACGCGCAGGCGCCCACTCCGCCACTTCCAGCCCCGCCCACAGGCCATAGCCCGTGGTCAGCGCGGTATCGCGCAGCCCGGCCTGGTGCGTGGTGAGCGGTGGCGCCATGCGCCGCACCTTCCTTGTCCCGCGCCTCGCGTCAAGCGAGCGGAGCGGTTGACAGGAGCGGGCGCTCCGCAAAGGTTGCTGCAAATAGAAAAGCCGAAATCCGGAGAGATCATGCCCCGCCGCGTCGTCACCGCCAATGATCAGGCCGGCCGCTCCTACATCCTCCACGACGAGGAGGTGGCGGAGAGCGAGAAGTGGCGGACATGGGGGGAGGCGCCGCTCGGACTAGAATTGGCCGAGCTGCTGCCCTCCTCCTCGCCCGATCTGGAGCCGCCGGCAGGCGGCAGCCGCGCGACCTTCGTCACGCTGCCGCCCTGGGCGGAGATGCGCGAGGAGGTTGCGGGCGGCGGCTTTCACGGGCTGGACAAGGACGGCTTTCACCGCACGCGCACGATCGATTATGTCATGATCGTCTCGGGCGAGCTGGAGCTGGTGCTGGACGAGGGGCGGACGACCGTCGGGCCTGGCGACATCGTCGTCCAGCGCAACACCAGCCACGCCTGGTACAATCACGGCACCGAGCCCGTCACCTTCTGGGGCGTGATGGTGAGCGCGGCATGAGCGGGCGCGGGCTGGAGGATGAGGCGGCGCTGTCGCGGCTGGTCGATCTCTATGCGCGGGCGGTGGATCGCGGCGATGCGGCGCTGCTGGCGTCCCTGTTCACCGACGATGCCACGCTGGAGTTCGGCGCGATGTTCAGCGGCGGGCGGGACGCGTTCGTCGCGATGATCGCCGCCTCCACCGCGGGCATGGTGACGCACCACTTCATGGGCAACCGCCTCTACGCCCTCGACAGCGACGAGGCGGAGGGCGAGATCTACTCGATCAATACGCACGTCATCCCGGTCGGCGAGGGCACGCGCGACTATATAGCGGCGGGGCGTTATCTCGACCGTTATCGCCGCACGGCCGACGGCTGGCGCTTCGTGCACCGCACGCGCGTGATCGACTGGGCGAACGACGGCCTGCCGGCAACGGGCTCGATTGCGGGCGGCAAGGGCGGCACCGATCCCGCCGCCGCCTTCCCGCTGCTGGCGGCGCTCGGGATCGGCTGAGCGGGCTCAGCCCGCGGCGAGGCCGCCGTCGATCAGCAGGCCGTGGCCGACGACGAAGGTGGCTGCGCCCGACAGCCACAGGATCGCATCGGCAATCTCCGCCGCATCGGCGACGCGACCGATCGGGTGATTGTCCGCCACCATCTGCTCGCCGCCGTCAAAGCCGCCGAGATTGTCCGCCATGATCGCCGTCTTGACCCCGCCGGGGCAGACCGCGTTGATGCGGATGCCCTGCCGCGCATAAAAGAGCCCGGCCGAGCGGGTGAGGCCGAGCACGGCATGTTTGCTGGCCGAATAAGCCGGCTTGTTCGGCACGCCGGCATAGGAAGCGAACGAGCCGGTGTTGACGATGGTGCCGCCGCCGCCGCGTGCCTGCATGTGCGCGATCTCTTCCCGCATGCACAGGAACACGCCGCGCAGGTTGATGCCGGTGATGCGATCGAACTTCTCGATCGACCAGTCGGGCTCGGGCGTCAGCTCCGGATCGATGCCGGCATTGTTGACGGCATGGTCGATGCGGCCATAGGCTTCAATTGCTTCGGCGATGAGCGCGGCGACCTGCGCCTCGTCCGCCACGTCGCAGCGGATGAAGCGCGCGGCGCCGCCCGCTGCCTCGATCAGCGACACCGTCTCGCGCCCGCCCGCCTCGGCAACGTCGGACACGATGACGGACGCGCCGCGCGTGGCGAACAGCTCGGCGGTGGCGCGGCCGATGCCGCTGCCCGCACCCGTCACCAGCGCCACCTTGCCGGCGAAATCCTGCATGGCAGGGGTTCCCGCAGCGGCCATCAGGCGACGCCCGCTTCGGCGCCGGTGCGGGCGCGCACCTCGCCCGTCTGCGGCGCTTCGCCCCGCTGCACCGCATCGATCACGTCGTTGCCGAACATGGCGCGTGCCGTCGCCGTCATGTCCGGATTGCGGCGCAGTTCGTGCCCGCCGTCGACGGCGAAGCTCTGCCCCGTCATCCAGCCCGATTCCGGCCCGGCGAGGAAGCGCACGCCCTGCGCGATATCGTCCGGCACGCCCGCGCGACCGAGTGGCATCTGTTCGATGAAGGGGGCGATCACCGCATCATTGTCGAACATCGCGCCGGTCACGTTGGTGCGGGTCATGCCCGGGCGGACCGCGTTGACGCGCACGCCCGCGGGCGCCAGCTCGTCCGCGGCGGTGCGGACGAACTGCTCCACCGCCCCCTTGGACGCGCAATAGGCGCCCAGCCAGGGGAAGGGCATGACGGCGGCGGTGGACGAGATGCAGACCACCGCGCCGCCCGACTTCATCAGCGGCACGCCGTAGCGCACGACGAGGAAGCAGCTGATCACGTTCATGTCGAGCTGCTCGCGGAACGTGTCCGCCGTATGCATCAGGATCGGCATGAAGCCGCCGCCGCCCACCGTCGGCACGAGGATGTCGAGCCCGCCCTGGATGGCCGCGGCGCGCGCGAGGCCTTCCTGCACGTCCTCCGTGCTGAGCGCGTCGCCGCTATAGGTCTCGATCCGGGCGTCCGGAAATTCGGACAGGATCTCGGCGCGGGCCGCGCCCAGCGTCTCCTGCTTGCGGCCCATCAGCATCACCGCCGCACCATCGCGCGCGAACAGGCGGGCCGAGGCGCTGCCGATGCCGCCGCCGCCGCCGGTGATGAACGCGGTCTTTCCTGCCAATATACCTGCCACGGGGCTCCCCTCCATCGTCGCGCATGTGCCGCGCTTCCCGGCCTATAGCCGTGCCACAGGGTGGCCGGCGCTGCGATGGCTTGGCAAACCGGCCGTGTGTGAAATCTGGCCATTTCCTTTGCCGGGCGGCGTTGCCACTGGCAGGATCGCCCGATCTTATCCGCGCCGCCACTGCCGGGCCTCGCGCGGAGCCGACCTCATGAAATTCTCGCTCATCTACGAAGGGCAGCTGACCGATACGTCGCGCGACAGCGAGTATCGCATGTTCCAGGACATGCTGGAGCAGTGCCGGCTGGCCGACGATCTCGGCTTCGACTGCATCTGGGCGGTGGAGCATACCGCGCTGACGCAATATGCCCACATGTCAGCGCCCGAGACGTTCCTCGCCTATGTGGCGGGCGCGACGAAGCGCATCCATGTCGGCCATGGCGTCGTCTGCCTGCCGCCCAAGATGAACCACCCGGTGAAGGTGGCGGAGCGGATCGCGACGCTGGACCTGCTCTCCAGCGGGCGGCTGCATTTCGGCATCGGCAAGGGCGGCACGCAGACAGAGGCGGGCACGTTCGGCTATGACGTGGGCGAGATCGGCCCGCTGGTCGACGAGGCGATGTACGTCATCCCGCGCATGTTCGTGAACGAGGAAATCGAGCATCACGGCCGCGCGATCGACATCCCGCGCCGCGCGATCTGGCCCAAGCCCTACCAGCAGCCGCATCCGCCCATGTACATGGCCTGCTCGCGCGAGGAATCGCTGCTGACCGCGGGCGAGCGGGGGCTGGGTGCGCTGGTGATGGGCTTCACCGGGCCGGACGAGATCGCCCGCAAGAACAAGCTCTACCGCGATGCTTTCGCGCGGCGGCGGCCCGAGGATCAGGTGGGCTTCCGGCCGACCAACCACCTCGCGGCGCTCTGCCCGGCGGTGATCCTCGACGATGCCGAGCGGGCACGCCGGATCGGCCTGCGCGGGCAGCGCTTCTTCATCCAGGCGATCGAGCATTTCTACCGCGCCGGGCCGAAGCCGGTGATCGACGACCTGTCGGTCGACGAGCAGATGAAGATGATGGAGGCGGACAAGGAGCGGCTGATCACCTTCCTCGGCGACGAGAAGATCGAGATTTCGGACCTGCAGACGGGCAATTACCATGTCGAGCAGGACGCCTACGGCACGATCGAGAATGCCATCCGCTACGTCACGCGGCTGATCGAGTCCGGTGCGGACGAGATCCTGTTCCTCGTCCAGATGGGCACCATCCCGCACGACGTGTCGATGGCGACGATCCGCGCGATCGGCGAGCAGCTGATCCCCCGCCTGCGTACGACCGGGCCGGCGGCGCTGGCGGCGGAGTAGCGGGCGCTCAGGTAGCCTCGTCGCGCAGGCGGCGGACGATCGCCTGAAGGTGGCCGGCGCGCGGATAGCCGACATAATAAGGCATGAGGACGAGGATCTCGTCGATGTCCGCAAGGCTCAGCTCGCCATTGGCGAGCGCGGCGCGCAGCTGGATCTCGACGATGGCATCCTCGCCCTGCGCGATGGCGACGCCGAGGATGACGAGGCGACGATCGCGCACCGGCAGGCCGTCGCGCGGCCACACCGTGCCGAACAGGTGATCGATCACGGTGTGGACGTAATCGTCGCGCGTTTCGGCGGCGGGCAGCGGCACGACGCCGCCATAGACCTGCCCGAACATCGCCTCGCCGCGGGTGCGTCTGCTGTCGTCCGTCATGATCCTATCCTCGCTGCCGGGTGTCACAGGCTGAAGCCGCCGTCGAAGCGGACCGTCTCGCCCGTCACGTAGCGTGCCTGTTCGGAGGCGAGGAAGGCGAACAGGTCGCCTGCCTCCGAGGTCCGGGCTGGGCGCTTCGCCCGTGTCTGAGCCTCGATCTGGCGGATGAGCGCGACGATGTGGCCGAAGGCGGGCTCGGGCATGTCCGCAACGGCGGCGATCTGCGCATCGGCGTCGAGATCGTTGACCCACGATACGGCGACGCCGTTGCAGGTGATGCCCGCGCCCGCTTCCTCCGCTGCGACCTGGCGGATCAGCGCCTCGACCGCGCCTTTGGAGAAGGGCGAGGCGCCATCGAAGTCGACGACGCGAAAGTTTGCGATGGTGGTGCAGACGACGATCGGCCCGCCGCCCACCGCGCGGAACTCGGTCACGGCGCGGGAGACGAGGCGGAAGATGCCCATCGCGTCGGCGCGCAGGAATGCCTCGAGCGTAACGGCCGGCACGTCGGCGAGCTTGGCGAAGGGCACGCCGGGGCCGCCTGCCGAAACGACCGCGGCGATGCCGCCGCCGAGGCTGCGCGCCGCCTCGAACGCGGCGTCGATCGAGGCGGGCGAGGACAGATCGAGCATCTTCGCGCGCACGCGGTGGCCGGCGTCGCACAACTCCCGCTCGATCGCCGCGGCGCGGTCGCGATCGTGGCGGTAGGTGAATAGCACGGGCACGCCGCCTTCCGCCAGCCGCCGGACGACACCCTCACCGACGCGGCCGGTGCCCCCGGAGACGAGAATCGCGCCGGGGCGGAAGGTGAGGCTCAGCGGCACAGGCGGGCCCTGCGCAAGGCGGCTGCTCCGAACATCGCTGGCTTGGCCCCTTATCGCTGCGCTGGAGCCCTCGATACAGGCGCCGCCGCGGGGAGGGGAGGCGGCGGTCCGGCGCCGGTTTCGCGATCTGGCCATCGATGCGCCCGCGCCGCCTTGCCGGTGCGGACGCCAGCCGCGACGCTGGGCGGCACAGCGGAGGCCGCGCCATGATCACCGTCCACCATCTCCAGAATTCGCGCTCGATCCGGATCCTGTGGCTGCTGGAGGAGCTCGGGCTGCCCTACGAGATCGTCCATTACGACCGACACGAGCAGCTGTTCGCCCCGCCCGACTATCGCCGGCTGCATGGCCTGGGCAAGGCGCCGGTGATCACCGACGGAACCCGCGTGGTGGCGGAATCGGGGGCGATCATCGAATATGTCATCGAGGTGCATGGCGACGGGCGGCTGCGTCCAGCCGTCGGCAGCGATGATTGGGTGCGCTACCTGCAGTGGATGCATCTGATCGAGGGATCGGTGATGCTGCCCTACATATTGGGCATCTATATCGACATGCTGGGCGATGGCGGCGCGCCGGTGAAGCCGCGCGCCGAGAGCGAGATCGCGCTACATTTCGGCTTCATGGAGCAGGAACTGACGGGCCGCGACTTCGTCGTCGGCGATGCGCTGACGGGCGCGGACATCCAGGCGACCTTCCTGCTCGACGCGGCGGCGGAGCGCGGGCTGCTCGGCGACTATCCCGCGCTCGCCCGCTACCGCGCGTATATGGTGGCACGGCCCGCCTACGCCCGCGCGCTGAAGAAAGGCGGCGCCTACCGCATCGCCGACCTGACCGCCGCGGCGATGAGCTGACCGCCCTAGAAGTCGATCATCAGGCTGACTCCCCAGGAGCGCGGCATGACATATTGCGCCTCGGCAAAGCCCAGCGCGCCAAAATCGATCGCGGCGGTGCGGTGCTTGTCGTCGTCGAGCAGGTTGCGCCCATAGACGGTCAGCTCCGCCGTGGTGCGGCCGAGCGGAATGCGCGACAGGCTGATCTGCGCCTGCACGTCGTCGAAGCCGGGATCGCGCATGATGCGGTTGAACGGCGCGAGTCGATCGAGCGGCAGGAAGTAACGCTGACCGGTATGATTATATTCGACGCGGACGCTGGGCACGCCGAAGCCGCTGTCCACGAAGCTATACTGGATGGCGGCGTGGGTGGTGATCTTGGTCTGATATTGGAAGCGTGCCTCATCCGCGACGTTGATCGGCGCGGCACCCGCGGCGGGAACGAACTGATAGACCTTGTACTTGGGATCGGTATAGCCGAGCGACCCTTCGAGGATGAGCCCGCGCACCGGCGCGGCGGTGACTTCGAGCTCGATCCCCTTGAACTTGGCGCGGCCGGCATTCTGCGTCGAATTGCTGGCGCCGCCGGTCGGCGAGGTCGTCAGGACGGAGATCTGCCGATCCTTGTAATCGTTGTAGAAGCCGGCGATGTTGACGCGCAGGCGGCGATCGAACCATTCCGATTTCAGCCCCGCCTCATAGGCGACGACCTTTTCCGGATCATAGCCGTTGCCGATCAGGTCTGCCGGATTGAAGCCGCCGGACTTGTAGCCGCTCGACACGCGCGCATAGGCGTTCACCGCCTCGGTGAACTTGTAGAGGACGGAGCCGTTCGCCGAGAAGTTGGTCCACTTGCGCGCCAGCTGGCGGCTGGGGGGCACGGGCAGGCCGAAGGCGGTATCCTGCTGGTCGAGCGAGCGGCGATCCTCGGTGTAACGGCCGCCTAGCGTGAGCTCGAGCTTGTCGCCCAGGATGGCGGGCGTGTAGCTCGCCTGCGCGAAGGCGGCATAGGATTTGGCGACGCCGCGATAAGCGACGGTCCGCTGCTGCGGGATGCCGAGCGCCAGCCCTGTCGCGGTCTGGATGACGAAGGTGAAGTTCTGCGGATTCTGCTGCGCCACCCGCTCACGGAAGTAATAGAGGCCCGCGACATAGGTCAGCCGATCCGTATCGCCGAGCAGCTGCAATTCCTGCGACACCTGGCGCTGGCGGCTGAAATTCTGTGACTGGAAGGGCGTGACCGGCTGCACCGACACCGCGCCCGTCGCCGAATTGAGCACCAGCCCGCGCAGGCCCGTCTGGCCGGACAGGTCGCCAAATTCATGGACGCGCAGCGCACGGTAGGCGGAGATGGACTTGAGCGTCAGCGTGTCGCTCAGATCATATTCGAACGTGTTGGAGACGCCCCAGATCTCCGCCGAGGCGCGCCCGCGGAAATCGACCGCGAGCGTCTTCAGCCGGTCGGTCGAGAGCACGAAGGGGCGCCCGCCGAAATTGGGCGAGGCGCCGAAGTAGCGCGTGCGCAGCGCATCGGCGGCGACAGCCTGCATCAGCGAGGCGACGCCTTTGCGGTTCTGATAGTCGCCGCGCACGTCCCACCGGAAATTCGACCAGTCGCCATGCAGCGAGGCGAACACCGTATCCGTGTTCAGCGCGCCCGGATCGTAGCGATCCTCCACCAGGGGGTTGTCGAAGAAGCCGTCGCGCTGGCGATGCGCGTAAGCGAGGCGGAGCGCGATGCCGCTGTCGCCCAGCTCCCCCAGATCTATGCGCGTGCGCGACGTCCATTCGTCGAACGAGCCGTAGCTGACCTTCTGCTGGATGCCGAACGTGTCCTTGGGCCGGCTGGTGACGAGGCTGACCGCGCCGCCGGTCGTGTTGCGGCCGAACAGCGCACCCTGTGGTCCGCGCAGCACCTCGACGCGTTCGAGATCGACGATGTCGAAGATGCCGCCCGCTGTGCGGCCGAGGTAGACGCCGTCGAGATAAAGGCCGACGGGCGGATCGTTCGTCAGGACGGTGGGATTATTGTCGCTGATGCCTCGGATGGCGATCACCGATCCCGAGATCGCGCCCGACGACTGATTGATGTTGAGGTTGGGGGCGAGCGCCGACAGGCTCTCGATCGTCCGAACATTACGCTGCTCGAGCGCGTCTCCCGAGAGGGCCGTGACCGAGACGGGCACGTCCTGCGCCTGTTCGGCCCGCCGCCGCGCGGTGACGACGATGTCGGCCAAGCCGTCTGCCGGTGCGCCCTCCGTCGCGGCTGTGGGCTGCACGGCCTGCGCCAGCGCGGGCGCGGAGACGCTGCTCAGGGCGAGCAGGAGGATGGCGCTGCCCGCGCGGGCGAACGAGGCGTGCATGGCTGAAGATCCTCCCGGTTTTCTTTTACCTGTCCAATCGGATACTTGCCCGCCTCTTTCCGGTAAATCGCATGGGCAGCCGCCTGACCGTCAGACGTCATGCTTGTGGCTAGATTTGCGCAAGCCGGTCCGATTGCGAAAGCCTTGGGGCAGGCGGCATGCGCATCGGCGGCTAACAGCCGACGCGGACAAGGATGAGGATGCACGGATGGCGGGGTTTGCCGGCAAAAGCGTGGTGGTGCTCGGCGCATCGTCACCGATCGGGATCGGTGCGGCGGTGGCGCGGCGCTTCGCGGCGGAGGGCGCGCGGGTGATGGTCGCGGCGCGCCGGCGGCCGGGGCTGGAGGCGCTGGCGGCGGACATAAGCGGCGAGGCCTTCGTCTGCGACACGACCGACCATGATACGGTCGGCGCGCTGGCGGCGGCGGCAGTGGAGCGGTTCGGCCGGCTGAACGTCGCGGTCAACTGCGTGGCGGCAGGGTCCTATGGACCGTTGTCGCAGATCGATCCAGCGTCGACGCTGCCCGCGGTGATGACCAACTTCGTCGGCGGGCTTTATTTCATCAAGCATATGGGCAATGCGATGGAGCCCGACGGCGCGATCATCATGACCTCATCATCGAGCGTCACCAACAACAGCGCAGGGCTCGGCGTCTATGCCTCGACGAAGGCGGCGATCAACCATGCGATCAAGGTGGCGGCGGTCGAATATATGGCCAAGCGTCTGCGCATCAACGCGATCGAGATGAGCTTGGTGCTGACCGAATCCACCCCGCGCGACGCCTTCACGCCGGAGGCGATCGAGGCGTTCGCGCGCGCGACCCCGCTCGGCCGGCTGGCCACGCCAGAGGATTGCGCGGAGGCCTATCTGTTCGCCGCGGGCGCCTTCACGACCGGGCGGATCATCGACATCAGCGGCCGCGGCACGTTGGTGAAGGCGACGATGGGCTGAGCGCCGGGCGAGCATCGATGGCCGGATTGCACAAGGCGGCTGCGGAAGCGGGTGGAGCGGGGTGCCAGCAGCCGATAGCGTCGGCGGGAGCAAGGGGGACGGCATGGGATTGCTGGACGGCAAGATCGCGCTGATCACCGGCGCGGGGCAGGGCTTGGGACGGGCGATCGCCGAGGTGTTCGCCAGCGAGGGCGCCGCGCTGATGCTGTCGGGCCGCACCGAGCCGAAGGTGATCGCAGTGGCCGATGCGCTGCGGACGACGGGCGCGCGGGTGGAGGCGATGCGCACGGACGTGGCCGATCCGGCGCAGGTGGCGGCGAATGTCGCGATGTGCGTCGAGCGACTCGGCGGGCTCGATATCCTCATCAACAATGCCCAGTCCGTCTACACCAACATCCCCATGCTGGAGATGAGCGACGCGCAGTTCGTCGAGATGTTCGACACGGGGCCGCTCGCCACCTTCCGCTACATGAAGGCGGCGCAGCCGCATCTGAAGGCGCGCGGCGGCGGCGCCATCGTCAACTTCGCGACCGCCGCGGCGAAGCGCTGGGACATGCAGGGCTATGGCCCCTATGCGGGCGTCAAGCAGGCGATCCGTTCACTGACGCGCGCGGCGGCGGACGAATGGGGTGCCGATAATATCCGCGTCAACACCATCGCCCCGCTCGCCACCAGCCCCGCCTTCGACGAGTGGAGCGCTGCGCAGCCCGAGCAGGCGGAGGACCTGATCCGCCAGATTCCGCTCCGCCGCTTCGGCGATCCGGTGGAGGATATCGCGCGCGCGGTGCTGTTCCTCGTCTCGGCCGACAGCCGCTACGTCAGCGGCGCGACGCTGCCGCTCGATGGCGGCATGGCCAATTTCGACTGAGCGGGAGACGGGTGATGATGGCGGATGCCGCAACCAACAAGGCGATCGTCCGGCGCTTCTTCGAGGTGATGAGCGCGGGCGACGTGGACACGATGCTCGGCTTCTACGCCGACGACATGGTGCTGACGACGATGGGCGGCACGCTCATCTCTGGCAGCTTCACCAAGGCGGACATCGCCGCCGCGGCGAACCGCATCTACGACGTGTTTCCGGAGGGCATCAGCTTCGAGATCCTCGGGCTGGTGGCGGAGAAGGACCGCGTGGCGGTGGAGGCGACATCCTCGGGCGCGCACGTCTCCGGCGCGCATTATGCCAACCATTACCACTTCCTGTTCCACCTGCGCGATGGCCGGATCACCGAGATGAAGGAATTCATGGACACCGAACTGGTGACGGACATCCTCTGCGGCGGCCAGCGTCCGGCCGCCCAAGCATAGCAAACAATCGGAGAAGATGATGGCAGACCAGTTTCCGCAAGGCGCGGCCCTGATCTTCGGCGGCAGCGGCGGGATCGGGCAGGGCGTGTGCGATGCCTTTGCGCGTGCGGGCAGCGCCGTGGCGATCGCCTACCACAGCAAGCGCGACGTTGCCGAGGCGCGCTGCCGCGAGATCGAGGCGGCGGGCGGGCGCGCCACCGCGCACCAGCTGGACGCACGCGACGAGGACAGCATGCGTGCCGCCTTCGATGCGGTGGTGGCGGCGCATGGCCGCGTCCACACGATCGTCTGGGGGGCAGGCCCGCTGGTCGATCAGGTGCTGATCGCGGAGATGACGCAGGCCCAGTGGCGCCGCGCGCTGGAGATCGAGGTGTTCGGCCTGTTCACCGCCACCAAGGTGGCCATTCCCCATTTCCGCGAACAGGGCGGCGGATCGTTCGTGCATCTCGGCTCCGCCGGTGACAGGTGGTGGCCGGCGATGGATGGCCTGTCGGTCGCGCCCAAGGCGGCGAACGAGGCGCTGATCCGTGGGCTCGCCAAGGAGGAGGGCAAGCACAACATCCGCGCCAATTCGGTGCTGGTCGGCGTGATCGAGGCCGGCATGTTCCTCGAATTGCAGAAGCAGGGCGTGTTCGACGAAGCGTGGACGCGGGACGTGCACGGCAAATTGTGCCTGCCGCGCTGGGGCAAGCCCGAGGATATCGGCGCGGCCGCGGTGTTTCTTGCGTCAAATGCCGCCAATTACATCACCGGGCAGCAACTGTCCGTCTCGGGCGGGTTCGGCGTATGAGCGCGGGCGTCGCGGCCAAGGCCCGAACGCTCGGGCTGGAGATCGACGATCCGCTGATCCTCGACGATCCCGACGCGCATGGCTGGGACGAGGAAGCCGACCTGGTCGTCATCGGGCTGGGTGGTGCGGGCGTCTCCGCGGCGCTGGAGGCAGCTGAGCGCGGCGTCAGCGTGATCGCGGTGGATCGCTACGAGGGCGGCGGATCGACCGCGGCCAATGGCGGCATCTTCTACGCCGGCGGCGGCACCGCGGTGCAGAAGGAAGCGGGCGAGGAGGATACGCCCGAGGAGATGTACAAATATCTCAAGATCGAGGCGGGCGAGGTCGTGTCGGATGCGACATTGCGCCGCTTCGTCGCCGAAAGCGTGCCGACGGTGGACTGGATCCTGTCGCACGGCGGCCCGTTCAATTCCAAGACGTGGCGCAAGAAGGCGTCCTATCCGCCGCTCGATTACTTCCTCTACCATCCGGACAATACTTTGGTCGGCGACTATGCCCGCCGCGCCAAGCCCGCCGCGCGCGGCCACCGCGCGTTCGTGCGTAACGGCAAGAAGGCCTGGGGCCTGGGCTTCGCCATTTATGAGCCGCTGCGCGATGCGGCGCTGAAGCTCGGCATGCGCTTCCACCGCCATACCGAGGCGCGGCAGCTGGCGATGGATGCGAGCGGGCGGGTGATCGGGGTGCGCGTGCTCTCCATCCCGCCGGGGTCGGACGATGCCCGGAGGTTCAGCACCTACATCAACCGCGCCAATACCTATCTGGCGATGCTGCCGCCGGCCCTGCCGTTCGCTGCCGTCACCATCGGCATCGGCAACCATTATCTCAGGAAGGCCATGGCGATCGAGGCGCATGGCCGCACCGAACGCTGGATCCGCGCGCGCGAAGGCGTGCTGCTGAGCGCGGGCGGCTATATCATGAACCCGAAGATGGTGGCCGAGCACGCGCCCGATTACCGCGAGGGGATGCCGAACGGCACGCTCGGCGATCAGGGATCGGGCATCTATCTCGGCCTGTCCGCGGGCGGATCGACTGCGCTGATGAGCAAGATCAGCGCATGGCGCTTCATCAACCCGCCCAAGGCCTGGGCGGATGCGATCGTGGTCAACGCCAAGGGGGAGCGCTTCGTCGACGAGACGGTCTATGGCGCGACGCTGGGCGAGCATATCGGCGACCGGCAAGGCGGGCGCGCGTGGATCGTCTATGATGCGGCGGCGCGGAAGGCCGCGTTCAAACAGTCGCGCGATCCGATCCTGGTGCCGTTTCAGCGTGACGTGACGCTCTTGAACCTCATGTTCAACTACAAGAAGGCGCCGACGCTGGACGCGCTGGCGGCGAAGATGGGCTTCGACCCCAAGGTGCTGGCGAAGACGGTGGACGACTATAACCGCGCGGCGCGGGGCGAGGCGGCCGACGCGTTCGGCAAGGAGCCGGCGGACATGCAGCCGATCGCCGAGGGGCCATTCTACGCGATGGACATATCGGTCAACAGCCGCTTCCTGCCGCTGCCCGTCATCAGCTTCGGCGGGCTTCGGGTCGAGGAGGAGACGGGGCTGGTGCTCGATCCAAAAGGCAAGCCGATCCAGGGCCTTTACGCGGCGGGGCGGTGCGCCGTCGGCATCGCGTCGCAGACCTATGTCAGCGGCCTATCCTATGCCGATTGCGTCTTCTCCGGCCGCCGCGCCGCCCGCCATGTCGCCAAGGCGAACGTCTAGGCCGAGCGGGCGCGGCGCAGCAGGGTCAGCGCCGCCGCGGCGGTCAGCACGCAGGGGATCGCCAGCAGCAGGAAGGTGGTGTGCCGCCCGAACGCGGAGGCGAGCGGCACCAGCACCAGCGGCGTCAGGAAATCGCCCGCGAACAGCGCGACATAGAGCAGCCCGATTGCATTGGCGCGGTCCCCCGCCGCGACGCGGCCGACCAGCAGATTGGCCATGTGGACGACGAACATGCCCCCGGCGATCCCGCAGATCAGGCACCCGACGATGGTCTGCGCAACGGAGCCGGTCGTCCCCAGCGTCAGCATGCCGATCGCCCACAGGCCCATGTTGGCGACCAGGGTGCCGACGGGCCCCGCCAGTGCGAACAACCGCCCGTAAACGAACGCGCCCACCGTGCTGCCGACCGAGGTGAACATCAGGATGCGCGACAGCGTGCCCGCGCCCTCAACGCCGATCTCGCGCAGCAGGAAGGGCAATTGGGTGAGCGGCGCCATGACGAGGATGCCAAACAGGATCGTGCCGGGATAGATCAGCCGGCCTGCAGGCAGCGGCGCGAACAGGCGGGCGCCCGGCTGATCCGTGGCGGGCTCGACCCGGCGCGGCAGCGTCAGCAGAGCGGGCACGACGAACAGCAGCGCCACGCCGTAGAGCAGGAAGGCGGCGCGCCAGCCATAAGCATCTGCGATCTGCCCGGCGAACAGCATGCCGACGATGCTCGTGCCAGCAGCGATCGCATTCTTGTAGCCGAGCATCCGCGCACGCGCCGCATCGCCGAACTGCTCCGCGATCAGCACCGTCGTGCCGAGCGACAGCACCACCGCGCACAGACCGATGACGAAGCGGCTGGCGAGCAGCACGCTCGCATTCTCGAGGAACGCCCCCGCGCTGCCCGCAATGCCATAGACGAGCAGCAGAGCCGGCAGCAGCCGCGCTGCACCGAAACGGGCGAGGAGCCAGCCGCCGCTCAGGCCCCCGACGACGAGGCCGATGGCGGGCGCGGTCATGACCCATTGCGCCAGCACGTCGCCGCCGCGCGCCTGGCCGAAATGCTGCGCCAGCGACGGCAGGATCGGCCCGACGACGACGAAGATCAGCCCCGAATAGACAGCGCCGGTGAGCAGCAGCGCGATCAGCCAGAGCCCGGCCTTGGGCGGATGCGCGGTCGCGGCCGCCTGCGTGCGCGACTGTAGGTCCGACAGCGTCTCTCTCCTGCCTGCGGCATTGCGGGCTGTGCCCGTCATCCCACGCCCGGACGCCGCAGCGACGGGCTGTTCGGCGGAGCATGCCCCCAAAATGCGACGCACCGCAAGGCTGTGGCTACGCGGGGCTATTCCAGCGCCTTGGGGCTGCGGCCGACCGGACGGATCATCGTCACCTCAATCGTGACATTGTCGGGCAGGTCGAACATGTGCGCGATCTCCTCGCCCACCACCTCGACCGGCATCATCCCGTTCCAATAGGGCCCGCGATCCAGCCAGTCGGCATAGGCCGCGGCAATCGCCTCCGGCGCCCAAGATTTGCCGAAGCCCGTGCTGGTGTCGCCCGGGATGAAGCAGGTGACGGCGATATCGTCCTGCTGCACCTCGTGGCGCAGCTCCTCGGTGAAATATTCGAGGCCGGCCTTCGTCGCGCCATAGATGGACAGGTGGCTGAACGATCCCGGTGCCCGCGTGGTGGCGGAAGACACGTTGACGATCCGCCCGCCACCGCGCGCCCGCAGATAGGGGATCACCGCGCGGGCGGCATAGATGGGGGCAAGGAAGTTGATGCCCACCTGTTCCAGCACCTGTGCGTCGTCCAGCTTGTCGATGCTGTTGGGGTAGGCGACGCCGGCATTGTTGACGATGCCGTCGATGCCGCCGAAATGCGCCGCAGTCTCGGCCAGCACGCGCTCAATCTCGGACGGGGTGGAGACTTCGGCGGCGATGCCGAGCACGTCCGCCGCCTCGCCGAACGAGGCGCACGCCGCCGCCACCGCATCGGCATCGCGCGCGATGATCGCGACGCGCGCACCCCGCCGCACCAGCGCCGCGGCGGTGTGATAGCCCATGTTGCGTGCCGCGCCAGTGACGACGATGACCTTGCCCGCCGCGCTCATGCCGCCTCCGCCGGAATGGCGATGGTCTTGGTCTGAAGATATTCCTCGAAGCCCTCGACGCCCATTTCGCGGCCGATGCCGCTCTGCTTGTATCCGCCGAAGGGCGCGTCCGCGCCGAACATGTTGGCGGCGTTGACGTTGAGCGAGCCGGTGCGGATGCGCCGCGCCACCGCCAGCGCGCGCGCCGGATCGGCCGACTGCACCGCGCCGCCGAGGCCGTAGAGCGAATCGTTGGCGATGCGCACCGCATCGTCGTCACCGTCATGCGGTATGGCGACCAGCACGGGGCCGAATATCTCCTCCTGCGCGATCCGCATGTCGTTGCGCACGTCGGCGAACAGCGTCGGCTTGATGTAGAAGCCGGCCAAGCTCTCCGCCGCGCCCCCCGTGACCAGCCGCGCGCCTTCCTCCTGCCCGAGGCGGATATAGCCGAGCACGCGCTCATAGTGCGCCTCGGACGCGACGGGGCCGAGGATCTGCTCCTCGCTATCGGGATCGCCATAGCCCATGGTTTCGAACAGCATGCGCAGCGTTTCCACCGCCTCGTCGTAACGGCTGCGCGGCAGCAGGATGCGCGTCGGCAGCGAGCAGCCCTGGCCGGCATGGTAGCAGACGGCGAGCGCACTGTAGAGCGCATCGGGGAAGGGCGCGTCGTCGAGCACGATGTTGGCCGACTTGCCGCCCAGTTCGAGGAAGACGCGCTTCAGCGTCGTCGCGGCGGCGGCCATGATCCGCTTGCCCGTCGCGGTCGAGCCGGTGAACGAGATCACGTCGATGCGCGGATCGGTGACGAGCTGCTCGCCGAGCGCCGCCTTGTCGCCACTCGTCACGACGTTGAGCACGCCGGCGGGGAGGCCGATCGCCGCCGCCGCCTCGCCGATCAGCATGGCGGACCAGGGCGTCTCGGGCGCCGGCTTCAGCACGACGGTACAGCCGGCCGCCAGCGCCGCGGTCAGCTTGGCGAGGTTGATCTGCACCGGCATGTTCCAAGGCGTGATCGCGGCGACGACGCCGGCTGCTTCCTTCACCACCAGCCGCCGGCTGGGCACGCCCATGGTCGCATCGACGCCGATGTCGCGCTCATAGGCGTAGCGGCGGGCGAGATCGATCGTCCAGCGCATCATCGCGATCGGCGTATCGAGCCCCACCGCCCGCGTGACGCCGATCGTCGCGCCCGTTTCCGCCGCGATGCGCGCGCGATGCGTGTCGGCCAGCTCCGCCAGCTTGGCCTGGAGCTGCTCCAGCCAGGCGACGCGGAGCGCCACGTCGGTCGACCAGGACGTATCGTCGAACGCGGTGCGTGCGGCGGCGATGGCGGCATCTAGGTCCTCGGCGCTCGCATCCGCCGCCTGGCCGACCACGGTGCGCGTGGCCGGCGCGACATTGTCGTAGCGCCGGTCGCCCTCCGCGGCCCGCAGCGCGCCGCCGATATAGAGGAGCGAGGGGGGATAAAGGCTCATCGACCGATGCCTTCCATGATGATGCGTTCGAACTCGGCCGCGACATGGCCCGTCGTCGTCAGCGCCGGGCCGCCGTCCGCCGCGACCTGCGCGGCGAGCGCGAGATCCTTGTGGCCGAGCATGACGAGCGCGTGCTGCGAGGCGGTGAACGCCTCCCGTCCGATCCGATCGGGGCCGCTCCGGCGATGGTCGATGAACTTGGCCATGGATGGCGTGAGATTGCCGTTGGCGCTCATCGTCTCGGTCAGCTTCTCAGGGTCGAGGCCGAGTGCGTCGGCGAGCCGATAGGCCTCAAGCGCGGCCGCCAGCTCGATATAGGTCACCAGATTGTTGCAGATCTTCAGCGCCATGCCCGCACCCGGCGCGCCGGCATGGACGATGTGGCTGCAATAGATGCGGAGCGGCGGCGTGGCGGCGGCCACCGCCTCGTCGCTGCCGCCGACCATCACCAGCAGCTCGCCCCGCGCTGCGCCGTCCGGGCCGCCGGTGACGGCCGCGTCGAGCAGGGTGACGCCGCACGCCGCGGCTTGGCCGGCAAGATCGACGACCGTGGCGGGCGCGACGGTGCTGTGGATGACGATCAGGCCCGAGCGCATCGTCCGCAGCAGGCCGTCCGCGCCGTCGACCACGCGCCGCACATCGCCGTCGTCCCGCACGCAGACGGCGACGAAGGTGGCGGCCTTGCCCATCTCGGCCGGGCTCGCTGACCACTGCGCCTTGCTGGAGAAGGCTGCAGCGGCGGCGGGCGACACGTCATGCACCAGGCAGTCGGTCGCATCGGCCAGCCGGTGCGCCATGGGTGCGCCGATATTGCCGAGACCGACATAGCCGGTGCGCATGCACCATCCCTCCTCCGCCGCCCGTAAGGCGCGTTGCTCCCATGGTGCTCGCCGCAGCGAAAGGCGAAGCATGGCCGCTGCGGCGGCACGATTTCGATATCCGGCCATCTTCGCCGCGGGCTGGACGCGGTGCGGCAAAGGCATAGATTGGTGTCCAGGAATTCGGCGAAGCATCGGAATCCATCGAGGGAGGGCAGCATGGCACCGGGCAGCACCACTCCGTCCAGCGGGAGGCGGATCGAGACGGTCGACCTCGTCGCCGAGCTCCAGAGCCTCGATCATCCACCCTATGTGGAGCAGGTCTTCACCGAGACGCTGCACACGCTGGCGCTCTACAATTTCCGCCATGTGCGGGATCGCGCGCCGACCATGGCGCGCTTCCGCAGTCGGGGGGCGGGCTCCGCCTTCCGACAGATCGGCCGCATCGTCACGATGCCGGCGGGTGTGCCGATGGAGGTGCGCGGGGACGGCGGCCGGGTGGATGCGGTGCGCTGCCAGTTCACGCCCGCTCTGCTCAGCCAGATCAGCGGGCGGGACCATTTCGCGACCCGCGGCGAGCTCGACGCCTGCACCGATGTGCGAGGGCGCGCCGCCCGGCTGCTGCTGGAGTCGCTCGGCCGCGAGCTGGCCGCGCCGGGCTTCGCCGCCGCTGCCTATGCCGAGGCGATCGGTCACGCGCTGATCGTCGAGCTGGCCCGCCATCTCCAAGGCGCCGTTCGGCCGGCGCGCGTCGGAGCGGGGCTGTCGCCCGCGCAGATGGCGATGCTGACCGACTATATCCACGCGGCGTCGCGCGCGCCGTCGCTTGCGGATGTCGGCGCGCTGCTCGGCTACAGCTCGCGCCACGTCAATCGCAGCTTTCGGCGCAGCACCGGCCAGACGCTGCACAGCTATATCGAGGATGTTCGCTTCCAGCGCGCCTGCGCGCTGCTGGCGGGGGAGGATCTGCTGATCAAGGAAGTCGCGTGGCGGCTGGGCTTTTCCTGCGCGTCCAACTTCGCGGTCGCCTTCCGGCGCCGTGCGGGCGTGTCGCCGCAGGCCTATGCCCGGCTGCACGGACGCGCCGGGATCGTCGCGCACTGAGGCCTAGGTGGGCGCGTAACGCTCGCGGTAGAAATCCACAGCCGCACGGATCGAGCGTTCGACCGGCTGGGGCGACCAGCCGAGTTCGGTTCGCGCCTTGGTCGCGTCCATGTCGTTGATGATGTGCGTCAGTCGGGCGGACTGGACGGAGAGCTGGCTGCCGCGGCGCCGCAACGTCGACACGCAATCCGCGACGAAGCCGAGCGCGTAGAGCAGGGCGAGCGGCATCGTCCGGATGCGGCGCGTCGATCCCGCCTGATCCGCGGCGATGCGGTAGAGATCGTGCTGCGTCAGCCAGCTATCGGACACGATGTAGCGCTCACCGATGCGGCCCTTGCGCTCGGCTAGGATCATTGCGTCCGCCGCATCCTCGACGCCGACGCAGGCGAGGCCCGCCGCGACCGCGAAGGGCAGCTTGCCCGATGCCGCCGCCCACAGCAGGCGGCCGTGCGGCGTCGCCGCGTAGTCGCCCGGGCCATAGGTGTTGGCGACGTTCATCGCGATGCCGGGCAGGCCCCGCTCGGCAACGTAGCGATCGAACAGCTGCTCCGCCTCTACGCGGATGCGGATGTAGGGGCCGGCCTTCTCGGGAAAGTTGAACCGGTCCCGCTCGGTCGAGACGCCGCTCGAATTGCGGCCGATCGTGGCGATGGTGCTGGTGAGGACGAAGCGGCGCACGCCCTCTGTGAGCGCCGCGTCCATCACGGTGGCGAGGCCATCCACATTCACCCGCCGCATCGGCGCCGGGTCGCGCAGCCATGCCTGCGTGTTGACGACGCAGTGGATGATGCTGGTGCAGCCGGCGACGGCGGCCGCCACCGCCTCGCGGTCCGTCACGTCGCCATAGGCCCATTCGACCGGCAGGCCGGCCAGCCCCTCGACGTTGGTCGTGGGCCGTACGAAGACGCGGACCCGGCGGCCATCCGCGACGAGGCGGCGGACGACATGGCTGCCGAGGAAGCCCGCGCCGCCGGTGACGAGGACGATGCCGTCCGCGTCACGCTCGGTGTCCGGCACCGCCGCCACCTAGAACTCGACCCGCCCCTCGACCCCAATCACGCGCGGCCGCACGTAGATGGCGGTGCCGAAGCCGAGCGCGCCGAAATCGATCGTGCTGACGCGGTAGCGGCTGTTGAGCAGATTGTCGCCAAACACGGCGAGTGTCAGCCTGCTGTTGCCGAGCGGGATGTCGCTCAGCGCCGCCCGCGCGGAAAGGTCGTTGCGCTTGTCGCTGGCAAGATCGTCCCGCGCATTTGGGAGGCCGACCGGATCGGACGAGACGGACTCGAACACGCGCCCGCTCTTATAGCTATAGTCCATGTTGAAGGTCGGGCGGCCGAAGCCGGTTTCGGGTGCCTCATATTGCAGGCCGGTGTGGAAGGACCATTTGGCGACATAGCCGAACTTGGCGCTGTCCTTCAGATCCTGTCCGAGATAGAGGAACTGCCTGTACTTGGGATCGACATAGCTCGCATCCGCCATCAAGGTCAGCCCGCGCACCGGCGCGGCGGTCAGTTCGGCCTCGAAGCCCTTGTAGGTCGCCTTGCCCGCGTTCATCGTGTTGCTGACGAAGCCGGCGGTGGTGCTGAAGCCCGGCTGCGTGATCTGGAGATCGTCATAATCGGTCTGGAAGGCGGCGAGGTTCAGTCGCAGCCGCCGGTCGAGAAACTCGGACTTGAAGCCAATCTCGTACACGGTCGCGGTTTCCGGATCATAAGCCGGCCCGTCGAACCCGCGCGGCGAGAATCCGCCGGCGCGGTAGCCGGTGCCGACGCGCGCATAAGCGGAGATGTCCCGCGCTAGCTTGTAATTGAGCGTGACGTTGAAGGATGTGTTCTTGAACGACTTGGCCTGATCGCTGACGACGGGTGGCGGCAGGCCGTTATTGTAGACCTCGGTCGCCACCGACTTGCGATCGCGCGTGTAGCGAAGCCCACCGGTGATCTCGAGATTGTCGTCGAGGATCGGCGGCGTATAGCTTGCCTGGCCGAACGCCGCATAGGATTTGGTGCGGCCGCGATAGGCCAGCCGCCCGGCGGCGGCGACCGCCCCGTCGACGATCCCGTCACCCGTGAAATCGCCGACGAACAGATAGGTCTGCGGATTGTCTTCGGCATAGCGCGCGTTGAAGTAATAACCACCGATCGTATAGTCGAACCGTTCGCTCGATCCAATCACTTGCACTTCCTGCGTGAACTGCTTCAGCCGCTTCGATCCGCCGCCAATATAGGGATCGATGGTCGTCAGTGCCGTGCCGAACGGGAAGGTGAGGAAGTTGGTGATGAGCGGCACGCGCACGCCCGCCGACGATCCGAACGGCTGGATCTCCTGGCTGCGCCAGCTGCGGTGGCCGGTGATCGATTTCAGCACGATGCCGTCGCTCACGTCATAAGCGAGCGTCAGCGAATGATTGTCGCTGTTGTTCTTGGCGCGCGGCACGTCGGGCGCGTTGACCCTGCCCAGCCGCCGCGTCGACACGCGCAGCGGATCGCCGCCGAAACCTGCCGACTGGCCGACGAACGCGCCATAAGCGGCGCTCGTGATGGCGAACTGGTTGTGCGGGCCGATGTCGCGCCGGCGGACCAGATCGAAGCGGTAATCGAGCGTGAAGGCGCTCACCTCGCCATGCAGCGCCACGCGCGCGGCATGCGCCTCAGACGCGCCGGGATCGCGGTCTGACGGGCGGGTGATGTCGTTCACATAGCCGTCACGCTTGCGATATTGATAGGAGAGGCTCGCCGCCCAGCCGGGCAGGATCTCGCCCGTGTCGAGCCGGGTGCGCGCGATCAGCTCGTCATGCGTCGCATAGCTGACCTTCGCCTCGCCACCGAAGCGGTCGCCGGGCGTTCGCGTGACGATGTTGATCGCGCCGCCTGTCGTGTTGCGGCCGAACAGCGTGCCCTGCGGTCCGCGCAGCACCTCGATCCGCTCCAGATCGAGCGTGTCGAACTGGCCATAGGAGAGGGCGTTGACGTAGATGCCGTCGATATAGATGCCGACCGACGGCTCGTTGGTCAGGATCGGATCGTAGGTGGCGATGCCGCGGATCGCGACGGCCAGCCCCTGCGTCGTGCCCGATGGCACCAGTTCTAGGCCGGGGGTGAAGCTCGCCACCTTGGTCACCTCGACGACGTTCATCGCCTCCAGCTTGTTTCCCGAGAAAGCGGTGATCGAGACGGGCGTTTCCTGAAGATTCTCGGCGCGGCGCCGCGCGGTGACGACGATGTCCTCCAGTCCGCCTTCGGTGGCGGCGGGCGCATCGGGCGGCGCCGTTGTCGCGGGCGGCGCGGCCTGTGCAAAGACGGGCGCGCCCGCTGCGATCGCGCCTGCCGCGCCGGCTGCACGGAATGCGGCTTTCCACCTCTTGTCCATGTCTGTACCTCCCCGCTGGTGCCGGCCGCTTCTTTGCGTCGACCGGTTGTCGAGGGCGTCGCGCAGCTGTCGCCGCAATGCCGCTAGCGGGCCGCGTGCGCCGTCCGGATGCTAGGCCGGGATCGCGGCAGATCGAAGGGGCCCGGCCCGCCCCGGCGCGACTGCTTGGCCGGATCGCGCAATCTGTCCCGATTGTGCCTCTACTTTCTGCCGGGAGGGCGGGATCGTCCGCTTATGCTGCCCGGCGGGCCGATGACAGCCCAGAGAGGCGCATGATGGACGGGCCTGAGCATCTATCCTTCTGCCGCATTTGCATGGGCACATGCGGCATGGTGCTGACGACCGATGCGGACGGTCGGCTCGCTTCGATCCGGGCAGACAGAGACGATCCCCAGACCTTGGGCTTCGCCTGCTTCAAGGGCCTGCGCGCGGTGGAGGCGCACAACAGCCCCAAGCGCATCCTGCGCCCGCTGAAGCGCCTGCCCGACGGCACGCGGATCGAGATTCCGCTGGAGGTCGCGCTCGACGAGATCGCCGACCGGCTCGGCGCGATCCGCGCGGAGTCGGGCGATCACGCGCTGGCCGGCTACAAGGGCGGTGGAGCCTTCTTCACCGCCTCCGCCGCGGTCATGCTCAACGAGTTCCTGGCGGCGCTCGGATCGCCCAAGGTCTACAGCTCGGCGACGATCGACCAGTCGGCCAAGGCGGTGACGGCTGGGCGGATGGGCACGTGGCCGCCAGGCAAGCTGCCGAATGACCGCTGCGACGTCATGTTGCTCGTCGGCACGAACCCGATGGTGTCGGTCAACCCGCCCTTCGACTGCCGCAACCCGGTCAAGCGGATGAAGCAGGCGCGTGCCCGCGGCATGAAGCTGATCGTCATCGATCCGAG
The DNA here is from genome assembly GCF_900113315.1 of Sphingomonas jatrophae. Classification (GTDB taxonomy): domain Bacteria; phylum Pseudomonadota; class Alphaproteobacteria; order Sphingomonadales; family Sphingomonadaceae; genus Sphingomonas_P; species Sphingomonas_P jatrophae. Next base: position 1,750,888 of record NZ_FOZG01000001.1, on the reverse strand, counting down.
GCGCACCGAGACGGCGGAGTTCGCCGACCTTCACCTGCCCGTCCTGCCCGGCGAGGACGTGACCCTGCTCGCCGGCATCCTCCGCGAGATGCTGGCGAACGGCTGGTACGACCGCGCCTTTTGCGATCACCATGCGGGCGACCTCGAGCGCCTGCGCGAGGAGGTGGCGCCGTTCACGCTCGATTACGTCGCGGCGCGCGCCGATCTGCCCGCCGCCTCGGTCACGGAGGCGGCGCGCCTGCTGGGCGGCGCGGGGCTGCGCGCGCTGGCGGGCAGCTCGACCGGGCCGGACATGGGCGCGCATTCGAACCTCGCCGAGCATCTTATCGAAGCGATCAACGTGCTGGCCGGCGCCTTCATCCGGGAGGGCGAGGAGATCCCCAATCCCGGCGCGGTACTGCCGCGCGTGCCGCAGCCTGCGCAGGTGATCCCTGCCGGCCGCTGGTGGGAGGCGGGGCCGATCAGCCGCATCGACGGCTCCGGCTCGCTGATGGGCGAGATGATGACGGGCACGCTCGCCGACGAGATCCTCGTGCCCGGCCCCGGTCAGGTGCGCGCGCTCATCGTGCATGGCGGGAACCCGGCCTCGTCCATTCCCGACCAGCACCGGATCGTCGAGGCGCTGCGTGCGCTCAATCTGCTCGTCTGCATCGAGCCGGTGATGTCGATCACCGCCGAGCTGGCCGACTATGTGCTGCCGCCCTTCATGCAATATGAGCGGCCCGATCTCCACTTCTGGCTCTACGAATGGATGATCTACCGCGACGCGCCCTGGGCGCGCTACACGCCCGCCATCGCGCGCCCGCCGGAGGGGAGCGAGCTGGTCGACGACTGGTATGTCTTTTGGGCGCTGGCGAAGCGGATGGGCGTGCCGATGACCTATCAGGGGCAGCCGCTCGACATGGGCGTCCCGCCGACCGGGGATGCGCTGCTGGAACGTATCGCCGCCGCCTCGCCGATGCCGTTCGAGGCGCTGCAGGCCGCACCACGCGGCGCGCGCGTGGACGAGACGGTCCACCGTGCCGCGCCCGCGGAGCCCGGCTGCTCGGGCCGGTTCAGCCTTATGCCGGACGATGTCGCCGCGGAACTGGCGGATGCTCTGGCGGAGGTGCCGCCGGGCTCCGCGCTCGATTGCCGCCTCGCGGTCAGGCGGCTGCGCGAGACGTTCAACTCGGTCGGCCGCGACCTGCCCGAGACGCGCAAGCGCCAGCCGTTCAACCGCGCTTATATCCACCCGGACGAGCTGGCGGAGCGCGGCATGGCACCGGGCGACCGGATCCGCATCCGCTCCGATCATGGCGAGATCGTCGCGCTTGCCAGCGCGGATCCCACGCTCCGCCGCCGCGTCGTCTCGATCGCGCACGGCTTTGGCGCGCTGCCGGGTGCGGCGGACGACGATTACCAGCAGAACGGCGTGTCGACCAACCTGCTGCTCGACGGCAAGACGCGCGAGACGATCAATGCCATGCCGCGCATGACGGGCGTGCCCGTCGCGCTGGAACGCATCAACTAGCGGCTAGCGGACGATCGCCGGGTGGGGGATGCGCGGCTCGCCCAGCATCTCGCGATAGGAGGGCGGGCGCACGCCGCCATCGTCGGTGATGTCGTAGCGCTGCGCGATCTCCGCGCCGATCAGCGTCTGGCCGGACAGCTCGTCGCGCTTCGGATCGTCGTGGATGGCGCGAATGATGCGGCCGGTGAATTCGGGCGATTCCGCCACCTTCATGAACTCGGCATATTGCTCGGGATGCGCCGCCGCCGCGATCGCGGTGCGGTGCGTCTTGAGCGGACCCATCCAGATCGACACGGCGCTGACCCCGGTTCCGCGGAAATCGACGGCCATATCAGCGGCGAACTTGTCCACGCCCACTTTCTGCGCGCCGTAGGCGGGCCCGTGCATGTAGCAGGCGGAGCCGAAGGAGGAGGAGAAGGTGACCAACCCGCTCCCCCGCGCCACCATCAGCGGGGCGGCATGGTAAGACGCGACATAGTGGCTGCGCAGGCCGATATCGAGGATCTTCACGAGATCGAGCGGCTTCTCCCAGAACACGCCCGGATTGATCAGATCGTCGTCGATATAAGCGACATTGTTGACCAGGATGTCGAGCTGCCCCTGCTGCTCGTCCGCCACACGCTCGAACAATGCCTTGATCTGCGCATCGTCGCCATGGTCGACCGACACCGCGATGCCCATGCCCCCGGCGGCGGTCACCGCGTTCGCCGTCTCGGCGATCGAACCCGGAAAGCGCGACTGCCCGGCGCCCTGCGTGCGGCCGGTGACATAGACGGTCGCGCCCGTCTGTCCGAGGCCGATGGCCAGCCCTGCGCCCGCACCGCGGCTGGCTCCGGTGACGACGGCGACGATCTTTGACCTGGTCATGCCTCTCTCCCTCTCCTGATGCCGGCTTCACTCAGGCGAAATGCGAAACCATGCCGCGACGCTCTTGAGGATAGCGCGCTGCGTGGTAGTTTGCATCCACGACTACGCAAAATAAAAAGAGCGAGAGAGGATGGAAACGCACCACAGCCACGAAACCGTCGCGCGCCTCGATTCCCGGCTCTTCTCGCTTCAGCTGGCCACGCACATGCAGCCGGCGGCGGATTACGAGGTGTATGAGGAGCCCGACCATGTGCTGGCGCTTCAGCGCGTCCAGTCGCTCGGCGCGTGCGAGGGGCGCTACAAGACGGGCGGCGCGCGCGATTATTCCAGCATCGGCCGCCTGATGTTCCTGCCCGCGGGCATGCCGCTGGAGGTGCGGACCCGCTGCCGGCCCGAGCAGGTCGTCCGCTGCGTCTTCACCACGGAGGCGCTGGGCGTCTATGGCGGCGCCTGCGACGTCTATGATCGCGGCGCGCTGTCCACGTTCCTCAACGTCCGCCGGCGCGAGATGATCGAGCTGATGACATTGGTTGGCGAGGAGCTGGCCTCTCCCGGCCTTGCGCGCGAGACGCTGGCGGAATCGCTCGGCATCGCGCTGCTGATCCAGTTCGCGCGCTACGTCTCGGTGCACAGCCAGGGCGATGTCGGCTATCGCGGCGGCCTGGCACGCCGTCACCTCCGGCTGATCAAGGAGGCGGTGGAGGAGGGCGATCGCTGCCCGTCTCTGTCCGAGCTGAGCGAGCTGGTCGGCCTCAGCCTGCGCCACCTCACCCGCGCGTTCAAGCAGACGACCGGGATCACCGTCTACACCTATGTCGAGCAGGTGCGGCTGAGCAAGACCAAGGCGTTGCTGGCGGATACGGACATGCTGATGAAGGAGATCGCCGCCGCGCTTGGCTTCTCCTGCGCGAGCAGCCTGTCCGTCGCCTTCCGCAAGCTGACGGGCGAGACGCCGCAGGATTATCGCAAGCGCCATCGCCGCGCGCAGACGCGGATCGTGGTGCCCACGGCCATGCCGCGCAGCGCCGGGCTGCTCCTGTCCTGACGCGCGGTCAGCCGGTCACTTGGGTGAGCAGGGCGGGCACGTCGATCGTGCCCAGCATCACGCCCGAGGTGAAGCCGCCGTCCGCGACGAGGTTCAGCCCGTTGACGTAGCTGGCGGCATCGCTGTTGAGGAAGATCAGCGGATAGGCCTGCTCGGCGGCAGCGGCGCGGCGGTCGATCGGCGCGGTGAAGACGTCGATCATCGCCGCGCTCGACACCGCCTCGAAATCCTTGGTCATGCCCGAGATGGTCGGGCCGGGGCTGAGCAGGTTGAGGCGGATGCCCTGCTTGATCAGCGTCTGTGCCTGCAGCAGCCCCCAGACGATCACGATTTCCTTGGCGAACATGTAGGGATCGCCCTGTCCATCTAGATGCTGCCGGCCCCAGGCGAGTCCGGCTTCGTAATCCGGCGTGGCGATCGCCTCACGGATCAGCGGCATGCGCTCCGGATAGCCGTTGCCGGCGGTCGAGGCGATGATCGCGATGGCCGATCCCTGCCGCAGCTTCGGCCGCAGCCGCTCGACAAGGTAGCGGGCGCTGAGGAAATTGACCTGGAGGATCTCGATCGCGGGAAAGGTCTGCGGCAGGCCGGCGCAGTAGAACAGCGTATCGACGTGGCCCTCGATGCCGTCCAGCGCCGCGTCGATCTGCGCGGTGTCGCGCAGGTCGCAGGGGGTGAAGGAGGCGAGCGCGACCGGGCTCTCCTTGAGGTCGAGCCCGTGCACCTCCGCACCAAGCCGCACCAGCTCACGCGCTGTCGCCTCACCGATCCCCGAATAGCAGCCGACGACGATGCAGCGTTTGCCGGCATAGGACCATGGATCGCTCATGTTCGGCTCCCCTCGGAGATCAGTCATTCGGGTAAGGCGACGCGCACCGTCAGCCCGTCGAGTCCGGGCTCCAGCCGCACCTGGCAGCCGAGGCGGCTGGTCGGGCCGGCCCGGTCGAGCGCGTCGACCATCGCGCGTTCCTCTTGCGTCATGGCGGGCAGGCGGTCCGCCCAGTCCGCCGCGACATATACGTGGCAGGTTGCGCACGAGCAGATGCCGCCGCACATGCCGATGATGCCGGGCACGTCGTTGATCAGCGCCACCTCCATCAATGTCATGTCGGGCAGCAGCTCCGCGATGATGGGCGGCGCGTCCACGGGCAGGAAGGTGACGCTCGGCATGGGATCTCCGACGGTCAGCGGGCGACGAAGCGGACGAGCAGGTGGGTGAAGCCGCGGACGTTCGGCGAATGCATCCGCGCAAGGCCCTCCTCCTCGACGGCGAAGTAGCCGAGCGTGGAGAGCAGCTCCTCCATCGCCACGCGCGCCTCCAGCCGGGCGAGCGCGGCGCCGAGACAGGCGTGCAGGCCGCCGCCGAAGCCGAGATGATCGCGCGGGTTGCGATGCACGTCGAAGCGCTCAGCGTGCTCGTAATGGCGCTCATCGCGATTGCCGCTGGTGAAGATCAGCGCGACCTTCTTGCCCGCCGGGATGACGCGATCGTGCAGCGCCACGTCGCGCGTCGTCGTGCGCGCCATCATCTGCGTGGGGCCATCGAAGCGCATCGTCTCCTCGACGAGGCCGGAAATCAGGCTGCGATCCGCCAGCACCTCGGCAAACTGATCGGGGTGGCGGTGCAGCTGGTAGCACATGTTGCCGATCAGCTTGGTCGTCGTCTCATTGCCAGCGATCGACAGGATGTAGATGTAGCCGAGCACGCCCTGATGATCGATCCGGCCCTCCGCCTGTGCCGCCATCAGCAGCCCGATGATATCCTCGCGCGAAGCGCCGCGCGCGCGATCGGCCAGCTCCGCGTTGAAATAATCGTAGAGCTTCAGCGTCGCCTGCATGCCCTCGTCGGGCATGGCGAACACGCCCTCGTCGCGGTGGACCACCGTGTCCGTCCAGCCGCGCAGCAGATCCTCGTCCTCGCGGCGGAAGCCGAGCAGGCGGCAGATGATCGCCATGGGCAGCCGGGCGGCGAAATCATCGATGATGTCGATCCGCCCGGCGGCGAGGTGCGGCGCGATCAGCGCGCGCGCCATGTCGCGCACCGCCGCCTCGAGAGGGGCGACCCTGGCCGGCGTGAACAGGCCTGCGGTCAGATGCCGTAGGCGGCTGTGCACCGGCGGATCGGTGTTGATCAGCAGCTCCACCTGCGCCTTCAGCTCTTCGAGAGACGTGCCTTGCGCGCTGGTGAAGGTCTTGAAGTCGCGCACCGCGCGCTGGCAATCGTCGTACCGGGACAGCGCGTAGAAATCGTAGCGGCTGTTGTGGAAGACGGGCGCCTCGTCGCGCAGGCGGCGGTAGACGGGATAGGGATCGTCATGCTGCCGATAGTCGAACGGATCATAATCCAAGGGCGGCGGGGCGGTCTCGATCATGGATGAGGAGTAACGCGGCCCGGTGCCGCGCCGAAGCCGAAGCTGCGGCATGGAACGGCCCGGCTTTGCATATGTGGCCAGCGGCTCACGCCATGCGGTGACGCCGCTTATAGTCGTCGTAGAGCGCCTCGACCGCGCTGCGCACGTCGCCGCAGCGATAGCCGAGCAGCGCCGTCTCGGCCGGGGTGGGCTCATAGCGTATCACGCCGCCGCGGCCGGCGGGCTGTGCCGCGTCGGGCAGCAGCGGATGCTCCTCGTCGCGCACCTTGGGGCGGAGCGGGCTGCCGACCGTTTCGAAGAAGAGGTGGAAATAGTCTTGGTAGGTCATGTCATCGTCGCCGACGAGATAGGCGGTGCCGCCCGCGCCCCGCGCGATCGCGCCTTCCATCGCCTCCGCCAGCGAGCGGACGGACATGAAGTTGGACGCGCCGGGCGGGCAGAAGACCGGCATCGGATCCAGTAGGCCGAGCGCATAGGCGAAGTATGCATCGAAGAAGGGCACGGCGAGCCCCGGATAGGCGCCGACCATCACCGGCGCGTTCAGGCTGCACACGCGGAAGCCCGGCGCGTCCAGCGCGCGCACCCGCTCGTCCGCCGCCTTGCGCGACATGAGATAGGGATCGCCGTCCACGACGTGCGGCGCGGCCTGAGGGTAGAAGCTGCCGATATAGATCGCCGTCTCGATGCCGCCGTCGCGCGCGCGCTCGAAGAAGCGGGGTATCTGGACCGTGTTCGCCTCGTGATAATGATCCTCGGCCGGCGTGCCTTCGGGCAGGTGGCGGATGTCGTTGCCAGCAGCGAAAATCAGCGCGTCGAAGCCGCTGAGGTCGGCGGTCGCGAAGTCTCCCGCGGCATAGTCGCCGATCAGCACGGGCAGACCGTCGATCGCGGTGCCGGGCGCGGGCTTGCGGCGGGCGGCGAGCGTCACCGCATGGCCGCGGCCGGCGAGGTGGAGCGCGGCGTGGCCGCCGATCATGCCCGTGCCGCCGACGATGAGAATTTTCATGGCCAATCGCTCCCTGCTCGGCCCGCGCTTGGCACGGCACAAGGCGGCGGACCTAGCGCGGCGCCATCGCCGATCCGTGCGGCTTTGCTTTTCCGGCCATCAAGGCAGGCCGCACGTCGGCCCGCGTTGAACCCCGCGCTCCGGCCCAATATCAGCCGGGCGTGCTTTGGGAGAGTGATCGCATGGGTTCGGCCTCGCACGCGGTGATCGACCTGTCGCTGAACATCCCGGTGAGCCTGAGCAACACGGAATGGTATGCGCCCTTCCTGCCGCTGCTGCGCGATGCCGAAAGCCGCGAGAGCTTCAAGATGCCCGCGCAATATATGTTCAAGGGCATTCCCGACCTGTCCAAGATCGACGGCTTCACCGATCACACCTTCGCGCTGATGGACCGGTTCGGCATCGAAATCGCAATGATGGGCTTCAACGAAGGCTCGCCGGTCACCGCCGACGTTGCCGCGCGCTACCGCCACCGCGTGCTGTTCGAGCTGCAGATCGATCCCAATCGGGGCGTGGAGGAGGTGCGCCGGATCCGCCGGCTCCATGCCGATCATGGCATCGACGCGCTGTCCATCTTTCCGTGCGGCGTGGTGCCGCAGGTGCCGATCGACGACAAGCGCATGTGGCCGATCTACAGCCTGTGCTGTGAGCTCGATCTGGCAATCATGGTCAATGTCGGCGTGCCAGGGCCGCGGCTGCCGATGGCGCCGCAGCGGGTCGAACTGGTGGACGAGGTCTGCTGGTTCTTCCCGGAGCTGAAGTTCGTCATGCGCCACGGGGCGGAGCCGTGGGAGGCGTTGGCGGTGAAGCTGATGCTGAAATATCCGAACCTCTATTACTCGACGAGCGCCTTCGCGCCGAAACATTATCCCAAGGCGATCGTGGACTTCGCCAATACGCGCGGATCGAACCAGGTGATGTATGCGGGCTATTACCCCTCGGGGCTGAGCCTCGAGCGGATCTTCGCCGAATTGCCGGGCGTGCCGTTCCGCGACGAGGTGCGACGCAAGTTTCTCCGGGGAAACGCGGCACGCCTGTTCAGGGTGGCGCAGTGAGGTTGGGCCAGATGCAGGATGCCTTCGCCGCGCTGACCGCCCCAGGTGCGGAGTATGAGATCGTCGAGGATACGGACGGCACGCGCCTGTTCCGCACCGCGCCTGCGAGCCTCGGCGCGATCTATGCCGAGAGCGCGGCGCGCTTCGGACCACGCGAGTTCCTCGTCTTCGAGGATCAGCGCTACACCTTTGCCCAATTCTATGCCGCGGCCGAGGCGATGCGGCGGCGGATCGCACCACGGCGGGGCGAGCGGATCGCCATCGCCATGCGCAACCGGCCCGAATGGCTGATCGCCTTCGTCGCGATCACGGCGGGCGGGGCGAGCGCGGTGCTGGTCAACAGCCGCGGCACGCCCGCGGACCTTGCCGCCGCGGTCGAAGATGCGGGGTGTAGGCTGGTCGTGGCGGATGCACGGCGGGCACAGGCACTGGCGACATGTCCGGTCGATCTGATCGACGTGGACGACGGCGTGGCGACCGGCGGGAGCGAGCCGCTGCAGATCGCCGACATCGATCCCATGGACGAGGCAGCGGTGATCTTCACCACGGGCACGTCGGGGCGGGCCAAGGGCGCGATGCACAGCCATCGGGGCGTCGTCGCGGCGCTGATGAACATTGCCTTCTCCCGCGCGAGCGCGATGCATGACGCGACGCGCCATCTGCCGCGCGAGGTGCTGGCGGGGCTCGCGGCCATGCAGCCGTCGGTGCTGACGCCCTATCCGCTCTTCCATGTCGCGGGGCTAAATTCCGATTTCCTCACTTTCCTGCGCACAGGCGGCAAGATGGTGCTGATGGGCCGGTGGGACGCGGCCGAGGCGCTGGCGCTGATCGAGCGCGAGCGGGTAATGGCGACATCCGGATCGCCCGCCATGCTGTGGGATTTGCTGCGCGCGCATGACGGCAGCCGCGACCTGTCCTCGCTCCAGGGGCTCGGCGTCGGCGGGCAGGCGCTGCCGCCGCGCCTGTTCGACGACGTGCGCGCGATGTTCCCCAATGCAGGCTTCGGCTGCGGCTTCGGTCAGACGGAGGTGGGCGGGCCGGTGAGCAGCGCGAGCCTGCGCCTGCTGGTTGAGAAGCCCGGCTGCTCGGGCCGGCCGGTGCCCGCGATCGACCTGCGCATCGCCGACCAGGCGGGCGCGCCGCTGCCGGCACGCAAAGCTGGCGAGATCCTCGTGCGCGGAGCGTGCGCGGCGACGGGCTATTGCAACCTGCCGGAGGAGACGGCGGAGACGTTCCGCGACGGCTGGGTGCATACGGGCGACATCGGCTATCTCGATCAAGACGGCGTGCTGTTCGTGATCGACCGGCGGCGGAGCATCCTCATCTCGGGGGGCGAGAATATCTCGCTGACGGAGATCGAGCATGCCGCGCAAGCCGATCCGAACGTGATCGACGCCGCCGCCATTGCAGTCGCGGACGAGCGGATGGGCGAGGTGCCGGTGCTGGCGGTGACGCCGCGCGACGGCGTGCTGGACGAGGCGAGCCTCGCCGCGCGGCTGGCGGAGCGGCTGGCCGCCTATAAGTTGCCGCGCCGCATCGTCGCGGTGGCGGCGATCCCGCGCAACCATATGGACAAGATCGACCGTGCGGCGCTGCGCGCGATGGTGCCGCCGGGCATTAATTGACGAAGTTGGCACTCAGACGCCCTTTCCCGACACCGGACCTGTAGGACGGCCAAGGGGTGGGTCCGAGCCTTGGAAAAGAGCCGGAGCGGTTCGTAGCGTCGGAATCCTACGCCGCAACGCCCAAGCGCGTGGCCAGATCGCCGCAGCATCCGGCGGCGGCAAAAAGGGGACGCTCGCCAGGCGCGGACGGGGCTCTATGGTCACGGACAGGCAGGGGAGTGAGCGCGCGATCATGGACCGGCAAGTAGATATCCTCATCGTCGGATCGGGCGGCGGGGCGCTGACGGCGGCGGTCGTCGCGGCGGATCGCGGCGCGGACGTGCTGGTGATCGAGAAAGGCGATCGGTTCGGCGGCACCACCGCCACGTCGGGCGGCGTGCTGTGGATCCCGAACAGCCACCGTGTCGCGGCGGCGGGGCAGGAGGATAATGACGAGGACGCGATCCGCTACATCCGGTCGCTCGCCGGCGATGTCGCGCCCGAGCGCATCCGTGCCTTCGTGGAGGCGGCACCGCGCATGCTGCGTTACCTGGAGGAGCGTGCGGGCCTGCGCTACGACGCCATCCCCTATACCGATTACCATGCCGAGCAGCCGGGCGGGCGCCTCGGTTATCGCAGCCACGAGCCGCATCCGCTCGACGGGCGGCTGCTGGGCGACGCGCTGGAGCGGATGTGGCCGACGCACCAGTCGGCCATGCTGTTCGGCAAGATCACGTGGACCGCATCGGAGGCGGCGCCGCTCATCTCGCGCTCCAAGGGGTGGCAGCGCAGCCTGGCGCGGGTGCTGTGGCGTTATTATTCGGATGTGCGCCAGCGTGTCCGCTCGCCTCGGTCGCGCTTCCTGACGAGCGGCAATGCGCTGATCGGGCGGCTGTGGCTGGCGCTGGAGGCGCGCGGCGTGCCGCTGGAGCTGAACACCGCGCTCAAGGACCTGATCGTCGAGAATGGCCGCGTGGTCGGCGCGGAGGTGGTGTCGGGCGGCAAGGCGGGCATCATCCGGGCCGCGCGCGGCGTGATCCTGGCGGCGGGCGGCTATGAGCGAAACGGGCGCCTGCGCGGCGAGCACCTGACCGCCTCACCCGATGCGGGGTGGAGCGGCGGCCAGCCCTATAACGAGGGCGACGCGCTGGTCGCCGCCACGCGGATCGGCGCGGCGACCGAGCGGATGGACGCGGCGTGGTGGGCGCCGAGCGTCTCCGTGCCCGGCGAGGACCGTGCGCGGCCCCTGTTCTTCGAGCGTGGCCTGCCCGGCGCGATCATCGTCAACCAGGCGGGCGAGCGCTACACCAACGAAGCCGCCTCCTATCACATCGTCGGATCGCAGATGATCGCGTGCGACCGGCCGGGTGCCGGCACGGCGCCGTCCTGGGTGCTGTTCGATCAGGTGTTTCGCGCGCGTTATCCGATGGGGCCGGTGATGCCGCTGCCCGATGCCTTCCTGTCGAAGGAGGTGCGCAGCATCCTCCACAAGGCCGACAGCATCGACGACCTGGCGCAGCAGATCGGCGTGCCGCCCGCCCGCCTGATCGCCACGGTGGAGCGGTTCAACCGCTTCGCCCGCAACGGCAAGGACGAGGATTTCGGCCGCGGCGACAATCCCTATGACCGTTATTACGGCGACCCGAAGGCGGGCCTGAACCCGAACCTCGCGCCGCTGGCCAAGCCGCCTTTCTATGCGCTGCGCGTGGATCCCGGCGATATCGGCACCAGCGGCGGGCTCGTCACCGACGTCAATGGCGCGGTGCTGGACACGAGCGGGCGGCCGCTGCCGGGGCTCTACGCCATCGGCAATACGAGTTCGTCGGTGATGGGCCGCGCCTATCCGGGGGCGGGGGCGACGATCGCGCCGGCGATGACGTTCGGCATGCTGGCCGCCGAACATGCGACGGGGCGCAACAACCTCGCCTGAGGCGCCCGCTTTCCGGTGGACGCGGGCGGCGGCGCGTGGCGAAATGCGGCAAACGAGAGAGCGGAGAAGGCCATGCCGGTGTGGGACGAGGAATGCGACGTGCTGGTCGTCGGCTCCGGCGCGGGCGGCATGACGGGCGCCTATACCGCCGCGCGCGAGGGGCTGCGCGTGATCCTCGCCGAGGCGACCGACCGCTTCGGCGGCACCAGCGCCTATTCGGGCGGCGGCATGTGGTTCCCCTGCAATGCGGTGCTGCGGCGCGCGGGCGACGACGACACGATGGAGGATGCACGCGATTATTACCGCGCGGTGGTGGGCGACCGGACGCCGCGCGACGTGCAGGATGCCTATCTGGAGACGGGCCGCAAACTGATCGACTATCTGGAGCAGGATCCCGGGTTCGAGTTCATCGTCTATCCCTGGCCCGATTATTACGGCCGGGTGCCCAAGGCGCGGGAGAGCGGGCGGCACATCATGCCGATGTCGCTCGACGGCGCGGCGCTGGGGGACCTGCGCGGCTCGCTCCGCGCGGCGCTGGGCGAGGAACGGCGGGGGCAGCCCGCGCCCGAGATGCTGGATGCGGGGCAGGCGCTGATCGGGCGCTTCCTGCTCGCCTTGTCGAAGATGCCGAATGCCGCACTCCGCCTGCGGCACGAGCTGGTCGAGTTCGTGCGCGAGGGGGATCGCGTGACCGGCGCGGTGATGGAGACGCCCGAGGGCGTGCGCCGCATCCGCGCGCATGCGGGCATCGTCGTCGCGGCCGGAGGGTTCGAGCATGATGCGGAGTTGCGCGCGCGCTTCGGCGTGGCGGGCGACGTGGCGGGCGCGATGGGGCCGCCGGGAAACAAGGGGCTGGCGCTGAAGGCCGGCATGGCGATCGGCGCGGACGTGGACCTGATGGACCAGGCGTGGTGGTCGCCCGGGCTGATGCAGCCGGACGGGACGGCGAGCTTCACGCTGGGCTTTGACGGCGGCATCTTCGTCGATCAGGACGGGCGGCGCTTCATCAACGAATCGCTGCCTTATGACCGGGCGGGGCGCGAGATCATCGCGCGCGTGAAGGAGGGGCGGCTGACCTTGCCCTTCTGGCTGGTCTATGACGATCGGGACGGGGGCATGCCGCCGATCCAGTTCCCGAACCTGCCCTTCGCGCCCGCCGAGGACTATCGCGCCGCCGGCCTGTGGCGCAGCGCGCCGACGCTCAGCGGGCTGGCCGACGCGATCGGCGTGCCGGCGGACGCGCTGGCAGCGACGGTGGAGCGGCATAACTGCCATGCCGAGCGCGGCGAGGATCCGGATTTCGAGCGCGGGGTGGAGGCGTTCGACCGCATGTTCACGGGCGGGGCGGTGCCGCTCGCGCCCATCGCCAGGCCGCCCTTCCACGCCGCCGCCTTCGGCCTGTCTGACCTCGGCACCAAGGGCGGCATGCGCACGGACGCACGCGCGCGCGTGCTGGACGGCGAGGGGCGCGTCATTCCGGGCCTCTATGCGGCAGGCAATTCGATGGCGGCGGTGAGTGGCGAGGCCTATCCGGGCGGCGGCAACCCGATCGGATCGAGCATGGTGTTCGCCTATCTCGCCGCGCGGGACATGGCGGCGGAGCGTTAACGCTCGAGGGCGGCGGCGATCTCGCGCACGGCACGCTGACGCAGTGCCAGAATCGATTCCACCGTGTCGCCCGCGCTGTGGGGCGAGAGGAGGAGGTTCGGCACGTCGGCCCAGCGTTGGGGCGGGGTCGGTTCCGTCTCGAACACGTCGAGCGCGGCCTGGCCGAGGCGACCGTCGCGGAGCGCCGCGATCAGCGCGTCCTCGTCCACCACGAAGCCGCGGGACAGGTTGACGAGCAGGCCGTCGGGGCCGAGCGCGTCGATCTCCGCTTGGCCGATCAGGTGGCGCGTCTCGTCATGCGCGAAGGCGGCGATGACGAGGATCTGCGTGGTCTGCGCGAGATCGAGGAGCGACTCCGCGCGTGGCCAGCCGGCGTCGGGCTTGGGGTTCGGCCCCCACCAGCGCACGTCGCAGCCGAGCGCGTCCAGCCGCCGCGCGCATTCGCGGCCGATATGGCCGAGCCCGACGATGCCGACGCGCGAGCCCGCCAGCCGCCGCGTGCTGGGCATGCGGCCCGAGGCCCACGCGCCCGAGCGGACAAAGCTGTCCGCGCCGAGCAGATTGCGGCGGAGCGCAAGGATCATGGCGACGCCATGTTCGGCGACGTCGCCGGCATGCGTCGCCCCCGCGGCATTGATCCGGATGCCGCGCCGCGTGGTCTCGGCCAGGTCGATGCCCGATTGGCCCGCGCCGAACACGACGATCTCCTGCAAGCCAGACAATTGCGCGAGCAGGTCCGCATCGAACCGGTCGATGCCGGAGGAGAAGGCGACGCGGACCTGCGCGGCCTCCGCAGCGCTCAGGTCGCTCCACGGGCCGACCATCTCGAATGCACCCGCGGCATCGGCGGCGATCACGCGGGCGAACGGCTCGATCAAAGCGAACACTTGGGGTTTCATGCCGTCCACTCGCCCCACGCATCCATCGCCTCGACGCCGTCCGCCAGCAGCGCCAGCGGATTGATCTCCAGCGTGGCGAGATCGGGCCCGAGCGCAAGCGCGCCGGTGGCGATGGCGGCGATCGCCTCCGCGACGGGTTCGAGCGCGACCGGCGGGCGGCCGCGCGCGCCGTCGAACAGGGGCGCGGCCCTGAGCGAGCGGAGCGCGGCGACGATCCGGTTGGGCGTCGCGGGGAGCGGCAACATGACGCTGTCGTCCAGCAGCTCGACCCAGACGCCGCCCAGGCCGAGGACGAGCATCGGACCCCACACGGCATCGCGCGTGATCGCGACGATCAGTTCGGCCAGCGGCCGGCGCATCGGCGAGACGGTGACGCCCTCCACGGCATGGCCCGCGCCGATGCGGGCGATCATGTCGGCCGCGGCGGCGCGCACGGCGGCGGCATCGGCGAGGTTCAGCGCGACGCCGCCCAAGTCGCTCTTGTGGGCCAGCGCGGGGGCGGCGATCTTGAGCGCGACGGGATAGCCGGTCGCGTCCGCGGCGACGACGGCGGCCTCCGCATCGGCAGCGAGGCGCATCGGAATGACGGGTACGCCGTGCGCGTCCAGCCACCCCAGCAGCGCGCGTTCGCCGTGTGGGCGGGGTGCGGGGGATGGGGCCGGTCCGCTGCTGACCGCAAGGCTGACGGGCCGCGGATCGAGCGCGCGGCGGCTCCAGTCGCGCAGGTGGGCGAGCGCGGTGGCGGCGGCCTTGAGGCCCGCGACCGATCCGGGCAGGCCAGCGGCGGCGAGCGCGTCTCGACCGACCGGCGTCACCGGCTCCGCCACCGTCGTCACCAGCGGCGGCACGCGTTCATGCGCCTTGTAGCCGCGGGCGATGGCGTCGAGCGTCTGGACGATCCACTCGGGCTCGCCGCCGACGGGCAGATCCCAGATGCAGAGCGCAAGACCGATCTCCGGATCGGCGGCGATGGCGGTGAGCAGGCGCTCCCACAGAGCGGGGTTGGCGAGCGCCGCGCCGGTCAGATCGAGCGGATTGCACGCGGTGCCGAAGCCCGAGACGATGCCGTCCAGCTCGGCCCGCACCGCAGGCGAGAAGGCGGGAAAGCTGATATTGGCGCTGCCCGCCAGATCGGACAGCACCTCGCCCGAGCCGCCCGAAATGGTCAGCGCGGCGACGCCGGGCCGGGCGACGGGGCCGGTCGCCTCCAGCAGGCGCGCGGTGGCGATCAGATCCTCGTAGCTGTCGACGCGGGCGATGCCGAGTTCGCGCGCCACCGCATCGAAGGCGCGATCCTCGCCCACCAGCGCGCCGGTATGCGCGGCGGCGAGCTGCGCGGTGTTGGCGCTGCGCCCCGCTTTCAGCAGCACGATCGGCTTGCCTGCGCGCAGCGCCCGCTCGGCCGCGGCGGCGAAGCGGGCGGGATCGTAGACCGCCTCGAGGAAGACGCCGATGGAGCGCGTATCCTCATCGTCGACGAGGAAATCGAGGATGTCGGCGATGGTCACGCCCGCCTCATTCCCCGCCAGCACCATGTGCGACAGGCCGAGCCCCTGCGCGTCGGCGATCTTGGCGAGATAGCCGCCGACCGAGCCCGACACGGATGCGATGCCGAAGCTGCCGCGCATATTCTGCCGTTCGAGAACGGAGAGCGGCACGTTATCGACGAAGTTGACGAAGCCGAGCGCATTGGGCCCGAGCAGAGCCACGTTCCGCTCCCGCGCGAGGCGGCGCAGCGCCTCCTGCTGCGCGGCGCCCTCGCCACCCACCTCGGCGAAGCCCGACGAGACGATGACGAGGCCGGTGACGCCCGCGTCGCACGCCTCGGCCACCGTCTCCAGCACGAGGTGAGAGGGCACGCAGACGAAGGCGGCGTCGGCGCCGCCATCCAGCTCACGCACGTGGCGGAGCGTCGGGCGGCCCTGCACGGGGGTGCCGCGCGGATTGACCAGCATCACCTCGCCCGCAAAGCCGAAACGATCGAAGTTGCGGATGACCGGCGCGGAGAAGGGGTTGCGATCCGACGCGCCGATCACCGCGATGCGGCGCGCGCGGAACATGCGGGCGAGGGCGCCGGGATCAGCGGCCACGATGATCTCGCTGCAAGCCTTGCTCCTTCGGGTGGGCATAAGGGTGGGCATCGTCGGGGGCGATCACCTCGACTGCCGCGGCCTCGTCGGCGAAGCGGCGGGCGAGATCGATCAGCCGATCCTCCGCCGCATAATCGAACACGTCGAGCATGCGCCGCTCGATCTCGCCGCCGCGCTCCAGCGGATTGTCCCGGTAGTGGCGGACGGTGCGGGCGACGGCCTCGAGCGTGGGCACGACATCGCGGTAGCCGAGCTCGTGCCGGATCAGGTTCAGGTCCATCAGCTTGTGATCGGTGAGCGGCGCGAGCGCGGCGCGGCGGGTGGCGGGCGTATCGGGCACGGAGGCGATCTCCAGCCTGACGCCGAGCGCGTCGGCCGCCACCTCGACGAACTGGCGGAGATCGAGCTGCACCTCGTCGCCGCAGTTATAGATGCGACCGGCGGCGACGCCGGGCTGATCCACCACGAGCATGACCGCGTGGGCGATGTTCTCGGCAAATCCATGCATCAGCAGGCCCATGCCGCCGTTGATCAGCACGATGCTGCGCCGCCCGTCGAGCACGCGCCGCACCACCGACCATTCGCGCGGCACCAGCTGGCGCGGCCCATAGACATAGGGGTAGCGCAGGATCGTCGCGCTCGGATGATGCGCGAGGACGGCGGCCTCGGCGGCGGCGACGCGGGCGGCGAAGGCATGATCGGCCTTGTCGGTGACGAGCGGCGCATCCTCGGGCGTGGGGATGGGCAGGCCGGAGGGGCGGTTCGCCGCGGGGACGTAGAAGCCGCGATAGCCGACGAAGCCGCCAATGCCGATGAAGCGCCCGGCGCGGCCCGCCAGCGCCTCCGCCACGATGCCGAGCCGGCCGTAGCTGGCGACGACGAGATCGAAGCTGCGCGTGCCCAGCGCCTCGCGGAGGGGATCGAGGAAGTGGGGATCGCCGCGGATCACCTCGACATCCTGCGCCAGCGCGATCGGGTGGACGCCGCGGTTCAGCACCGCGACGCGGTAGCCGCGGGCGCGCAGGCCCTCGACGATGTGCGGGCCGGTGGGGCCGCTGCCGCCGATCACCAGGGCCTTCATTGCGTGAACTCCGTCGTGGGCAGGCTCAGGTTGATGACGATGCGGCCGAACGCCTCGCGCGCCTCCAGTCGGCGATGCGCATCGGCGACGCGGTCGAGCGGGATCGTCTCGTCGATGGTCGCGGCGAGCGTGCCGTCGCGCACCAGCGGCATCAGCTCGGCAAGCGCTTCCAGGGTGACATTGTCCGAGCCGAGCAGGTCGATCGCGCCGACGACGAGCAGGCCGACATTGAGTTGGAGCGGCGCGGGATCGACATTGCCGATGGCGACGACGCGGCCATAGGGGCGGACCGCGCGGAGCGTGCCGTTGAGCGTGGGCGAGCCGACACAGTCGATGGCGGCGTCCACGCCCTGCCGGCGCTTGCCCCGCACCTGCTTGTGGATGGTGGTGCCATCGTCGACGATCACCTCGTCGGCGCCCATCGCGCGCAGGCGATCTTCCTTCGCGGCGCTGCCCGTCACCGCCCAGACGTGCGCGCCGCGCAGCTTCGCCGCCTGCAGCGCCGCCAGGCCGACGCCGCCGCTGGCGCCCGTCACCAGCACATGCTCGCCCGGCCTCACGCGTGCCTTGTGGACGACATTGTTGTAGCCGACGCCGAGCGCGCTCATCAGCGTGGCGGCGACGGGCCAGGCAATGCCGTCGATCAGCCGCACCAGCGCGCTGCGATGCACGCGGACCAGCTCGGCATAGCCGCCATTCACCGTCAGGCCATACGCCTCGGTGATTGCCTGACAGCGGCGCGGCTCGCCCGCCCGGCAGGCTTCGCACTGGCCGCAGGCGGCGGTGTAGAGGTTGAGGACGCGGTCACCCACCGACCATTCGGTGACGTTCGCCCCGACCGCGGCGACTTCGCCGGCAAATTCGTGGCCCTGCACGATCGGCAGCACCATGCCGAGCGGCGCGCTGCGCCGCTCGATCAGGTCGCGGTGGGCGACGCCGCAGGCGCGGACGCGGACCAGCACGTCATCGGGGCCGGGCACCGGATCGGGCAGGGTGCGCAGGTGGAGCTGCTCCGGCCCGCCGGCGGCGGCGAGGACGACCGCCCTCATGCCTGCACCGGGCGGGTGCCGATGATCCTGTCCTTCGCCAGCGCGGCGAGCGCCGCATCGTCGAGGCCCGAGCG
Source organism: Sphingomonas jatrophae (assembly GCF_900113315.1). Classification (GTDB taxonomy): domain Bacteria; phylum Pseudomonadota; class Alphaproteobacteria; order Sphingomonadales; family Sphingomonadaceae; genus Sphingomonas_P; species Sphingomonas_P jatrophae. The sequence goes on along the minus strand of NZ_FOZG01000001.1, from coordinate 1,732,695 downwards.
GGCGCGCAGCACGGCTTCGTTATGCTCGCCCAGCAGCGGGGCGGGGCGGGTGAGCGGGGGATAGGCGCCGTCGATGCGGAAGGGCAGGTTGGGGAAGCCGATCGGGCCGACCACCGCATGATCCATCCGATTGAAGAAACCGCGCGCGACGAGCTGCGGATGGCCGGCCAGCAGGCGGACGTTGCGCAAGGGGGCGGCGGCGATGCCGGCGGCGAGCAGCGCCTCGACCAGCGAGGCGGCATCGCGCTCTGCGGTCCAGCTGGCGAGGCGGTCGAGGATCTCCGCCTCGTCGGCGCGGCGGCCGGGGGCCGCCTGCCATGCCGCGCGGCGGAGCTCGGGATCGTCGGCGAGGGCGAGCAGGGCGGCCCACGCGGCGTCATCGACGATGGAAAGCGCGATGCCGGCCCCGTCCCGCGTCGGCAGCACGCCCTGCGGCACCGCGCCCGGCCCGCTATTGCCCGAGCGTTCGAGGTGGCTGCCATAGACCTGCCGGTCGATCACCGCCTCCGCCGAGACGGCAATGCCCGCCTCCGCCAGGCTCGCTTCGACCAGCCGGCCGCGGCCGTCCTGCGCGCGCAGTTCCAGCGCGCAGATCGTGGCGAAGGCGCCGTTCACGCCGCCGAGTGGATCGACGCAGCCGCGTGGCGGCACGGGCGGGCGATCCGGATAGCCGGTGAGCGCGGCCATGCCCGAGACCTGCTCCATCGTCATGGCGAAGCCGGTGCGATCGCGCCACGGCCCGTCGAGGCCGAAGGCGGGCATGCGCAGCATGACGAGGCGCGGATTGAGGGCATGGACGACATCCCAGCTGAGCCCGAAGCCCTCCATCACGCGCGGCGAGAAATTCTCGATCAGCACGTCGCTGTCGGCGATCAGGCGCTTGAGCAGAGCGACGCCGTCGGCCCGCGTCAGATCGAGGGTGATGCCCTGCTTGCCGGCATTGGCGCCGAGGAAGACGGGCGAACATTCCCACATCGGCCGATCCCGCGGGGCGAAGCCGCCGGCATAGCGCATCCCGTCCGGCCGCTGGACCGACTCCACCTTGAGCACGTCGGCGCCGAGCGCGGCCAGCACGAAGCCCGCCATCGGCCCCGCCCAGAAGGCGGAGAGATCGAGCACGCGGAGGCCGGCGAGGGCCGCGCCAGCCTGCGCCGGCAAAGCGGGCGGCGGCGGGGTGGCATCGGCGGGTGTCGTGATCTGGTAGGGCGGGCGCGGTTCCTCATGGCCCTCGGGCACCGGCGCGAACACGCCACGGGCGCGGAAATGATCCATGTCGCGCACCGTCGTCGCATCGCCGAGCGGCGTCACCGGGATGCGCAGCGCCAGCGCCTCCGCCACCAGCTGCTCGACGGTGCGGGTCTGCGTGTAGGCGGAGATGAGCGGCTGGATGCGATCCAGCGCGGCGAAGCGCTGGTTGCCGAAGCGAATGTCGTCATCCTCGCCGAGCTCGGCGTGGCCGATCATGCGCGCGAAGTTGCGCCATTGCTGATCGGTGATCGTGGCATAGCCGACCCAGCCGTCGCTCGCCCGCTCGATCGAAGGCACGTCGAGCGTGGTGGCGGCGAGCTTGCCCGGTTCCAGCTCGCCATGGATCGACTGATAGGCCTGGAGGCAGAGCGTCATCGCCTCGAATTCGGACAGGTCGATATGGTGGCCGCGCCCGTCGCTGCGGGCGAGGCGCCACGCGGCAAGCGCGGCGACCGCGGCGAAGCTGCCGGCGATATAGTCGCCAAGCTCGCCGCCGGTCGCCAGCGGCGGGCGATCGGCATAGCCGCGCGAATGGAGGCTGCCCGTCTCCGCCTGGAGGGTGAATTCGGTGGCGGGGGTGGCGGCGGCAGGACCGTCGGCGCCCCAGGGGCTGATCGCGACGATGGACAAGGCCGGGTGATCGGCGCGGAGCCGCCCGGGGTCGAGGCCGAGCGCGGCGAGCCCGCCATCGTCGATCAGCAGGTCCGCAGCGGGCAGGAGCGCGGCGAGATCGGCGTGCGCGGCGATCCGCTTGGCGCGGTTGAGATGGGTGAAGAGCGCGCCCGTCTCACCGGGACCGAGCGGGTCCGCGCGGCCCATCGCGGCGGCGGCCTTGCGGCGGCGGAGCGGGCTGCCGCCCTTCGGCTCGACCAGCGTGACCGCCGCGCCCGCATCGGCCAGCATCTTGCCCGCATAGGCCGCGGCGATGCCGTGCCCCACCTCGACGACGCGCAGCCGGGCAAGCGGCGATCCCTGATCCATGCGGCTCTCCCGTTCCTGTCTTGCTTCTATCCGGCGTCGGCCAACGACGAGGCCCAGCGCTCGACCCGGTCGAACAGGCGGGTGCGGCTGGGATAGATGAAGTGGTTGTGGCGCGTATCCTGCAGCACCAGCAAGGTGACGTCGGGGCTGCCGCGGTAGAGGGCGGGGGCGGCGTGGGGCTGATCGTGCATGTCGCCGTCGCCGAGCGCCAGCAGCACGGGCACGTCGAGCGCGGCGGCATCGGGCGCGCCGGCATCCGGCAGCAGCGCCATCAGCGAGGGCGTGGTCAGCACCCGGTCCATCGCAGCGCTGAGCGAGATGGCCCGCTTGCTGGGCGGCGCCTGCAGCGTGATGAACGGATCGGGCGAGCGGGCACGCGCCAGCTCGATCAGCCGCGCGCGCGCCTCGGCCGGGGGCAGCGCGCGCTCGGCGTCGGAGAGATAGTCGGGCAGGCCGCGATGCTGGAAGCCGAACAAGGCGACGGCGAGATGGATCGGGTCCGCCGCCTGCTGCATCGTCGTCAGCAGCGCGCCGAAGCTGTGGCCGGTGCCGATCGAGCGGATGTCCGGCAGCGCGGGATAGCCCTCCGCCAGCGTGCCGCCCCGCAAGGCGCCGAGGATCTCGCGCGCGGTGACGGCGATGGCGGCGGCCATGTTGTCGGGATGGAGCAGGAAGGCGTCGTCGGGCACCGTGCTCTCGCCCACGCCGAGGGGATCGAGCAGGGCGACGGCATGGCCGCGCGCCAGCATCGCACGCGCGAAGCTGACCTCCGCCTCGCCGGGCGGGGTCGCCAGATCGAAATAGCGGCGGTTCATGCCGCCGCCCGGCAGGCAGACGAACAGCAGGCGCGGGCGCGCATCGCCCTCCGGCAGCAGGATCTCCGCCGCCATCGCCGCCGGCTGGTCGATCCCGGCGACCGCCGTCACGTCCACCCGGCGGTGGACGCGGCGCACGCCGCCGTGATCGTGGCTGGCGCCCCGCTCTACGCAATTCGCATTCATGTCGTTCTTACCCTCTCCACATGCGTGGATAAGGCGTGTATTTCCAACCGACAACGACCAAAATCGATGGCCTTGGACCATCGTCCAGAATCGGAGAGAGAGTTTGGCCAGCGCCCCCGACACGATCACGCTTGCGCACCCCGATCGCTTCTTCATCGGCGGGGATTGGGTGGAGGCGTCGAGCGCGGCGCGGTTCGACATCACGCGGCCGCATGACGAGGCGATCGTCGCACGCGTGGCCGAGGCGGCGGAGGCGGATGCCGACCGCGCGGTAGCGGCGGCGCGCGCGGCGTTCGACACCGGCCCGTGGCCGCGCCTGTCGCCGGCCGAGCGGGCGGGCTATCTCCACCGCATCGCCATGGGCCTGTCCGAGCGGGGCGAGCAGCTGGCGCATATCTGGACCAACCAGATGGGCATCCTCCACCGCCACGCGCAGGTGAGCGCGGCGGCGGCGGGCGGCTTCTTCCATTATTATGGCGCGCTGGCCGAGAGCTTCCCGTTCGTCGAGCGGCATCAGCCCATCGACGGCGTCGGCGTCGGCCTGCTGGCGCGCGAGGCGGTCGGCGTGGTGCTGGCGATCGTGCCGTGGAATGCGCCGCTGATGCTGGCCGCGCTGAAGGTGGCGCCGGCGCTGCTGGCGGGCTGCACCGTGGTGCTGAAGGCATCGCCCGAAGCGCCGCTCGATGCCTATGTGCTGGCCGAGGTGGCGGAGGCCGCGGGGCTGCCGCCGGGCGTGCTCAACGTCGTCACCGCCGACCGTGCCGTCTCCGAGCGGATGGTGCGCGACGCCCGCGTGGACAAGGTGAGCTTCACCGGATCGAGTGCGGCGGGCCGCAAGATCGCCTCCATCTGCGGCGAGCGGATCGCGCGCTGCACGCTGGAGCTGGGCGGCAAATCCGCCGCGATCGTGCTCGACGATTATGATGCCGGCGCGCTCGCCGAGACGCTGGCGCAATCCACCGCGATGATGTCCGGCCAGGTCTGCGCGGCGCTCACCCGCATCGTCGTGCCGCGCGCGCGCCACGGCGAGATTGCCGAGGCGCTGGCGGGCGCGTTCGGCCGGCTGAAGGTGGGCGACCCCTATGACGACGGCAGCCATCTGGGGCCGCTGGCGATGGGGCGGCAATATGACCGGGTGCGCGATTATGTCGCCAAGGGCCGTGCGGAAGGGGCGACCGTGATTTGCGGGGGCGACCGGCCGGCGGGGCTGGACCGCGGCTTCTACATGGCGCCGACGGTGCTGGGGAACGTGACCAACGACATGGTCGTCGCGCGGGAGGAGATTTTCGGGCCGGTCGTCAGCCTGATCCCGGCGGACAGCGAGGATCATGCCGTCGCCATCGCCAATGACAGCGATTTCGGCCTGAACGGCGCGGTGTTCACCGACGATGTCGATCGCGCCTATCGCGTCGCGCGGGCGATGCGGACGGGCACGGTCGGCCACAATGCCTTCCGCACCGATTTCATGATCGGCTTCGGCGGGTTCAAGCAATCGGGCCTCGGCCGCGAGGGCGGGCGCGACGGGCTGCTGCCCTATCTGGAATCCAAGACGATCCTGCTGGCGGGCGAGCCGGCCGTGCTGCAATCGTGAGCGGGGCGGGCGTGAGCGGGGCGGGGTTGAGCGGCTGCCCGGTGCGGTCGTTCCTCGATCTCGACACGTTCGCGGGCGGCATGCCGCGCGACCGGCTGGATGCGCTCCGCCGCGAGCATCGCGTGCTGTGGGAGGCGGACGGCTTCGCCACCGGGCGGCATCTGCTGGTGTTGCAGCAGGCGGATATCGACCATGTGCTGAAATCGCCGGCCTTGTTCTCGAGCGGCGAGGGACCGCTGCTGGACGACTTCCCGGCCGAGATCCTGGCGGACCAGCGCCAGTCGCTCACCTTCAAGGACCCGCCCGACCATCGCCGCCACCGCGCGCTGGTGGAAGGCGCGTTCCGCACGCAGGCGCTGGAGGAGCGGCTGCCGCAGATGCAGGCGATCGCCGCCGAGATCGTCGACCGGGTGATCGACCGGGGATCGTGCGAGTTCGTCAGCGAAGTCGCGATCCAGCTGCCGCTGCGCGTCATGTGCATGGTGCTGGGCGTGCCCGACGCGGACCGCCAGCACATCGTCGACCTGACCGACACGCTGATCATGGCGGACGACCCCGATTTCGCGCGCGACCGGGCGGAGGGCTTCATGGCCTCCATCGCGCTGATCGATTACGGCGAGGCGCTGGCGGCGCGCGAGCGGGCGAACCCCGGCGACACGCTGACCACGCGCATCCTGGCCGCCGAGATCGATGGCGAGCGGTTGAGCGACCGCGATTTCGGGCGCTTTTTCAACAATCTGATCGTCGGCGGCATCGAGACGACGCGCAACACGCTCAGCTGGGCGATGTTTGAATTCTGGCGGCATCCCGAGCAGTACCGGATGCTGCAGGCCGATCCCTCGCTGGTCGATGCCGCGGTGGAGGAGGTGCTGCGCTACCGCAATCCGGTGGTCTATCTGCGCCGCACCGCGACGGGCGAGACGGAGGTCGGCGGCGAGCGGGTGGCGGCGGGGGACAAACTGGTCTGCCTGCTCGGCTCCCCCAACCGCGACGAGCGCTTCTTCGCCGAGCCCGAACGGTTCGACATTACGCGCCCGCCCGCCAACACCCGCCGGCATTACCGCACGTTCGGCGCGGGGCCGCATTTCTGCGTCGGCATGCATCAGGCGCGGCTGAACCTGACGGTGATGCTCGGCGAGATCGCCCGGCGCATCGACGATCCGCAGGTGATCGGGGCGCCGCGCCATGCGCGGTCGATCTTCCTCGACGGCTTCAAGGAACTGAACCTCGCCTTCAAACGGCGGGAGCATTGATCTTCGCGAGGGCGATCCCCTCGCGCATCGGGAGAGCATATCATGGCGGCCTATGATCTGGTGCTGCGCGGCGGCACGATCGTCGATGGCAGCGGCGGCGAACCCTATGTCGGCGACGTGGCGGTGGCGGGCGGGCGCATCGCCGCGGTCGGCACCGTGGAGGGGCAGGGCGCGCGCGAGATCGACGCGAGCGGCCGGATCGTGACGCCGGGCTTCGTCGACATCCACACCCATTATGACGGGCAGGCGGTGTGGTCCGAACGGATGACGCCCTCTTCCGCGCATGGCGTGACGACGGTGGTGATCGGCAATTGCGGCGTCGGCTTCGCGCCGTGCCGGGCCGAGGACCGCGACCTGCTGATCAACGTGATGGAGGGGGTGGAGGACATTCCCGGCGTCGTCATGGCGGAGGGGCTGGCGTGGGATTGGGAGACGTTCCCCGAATTCCTTGACACGCTGGAGGCGCGGCCGCGCGACATCGACGTCGCCGCCTATCTGCCGCACAGCCCCTTGCGCGTCTTCACCATGGGCGAGCGCGGCGCCGCGCGCGAGGCCGCGACCCCCGAGGACCTGCGCCGCATGCGCGAGCTGACGCGCGAGGCGGTGGAGGCGGGCGCGCTCGGCTTCGCGACTTCGCGCACCTTCATCCACCGCACCGCGTCGGGCAAGCCGATCCCCAGCTTCGAGGCGGCACATGACGAGCTGGGCGAGATCGCGATGGGGCTGGCCGATGCGGGCGGCGGCATCGTCCAGGCGGTGATGGACGTGCCGATGCGCAGCTGGGACGAGGAGCTGGCGACGTTGCGCGCGGTGATCCGCCGCTCCGGCCGGCCCGCCACCTTCACCTTCGGCGCGCCGAATGGCGGCCCGCCCATCTGGACGCCCGTGCTGGAGGAACTGGACGCGGCGCGCGCCAATGGCGAGGAGCTGAGCGCGCAGATCTTCCCGCGGCCGATCGGTATGATCGTCGGGCTGGAAATGTCGACGCACCCCTTCGCGCTGTCACCCAGCTTCCAGTCGATCGCCAAGCTGCCGCTGGCCGAGAAGGTGGCGGCGATGCGCGATCCCGCGCTGCGGGCGCAATTGCTGGCCGAGAAGCCGGCGGAGGGGCATCCGCTCGCCGCCATGGGGCGCAGCTGGCCCTTCATGTTCCCGCTCGGCGATCCGCCCAACTACGAGCCGAATGCCGAGGACAGCGTGGCGGCACGGGCCGAGCGCGCCGGCATCACGCCCGAGGAGATCGCCTATGATCTGCTGCTGGAGGAGGATGGCCATGCCATGCTCTATGTCGCGCTCGGCAATTTCCATGAAAACCGGCTGGATGCGGTGCGCGAGATCATGGCGCATCCCGGCACCGTGCTGGGCCTGGGCGACGGCGGCGCGCATTACGGATCGATCTGCGATGCGAGCTATCCGACGTTCGTGCTGGCCTATTGGGCGCGCGACCGGGCCAACGGCTTCCCGCTGCCGCAGGCGGTGAAGATGCTGGCGCACGATCCGGCGCAGGTGGTCGGCCTGAAGGATCGCGGGCTGATCGCGCCCGGTTACAAGGCGGACCTGAACGTGATCGACCTCGACCACGTGGCGCTGCACAAGCCGGCGCTGCGCAGCGACCTGCCCGCCGGCGGGCGGCGGCTGGATCAGGGGGCCGACGGCTATGACCTGACCATCGTCTCGGGCGAGATCATCGCCGAGCGGGGCAAGCCGACCAGCGCGCGGCCGGGCAGGCTGGTGCGCGGGGCGCGCGGCGTGCCCGAGGTGGCGGCGGCATGAACGACGTCCCCTATCTGCTGCGCGGCATCACGAAGCTGACGACGGACAGTTCGATCCTCGTCAGCTCGTCCAAATATCTCAACGATGCGCGGCTGCGCGACTGGATCGCCGAGATCGTGCTGAAGCAGAACGGCCCCGACGTGCCGGCGCAGTCGGAGATGTACCCGCTGGTCGAGATGATCGACTCGCTGCGCGACCTGCCGCGCATCGAGGCGCTGTTCACGGCCGAGCGGGCGAAGAATCCGGCGCTGGATGCGTGGTTCAACGAATGGTTCATCTCCGACTATGATGCGGATTACTTCAGGCAGTTCGCGCCCGGCACGCTCGGCCATCAATTCCACGAGGAGGTGATCGCCAAGAATTTCGAGATCGTGATCTACGACAAGCCCGAGCCGAAATCGCAGCTGGACTATTTCATGGTGCGGTCGGGCCAGACGCACGATCTGGAGCATATCCTGACCGGCGGCGACTTCGCCTATATGGGGGAGCTGGTGCCGGCGTGGTTCCGCATCACCAACCAGTTCAAGCATCTCAGCCCAGAACTGGCAGGCGAATTGTCGATCATGTATATGTTCGTCACGCTCCGCTACACGGTGCGGACTCTGCTTCATTATCCGGACGTGTGGCAGACCTGCCAGGATGCGGTGGAGCGGGGGATGCGCTGCGGCCATGCCTCCGACGCGCTGTTCATGGCGAAATATGAGGATGTGTTCCACCTGCCGCTGGCGGACGCGCGCGAGCGGCTGGGCGTGCGCGAGGCGGTGTTCGCGGATACCAGCGAGGCGTCGGCGCGCTGGGCGGCGCGGCCGCAGCGGATAGTGGCTTAGAGGCACACCGTTCGTGCTGAGCCTGTCGAAGCATCGTCCTTCCCCTCCCGGGGCAAGAAGAACGGCCCTTCGACAAGCTCAGGGCGAACAGTGAATAGTGCTTACGCGCAGCCCGAAGGCGTGATTCAGAGCGGCGACCAGTGCCGGTCGGGATAGAGTTCGGCCGACGGCGCGTAGAGCCATTCGCGGCGGGCGGCGCGGCGGTAGAGGAAGGCGATCATCGCGGCGTCGTCGATGGTGCCCGCGTCGATTGCGTCGCCCAGCGCGGTCGTTGCCGCATCCAGCGTGGGCAAGTCCGCGCCCAGCAGCGCCGCGGCGTCCGCCCGCTCGGCCTCGTCCACCCACGCGCCGTGCCGCGCCACCCGCGCGATGCACTGCACGAGAATGCCGACATCGCGCAGCCGCGCCTTGGCGACTTCACTGTCCACCGCGGGCGCGATGTCCGCCCGGAGCGCGTAGAGCGCCGCCTCCGCCAGCGGATCGGCCGCGCCTTCTTCGGGCGGGAGATCGAGCGTGGGGAGGGGCACGTGCGTCGCCTCAGCCAGCGCCTCGCACGTCGCGCGATCGCCGATGTAGCGATAGGCGAGATACCAGGCGATCGGCTCGTGCGGGTTGACTGATTCCGTGGCGGCGTGGATCCCCATCATGCCGCGGATCTGCTGCTGGACGCAGTAATAGCGGACGCGATCATGATCGACCGCGAAGCCGGTGGCGGCGCGGTAGCGATCGACCAGCCCCGCCATGCCGCCCGACGGGTTCCAGAATTCGCGCGTCGCGATGTTGCCGAGATCCTCGATCGGATCGCCGAGATGGCCCCATTCCCAGTCGAAGATTGCGGAAACGCGATCCTCCTGGAACATGAAGTTGACCGGGCCGGTATCTCCCTGGACGAGCGAGACGCGCGGCACGCGATCGGGCGCGAAGCGGCGCAGCCAGGCGAGGCCGTAGCGCAGCAGCGGATCGTAGCGGCGGGCGAGATAGTCGGCGTGGCGCTCGACCAGATCGTCCAGTTCGTTTAGCGCGCACTCGGCCGGCGTTGCGGGGCGGGCGAGGCCGGGCAGATCGAGCGTGTCGATGTCGATGAGGTGGAGCCGCGCCACCACGTCGATGAAGTCGCGCATCACTGCCCGCTGCTGCGCCAGCGGCATATTGTGCAGGTCGGCGCGGCCGTGCAGCCGCGCGAACAAAGCGACGCGCAGATCCGGATCGTGGCCGTAGAGTCCGGGCACGGGCAGATCGGTAGTGCCGAGCGCGCGGACGATGACGACCTCGCGCTCCAGCGACGACATGCGGCCGGGCGGCCGCTCCCGCTCGATGCGCAGGAAGCCCTCGATCACTTCGCCACTAGGCTGCGTCACCTCGACCAGCCACGCCTCGCGCCGCGCGACCGCCTGTTCGAGGCGCGTCACCTCGCCGCTTAACGTGCGGCCGGTCCACGTGATCACCTTTTCGGGCAGATCGACCATGGCGAACTCCTCCCTTGCGCGGATCAGAAGCGGATGCGCGCGTCGACGCCGTAGGTGCGTGGCTCGCCATAGCTGTTGATGGCGAAGCCCAGCGCGCCGAAATCGGTGCCGGAGGTGCGATACAGCTTGTTCGTCAGGTTCTTGCCCCACAGGCTGAAGGTGGCGGTGGTGCCGCCGAGATCGACGCCGCCCAATTGGATGCGCCCGTCGAGCAGGCCGAAGCCGGGCGCGGCGATCAGCGCGTCGAACGGCACGAATTGCGGCACGACGTTGAAATAGACCTTGCTGCGATAGGAATAATCGAGCCGGGCGGAGAGGATGCCGCCGGCCACGTCCTGCACGCTATATTCGGCGCCGAGATTGTAGGTGGTGCCCGCCGAATAGCTGAAGCGGGCCTGATCGGCGACGTCGATCAGCGCGTTGGTCGCCGGATCGCGGACGATGAAGCTCTTGAAGTCGCGATCGACATAGCCGAGCGCGCCGCTGAGGCGCAGGCCATCGACGGGCGCCGCCTCCACCTCCAGCTCGACGCCCTTCAGCGTCGCGCTGCCGGCGTTGACCGCGATCGAGGAGGCGCCGCCGGAGCCTGCGAGGAACTGGTTGAGCTGCTTGTCCTTCAGGTCGTTCCAGAACAAAGCCGCGTTGACCCGCAGCCGCCGGTCGAGCAGCTGGCTCTTCACGCCGATCTCATAGGCGGTGAGCGATTCCGGCTCGTAACCGTCATTGACCGAGCGGGCGTTGAACCCGCCCGCCTTGTAGCCGCTGGCGACGCGGCCATAGACCATCAGGTCGGGCGACGCCTGATATTGCAAAGTCGCCGAATAATTCACCCGGCTCCAGTCATTCTTCAGCGTGCGGACGCTGGGCTGCGTCTGCACCAGCTTCTTCTCGTCCTTCGTGTAGCGAAGCCCGCCGATGACGCTGAGGCTGTCGGTCAGGCGGTAGGTGACCTGGCCGAAGGCGGCGTAGGATTTGCTGGTGTGGTTGTAATCCAGCGTATTGGTCAGGTTGATGCCGGCAAGGCCGAGGCCGGGAATGGAGGTCACGAAGGTGTAGAATTGCGGATTGAGCTCATAGGCCTTTTCGCGGAAGTAATAGCCGCCAAGCACATAATCGATCCGCTCGCCGATGCCGCCGATCAGGTTCAGCTCCTGGCTGAACTGGCGCTGGCGGCGGGTGTTGGTGGCGCCGAACACCTCGACCGGCTTGATGCCGGGCGGCGCCGGGCTGACGACGAGCCCGCGCAGGCCGCTATTGCCCGTCAGGTCGGTGTTGACGATGCGGTTCTTCCACGTCTTCCAGCCGCTGATCGAGCGGAGCAACGTATCGGGGCCGAGATCGACCTCGGCGGTGAAGCTGTGGCCGATATTGCGGTCGCGCACCGGCGAGCGATCGGGCCGCAGCACCTTCAGCCGCTCGCTCGTCGGCGCGATGAAGGGGGTGCCGCCGACGGAGGGCGAGCGCGAGAAATAGGCCTGCGCATTGGGCGTCATCGCGGTCAGCTGGCTGGGCGGGATGATCGCGTCGTTGACCGCATGATCATAGGCATAGGTCGCGCGGACGGCACCGCCGCGATCAAAGGCGAGGACGCCGCGGAAGGCGTCGATATTGTAGGCGCCGGGGTCCTTGTCGTCGGGCGAGGCCGGATCGTCCACCCAGCCCTGCCGCTCGCGGTGGATGTAGGAGAGCTTGGCCTTGAGCCCGCTTTCGCCAAGCAGGCCGGTGTCGACCGAGATGCGCCCCTGCGTATAGTTGAGGTTGCCGTAGCTGCCGAGCAGCTCCACGCCGAATGCGTCCGTGGGCTTCTTCGTGATGAGGTTGATCGCGCCGCCGGTCGTGTTGCGGCCGTAGAGCGTGCCCTGCGGCCCGCGCAGCACCTCGATCCGCTCCAGATCGACCAGCTCGAACACGGAGCCCGTGGTTCGGCCGAGGATCACGCCGTCGACATAGATGCTGACCGGGCTGTCGGCAGTCAGGATCGGTTCGGACTCGCCGATGCCGCGGATGAAGACGACGAGGTGGCCCTTGTTCGATGGGCCGCTCGTCGAGGTGAGGCTGGGGGCGACGCCGTTCAGGTCGGTGGCATCGGTGATGCGCCGCGTCTCGATCGTGGCGGCGGTGATCGCGGTGATGGCGAGCGGGGTGCGCTGCAGCGCCTCACTGCGGCGCTGCGCCGTCACGACGATGTCGGCAAGTCCGGCGGGCTCGGTCGGTGGCGCGGCGGCAGCGGGCGGGGGCGGGACGGTGTCCGCCGCGGTCTGCGCATAGGCGGCCGCCGGCAGCAGGACGGTGGCGAGACAGGCGGCGCGCACGCTACGGTGGCGGAAGGGTCCGGACATGCTCTGCTCTCCCCTTTATGTCGTTCTGGTCAGGCCTTGGCGGGCTCGTCCGTGCCGAAGCCGGCGAAGCGGCGGCGCGCCGCCTCCGACGAGCGTTTGAACATGGCGCGGTCGGTCGCCTGGATGTCGCTGACGAAGGCGCGGGCGCGGGAAACGGCGGGCCGTGCCTCCAGCGCATCGCGCCAGCGGGCGATGGCGGGATAATCGGCGGGATCGAGGCCCTGGCGGGCGATGTAATCGGTCCACGGCAGCGTCGCGACATCGGCGATCGAATAGTCCGCCCCCGCTAGATGCGGGCTCGCTGCCAGCCGCTCGTCCAGCATCGCATAGATGCGGTGCGCCTCGCGTCGGTAGCGGCCGAGCGCATAATCCTGCCCCTCGGGGGCGTAGGTGGTGAAATGGTTGAGCTGGCCGAGCAGCGGGCCGACGGTGGACACCTGCAGCACCAGCCATTGCAGCACCGCGTAGCGCTCCGCCCCGCTCGCGGGCAGCAGCGCTCCGTGCCGCTCCGCCAGGTAGAGCAGGATCGCGCCGGATTCGAAGATGGGGGTGCCATCCTCCAGCAGCAGCACGGGCACCTTGCTGTTCGGATTGAGCGCGCGGAAGGCGTCGTCGAACTGGCCCTCGGCGAACAGGTCGACATGCTCGAACCGGTAGGGCCGGCCGATCTCCTCCAGCATGATCAGGATCTTGACCACGTTGGGGCTGCTCATGCCGAGCAGCGTGACACGATCCGACGGCCCGCCGGGCGCGCCCGGCGTTGACGAAGCTGGCATGGACATCCCCTCACGCGCCGATTGCGGCGTCGATGCGGTCGCCGGAGCGGGGCTTGGCACCCCTGCTCCGCGGCTGCCCAGCTGTTTTCGTCCAACTGGACGATCTTGTCAATCGGCTGCGTTGCGGCTCAGGCAGGCGCACCCGGCAGCGCGCGATAATAGCGGCCGGCGGTCAGCCCGCCGTCCACCGCGATCTCCGCGCCGGTGACGTAGCTCGCCTCGTCCGAACAGAGGAAGGCGACGACCTCGCCCACTTCCTCGGGGCCGCCCATCCGCTGCAGCGGAAAATCGGTGAAGCGGGGCGCCGCCTGTTCGGGCGTGTCGCGGCCGGGATTGGCCATGACGGTATCGATGCCCGCCGGGTGGATGCTGTTGACGCGCACCGCGTGCGGTCCGAACTCCAGCGCGGCGACCTTGGTCAGCCCGCGCACGCCCCATTTGCTCGACGCATAGGCACCGAGGCCGTTGCCGCCCTTGAGCCCGTCTGCGGACGAGATGTTGACGATTGCGCCGCCGCCCTGCGCCACCATCGCCGCGCCGACGACATGAAGTCCGAGGAAGGTGCCGACGAGGTTCACCTCCAGCGTGCGGCGGAACATCGCCGGATCGGTCTCCGCCACCGTCGCGAAGTGGAGGATGCCGGCATTGTTGACCAGCGCATCGATCCGGCCGCACGCCGCCAGCAGCGCGCGCCACGACGCCTCGTCGGTGACATCGAGCCTGGCGAAGCGTGCGCCGTGGCCCAGCCCGGCGGCCAGCGCGGTGCCGTCCTCCTCCAGCAGATCGGCGACGATGACGCTGGCGCCGCGCGCGGCGAGCGAACGGGCGATGGCCGCGCCGATGCCGCGCGCGGCCCCGGTGACGAGGGCGGTGCGGCCGGCGAGGGAAGAGGGGACGGTCATGGCGAGTCCTCAGGTTGCGGCAGGCGGCGCCTGCGGGCGGATCGAGCGGAGCACTTCGTCGAGCATCTCGCGCTGCTCCCCGGGCGAGAGCGCGCCGCCATTGGCGAGCGCGGCGACGGCGATGCCGGAAATGGCGGCGGACAGGCGGCGATAGGTGACGCGCGGATCGACGTCGGCGCGCACGTCGCCCCGCGCCTGTGCCGCGCTCAGGTCGGCGACACCGCGCTCCAGCACCTCGCGGGCATGGTTCGCCAGATAGGTCTGCATCTCCGAATCGCGCGCGGCATAGACGTAGAGGGAGAGGCGGACGCGCCATTCGTCCGCCCGCTCCGCATCCGTCGGCAGCACGGCGTGCAGCCGCCGCGTGATGGCGCCCAGCGGATCGTCGCCGCCCTCGGGCACCGATCGCTCGCGCCCCTCGCGCTGGTCGGACACCTGACGGAGCGCGCCGAACATGAGCGACGCCTTGTCGGGAAAATAATGCTGCACGTTGCCTTTGGAGCGGCCGGCCAGCTGCGCGACGTTGCGTTGGGAGAGCGTCTCGACGCCGTGCGCTGCGATCCACTGCACCGCGGCGGCCGCGATCAGGCGGCGTTGTTCCTCATGGTCGACGATCTTGGGCATGGGTCCTCGTCAGATCGCAACACGGCGGCCGTGGAGCGGCCCCAGCATGTCGCGCATCAAATGCTCGCGCCAAAGCGCGCCGGTGAACAGGGTCTGGAGCGTGGCGTGCAGGGTCTCGCCCCCAGCTGCAATCGTTGCCGTCGCGTCGGCGAGCCGTTTGGTGGCGGGCTCGGGTGGCGTGGCGGTGTCCTCAGCCAGCGCCGCGCCGAGATAGCCGAGCAGGCCGACCGCGCCGTCGAGGCGATAACGGGCATAATCGTCACCGATCGCCGGCCGGACGACCGTGGCGAGCAGCGCGCGCAGATGGTCGAAGGCGAAGCCGAGCGCAGGGCGGGCGCCGCGCTCCGGCACCGTCTCGTCGAGCGCGATGCCCTCGGCCTCAGCGATCACGCGCAGCAGCGAGAGTTGCGACAGGCGGAAATAGCTGTCGGTCAGCACCAGATCGAGGCCGGGATCGCCCGCCGCCAGCGCCAGATTGATCGGCACGCTGAACCGCGTCATCACCAGGATCGTGGCGTAGCGCAGCTCGGCCTTCGTCCATGCCAGTCCCGAGGCCGCGTTGTAGAGCACGAGCAGGCGATCCGCCGGCGCCATCGGCTGGACGAGCGAGCGGGCGAGGACGCAGCCGAGATCCTCGAGCGGGTGGCCGACATGCGCCATCTCCCAATCGACCAGCCCGGTGACGCCGGACGCGTCGAACAGGAAATTGCCGGGCCCCGCATCGCCCTGCACCAGCACGGCCGGCCGCGCGTCCGCCGGCACGCGCGCGGCGCACCAGGCGAGCGCGAACAGGGCGACCGGATCGGGATCGGCGACGCGCTCGACCAGCAGATCGCGCCACAGCGCCAGATCGGCGGCGATCGCCTGTCCGATGCTGCGGCCGGCCGGCAGATGATCGAGCGCGAGGCCGGCGAGGTCGATGCGGTGCGTCTCGGCCAGCGCCTCGACGAACGACGCCTCGATCCGGGCGCGCTGCTGCGGATCGGCGATGCCGGCGAAATCGGCCGAGCCGGGCAGGCAGGTCAGCACCATCGCCTGGCCGGCGGGATCGTAGCCGAGCAGGCGCGGCGCGCGGCCCCGCCCGGCAAGCGCCGCGAGCACGCGCGATTCCCGCTCCAGATCGAACGGCGTGCGCGGCGCGGTGCCGAGATCGACCTTGACGAACAGCGTGCGGCCACCGGCGAGGGTGAGGCGCGCGCTGGTGCGAAAGGCGCCGCCTGCGATCCGCTGCACCGACCGGACGGGCGCGCCGCCGATCGCCTCGATCCAGCCGCGCAGGGCAGCGGCCGCCTCCGCGGTCTGGCCGCCGAACCAGCGCGCATCGGCGGCGGGGATGGGGGTGTCGTCAGAATGCAGCATGGCGACCGGCCGTTATCGTCCAGCTGGATTAAAACGGCCGGTCTGGTGAGGCAAGCCGCTTCCGCGGCAAGGAAATGATAAGCCAGCTACCGCCCCGCCTGCTACCCGTCTATCTCGGACCTGAACCCGCCCGCTGCCTGCGCAACACGTGGGCGGCGGCGCGTGATCTCCGTTGAATGGGGCAAAGGACAGCGCTAAAGCTTACGCGTCGAACAGCACCCGATGAGGTGCGTGGGGAGGATCGAGCGTTGCGCCACCATTATCTCGTCGCCGGCAGCATGATCGCGCTGGCGCTTGCCGGAACCACGAGTGCGAATGCACAGGCCGCGCCCGACGCGCTGACCGGCCAGCCGGCCGATCCCGCCCAGCCGACCACGCCCTCGCCCGCCGCGCCCGAGCCTGCCGCCGACGTGCCGCCCGCCAGCAATGGCGGCGTCGAGGAGATCGTCGTCACCGCCGAGCGGCGTGCCGAGAATCTCCAGCGCACGCCGATCGCCATTACCGCCATCACCTCCACCGCGCTGCAGGCCTCGGGCATCACCGACATTCGCGGCGTGGTGCAGGCGGCGCCCAGCCTTTATTTCGCGCCCTATCCCAGCTCCAACACCACGCTCGTCCTGTTCATGCGCGGGCAGGGCATCGGCGATCCCAACATCATCACCAAGGATGGCGGCGTCGGCCTCTATGTCGACGGCGTCTACCAGTCGCGCCCGCAGGCGGCGGCGTTCGACCTGGCCGACGTGGAGCGCGTCGAGGTGCTGCGCGGGCCGCAGGGCACGCTCTACGGCCGCAACACGACGGGCGGCGCGGTCAACATCATCAGCAAGAAGCCGACGGGCGAGTTTGGCGCGCACGGCCTCGTCTCGCTCGGCAACCTGCAATATCGCCGCGCGCTGCTGAACGTCGACCTGCCCGAGGTGGCCGGCTTCAAGATCAAGCTGACCGGCCTCTATTCCAATCGCGACGGCTGGCAGAACAATCCGGGCGGCGCGGGCGTGCCCAGCAGCAACGACTTCCAGTCGGATCGCAAATATGCCTTCCGCGGCGCGGTGCGGTGGGAGCCGACCTCCAACGTCACCGTCGATTATGCGGGCGATTACAGCAACCAGCGCACGACGCCGGTGCTCTACGTGACGCAGAACGCCTTCGCGCCCCTGCTCTTCCCCGGCTACGATCCCGATCCCGAGCAAAGCTACCGCCCCGCCTACCTGCCCTATAGCCGCGTCAAGTCGGACGGGCAGACGCTGCTCGCCGAATGGCGGCCGTCGGAGGAGCTGACGCTGCGCTCGCTCAGCAGCTATCGCCACATCGACGTGACGACCTACCAGGATTATGTCGAAAGCTTCCTTGCGCCCTTCTATTCGCGCGACGAGATCGGCTCCAAGACCTACACGCAGGAATTCCAGGCAGTCGGCAACGTCGCCGACCAGTTCAAATATGTCTTCGGCCTCTACTATTTCCGCGAGACGGCGGACCATCTGCTCAACGCCGATATCGGCACGGGCGTGGCGGGGCAGCAGTTGCAGGTGGATCGCTTCACCACCGCCAAGTCGATCTCCAAGGCGGCGTTCGGCCAGGTGACGTGGACGCCCCTGTTCGCCGACCGCAAGCTCGATATCACGGTGGGCGGCCGCTACACGCGCGACAAGCGCTCGGCCGACCGCGTGCGGACGCAGACCTTCTTCCTCGGGCAGATCTCGCCACTGGCCAATCGCCGCTTCAACGGCGCGGGCGTGCCGGTGCCGCTCGGCTCAATCATCGGCGCGACGGACGTGAAGAACAGCAAGTTCAACCCCGCCGTCACCGTCGCCTTCCGACCCACAGACACCGTGTCGCTCTACGGCAAGGTGGTAACAGGCTATAAAGCGGGCGGATCGAACGAGGCATCGCCCACCTTCACCCGCACGTTCGGGCCGGAAACGGTGACGAGCTACGAAGTCGGCATCAAGTCCGACCTGCTCGACCGGAGACTGCGTGTGAACGTCGCGGGCTTCGTCGCCAAATACAAGGATTTGCAGCTCGATATTTCCGCCGATGCGCAGGATGCCTCGCTGTCCGACACGTTCAATGTCGGCCGCGCGACGGTGAAGGGCATCGAGACGGACGTGACCGCGGTGCCGATCGAGGGGCTGACCCTGCAGGCCAGCTATGCCTACACCACCTCCAACATCAAGGCAGTGCGCGCGCCCGCCGGCTCGATCTTCGACCGGGCAGTGAACCCGGCCTCGCCGGTCAATGTCGGCGACGACATCACCGGCTATTTCGTGCTGCCCTTCACGCCCAAGCACAGCGTCCGGCTGTCGGGCGACTGGACGATCGCGCAGATCGGCAGCGGCAGCGTCGCCGCGCATGCCGATTATACGTGGAAGGACAAGGTGTTCACGACCGCCGGCGACGGGCCGAGCGTGCCGTTCGGCCGCGATGCGCCGGTGAACGACAGCTACGGCATCGTCGATGCGCGGCTGAGCTACACGATCGACCGGGGTGCGGGCCGCAACATCTCGATCGGGCTCTGGGGCAAGAACGTGTTCGACAAGCGCTATCCCGGCTTCGTCATCGGCTCGGGCTCGATCCTCGCGGGCTATCAGAACCAGGCCATCTCCTATGGCGATCCCGCGACCTACGGGATCGACATCGGCTTCTCCTTCTAAGGCGCGGGGCGGTGGCCGGGCACCGCATCTATTCGACCAGCTTCGCCAGCGTCTATCCGCTCTACGTCGCCAAGGCGGAGCGGAAGGGGCGGCAGAAGGCGGAGGTGGATGCGATCCTCGTCTGGCTGACCGGATATGATCAGGCAGGCTTGGAGGCCGAGATCGCCGCGGGCACGACGTTCGAGGCGTTCTTCGCGCGCGCGCCGGCGCTGAACCCGGCCCGCGCGGCGATCACCGGCACCGTCTGCGGCGTGCGTGTGGAAGCGGTGGAGGAGCCGCTGATGCGCGAGATCCGCTATCTCGACAAACTGATCGACGAACTGGCCAAGGGGCGGCCGATGGCAAAGATCCTGCGCGGCTAGGCGCCGATCACCCGCTCGGCAAAGCGGCTGATCGCCGCTTTCTTGACCGCGACGTCGCGAAGGTCAGCGCCTTCGGGCGCGAAGCGCTCATTTTCCCACGGGTTCGGCATCCATGGCATGACGACCATGTCGCCGATGCCGCCCGCCTCCAGCCGGGCGATGGCATCCGGCGTCATCGCCTCGGCCAGCGAGATGCACGGGCGATAGTTATCCAGCGGGAGGCCATGCTCCTGGCGGATGGCGTGGAGGCGGGCGACGATCTCGAGATTTTCCGCGACGCCGAGCGGCAGGCCGAGCCAGCCGTCGTTCAGCGCCGCGCGGCGGAGCGCCGGCTTCGACATGCCGCCTGCCCAGACGGGCACGGACGCTGGCGGTGTCGGACGGAGGATCACCTCGTCGAAGCGGAAATGCTCGCCGGTATGCGCGAAACGCTCCCCCGCCCACAGGCGGCGGCAGATGGCGAGGATTTCGTCCAGCCGGCGGCCGCGGCTGGCGAAGTCGATGCCGGCCGCGTCATATTCCTCCTTCAGCCAGCCTGCCGAAATGCCGCATACGACACGGCCATGGCTGAAGACCGATGCGGTCGCGACGGCTCGCGCGACGGTGAAGGGATCGCGCAGGGCGGCGAGATAGATGTTGGTCGCCAGGTGCAGCGTGGTCGTATGCGCGGCGAGGACGGAGAGCGTAATCCACGGATCGGGCCACGGCGCCTCGATCGGCCAGAACATCTCGCCGCTTTCCGAATAGGGATAAGGCGTGTCGACCGCGGTCGGCATGATCAGGTGATCGGCATAGGTGACGCCGTGAAAGCCGCACGCCTCGGCATGGCGGGCAAGATCGATCAGCTGATCGTGCTCGGGGACGACCATGAGCGCCAGCCAGTATTTCATGGGAGAACCTCCATCCTCAACCCGCGCGCGATGGCGAGGGCGAGATCGTCCGGCGTATCGAGGTCGAAGGCAAGGCCGTCACGCTCGACGATGGCGGCACCATGCGCGCGGTGTGCGGCGAAGCTGTCCGCGCCGAAGGCGAAGGTCCACGGCGTGGCGGCGGCGAGGGCGATGGCGTTGGTGCCGCGGCCGTGGCGATCGGGCGCGACCGCGCAGCCGCCCGCGCCCGCCCCGGCCAGAGCGGCGACGTCTGCGGCGGTGAGGAAGGGGAGGTCGGCATGGAGGATCAGGACGGGCGTGGTGAGCGTCCGGCGGGCGCGCTGAAGCTCGGCATTGAGGCCGTGGCCGCTGTCCGCCAGCCACTCGCCCGGCCAGCCAGCAGGCGGCGCGGGGCTCAGCAGGACGAGGCGCGAGACGAGCGGGCTGGCGCGTAGCACGCCTGCGACATGGCCGAGCAGCCTGTCGGTCAGGGCGTCGCGTCCGGCCGGGGAGAGTTGATCCGCCAGCCTCGTCTTGCGCTCACCCGCCGCCTTGAGCGGCAGCAGCGCGGTCCAGCTCACGCCCCCGCCATGGCCAGCGCTGCCCGCGCGACACGGATGCGATCGTCGAGGCTATGCATCAGCGTGTCGGCGCGCGCAGTGCGGACCGGCAGGTCGGCCGGCGGATCGCGCTCGTCGAGCAGCATCGCGTCGATCACGCCGGCATAATGGCGCGCGACCGAGGCGGCGCTGACCTCCAGCCCCAGTTCGCCCATCAGCTTGGCGGTCGGCCCCTTCACGGCGGTGCCGCCGACGATGGGGGAGACCGCGATCACCGGCGCGCGCGCGTCGACCAGCGCCTGCCGCAAGGCGGGCACCGCCAGTAGCGGATCGACGCTGAGGAAGGGATTGGACGGCGCGATCAGGATCACGTCGGCGGCGGCGATCGCGTCCAGCACGCCCGGCGCCGGGCGGGCCTGTTCGGCACCGACGAAGCGGATGGCGGAGACGCGCGGTTCGCAGCGGCGCGCGACGAAATAATGCTGAAAGGGCAGCACGCCCTCGTCGCTGACGATCTCGGTCGCGACGGGATCGTCGCTCATGGGCAGGATAGTCGGGCCGATGCCCCAGCTCCGCGCGAAGCCGGCAACGATGCGCGACAGGGGCTCGCCCCGCGCCAGTGCGGCGGTGCGCAGGACGTGGAGGGCAAGATCGCCATCGCCGAGCTGGAACCAGTCGGCGCCGCCCAGCTCGCGGAGCGCCGCCATGAAGCCCCAGCTCTCGCCCTCGCGGCCCCAGCCCTGCGCGGCATTGGCCTTGCCCGACAGCGTGTAGAGCAGGGTATCGATGTCGGGCGAGATGGCGAGGCCGAGATGGACGAAATCGTCGCCCGTGTTGACGATCGCGGTCACGTCCGTCGCGGGGACGGCATGGCACAGGCCGAGGACGAGCTTGGCGCCGCCCACACCGCCCGTCAGCACGACGACCTTCATCGGAACAGATCCTCGGCCAGCGGACGGACGAGATCGGCGGCGGGGCGGTGCTCCTCCGGCAGGGCGACGCCGCGCACCAGGGCCGCGGGAACGCCCTCCGCCCCCTCGCCGGTGGCGAGGCCGGCGGCAGTGGCGATCATGTCCCCCATCGCCACCTGCGTGACTTCGAGCAGGCGGCCGTCGCGGTCCAGCTCGCCCCGCCGGTCGATCAGCGCGGGCAGGCCGGCGACGCCGATGGCGACGTTGACCACGCCGTAGCGCCACGGCCGGCCGAAACTGTCGGAGATGACGATGGCGGGCGGCACGGCATGGCGCTGCGCCAGCGCCACGTGCAGCGCCGCAGCGGATGCGTCGGCATCGAGCGGCAGCAGCAGCGCCTGCTCCCCATCGCCGCCGCCGAGGTTCGACCGGTCGATCCCGGCATTGGCCATGACATGGCCCGAGCGGTGGCGCGTGATCAGCACGTGCGGCACCGCGCGGACGACATTCTGCGATTCGGCCAGCACCAGCTCGACCAACCGGGGATCCTTGCGCGTCACCGCGGCCAGTTCGCGCGCCTGCTCGCCGGGTGTGACGCTGGCCAGATCGACGAAGCGGCCTTCCGCCTTGGACACGATCTTGCTGGTCACGACCAGCACGTCGCCCTCCGCCGGCACCAGCCCCGCCGCGGCGAGCGCCGCCGTCAGCAAAGCGGGCAGATCGTCGCCGGGGCGGACCTCATCGATGGCGGCGAGGGGAAAGATCCCGATCATCGGACTTCTATGTTCACTCGGCCGGATCGATCAGCGTGCCGGTGATCCGGAGGCCCGCGCCGTCGACCTTGTAGGTCTTGTTGAGGAAGATGAGGATCGAGGTCATCGCCTCCGCCGCCGCCGAATTGACCAGCGCGCCGCCGTGCAGGCCACGCAGGCCCGCATCGCCGACGAGTGCGACCACCCGCGCCCGCGCCGCCTTGTCGTCGCCGAACACCAGCACGTCGCAGCCGATATCGTCGTCGGTGATCAGCTTGTGCGCCGCCACGTTGTGGAAGGCGGAGACGACGGTCACCTCCGCGCCGAGCAGATTCTGGGCCTGCACCGCGGCGCTGCCCGCGGCGGGCAGCTGCACGCGCATGACCTTCGGCGGCACCAGCGGAACCGTGGTATCGACGACGATCTTGCCGGCGACATGCGGGCGGATCTCGGCCAGCGTCGCTTCCTGCGCGGCCCATGGCACGGTGACGATGACGATATCGCCCGCGGCCGCGGCATCCGCATTGGCCATGCCGGTCAGGCCGAAGCCGAGTTCGTCCGCCGCAGCCGTGGCGGAGTCGGCGAAGCGCGAGCCGATGATTACCGTGCGGCCGGCCTTTGCCAGCCGGCGGGCGATGGCGGCGCCGAGCTTGCCCGTGCCGCCGACGACGGCGATGGTCTGGCCGCTCATGCTGCGTTCGCCCGGGGGCGGCTGGTCCTGATCGTCAACGCACTCTCCTGCCTGTTCGCGCGGCCTATACGGGCGGCTATCGGCTGCGGACCCGCGCCAGCGCAAGCTCTTGCGCGCGAGGAATCCGGACATTGATCGCGCGGGCGCGCCTGCCGGCGCTTGATCGCGGGCCCGTTCGCCGGTCTGATGGCGGCATCCGCCCGCCGAGGCGAACAGGGGAGGGGAAGCATGAGCAGCGGCGTCGCCGTCGTCACTGGGGCCAGCCGCGGGGCGGGGCAGGGCATCGCCCGCGCGCTCGGCGCGGCGGGCTATACCGTCTATGTCACCGGGCGCAGCCAGACGGCGGACGCCTCGCGGCTGGGCGGGACGATCCACGACACGGCCGAGGAAGTGACCGCCGCGGGCGGCCGCGGCATCGCCTTCGCCTGCGACCATGCCGATGACGCGGCGGTGCGCGGCCTGTTCGCCGCGGTGGAGCGCGACGAGGGGCGGCTCGACATCCTCGTCAACAATGCGGTGGCGCTGCATGACGAGCTGATCCGCCCCGGCCCGTTCTGGACGAAGCCGGCGGACATGGCGGAGATCCTGACCGTCGGTCTACGATCCAGCTATATCGCCGCGCATGCCGCCGCCCCCTTGCTGGTGGCGAAGCCCGGCGGGCTGATGGTGTTCACCTCCGCGCCCGGCGCGGTCGCCTATGCGCATGGGCCGGCTTATGGCGCGCAGAAGGCGGGCACCGACAAGATGGCGGCCGACGTGGCGGTGGAGCTGCGGCCGTTCGGCTGCGCGTCCGTGTCGATCTGGATGGGCTTCCTCAAGACGGCACGCACCGCGGCTGCGGTGGCAGAGCGGCCCGGCCAGTTCGACGCGCTGATGGCGATGGCGGAGACGCCCGACTTCACCGGCCGCCTGATCGCGGCGATCCACCGCGATCCCGACATGATGGCGCTGTCCGGCCGGACGGTGATCGGCGCGGAGCAGGCGCAGGCTTACGGCGTGGTCGATCTGGACGGCAGCAGCCCGGCCTCGCTCCGCCCGATCGTCGGCGGGCCGGTGACCTATGACGAGATCGTGCTGGATTGAGCGGTGGGCTCAGCTGGTGATCCGCGTCCCGAAGAACGGGCGCCGCCCGCTGGCAGCCGCATCGCCCAGGCGGCACACTCCGCCGACTGCAGGAGAGGACAAGACGACATGGCGTTGAAGGGCCCCGAGGATTTCTGCCGCAGCTATGGGCAGGCGATGCTGGACAAGAGCGGCAGCGCGATCGCCGGCCATTACCTGTTCCCCTACATCTCCTTCACGCTCGGCCACGTCCACAGTTTCGAGGATCGCGCGACGGCAGATACAGCATGCACCGATCAGGTCGCCCGGTTCGACCGCGCGGGCGTCGGCACCGACATCCGCCTGCAATCCGCGCGGTGCGAGCCGGTGTCGGACGATGCCGCTTTGTGCCACCTGACGTGGGAGGTGTTCCCGGTGAACGGCACGCCCGGCTGGTCGTGGACCAACGTCTATGGCTATCGCCGCCGCGGCGAGGAGGAAGGCTTCGAGTTCAACGTCTCCGACCAGGAGATAGGTGAGCTGCTGAAGCGCTTTCCGAACTTCTACAGCCTGTGACGATGGCCGGGGAGCAGGTGGTGCGCGTCTGGTGGCGCGTGCCGGAGGACATGATCGCCTTCTTCCATGGCGGTGCGGTCAGCATGGCGATGGTGCCGCCGGGCATCCAGTCGCTGGCGGGGACGGACATCGCCAACCAGCTGGTGATGACCGTCAAGGTGCGCGACGAGGCGGGCGCGATCATCGGCCTGATGACCGAGATGGAGATCTTTCCCGAAGGGGACGCGTTCGAGGTCTATACCATGCTCGTGCTGAACGGGCGCGGTACGATCGTGACGCGGCAGACCAAGAACCGCACGACGCTGATGAAGCCGTTCGCCAAGGTGATCGAAAGCGGCGAGGACTGGTCGGGCGAGATGGACGTCGCAATGACCGAGGGGCCGATCGACGGCGGTTGGGGCGCGATCGTCGCGGGGACGGACGAATTTGCCGGCGCGGGCGGACGGCACCGCCAGCGCATGACATTCCGGGCGATCACCGCCGCCGGATCCGAAGGCACGGCGCTCGAGGAGTTCGTGCTGACGGCCGGCGGGCAGGGCTGAGGGAGACGGACGATGAGTGACACGCACACGATGCCGGACGCGCTGCAGACCGCGATGGGCGCGTTCCTCGCGACGCTGAAGGCGGAGCGGCAGCTGCCGCAGCGGCTGATCGAACTCGTCCGGCTCCGCATCGCCTTCCACAACCAGTGCCGGCCATGCATGTCGATCCGCTACAACGAGGCGGTGGCGGACGGGCTGACCGAGGGGCTCGTCTGCTCGCTGGAAAAGCCGGCGGAAGCGTCGGACATGACGCCGGCGGAGCGCGAATGCGTGCTGTTCGCCGACCGCTTCGCCAGCGATCACCTGTCGATCGATGCGGCTCAGCTCGCCCGGCTGGCGGAGCATCTAGCGCCCGACGAGGTGCGTGAGCTGGCGATGCACTGCGCCTTCTTCACCGGCTTCGGCCGGATGGGCGCGGTGTTCGATACGGGCGACGCGCTGCCCGTCGGGGATCGGCGCAGCGACGGCGCGCGGCTGACCCCGTGGGGGATCGAGCCGGCGATCGTCTGACGGGTCAGCCCCCGGCCGCCGCCTTCTTGCGGCTGGCCAGCGCGCGCGAGACGAGGCCCATGATGGCGAACAGCGCGGCGGCGAGTGCGGCCGATCCCATCATGCCGAGGAAGTCGCCGCCCGCGGCCACGGCGGGGATGGTGGTGATCGTCAGGAACAGCATCGTGCCGTTGTGGATCACGAACGTCGCCCACCGCATAAGCAGCAGATAGACCGCGACCAGCACGATCGCGAGCGCCACCGCCAGCCCTGCCGTGCCGTAGAGGATCGGCAGGAAGTGCAGCGCCGCACCTATGGCGATGCCGAGGAAGGCGCCGGCCAGCGCCGACGGCATCGCCGCCATGTCGCCGTGGAGCATGCCGCCCCAGTAGAGCGCGAAGGCGAACCCCGCCCAGATCGGCACGATGCCGAGCGCGTGGCTGGCCCCGATATAGACGGCGATGCCGACGATCACGCCCACCAGCACGACCAGCCCGGTCAGCCAGCTCATGCCCGGCGCGGCAGCTTGCGGGGCAGCATGCGGCGCAGCATCGGCCGGCATGGACAGATCGGGCCGCGCCTGTTGTGCCTCACTCATCCCTCTCTCCTGTTCCTGTCGCGCTATGTTCGCTGTGCCGGCTGGCGGAAGGGAGGGCCGGCTGATCAGGCGGCATGCCCCGCATCGACGAGGTCGGCCATTTGCGGCGGCGCGACCAGCAGCTGCTTGAGCGACCCCATCACCGCGGAGGGCAGGCGCTTGCCCGCGGCCTCGTGATCGGCCTTGCTGGCCCAATGTTCGATGAAGAACAGCCGCTCGGGCGCGTCGGGGGCGTGGAGCAGGTCGACCTGCACGCTGCCGGGACATCCGGCCACGAAATCCCGCAATTCCAGCAGCGTGCGGCGCAACGCTTCCGCGTTTTCTTCGCTGGTCTGGAGGATGTAGTGGCGGACGAACGCGGCCATCAGGCGTTCCAGAAGGAGCGGAGCGACTGGACGCGCCCGTCGGGCGCCTGCTTGTAGACGTTGATCGCGCGCGTCGTCGCCTTGGTGCCGTCCTTCATGGTGATGTGCATGCTGACCAAGACGGCGACCTCGTCGCCGCAGGTGAACTTGTCATGCACTTCGAAGTCGAAGCCGCTCTGGAAGCTGGAGAAGAGGTCGAAGAAGGCGCCGATCTCCTGCTTGCCACGGCGCCCGCGGCCTTCGGGATCCCATTCATAGGGGCCGACCGGATCCTCGACGGTGGCATCGTCGGCGAACAGCGCAAGCCAGCCTTCCTTGTCACCCGCCTTGACGCGGCCGAGGGACTGTTCGGGCAGATCGGCGACACTCATCGCGCATCCTCTCGCTTGGTGCGCCCGCTTGAGCGGCGCGGTTGATCCTGATTACTCGGTGGTGCCGGCGCGCGGCCCGACGCCGGGAGACGCTGGGGCCCTCGGGCAAGTCGTGAACGTCAGCGGCAGCGCGCGGTGCGCCGCCGGCTCACATGCGGCGGTGCTTGCCGCCGTAATAATTGCCGATGAAGCTGCCGATCTTCGCCATTTCCGAGGCAGCCGCATTCGCGCTGACGGGGCAGCAGGGCAGCGCGCCCTTGTCCGCTTCCTTGGCGCGCGCGGCCACACGGTCGCACAGATCCTCGATGTCGGCGCGGGTCAGAAGATTCTTCTCGCGCAGGATGCACAGCAGCGACTGGAGGATGATGAGGCTTTTGTCGCCACTTTCATCGTCGCTCGCCTGCAGGGCGTTCAGGTTTGCCATGGGCCACTCTCCGTTTGAAACGCATTGTAAACGAAGCAAAGCGCTACGCAAGCCCATGTCAGTTTCGCATCGGCCATGCTGATGCGCGTGGCAGGATTCCGGCGGCGCCCGGCAGATCCATGCTGACAAACGCGTCGGCAGACGCCTCAGCCGCTCCGCATTGGATCGCTGTCCAGTATCCCCGCCACCATCGCGCGGGCATCCTCCGCCACGATGGGCAGCGTCAGCAGGGCGATGCCGTAGCGCGTGCAGACGCCCCAGCCGTGCGCGTCGATCCGTCCCTCAGACCAGTCCAGCATCGACCCCACGATCATGTTCATCAGCGAGCGGGCATAGAGATCGACACGCGCGCCCGCACGAAACCCGCCCGCCGCCTCCGCCGCGGCGACCAGCCCCATCCAGAAGTGCACGCCCGGATCGGCATCGTCGCGGTCGGGCGGCGGATCGCTCTCCCCTCGATAGACCGCGCGGTGCAGCGCACGGTGGAAGTGCGGCCGCGCGTCGAGATCCTCGGCGATCAGGCCAACCGCGTCGAACAGGCGGGCCAGCGGATCCCCTGCGTCGGCCGCCAGCCGCGCCTCCAGCCGCTCGCGCTGGTCGACATAAAGGGCGGCGATCAGGTCGCGCTTCGATCCGAACAGATTGTAGGGCGTGGCGTGCGCGACGCCTGCACGCTGCGCCAGCTGCCGCATCGACAGGTCGCCATCGGCAAGGATGGTGCGCGCGACATCGAGCAAGGCCTGCCGCCGCGCCTGCTTGGCCGTTTCCCGCCGCCCCTGAGTCGCCTGGTTCATCGTCCGCCCCCGTAGCGCGGGATGCCGTGCTTGCCGAAGATTAGAACGCGGTATAACCTTCTTGCCGACTCAGGTAAAATGAGCGGCAGGGGAGAGGCAGCATGAAATTCTCCGTGTGCTTCGAAGCGCAGATGGTCGACACGTCGCGCGAGAGCGAGCAGCGAACCTTCTACGAAGCGGTCGAGCAATGCCTCTATGCCGAGGAGATGGGCCTCGACGGCATCTGGGCGGTGGAGCATCACGCGCTCACCCAATATTCGCACATGTCCGCGCCCGAGACGTTCCTCGCCTTCGTCGCGGGGCAGACCAAGCGCATCCGCATCGGCCACGGCGTCGTCTGCCTGCCGCCCAAGATGAACCATCCGGTAAAGGTGGCCGAGCGCGTGGCGACGCTGGACATATTGTCGCGGGGGCGCGTCAATTTCGGCATCGGCAAGGGCGGCACGCAGCAGGAGGCGGGCACGTTCGGCTATGACCTGGCCGAGCTGCAGCCGATGATCGACGAGAGCATGTACCTGATCCCCAAGATCATGGTCGAGGATGAGATCGAGCATCACGGCACGCACATCGACATTCCGCGCCGGCCGATCCATCCCAAGCCCTATCAGCAGCCGCATCCGCCGATGTTCATGGCCTGCACGCGCGAGGAATCGCTGCGCACCGCCGGATCGCGGGGTCTGGGCGGCATGATCCTCGGCTTCAACTCGCCCGAGGAGACGGCGGAGCTGAACGCGGTCTATCGCAAGGCCTTTGCGGAGCGCGATCCGGCGGCCCAGGTCGGCTATTTCCCCAACGAATGGCTGGCGGTCGGCTGCCCGATCATCGTCAGCGACGATGGCGAGAAGGCGCGGCGCATCGGCTTCCGTGGCCAGCGCTTCTTCGCGCAGGCGATCCACTACTGGTATGGCGGCGGGCCGAAGCCCGAGGTCGAGGATGCGTCGGCTGACCAGCATGCCGAGGCGGTGAAGCGGGCGGAGGAGGCGACCGTCGCCTATCTCAACGAAGCGAAGATCCCGGTCACGTCGGCGGCGACCTCGATGTACAATCTCGACCATGCCTATGGCACGCCGGCCGACGCCATCGCCAATATCGAACGGCTGGAGGCGGCGGGCGCCGACGAGTGCCTGATGCTGATGCAGATGGGCACCGTGCCGCACGAGGCGATCATGGAGACGCTGCGCCATCTGGGCGAGACGATCATCCCGCACTTCCGCAACAAGGACCGGCGCGCCGCCGCCTGACCGGGGAGAAAGGCCGTGCCGCTCAGCACCGCCGCACAAGGCTTGCTCGACCAGATGACGGCGCATGCGCCCGACTGGAAGACGATCAGCCCGCTCGACTTCCGCGCCATGTCCGCCGCGATGGTGCGCCCGCCCGAGGCGGCAGACCGGGTGGTGACGCAGGATCTGGATGCGGACGGCGTGCCGGTGCGGCTGTTCCGCCGCGACGACGCGGAGCAAAGCGAGCCGGTGCTGCTGTTCCTCCACGGCGGCGGCTACATCGCCTGCTCGGTCGACAGCCATGCGCGCTTGTGCAGCCGGCTGGCGCGGCTGGCGGGGTGCGCGGTGGTGTCGGTCGAGTATCGCCTCGCGCCCGAGCATGTCTTCCCCGCCGCGGTCGAGGATGCGGACCGTGCGCTGGCGTGGCTGGCGCGGGAAGCGGCGGGGCTGGGGCTGGATCCGGCGCGGATCGCGATCGGTGGCGACAGTGCGGGCGGATCGCTGGCGACGGTCGCGGCGCGGCATGCGCTGGCGCAGGGCGGACCCGCGCTGGTGGCGCAACTGCTCATCTATCCGGGCACCGACCTCGTGCTGGAGACGGAGTCGCGGCGGCTGTTCTCGGACGGCTATTTCCTCGATTCCGATTTTTCGAAGCTGTGCATCAATGCCTATGTGCCGGAGGCGGCGGACCGGACGCATCCGGATGTCTCGCCGCTCAGGGCGGACTCGCTCGCCGGATTGCCGCCAGCGACGATCCTGACCGCCGAATGCGATCCGCTGCGCGACGAGGGCGAGGCCTATGCGGACCGGCTGCGCGCGGCGGGCGTCCCGGTCGATTACCGCATGTATCCGGGCACCTTTCACGGCTTTGCCAGCATGTTCGGCATCCTGCCCGAGGCCGATGCCGCGCTGGCCGACGCCGCGGCCGCATTGGCAAGCGCATTTCAGGGGAGCAAGCCGCAATGACCGTCCGCCCGTTCAGGATCGACGTGCCGCAGGCCCGGCTCGACTGGATCGAGCGCCGGCTGGCGGAGGCCGAATGGCCCGACCGTCCGGAGGGCGATCCGTGGCACTATGGCGCGAGCGTGGATGCGATGCGCGATCTCGTCGCTTACTGGCGCGACGGCTATGACTGGCGCGCACGCGAGGCGGCGATGAACCGCCTGCCCCAGTTCCTCGTCGATGTGGAGGTGGACGGGGTTCCTTACGCGATCCACCTCGCCCACCTCGTCGGCAAGGGGCCGTCGCCCAAGCCCGTCATGCTGCTGCACGGCTGGCCGGGCTCGTTCGTCGAGTTCCTCGATGCCGCCGAACAGCTGGCCGATCCCACCGCGCATGGCGGCGATGCGGCGGATGCGCTGAGCGTCGTCATCCCCTCGCTGATCGGTTACGGTTTCTCGTCCAAGCCGCGCAAGCCCATCGGGCCGCGCACCATCGCGCGGGCGATGGATCAGGCGATGGCCGCGCTCGGCTATACGGATTATGTCGCCCAGGGGGGTGACTGGGGCTCGTCCGTCTCCGGCTGGCTGGGCTATGAGGGGCAGGGCTGCTCCGCCATCCACATCAACTTCACGATGGGCTGGACGCGGCCCGACGCGCAGCCCGAAACGGACGAGGAGAAAGCGGCGGCGCAGAAGCTGGCGGACGTGTGGCGCACCGAAAGCGGCTACATGGTGCTCCAGTCGACCAAGCCGCTCAGCCTGTCCTACGCCATGTCGGACAGTCCGCTCGGCGTCGCGGCATGGCTGGTGGAGAAGTTCCAGACCTGGTCGCAGCTGAAGGATGGCGACCTGTGGTCGGTCTATACGCGCGACCAGATCCTCGACAACATCATGGTCTATCTGGCGAACAACACGTTCGGCACCGCCTCTTGGCTCTACCGCGGCGTCTATGACGAGCCGGTGCCCGCCGGCGCGCGCGTGACCAAGCCGGTGGGTGTCGCCAACTTCCCCGGCGAACTGGCGCTGTTCCCGCGCTCCACAGTGGAGAAGAGCTACAACGTCGTGCGCTGGACCGACATGCCGGCGGGCGGCCATTTCGCCGCGATGGAGCAGCCGGCGCTGTTCGTCGAGGAGCTGCGGGCCTTCATGCGGACGCGCGGATAGGGGGCGGGCTCAACCGTCCATGTGCGCCTTGAAGGCATCGGCATAGTCCGGGTGCCAGCGGGACAGAGCCGGGCGGTTCTCGATGATGTCGCCGGCGCTCCAGGCGATGCGGCGCTCGTCCATGGCGCGTGTGACGTCATGATCGGGGCAGAGGATATAGAAGTCGCCTGTCGCCATGCCGGCGAGCATGAAGTCGGCCACTTGCCCGGCCGTCCACGCGCCGGCGGGCTTTTCGGCGATGCCGCGGCGGCGGCTGAAGCCGGTATAGGTGAAGCCGGGGATCAGCAGGTGCGCGCTCACGCGCCCGCCGGTTTCGAGCAGATCGTGCGCGAGGCTCTCGGTCAAGGCCTTCAGCCCGGCCTTGCTGACATTGTAGGCGGTGTCACCGGGCGGCAGCGTGATGCCCTGCTTGGATCCGGTGTTGACGATGGCGCAGGGCCAGTCGGCGGCGAGCATGTCGGGGAGGAAATGCTGCACGCCGTAGAGCGCGCCCATCAGGTTGGTCGCGAGCGTCCGCTGCCACACCTCTGCGCCCGCAAGGATGCCGCCTCCGCCCTCGCGCCCGGCATTGTTCATCAGCAGCGATACCGGGCCTAGCGCATCGGCTGCGCGCTTGAGCTCGGCGATCTGCGCGGGTTCGCTGACGTCGGTACGCAGTGTCTCCACCTGGGCGCCGCTCGCGCGGAGCTGGGCAGCCGCGGTCCCCAGCGCCGCCTCGTCGATGTCGGCGAGGAGGAGGCGCATGCCGGCCGCGGCCAGCCGCTCCGCGACGGCAAGGCCGATGCCGCTCGCGCCGCCGGTGATGACGGCGGTGCGGCCGGCGGCGATGGCGGGCTGCTGGTCCATGGTCTCGCGTCCTCAGTTCGGCGTGGGGGCGTTGGCGGGGATGAGCTGTTCGTGGCGCAGCTCGTCCCACAGCGCCGAGGGAATGGTCGCAGCCATCAGCCGGGCATTAACCGCGACCTTTTCCGGCCGCTTGGCGCCCGGGATGATCGCGGCGACCACCGGGTGCGCGGCGCAGAACTGCAACGCAGCCGAGCGTATGTCGGCGCCGTGGCGCTCGCACACCGCCGCGATCCGATCCCGCCGCACGACCATTTCGGCGGGGGCATCCTGATATTCGAAGGTGCGGCCGCCGGCGAGCAGCCCCGAATTATAGGGTCCGCCGACGACGACATGCACGCCGCGCTCCGCACACATCGGGAACAACCGGTCGAGCGCGGGCTGGTTGAGCAGGCTGTAGCGGCCGGCGAGCAGGAACACGTCCGGATCCGCCACCTCAAGTGCGCGGATGCACGGCTCGGTCAGGTTGACGCCGAGACCCCAGCCCTTGATCACGCCCTCGTCGCGCAGCCGGGTGAGCGCGCGGAAGGCGCCGCTGCGCGCCACCTCGAACTGCTCCTGCCACGCAGGTCCGAGATGGTCGGCGGCGAGATCGTGGACGAAGGCGATGTCGATCTGCGCGAGACCGAGCCGCTGGTAGCTGTCCTCGATCGAGCGCATCGTCGCATCGTAGGAATAGTCGGCCTCGACCCGGAAAGGCAGGCCATCGACGAACGGTCCGTTGTCCGGCCGGCTGGGATCCGGCCGCAGCAGGCGGCCGACCTTGGTGGAAAGGGCGAACGCCTCGCGCGGATAGCGGCGCAGCACGTTGCCGAAGCGATGTTCGGAGAGGCCGCTGCCATAATGCGGCGCGGTGTCGAAATAGCGCACGCCGCTGTCCCACGCGGCGACCAGGGCAGCCTCGGCCGTCTTGTCGTCGATCGCCTCGAACATGTTGCCGAGCGGGGCACCGCCGAAGCCGAGCGGGCCGGGAGGGGCGAAGTGGGTCACGGCAGCGTCCTTGCAGAACAGGGGAGGTGAGGGAGGCGTCGGGCGGGGACCGTCACCACTCGATCCCGATCTTGCCGAAATGCGCGGCGCCAATCTCGTAGCGGAAGGCATCGGCAAGCTGGTCAAGCGGGAAGCGGCGGTCGATCACCGGGCGGATGCCGCCGGCGTCCAGCGCGCGCACGAAATCCTGCTGCTCGCGCCGGCTGCCGACGATCAGGCCCTGCAGCCGCGCCTGCTTGGCCATGAGGGCCGCCGTCGGCACCTCACCCGCAATGCCGGTCAGCACGCCGATCAGCGAGATGTGCCCGCCCACGCGCACCGCCTCGATCGACTGGGCCAGCGTGCCGGGGCCGCCCACCTCGACGACATGGTCCACCCCGCGGCCGCCAGTCCAGTCGCGCACGGTGCGGCCCCATTGCTCCACGTCGCGGTAATGGATGCAGTGGTCGGCGCCGAGATCGCGCGCCCGCTCCAGCTTCTCGCCCGAGGAGGAGGTGATCGCGACGGTCGCGCCCATCAGTTTGGCGATCTGGAGCGCCCAGATGGACACGCCGCCCGTGCCGAGCAGCAGCACCGTGTCGCCCGCCTTGAGCTTGCCATCGACGACGAGCGCGCGCCATGCGGTGAGGCCGGCGGTGGTGATGGTCGCCGCCTCCACCGCATCATAGCCGCGGGGCGCGTGCGTGAAGGCGGTGGCGGGCAGCACGACATGGCCCTGTGCGAAGCCGTCGATGCCGTCGCCGGGCGTGCGGCTGAAGTCCCCGGCGATCGGGCCGCCATCCTGCCAGTCGGGGAAGAAGCAGGAAACCACGCCGTCGCCCACGCGAAACTCGGTAACGCCGTCGCCCACCGCCTCGACCACGCCGCCGCCGTCGGCCAGCGGGATGCGGCCGTCTGCGGTCGGCATCCGGCCGCTTGCGACCCCCAGATCGTGGAAGTTGAGCGAGCTGCCGTGAAGCGCCACGCGGATCTCGCCCGGCCCCGGCGTGCCGGGATCGGGGCGATCCTCAAGCACCAGCCGATCCAGCCCGATCGGGGCGCGCAACACCATCGCCTTCATGCTCGACCTCCGTCACACCCGGCCGCCTCAACGCACGAACAAGCGGCGGCTTTCCGCATCACCTGCCGCTTGTTCGCGCGCGGGCGAGATCGATCAGCGCGCGGGCGGCGGCGGAGGCGTTGCGCCGGCCCGGATAGTAAAGGCACAAGGGGGCCAGCGGCGGCGTCCAGTCCTCCAGCAGGCGGACGAGGCGGCCGGCGGCGAGATCGTCGTGCACGTCGGATGCCATGGAATAGCCGATCGCCAGCCCCTCCAGCGCGGCGATCCGGACGAGGCTCGGCTCATCAAGGATGATCGGACCCGCGACGTCGAGCTGGAGCGACTGCCCGTCCTTCTCGAACTGCCAGCGATAGATGGCACCGTTGGGCAGGCGGGCACGGATGCAGGCATGCCGCATCAGGTCGTCGGGGACGAGCGGCGTCCCGTTAGCGGCGAGGTAGGCGGGCGACGCGACCACGGTATTGCTGCGCGCGGCGCCCAGCGGCACCGCGATCATGTCGCTCGGCACGAAGTCGCGCGCCCGGATGCCGAAATCGAACCCTTCGGCGACCACGTCGACCAGGCGGCCTTCGGTCACCAGATCGATCGTCACCTGCGGATAGCGGCGGAGATACTCGAGCAGCAGCGGCGCCAGCACCTCGCGCGCGGCAGTGGCGAAAGCGTTGATGCGGAGCACGCCCGACGGCACCGCCTGCTGCGCGCGCGCGGCGTCCATCGCCGCGTGGATGTCCCCCAGCGCCGGGCCGACCTGTTCGGTGAAGCGGCGCCCCGCATCCGTGAGCGAGACGCTGCGCGTGGTGCGATTGAACAGCCGCACGCCGAGATCGCGCTCCAGCTTGGCGATGCCGTTGCTGAGCGCGGTAGTGGAGAGGCCGAGATCGAGCGCTGCGGCGCGAAAGGATCGGTGCCGCGTCACGGCCAGCACGGCATCGAGCTCGATCAGGCCTGATCGCGGCATTGTCCCGATCTCCACGATGTTTCGTCCCGATCTATCCCGATTATCGCAACGAAGGTCCACGCCTAAGTTCCGGCCTGTCCACACCAGACATGAAGGATCGTGCCATGACCCCGTTCATCGACCTCACCGGCAAGACCGCGCTGATCACCTCCGGCACGCGCGGGGCGGGCGCTGCAACCGTGCGGCTGTTCCGCGATCTCGGCGCGCGCGTGCTGACGACCGCGCGCAGCCGGCCGGACGACGTGCCCGCCGAGCTGTTCGTCGCGGCGGACCTCGCCACTGCGGAAGGCTGTGCCGCTCTGGCCAGCGCCGCGCGCGAGCGGCTGGGCGACATCGACATCATCGTCCACATGCTCGGCGGATCATCGGCGCCGGCGGGCGGCTTCGCTGCACTGGAGGACGAGCATTGGGAGGATGAGCTCGACCTCAACCTGCGCCCCGCCGTCCGGCTCGACCGCGCGCTGGTGCCGGCGATGGTGTCGCGCGGGCAGGGTGTCGTCATCCACGTCACCTCGATCCAGCACCGCCTGCCGCTGCCCGAGGCGACCACCGCCTATGCCGCGGCCAAGGCCGCGCTCTCGACCTACAGCAAGAGCCTGTCCAAGGAGGTGTCGCCGCGCGGGGTGCGCGTCGTGCGCGTGTCGCCCGGCTGGATCGATACGGAGGCCACGGGCGCCTTTGCCGAGAGGCTGGGCGCGCAGGCGGGCGGCGATGCCGAGCTGGGCAGGCGGATCATCATGCAGTCGCTCGGCGGCATTCCGATCGGCCGTCCCGCCTCGCCCGACGAGGTGGCGAGCCTTGTCGCCTTTCTCGCCTCGGACCGTGCCGCCAGCATCACCGGGACCGAGCATGTCATCGACGGCGGCACCATTCCGACGGCGTAACATGCCGGGTTGATCCGGTGGAGGGTGGCGGGCAGGAATGACCGCCCGAGAGACGAGACCCGCCTTATGCGCGCCACCCTGCCGCCGCCATCCGCCTGGACCTCCGCCCTCGTGGCCGCTGCCGTGGGGTTCGGCGGCACGATCGTGCTGGTCGTGCAGGCGCTGCGCGCGATGGGAGCGTCGGTGGAGCAGGCCGGATCCGCCGTGACGGCACTCTGCCTCGCCATCGCGGTGCCGGGCGCGCTCCTGTCGCTCCGGCTGCGCGTGCCGGTGGTGCTGGCCTGGTCGACGCCCGGCGCCGCGCTGCTCGTCACCTCGCCGGCCGTGCCGTGGCCGGTCGCGTGCGGCGCCTTTGCGGCGGCGGGCCTGATCGGCGTGCTGGTGGGCGCGGTGCCGCTGCTGGGGCGGCTGGCGGGCGCGATCCCGCCGGCCATCGCCTCGGCCATGCTGGCGGGCGTGCTGCTGCCCTTCGGCCTGCGCGCCTTCAAGGAGGCGGGGGCCGATCCGCTGTTCGTGCTGGTGCTGGCGGCGACCTTCGTCGTGGGGCGCGCGCGCTTCCCGCTCTACGCGCTGCTGATGGTGCTTGCGGTCGGCGTTGCGCTGATCCTCGGGCAGGGGAGGGTCGGCGCGCTGCCGCCGGGGGCCACGTTCGGCACGCTCATCCCGGTGCCGGTCGCGTTCGACGCGGGCGCGCTGGTCAGCATCGCGATGCCGCTGTTCGTCGTGACCCTGGTGTCGCAGAACCTGCCGGGGATCGCCGTGCTGCGGGTCGCCGGCTATACGCCGCCGCCCCGGCCGTTGCTGGTCGGCACCGGCCTGGCAAGCGTGGTGGCAGCCCCGTTCGGCGCGCATGCGGTCAACCTCGCCGCGATCACCGCCGCGATCTGCACCAGCGCGGAGGCGGATCCCGACAAGGCGCGGCGGTGGCGGACGGGCCTGATCTATGCCGCGCTCTATCTGCTGCTGGCGATCTTCTCGCCGCTGCTCGTCCGCGGCTTCGTGGCGCTGCCGCCGATCGCGATCGCGGTGCTGACCGGGCTGGCGATCATCCCCGCTCTGCTCGGCGCGCTGGAGGCGTCGCTGGCCGGGAAGGAGCATCGCGATGCGACGATCCTGACCCTGCTCGTCACCGCCTCCGGCGTCACCGTGCTGGGTATCGGATCGGCCTTCTGGGGCGTGGCGGCGGGCCTGGGCGCGATGGGGATCACGCACCTGCTGCGGGGGCGGGCATCGGCCTAGCTGGCTACGGTCGGCCAGCGCGAGCCCATGTTCAGGCCGCGACCTTCGCACTGTTGTCGTGCGACTGATCGAGGCACGCCTCCACCGCCGCGCGGAGCGACCCGACATAGAGATCGGCCCCCAGGGCCTTCTGGATCTGCTGGTCGCTCAAGGCGGCTTCGCCTTCGGGCCACAAGCCGACCAGCACCGGCACATTGCCGAGCCGCGACCGTATCCGGCGGACGAGATAGCGCAGGTGCGAGGGCGAGCCGCCAATCTCCAGGTAGGACAGGCACACGATCTTGACGCCCGTGGCGTCGAGCGAGGCGATGCCGGCGCGCGACCCTGCCTCGTGCCCGACCCGGCGCACCCCGAAGCCCCGCTTGGCCAGCAACTGCGCGAGCATTGCCGTGACCGCATCGTCGAGCACGCCCCGTCCCGCAACGCAGAGGACGGCGCCCTCATTCCGCCACTCGGCGGGTGCCTCGGGCAGGCTCTCGGGCGTGGTCTCGACGAACCCGACGACATTCCCCGGCGTCGGGCTCAGCGGCTTGTCCGTCGCGGTGGTCGCCTGCGCCGTGTCGTCCGCGTCAGCGAGCTCGTCGATCAGCACGAGCATGGACTCGACCACACCCGTCGCGCGGGTCCGGTCGATGGCGCCGCGCGCCACGTCCGCCGCCGCCAACTTCAGCGCGGCCAGCGCCACCTCATCATAATAGGCCGTCAACGAGCGTTCCTTGAGCTGCGTCTCGGCCTGATCGAGCGCCTCTTCCGGATCGTCGGCGAGCATGCGCTGGTAGAAGCTTTCCACGGGCGTCAGCGCCGGACGGTCGCCGAGCAGCACGTCGAGGAATTCCAGACTGGGTATGTGGCGGCCGAGGACGACGAGGCACAATGTCAGCGGCATCGACAGGACGAGGCCGACTGGGCCCCAGATCCATGTCCAGAACACGGCGGCGAGCACGACCGACAAAGGCGAGAGGCCCGTCGAATGGCCGTAGAGCAAAGGCTCGACCACGTAGCCGATCACCGGCTCCAGCACGATGAACAAGGCCGCCACCATCAGCATCATCGACCAGCCGGGATCGACGCCGGCCGCGATGGCGAGCGGAAGCGCAGCGCCAAGCAGCGCGCCGATATACGGCACGAAGCGCAACACCCCGGCGAGGATCCCCCACAGGGCCGGCACGGGCAATCCGATGAGCCACAGGCCGATGGCGACCACGATCCCGAAGCTGGTATTCACCGCCAGTTGCGACAGGAAATAGCGGCTCAGCCTGCTGCCGGCATCGTCCATGGCGGCGGTGGTGCGGTGCAGGTCGGAGGAGCCGAACAGCCGGATTAGGCGATCGCGCAGATCCTCCTTCTGCATGAGGATGAAGATGGCGACCACCAGGACGATCACGAACGTCTCGAACGGCCCCACGACGGGCTCGAGATAGCCGCCGACCTGCGTCAGGACCGACGGCTCGGACTCGACGACGCGGACCTGAAGGGGGTTGGCACGGGTGCCGCGGACGATGTCCGGGTTGATCGGGGCGGCGGCAGGGCGGGGGCCGGCCGGGGCGAGCACCGAGAGGCGATCCACGACGAACGCCTGCGCGCGATCGATTTTCGTCTGGATGGTCGCCGCATAGCGTGGCGCGTCATCGGCAAGCGAGGCGGCCTGCATGCCGACGAGCGTGCCGATGCCGCCCAGCGTGGTGAGCGCTCCCAGCACGGCCAGCAGGATGGCCGGACCCCGCGGCAGGCGCAGCCGCCGCAGAAGCGCCACGATGGGCGACAGGACGAAGGACAACAGCACGGCCAGCGTGATCGGGATCAGCACGTCGCGCGCGAAGAACAGCCCCGCAATCACCACCACAGCGACCGCAAGGCCAAGCAACCCCGTGATGCCGGGCACCTGCGCGGCGATCACCGTCGCGCTCGCACCCTCGCCCTGCTCGGCAGGCGAGCGCCTCGTCACGTCCAGCTTCATCGTCTCGCCTCCCTGTCGGACACGCAACGAGGCAAGCTGGCAATCGTGCCGGGGCCGGCATGGGACCATTCAAATGCACAGTTCGATCGTCGCTGTTGACCGGCGAGCGGCAGGATGGCACTTTGCATTGCAAAGGGGTCGGCATGAGCGAGATAGATCATGCGCTGTCGCAACTCGCCTTCATTCAGGACCGGATGGCGGCCAGCACCCGCTTTCGCGGGCTGGCGCCGGTCGCCGTCGCGGGAACGGGCGTGCTCGCGGCCGCGGTCGCCGCGGCGCAGTCGCTGGGGTTTGCCGGCGGACACGATGCTATCGGCTTCGTCCTCAGCTGGACGGTCACCGCAGTGGCGGCGGCGGGGCTGATCGGCGTCGAGGCGCTTGACCGGGCGCGACGGCTGCATGCCGGCATGCCGGATACGATGCTGGCGGGCACGCTGCGTCTGCTGCTGCCGTTCGGCGCTGTCGGCGCGGTGGCTACCCTCGTCATCGTGCAAAGCGCGCCGCAGGTGATCTGGATCCTGCCCGGCCTGTGGCAGCTGTTGATCGCGCTGATCGGATTTTCGGCGGCGGGCACGCTGCCGAAGGCGATCATGTGGCCTGCCGGCTGGTATTTCCTGTGCGGCACCGCGACCCTGCTGATCGCCGCGCGGAGCCTGTCGGCCACGCCCTGGATGATGGGCGTGCCGTTCGGGATCGGGCAGATCCTGGTCGCCGTCATTCTCCACCGCGCGGGAGGGCGGGATGGCCGGCGATAAGGCGCCCTTCGCCTATGAAGGTCTCGACCGCCTGTTCCACGAGCGGGCCCGGCTCGGCATCGTCACGTCGCTGGCGGGGCACGCCGAAGGCCTGAGCTTCTCCGACCTGAAGGTGCTGTGCGGGCTGACCGACGGCAATCTCAGCCGTCACCTTCAGGTGCTCGAGGAGGCGGGACTGGTGGGCCTCGACAAAGGCTATGCCGGGAAGCGCCCGCACACGCGCTGCTTCCTGACCGAAGCGGGGCGGGAGGGCTTCGCCGCCTATCTCCAGGTTCTGGAGCAGGTGCTGCGGCGGGCGCGGGAAACGGCCAAGCGCGGCGCATTGCTCCGGAAAGCGAGACAGGCGTGATGGCGGCTGCCTTTCATTTGCCCATCTACTCTGCATCGCAAAGCTGCTTGCCGTTGCAGGACGCGGCGAAGCGCCGGCGACGGTTCGTGCTGGCCTTGGCGATGGTGGCGCTGACCGGCGCTGCGCTGGCCTGTGCGGCACCGGTGACGGGATTGCGCGTGTTCGGTCTGGGGCTGATCGCGCCCGGTGCAGGCTTTCTCGCACCTTTGCTTGCCGATGCGCCGATGCCGCTCGGCGCATGGCTGGCCTCGGGCCTCAGCCTCGCTGTGTTCGGCCTGGCGCTGATCCTGTGGTTCGGGACCGGCAACGTCCTCGCTCCGCCGCTCGGCTGGCTCGGAGCGGCGCTCCTTGCCGCGGTGACCGTCGATGCTCCGCCGGTCGATGCCTACAATTCGGCTGTCCTCGTGCTGGCGTGGCTTGCCGTGCCGGCGCTCAGTCTGGCGCGGCTGCCAGCAAGACCGCAATCTGCCGGTCTGCCGCCTGTCTCATGCCCTGCTCGTCCCCGCCCGCAGGTGCCGGAAGAGTTGCTGCCTGACACGCTCGCGCTCCAGCGACTGCTGCTGGATCGCGCCCTGCAGCCGATCGCGGCGTTCGAGGGGTTTGAATGGCGCGACCAGTTTCAGACCGCCGCGGTCCGCTATCAGGTCAACTTCATCAGCTATGCGCTGTCGCTGGTCCAGGCACACCAGCTGCCGGCATTTTCCGGCTATATGGTCGAGGCGCAGCACCGTCTGCTCGCCAAGCAGAGCGACCCGCGAATGTGGCGCTATTGGCGGCTGGAAAGTGCCTGGGGTCATCTGCGCCCGGCGCACGATCCGGTGCCGCGCGACAACATCATGTATTCGGGCTTCGTCCTTGCGCAGATCGCCTTGGCCGAAGCGGTGGCAGGTCGTTCGCTGGCAGGAGCAGACGGCCATCTCGACCTCGCGCTGCCAAATGGGCGCACACGCTATGACAAGGCCGATCTCGCTCGCATCCTCGCCGATCAATATGACCGCGCGCCGTGGGGGCTGCTCGCCTGCGAGCCGGGCTGGATCTACCCGCTGTGCAACCTGCTCACCGGCGTCGGGCTCCGCACCGCCGATGCCGACCGTTGGGCGGCCGTCGCGCCGCGGATGCGTCGGGGGCTGGACGCGTTCACCACCCGCGACGGCCGGCTGGTGCCGTTCCGCTCGACGCTGACCGGGCTCGGCCTGCCGCCCGCAGGCGGGATCGTGATGCAGGCCTTCCCCTGCCTGTTCCTGAGTGCGCTCTATCCCGATCTCGCCCAGCTTCATTGGGGCCGCGTGCGCGCCGCGCTCGACAGCAAGCCGTGGCCGCGGCTGTTCTGGCCGGTCGATGTCGGCAATTACGGCTTCTCGCGCGCGTCCAGCCTTGCCGCGAGTGCCGCCGCCGCGGTCGAGCTGGGCGATGGCGCGGCGGCCGCGGCGATGCTGGCCATGCTCGACGCTCGTTGCCCTGCGCGGACGATCGACGGCGTGCGACACCGCCCGCGCGCCTCGCTCTGGGCGCACGCGCTGGAGCTGGCCGCCCGGTGCAATCGACCGGGCGGGCTGGCGGCCCTGGCGGGGGCAGGCGTGACCGGTCGCGACGGACCATGTCTTGCGCATGCGGACTATCCTGACGTGCTGGTCGCTGGCGCAGTGGCGGAGGTGGGCGCGCTGCGCCTCGTGCTCCATCTTGCCGGCGGGCGGCCGCACACGATGCGCCTCGCCCGCCTGCGGCCCGAGCGGCACTACCGGATCGAGGGGGACGCAACCGGCTTCGTCAAGGCGGACGGCAGGGGCGAAGCGGATCTGGTCATCCAGGGCCAGGGACGAACCGTGCTGCTGATCAAGCCAGTGATCTGAGGAGACGGACATGGTGTGCTGCGCGCTTCTCGCAGGGCTGCTGGGCCTGCTCGGCTGGCCGCTCCGGCGGTGGCGGCTGCGGCCGTCGCCGCTGGCGTGGCGGCCTCATGCTGCCGCGCCTGCACCGGATCCCCGCTTCTCCGCCTCGGCCCGGCTGGCGAGCTTTCGCTTTGCCTGGGCAGGGCTGCGCTGGCTGGTCCGCAACGAGCCCAACGCCCGGCTGCACCTGATCGCGGCCGGGCTGGTCTTGGCCGCGGGTGCCGTGCTGCACGTTTCGCTTGCCGACTGGCGCTGGCTGATCCTCGCCACCGCGCTGGTGTTCGCAGCGGAGGGCCTGAACAGCGCCATCGAGCGGCTGTGCGACCACCTTCACCCAAAGCGTCACCCCGCCATCGGCACGGTCAAGGATGTCGCGGCGGGCGCGGTGCTGGTCTGCGCCACCGCCGCCGCGCTGATCGGGGCGGTGACGCTGCTGCCCTATCTCCACACCACCATGCCGATGTGCGGGAGCGCGACGCGATGAAGGTCAAGATGATCCTGCCGGCGCTGACCGAGGCGAAGAGCCCGTTCTGGCGCCCGATCAAATATTCGCTGTTCCCGCCGCTCGGCCTGGCGACGCTGGCGTCCTTCCTCTCGCCCGACGACGACATCGATCTGGTGGACGACCATGTCGAGACGGTGCGGACCGACGACCGCCCT
Source organism: Sphingomonas jatrophae (assembly GCF_900113315.1). Lineage (GTDB taxonomy): Bacteria > Pseudomonadota > Alphaproteobacteria > Sphingomonadales > Sphingomonadaceae > Sphingomonas_P > Sphingomonas_P jatrophae. Next base: position 1,689,650 of record NZ_FOZG01000001.1, on the reverse strand, counting down.
GACCTCGTCGTCATCCAGGTCTATATCACCAACGCTTATCGCGCTTACCGCCTCGCGGATCATTACCGTGCGAAGGGCTGCCATGTCGCGCTCGGCGGGCTGCACGTCACCTCGCTCCCCGACGAGGCGGCGGTGCATGCCGACACGATCTTCATCGGCCCGGGCGAGCAGACCTTTCCGCAATTCCTGGCCGATCTGCGCGCGGGCCGGGCCGAGCCGCGTTACACCTCCACCGCCGGGCGCACGATCCACGGCCTGCCGCCGATCCGCCGGGACCTGATCAAGCGCAACCGCTACCTCGTGCCGAACTCGATCGTGGTGACGCGCGGCTGCCCGCAGCATTGCGACTTCTGCTACAAGGACGCCTTCTTCGCGGGCGGCCGGTCCTTCTACGCGCAACGGGTCGACGAGGCGCTGGCGGAGATCGAGCGGCTGCCCGGCCGGCACCTCTACTTTCTCGACGATCACCTGCTTGGCGATCGGCGCTTTGCCGAGGGGCTGTTCGACGGCATGCGCGGCATGGGGCGGCTGTTCCAGGGCGCGGCGACCGTGGACAGCGTGCTGCGCGGCGACCTGATCGAGCGCGCCGCGGAAGCGGGGCTGCGCAGCCTGTTCGTCGGGTTCGAGACGTTCAGCCCGGCCAATCTCGCCGCCAGCAACAAGAAGCAGAACCTGGCGCGCGACTATGCCGCGGTCGCGCGGCGGCTGAGCGACCTCGGCATCATGATCAACGGCTCGTTCGTGTTCGGCATGGACGATGACGGCGAGGACGTGTTCGATCGCACCGTCGACTGGGCTGTGCGCCACGGCATCACCACCGCCACCTTCCACATCCAGACGCCCTATCCGGGCACGCGGCTCTACCAGCAGATGAGCGCGCAGGCGCGGATCATCAGCCACGACTGGAACCGCTACGACACGCGCCACGTCGTCTATCGACCCGCGAAGCTCAGCCCGGAGACCCTCAAGGCCGGCTATGACCGCGCCTATCGAGACTTTTACGGCTGGGCCAACATCGCCCGCGGCGCGCTGTCGCATGACAGCGCCAAACACCAGGCCAAGCACTTCTTCTATGCCGCGGGCTGGAAGAAGTTCGAGCCTTTGTGGGATCTCGTCATCAAGGCACGCCGGCTGGGCGTGATGACGCCGATGCTGGAGGCCGTGCTGTCGCGCGTGACGCGGCAGCACGGCCCGTCCGGTCAAAAGCCGATCGGCACCCCCGTCTCCGGCTTGGCCGCGGCCTCCAGCGCCAGCCGCTCGACCAGCTCCTCGGCGTCGCTCACCGGCGCGTAGCGGAGCTGGCGCGAGACGACCGCGAAATCGCCGGGCGTGAGATTTCGCAGGTCACCAAGGCTGGCTGGCGCGCCCACCGCGAAGAACCGCTCGAAGGCACGCGCCGCCGCTGCACGGCCGAGCGGCCGCAGGCGCAGCTTGAACACGAAGCGCCGCAGTGTCGCCGGATCGAGCGAGCCCGGATGATTGGTGGCGGCGATCACCGGCAGCGGGTGGCGATCGAGCCAGGTGAGCATCTCGTTCACTTGGCCGACCTCCCAGCTGGCGCGGGCGGTCGTGCGATCGAAGAGCAGCGAATCCGCTTCGTCGAACAACAGGACGCTGCCCTGCTGGCGCGCTTCGGCGAAAGCCCCGGCGATCTGCGCTTCCGTCTCACCGACCCACTTGGACAGGAGATCCGACGCACGCTTGATGAGCAGCGGGCGATCGAGCGCGCGGGCGAGATGGTGCGCCGCCGCCGTCTTGCCCGTGCCCGGCGGACCGGTGAGGAGCAGCGTGAAGTCCGGTTCGTCCAGCGCCGCCATCCGCGCGAACAGGGGGGCAAGCGGCACATCGCTCTCGAACAGGTCGAGATCGATCGAGTCCGCCAGGCCGATCGGCAGCTCGCGCCCCCGCAAGGCGCGGACCAGCGCCTCGGCCGAGCGCACACCGCCATCCGCCTCGCCCGCCAGCCGCGCCGCGCGGGCGGAGACGCGCAGCACCGTGGCCGCCTCGGGCGCCACATCGAGCAGCCCGTCGAAGCGGGCGCCCGGCGTGACCCGCTCGTCCGCCGCCACCCGCTCCAGCATCCGCAGCCCGGTGCGGCGGGACGGCAGATCGAGCTTCAGCACGAAGCTCATCCGCCGGACGATGGCGTTGTCGATGTTGCCGATGGCGTTGGTGGTCCAGATCACCGGCACCGGATTGGCCTCGAGCAGGCGATTGACGAAGACCTTGCTGCCCTCGCGATGCGCGAACCAGTCACCGGCGCTGGGCCGGGCATCCCCGATCAGATCCTCCATCTCGTCGAACAGCAATGCCGCGTTGCCGCGCCCCGCCAGCAGCCGCTGCGCGACGCGGAGTGCAGTGAGGCGCTCGAAGCGGTTGGGCTCGTCGCCGTCCTCGTCCGCCTCGCCGACTGCGTGCAGCGCCAGGCCGGTAGCGGCGGCCAGCGCGCGGGCGAGCTCGGTCTTGCCGGTGCCGGGCGGGCCGTGAATGAGGATGTTGATCCCCTCCGCGCCCTCGGTGGCGGCCCCGCGCAGCAGGCGGACGAGGAACTCCGCGTCGGCGACGTGCGCGAAGTCGTCGAGGCCGAGCGTCGGCGGCTGCCGGTACCCGGCGAGCGTGTCGAGGACATCCTCTGGATCGGTGGAAGCCCGGTCGAGCAGGCGCGTCAGCATCCAGTCGACCTCCGTCTCGATCCGGCCCTGCCGGTTCGCGACGAAGCGCACCAGACGAAGCCGGAGGACGGGGCTGCGTCGTACGGCGGCCTCGGCATCGTTCGGCGCGGCGCCGGCAATCTCGCCGAGCAGCATCGGCAGGTCATGCCCATGCTCCACCGCCAGACGCGTCAGTGCCGCGACGCGCGGCAAGCGATCGCTGGCCACCATCAGCGACAGCAGCGCGGCATCGAATGGCGCGAGCGCCAGCAGCCGCGCGAGTTCGTCGGCAAGCAGCAGAGCCTGCGGCCTGCGGTCGGCGCCTGGCTGCGCGGCATCGACTGCGGCGAGCAGCTCCGCCCAGCGCAATTTGGTCGAGGCGCGGCCGATCACCCAAGGCGCATGTGGCTGCAGCCATGCGCGCACCGCCTTGGCGAGCGGCGCGGACGCGGCCACGCCGCGCCCGATCCGGAGCAGCATGCTCCGGACGATCCCATGTTCGTCCATGATTGTCCCACAAGTCTCGTCGCGCTGCGTGCAATCCACGCCAGCGGAATTGTTCTGTTCTGATCGATCGAGGTGCTGCGGCAGCCTTGCCCATCCGCAGCGTCGTGGGACGCCTAGGCGAAAGGGCGAAGACCGCTGGCGCAAGCACCGCGATATGCGGTGAAGTCCAGCAATTTCTGTCTCCGATTGACTCGCCGGTGCCGGCGAAGGCGGGTCCGTTACTCCGAATTAGTTACGCGTGCAACCTGATCTTCTCGAGCGATACCAGGTGCGATCCACCATCCTGTTGCACGAAGCGGGTCGCACGGCCGGTGAACCGCTCGATGATCGCCGCGGCGGTCAGGCAATGCTGGCTGGGCTTCACCGTCGTGAAGCTGCCGCCGCCCGCAAGCGCGAACGGCAGCAGCAGCTGATCCGCCAGGTAAGGCCCGGCGAACGCACTGCTGCCAAGATAACCGCGCATGCGGCCGACTGCGGTCTTCGCGACCCGCTCTGCCGGCACGCCGAGCTGTCCGAACCCGCTCACGATCTCGGTCACATTCTCGAAGGCCGCCGTCAGCATCAGGAGGTTTCCCGGTCCCTGATCGGCCGGCAGCTCGCGGACATAGCATTCCCGCTCGCTCCAGCCGAGCGACTCCCGCGCGACGCCGATCTCCCGCTCGGCAATCTCGATGGGAAGCCCTGCAAACAACGCACAGGCACTGCGATCGAGCAGCGCGCCGCGCTCCGTGCAGTCGAGCGGGGAGAGCTGTGCCGGCGTAATATCCACCTCGATGCGCCCGCCACCCCGCGGGTAGAAGCCGTGGCGGACCAGCCTAGCTTCGACCCGCGGCCCCATGCGGTTGACGATCGGCAGAAACGCCTTCGTGATGAAGTCGAACGGCGGGGCCAGCATGTTGTGCGTGCCGCCTTCCAGCACCAGCCTCGACGGCTTGTTCGCGAGAACGAGCGGCATCAGCACGGTCTGGAGGACCAGCCCGGTGCTGCCGGCGGTGCCGACGGCAAAGCGATACTCTCCGGGCACGACGGTGCCCGGGCGGAACATCACCTCGGACGAGCCGACCGTCAGCCCCTCGCAGTCCGAGCCGCCGATGGTGCAGGCGGCCTCGATTGCCGTAACATGCTGGCGCATGAGGCCGGGCTTGGCGCGATTGGCGCGAACGTTGACAATCCTGAACGGCTCGCCCGTCACCAGCGACAGCGCGCACGCATTGCGCACGATCTGGCCGCCCCCTTCGCCTTCGGATCCATCGATTACGATCATGACGTCCTCTTCGGGTGGCGTGAAAAGCTAGCCTTTCACGCACACCACCTGCTTGAGCGTGTGGACGATCTCCACCAGATCGGCCTGTGCGGCCATCACGGCCTCGATAGGCTTATAGGCCTTGGGCGTCTCGTCGAGCACACCCGCGTCCTTGCGGCACTCGACGCCCGCAGTGTCGGCGACATGCTCCTCCAGCGTCACCAGCTTCTTCGCCGCGGTGCGGCTCATGACCCGGCCGGCGCCGTGCGAGCAGCTGTCGAACGACTCCGGGTTGCCGAGGCCGCGGACGATGAACGACTTGGCACCCATCGATCCCGGGATGATGCCGAGCGTCCCCTTCGCCGCACGCACCGCCCCCTTGCGGGTGACGAGCACATTCTCACCGAAGTGGTTCTCGCGCTGCACGTAGTTGTGGTGACAGTTCACCGCCTCCAGCTCCGCGTCGAACGGCTTGGCGATCTGCCCCCGCAGGGCACGAATGACGTTGGTCATCATCATGCGCCGGTTCAGCGCTGCGAAGTCCTGCGCCCAGCCGACCGCCTCGACATAATCGTCGAAATGGTCCGTCCCCTCCGGGAAGTAAGCGAGGTCCTGATCGGGCAGGTTGATGTGCCACTTGCGCATGTCCTGCTTCGCCAGCTCGATGAAGAAGCTGCCGATCGCGTTGCCGACCCCGCGCGAGCCCGAGTGGAGCATGATCCACACGCGCTGCGCCTCATCGAGACAGAGTTCGATGAAGTGGTTGCCCGTGCCCAGCGTGCCGAGGTGCACCAGATTGTTGGTGTTCTTCAGCCGCGGATATTTGTCGGTGATCCGCTGGAAGCGCGCAGCGAGCGTCGCCCAGGCTTCGACGATCTCGGCCGGGGGCGAGCCCCATGAGCCGGTGTCGCGCTTGCCGCGGCCGACCTCTCGCCCATGCGGCACCGCCTGCTCGGTTGCCGAGCGGATGCCCTCGAGAGTGTCGGGCAGGTCGCTTGCCATCAGCGAGGTGCGCGCCGCCATCATGCCGCAGCCGATATCGACCCCCACGGCCGCGGGGATCACCGCGCCCTTGGTCGGGATCACGGAGCCGACAGTCGCGCCGATGCCGACATGCACGTCGGGCATCACCGCCATGTGGCGGAAGATGAAGGGCATATGTGCGGCCTTGGCGAGCTGCGCCCGCGCCTCGTCCTCGACGGGCACGCCGCGGGTCCACATCTTGATCGGCACGCCGCCCTTGTCGTGAGCGTAATCATAGGTCGTCGTCGACATCGTCATTTCCCGTCGCAATCTGGTCAGGGTGGCTGGACTCGAACCAGCGGCCTCCCGCTTCCAAGGCGGGCACTCTGCGCAACTGAGCTACACCCTGTCGAACCTCTTGGGGGCGACCGGCCCATCCGATCGCCCCCGCCGGCTCCGCTGCCAGGAAGGTCGAAATCTCACCTTGCCTGACACCGGAAACACAGCATGAGGCGTGCCAAAAGCCTCCGCTGCGCGATCGACTTTGGCTAAGTCGCTGATCCCGTTGAAGATAAGACAATGGGCGGGGATGGCCACAAGGTCGCCTCTCCTGACCTTCATCGATCGACATGGATCATGGTTTATCCTACAGGATAGGAGATGAAACCGCTCGTCGTCATTGGCTTTCTCGGCTCGACCCTCGACGCCAGCAAGTTCGGCCCGACCCGCTGGAACAAGTGGCGGCCGACGGTCGGCTTGACGATGCACGAGGATCTCAGGGTCGATCGGCTGGTGCTGCTGCATGGCACCGCACACAAGCGGCTTGCGGATTACGTCACCGAGGACATCGCCTCGGTGTCGCCGGAGACGCGTGTCGAGCCGCACCTGCTCGACTTCAAGGATCCGTGGGACTTCGAGGAGGTCTATGGCAAGCTGCTCGATTTTGCGCGGAGCCACCCCTTCGACCCGGATGCCGAGGACTATCTCGTCCACATCACCACCGGCACCCACGTCGCGCAGATCTGCCTCTTCCTGCTCACCGAGGCGCATTACCTGCCCGGCCGCCTGCTTCAGACACAGCCGCGGCGCGGGGCGAACGACGGCGTCGGCACATGGACTGCGATCGACCTGGACCTGTCCCGCTATGACAGCATCGCGACCCGTTTCGCCATCGCCAGTGCGGAGAGCACGTCCTTCCTGAAATCGGGCATCGATACGCGCAACCCCGCCTTCAACCGCATGATCGACGAGATCGAGCGCGTCGCCGCGCGCTCACGTGCGCCGATGCTGCTGATGGGGCCGACCGGTGCAGGAAAGAGCCAGCTTGCCCGGCGCATCTACGAACTGAAGCGCCTGAAGCATCAGCTGAAGGGCGCCTTCGTCGAGGTCAATTGCGCGACGCTGAAGGGTGATGGCGCGATGTCGGCGCTGTTCGGACACAAGAAGGGCGCCTTCACTGGTGCCGCGGCCGATCGCCCCGGCCTGCTCCGCTCGGCCGATGCAGGCATGCTGTTTCTCGACGAGATCGGTGAGCTTGGGGTGGACGAGCAGGCGATGATCCTGCGCGCGATCGAGGACAAGCGTTTCCTGCCGGTCGGCGCCGACAAGGAAGCGGCAAGCGACTTCCAGCTGATCGCCGGCACCAATCGCGATCTGGCCCGCTGCGTGGCCGAGGGCACGTTCCGCGAGGACCTGTTCGCGCGCCTCAATCTCTGGACCTTCTCGCTCCCCGGCCTCGCCGATCGTCGCGAGGACATAGCCCCCAATCTCGATTATGAGCTGGAGCGCTTCGCCGAGCGCGAGGGCAGCCGCATCACCTTCAACAAGGAAGCGCGCGAGCGATATCTCGCCTTCGCCACCGCGCCGGACGCGCGCTGGTCGGGTAACTTCCGCGATCTCGCCGCCAGCATCACCCGCATGGCGACACTGAGCGACAAGGGGCGGATCGATGTCGGATGCGTCGGGGCCGAAACGGCGCGGCTGAGACAGCTCTGGGGCGGGCAGACGGAAGGCCAAAATGGTCTTGAGGGTTATCTTGCGCCTGAACAGCTGGACGCGCTGGATCCGTTCGACAGCGTGCAGCTGGCCCATGTCATCCAGGTCTGCCAGCGAAGCCGTTCGCTGTCGGAAGCGGGGCGGACGCTCTTCGCCGCGTCTCGCACCAAGCGGACTTCGGTGAACGATGCCGATCGCTTGAGGAAGTATCTGCATCGCTTCGACCTGACCTGGGAACAGATCGGTAAGAATTAGCATCCGGCCAGGCTCATACAGTTATAGGCCAACGCATCAGTCGTTGAGGATCTCCGGACTGCCCGTAGCAACCCTGAAGCGCGCGAGATCATAGGCCCGCGTCGCAGCCTGGTTCGGATCGGCGATGGCACGGAAGGTGATGTCTGCGCCGGTCGCGGTCAGATCGACGCGTCCGTAACCACGCACCTCGTTGTTTGCGAAGCGATAGGCATCGCTCTCGGATGTGTTCGCCCGCAGCAATGTGTCACCCGCAAAGGTGGTGATCGAACCGCCGACAAAGCAGGGCGCGATCGTGCGCTCGGCGGTGCGCAGCTCGCTCGCCACGAAGGCGTGGATGTCGCCGCCGATGACCAGCGGATTGTTGGTGCGGTGGCGCTGCCAGGCGGCCAGCACGCGGTCGCGCGTCGCGGCATAGCCGTCCCAGGTGTCGACCGTCTGCAATCGCCTGGATCCGCTCGGCATATCGGGATCACGCCGCGGATAAGGCGTCATCTGGGTTTGCTGGGCCAGCACGTTCCAGCGCGCGCGCGAGGTGGCGAGCGATCGGTCCAGCCAGCGTTCCTGCGCGGTGCCGAGCAGCGAACGCGTCGGATCGGCGAGTTCGGGGCAGGGCGGGACGAGGCTCGGCCCCTCGCGATGCTCGGTCATGAGCTGCCGCGGATGGCAGGCGCGCGGCGAGCGATATTGCCGATCGTCAAGGATCTGGAAGCGGGCGAGCTGCCCCCAATCGAGTGCGCGGTATAGCCGCATCGACGCATGTTGGGGCCGTGCGCGCCGCCGCAGCGGCATATATTCGTAATAGACCTGATAGGCGGCGGCGCGGCGGCGCGCGAATATCGCCGGATCGCTATTCTGCTGATCGAGCAGCCCGGCATAATCATTGGCGACCTCGTGATCGTCCCACGTCACGAGCCAGGGGGCGGCGGCGTGCGCTGCCTGCAATTGCGGGTCGAGCCGGTAGGTGGCATAGCGCACGCGATAACCGGTCACGTCCATGCACTCGGGATTGAGGTGCACGCGGATCGTGCCGACGGACGGCTTTGCTTCGTAGATGTAGTCGCCAAGGAAAAAGATCAGATCGGGATCGTCGGCGACGGCGTTGGCCCATGCGCCGTAATAGCCATTTTCGTATTTCTGGCAGGAGCCGAAGCAGAAGCGAAGCCGCTCGGGCATCTGCCCTGGCGCCGGTGCGGTTCGCGTCCGTCCGAGCGCGCTTGCCTCTCCTTCCGCGACGAAGCGATACCAATAAGGCCGATCCGGCGTGAGGCCGGACACCTCGACATGCACCGAATGTCCCAGATCCGGCTCCGCCCATGCCTCACCGGAGCGGACCGGGCGGCGCGCGGCTTCATCGGCGAACATCTCCCAGCGGACGGGCACGCGCCGCCGCGGCATGCCGCCATCGGGCTGGAGCGGTTTCGGCGCGAGCCGTGTCCACAGCACCATGCCGTCCGCCACCGGCTCGCCCGAGGCGACGCCGAAGGTGAACAGCCGCTCAGTGCCGAGTGCCGAGGCACGGCCATAGGCAAGCAGCGCAGGCGCCGCGGCGAACCCGGCGAGAGCGGTGCGTCGATCGATCAGCATCACGGCAGGCTAGGGCGACGGCGTTGCAGCAGCGTGACGCGCGGCTTCACCGCACTGCAACATGGACGACCCCGCCCCGTCACACCCCGCTCCTAGCGGGGCGCCAGAAGCAAAGGGGCCAACATGAAATCCGTAATCGTCCGCAGCGCGGTGGCGCTGATGCTGGCGGGCGTCTGCCAGACGCCGCTGCTCGCGCAGGAACCGCTGTCGCAGGATGCTGCGCCCGGCGAGGGCAAGGATCTGCCCGCGGATGACGAGGTGATCGTCACCGGCCAGCGCGAGGCGCAGCGCGCGGCCCGCGCCGTGAAGCGCGAGGCGTTCGCCATTTCCGACGTGATCTCGTCCGACGATATCGGCAAGCTGCCCGATCACAATACCGCCGCAGCGCTCCGCCGTATCCCCGGCGTGTCGGTGCAGGAGGATCAGGGCGAGCCGCGCTTCCCCGTCCTGCGCGGACTGTCCTCCACCTACAACCGCACCACGGTGGACGGCGCGATCGTCTCGGGCGTGGACGAGAGCGGGCGCACCGTGCCGCTCGACATCGTGCCCTCGGTGATGGCCGGCCGCATCGAGGTGATCAAGACGGTGACGCCGGAGAATGACGCCAATGCGATCGGCGGCATCATCAATATCGAGACGCGCTCCGCCTTCGACGCGCGGCGTGATTTCTTCTTCAACGGCATCGCATCCTACGGCGTCTACGAGCAGCATGGCGACGTGCGCAACGACAAGCCGTCGATGCGCCTCGCCTTCGCGACCGGCGGTCGCTTCGGCGCGGACGAGCAGTGGGGCGTCGTCATTGGCGGCAGCTTCGAACAGCTTGACTACGACATTCCGCAGATCGAGGTCGCAAGCCCGTCGGTGCGCGAATATACGGCCGCGGGCGCGCCGGTGAATTCAGGCGATCCGCGCGGCAACGGCATCCAGGTGCCGACGCAACTGCGCCTGTTCTATTACAACAACACCAAGCAGCGGGCGGGCGCGAACGCCAAGATCGAATATCGTGGCGAGACGTTCAAATGGGGCGTGAGCGGCATCTTCGCGCGCACCGAGGATGACGAGGAGCGGATAGAGTTCCGCACCGAGCCGCTCACCTCCGGCGCGCTCGGCACCGTGCGCGACCAGACGCCGACCAGCGGGCGCTTCACTGGCGGGCGCAACATCATCCAGCTCAACCAGCCGATCACCAAGCGCCGCATCATCATCGGCCGGACCGAGGCGGAGTGGAAGCCCACTGATCAGGTGACGATCGATGGCGATGCCATCTATTCGCAAGGGCGCCTGCGCGTGCCGAACGAATCGATCGAGTTCCGCACGCGCGATACGGAGGCCGGCAATTACGCCTTCACTTACGACACGTCCGACTTCTATCCGGTCTTCACCCCGCTGAACTCGACCGCGAACCGCAACCCGGCAAATTTCTACCTCCAGCAGCAGCGCATCGCCGAAACGCGGACGCTGGAGAAGAGCGGCCAGTTCCGCCTGAATGCGGCGTGGGACGATGGCGAAAAGATCAAGCTCAAGACGGGTGGTGTCTATCGCACCACGCGGCGTGATTTCGCCAACCGCCAGACCGATTATACGGCCGGCACCGACTTCAACTACACGCTCGATCAGGTGGATGTGCCGGGGCCCGACAAGCTGATCCGCGGCGAGTATCTGCTCACGCCACGCATCGGCGTGCGCGAATATCAGGACTTTTTCGAGGCCAACCGCTCAAGGTTCCGCGAAGCGGTACGGGCGAATACTGGTGACTACCGCGTCGATGAGGACGTCTATGCCGGATATCTGCAAGGCAGCGTCAAGCTCGGCAACCTGACCCTGCTGGCGGGTCTCCGCTATGAGCGCACCGAGGTCGACACGGCCGGTATCCGCGTTCAGGGCAACACCGCCACGCCGATCAGGGAGAGCGGCAGCTACGACAATTGGTTGCCCGGCGTGCATCTGCGCTGGGATCTGAACCCGTCGATGGTGGTGCGCGCCGCCTATACCAACACGATCGGCCGCCCTGACTATGGCTCGATCACCGCGACATCGACGCTTGCTTTCGATGGCAGCCAGCCGCGGCTCTCCATCGGCAATCCCGGGCTGAAGCCACGCCGCAGCCGCGGCTTCGACCTGAGCTTCGAGGCGTATCCTCGCGACGGCCTTGTCTCGATCGCAGCGTTCAGCAAGTCGATCCATGACGAAATCTTTACCCTGACCGGCGTCGAGACGCTGGATGTCGGTCGCGGGCCCGAGCAGGTCATCGTCACCACGCCGCAGAATGCCGAGACTGCCCGCATCCGCGGTGTCGAGATTGCAGCACAACAGGCGCTCACCTTCCTGCCCGATCCGCTGAGCGGCTTCGGCGTCAGCGGCAACGTCACGCTGATCGATTCCAAGTTCACCTTTCTCACCGCGGTCGGGCCGCGGCGCACCGGCTTGATCCTCCAGCCCGACGTGACCGGCAACGCCTCGGTCTACTATCAGAAGGGCAAGTTCGAAGCGCGCGTCTCCTACAATTACATCGGCGGATTCCTCGAAACGGTCAACGATACCATCCCGAACGCCGACCAATATTGGAAGGGGCGGACCACGTTCGATGCCAACATCAGCTTCCGCATCACGCCGCAACTGACGCTGTACGCCGAGGGACAGAACCTGTCCGACGCCGGCCGGCGCGAGCTGGTCGGACCGAACAAGGCCTATCTCCAGGAGTCGGCCGAATATGGGCGCACCTTCTTCGTCGGCGTGACGGCAAGCTTCTGATGATGCTCGCCCTTGTGATCGCGTTGCAGGCCGCCGCAGCGCCCGCCTTCGACGGTGTCGCGCAGACGCTCCGCCGCCTCCCTGCGGCGGAGGCACGGCAGGGCGTCGCGGCCGGCCGCCGCGATCTGTACGCGATCGCCAATTACAGGATTGCGCGGTACGACAAGCGCACCGGGGCGAAGCTTGCCTCGTGGGAGGGCGATCCCAAGCGGTTTCCGCACATCAACAGCTGCGCCGTCATCAAACAGGATCTCGTCTGCGCCGCATCCAATTACCCGGCAGTGCCCCAGGCCAGTTCGATCGAGTATTTCGATCCGCGCACGTTGGCCCATCGCCGCTCGGTCTCGCTCGGGCAGGAAATCGGATCACTGACGTGGGTCGACCGGCATGACGGTGCGTGGTGGGCGATGTTCGCCAACTATGATGCGAAAGGCGGCGAGCCGATGCGCGATCACCGCTATACCCTGCTGGTCCGCTTCGACGACGCGTGGCGGCGGACGGAGAGTTGGGCGCTGCCCGGCTCGATCCTCGAGCGGATCGCGCCGATGAGTATCTCAGGCGGCGGCTGGGGCCCGGACGGGCGGCTCTACCTAACGGGACACGACAAGCCCGAACTCTACGCGGTCACTTTGCCGAAGGGCGGTGCAACGCTCGATCACGTCGCCACCTATGCCGTCGCCGCCGAAGGACAAGCGATCGATTGGGACGAGCGCGCGCCGGGCACGCTTTATGGAATTGCGAGGAGGGGCGGCGAGATGATCGAGATGCGGGTGCCCGTCGCTCGCAAACGATAATCGAGCGGATTCAAGGTCGGCACGGCATAACCTCTTTTCGCGCGGCCGCTCGTCGGGGCGCTGGTCCCGCGCGCCGAAGTCTTGGCTGCCGCGCAAGGCGGTGACCCGTGCGGCGCCGCACCCAAATCGACGCAGGAGCTCCGCCGCGAGCAGCGCGCACAGGCGGCGCTACGCCTTTACGTCGAGCCTGCGCATGATCTCGCTGCGGCGGCGCTGCGCCTCGAAGCGTGCTCGTTCGACATCGCCGTCGATGATCGCGGAGATGATCGCGCGCCGCTCGCGCTTCCAGCGCTGACGGCCTTCTGCCCCGCCATAAACGGGGCCGCGAGGGTAGTCCGCGTAATGGTGCACGGCGACGCGCGACAGCAATTCCATCAGCGGGCGATCGACCATCAGATAGAGGATGTCGAGCATGCCCTGATCGAATGCGCCCCGCTCCCGTGCGGTGTTGCGCTGGTCGATCGTCTCGGCAAGCGCGCCGAGCTGTTGCTTGAGCGCCCGGTCCGTCGCCGATGCGGCGGCCGCCATCAGCTCGCAATCGAGCAAGGTGATGATGTCGATCGCCTCCGGATGCGCCGAGTGGCGCATCGCCAGAAAGCCCGAGATTGCGCGGCTGAGCCCCTCGGCATCGGGCCGCGTGCCATAATAGCCGCCGCCGGGGCCGCGACGGACCCGGAGGAAGCCCTCATGCTCCAGCACGCGCGCGGCCTGCTGAACCGTGACGATGCCGACGCCCAGTTCCTTGGCCAGGTTGGGCAACGAGCCGATCTGGGTTTCGGGCGGCTGTGCGACGATCATGTCGCGCAACCGCGTAACCGCCGCGGTGACCACGCCCTCGCGCGTGCCCTGCTTTCGGCCGTTTCCGCTGTCCCGTGCGCTCATGCCCGCCGTTTAGCCGCTTCCTCAGCAAACTGCACCACTTAGCGCTCGCGGGAAAAACATGCACATTTTGCTAGTGGACCTGATTAGCCGCATGTATTAGCAAGCAGCAGTCAGGCAATGGTGTGCGCATAACTCATGCGGCACGTGTGCCATGGCGACTGCGGGCAGTCGCCTGGAAGGGGGGAAGGATGCCGACGATCGCTGTGCTCGGCGAACGCGCCATGGGGGAGCATCGCGTCGCCATGACGCCTGCAGCGCTCGCGCGGTTTGCGAAGCTTGGATTCGCCGTTCTGATCGAGGCTGGTGCCGGCGCGCGCGCGGGCTTCGCCGACGCGGCCTATGCCGCAGGTGGCGCGACGATCGTGCCGCGCGAGGAGGCGCTCGCCTCGGCCGACGTGGTGCTGGCGGTCCGTCCGCCGCAGCCGGCGGACCTTGCCGGCGTGAAGCAGGGTACCAAGCTGATCGGCGGCCTTGCGCCCTATGCCGATGCCGCGCGGCTTGGCGGCTATGCCGGGCTCGGGATCGACGCCTACGCGCTTGAGCTGTTACCGCGTACCACGCGCGCGCAGGCGATGGACATTCTCTCCAGCCAGGCGAACCTCGCCGGCTATCACGCGGCGGTGCGCGCCGCGACCGAGCTCGACCGCTGCCTGCCGATGATGACCACCGCCGCGGGCTCGATCCCCGCGGCCAAGGCCTTCGTCATGGGCGTGGGGGTCGCCGGCCTCCAGGCGATCGCCACTGCGCGGCGGCTGGGCGCGATCGTCTCCGCGACCGACGTGCGCCCGGAAGTGCGCGAGCAGATCCAGTCGCTCGGCGCCAAGCCCGTCTTCGAGGAGATCCGCGAGGGCGACGAGGTGACCAAGGCGGCGGGCGGCTATGCCGGCGAGATGAGCGAGGGCTATCGCCAGCGCCAGGCCGCGCTGGTGAGCGGTCACATCGCCGCGCAGGACATCGTGATCACCACCGCGCTGATCCCCGGCCGGCCCGCGCCCAGGCTCGTCAGCGACGCGCAGCTCGCCAGCATGAAGCCGGGCAGCGTCATCGTCGATCTCGCCGCGGAAAGCGGCGGCAATGTCGAGGGCAGCGTGGCGGGCGAGACGGTGGAGCGCCACGGCGTCAAGATCGTCGGCCTCGTCGACGGCGCGTCGCGGCTGGCGGTGGACGCGTCCAACCTGTTCGCGCGCAACTGCTACAATTTCATCGAAGCCTATTGGAACAAGGCGGACAAGGCGCTGGCCATGCCCGCCGACGATGCGCTGATCGCGGCGACCTTGCTCACCACGGGCGGCCACATCGTGCATCAGCGCTTCGCGCCAGCCGCAGCCTGAGGGGAAGCACATGGACGCGCTCAATCCCGATTATGTGTTCGTCTTCCTGCTGGCAGGCTTTCTCGGCTTCCAGCTGATCAAGAAGGTGTCGCCGCTCCTCCATTCGCCGCTCATGTCGCTGACCAACGCGATCGCCGCGGTGGTTATCGTCGGTGCGATCGCGGTGACGGGCGAGGCAGGCGCAACGCCGCTCGCGCGCACGCTCGGCTTCATCGCGGTGTTCTGCGCCACGGTGAACCTGGTTTCGGGCTTCATGATCACCGATCGCATGCTCAAGATGTTCAAGCGAAAGGGGAGCTGATCCGATGGACGCCTTCGTTCCCTGGTCCGCGATCATCGCATCCGGCCTGTTCATTCTCTCGCTTTACTGGATGAGCCACCCGACGACCGCGCGCCGCGGCGTGCGCGCGGGTGAAGTGGGCATGCTCGTCGCCATCCTCGGCGCGCTCGTGCATCATGAGGTGGTCAGCTACGATCTGATCCTGATCGCGATGGTGGCGGGCACTGCGGTGGGCGTGCCGATGGCGCTGCTCATGCCGATGACCGCCATCCCGCAACGCACCGCGATCAGCCACGCCTTCGGCGCGCTCGCGGTCGGCCTGATCGGTGCCGCCGAATATTACAAGCATGCGCGGCCTGAATTTGCAGGCGGCTTCGTGCTGTGGACGCTGATGTTCGAGATGCTGCTCGGCTTCCTCACCTGCACCGCATCGGTGGTGGCGTTCGGCAAGCTGCAGGAATTACTGCCGGGCAAGGCGCTGGTCTTTCCGGGGCAGCGAATCGTCAATGGCGGCGTGGCGCTGGCCGCGCTGGTCGTCGCGGTGCTGATCGCGCTGGATCCGACGCGCACCGCGCTCTTCCCGCTGTTCGTGGCGCTGGCGCTCGCCTTCGGCGTGCTGCTGGTCATCCCGATCGGCGGCGCGGACATGCCGACCGTGATCGCGCTGCTCAACAGCTATGCCGGCCTCGCCGCCTCGGCGATGGGCTTTGCGCTCGGCAACAAGCTGCTGATCGTGGCGGGCGCGCTGGACGGCGCGTCGGGCTTCATCCTCGCGGTCATCATGTGCAAGGCGATGAACCGCAGCTTCGCCAACGTCATGTTCGGTGGCTTCGGCGCGGTGGCGGCGGGCGCGGCAGGCGGCAAGGACGACCGCGTCGTCCGCTCCGCCTCGGCCGAGGAAGCCGCGATGCAGATGGAGAATGCCTCCTCCGTCGTCATCATCCCCGGCTACGGCATGGCGGTCAGCCAGGCGCAGCACAAGGTGAGCGAGCTCTACCAGGCGCTGACCAAGAAGGGCGTCGACGTGAAATTCGCGATCCACCCGGTCGCGGGTCGCATGCCCGGGCACATGAACGTGCTGCTGGCCGAGGCGAACGTGCCCTATGAGCAGCTCGTCGAGCTGGACGACGTCAATCCCGACATGCCGCAGACCGACGTCGCGCTGATCATCGGCGCGAACGACACGATCAACCCCGCGGCGCGCGATGATCCGAAATGCGGCATTGCCGGCATGCCGATCATCGAGGCCGATCGGGCAAAGTCGGTGTTCGTCATCAAGCGTTCGATGGCGTCGGGCTTCGCCGGTGTGGACAACCCGATCTACTTCAACAGCAACACCCAGATGCTGTTCGGCGATGCCAAGGAGATGGTCGGTTCCATCGCGAAGGAACTGGCCGGCGGCGGTTCGGGGCTGGGGCACTAGGGTCTTCTGCTCCGACGCCTATGGCTGATCTGCCCGTTGCAAGCCGTTGAGCGGATGCACGAACGTCTGGCGGGCGAGATCGCATTCGACAGATCTCACCAGAACCGGTCGTCCCAGCGAGGCTAGAGGATGGCAAGGTGCAACGACGGGTTGCATGCCGATCCTGAGCAGTGGTTATGCGACTATGTCCTTGGGTGCGTCGGGCAGCAGCAAGCAGATCGTAGGGCTGCGGTGCTGTCCCGCAGCCGCCGCAACGAACTATCCAGACGCCCGAGCGGAAGGCTGACCGTCAAGTCGGACAAGGTGGCGCCATGGCACGCAGATGCAGTCGGCCCACATCGCTGAGCGTCTTAGAAAGTGCGCGGCAAGCTATGACATCGGTGTTGGTGACCTTTGACGTCGTGCAGCAAGCCTCGGCCGAGACTTCGATCGAAGTTCCCACTTAACATAAGACATATTATCGCACTAAGAGGCATAGCTGAGGCTACCTAGATGCCGCCATGCATCACATCGCTGATCGAGTCAGGCTTGACCCCAACCGCCCAGCGGCTGCGCCATTCGCCTGCCTACGTCCGCCAGCCCTGTCGCGCAGGACCAGGTGCGACACCTCAAAGCTGACCACCCTTGCAGCTTTAACACGATCCCTTTACCGCAGATCCGACGGAGCCGGACCGCGCCAACTGGCAGGTTCGTCCGGGGTTTGGGACGGCCGGGGCCCGGTCGGCTGCCCGGAATGCGGGGTAGAGGACGCCAAGGACATGGTCGGCACCGTCGCCAAGGGGGTGGCGGGCGGCGGATCGGGGCTCGGCCACTGAGCCGCACCAGCGACCTCACGGATAACGGAAAGAAGGATGCGATGATCGATCATTCCGCCCTGATTGCCGGCACGCCCAAGCGGCTGCTGATCGACGGCGCGTTCGTGGAGGCGGCCTCGGGCAAGACCTTCGCCACGCTGAATCCGAATACGGGCGGGGTGCTGGCGCAGATCGCACTGGGCGATGCCGCCGACGTCGACCGTGCCGTGGCCGCCGCGCGTGCGGCGCTCGAAGGCGAATGGTCCCGCTTCAAGCCGGCCGAGCGCCAGGCGGCGCTGCTCCGCCTCGCCGACCTCGTCGAGCAGAACTTCGAGGAGCTGGCGCTGCTCGACACGCTGGAGATGGGGCGGCCGATCACCGCCGCGCGCGCGATGCGCGACATCGTCGTGCGCGCGATCCGCCACTTCGCCGGCCTGGCCACCGCGATCCACGGCCAGACCCTGTCCAACTCGGCCGCGGTATCACTCCTGTCCTACACCGTGCGCGAGCCGATCGGCGTCGTCGGCGCAATCATCCCCTGGAACGGCCCGCTGTTCAGCGCGGCATGGAAGATCGCGCCTGCGCTCGCCGCCGGCTGCACCGTGGTGCTGAAACCGGCCGAGGATGCATCGCTCAGTCCCTTGCGGTTCGGGCAATTGTGCCTCGAGGCGGGTGTGCCCAAGGGCGTGGTCAACGTCGTCACGGGCATGGGCGCGACCGGCGCCGCGCTCAGCGAGCATCCGGGCGTGGACAAGATCACGTTCACCGGATCGGGCGAGACGGGGCAGCGGATCATCGCGGCCTCCGCCGGCACGGTGAAGCGGGTGACGATGGAGCTTGGCGGCAAATCGCCGAACATCATCTTCGCGGATGCCGATCTCGCCCGCGCCATCCCTGCCGCCGCCATCGGCGTGTTCAACAATTCAGGCCAGGTCTGCGCGGCCGGCACGCGGCTGTTCGTCCAGCGTGCCGTCTATGACGAGGTCGTGGAGGGCGTGGCGAAGTTTGCGCAGCAATTGCGTGTGGGCGCCAGCCTCGATGCAGAGACGCAGGTCGGCCCGCTCGTCTCCGCGCGGCAATATGCGCGGGTGCAATCCTTCCTCGATCGCGCACCGGACGAGGGCGCCCGCCTCGTCACCGGCGGCGCCCGGATGGTGGACGGCGCGCTGGCGACCGGCCACTTCGTCGCGCCCACCGTCTATGCCGACGTCCAGGACGACATGGCGCTCGCGCGCGACGAGATCTTCGGCCCGGTCGCCTCCGTCATGCCGTTCAACACCGAGGAGGAGGTGATCGCCCGCGCCAATGCCAGCCGCTTCGGCCTGGCTGGCGGCGTGTGGACGCGCGACATCACCCGCGCGATCGGCACCGCCAACCGCATCAAGGCGGGCACCATCTGGGTGAACCATTATTTCGCGATGGATCCGTCGGTGCCGTTCGGCGGCTACAAGATGAGCGGTTTCGGCCGCGAGGGCGGCTTCGAGCATGTCGAAAGCTATCTGAACACCAAGAGCGTCTGGATCCGCATGGATTGAGCCACGCGGGGCGGCGGACGGCGCTCAGCCCGCTGCGCCGCCCTGCAGGTCGGCCCAGCTCGACCGATGCATCTGGAACTGGTCGCTGCCGCGCTGATACCAGCCCGCGCCGTGCGTGCGCGCGATCAGCTTCATTGCGGGTGTGTCGAGATGCATGCGCTTCTCGTCGAGGACGAACTCGTCGCGGATGTGCGTCACGAGCACCTCGGCGATCACCACCGTCTGGCCGGCATAATCGAGAAGGTCGACGGTGCGGCACTCGAAGCAGACCGGCGCGCTGACGATCAGCGGCGGCGCGACGACGGAGGCCGGCGCGGTCTCGATCTCTGCCAGGGCCAGCTCGTCCACCCCGCGGGGGCTGTCGGTCGCCGTCAGGTTCATCCGCTCGGCATCATGCTCGCCCACCAGCGCCACGACGAAGTCGCGGCGCGCGCGGATATAGGCGGCACTGTCCTTGTCGACGCCGCCAACCTTCATCAGCCCCAGCACTACCATCGGCGGCGCGCTGCCCAGCGCGTTGAAGAAGCTGTGCGGCGCCGCATTGGGGGTGCCGGCATCGTCCAGCGTCACCGTCCAGGCGATCGGCCGCGGCGTGATCGTGGAGTTCATGATCTTGTAGCAGCTGCCGAACGGCAGCTCGCGCATGTCGAACCGCATGGGTCAGCCCTTCGCCTTGGTCGCGCGTGCGGCCGCCGCTTTCGTCACGAACAGCTCGCGCGCGCGCACCACCTCCTCGCCCGTCTGGCAGATGGCGCAATAAGCGAGTTCGAGCGCGTGGCTCGCCTCCAGCGAGCTTTCCTGCGCACCGTTGAGCAGCCGCTTTGCCAGTTCCGTGGCATGGCGGTTGCCCTGCCCCACGCCGGCGAGGAAGGTCGTGGCCTCGGCCACCGCGCTGCCCCTGGCCACGATCCGGCTGACGAGACCCAGCCGCGCGGCTTCGTCGGCATCGATCGTCCGTCCCGACAGGATCAGCTCGGCTGCCCGGTAGCGGCCGATCTGCCGCTCCAGCAGCCAGGCCGCGCCGCCGTCCGGCACGGTGCCATAATCGATGAAGGGCGCGCCGAACTTCGCATCGTCGGCTGCGATGACGAGATCGCAGGCGAGCGCCAGCGACCAGCCGATGCCGAACGCACCGCCTTCCACCGCCGCGATCACCGGCATCGGCAGGCGGCGCAGCCGCGCCACGATGCGCTGCCCCATCTCCAGCCGGGTCGCAGGAGCAAGCGCCCCCTCCCCGCGGGCCGGCGGCAGCTTGACGTCGCCGCCGATGCAGAAGAAGCCGCCGGCGCCCGTCACGATCAGCCCGCGTGCGGGCGTGTCGCGCTCCAGCCGGTCCAGCGCCTCGCCGAACAGCTCCCACATTTCGAACGATACGGAATTGACCGCCTGACGGCGGTTGAGCGTCACGACGACGATGTCGTTCGCGTCCCGCTCGACCAGCAATGCCGGTGCGCCCTCAACCATGTCATCCTCCTCCTGGCTGGGCGGATGCTAGATCAGGCGAGCGCGCCGCTCAACATAAACTGCACATCGGTGCAGATTTAGGCGGCCCCACCCTCCCTCTCGCGCAATTCGGCGACGATCTCGTCCCGCGCCGCGCCGCGCGTCGCGCCTGCCATGAAGGTGAGATAGCTGTTCACCAGACGCGGCACGAGCTGATCGTCCTGCAGCAGGCCGCGGGCCCAATCGTGGATGGTGGCATATTCGTAGCGCACGATGTCGTTCGCCAGCCCATCCACATCCACCCACGGCTGCAACTGGCGGCGACGCGCCAGATTGCGGATCCATTCGAGGTTGGATTCCACCGCGACCGAATGCATCGCGTTCCAGATGTCGGAATTCACATCCGGGCTGAAATAGACCGCCATGATCGCGCGAATGTAGTTCCGGATCTTGCGGTTGCGGCGGCCGACGGCAACGATCCGCTCGATGTTCCGCTGCAGGGTGCCCGGCTGGCTCTTGTAGGTGATGCGGCCGAGATATTCGAGGAAGTATTCCTGAATGGCGGCCGCGATCAGCCGTTCGCGCGTCTGGAAGGCGTTGTAGAGCGTGCGCTTGGCGACGTCCGCCCGCTTGCACAACTCGTTCATGCTGAAGTTGCTGATCCCCTGTTCCTCGATCAGCGCGCGCGTTTCCTCGAGGATGCGCCGGCGGCGTGCGAGGATCGCCGGGCTGGCATAGGTCAGGGACTTCTCGATCAGTTCGTTCAAACTCGACCACCCGCATTACAACGCGAGGGCGACTCTGCACGTCGCCCTGACCGCGTCAAGCAGCGCTCAGCCGATCGTGCGGTCGGACGGCCAATAAGGCCGGCGCAGTTCACGCTTGTTGACCTTGCCCATCACATTGCGGCCGAGATCTGCGACCATGTCGAAACTGCGCGGACATTTGAAGCCGGCGAGATGATCGCGGCAGAAGCGCCGCAGGTCGTCGGCAGATGGCGGCGCGGCGGGATCGCGCGGCACCACCAGCGCTTTCGCCTCCTCGCCCATGTCGGCGTTCGGCACGCCGATCACGGCCACGTCCGCCACGCCTGGATGCTGCAGCAGGATGTGCTCCGCCTCGGCTGGATAGATGTTGACGCCGCCCGAGACGATCATGTCCGAGACACGATCGGTGATGAAGACGTAGCCGTCCTCGTCCACATAGCCCATCTCGCCGAGAGTGAAGACGCCGGGCGCGATGTGCGCCCCGGCCGTCTTCTCCGGATCGCCGTGATAGACGATGCCGCGGCCGCTCGGATCGCGGACGTAGAGCTGGCCTACCTCGTTGGGCCCGAGCGGCTGTCCGTCCGCGCCGATCACCACCGTCTCCAGCGGCGCGACCGCCCGGCCGACCGAGCCGGGCTTGCGCAGCCATTGGTCCGAGGTGATCGAGTGCGTGGTGCCCGCCTCGGTGCCGCCATAGGCCTCGACCAGCACCGGCCCGAACCAATCGATCATCGCCCGTTTCACCTGTGGTGGGCAGGCGGCACCGGTGTGCGCAAGGCGGCGCATGCTCGACACGTCGTAG
The DNA here is from genome assembly GCF_900113315.1 of Sphingomonas jatrophae. Classification (GTDB taxonomy): domain Bacteria; phylum Pseudomonadota; class Alphaproteobacteria; order Sphingomonadales; family Sphingomonadaceae; genus Sphingomonas_P; species Sphingomonas_P jatrophae. The sequence continues at coordinate 1,667,650 of NZ_FOZG01000001.1, read as the reverse complement.
CGCGCCCGCACCTCCTCCGGCAGAGCCAGCAGCCGCTGGAAGTGCGTCGGCACCATGACCGAGCCTGCGATCCGTTCCTGCTCGACGATCCGGAGCGCCTCTTCCGGATCGAAATGCTCCATCACCACCAGCGCGCTGCCGCCCGCCATGCTGCGCACCATCGTCAAGGGGCCGGTATGGTAGAGCGGCCCCACGACCAGGCCGGGCGACGGCGTTGCGCGGGTGCGCAGGATGGCGACGAACGACTCCATGTTCTCGGCCGGCGGGAAATAGCCGGGCGGCGTCTCGGTCGCCTTGGGCTTGCCCGTCGTGCCGGAGGTGAAGTGCAGATGCGGCAGCGGCCTTGCATCCGCCGCCGGTGCGGTATCCGCCGCAGCCGCCAGCCAATCCTCCCAAGGGGTAATCCCTTCCGTTGGCGGGCATCGCCACCCGATCACCACTGCGATGCCGGCCCTGCGTGCCGCGGCGAGCCCCGTTTCCACCGTTTCCGGTCCGACGAACAGCGCGCCTGCCTGAGCGATGCCGAGGATATAGCCAAGCTCGTCCGCATTCAGGTGATAGCTCACCGGCGCGGTGGAAACGCCCGCCTCCAGCCCGGCCAGATAGGCGATCACCGTCTCCGCCGCATTGGGCGCGAACACCGCCACCCGCCTCGCCTGCGGGAAGTCGAGCGCAGCCATCGCGTTGATCGCCCGGTTCAGCACCGAATCGAGCGCCGCCCAAGAATAGCGCATCCGGTCGTCGGCCAGCGCGAGGCTGCCTCGCTGGTCGAGGGGAATGCCGGTGACGGTAAGCGACATCGGAAGCGATCCTTATCGGATGGCGCGCATCCGCGCGACGGCGGGCGCGAGGTGACGGAGAGCGAGACGGAAAGCGACGAAGGCGGTCATGGCGCCCGCGGTCACGACGATCGCCAGCGAGCGATCCAGCTGCGCCTCGTTGGCGAACACCTTGTCGGTCAGCAGGGCGACGATGGCGGGCCCGGCGCCCAAGCCAAGCAGGGTGAAGACGAACAGGAACATCGCCAGCAGCCGCGCCCGGATGTCACTGGGTGCGAGCAGGCCGACGATGGCCGAGACATAGACCATGAAAGGCACGGTGATGAACTGGATGATCCCGTATCCGACGAGGAACAGCCACACGCTGGGCGCGAAGAAGGTCAGCAGGATGATCGGGAAGACGCCTGCGATCAGCCAGCTGTAGAAGCGCAGATGCGCATCATCCATGCCGCCCCGGTAGAGCCGGTCGACGACGCTCCCGCTCACCACCAGCGATCCCGCGGCGACGAGGTTGGTCACCGACAGCAACAGCCCGTAGGAAGCCGGCGTCAGGCCGTAGCGCCGCTCGATCAGCGCGGGCACCCAGTTGGTCATCGAATAGCCGCAGATCGACAGGGCGGAGGTGCCGACCAGCATCAACAGGATCAGGCGCTTATTCTCCCGCAGGAAGCCGGCGAAGGCACCTGATCCGGCCTGCACCGGCGCCACGCCGCGACGGGCCGGCTCGCGGAAGGTGAAGACGAGAAAGGCGAGCAGGAAACCCGGCAGGCCCACCATCATCATGACGAGTTGCCACGGCTGGGCCGGCCCATGCAGCGGCAGGGAAATGCCGCTCCGCGCCGTGGCGAAGGCGATGGCGAGGCCGCCGAAGCCGAAGGCCGTCGCCGAACCCACCTTGCCCGCCATCTGGAAGACCGACGTGGGCAGCGCCAGCCGATCGCGCGGGAAGGCGTCGGCGATCAGCGAATAGGCCGCCGGCAGCAGCGCCGCCTCACCTGCCCCCACGAAGATGCGCGCGATCAGCAGCGCCTCGAAGCTGCGCGCATAGCCGCAGGCGATGGTCGCCGCCGCCCAGGTGAGAACCCCGCCGAAGATCAGCCAGCGGCGCGACAGGCGATCCGCCGCCCAGCCGAGCGGCAGGCCGAACAGCGCGTAGAAGAAGGCGAAGGACGTGGAGGTGATCATGCTGATCTGCACGTCGCTCAAGCCGAGGTCGGCCTTCAGCGGCGTCACCAGCATCGACACGATCAGCCGGTCGAGCCACGAGAAGACGTACATCGCGAACAGCACCGCGACCATCCACCAGGCACCGGCGCCGCCCCTTGGCGAAGCATCCTCCGCCGCAACGCTCACCGCTTCGGCGCTCCGGCATATTCGGCGATCTTCATCTTGCCGAGCTGCGCCATGTGGACCTCGTCCGGCCCGTCGGCGAGGCGGATGTAGCGCGCCGTCGCGAAGATGCCGGCGATGGGCGTGTCATCGCTCACGCCCATGCCGCCGAACGCCTGCATCGCACGATCGGCGACGGTCTGCGCCATCTGCGGCGCCACCACCTTGATCGCGGCGATCAGGTCCTTGGCCACCTTGTTGCCATGCCGGTCCATCGCGTCCGCCGCCTTGAGCGTCAGCAGCCGAGCCTGCTCGATCTCGCAGAAGGATCGCGCGACATCCTGGCGGATGCTGCCCTGATCCGCGAGCTTGCGACCGAAGGCCACGCGCTCGTTCACCCGCGCCGACATATATTCCAGCGCACGCTGCGCCTGGCCGATCAGCCGCATGCAATGGTGGATGCGACCGGGGCCGAGCCGCCCCTGCGCGATCTCGAACCCCCGCCCCTCGCCCAGGATCACGTTCTCGGCAGGCACGCGCACATCGGTCAGCCGCATCTCGACATGTCCACCGGGCGAATGGAGCGAACCGATCACCGTCAGCGGACGCACCACCTCGACGCCGGGCGCATCGCGGGGCACGAGGATCTGGGTATGCTGCTGGTGCCGGGGGCGATCGGCAGAGGCGGTCTTGCCGAGGACGATCAGCACCTTCAGCCGGGGATCCATCATCCCCGAAATCCACCATTTGCTGCCGTTGATGACGTATTCGTCGCCATCCCGCTCGATCGTGGTGGAGACGTTGGTGGCATCGGACGAGGCGACATCCGGCTCCGTCATCGCATAGGCGCTGCGGATCTCGCCGGCCAGCAGCGGCTTCAGCCACCGCTCCTGCTGCTCCGGCGAGCCGTAGCGGGCGAGCACCTCCATGTTGCCGGTATCGGGCGCCGAGCAGTTGAACAGCTCCGACGCGCCGAACACGCGGCCCATCATCTCAGCCAGCGGCGCATATTCGAGATTGGTGAGCCCGGGGCTCCACGCGCCATATTCGTGCGGCAGGAACAGGTTCCACAGCCCCGCCTCGCGCGCCTTGGCCTTGATGTCCTCCACGCCCGGCCACGGCACCCACTGGTGGGCGGGATCATGCTCCCAATGATATTTCTCGCGCTCGATCGGATAGACGTGCGCATCCATGAACGCCTCGAGCTTGGCCCGGAGCGCCTTCACCTTGTCCGAATAGTCGAAATCCATGCGCTTGACCGATCGCTAGAGGGTAAGGCCGCCGTCGACGACGATCGTCTGGCCGCAGACATATCCGGCGAGCGGAGACGCCAGGAACAGCGCGACACCCGCCATCTCGTCGATCGTGCCGAAGCGGCCGAGCGGGATCTTGGCGAGCGCCTTCTCGCGCCGCTCCGGATGATCCGTCGTGACGCGCGTCAGCTTGGTCTCGACGAGGCTCGGCGCGAAACCGTTGACGCGGATGCCGTCCGGCGCCCACGCCTGACCCAGCGTCCGCACCAGCGCTACCGCTGCCGCCTTGGACGCGGCATAAGCCGGATTGCCCATCGTCGCCCGGTAGGCCGCGACCGAGCTAACCACGATCACGCTGCCGCCATTCGCCTTGAGGTGGCCGTGAAAGCGCTGGGCGATGTGCATCACGCTGTCGACGTTGATCGCCATCACCTTGTCCCACCCCTCGGGCGCGAACTCCTGCCGCTTGTAGAGGACGGTGCCCTGCGACAGCACGAGCACGTCCAGCGTCTCGAACGGTGCGGGCGCTGCCAGCAATGCCTCGGTGGAGGAGACGTCGACCTGCGTGTAGCCGAGCCCGGCAAGGTCGGAGCCCTCCTCCCCCGCATAATTGGCCGCATCCGGGCGCGTGCCCCAGACATGGACGTCGGCACCGGCCTGGCGGAACGACTGGGCAATGCCGTTGCCGATCCCGCTCGAGCCGCCGACGACGAGGACGCGCTTGCCGGAGAAATCCAGCGGGTTCATGCGATCCATCCCTCCGCCCGGCTCATCAAATCCATCGCGCGCCGATGCAGCCGCGCTCCAACCTGAGCATCGGCCTTGCCGGCGCAGGCGCGCGCATAGGTGCCTTCCAGCAGGATCGCGAGCTTCCAGGCGGCGAACACGCGATACCAGCCGATGTTCGCAAGGTCGCGCGCCGAACGCGCGGCGTAATGCGCGACCAGCTCCTCGCTTGTTGGAAAGCCCTGCCACGGCTGGATCGACAGCGTGCCGCCCGTTCCGTCCGGCGCCGGCCATGTTGCCAGCAGCCAGCCGAGATCGATCAGCGGATCGCCGATCGTCGCCAATTCCCAGTCCACGATGGCTGCGAGTTCGGGCGCGTCGGGGCGCACCATAACGTTGGCGAGATGATAATCGCCATGGAGGATGCCGGGCGCGCAGGCCGGCGGCTGGTGCGCGACCAGCCATTCCGAAAGACGCTCCAGCGCGGGCAGGTCGGCGGCGCCGGTCCAGCCGGGCGTGTCGGCATAGCCGGCGAACTGGCGCTGCCAGCGCGCCACCTGCCGGTCGAGATAGCCCTCGGCCTTGCCGAAGTCGCTGAGGCCGATGGTGACGGGATCCAGCGCGTGCAGCGCGGCAACCCCCTCCACCAGCGCAAGCCCGAGCCGGTGGCGGACCTCCGCCGATCCGGCATGGAGCGGCGCAAGCCCGCTTGCCGGATTGAAGCCATCGACCGGCCGCATCAGGTAGAAGGCGGCGCCGAGCACCGTCTCGTCACCGCAGGCGGCGATCAGCTCGGGATGGGGCACGTCCGTCCCGCGCAGGGCGGCCAGCACACGCGCCTCGCGCCGCATCGTCTCGTTCGACTCCGGCCGCGGGTGCGCCGGTGGGCGGCGGAGAACAAAGTCCTCGTCACCACGGCGGAAGCGCAGGATGATGTTCTGCGATCCGCCGGCCAGCGGACGAACATCGCCGACCGGCCCGGTGCCGATCTCCGAAGCGTCCAACCACTGCTCGAGCATCGCGACATCGATCACCGCCGCCCCTCTCCCCCTCGTCTCGTTATGCCCGACCTTGCCGCCCCGGAGGCCGCAAGGCAATCACTTTCTGACCAGCAGAGCAGAATTGCGCCACTCCTCCACCCATGGTAGTCAGCGCCATATTTCTACACGACAGTGCATATTTGGAGAGGCAGATGGCCGAAGCCTATATCGCCGCGGTGGCGCGGAGCGCGGGTGGGCGGCGGGGCGGCCGCATGGCCGGATGGCACCCCACCGACCTTGCTGGCGCGGTGATCCGGGGCCTGCTGGCGCGAAGCGAGTTCGATCCGGCGCTGGTTGACGACGTGATCATGGGCTGCGCCTGCACCGGCGGTGAGCAGGGCGCCAATATCGGCCGCTATGCCGCGCTCTCGGCCGGTTTGCCCGAAACCGTGCCCGGCACGACGGTGGATCGCCAGTGCGGCTCCTCGCAGCAGGCGCTGCACTTCGCCGCCGCGAGCGTGATGTCCGGCCTTCAGGACGTGGTGGTGGCCGCTGGCGTCGAATCGATGACGCGCGTGCCGATGGGGCTCCCGTGGACGCTGCCGGCGAAGCACGGTTTCGGCACCTATCGCAGCCCCGGCCTGGATGCGCGCTACGGCACGGAGCCGTTCAGCCAGTTCAGCGGCGCGGAGAAGCTCGCGGCCAAGTACGGCTTCGACCGCGACACGCTCGACCGTTTCGCGCTGGAGAGCCACCGCAAGGCGGCCGCGGCGGCGGATGCGGGCAGGTTCGCCGACGAGATCGTGCCGCTAAACGTCACGCTGGAGGACGGCGCCACCGTGACGCACGACCGGGACGAGGGCATCCGCGCGGACAGCACGCTGGAGAAGATCGGCGCGGTGAAGACGCTGACCGAAGGCGGCGTCATCACCGCGGCCAATGCCAGCCAGATCTGCGACGGCGCGGCGGCACTGCTGGTGTGCAGCGAGGCCGGCTTGAAGGCGACGGGCGCCACGCCCCTCGCCCGCATCCACCACATGTCGGTGCTGGGCGGCGATCCGATGATCATGCTCGACACGCCTATCGCCGCGACCAGGCGCGCGCTGGCGAAAGCCGGCATGGCGATCGACGACATCGACCTGTTCGAGGTGAACGAGGCCTTTGCCTCCGTGCCGCTCGCCTGGCTGCAGGAAACCGGCGCCGATCCCGCCAGGCTGAACGTCCATGGCGGCGCCATCGCGCTCGGCCATCCGCTCGGCGCCAGCGGCGCGAAGCTGATGGCCACGCTCGTCTCTGCGCTCGGCCAGAGGGGAGGCCGCTACGGCCTGCAGACGATGTGCGAGGCCGGTGGCATGGCCAACGTCACCATCGTCGAGCGGCTGTAACGTCGCACTGGATGGAAGCGCGCGGGGGTTCGGCGCCCCCGCCCGCCCGGTGGCTTGATCAATCCAGCAGGCGCCGCGCGATCACCTGCGCCTGGATCTCACCCGCGCCCTCGAAGATGTTGAGAATGCGCGCATCGGCCAGCAGCCGGCTGACCGGATATTCCATCGCGAAGCCGTTGCCGCCGTGGATCTGCAACGCATTGTCCGCCGCCGCCCAGGCAACGCGGGCGGCGAGCAGCTTGGCCATTCCCGCTTCCAGATCGCAGCGCTTGCCCTCATCCTTGCGGCGGGCCGCGAAGTAAGTGAGCTGGCGCACGCCCATCAGCTCCGCCGCCATGATCGCCAGCTTGTTGGCGATGCGCGGGAAATCGAGGATGGCGCGGCCGAACTGCTGGCGATCCATGGCATATTGCAGCCCGACGTCGAGCGCGGCCTGGCCGACGCCGATCGCGCGTGCCGCGGTCTGGATGCGTGCGCTCTCGAACGTCGCCATCAACTGGCGGAAGCCCTGCCCCGGCACGTCGCCGAGCAGATTGCCGCCGGGCACGACGAAGCCGTCGAAGCCCAGCTCATATTCCTTCATGCCGCGATAGCCGATCACCTCGATCTCGCCGCCGGTCATCCCCTCGGCCGGGAAATCGTCGCCGTCGACGCCGCGCGGCTTGGGCGCGATGAACATGCTGAGGCCGCGATGATCCTTGGTCTCCGCATCGCTGCGCGCCAGCAGCATCATCACGTCGGCTCGGGCGGCGTGCGTGATCCACGTCTTGTTGCCGCTGATCGACCAGTCCTCGCCCTGCTGCGTCGCGCGCGTGCGCAGCGCACCGAGATCGGAGCCCGTATTGGGCTCGGTGAAGACGGCAGTCGGCAGCGTCTCGGCCGAGGCGATGCGCGGCAGCCAGTGCAGGCGCTGCGCCTCGGTGCCGCCCGCCAGTATCAGCTCGCCCGCAATTTCGGAGCGCGTGGCAAGGCTGCCGACGCCGATCCAGCCGCGCGACAATTCCTCGGAGACGACGCACATCGCCGTCTTGCCGAGGCCAAGGCCGCCATAGCGCTCCGGCAGGGTCATGCCGAACACGCCCATCTCGCCGAGTTCGTGGACCAGCGGCAGGGGGATCAGTTCGTCCTTGAGGTGCCACTCATGCGCGAAGGGCGCCACCTTCTCGGCCGAGAAGGCGTGGAACTGATCGCGGATCATCGCGGTCGTCTCGTCGAGGCCGCAATCCTCCAGCGTCGCGCGCCCGCGCGCATCGACGAGCAGCGCCGCGATGCGGGTCTTCACCGCCTGCGTGCCCCCCTCGGCGATCAGCCGATCGAGCGCGGGATCGTTCAGCAGGGCCAGCGTCGCTGGATCGTCGGTCAGATCGCGCGGGCGGATCACCTCGCTTTGGTTCATCGCGATGCCGCCGCGCAGCTGCGCGCCATATTCGGCGAACAGCAAGGATGCCAGCAACCGCTCGGCCTCGCCGAACGTGCCCGCCTCGTCCAGCCGCACCGCCCAATCCGCGACTTCGGTCATCAACTCGGCGTAGGAGGCGTACCAGCCGAAGCCGTGGATGACATGCTGCTCGGCATCCGCCTTGCGCCGGTCGATGCGGCCGTCAGCGCCGTGCAGGCGCGTCCGCAGCGCAGGTTGCACGGCCGCGACGAACGCCTTGGCGGCGGCAGCGGCGGCCTTGAGCTGCGAGGTGAGGTCATCGGCGACGGGCGCCGGGTTCAGGACCACCGCCATCACTTCGCCTCCGCCTTGTTGGCATCCGCCATCGTTTTCAGGCTGACGCCGCCGACCAGATTGCCGGAGACGAGCTGGTTCTGCGCGTGGGCGAAGTGATGCATGTGGAAGACGCCGTCCATCGCCGTGCGCTTGCCGCGCAGGTCCTCGACGAGGTTCACCGCCTGCTTCGTCAAAGCGAGGCCGATGCGCGGCCGCTCGCCAATCTCGGCCGCGATCGCCGCCACCTCGTCGCGCAGCCGGTCGCGCGTCACGACGCGGTTGACCATGCCATATTGATAGGCCCGCTCGGCCGACATGCGCTGGCCGAGGAACAGGAATTCGCGCGCGATGCGCGGCGGCAGCTCGAATGCGTGGGCGAAATATTCGACGCCCGGCTGCGCCATCCGCAGCACCGGATCCTGGAAGAAGGCGTCGTCCGATGCCACGATCATGTCGCACACCCAGGCGAGCATCAGCCCGCCTGCGATGCACGCCCCCTGCACCATCGCCACCATCGGCTTCGGAATGGCGGCCCACCGCCGGCACAGGCCGAGATAGACGTCCTGCTCGAGGACATATTGCCGCTCGGCACCGTCCTTGTCGGTGTGGTTCCACCACAGGCCGATCCGCTCGCGCTCGAACGTCGTATCCTTGTCGGGGGTGCCGAGATCGTGGCCCGCGGAGAAGTGCTTGCCGTTGCCGCCCAGCACGATGACCTTGACGCTATCATCCTCCACCGCCTGCTTGAAGCAGCCGTCCAGCTGGTTGAGCAGGCGGTAATTCTGGGCGTTTCCATATTGCGGGCGGTCGAGCATCACCCAGGCGGTGCCGTCCCGCACTTCATAGCTCACGAACCGCGGCTCGCCGTCACCTTCCGCCATCATGCCATCCTTCCCCAATCGGGGCAGGATACTGCACTATGGTGCAATATTCAACCGTCAGCGTGGCGCCATCCGGATCGCGCCGTCCAGCCGCACGTCCTCGCCGTTGAAATAATCATTCTCGATCATGCTGAGCGCCAGCTGGGCATATTCCGCCGGCTCGCCGAACCGCTTGGGGAAAGGAACGCTCGCGGCGAGCGAGTCGCGCACCTGCTGGCTGGCGCGGCCCATCAGCGGCGTGTCGAAGATGCCGGGCAGGATGGTATTGACGCGGATGCCGTCCCCCATCAGGTCGCGCGCGATCGGCAGCGTCATCGCCACCACCCCGCCCTTCGAGGCCGCATAGGCGACCTGCCCGACCTGCCCATCCTCCGCCGCGGCGCTGGCCGTGTTGATGATGACGCCGCGGGCATTGTGCGCCAGCGGCTCGAGATCGAGCATGCCCTGCGCGGACTTGGCGATGCAGCGGAAGGTGCCGATCAGGTTGATCTCCACCACGCGCGCGAACAGCGCCATGTCGTGATGCTTGGTGGCACCCGTCGCCTTGTCGCGGCTGGCGGTCTTCTGCGCACTGCCGGTGCCGGCGCAGTTGACGAGGATGCGCTCCTGCCCGTGCGCCGCACGCGCCTTCTCGAACCCGGCCACGACGGACGCTTCGTCGGTCACGTTGACATGGCAGAAGGTACCGCCAAGCTCCGCCGCCAGCGCCTTGCCCAGCTCGGCATTGAGATCGAACAGCGCCACCTTCACGCCCCTGGCTGCCAGCGCGCGCGCCGTCGCCGCCCCGAGGCCCGAGGCGCCGCCCGTCACCACCGCCGCAACTTTTGCATCCAGCTTCATGCCGTTTCTCCCTGTTTCTGCGCGGCCAGCAGGTCGGCACGATCCGCGATCACGCCGGCCGCGGCGAGCGCGTCCAATTCCTCGTCGGCGAGGCCCAGCCATTCGGCGAGCGCGGCGCGGCTATGCTCCCCCACCCGCGGCGGGATGCGGCGGAAGGTGGCAGGCGTGGCCGAAAGCTTGCCGGGATAAGCAACGCTCGGCACGCTTGCGCCATCCGCGCGCGTGAAGTGGTGGACGGTGCCGCGCGCCTCGGCGAACTCGTCGGTCAGAATCTGCCCCACCTCGTTCACCGGCCCTGCGGGCACGCCGGCGGCGAGCAAGGTCGCGGTCAGCTCGCCCGACGCCCAGGCGCTGGTCAGGTCCTCGATCTGCGCCTCCAGCCCGGCACGATTGTGGACGCGGTCGCCATTGGTGGCGTAGCGCGGATCGTCGGCCAGCTCGGGGACGCCCAGCACCTTCACCAGCTGGCGAAATTGGCCGTTATTGCCGACCGCAATGACGATCTCGCCATTCGCCGTCCTGAACAGGCGGTAGGGCACCACCGTCGGATGTGCGTTGCCGAGGCGGCCCGGCGATTGGCCGCCGACAAGGTAGGTGAGCGCCTGATTGGCCAGCATCGAGATCTGCGTGTCGAGCAGCGACACGTCGACATGCTGGCCCTCGCCCGTCCGCTCGGCATGGCGCAGCGCCATCAGCGTGCTGGTGGCGGCATACATGCCGGTCGAAAGGTCGGTGATCGCGACGCCCACCTTCATCGGCGATCCGTCCGCCTCGCCGGTGATGCTCATCAGCCCGCCCATCGCCTGTGCGACGAAATCATAGCCGGCGCGCGAGGCATAGGGGCCGGTCTGCCCGAAGCCGGTGATGGAGGTGTAGACCAGCCGCGGATTGATCGCCTTCAGGCCGGCATAGTCGAGGCCGTATTTGGCCAAGCCGCCCAGCTTGAAATTCTCGACCAGAATATCCGCTTCCGCCGCCAGCCGCCGGATCAAGTCCGCGCCCCGCTGGTCGGCCAGATTGACCGCCACCGAGCGCTTGTTGCGGTTGCAGGAGAGATAATAGGCGCTCTCGCCCTTCTCGCCCGGCATGTCGTCATCGCCGGTCAGGTAGGGCGGGCCCCAGCTGCGCGTGTCGTCTCCCGCACCGGGGGCCTCGATCTTCAGCACGTCGGCGCCGAAATCGGCGAGGATCTGTGTGCACCACGGGCCAGCGAGGACGCGCGACAGATCCAGTACCTTGATGCCGTCGAGCGCGCCCGCCATCCTTGCCGTCCCTTTTTACTTCAGCGTCGTCAGATAGGCGATGATGTTCGCGCGATCCTCGGGCTTGGGCAGTCCGGGGAAGATCATCTTTGTCCCCGGCACCTTGGCCGCGGGCTTGAGAAGGTAGCTGTCCAGCGCCGCGGGCGACCAGACGAGGCCGCTCTTCTTCAGTGCCGCGGAATAATTGTAGCCCGGCACCGTGCCGGCCTTGCGGCCGACCACGCCCGCCATCGTCGGACCAAGCCCGTTGCGGCCCGCGACGGTCTGATGGCACGCCATGCAGCGCGCAAAGACCGTCTTGCCTCGCGCGGGATCGCCCTGCGCGGACGCCATCGTCGGCAAAGCCACTGCCGCCAGGCCGAGCGCCAATCCGAACACCTTCATTCAACTCTCCCGTTCGCTTGCCGGGCCTGACTTCGCAGACAGCCGCTGAATGACGGCTGAGTGCGGAGGATCACGCCCGCTCGAACACCGCGACCAGGCCCTGGCCGCCACCGATGCACATCGTCTCCAGTCCGTAGCGAACCTCGCGCCGCTGCATCTCGCGCAGCAGATTGGCGAGGATGCGGCCGCCGGTGGCGCCGATCGGATGACCGAGCGAGATGCCCGAGCCGTTGACGTTGAGGCGATCGCCCCAATCCTCCTCGCCGCCCCAACCCCAGCCCTTCAGCACCGCAAGCACCTGCGGCGCAAAGGCCTCGTTCAGCTCCACCAGGCCGATGTCGCCCCAGCCGAGCCCGGTGCGGCGGAACAGCCGCTCGACCGCGGGCACCGGGCCGATCCCCATGCGCGACGGCTCGCATCCGGCCGCGGCCCAGCTGTGGAACCAGCCGATCGGCTCCAGCCCCAGCTCGCCCAGCTTGTCCTCGGCGACAACGAGGCAGGCGGCGGCGGCATCATTCTGCTGGCTGGCATTGCCCGCCGTCACCACGCCGCCCTTCTCGATCGGCTTCAGCGCGCCCAGCGACTCCATCGTCGCATCCGCGCGGATGCCCTCGTCGGCCTTGAAGAGCAGCGGCTCGCCGCGTTTCTGCGGCACCGGAACGGGCACCAGCTCGTCATCGAACTTGCCGTCCGCCCACGCCTGCGCGGCGAGGCGGTGGCTGCGCAGGGCGAAGGCGTCGCACGCCTCGCGGCTGATGGCGTAATCGCCCGCCAGATTGTTCGCCGTCTCGATCATGCCGGAAATCACGCCGAACCGCTCGATCGGCTGGGACATGACACGGCCGCGCGTCAGCCGGTCATGGAAGGTGGTGGAGCCGGACCGCGCGCCGCGGCGGTGATCCATCGAATAATATTCGACGTTGGACATGCTCTCCACGCCGCCCGCAACGACCACGTCGGCAGCGCCGGTCTGCACCATCATCGCGGCATCGATCACCGCCTGCAGGCCCGAGCCGCAGCGCCGGTCCAGCTGATAGCCCGGAACCGAGATGGGCAGCCCGGCGGCGAGCGCGGACCAGCGGCCGATCGCCGGCGCCTCGCCATTGCCATAGCCCTGCGCATAGATGACGTCGTCGATCCGCTCGGGATCGATCCTCGTGCGCTCGATCAACGCCTTGAGGATGATCGCGCCCAGCTCCCCCGCGGGAATCGTGGCGAGGCTGCCGCCGAAGCGACCGACGGCGGTGCGGATGGGCGAGACGATCGCGGCACGGCGCAGGGTCATGGATCAGGCCTTGGCGTTGCGGATCATCGCCTTGGCGATGATCGTCTGCTGGATCTGGCTGGTGCCTTCGTAGATGCGCAGCAGGCGCACATCGCGGTAAAAGCGCTCCACCTTGTATTCGGTCATGTAGCCGGCCCCGCCGAAGATCTGGACGGCACGATCGGCCACCCGCCCGACCGCTTCCGTGCTGAAATACTTCAGCGCCGCGCATTCCAGCGCCACCTTCTCGCCGGCGTCGAACTTGGCGGCGATGGCGTTCATCATGGATTCGACCGCGATCTGGTCGACCTTGCTGTCCGCCAGCATCGCCTGCACCAGCTGGAAGGAGGCGATCTCCTGGCCGAACTGCCGGCGGTCGAGCGCATAGGCCAGGGTCATCTCGATCAGCCGGTCGATCTGCCCCAGCGAGACGGCGGCGATGTGGATGCGGCCGCGATCCAGCACCTTCATCGCCGTCTTGAAGCCCTGGCCGGGTACCCCACCGATGATGTTGGCGGCAGGCACCATGACATCGTCGAAGATCACGTCGCATGTCTTGGCGCCGCGCTGCCCCATCTTGCGATCGGGCACGCCGAGCGAGATGCCCGGCAGATCCGCGGGCACGATGAACGCGCTGATCCCGCCCGCGCCCTTCACCCCCGGATCGGTGCGCGCCATCAGCGTGAACATCTTCGCATAGGGCGCATTGGTGATGTAGCGCTTGGTGCCGTTCACCCGGTAATGATCGCCCTCCAGCACCGCGGTGGTGCGCAGCGATCCCGCGTCGGACCCCGCCTCCGGCTCGGTCAGCGCGAAGCTGGCGACCGCTTCGCCGGTGGCGAGCTTCGGCAGCCATTCCTGCTTCTGCTGCTCCGTGCCGTCGATCACGATGCCCTGGCTGCCGATGCCCACCGTGGTGCCGATGACGGAGCGGAAGGCGACGGAGGCGCGCGTGATCTCGCGGATGATCGCGGCTTCCTCGCTCATCGTCAGGCCGAGGCCGCCAAATTCCTCCGGCACCGACAGGCCGAACAGGCCCAGGTCGCGCATTTCCTGCACGATGCCGGGCGGCACGGCATCGTCGTGATCCACCTGGTCTTCAGCGGGGATCAGCCGCTCCTCGACGAAGCGGCGCACCGTGCTGCGCAGCAGCTCGAACGTCTCGATGTCCATGGGTGACTCGCATCCTCTCAGCGGCCGGGCGGCCGCCGTCCGGCATCGTTCAGGCCGGTGGGTTTGTCAATGAAACTGCACTACAGGACAGTTTTTGCGACCATTGCGTCCAGGCCATCGGCCCGCCGTGCGGTGTAGGTCCGCTCGCCTGCCGCCAGCCGCACCGGCTGCCCGAGGAAGATCGGCGCCTGCGCGCGAAAGGCGAAGGCAGCGGGTTCGCCCTCCGTCCGGCGCGCAAGGCCGAACAGCCGCGCAGCGGTGAACGGGCCGTGGACGACGAGCGCCGGATAGCCTTCCTCCCCCTGTGCATAGGGCAGGTCATAATGGATGCGGTGGCCGTTGAACGTGGCCGCGGAGAAGCGGAACAGGTCCGCCTCGCCGGGTGTCCAGATCTCGCCCGATCCCGGCTCGCCCGCGGTCACAGGCGGCGTCTGCCCGCCCGCCTCGCGATAGACCAGGGTCTGCCGCTCGACGACATGGTTGGTGCCGCGCTGGGCGATGACATGCTCGACATCCACCAGCACCAGCGTGCCGCTGCCGCCTGCTCGGTGCCGCACGTCCCGGATGGTCGAGGTGCGGGTGGCCGGCGCGCCGAGCGCCAGCCTCCCCGTGAAGCGGATCTCCGCAGAGGCGAACATGCGCCGCGGCAGCGTGATCGGCGGCAGGAAGCCGCCGCGCTTCGGGTGGCCATCGTCGCCCACCTGATCGGCACCGACCACCGGCAGGAACAACGCCCAGTGGCCGAGCGACGGCCAGTGCCGCTCCACGTCCAGCTCTTCGCCAAGCGCGGCGGCGAAGCGGCGGAGCGCTTCCGGATCGACCATCTCCTCGCGCTGTTCCTGCCGGCCGACCCACGTCTGCCAGTGCGCGATCGTTCCCGCGTCGATCGTCATGCCACCACACCCTTGTCGTGCAGCGCGCCGATCGCGCCCGAGGACAGGCCGAGCAGCCCGGTCAGCACCTCATCGCTGTGTGCGCCCAGCCGCGGCGCGGGCGCGATCGGGCCGCGATCAATGCCTGCGAGCATCACGGCAGGGCCGGCGGCTGGATAGGATAGGCCGCTTGGATGCGTGATCGTCTGGAACATCGGGTTGCCGGCGAACAGGCGCGGATCGCCCGCCGCCTGCGACAGCGGCTGATATTCCGACCAGGTGACGCCGGCGGCGTTCAGGGCTGCGGCGATCGCCTCCACCGGCCGGGCGCCGATCGCCGCCTCGAACAACGGGAACAGCCGCTCGCGGTGAATAAACCGCGCACCCTCGTCCCGCGCGAAGGCCGCACCCGTCTCGACCTCCACCGCCGCCACGGCATCGCCGATGCCGAGCCCCGAGACGAGCCCGCCCCATTGTTTGGGCGTGATCGCCACCAGCATCAGCCGGTGCCCGTCCGCCGTCACGAAGTCGCGCCCGAACGCGCCGAACAGGTCGTTGCCCATGCGCGGCCGATCCTCGCCGCTGAGCAGCGTCTCGGCGAGCTGGCCGGTCTGCGACAGGCAGGCGGCGGCTACGTCGGACAGCGCCAGCCGAACGTCCGCCCCCTGCCCCGTCCGCCGGCGCGCGCTCTCCGCCGCCACCATCGCGAAGGCCGCCTGCGCGCCGCAGATGAAATCCCATGCCGGAAAGACATGGTTGACCGGCACGTCGCCCCCTTTGGGCCCGGTCATGTACGGCACGCCGACCGCCGCGTTGATCGTGTAATCGAGCGCGGGCGCCCCGTCGGCCCAGCCCATCACGCGGACGCAGACCAGATCCGCGCGGCGTGCCGACAGCGCCTCGTAGGACAGGAAGCCCCTGACCGGGAAGTTGGTGAGGAAAAGCCCGCCCCGATCGCCCGGCGCGGTTGCGAGCGCGGCCGCGAGCTCCCGTCCCTCCGGCTGGGTCAGGTCGATGGCGATCGACTTCTTTCCCTTGTTGAGATTCTCCCAGTAGAGGCTGTCGCCGGACGGCGCGAGCGGCCAGCGCTTATGGTCGGGCCCGCCACCGATCTGGTCGATGCGGATCACCTCGGCACCCATCTGCGCCAGCTGCATGCCGGCACTCGGCCCCGCGATGAACGCCGCTGCCTCGACCACGCGCATGCCGTTCAGCAGATCGTACATCAGCCGAGCTTCACCAGCATCTTGCCGAGGCCCTCGCCGTTGAACAGACCGTTGAAGGCGTCGAGCGAACGATCCAGCCCCTCATAGACCGTCTCGACCTGCTCCAGCTGGCCAGCGGCATGCCAGCTGCGGACGTCCGCCAGGAAGGCGTCCATCTTGTCGAGATGGTTGAGCGCGATGAAGCCTTGCAGGCGCAGCTCCTTGGTGACCGCCTGCGTCAGGTTGCGGGGTGCGGCCGACGGCTCGGTGCTGTTATATTGCGAGATCATGCCGCACAGCGCGAAGCGTGCCCCCTTGTTGGCGATCGCCAGCGCGGCTTGCAGATGCTCTCCGCCGACATTGTCGAAATAGACGTCGATGCCGTCCGGCGCCGCCCGTGCCAGCGCCTTGGTAAGGCTCGGCTCCGCCTTGTAGTCGATCGCGCCGTCCAGCTTGAGCACGTCGGTGAGGAACGCCTGCTTGCGCGGGCCGCCCGCCGCGCCGATCACCTTGTGCCCCATCAGCTTGGCGATCTGGCAGACGACCGAGCCGACGCCGCCGGACGCGGCCGAGACGAACACAACGTCGCCCGGCTTCAGGGCCGCGGCATGGAGCAGGCCCACCCACGCCGTCAGGCCCGTCATCCCGGCGAACCCGAGATAGGCCTGCGGCGGCAGGTCGCGCTCCCGCTTTTCCACCTTCGTCACCGGCGCGATGAAGCCCTCCCGCCAGCCGAGGCGCGACCAGACGAGATCGCCCGGCGCGAACGCCGGATCGCCCGAGGCGACGATCTCGCCGACTGCGGGTCCCTCCATCGCCTTGCCCAGCTCGAACGGCGGCACGTAGCTGCGGGCCTCGCTCATCCGGCCGCGCATCGCCGGATCCATGGTCATCCACAGGTTGCGGACCTGCACCTCGCCGGGCCCCGGCGGCGGCAGCTGCACCTCTGCGAAGGAGAAATCCTCGGCCACCGGCGCTCCATTGGGGCGCCGCTCCAGCCGCACTTCGCGCGAACGCATGCCTATCCCCTCAGTAACCGGCCAGCCGGGCGTAGCGATTGCGGTGGAAGCCGGCATGGCCCCACGTCGCATCGGTGACGGCGGCGCGCTTGAAGTAGAGCCCGGCGTCATGCTCCTCGGTCATGCCGATGCCGCCGTGCATCTGCACCATCTCGCGCGCGATCAGGCGCAGCGTGTCCCCGGCCAGCGCCTTGGCAAGCGAGACGAGCATCGACGCGTCCTCGGCTCCCGCATCGATCGCCGCCAGCGCCGCCTCGACGGCGGACCGGGTCATGATCAATTCCGCCTGCATGGCGACGGCGCGGTGCTGCAATGCCTGGAACGAGCCGATCAGCTGGCCGAACTGCACCCGCGTCTTCAGGTAATCGAGCGTGGTCTCGAATGCCTGTGCCGCGGTGCCCATCATCTCGGCGGCGAGTGCGGCGCGGCCACGGTCGAGCAGATGCTCCAGCAGCTCGGCCCCGCCGTCCAGCGCGGCGGCACGGTCCACCGGGACGCCGGCGAAGTCGATCGTCGCGGCATCGCGGCCGTCGAGGCGGTCGAGCGGGGAGATCCCGACGCCTTCGGCCGCGGCATCCACCGTCACCAGCCGCAGCGATCCATCCTCGTCGCGGGCCGACACGATCAGCAGGTCGGCGGCCAGCGCATCCAGCACGGGCGTCTTGCGTCCATCGAGCCGCCAGCCCTCCGAGCCCGCAGTGAGCATGGCGGCGGTGCCTGCGTCGGGCGTTTCCTCCTCCACGGCCAGCGCCACCACCACCTCGCCCGCCGCGATGCGGGGAAGCCAGTTCGCCTGCTGCTCCGCGCTTCCGCCGAGCCGGATGGCGCTGGCGCCGATCAGTGCGGTCGACAGCAAGGGCGAGGCGACGAGCGTGCGGCCGAGTTCTTCCTGCACGATGCCGAAGCCGACACAGCCGAAATCCGCGCCGCCATGCGCCTCCGGCACCAGCACGCCGCACCAGCCCATGCCGGCCATTTCGGCCCACAAGGCGGGATCGTAGCGCTGCTCGCTCCGCGCCGCCGCCCGAGCGGCGGTCACCGGTGCGCGATCGCGCACCCATTCGGAAGCCATGTCGCGCAACATGGCCTGTTCCTCGGTCAACACGGCCATGTCAGCACCCTATCGGTTTGGGATCGGGCAGACCGAGCGTGCGCTTCGCGGCGATGTTGTTCTGGATCTCGTAGCTGCCGCCGTAGATCGAGAAGGCGCGCGCATGCAGCCATTGCCGGGCCGCCTCCATCTCCTCGTCGGTGAAGCCGGGGCCGGACCAGCCGAGCCCCCGCGTCCCCAGCAGCTCCATCACCAGCTCCGCGCGCATCTGCGCCACGTCGGACCCGAGATTCTTCAGCATTGGCACCAGCTGCGCGGTCGGCAGGCCTGCCTTGGCCTCCGCGCCGATCCGGTCCTGCGTGAGATTGTAAGCGTGGGCGCGCATGGCATGGCCCACCAGCCGCGTCCTGAGATCCGCATCGGCCAGCTCGCCCGCCGCATTCACCCCGATCCGGTCGCGCGCGATCGGCAGCAGGCTGCGGCCCTCGCCGCGGCCTTCGGACAGGCTGTCCCGCTCGAATTGGAGCAGGCGCTTGGCGACGCCCCAGCCTTCGTTGACCCGCCCGACGAGATTCTCCTTCGGCACCTTCACCGCGTTCAGGAACATCTCGCAGAAATGGGTAGACCCGCTGATCAGCGTGATCGGCCGCGTTTCGACACCTTCGGAGCGCATGTCGATCAACAGGAAGCTGATGCCGCGCTGCTTCACGCTCGTATCCGTGCGCACGAGCGCGAAGCACCAGTCGGCATGGTTCGCCCCCGAGGTCCAGACCTTCTGCCCCTCGACCAGCCAATGGTCGCCCATGTCGGTGCAGCGCGTCTGCAGCGAAGCGAGGTCCGAGCCTGCGCCCGGCTCCGAAAAGCCCTGACACCAGCGAACGCGGCCGCTGGCGATCCCCGGCAGATGCTGCGCCTTCTGCGCCTCCGTGCCATATTCCAGCAGCGTCGGACCGAGCATCGTATAGCCGGTCATCTTCATCGGATTGAACGCGCCGATGCGCCGCATCTCCTCGGCCAGCACCTTGATGCCGGCACGATCCAGCGCCGCACCGCCATAGATTTCCGGCCAGCCCGGCGCGCCCCAGCGCTTCTCGGCCATGCGATCGCGCCACAGCCGCCAGTCGGCATCGCCCTCCGCATAAGGCGCGTGATTCTGGTAGGGAACGGGGTTCTTGAAGGCGAGCGACGGCGGGAAGTTGGCTGCGAGCCACTCGCGTGCCTCGGCACGGAGGGCGTCAAGCGACGCACCTGTCATCTTCTCCCCTCCGCATGTCCTAAAGTTGCATTGTGGTATAGAATTGAAAGAGGCGCAACTGCTTTGTTGGCGCTGCCCGGCCCGTCATTTCCGCCAGGAGTTCCGACGCTTCGCCGCCCGCACGTCGGCTGCACGCCTCAGGATCGAGGCCGCCCCACCCCGACTCAGCGAGACGTTTCACCTTCGTCGTGGATGACCAGCGCCCGCTCGGGACAGGATTTCGCCCCCAGCCATGCCGCCCGCTTCCGTTCGTCGGGCACATCGATGTCTCCAGGCAGAATATAGCCCTCGTCATCCAAGCCGTAGATGTCGGGCGATTGCGCCCAGCAGCGCGCATGGCCCTGACATTTCTCCCGCAGCACCTCGATGCGCATCACGCCGCCCTCACCATTCGAGTTGGAGATCCTCGATCCCGAAGACGTGGCCGCCATAGGTCAGCGGCTCCGTCCCCTCGCGGATCCGGAAGGTCGGGATCAGCCGCAGCCACTCCTCCATCGCGATCACCAGCTCACGCCGGGCAAGATGCGATCCCAGGCAGCGATGCGGGCCGTAGGCGAAGGCGACGTGGCGATTATCCTCGCGCGACAGATCGATGCGGTTGGGATCGGTGAACTCGGCCGGATCGCGATTTGCCACCATCGACGGGCAGGAGACACGGTCGCCCGCCTTGATGACGATGCCGTCATATTCGGTGTCGCGCGCCGCGATCCGCGTCATCAGCACGGTCGGAAAGGCGCGAAGCAGCTCTTCCACCGCCAGCGTCACCCCGGAAGGGTCGGCGCGCAGCCGCGCCTGCGCCTCCGAATGCTCCGCCAGATAGCGGAAGTCGAAGCCGATCGCCGCCGCCACCGTGTCCAGCCCGGCGACGAACAGGAGCGCGCCCATGCCGATCGCCTCCTTGTCGGTCATCGGCCGCCCGTTCACCTGCGCCTGGACGACGAAGGTCATGAAGTCGTCCGCCGGTTCGCGGCGGCGAAGCTCCACCAGTTCGCCCATGAAGGCGATGACGGTGCGGATCGCCTCGCCGCGCTCCTCTGGCGTGCCGTGGAACTGCTTGTCCGCCCAGCCGAGAAACTCCTGGCGGCGCGATTGCGGCAGGCCGAGAAATTCGAGGAAGACGCCGACTGCGAAGGGGAAGGCGAAATCCTCCATCACCTCGCAATGGCCCTTGTCGCGCAGGCCCTCGATCAGCTCGATCGCCCGCGCACGGTTCGCCGCCTCCATCGCCATCACGCGGCGCGGGCTGAGCAGCGGGTTCAACAGCGAGCGATAGGCGCCATGTTCCGGCGGATCGATCTCGAGCGGGATGGTCGGCAGGTCATAGCCGAGCGCCTTCTCGAAGATGCGGCGATGGCTGGAGAAGGTCTCAGCGTCCTGCAGCACGCGGCGCTGATCCTCCGCACGCACGAACACCCATGTGCCATAGCCATCATAGGTGTTGTTCGGTGCGTAGAAGACCGGCGGACCGTCATGCAGGCCGGCGAGCGCGCCTTGCGGGTCGCCACCGCGCATCGGGCACATGCCGGGGCCGGTGAAATAGCTGAAGTCGCGGACCAGCTCAGGCGGGACATGCACGGGAATGGCCGACATCTCTCTCCTTTCGTGCAGATAAATCTGCATTGTTGGTTAGAAATGACCGGCTCCCGCCCCCCTGTCAATCGCCTTCGCACGCAACGGCGTTCGCTGCACCGTTGACCTTGGATCAGTCCGCCGGCGGGACCAGTTCACCGGTGATGCGGACGCCTGCACCGTCGACCTTGTAGGTCTTGTTCAGGAAGATCAGCACGGAGGTCAGCGCTTCCGCCGCCGCGGAGTTGGCGAGCGCACCGCCGTGAAGGCCGCGCAGGCCGGCCTGGTCGGCCAGGGTGACGATGACGCTCCGCGCTGCCTTGTCGTCGCCGAACACCAGCACGTCGCAGCCGATATCGTCGTCGGTGGCCAGCTTGTGCGCGGCGACATTGTGGAACGCCGAGACGACGGTGACGCCTTCGCCCAGCAATCCTTCCGCCCGCTGCGCCGCGCTGCCCTCGCCCGGCATCTGCACGCGCATCACCTTGGGCGGCACCAGCGGCACCGTCGTGTCGCAGACGATCTTGCCCACCGCATGCGGGGCGATCTCCGCCAGGGTCGCGTCCTGTGCCGAGAATGGAACGGTGACGATCAGCACGTCGCCCGCCTGCGCCGCCTCGGCATTGCCGAGGCCGGTCAGGCCGAAGCCCAGCTCCGCGGCCTTCGCCTGCGCACTCTCCGCCGAGCGCGAGCCGAGGATCACGCGCCGCCCCGCCTTGGCGAGCCGCCGTCCGATCGCGGCCCCCAGCTTTCCCGTTCCGCCGATGATCGCGATGGTCGCGTCAGGCGATGCAGCGGCAGTCGTCATTCAAGTCTCCCGAGTAGGTTCGGCGCACAGGCGCATAGAGGGTGGTGCGCTGCCGGAGCGGTCGCCCGGCAGCTTCGGCGACGGCGGCCATGCGCGCGGCATCGAACATCTGGCCGTTCACGCCGCCTGCTGCGCGCGTGATCGATTCGTCCATCAGCACGCCGCCAAGGTCGTTGGTGCCGGCGTCCAGCGCAGCGCGCGCGCCCGCCTCGCCCAGCTTGACCCAGCTCGCCTGAATATTGGGGATGAGCGGGTAGAGCACGATCCGGGCGATCGCCTGTATCAGCAGCGCCTCACGCGCGGACGGGCCGGAGCGGACCTGGCCCTTGCGCCACATCGGCGCCTCCATGTGGACGAAGGGCAAAGGAACGAATTCGGTGAAGCCGCCGGTCTCTGCCTGAAGGTCGCGGACGCGCAGCAGGTGTCGCGCCCAGTGGCGATAATCGTCGGCATGGCCGAACATGATCGTCGCGGTGGAGCGCAGGCCGACACGGTGTGCGGTGCGCATCACCTCGATCCACGCCGCGGTGTCGAGCTTGTCGGGGCAGATGATCGCACGGATTTCGTCGTCGAGGATCTCCGCCGCAGTGCCCGGAAGGGTCGACAGCCCCGCCGCCTTCAGCCGCGCCAGATAGTCGGCGAGCTGGAGGCCGAGCGTCGTCGCGCCGTGCGTCACCTCCAGCGGCGAGAAAGCGTGGATGTGGATGTCGGGCGCGGCAGCGCGCACCGCCGCCAGCACGGACAGGTAGGTGTTGCCGTCATAATCGGGGTGGATGCCGCCCTGCAGGCACACCTCGGTCGCGCCGCGGTCCCACGCCTCGGCCGCGCGCCGTCCGACCTCGTCGAGATCGAGCCGATAGGCCGGCCCGCGCATCGCCTTGGTGCTGCCCTTGGAGAAGGCGCAGAACCCGCATTTGTAGAGGCAGATGTTGGTATAGTTGATGTTGCGGTTGACGACGAAGGTGACGGTATCGCCCACCACTTGCGCGCGCAGCCGGTCGGCTGCGGCGAAGATGCGCGGCACCTCCGGCCCGTCTGCGGCGAACAGGCGGACGATCTCGCTTTCGCTGAGACGCGATCCCGCTTCGCCACGGGAGAGGATGGCGTCCACCCGGCGCGCGTCCGCGCTGCTGCCCACCGCTGCGAGCGACGGCATCGCCACGTCCGTTCCCGGGCGCCAGCCATCCACCACAGGCAGGCCGCGCCCGTCGACGGCACGGCGCACCCGCACCGCGATGGCCGGCTCCAGCCGAGCCGTGGGCGCCTTGGCGAAGGCAGGGGCGATGGCCAGCCGCTCGCGCAGCGTCCGCTTCGCCCCGCGCGTCGCCGCATCCAGCATGGCGAGGTGCGGCCAGGGCGCCTCCGGGTTCACATGATCGGGCGTAACAGGGGAGACACCGCCCCAGTCGTTCACGCCCGCGCGCAACAGCGTCGCCAGCGCCTCGGCGGCGTGCAGGTTGGGCGGCGCCTGGATGGACATGGCCGGCCCGAGAACCAGCCGGGCCGCGGCGACCGTCCAGGCATGGTCGGCCAGCGACGGCTCCGGATGCGAGGCCATCCGCGTGCCGGGCTTGGCGCGGAAGTTCTGGATGATGACTTCCTGGATGTGGCCGTGCCGCTCGTGCAGCGTGCGGATGGCGTGCAGCGCATCGAGCCGTTCGGCCCGCGTCTCGCCGATGCCGATCAGCAATCCGGTGGTGAACGGCACGCCTGCCCGGCCGGCGGCGTCGATCACCGCGAGGCGCGCCGCGGGCGCCTTGTCCGGCGACCCGAAGTGCGGACCACCGCGCGTAGACAGCCGCTCCGACACCGTCTCCAGCATCAGCCCCATGGAGGCGGAGACCGGCCGTAGCATCCTCAGCGCGGCCTCGTCCATCAGGCCCGGATTGAGGTGCGGCAGCAGCCCGGTCTCTTCCAGGACGAGCGCCGCCATGTCGCGCAGGAGGTGAAGCGTCGAGGCATGGCCGCCGGCGTCCAGCGCTGCGCGTGCGGCGGGATAGCGGTCTTCCGGACGATCGCCGAGCGTGAACAGCGCCTCGCGACACCCCGATGCGACACCCGCGCGCGCGATCTCCAGCACCTGCTCGCGCGGGAGGAAGGGCGCGCCAAGTTGCTTCGGTGTGGTGGCGAAGGTGCAATAGTGGCAGACATCGCGGCACAGACGCGTCAGCGGCACGAACACCTTGCGCGAATAGGTGACGACAGCGCCGTGCACCGCCAGCGTCGACGCCTCCGCCTCGGCCAGCATGGCCTCCGCCGGCAGCGCCAGCAGGTGGGCGGCCTCCTCGTCGGGCATGGCGGTCAGTTCGTCTCGCACGCTTCCTCTCCTCACCCGAGACCTCGACCAATCTGTGGGGGGCCATGCCGCATGGCGGTTCAAGCATCGCCGCGTGGGAGAGGGATGTCAATTTGCACAGGTGTGCCAAATTGCCTTGCACTTCCCCGCCCTCTTCGGTGATAGATGCGGCCAAGGATATGCCTGGCGAAGCCTCGGTCTACCGATGCGCGCCAGGCCGACGGGGTGAGAGGATCGACATGGCCGGACCGTTGCAGTCTCTGGTGGTCATCGACGCGTCGCGGGTGATGACGGGCGCGATCGTCGGCATGTTGCTGGCCGATCACGGCGCCGAGGTGATCAAGGTCGAGCCGCATGGCGGCGCCTTCTTCGCGCACGATCTGACCCGCAAGGCGTGGGACCGCGGCAAGCGGAGCGTCGAGCTGGCCTATGAGGATGCTGCCGAGCGCGAGACGCTGAAGGCGCTGGTCGCCACGGCGGATATCTTCATCCACTCGCTGCCGACCGCGGAGGCGCAGGCGCTCGGCCTCGATCGCGAGACGCTCGCGCGCGAGCAGCCGGGCCTGATCGTCACCGTGCTCGAAGCCTATGGCGACGACACGCCGTTCGCCGACCGGCCCTATGGCGAGTCGCTGGCCGCAGCGCGGCTCGGGCAGATGGTCGACAAGGCGAGCTCGTTCCGGCCCGGCCCCATGTATCCGGGCCACCCGGCGCTGCATTACGGGCAGGCCTTCCTGGCGGCCATCGGCATCCTTGCCGCGATCCGCGCCCGGCGTGAGACCGGCGAGGGGCAGACCGTCCGCGCATCGCTGATGGATGCGATGATGGCACAGTCGCCGATGAACAACTGGTGGCAGGAAGCGGGGCTCTCCTACATCCGCACGGCCGATTCCGGCGCGATGGATCGGTTCGGCCATACCCGCCTGGTCACGGGCATGTTCGAGTGCGCCGACGGGCTGTTCATGCAGATCCACACCGGCGGCCCCGGCGGCTTCCGCTCTGCCATGGAGGTGTTGGGCTTCGGCGATCGGATCCAGCAGGTGAAGGGGCCGGAAATGGCCACGCCGCTGAACGACGAGGAGTATCGGATCGCCCGCGTCGAGATCTTCGAGCGGACCAAGACGAAGCCGCGCGACGAATGGATCCGCCTGTTCCAGGCTGCCGACGTCGCCGCGCTGCCGGTGCTCGAACCGGCCGAGGTGCTGCTGGACGATCAGGTCGAGTTCGTCGGCCAGCGCATCGACATCGCCGATCCGGATTTCGGCACCATCCGTCAGGCCGCACCCGCGGTGCGCTTCAACGATGCGCAGCCGGACCTGCCCGGGCCTGCCCCCGCCATCGGTGCCGACAATGGCGCGCTCCAGACGCTGCTCGCCCGCGCGCCGGCCAGGGTGGAGGCGACCGGCCGCACGGTGCGCCACCCGCTCGAGGGGCTGCGCGTCCTCGATTTCTCGTCCTTCTTCGCCTGCGGCTTTGCCGGCCGGCTCATGTCCGACCTGGGCGCCGACGTCATCAAGGTCGAGACGCCGGAGGGCGACCAGATGCGCCCGTTGCCGGACGTGTTCGATGCGGCTCAGCGCGGCAAGCGGGGCATCGTGCTCAACCTCAAGTCGCCGGAAGGGCTCGCCGCCGCGCACAAGCTGGTCGAGAGCGCGGACGTGGTGATGCACAATCTCCGCCCCGGCAAGGCGGACAAGCTGGGGATCGGCTACCAGACGCTGTCCGCGCTCAACCCGCGGCTGATCTTCACCTACCTGCCCGGCTACGGCTCACGCGGCCCCAAGGCGCTCCTGAAGAGCTTCGCGCCGCTGGTCAGCGGTTGGACCGGCCTGCTCTACGAGGGCGGCGGCGAAGGTAACCCGCCCACCCGCTCCGTCTTCGGCAACGAGGATTACAATAACGGCTTCCTCGGCGCCGCCGCCGTGCTGATGGCGCTCGAGAACCGCGCCAGGACGGGCCGGGGCGACTATGTCGAATGCCCGCAGCTCCACTCCAGCCTGTGGACCACGTCCGAGCATTTCCTCGATGGCGAAAACCGCGTCGTCTACGGAATGCGGCTGGACAAGGGGCAGACCGGCTTCAGCGCGCTCGACCGCATGTACCGGGCCGACGACGGCTGGGTGTGCATCTGCGCGCGCGACGATGCAGGCTTCGCCGCCCTTGCCCGCGGGATCGGCCAGCCGGACCTGCCTGCCGACCCGCGCTTCGCCACCCCGCGCGACCGCACCGCCAACGATGCGGCGCTGCAGGCGATCGTCGCACCCTTCTTCCAAGGCAAGTCTGCCGCGGAGGCATTCGCGGCGCTGGACGCAGCGGGTGCGCCGGCCGAGATCGTGCGCGAAACCTCGTGGGTGAAGGAAGTGCTGCACGAGCCCTGGGCCGAGCAGACCGACCGCGTGTTCGAGGACAAGGCCTCGATCTACGGCCACATTCGGGAGTTCGGCCTGTTCAACCGGCTGGATCGCACCCCCGGCATCCGCAAGGGCTCGGCCCCGCGACTGGGCGAGCATACCCGCGAGATCCTTGGCGAGGCCGGGTTCACGCCCGAGCAGATCGACGATCTCGTCAGCCGCCGCATCGCCATCGAACACGTCGCGCCCGCCAGCGCCGCGGCGTGACATCCTCCTCCCGGAGCCAATTCATGGAACTCAATCTTCGTTACGACATGAACCGCGCCGAGTTCGGCGCGCCGCATGAGGCGCTGTACCGGACCGCCATCGAACAGTCGGTGTGGGCGGACAAGCTCGGCTTCAAGCAGGTCTATCTCGCCGAACATCACGGGGCGGAGGGCGGCTACTGCCCTTCATCGATGATCCAGGCGGCATCGATCCTCGGCTGCACGCAGACGATCCTCGCCCACCTCTCGGCGCTGGTCGTCACGATGCACGATCCGCTGCGGCTGGCGGAGGATCTGGCGGTGCTGGACCTGCTGTCGAAGGGGCGGCTCGTCTTCACCGCCGGCATGGGATACCGACCGCATGAATTCGAGATGTTCGGCAAGGACATGTCCAAGCGCCTCGCCATCCAGACGGAGGCGCTCGACACCTGCGCCAAGGCGTGGACGGGCGAGCCGTTCGAATATCACGGCCGCACTGTGCGCGTCACGCCGAAGCCCTACACGCCCGGCGGCCCCAAGATCTACATGGGCGGATCGACGGAGAAGTCTGCGCTCCGCGCGGCGCGCAAGGGCTATCAATATTTCCCCGGCACGCCCGATCTGTTCCGCATCTACAAGGAGGAACGCGAGAAGCATGGCTTCCCGCCGCCCGAGGAGCTGGTGACCCCCGGCCCGAGCTTCCTCTACGTCAGCGACGATCCCGAGCGGGACTGGCCGTTGCTGGCGCCGCACATCGCCTATGCGTTCAACACCTATGCCGAATGGGCCAAGGAGCGTGGCGAGGGCAGCACCCGCTACTCCGCGGCCGAGACGGTGGAGGAGCTGAAGAAGATGCCCAACATCAAGGTCGTGACGCCCGACGAGTGCGTCGAGATCGCCAAGGCGCTGGGAAATGGCGGGCAGCTGACCTTCCACGCACTGCTCGGCGGCATCGACCCGGACCTGTCCTGGGCCAGCCTGCGCCTGTTCGAGAAGGCGGTGCTGCCACGGCTGGTCGACCTTGGCCTGGCCGACGGCCAACCCGCCGCGCTGGCGGCCTGAGGAGAACGGGATGACCGAGGAAAGCCCCAACCTGCGCCGCCGCTCGCTCTGGAGCCTTGTTGCGCTGCCCGTCGGGTTCGCTGCCGCGGCGTCCGCTGCGAAGGCGGCGCCGCGCGATGATGCCGCGGCCCGGCTCGACCGGCTGGAGGCGAAGGACGCCTGCCAGTCGGTGCTGTTCGACTATGCCCGGGCCAACGACCGGATCGACGAGGCGCTGCTGCTGAGCTGCTTCTGGCCGGAATCGCAGCATCACCATGGCGGGTTCAAGGGCCGCTCGGTCGAGTTTGCCGGGTTCGCGCTCAAGGTCCTGCGCGGCACGAAATATACCGCGCACCACATCTCCAACGTCGCGATCGAGGTGAAGGGCGATCAGGCATTGAGCGAATGTTACTATTTCGCGCACCACCGGCGCGACGCCAAGGCCGGCGGCGAGGAGGATGCCTTCTTCGAAGGCCGCTATCTCGACCGGTTCGAGCGGCGGGGCGGCGTGTGGAAGATCATCCAGCGCCGCGGTCTGGCAGATTACTCCACCGTCGTGCCGGCAACGACGCCTTATGCGGCATGGCCTGCCGGCCAGCATAGCGAACGCATGCCCGACGACGACTATTACGCGATGCGCCGCGCCTTCCAGGCGCGCTGAAGACTGCCTCTCGCCGGAGCCCGCCGGCGAGAGGCACGTCGTCACGCCGGCGCGAAGCCTGCCACGACGTGATCGCCCGCCTGCACCGGATGCAGGCGTACCTTCAGCCCGCACGCGACGCTCGCCTCGTCCGCCGCGACGAACAGGCCCGGCACGCGGCAGCCGGGCGCGTCGTCCGGCTCGACCAGCACGACCGTGA
Organism: Sphingomonas jatrophae; assembly: GCF_900113315.1. Lineage (GTDB taxonomy): Bacteria > Pseudomonadota > Alphaproteobacteria > Sphingomonadales > Sphingomonadaceae > Sphingomonas_P > Sphingomonas_P jatrophae. The sequence continues at coordinate 1,639,108 of NZ_FOZG01000001.1, read as the reverse complement.
ACGGCACCTCCGCCTTGTGGTCGCCCGGCAGCAGGCTGCGCTCGACCCGCGTGAAGGTGTAGACCACGCCCGTCTCGCTGGCGCGCCGCCACGCGAGCGTCGCATGGGGCCGGCCGGGCACGATCTCGGGCGGATACCAGATCCAGGCGCCGGTCTCCGCATCGGCGGTCAGCCAGAGTTCGCCCTTGGCCAGACCTTCGTAGAAGGGCTTCAGCAGGTCGGTGTCGAAACGCGGGGGCTGGATCGGAATGCCCATTCTCAGCTCCTCGCCAGGATGGTTGTGGCGTGCGAATTGCCGCCGAGGCCGGTCACCGCACAAAGCTTCGCGTCCGGCACCTGCGCCTCTCCGCGCTGGCCACGCAGCTGACGCACGCCCTCGATCAGGAGGGTGATGCCGGGCAGATAGCCGCCCGACATGTGGCCGCCGCTGGTGTTCACCGGCATCCGCCCGCCAGGCATGGCATGGCCTTCGGCATAGAAGCGCCCGCCCTGGCCTTCGTCGCACAGGCCGAGCTGCTCGGTCTGCACCAGCGCCGAGATGCTGAAGCCGTCATAGATCTGCGCGAGGTCGAGATCCTTCGCCCCGACGCCCGCCATCGCGAACGCCTGCGCCGCCGACTCCCGCCCCGGATAGTCGAAGATCGAGGCCGGCTGCGTGAACATGATCGATTGAGGATAGCCGGTCGTGCCGAGACCAAGACCCTGCACGAGCACGCGCGGATGCGGCGCATCCGCGGCGGCATCGGCACGGCTGACGACATAGGCGGCGCCCGCGTCCGTCATCAGGCAGCAATCCGCCACGCGGAACGGCGTCGAGATCATCGGGCTCGCGCGATAGGCGTCGAGATCCATCGGCTCGCGCTTCTGCGCACCGGGCGTCAGCGTGGCCCATTTGCGGAAGGTGATGGAGACGGCGGCAAGCTGCTCCTCGCTCAGCCCATATTCGTGGGCGTAGCGGTTCGCCATCGCGGCGAAATAGGTCGCCTGGCCGAAGAAGCCGACCGGCATCTCGAGGTCTGCCTTCAGCGGCTCGCGCGAGTGAAAGCCATAAGGTCCGCCCGGCCGCGTCGCCTGGAAGCCATAGGGCACCAGCACATGCCGACAGAGCCCCGCTTCGATGGCGAGCTGCGCCAGCGTCAGCGCGGAGCCGGTCGGCCCCGTGCCCCCGACCGTGTCGGTGATGGCGCTGAACGGCCGCCGCTCGATCCCCATCGCGAAGCCGAGCTCGTCGGCCGAGTGGCTGTTCCGGTTGACGACGAACCCGTCAATGTCCTGCGGCCTCAGCCCGGCATCGGCGATCGCCGCCAGCGACGCCTCCACCGTCATCTCCAGCAGCGACTGCTTGCTGGCGCGCACCATCGGCGTCTCCCCGACGCCGGTGATGGCGACACGTCCCGGCTGCATCATGCGTCCGCAAACCCCTTGCCCTCGGCCACCAGCCGCTCGATCAGCGGGGACGGCCTGAATGCCTCGCCATGCGCGGCCTGCAGCGCGCGCAGCCTGTCGAGAATGGCGGGCAGGCCTTGCCGGTCGGCCCAGAACATCGGACCGCCGAGGTATGGCGGCCAGCCATAGCCGTTGATCCATACCGTATCGATGTCCGACGCGCGCTGCGCGATCCCCTCGTCCAGGATCTTCGCGCCTTCGTTGACCATCGCAAGAATGCAGCGATCGCGGATCTCATCGTCGGAAACCGCCCGCCGCTCGATGCCGAGCTTGGCCGAGAAATCGATCACCGCCTGTTCGGCGATCGGCGAGGGCGTGGCGTTGCGCCGGTCGTCATAATCGTAATAGCCGCCGCCGCTCTTCTGCCCGTGCCGGCCCATCTCGTTGAGCACCTCCCGCACGGTCGAGGCGGTGGACTTCTCCCGCACCCAGCCGACGTCCAGCCCGACCAGATCGCGCATCGCGAACGGCCCCATGCCGAAGCCGAAGCCGTGGATGACGCGGTCGACGTCCCAGGGCATCGCCCCCTCGTTGACCAGCGCCTCGGCCTGCGCGTGACGTGCGGCAAGCATGCGATTGCCGACGAAGCCGTAGCAATTGCCGACCACGACGCCGACCTTCCGGATCGTCTTGGCCAGCTCCACCGCGGTGGCGAGCACGCCGACGTCCGTCTTCGCGCCGCGCACGATCTCCAGCAGGCGCATGACATTCGCAGGCGAGAAGAAGTGCAGGCCGATCACCTGCTCGGGACGCGAGGTCACCGCGGCGATGGCGTCCAGATCGAGATAGGAGGTGTTGCTGGCGAGGATCGCATCCGGTTTCGCGATCCTGTCCAGACGGCGGAAGAGATCCTGCTTCACGTCCATCTGCTCGAACACCGCCTCGATCACCAGGTCGCAGGCGGCGACTTCGTCCAGGGCAAGCGTGCCCTGCAGCAACGCCATCCGTTCCTCGATCTGCGCGGCGGTCAGCTTCCCCTTCCGTGCGCTGTTCTCGTAATTGCGCCGGATGACGGAGAGGCCGCGCTCGAGCGCATCCGCGCGCGTCTCCACCAGCATCACCGGTATGCCGGCATTGGCGAAGTTCATCGCGATGCCGCCCCCCATCGTGCCCGCGCCGATCACGCCCACATGCGTGATCGGCCGCGTCGGCGTTCCCTTGGGCAGCCCGTCCACCTTGGCGGCCTGCCGCTCGGCGAAGAAAACGTGGCGGAGCGCCGCGGATTGCGGGCCCGCCAGCAATTCGTTGAACAGCTCCCTCTCCCGCGCCATCGCTTCGTCGAACGGGATTGCGGCGCCGTCCTCAACCGAGCGGATGATCGCCTCCGGCGCGGCAAGATTGCGGAAGCGCTTGGCGTTGGCCTGGCGGAACGCCTCCACCTGCCCCGGCCGGAGCGACAGCGGCCGATCCCGGATCTTTTCGAGCGGGGCACCGATCCTCTCGCGCGCGAACGCGATCGCCCCCTCGCGCAGGGCCCCTTCGGGCACCAGCCTGTCGACAAGGCCGACCGATTCGGCGTCAGCGGCCGGGATCGGCTCACCGCCGGTCATCATTTCCAGCGCACGCTCCACGCCGACGACGCGCGGCAGGCGCTGCGTGCCACCGGCCCCCGGCAGCAGCCCCAGCTTCGCCTCCGGCAGGCCGAGCTTCGCCGAGGGCACGGCGACGCGATAATGGGCGACCAGCGCGAGTTCGAGGCCGCCGCCCAGCGCGGTGCCATGGATCGCGGCAACGACAGGCTTGGGCGCATCTTCCACAATGACCTGCAGCTGGCGCAGGCTCGGCTCCACCACCGGCTTGCCGAACTCGGTGATGTCGGCCCCCGCGAAGAATGTCCGCCCTTCGCAGATCAAAACGATGGCCTGCACCTCCGCATCGGCATAAGCCATGGCCATCGCCTCGGCCACGCCGGTGCGGACGGCCGCGGACAGGGCGTTGACCGGCGGAGAGGCGACGGTCACCACCGCCACCTGGTCATCACGGTCCAGCCGCGTCACCTCATTGATCTGCATGGAGTCTCCTGGCGTCCTGCGCCATGCGCGTGGCGGCCGCGGGCGAACCCTTCGCGACCAGCGCGAGGCGCGCCTGTTGTCGGATGTAATGCTGGAGCGCCGCGATGTCGGTCGGCGCCAGTTCCTCGAAGCGTGGCATTCCGCGCGGCACCAACATGCCGTCGCGCAGCACGGCCACGAGCGAGTCATAGGCGAGCGGCGCACCCCCGCGCTTCAGGTCGGGCGCGGCGCCGCCGGACATGGTGGCCGGCCCGTGGCAGATGGCGCAATGCGCGGCGAAGAGCGGCTTGCCCCGATCCGCCAGCGCCGGATCGACCTTGAACGCGGGATCGTCGGCAATCGGGGTCACGGGCGCGGCGGGCGGCAGGCGCCGCTTGCCGTCCAGCGCGAACGTCAGCACGCGGCGGCGGGTAGAGTAATAATCATATTCCGGCACGCGGCCGCTCGGCCCCTGCGCCCGCCAGCTGGCCATGACGGTGACATATTGGCGGCCGTCCACGAGATAGGTGATCGGCTGCGCCTGCGCGCCATTCTGGATGTCCGTGGACCACAGCACCTTGCCGGAGCGTGCGTCGAACGCCTTGAACATCCCGTCCGCCTGCGACTGGAAGACGAGATCGCCGCCCGTCGCCGTCGCCCCGCCGGTGCGCTGGCCGACCTGCGGCAGGCGCCAGACCTCCCGCTGCCGCGCCGGATCCCAAGCGAGCAGCGCGCTCTTGCCGGGCGGCAGCGTCATCGACGGCGGCGGCACGCCGACTGCATTGTTGATCACCTGCCCCGGCTTGAACCGCCAAGCCGCAAGATCCGGCGCGTCGACGTAGACGCGCGCCTGATCGTAAGCGGGCGTGTAGACCAGCCGCGTACGCGGGCTATACGCCATCGCCTCGGCCGCATGCGCGCCCACGGGCGAGGGGTAGATCACCACCGGCTTGCCGCCGGGGAAGCGGGCGAACGGCGTCTCCACCGGCCGCCCGGTCGCCTTGTCGATCCGTGTCGCCCAGTTGGCGGGGGCGAACTTCTCGGCAGAGATCAGCTTGCCCGTGTCGCGGTCGAGAACGTAGAAAAAGCCGTTCTTGGGCGCCTGCATCACCACGTCACGCGGGCGACCGTCGATCTCGAGCGTTGCGAGCTCGATATCCATTGCCGCATTATAGTCCCAGCTCTCGCCGGGATTGACCTGATAGTGCCAGCGATACTTGCCGGTGCGGGCATCCAGCGCGATGATCGCACACAGGAACAGGTTGTCGCCGCCACCGGGGCTGCGCACCTTGCGGTTCCACGGTGCACCGTTGCCGGTGCCGATAAAGATCAGCTCGCGTTTCGGGTCATAGGCCATGGCGTGCCATGCGGTGCCGCCGCCGCCCCACTTCCACCACTCGCCCGTCCACGTCTTGGCCGCCATCGCCATGACGTCGTCCGATGCGGCGCCATCGGGCCCCTTCTTCGGATCACCCGGCACCGTGTAGAAGCGCCACGCCTGCTTGCCGGTCGAGATGTCATATGCGGTGACATAGCCGCGCACCGGCCCGAAATCGCCGCCGCCAAAGCCGATCACCACCTTGTCGCCTGCGATCCAGGGCGGTCCGGTGATGTAGCTTTCGTCCTCGCGCGACAGCGTCTGCACGCTCCACGCCTGCGCCCCCGTCTTCGCGTCGACAGCGATCAGCCGGCCGTCGATCGTGCCCGTGAAGATCAGCCCGCGCGCGAAGGCGATGCCGCGGCTGCCCCATGCGGCGCGCATCTTGCGCCCGGCGCGTTCCGGCGCCTGCGGATCGAACCGCCACAGCCGCTGCCCCGTGCGCGCATCCACCGCATGCACCACGCTGTAGCCCGTGGTGAAATAGACGATGCCATCCACCGCCAGCGGCGCGCTCATGGCGTTCGGCCCATCATCCAGATCGAGCGACCAGGCCAGGCCGAGCCGCGCGACGTTGCCGCGGTTGATCTGGTCGAGCGGGCTGTAGTGGTTCTCGGCATCGCCGCCATAGCGCGCCCAATCCCGCCCGCCCGGCGGCGGCGCCGGCGCCTTGCCGGGCCGCATCCCTGCCACAGCGACGATCCCCGCCGTGGCAAGGGCAAGTCCGGCAATGCCGAGACGAAGCTGCCGTCGTTCGTCCCTGCGGCTCACTTCGGCGTGGCCACCGTGTTCGCACGGGTGGTCGGCGCGGTCTCACGCGCGCGTTGCCGGATGTAGTGGCGTATGCCTTCCAGCTCGGCGTCGGACAGATTGTCGAACTTGCCCATGCCGCGCTCCATCAGCGCTCCGCCATGCACGATCGCCTTGAACGCCTCGGCGTCGAGCGGCGAGCCCGCCTTGCGCAGATCGGGCGCGGCGCCGCCGGCGATCATGCCCGCACCGTGGCAAATTACGCAGCTCTGATTGTAGATGCCCGCGCCGATCTTCGCCTTGGCCGCATCGACGGCGAAATCGGGATCGTCCTGGATCGGCTGCTCCACCGGCTCCACCGTCGGCAGCTTCGCCTTGCCACCCAGCGCGAACGTCAGCACGCGGCGCTGCTGCTCGCGATAGTCCCAGTTCGGCGTGTTGGCGAAGCTGGAGCGGAAGCCGGTGATGACGGTGACATATTGCTTGCCGCGAACGGTGTAGGTGATGGCATTGCCGAGGATGCCGTTCTGCGCATCGAACGACCAGATCTGCTTGCCCGTATCCGCTGCGAAGGCGACGAACTTGCCGGTGTTCAGCCCCTGGAAGACGAGATTGCCGCCCGTGGTGATGGTGCCGCCGTTCAGCAGCCCGTTCTGCGGCACCTTCCAGCGCACCTTCGCCGCCACCGGATCATAAGCGACCAGATTGCTGCCGCCCGCCGGCAGCTTGATGCCCGGCGGCGGGGCGCCCAGCCCCGTATTGACGAACATGCCGGGCTTGTACTTCCACTCCGCCAAGTTCGGCGGATCGACCACGACGCGCTGCTGCTCGATCTCCGGAATGTAGACGAGGCCGGTCTTGCGGTTGAACGACATCGTCTCCACGGCGTGCGCGCCGGTGGGCGACGGGAACATCACGAACGGCTCGCCGCCGGGATAGCGCGCCTTGGGGTTCTCGATGGGGCGGCCGGTCTTCAGGTCGATGCCGCTTGCCCAGTTGGCGGGGGCGAACTGGCCGGCCGAGATCGGCTTGCCGTCCTCGCGATCGAGTACGTAGAAGAAACCGTTCTTGGGCGCGTGGAGAAGAACATCGCGCGGGCGGCCATCGATGGTCAGCGTGGCGAGCTGAATGTCCATCGCATTGTTGAAGTCCCAGGTGTTGCCGGGATTAACCTGATAGTGCCAGACGTGCTTGCCCGTCTTGCGATCCAGCGCAACGATCGACGACAGGAACAGATTGTCGCCGCCGCCGGGGCTGCGGATCTTCTGGTTCCACGGAAAGCCATTGCCCGTGCCGAGATACACGCGATCATATTTGGCGTCATAGGCCATGGCGTGCCAGACATTGCCGCCGCCGCCCAGCTTCCACCATTCGCCGGTCCACGTCTTCGCTGCCATCGGCATAACGTCGTCCGATGCGGCCCCGTCCGGGCCCTTCTTCGGATCGCCGGGCACCGTGTAGAAGCGCCACGCCTGCTTGCCCGTCGCGATGTCGTAAGCGGTGACATAGCCGCGCACCGGCCCGTAATCGCCACCGCCGAAACCGATCACCACCTTGTCGCCCGCGACCCAGGGCGGCCCGCTGATATAGGCGTCGTCCTTGGGATCGAGCGTCATCGCCGACCAGAGCTGTTTGCCGCTCTTCGCATCCAGCGCGATCAGCCGCCCGTCCCGCGTGGCGGTGAACACACGGCCCTGTGAAAAGGCGATGCCGCGCGTGCCCCAGCCGGCGCGCATCTTGTGGCCCGCAACCTTGGCGACTTCGGGATCATATTGCCAGAGCTGCTTGCCGGTGGCGGCGTCCATCGCGGTCACGACGCTGTTGCCGACACCGAAGTAGAGCACCCCGCCGACCGCCAGAGGCGCGGTGAAGCTGTCGAACGTGTCCACGTCAGCCAACCAGACAAGGCCGAGCTGGGAAATGTTGCCCGCGTTGATCTGCTCCAGCGGGCTGTAATGATCCTCCTCCGAGGTGCGCCCGTAAGCGGCCCAGTCTGCCCCGTCCGGAGTGCCGGCGCGCTGGGACACCGCCACGCCCGCGGCGGATGCCAGCACCATCGCGGCAGCCGCCGTCAGTACCCGGTGCTTCAGCTTCATACGCGCACATCCTCATCCATCTTTTCTACACTGTCGTGCAGATTCTAAGCCAAGTCAAACATTCTTGCGGCGCACGGCGTGTCCACACCGCGCACCCAGGCTGCTGGTTCACCGGCGCCTCAATATTATCCTGAAGTGCAGAAAGTAGGTGGGCATGTCCTGCCGGGCATGGCATGGTGGCGGCAAGCCGCGGAAAAGCGCGGCAGCCGAGAGGGAGCCGCCGCACGTGCCCGGACAGATGCCGTCATCGCCGCCTTGCCGCATCGTGCGCGCGAAAGGAACGGCGCGGTGAGCGTTCAGGACCCCGCCGCTGGCCGATATCCCCGCCCGGCGCTGGCATGGCTCAGCGTCGCCATCCTCTTCATCCTCTACATCCGCTCCCTCGCCGATCGCTATCTGATCGCGTTGGTGGTGGATCCGATCAAGCAGGATGTCGGCATCACCGACTTCCAGATCAGCCTGCTCCAGGGTCCGGCCTTTGCGGTGCTCTACTGCCTCTTCGCCATTCCGGTGGGCCTCGCGCTCGATCGCTATAATCGGCGGTGGGTGCTGTTCCTGTCGGTGTTGGTGTGGAGCGTGGGTGCGGCGGCATGCGGCATGGCGTCGACATTCGCGGCGCTGGCGGTGGCGCGGGCCCTGGTGGGCGGCGGGGAATCGGGCTTCTCCACGGGCGCCTATTCGATCATCGGCGACAGCTTTCCGCCGTCCCGCCTGTCACTTGCCATGTCCGTCTTCGTCATGGGCGGGATCATGGGGGCGGGCATCGTCTTCCTGCTTGGCGGCCCCTTCGTCCAGTTCGTCCTGTCGGGCGGCGCCTCGCACTGGCCGCTCATGGCCAGCTTCGCGCCGTGGCAACAGGCCTTCATCCTCACCGGCGTGCCCGGCATCGCCATGGCCTTTCTCGTCCTTCTGGTCACGGAACCGGTGCGGCAGGCGCGCGCGACGCCCGCCGGCGGCGCCGGCTATGGCGAGGCGATACGCTTCCTTGGCCGGCACAAGCGGCTGTTCTGGGGCATCTTCCTGGGCTTCGGCATGGCCTATACCAGCACGATTTCGCTTCAGCTGTGGCTGCCCGCCTATTTCGCCCGCGTGCACGGCTGGCCGACGTCGCAGATCGGCGTGGTGCTGGGCGTGGCGCAGATGCTGGCCGCACTCAGCCTGCCGCTCCACGGCGCCATCGTGAACCGCTTCTACAAGGCGGGCAGGCGCGATGCCCCGCTCTTCTGGTGCATCATCGCGATCGCCATCGCCGCGCCCTGTGCGCTGATCGCGCTCACCGCCAGCAATCCGTGGGTCACGGTGGTGATGTTCGGCTGCTACATGACGTTCATCCTCGCGACCGCGTCGATGGGCCCGGCGGCGACGCAGGTCGTGACACCGCAGGCCCTGCGCGGCCGCGTGTCGGCAATCTACGTTCTGACGACAGGGCTGATCGGCATGTCCGTCGGCCCGGCGCTGGTCGGCTACCTCACGGATCACGTGTTCGGCAGCCCGCAGGCGGTGGGCACGTCGCTCGTCGTGATCGTGCTGGGTATGCTGATCCCGGCGGCCCTGCTGTTCGTCGCCGGCCGCCAGCAGATGCGCCAGCTGCTCGAAGCGGACGCCGTGACCGCCTGACCGTCCGGGCTGCGGCGCCCGCCGCACGAGTGACGCGCAGCAACTTGCACGACTGTGCAAGTTTAGGCGGGTTTTTCGTTGACAGCGGGAGGAATTCCGTCAAATCTGCACAGCAGGATATAAATGTGCTGAGGCCATCAGCAAACCGGGGAGGGATAGATGCGTCGTCTAGTCGGCATTCTGTTGAGCAGCGCGGGTGTGGCCGGCGCCAGTGCGCCGGCATGGGCGCAGGACGCCGCCGCGGTTCCGCCGTCGGCAGCAGCCGGCGTGCAGGTCGCGGACGACCGGCAGCCGGTCCCCCCACCCGGCACCGTCAGCACCACCTCCGATCCCGCCACGCCCTCCAATGCCGGCGGGGATGTCGTCGTCACCGGATCGCGCATCGTCCGCGACGGCTATACCGCGCCGACCCCGGTCACCGTTGCGCGCACCGATGATCTGCTGCGCTCCACGCCGTCCAGCATTCCCGACGCGCTGAACAAGCTGCCGCAATTCTCGAACTCGCTCAGCCCAGCGCGCTCGGCGAGCAATTTTTCCAACTTCCCGATCCAGGGCAACATCCTCAACCTGCGCAGCCTCGGCATTCCGAGCAACAATCCCAAGGGTCCGCTGCGCACGCTGATCCTGTTCGATGGCATCCGGGTGCCGCCGACGACCTATGTCGGCACGATCGACACCAACGTGCTCCCCGAGTTGCTGATGCAGCGCGTGGACGTGGTGACCGGCGGCGCATCGGCGCAGTGGGGTTCGGACGCCGTCGCCGGCGTCGTCAACTTCATCCTCGACAAGAACTTCACCGGCATCAAGGGCGTGGCGCAGGCAGGCGTCGCGCAGCGCGGCTACAACGCCAACCAGCGCCTTGGCCTTGCCGGCGGCTTCGACTTCGGCGGCGGCAAGGGCCACGTCCTGCTGAGCGGTGACTTCTTCAACAACGAGGGCATGGACCGCGACGAGCGGGCAATCGGCCGCCTCAACGCGGTCTATGTCGGCAGCAACAACGCGCTGTGCAGTGCCGCCGCGGGCGCGCAGCAGCGCACTTGCACGGCCGCGCCGGGCACGCAGGTCAATCCCTACACCATCGCCAACAACGTGCGCATCTCGGCGGTGGCGGGCAACGGCCGCATCGTCGGCTCCAGCGTCGCGGGCAATCCGTTCGTCGGCCAGGTGATCAACTCCGACGGCACCACGCGGCCGTTCAATCTCGGCCAGCCCACCGGCACCACCGGCTTCCAGCAGGGCGGCGACGGCTATGAGATCCCGAGCAACACCAGCGCGATCGTGCCGAGCCGAAATTATCAGACGTTCGGTCGCGTCAGCTATGAGCTAACGCCCGACATCACCGCGTTCGCGCAAGGCGCATATTCCCGGTCCGAGCTGCGCTTCATCACGCAGGCCAATGCGCTGGTGCCGCCCAGCCAGACGGTGACGGTCTATCGCGACAACCCGTTCCTGCCTGCTGCCATCCGTGCAACGCTGCCCACCGCGGGCGACTTCGTGCAGGTCGGCCAGTACAATGCCGGGCAGCCGCAGCCGGTCGCGCGCAACAAGACCGATTTCTGGCTGGCGACGGGCGGCTTCACCGGCTCGCTCGGCACGCTCAAGTGGCAGGCGTCGTACACGCATGGCGATTCCACGCTGAACAGCCGCGTCGACGGCCTTTACGACAATCGCGCCCTTTACGCGGCGACCGACGTCGTCTCGGTCAATGGCACGCCCACCTGTCGCGTGCTGACGACCGAGTTCGCCTCGCAATTCCAGGGCTGCTCGCCCATGAACGTGTTCGCCGGCAATCCCGCTGCGGCGACACCGGCCGGCTATGATTACGCCACCGGCACGTCGCGCTACCGCGCCAAGACCAAGCAGGATTCGGTCGTCGCCAGCATCAGCGGCAGCGCGTTCGAATTGCCAGCAGGCACGGTGGATTTCGCGGTGGGTGGCGAATATCGCAAGCAGACGCTGCGGCTGGTCAGCAATGCCGATCCCTCGCTCCTCGACACGACGGCGGAGCGCAGCGCCTATTTCGCGGGCCTGCGCAACGTGCCGGCGGGTGCCCTGTTCTACTGGCTGACCAATGTCGGCCAGGCGCGCGGCAGCCTGAACGTCAAGGAAGTGTTCGGCGAAGTCGCGGTTCCGATCCTGAAGGACACGCCCTTCTTCCAGGAACTGAGCCTGAACGGCGCCGTCCGCTACACCGATTATTCGACCAGTGGCTCGGTGACGACGTGGAAGGTGGGCGGCACGTGGAAGCCGGTCGATGACCTGCTGCTGCGCGCCAACTACTCGCGCGACATCCGCGCGCCCAACCTGTTCGAGCTGTTCTCCGGCCCGCAGAGCGGCATCGGCATCGTCAACGATGCCCGCTCCGCCTCCGGCGCTTATGGCTCGGGGCAGAATCTGAACGTGGCGAGCGTCACCAGCGGCAACCGTGATCTGGACCCGGAGGTCGCCAAGACGCTGACGATCGGCGGCGTCTTCTCGCCTTCCTTCCTGCCGGGCTTCTCGGTGTCGGTGGATTATTACCGCATCAAGGTTGACGACCTTATCGAGCAGCTGACCGCGCAGGAAATCCTCACCGCCTGCCTGAATGCCGGCGGCACGGGATCGCCGGAATGCGCGCAGATCGACCGCACCAGCCCGACGGCCTTCCCGTCGCTGGTGCGCATCCAGCCGGCCAATATCGCGTTCCTCAAGACCGCGGGCCTCGACATCGATGCGAATTATCGCACGCGCGTCGGCGAAGGCGCCTTGTCCGTCCGGCTCTACGCCAATTACCTCGACAAGTTCGTGGCCCAGCGCTTCGCCGGGGCACCGCTGTCGAACTATACGGGCGTCAGTGTCGTCGGCAGCAATCCGGCCGGCTTCCCGCGCTGGCGTGGTAACCTGACGCTCGATTATTCGACCGACAATTTCGGCATCACCCTGTCCGAACAGTATATCCACAAGATGCGCCTGGACATTCCGCCGGGCATCGCCAATCCGCTGCTGGCCAGCGGCGGCGTGGTGCCGGTTCTGCCCGCGGCCTTTGTCGACGATTCGGTCAAGGCCTTCTGGTATACCGACCTGTCGGTCCGCTTCACCGTGCCGCACGGCAAGGGCAACATGGAGCTGTTCGGCACGGTCAACAATCTGTTCGACAAGGATCCGCCGCTCATCCCCGGCACCATCCCGGGCGTGAACATCCCGACCAACATCGCGGTCTATGACTTTATCGGCCGCGCCTTCACGGCGGGCGTGCGCTTCCGCTTCTGATCTCACCTGTTCGGCGAGGCCCCGCTGTCCCCTGTCAAAGGGGGTGGCGGGGCCTTTCATTTGCCCCGGTATGGACGGCCTCGCCCAAGCGAGATCCTAGCGCCCGAACGTGCATACGCATCTTCAGGATGGCCGTGCAGTGCCCTGCCGAGCCAGCGCCGTCAGGCCGGCGCGCGCCCTTCGCCTGCTGCGACCATGCGGGCGATATCAGCGGAGACGGGCTCGATCACCTTGCCCCCCGTCAGGTCCGCAATCTCTGCCGCGCTCAGGCCCAGCCAGTCCCGCAGCACCTCCGCGCCATGTTCGCCCATGAGCGGGGCAGGACGCGTGTCGGGCTCGGCCAGCAGCGCCGACACCGCATGGCGGCGCTCGGCGATGACCGGTTCGTCCATGTGCGGGTGGCGATCGACGCGGAAAAAGCCGCGCTCGCGGTAATAGCTGAAGTCAGGCAGGTCGGCGATCCGCAGCATGCGGGCGGCGGGGATGCCGGCGGCCTGCAGCCGCCGCATCGCCCCCTCCGCATCTTGCGTCGCCATCCAGGCGGCAACGTCGCGCTCGATCGCCTCCCGTTGTGCCAGCCGTTGCGCGGCGGACGCATAAGCGGTGCCGGTCCAGTCCGGACGGTCGAGCAGTCGCGCCAGCGCCAGCCAGTCCGCATCGCCCCGCACCGTCACGACGCACCATTCATCGTCGCCTTGTGCGCGGAACACGTTCCACGGCGCGTCCAACGCTGCCGTCGCCGAAACCCCCACGCTTTCGCCCGCAATCTCCGCCGCGAAGTGGCCGAGCATGACCTCCAGCTGCGAGATCGCTGCGCGCCCGCCCCTGCCCGTCCGCAGCCGACGGGCAAGCAGCGCGAGGACAGCGATGGTGCCGTATCGCGCCCCGACATGATCGGGATAGATCGTGATCGAATCGCTGTAGCTTGTCGGATCGTCGGGGTAGCGCCACTTGCCCGTCAGCCCCGCCGCCGCACGCACCAGCGGCCCATAGCCCATCCGCCCCGCCCAGGGGCCGGTGCTCCCGAACGCACTGCTTTCGACCATGACGATGCCGGGATTGATCGCGGCGATCCGATCATAGCCGAGGCCGAGCGCCTCCATCGTGCCCGGCTTGAAGTTGGACAGGATCACGTCCGCCTTCGCCGCCAGACGACAGAACAGCGCCTTGCCGGCGTCATCGCGCAGGTTGAGGCCGAGGCTGCGCTTGTTGCGGTGGCCGGCGGCGAAGCTCACCGACAGGCCGGTGGGCAGATAGGAGTGGCGCGTACCATCGGGGAAGGCAGCGGATTCGACCTTCACGACATCCGCGCCAAGGTCCGCCAGCAGACGGCTCTGCTCCCCGCCGACAACGATCACGCCCAGATCGAGCACCCTGATCCCCGCGAGTGGCCGCGCCGGATCCGTGCTGCTTACATCCGCCGCCATCGCCGCGGCTTCGATCCCGGCGCTCACCCGCGGGCTCATCCGCACGCCATCGATCTCGATCACGCCATCGGGGGAGCGGATCTCCACGCCCGAGGGATCGTGGACCGTGCCGATCGCCTGCCGGGCGGCGAGATGCGGGGCCTTCAGGCATTCGTCGAGCGACAGCAGCCCCGAGATGGGGATGCCGCGCGCCATGCCCTCGCGCTCCAGTTCGGCGCGGCTCTTGTCCTGCACGAACGCGGCGAGCGCTGCCGTCAGCGCTGCGGAGCGCTGGCGAACACCGGTATTGTTATAGTCCACACCGGCGAACGCTTCCGGCTGGCCCATCCAGTCGAACATGTTGCGCCATTGCCGAGGCGCCAGCAGGCAGAGCCGGACATCGCCGTCACGGCACGGGAAGATCGGATATTGGAAGCCTTTGACCGGCCGTTCGGGCGGCAGGTGGCTCGCCGCGCGCCCGAGTGTCGCGCTGCCGGAGATGCCGTAGCCGGGATCGAGCGCCTGGCCGGCCGCATCCAGCATCGACACGTCGATCCGGTCGCCCTGCCCCGTCCGCTTCGCCGCATAAAGCGCCGCCATGCCGACATAGGCCGCCTGCGCCATCGCGCACTGCATTGCCAGCTCGCCCGGCGGCAGCAGCGGCGCCCGCGGCGCGAGGCCGGAGCGGGACAGCTCACCGGTGAGCGCGTGCAGCACCGGATCGGTGGCCTGCCAGCCTTCGTAGCTGGTGCCCGTGCCGAACATGCTCACCGTCAGCACCGGGACGGCCGCTCGGCTCCCGTCGCTGAGCAGCGCCTCGGCGGGCCCGCCGGCACCCTGCACGATCATGTCCGCCTGGTCGGCGGAGGCGCGCAGCTCAGCATCCGTGCCGTCGATCAGTGTCTTGCCGACATTGGCGACGAGCCAGCGCACCCCCTCGGGCGAGTTGACCGCTGCACCGGCGTAAGCGCCGCCCGGCTCCGGCCGCACCACTCGGGCGCCAAGCTCCACATAAGTCCGCGTGACGCCCGCAAGCGGCGCCTCCAGCAGGTCCAGGATCGTCATGCCGGCGAGCGGCCGGTCGACGCCATGCTGCGCGTCGGTCATCCTGTGCGCTCCTCGGATCAGGTAAGGGGCGTGCCGGGCGCCAGCACCACGGCTGCGGCATCGCGCGTCAGCATGCGCTGATAGGCCGGTCGCGCGGTCAGCCCGTCGAACCAGGCGGCGATCGCCGGCGGCACGCGATCGGACAGGCCGATCTTCTCGGCGAGCAGGATGGCGTAGCCGACCGCGATGTCAGCGACGGTGAAGCGCCCGGCGCAGAGATAATCCCGGCCGCTCAGCCGCCGCTCGACCTTGGCCAGCCGCTTGCCGAACCAATCGGCATAGAGCAGCCCCGCCGGCTCCAGCCCCCGCTCGCGCTCCAGCACCGCGTAGCGAAGGTAGACCGTCTGCGGGAAGGTCAGCGTGGCGTCGGCGTGGTGGAGGAAGTCGAGATAGGCCGGGAAATCCGATTCATCGACGCCGACGGCGAGCGTATCCGCCGCATAGCGGGCGGCGAGATACTGGGCGATGGCGCTGGACTCGGTCATCACGACGTCGCCGTCGACCAGCGTCGGCACCGTGCCGACGGGGTTCAGGTCGGTATAACCGGGCGTCGCACGGCGGGGCGGGAATGGCAGCGACACCAGCTCGCAATCCAGCCCGATCTCCTCGATCGTCCATAACGCGCGCAACCCGCGCGAGCCGCCGCAGTGATACAGTTTCACGCCGCCCCTCCCCCGATGCTCAGGGCTTGACCGCGGCGCCGGTCTCGCGCGCCCAGCGATCGTGCCAATAGGCCATGCGCGTGCGGTGAAGCGCCGGCACCATCCGCACCGCCTCGCCCGTCACCATGGTCACCACCTCGCCGGGTGCGGCGCGCGGCCATTCGGGCAGGCCGGGCCCATTCGGATCACCCGTTCGGATGAAATTGTACCAGTAAGCCTGCTGGCGCTCCGCCACCGCCATGTCGTCGGCGGTGCGGCGGGCATCGTCGGTGAAGGTATAGGCCATGTCGGCGCAGTGCGACGCGCCAGGCTTGCTCGCGCGCTGGGCGGCCGGGACATAGTCGAAATGGTAGGACCAGGTCGGCGCGGTGCGCGCGGCGAGCGAGGCGAGGCCGAGGCTGGCCGAGGTGAACAGGAAGTCGGTCTGCACCCGCCGCAGCAGCTCGCCGTCGTTCACTGGTCCGGCTTCCTCGTAGAGCGGGCGCAGCTTCGCCAGATCGATGTCGAACCGCGCCTTCAGCGTGGCGGCATCGAAGCCCATCATGCCGAAGATGCTGGCCTCGTTGCTCGTCGATCCGACGATCAACGGCACCGGCGCCTGACGCTCCCCGGCAAAGGCAACGGCCACGGGCGCCTGAATCTGATGGGCGTCGACGATCGGGCCGAAATCGGGTGGGCCGGGGTCCGCGGCCAGCACCTCATCCACGCTCAGCGCGCGCAGTCGGTCGAGCGTAGCGGCGTCGTCCTCCGCGATGCCGGCGCGGCGGGCGAAGGCGATCCCCTCCTCCTCGGCCCGCGCGAGCGGACGCGCCGCGTTGAACAGGCCGCCGCCGGAGTGGACCGCGGCGCGCGCGAACCGCCCGCGCGCCTGCTGGCTCGTCAGGAGCGCGTTGACGCTCGATCCACCGGCCGAGCAGCCGAGAATGGTGATGGTCCCGGGATCGCCGCCGAAGCGCGCGATGTTCCGCCGCACCCAGTCGAGCGCCGCCAGCTGGTCGCTTAGCCAGAAATTGCCGGTGCCGCGGCCCGCCTCGCGCGTGAGCGCTGGGTGAGCGAGGAAGCCGAAGCGGCCGAGCCGGTAATTGGGCGCGACGAGCACGACGCCGCGACGCACCATCGGCGAAAGGTCCTTGTCCGCGATGTAGCGGCCCGATCCGACGAAGAAGGCGCCGCCGTGGATCGAGAACAGCACGGGAAGGCCGCTGGCCGCCGGATCGGGCGTGACGATGTTGAGCGTCAGGCAATCCTCGCTCTGCGGCACCGGCGGCGCTGCAGGCGTGGCGCGCTGCGGGCAGGCGGGGCCGAAGCGGGTCGCATCCAGCACGCCGGACCATGCCTGCGCCGGCTGCGCCTCGCGCCAGCGCAGCGGGCCGATTGGGGGCGCGGCATAGGGGATGCCGCGGAACGCAGCCGCACGTCCGGACAGCACGACGCCACGGACTGCGCCCAGATCGGTTACGATCACCGGACCATCCGTCTCGTTCGTCTCGCCGGGCAAGCCGCTCTCCCGCCACACACGCCCGGTTGCCCCGGCCTTCTCGCCGCGACACAAACGCCGCCTTGGTTACGAAAGCAAGAGATTTTGCATTGCAGGTTCGTTTTCGGTTACCTTTGAGCATCGTGGTCGGGGTGAGCGATGCCGTTGACAGGGTAGCCCAAAGCTATACCGTCGTGCAGAAAGAAGACGGGGAGAGAGGAGCGCGATGACCTCGGACGAGCTTGACGGCGCCGGCCGGTTGGACCGTGTGGAGGCCAAGCTCGCCATCACCGACCGGCTATACGAAATCGCTTATGCGAACGACCGGCAGGATTTCGCTGCCGTGCAGGCAAGCTACTGGCCCGAGGCGAGGATCGAACACGGCTCGTTCAACGGCGATGTGGCGGCGTTCGTCACCTTCGCCGCCGGGGTCCTCGCGGGCTGTCACTTCGCGGCGCACCACCTGTCCAACGTGCTGGTCGAGGTGGCCGGCGATCATGCGCTCGCGCAGAGCTATTTCGTCGCCCACCAGCGCCGTGCCACGGCCGATGGTGGGGGCGAGGAGGACGTGTTCATCGAAGGGCGCTATGTCGACCGCCTCAAACGGCGGGGCGGCGCCTGGAAGATCATCCGGCGCCGAGGCTTCTTCGATCACAGGTCCGTGCTGCCCGCGCAGACGCCTTATTCTGCGTGGCCGGCCGGCGTGCACAGCCGCATGCATCCGCATGACGACTACGGAGAACTGCTCGCCGCCTTCCGCGCGGAGACGGCGGCATGAAGGCGCTCCGCTGCCACGCACACGGTGCGCCCGAAGACCTGATCGTCGAGGACGTGCCCCTGCCCTCGCCCGGCCCGGGCGAGGTGCGGATCCGGGTGGCGGCAGCGGGCGTCAACCTGCCCGACGCGCTCATCATCCAGAACCTTTACCAGCTCCAGCCGCCCTTGCCCTTCACGCCCGGCGGAGAGGCGGCGGGCTGGATCGATGCGATCGGCGAAGGCGTCACGGGTGTCTCGCTCGGCGACAGGGTGGCGGCGATGACGCTTGCCGGCGCCTTCGCCGAGCATGTCGTGGTCGCGGCCGACCGGCTGATCGCTGTCCCCGACGGTGTGCCGCTGGGGGTGGCCGCCGCCATGACCATGGCCCATGGCACCGCCTATCACGCACTGGCGCAGCGCGCCGCCGTCCAGCCGGGCGAGACGGTACTGGTCCTCGGCGCGAGCGGCGGCGTTGGCCTTGCCAGCGTAGAGGTCGCCAAGGCGATGGGCGCGCGGGTAATCGCCGCCGCCTCCGCACCGGACCGCCTGGCGCTGGCGCGCGAGCGCGGGGCCGACGTGCTGGTCGACTATGAAGCGGGCGATCTCCGCACGGCCCTGCGAGAGGCGCAGGGCACGGCCGGCATCGACGTGATCGTCGATCCGGTGGGCGGATCGCTGGCCGAGCCCGCCTTCCGCTCCATCGGCCGCAACGGCCGCTATCTGGTAGTGGGCTTTGCCGCGGGCACGATCCCGGCCATCCCGCTCAATCTGCCGCTCCTCAAGGCCGCATCGATCGTGGGCGTGCTGTGGGGCGCCTTCACCGTGCGAGAGCCGGAGCAACACCGCGCCAACATGGCGACCCTCTATGCCTGGCTTCTCGATGGCCGCCTCCAGCCGCTCATCAGTCGCCGCTTCCCTCTGGCCGATGCGGCGCAGGCGATCCGGCTGATGATGGACCGCAAGGCGGCCGGCAAGATCGTCATCGACGTCTGCGCCGACGGACCCGATCGGAGACCGTGATGCCCGCCCCGCTCGACTTCATCGCTCCCCTGTTCGTGCCCGCCAACCGCCCCGAACGCTTCGCCAAGGCAGCGGCGAGCGGGGCCGATGCGGTGATCCTGGATCTGGAGGATGCCGTGGCACCTGCGGACAAGGCGACGGCGCGTGCGGCCCTGGCCAAGCACTTTACCAAGCGGCCCGTGCTCGTCCGCATCAATGCGGCGGGCACGCCGTGGCACGAAGACGATCTGGACGCGGTCTCCCGCCTGCCGCTGGCCGCGATCATGCTGCCGAAGGCGGAGCGGGTGGCGGACTGCACCCGGATCGCTGCGATCCATCCCGTGGTGGCGCTGATCGAGACCGCGCACGGGATCGCCGCGGCAAGGAGCCTCGCCACCTCGGGATCCGTCGCGCGGATCGCCTTCGGCTCGATCGATTTCGCCGCGGATCTCGGGTGCGATCACGTTCGCGAGGCGCTGGCGCCCGCCCGCGGCGAACTCGTGCTGGCCGCGCGCCTGGGCGGCCTCTCGGCGCCGCTCGACGGGGTCACGACCGCGCTGTCCGATCCCGCAGTCACCGCCGACGACGCCCGCCACGCGCGTTCGCTCGGCTTCGGGGGCAAGCTGTTGATCCATCCGGCGCAGGTGGCACCCGTGGTCGAGGCGTTCCGGCCATCGCCAGACGAGCTTGACTGGGCACGCCGCGTGCTGGCCAGCGGTGATGGCGTTGCGCGTGTGGACGGCACGATGGTCGACGCGCCGGTGCGCGCCCGCGCACGCGCCATCATGGCGCGTGGGATCGGCTGCTGATGCGCGCACTCCGGACCCTATCGCTCGCCTCGCTGCTGCTTGCTGGCGCCGCACCGACCGAACCCGTCGTCACCACCACGGCCGGCCCGGTGCGCGGGGCGATGCGCGAGGGAGCCTTCTTCTTCGGCGGCATTCCCTTCGCCGCGCCGCCGGTCGGCCCGCGGCGCTGGCAGGCGCCCGCCCCGGCCGCCGCGTGGCGCCAGACGCGCGACGCAACGGCCTTCGGCGCGGATTGTCCGCAGCCCGCCTCGGAGACGCGCGAGACACATCCCCAAGCCGAATCCTGCCTGTTCCTGAACGTCGTCTCGCCCGATCTGACGGCGCGAAAGCTGCCGGTGCTGTTCGTCATCCATGGCGGGGCAAACTTCGTCGGATCAGGCCGCGAGCTGATCGACCGGGCGATCCCGCCGATCGTCAAGGACGGCGTCGTGCTGGTCGCGGCCAATTACCGGCTCGGCCGCCTCGGCTTCTTCTCGCATCCCGGGCTGACGAGCGAAGCGCCGCGGGCCCACTCCAATTATTACCTGATGGATCAGATCGCCGCCTTGCGCTGGGTTCGCGACAACATCGCGAAGTTCGGCGGCGATCCGGGGAACGTGACCGTGATCGGCTGCTCGGCCGGCGGCTCGGGCGTGAACGGCGTGCTCGGCTCACCGATGGCGCGCGGCTTGATCGCCAAGGCTAGCCCGCATTCGGGCGGCGGCCTGTTCAACGGCGATCGTCCGCTCGCACGCGCTGAGAAGGAAGGAATCGCCTTTGCCGGGCGGGTCGGGGTCACGGCGCAGGGCGCGAAGGCGCTGGCGCCACTGCGGGCGCTCAGCGTTGCGCAGGTGATGGCTGGCGACAAGGGCGCGCCCGATTTCGGCGCGGTTGTCGACGGCACCTGGCTGCCGCAGCCCATCTCGGTCGCCTTCGCTACGGATCGCTGGAACAAGGCCCCGCTGCTGGTGGGATCGACCAGCAACGAAGCGAGCGTGTTCGGCCTCATGGGCTTCGACCGACCGACGATGGAACAGCGCTTCGACATCGACTTCGCGGCGCTGGCGCCGGCTTATGGCCGGCTCGACGCGAGAGAGCTGCTGCGTCAGGTGCAGACCGACTTCATCTTCACCAGCGGCTCGATCGGCCTTGCCACGCTGGCGGCCAATGGCGGGGCACCATCCTGGGCCTATCACTATGATCATGTGCCGCAGGCCGAGCGCGGCGAGCAGCCCGGTGCGCCGCATTGCGCGGATTTCCGGCGCTGGTTCGGCTTCGAGGGCGGGGGGCGGACCACGCCGCCGTCCGGCGAACAGGATCGGGCAGTGACCCGAGCGCTGCACAACTACCTGCTCAATTTCGCGCGCAGCGGCGATCCGAACGGGCCGGGGCTGCCGGTCTGGCCACGGACTCCGGCCGGCGGGAGCGAACCGCTGGTGATCGGCGAGACGATCGCGGCCGAGCCCGGCTTCCGCGCAAGACAATTGCAGCCCTGGTTCACCCGCTGGGAGGCACAGACCGGATATAAGATCTCGCCGACAAGGCGCTGACAAAGCAGGCTGCCGCCACCGCTCAGACGGATTGCGCGGTGAAGCCGTCGAGCACCACATCGACCACGCGGTGCGCTCGCCGCTCGCCCTCCTCCGAGCGGACGTGCCAGATGAAGCTGAGCGCGAGTTGCAGGTCGATCGCGTCGATGTCGCCGGCAATGGCTCCGGCGGCGCGGCATGCGTCGAACAGGTGCGAGATCGCCGCCAGCACCGGCAGATGCGCCTCGTGCCGCTCCTGCTCGGTCGTGACGGCATGGAGCAGCTCGACGAAGCCGTGCTGCTGGCGCGCCAGCTCGACCAGCCGGTGGCACCAGGCGCGCAGCGCCTCGACCGGGGTCAGCCGCTCGCCGAGATCGCGCGCGATGGTGATGACCTGCTCGAGCTCGGCCCGGTAGACCGCGACGATCAGCGCGCCGCGCGTCGGAAAATGGCGATAGAGCGTGCCCGGCCCCACGCCTGCCGTCTTGGCGATCGAATTGAGCGACGAGGCGGGATCGGCGGCCAGCGCGGCGCGGGCGACCTCGATCAGCCGCTCGTAATTGGCCTGCGCGACATCGCGCATGTGATGCGGCGCGGCCTTCATGGATTGCACTTGACCATTGCGGAGAACTCTCCGAGACTACTTCCCGCGGCCTGCGCCACATCTGTCGAGCGCCCGGGCATAGCGACTCACGAAGGTTTGTCACCGTCCGGACAGAGCAGCCGGGCGGCGAGGTGGAGAGGCAAGATGAGCTACAACATCCTGATCAAGGGCGGCACCGTCATCGACGGGCAGAATAATCCGCCGTTCAAGGCGGACGTGCGCGTGTCGGGCGGAAAGATCGTCGCGGTGGCGGCCGGTCTGGAGCGCCAGGGCGTGGAGCGCGTGGTGGACGCGACCGGCTGCTACGTGACGCCGGGCTTCATCGAGACGCACAATCACTATGATGCGCCGATGTGGTGGATGCCCAACATGTTCCCGCTGCCGGGCTATGGCATCACCACCTCGATCAACGGCAATTGCGGCTTCGGCGCGGCCCCCGTGCCCGAGACGAAGGAAGCGCGCGATGCGATGATCGGCATCTTCTCCTTCTTCGAGGACATCCCGCTGGAACCCTTCCACTCGCAGCTGCCGTGGGACTGGAAGACGTGGGGCGAATATCGCGCATCGATGCAGCGCCATCTGAAGGTGCCGATCAACTTCGAATTCTACTGCGGCCACCAGGCGCTCCGCCTCGCCGCGATGGGCATCGACGCGACCACGCGCGCGGCGACCGACGACGAGATCGCGAAAATGGCGGCGATGCTGCGCGAGGCGCTGGATGCGGGCGCGATCGGCTTTTCCAGCAACACGCTGGATTATGACGCGCAGGGCAATCCGGTGCCGTCGCTGCTGGCCGAGGACAAGGAGTTCGCCGCGCTGTTCGACGTGCTCGACGACTATCCGGAAAAGACGTTCGAGATCGTCATCTCCTCCTTCCAGAAGTTCGTCGGCGTCGAGGACATGAAGCGGTTCGAGCCGCTGGTGAAGCATCGCAAGTTCCGCACGCTCTGGGGCGGCGTCCCGTTCCTGTCCTATCAGATCGCACGCGGCATCGGCCCGCTGATCGACGAGCATGAGCGCTACAAGCGTGAGGGGCTGCCGCTCTACACCGCCTTCACGCACGTGCCGCCGGCGACGATGATCAACTTCAACAGCCCCCTCACCTTCGCGCAGATCAACAATCTGGCCTGGGCGGAGCTGGCGCGCGAGGCCAATGCCGCGCGCAAGCTGGAGATGCTGGCGAGCGAGGATTGGCGCGCGCGGGCGCGGGCATCGTGGGAGGACATGTATCCCCAGGCGATGTTCCGGAAGCCCGAGACGGTGATCATGCGCGACAGCCAGTATCGTGTCGGGCCCTACGGCTCCGACGTGACCTTCCGAGACGTGATCGACGCGCGCGGCGGCAACACGCACCCGTCCGACGTGCTGGCGGACTGGGTGCTGGAAAATGGCATCGGCTCCACGCTCGGCTTCAACATGTCGCTCGCCTCGCACCAGCAGATCGTCGACCTGTTCAACGATGAATATGCGATCGGCAACGTGTCGGATTCGGGCGCGCATGCGCAGATGTTGTGCGGCATCGGCGACCATATCGACCTGATCAACAGCTTCGCGCGCGACAACACGCATCTGTCGGTCGAGACGGCGGTGTATAATCTGACGGGCAAGCTGGCGAAGTTCTTCGGTCTTTCGGACCGCGGCCACATCGCCGAGGGCAAGAGCGCCGACATCGCGGTGTGGCACATCGACGAGATCGAGCGGCGGCCGATGATCAAGGAGTATGACGTGCCAGACGGATCGGGCGGCCGCGGATATCGCTATACGCGCGATGCCGCGCCGATGCGCATCACTTTGGTGCATGGCGAGCCGATCTTCGACGGCGGCAGCTTCACGGGCGCCTATCCCGGCCGCATTGCCGGTTACGAGACAGCCGAGGCGTTCGCGCAGGCCGCGGAATAGCCCGCATGCAAAAGGGGCGGCGTCCGCAGTGGACGCCGCCCCTTTTTGTTGCCCGTCGGCCAGAGTTTATTCAGCGGCCTGTGCCACCTCGCGCCGTGGATCCTCGCTGAATGCGGTGGTGTGCGCCCAGTAGCCGGACGGCAGCACATCGATGATGCCGAATTCCTCGCGGATGTCGCGCACCTGCCAGTCGAGATAGTCGCGGAACGGCACGATGAAGAGCGGATGCTTCCACGCCCGGCCCTGTGCCGCGCCGATATCCTCGAAATCCTGCATCTGCGCGGCGCTTTCGGGATAGAACAGGCCCGCCTTCATGATCGTCTTGGCGCGAAGGTAAGTCTGCGTGCGGAACATGTAGTTGGCCAGTTCCGGCGTGAAATAGCGATAGATCGCCCGGCTGTTGGCGGTGAGCAGCGCCAGCTCGCCGCCATGGTTCGTCTCGAACCCGGTGATCATATGCTCGATATCGTGCGTGTGGACGCGTTCCTTGCGGTAGAATTCGAGATCCGTCTCGACCTTCATGCCCTTGTAGAAATGGTCCATGTCGTAGCCGCTATTGGCGAGAAAGTCGTAGATCACCGCGCGCAGCGTGCCCGGCTCCGCGCCCTTGGTCTCCTCGATGGTGAAGTTCGAATTCTTGCGCCCGTCCAGCCACGCCTTGAACGCGGGCAGGCGCGCTTTCTCCTCCTCGAACAGCTGGGTGATGCGGGCATAATCCTCCATCTGGTTCATCAGCCCGACGACATTGGGGATGAAGGCGGTATTGGGCAGATCGGGGCCGTTCCGCCGCAGCATCTCCTGCGCGATCAGCTCCCGCAGCTGCGCATTGTTGAGATAGGGGGAGGAGCTGATCAGCGTCGAGCTCTCGGTCGTGTGCGCCTTGGCCGCGCCGTTATAGTAAGCGAGGTCGGCCTCGCTGACCTGCAACTTGGTGTCCATCATCGCTCTCCTTGGTCGCTGCCGCTTATTCTGCGGCCTGAAGCTGCGCGGTGCGGCCGGGGGCCTCCGCCGTGACGATCCTGCCCGGAAACTTGCCGGTGAACTCGCCGCGCACAAAGGTCGCCTCGCCATTGACGAGGGTCAACCGCATCGGGGCCGGATCGCGGCTGTAGCGATAGGTGACGCCGCCCTCCCCGTCCGGCACGTCGAACCGCTTGAATTCGGGCCGCCGTTCGATCTCGTCGAGGTCGAACACGGTGATGTCCGCCTTCTTGCCGACGTGCAGCGTGCCGCGCTCGGGCAGCAGGTTGAAGAAGTCGGCGATGCGGCCGGTCAGGATATGCACCGCCTGTTCGATGGTCAGGTCGTTCTTGTCGCGGACATGGCGGGTGAGCAGCAGCACATTGTCGCCGATGCCGCAGAACATCTTGCCGTGCGCGCCTGCGTCCGAGATGTTGCCGATCGCCTTCGGATCATCGAACACATAGCGCATCGCCGCGTCATGCTTGGCGGCTTCCTCCATGCGCAGGTTGGAGTGCACGCCATTGTCGATCACCCAGTCGGCCAGCGCATCCGACGGATGATCGTAGCCGCGCTCGCGCATAAACTGGCTGAGCAGGATGCCCGTCGGCCCGGCATTGGTCTCGCTGTCGAACAACTCGAACGCATCGGGGCTCTTGGCGCGCGAGACGTCGCGGATGCTGTCCCATGAGGCGCGTGCCCGCGCGCGCCATTCCGGGTCGGCCAGCATGGCGAGCTTCTTTTGCTCGTCGCGCTCCTCGATGATCTCGTTCCAGACGTAATTGTTGGTCTGCGCCCAGACGAGCGAGTTGATGAAGCCGATCAGGATCGTCGAGGCGACGTGATGATAGCCCGCCCACACGTCCAGTCCCTCGGCCTTGCGCGCCTCGTGCATGTCGAGCGCGCCTGAGACGAGCCGATCCTGGAAGGCGAGCGTCGGCACCGCGCCGGTCACCTGCACGCGCACATTGCGGCCGCGCACCAGCCGCGTGACGCGCTCCATCGATTGCGGCGCATCGACGCGCATGACGTAATCGACGATCACCTGCAGCACCTTGCCCGGATGCCGCTCCAGCACGTCGAGCAGCGCACTCCACTCGGCATCGTCCGCCTTCTTGGTCAGGATTGGCCGATCCTGCCCGTCATTGTCGAGCAAGTTGGTCGACAGGCCGATCGCGCCTGCGCCCAGCGCGTCGTCGAGCAGCTCGGCCATGCGGGCGATCTCGTCCGGCGTCGCGGCGCGATCCCACGCCTCCAGCCCCATCACCGTCAGGCGCAGCGGGATGTGCCCGCAATAGGCCGCGAAGTTGAGCGGCAGCTTGACGTTGCGCTCCAGCGAGGCGCGATATTCGCTCCACCGCTGCCAGTCCCATGGCAGCCGCTCAAGGAAGGGCTTCTCCGGAATATCCTCGAAGAAGGAGAAGATCTTCACCGCCTCCGCCTTCACCGCAGGATCGGCGCTGATCGGCGCCGCGCCGAAACCGCAATTGCCGTTGATCGAGGTCGTGACACCGTAGCCGGGCATCGGCTCCATCGAGGGCAGCCACCACATCGGCGCGTCGAAATGGTTGTGCGTTTCCATGAACCCTGGCGCCACGTAACAGCCGGTCGCGTCGATCACCTGCTCGCGCCCGCGGCGCTCCAGGTCGGGGCCGATCTCGCTGATCACGTCGTCCGTCACGCGAACGTCCGCGCGATAGGCCGGCGCGCCCGTACCGTCGACGACGGTGCCGTTCTTGATGAGAAAACCGAGTTTCATGCATCCCTCCGTGCGCCCGGCGCCGGATCTGCCGCTCAAGTCGTTCCACCCGGACGAGGCATTCATTTATGCCATACGTATAACGCGATTGCACCCGCCACATGCCGCGGAAACCGAGCAATCCGGTGATCCGGAAAAATACGCGGCAGCGTTGCGGAGACATTTCCGCATGGCTCACCTCACCCGAGGGCAGAGAAGTGGGGCAGCGGGGCGTGCGGACGGGCGGCGGGGACGCCAAGCGGTGCCGTCGCACTCCACACCATCGTCTGTGTCCGGCGAAGAAGAACCCGCAAGCCAGCGCCAAGATCTGGTCGGGAAAAAGGGAGAGAAGAGATGAAGGCGATGGCCCTTGCACCGCTGCTGGCGGGCGTTTCGGTGTTCGGCGCGTCGGCGGCCTGGGCGCAACCCGCCTCCGCTCCCACGCCGGTGCCGAGCGAGCAGCCGGCCGAGGCGAACGCGCTGCAGGACATCGTCGTCACCGCGCAGCGGCGCGAGGAAAATCTCCAGAACGTGCCCGTCGCGGTCACCGCCGTCACCGCCGCGCAGCTGACCGACCTGCGCATCACCAGCATCCGCAACCTGTCGGTGATTGCGCCCGGCCTCCAGATCAACACGCAGGGGCGCCAGACGGTGCCGACGGTGAATATTCGCGGCATTTCATCCGGCAGCACGATCGTCGCGGTCGATCCCAAGGTCGGCATCTATGTCGACGGCGTCTATATCGGCCGGGTCGTCGGCTCGGTGTTCGAGGTGGCCGATATCGAGCGGGTTGAGGTGCTGCGCGGACCGCAGGGCACGCTGTTCGGGCGGAACGCGACGGGCGGCGCGATCAGCATCGTCTCCGCCGCGCCGCGCGGTGAATTCGGCGTGCGCGGCACCGTGTCCTACGGCAATTACGATGCCAAGCGCGCGAAGATCTCGCTCGATCTGCCGTCGGTCGGCCCCTTCTCCGCGCGCATTTCCTACCTGCATGACGACATCAAGGGCGACGTTCGCAACCTGATCGGCGGGCAGACCTTCGACGTGTCGCGGACTGTGCCGCAGTTCGGCGTGTTCAAGGCGGCCAAGCGGCTGGGCGGCCGCAATGTCGACGGCGTGCTCGTCAGCCTGCGCGGCGAATTCGGTGCGGTGCAGGCGGATTACCGCTTTGATTATACCGACTCCCGCTCGGTCGGCCGCGTGCAGCAGAGCTATGGCGTGCTGCCGGCGGATGCGCTGGGCCGCCTCGTCGGGCCGATCCTCGCGCTCCAGCCGCTTTACGGCGGCATCACCAACATTTCGACCGAGCCGCTCGACGCCGTCGCCAACGCTCACAGCGTCGACCGGGTGAAAACGCAGGGGCACAGCCTGACGCTGACCGCGGATGCGACCGACTGGCTGACGCTGAAGAGCATCTCCTCCTATCGCAAGATGGATCAGGCACCGTCCATCTTCGATCTCGGCGCATCGGGCGGGCTGCTGTTCAGCCGCGCGCAGCTGCTGGGGCTGCTTACCGGCAATGCCGCCGCAATCACCAATCCGGCCAACCGGCCGGGCCCGCGCGATCATTTCTTCTCGATCTTCAACGGCTATGAAAACCACCAGCAGCAGTGGAGCCAGGAAACGCAGGCGACGATCACCACGCAGGCGTTCGACCTGATCGCCGGCGCCTTCTACTTTCACGAGCAGAATCCCACGACCAACCTGCTCGCCTCGCTCGCGTCGTTCACCAACGGCGTGCTGACGCCCGTCTCCGCCGCGCCGCCGATTACGCAACTGCGCACGGACAATGACGCCTTCGCCTTCTACGCGCAGGGCACCTATCACCTGACGGACAGCTTCGACCTGACCGGCGGCCTTCGCTATTCGATCGACGATCGCGGTACGGAGATCACGTCGCTGTCGGGCGCGCAGGTCGGCTCGATCGGGGTCGGCAACTTCAAGGCCTCGTTCAAGCGCACCAACTATGCCGTGATCGCGACGTGGCGGCCGACGGAGGACATCACCACCTACGCCAAGGTCAGTACGGCCTATGTTTCGGGCGGCATCTATGCCGGCACGCGCTTCGACCCCGAGGATCTGACCGCCTATGAAGTCGGCATCAAGTCCAAGCTGTTCGACAACCATCTGCGGCTGAACCTCGCCGCCTATCAGAACGACTATAAGGATCTGCAGACGCAGGTCTTCGCCAACGGCATCAGCACCATCTCCAACGCGGGCAAGGCGCGCATCCGTGGTGCCGAGGCGGAGCTGGAGCTGGTGCCGGTGCGCGGGCTGACGATCAGCGGCAACCTGTCCTATGTCGACTTCAAGTATCGCGAATATGTTCTTGGCGGCGTCGATGTCGCCGGCATTGCCCGGCCGCCCTTCACCTCCAAATGGACCGGCCGCGCCTCGATCGGCTATAGCGGCAGCGATTTCGGCAACGGCGCGCACCCGATTGCGCGGCTGGATGCCAGCTATCGCAGCAAGGTGCAGCTCGGGCCGCTGGCGGTGCTCGACCTGAACGGTCAGCGGGCGGCGGTCGACCGCTACAATACGGCGAGCGGATATTGGCTGCTCGACGGCCGCATCGGCATCGCCGACCTGCCCGTCGGCCGCGGCGGGGTGAGCATCTCGGCCTTCGGTCAGAACCTGCTCGACAAGGATTATACGGCCTATGGCGTCAACGCCGCGCAGCTCGTCCGCGGCGTCGAGCGGGGCCGCACCTACGGCATCGAACTCGGCTTCGATTTCTGACGGAGGCGGCGGTGAGCGCGGCGGATATCGCCTTCGATCCACATGATCCGCGCTTCGCCAGCGAAGGCGTGCCGTTCGATAAGCTCGCGCGCATCCGGTGCGAGGCACCCGTCTTCCGCACGCCGGCGGGCGCCTGGTATCTCTCCCGCTTCGACGATGTCGCCGCCGCGCTGACCGATGTCGACACGTTCCGCGCCGATCTCGGCCCGATCACCGGCCTGCCCGGCGGCGTCGAGACGATCCCGGCAGAGCAGCATTATCTGAGTGAGATCGAGGAGCCGCGGCACAAGGCGATCCGCCGCCTGCTCACCGCCGCCATGTCGAGCGCCAGGCTCCGGCAGATCGAGCCGCTGATCGCGGCCGAATGCCACCGGCTGATCGATGCGATGCTGGCCAGCCGCCCGGCCAATTTGCACGACGATTATGCCATGGCCATCCCCGCCTTCGCCATGGCGCGGATCATGGCGCTGGACGAGGCGGCGGCGCAGGCGTTCATGGTGTGGTCGTGGGATGGCACGCTGATGCAGCGCCCCGCCACGCCCGGTGTGCCGCCGGGCGGGCCCGCCAGCCACATCTTCTTCCGCGACTATCTGGCGCAGCAGCGCGCGATGGCCACGCCGTCCAATGATCTGATGGCGCTGATGCTCGCCGCCGAGGTGGAGGGCGCGCCGCTCAGCGATGCGGAGATCATCACACAGCTGCACTTCCTCATCCAGGCCGGCGTCCACACCACGCGCTCGCTGCTGGCGCATCTCGTCAACCGGCTGGTGCAGGATGCGGCTTTATGGGCGACGCTTCAGGCGGATCGCGCGCTGGTGCCGACCTTCGTCGAGGAGTCGCTCAGGCGAGACTCCCCCGTGCAGCGGACGACGCGGCGCTGCGTGCGCGAGACCAATATCCGCGGCATCACGCTGCCAGCGGGGGCGTGGGTGGAGATGGGCATCGGCTCGGCCAATCATGACGAAGCGGTCTTTGACGAGGGCCGGGACTTCCGCCTTGACCGGGCGGAGCCGCGCCGCCACCTCGCCTTCGGCGCCGGCTCGCACGTCTGCCCCGGCGCGGCGCTGGCGCGGATGGAGGCGCAGGTCGCGGTGACGGCGCTGCTCGACCGGCTGGAGCGGATGGAGCCGGTCGCGGGCGCCACCTACCCGCCGCTGCCCGGCAGTCTCGGGCATCAGCCGATCCCGGCGATTCTCGTCGCGCGCTGACAGGAAGGACGGTTTTCGATGTGGCAGGTGGGCATCATCGGCGCAGGCGGCATCGGCAGCGCGGTCGCGCGGCGCTTGGTGCCGCTCGGGGCTGAGGTGCGCATGGCCAATAGCCGCGGGCCTGCCTCGCTCGCCGACAAGGCCGCCGCGATTGGCATCGTCCCCGTGACGGTCGAGGCGGCGGCCACCGCGCGCGATTTCGTGCTGATCGCCATCCCGCAGCATGCCGTCGCCGCGCTGCCGCCCGGCCTGTTCGCGCAGACGCCCGCCGACACGATCGTGCTGGATGCGAACAACCATTACCCGATCCGCGACGGCGAGATTGCCGCCATCGAGGCGGGCATGCCCGACAGCGTGTGGGTGGCGGAGCGGATCGGCCGGCCGGTGCTCAAGATGTTCAACACCATCCATGCCGCCACCATCGTCGACGGCGGCCACCCGAAGGGCACGCCCGGCCGCATCTGCGTGCCGATCGCGGGCGACGACATGGCGGCCAAGCGGAAGGCGATCGATCTGGCCGAGGCGCTCGGCTTCGACGGGCTGGACGCAGGGCCGCTGGCGGAGTCCTGGCGGCAGCAGCCCGGCACCGCCGGCTATTGCCGCAACCTCGACCTGCCAGCGATGCGCGACGCACTCGCCGCTTCGCAGTCCGATCTCGTCGCCACCTACCGGGCCGAGGCGCTGGCCAAGGCGCGCGCGATGACGGCCGAGGCGCTCGCCCGCTCCCGCGCCTGAGCGGGCATCCCGCCGTCACCATCCACCGAATGGGCCTCGGACGCGCCCGGATCAGGAGGCCCCATGTATTTCGGCTGGAACATCGTCGCGCTGGGCGCCGTCGTCTACATGATCGTCATCGGCGCGACGTTCAACGCCTTCGGCTTGTTCGTCCTGCCCGTCTCCGCCGAGTTCGGCCTCTCGCGCGCCAACATGAACAGCGGGCTGATCCTGCTCAACTTCGGCAACGCCGTGTTCGCGCCTCTCGTCGGCCGTCTGCTGGACCGCATTCCCGCCCGCCGCATCATGGCCGCGGCAGCCCTGCTGTTCGGCCTGTCCTTCGTGACGCTGGGCCTGTCGCGCTCGCTGTGGCTGAGCGCGGCGGTGATGGCGGTGCCGCTGGCCATCGCCATTTCGGCGGCGGGCACGATCACCGTCTCGGCGCTGCTCGCGCGCTGGTTCACCGCGCGGCGCGGCAAGGCGATGATGCTGGCGGCGATGGGCATGTCGTTCGGCAGCATCGCGGTGACGCCGCTGATCGGCTGGCTGGTCCATGCGCAGGGCTGGCGCACGGCGCTGGTCATCCTCGGTGTCGCATCGGGCGCGGTGCTGCTGATCGTCACCGCGCTGGTGCGCGAGCGGCCGGGCGAGGAGGAGGGACGGATCGAACAGCCCGCGACGCCCGCCGGCCAGCGCGGTGCAAGCGGCGCACCGATGCCCGTCGCCGCGGTGCTGCGCATGCCGCAATTCTGGTCGATCGGGATCAGCACCGCGCTCGTCCTCGGCATGGCGCAGGCCATCTCGATCACGCTGGTGCCGCTCGCCGTCGGCGAGGGGCTGACCCTGTTGCAGGCGACGACCTTGATCTCGATCTCGGGCGGGTCCGCGATCGCGGCCAAGCTGCTCATGTCGCAGGTGGCCGATCGGATCGACCGG
The DNA here is from genome assembly GCF_900113315.1 of Sphingomonas jatrophae. Lineage (GTDB taxonomy): Bacteria > Pseudomonadota > Alphaproteobacteria > Sphingomonadales > Sphingomonadaceae > Sphingomonas_P > Sphingomonas_P jatrophae. The sequence goes on along the minus strand of NZ_FOZG01000001.1, from coordinate 1,607,059 downwards.
ATCATCCTGCTGGCGCTGCTGTTCGCGCTCGGCGCGCTGATCAGCGGCGGCTTTCTCGTCAGCCGGAGCTTTCCGGCGCTGGCCGCCTGTGCGGCAATGGTGGGCGTGTGTTCGGGCACGGTCGCACCCATCTTCTACGCGCTGCTGGCGGACCGGTTCGGGCCCACCTCGTTCGGCACCGTGCGCGGGCTGATGACGCCGGTGACGGCGCTGACCGGGGCGGTGGTGGTGCGTTTCGCCGGGGAAACATATGACCGCACGGGCGGCTACGACCTCCTGTTCGGCACCTTCGCCGTGACAAGCCTCGCGGCCGCCGCGCTGATGCTGGCAACGCGCCTCACCCAGCCCTATCGCGGTTAGCCGGCGCGCCCCAGCAGGCGCGCCGCCACGCTCTCGCCTCCGACGAACTGCGGCGTGCCGGCAAAGCGGGTGATGCGCCACGCGCCGTCCGGCTCGCGGCGGCACTCCATGCGGCATTCGACGATCATGTTGGGCGCAATCGGCGCGGCTTCTATCGGCCGCGCGCCCTCGGCCGAGAAGTTGAGGTTGAAGAAGTCGAGCGTGGCGTGGCGGCGATCCTCGGCCACGCTGACGCGCACGTTGACGAAGGCGTGGAGCAACTGGCGCTGGCCGTCCTTCTGCTCGCGCGCGATCCGCGCATAATGATCGGTGTAGAAGTCGCGGATGGCGGCGTCGCCGGCGAGGTGGCGATCCCCCAGCTCCCACACGCCATCCTCGGCATAGAAAGCGGTGATGTTCCGCCCCTGATTGGCGTCGATCTCGTGGCCGAAGTCGAACAGCATCTGCTGCAATTCGACGACGATCGCCGCCGTCTCCGGATCGAAGCGCCGCATGCCCGGCTTACCGATATTCATCCCACGCCAGCGATGCCTCGCGCGTGTCCAGCTCCACCGCCTCGCGGATGCCGAGCGCCGCGCGGGCCTCGGGAATCGGCAGATGGAACACGTCTTCATAGCGCGCCATGAAGATCGGCCCCGATGCCTCGCCCACGCGCATGCCGTGCTGCGCCGCCTTCAGCGCCATCGGATAGGATTGCTGATAATGCAGCCCGGTGCGCATCATGATGCGGGTGGAGCCGAACAGCTGGCCGGCATTGACCATCCCGGCCAGCTCGGCGCTGAGGAAACGCGGCACGTTGCTGAGGCGGGCATAATAAGGGATCAGCTCCCCAAGGATGTCGAAGCCGCCGCCGCAGACGATATGCTCGAGGTCATGCGTCTGGCCGCTGCGCAGCGCATAATATTGATATTGCGTCTTCGGCTCGAACCGCGGCACGATGTCGACCTGATACTGGTTATCGACCAGATAGCGACCGAATGTGTAGCCGAGCGAGCCTTCGGGATAGGTCAGCAGATCCTCGGGCGTGTAGGTTGAGACGAAGCCGTCGCTGAACCAGCGATCCAGATCGGGCGAGCGACGTCGTTCCTCGGTGAACAGCGCCTCGATCCGGTCCATGTCCTGCACTTCGCTGAGGATGCGGTGCAGCTTGTAGGCGTCCGAGGTGGTCGGCAGATCGCGGCCGCTACGGCGCAGATAGTGCGTCGCGATCCAGTCACGCAGCCGCGGCTCGTTCAGATAGGGTGACGAGCTGACGAGCGTGCTGCTCTCGGTCTCGACCGTCTGGATGCCGCGCATCAGATAGGGGGTGTCTTCCACAGCCTGCTCCTCGTCCTTCTCGCCCGCTTTTGCCGTCAGCCCGCCAGCGAAGCCGCCAGTGCCCGCGGCACGCGCACCGTTTCTTCCAGCAGATGCTGTGCCATAGACTTCGCCGCCGGGTCGAGCCGGGGCGACAGGTTGATGCCGCCGCCCTGCGCCTCGTGGACGACGAAGTTCAGCGCGTGGAAGCCCGGCGCGTCATACACGTCCACCCGCGCGCGCGCCGGATCGGCGAACATGTGGCGATAACGGTGCGCCACCCGCTCGGGCGTCAGGCTGGCGCGAATATAGGGGAGATATTCGGGGCGGCGCGCGATCACGCCGACGTTGAACAGATCGCCCTTGTCGCCGCTGCGCGCCCACGCCAGCCGGATCAGCGGCACTTCCGCCTCCGCATCGTCGGGCACCGACGGCGCGGGCGGGCGAACGAGCATGGCGGGATCGAAGCCGGAGCCGGGCGCCGGCGGCACGGGGACGGACCGGCCGTCCAGCGTCACCGTCGCGGTCACGCGCGCCTTGTCGATCAGGAACAGGAACATGCCGGTCAGCGGAATGGCACGCGGCGCGGCGATGATCGGCGCGATGGACGTGCCCACCGCCATGTTCATGATCGCGGTCGTCTGCTCGCGCCCGAACAAGGCGACGGCCTCCTCAAGGTCGTGATCGACGACGATCTTCAGCAGCACCTCGCGCGGGTTGAGCGGACGGGCATCCTCGCCATAGCTCGCCTCGGTGCCGATCACCTCGACATGCGTGCGGCGCCAGGGCCCGAGATTGCGCTCGCGCAGCATCGTCGCGCTGCGCTCCAGCAGCGCGTCCGCCTGCTTGCGCGCTTTGGCCGGCGCGTCGATGCCGATGATCGGCTGGAGCGCGATCGAGCGCCAGCCATCCTCGAAGGTGGAGCAGACCTTGTAGCTGGCGGTCGGCGGATAGCCGCGCGCGCCGGACACGCGCACCCGGTCCACGCCGGCCTGCTCCAGCTCGATCGCGCTGAAATCGCAGACCACGTCGGGGACGATATAGGCTTGCGGGTCGCTCACCTCGTAGAGTAGCTGCTCCGCGACCGTGCCGATGGAGACGAGCCCGCCCGTGCCCGCGGGCTTGGTGATGACGACCGATCCGTCGGCATGGCATTCGCCGATAGGGAAGCCGATATTGGCCCAGCCGGGCACGTCTGCCCAGTCGGTGAAGGTGCCGCCCGTCACCTGCGCGCCGCATTCGAGCAGGTGGCCGGCGACGGTGCCCGCCGCGAGGCGATCATAATCGTCCGGCTCCCAACCGAATTCATGAATCAGCGGCCCGAGGATCAGCGCGCTGTCGACCACGCGCCCGGTGATGACGATATCCGCCCCCGCCGCGAAGGCCGCGGCGATCGGGAAGGCGCCGAGATAGGCGTTGACGCTGCCGATCGGGTCGGGAAAGGCCGCGCCGCTGAACATGTCGCGCACGCCCTCGGCACGAAGCTCCGGCGCCAGCGCCTCGATGTCGTCGCCCTCGACCACGGCGACCTTGATGTCGAGATCGAGTGCGCGCGCGCGTTCCCGGATCATCTCCGCCAGCCCGGCCGGGTTCATGCCGCCGGCATTGGTCGCGACGCGGATGTTCCGCGCCTTCAGCTCGGCGAGATAGGGGCCGATATGGATTTCGACGAAGTGGCTCATGAAGCCGGAGGCCGGATTGGCCTGCTTCAACTGGCGGAACAGGCCCATCGCCGCCTCGCCCAGATAGTCGAAGGCGAGATAATCGAGCTTCGGTGCCTTCAGCAGCTGCGGCACGGCAATGGCGCTGTCGTTCAGCGCGCCGGACGCGCCGGCGATGTGGACGACGCGTGCGGACGAAGTGTCGGTCATCGGCTGGCTCCCGCTCACGATCCCCACCGGTAGCGCAGCCGCACGCCGTACATGCGCGGCTCGCCATAGAGCGTCGATTGGACGCCCAGCGTACGATAGCTGTTGGTGTTCGACGTGCGATAGGTCTTGTCGAACAGGTTGGTGGCGAACAGGCTGGCATCCACCGGCGCCCCCATCACGTCGCGCCACGTCAGCGTCGCGTTGACGAGGTCATAGCCCTCCAGCATCGATCCCGGCTCGTCCGCCTCCAGCGCGGTCGCCAGCGTGAACTGCTGGTCGATATGCGCATAGGTGACGACGAGGCCCAGCTCCCCCGCATCGCCGGCGAGCGGCAGCGTGAGATTGCCCGTCAGGCTGAACTGGTGCTTGGGCGCGAACTGGAAGGGCATGCACTTGAAGTTGGCGGTGCCGCTCACCTGCCGGCCCGAACAATCCAGCGTCGGCTGGAGCACGGGGAACAGGAACTCGTCATAGCCCGCATCGAGATAGGAATAATTGCCCGACAGGCTGAACCAGCGCGCCGGCGCCACCTGCCCCTCCAGCTCGATCCCGTTGATCGTCGCCGAGCCGGCGTTGAGCACGATCGCGCCCGAGGCGAACGTGCGCGGGTTGAAGTCGCCGCCGGCACGCTGGATATTGCGATACTTGGTCTTGAACGCGGTCAGGTTCAGCCGTGCGGGCACTGTGCCGAGGCGGAGATCCGACTTGAAGCCGGCTTCATAGGTCTTGACATATTCGGGCTCGAACCGGTCCCGCTCGATATTGACCGCCGAATAGTTGATGCCGCCATTCTTGTAGCCGCGGCTCGCCTTGGCATAGAGGAGCAGGTTGCGGACGCCGCTGTAATCGATGCCCGCCGTCCACGTCGTCGCGGCGGCGCGGGCGGAGGCGTTGAGCGCGCAATCGGCGGGGGTCTGCGGATTGCTGCTGACGCCGTTGGCGCAGGCAACGCCGCCCGTCGCCGTGGTGCGATAGGCGATGCCGAACCCGCTCGACCGATCCCAGGTGCGGCGGATGCCTGCGGTCAGCTTCAGCCCGTCGAGCGAGGGCGTCAGCGCACCGAAGTCGAACCCGCCCTGCGCATAGACCGCATAGGATTTGCGGTCGAAATCGCGCAGCGTCGTCGTCTCCAGCAGCGTGCTGTTGCTCAACTGGCCCTGCGGCCCGTCCGCCTTGGAGCGATCGGCATAGCCGCCGACGACATAGGTCAGCTTGTCCGCCAGCGCATTGCCCTGCAGCTGCAATTCCTCCGTCCACTGCCATGTCGCATCGAGCGGCAGGCCCGCGGGCGCGCGCACCGCATAGATGTTGATCGGGCTGCCGTCCGCATCGAAGCCGATATTCGCGCGCAGCTTGCCGTAGCTGGCGATGTTGCGCAGCGTCAGCGTGTCCGACAGGTCGATGCTGAGCGTATCGTGCACGCCCCAGCCGCGCACCTTGGAATAGCTGTTGCGCAGGTCCGCCACGTGGCGCTCGTCCCGCCCTTGCTGCGCGGTGGCCAGCGCGGTCAGGACCGAGCAGTTGGGGCCGAGCCCGACGCCGACGCACCCGCCGCGCGTGGCGAAGCGCGAGGCGAGCAGCGGCACGTTGAACTGCGCCAGCACATAGCCGGTGCCATTGTCGCTGCTGCGCGTGCCATAGGCGACGAGATAATTCTCGATCCCCTCGGCCGGGCGGAAGGTGATGCCGAGGCGGCCGGTATAATAATGGCGGTTGTCGTAATCGCGGCCGGTCACGACGTCCTTCGTATAGCCGCGCCGATCGACGAAGCGGCCCGCGGCGCGGACCAGCAGCTTGTCCTCGACCAGCGGCAGGTTGACGACGCCCTCGATCTCGCGGTCGCGATAATTGCCGATCTGGCCCTGGAGATAGCCGCCGGCCCGCTCGGTCGGCCGGGCGGGCTCGAGCAGGATCGCGCCGCCCGTCGTGTTGCGGCCGAACAAGGTGCCCTGCGGCCCGCGCAACACCTGGATGTTGCTGAGGTCGAGCAGCATGCCGGGCGGCCCCTGCGTGCTGACGAAGGTGCCCGGCACCAGCGCCGCCTCGGCGAAATAGGTGACGACGCCGGGCGACGACAGGAAGGTGGTGCCCTGCCCGCGCAGCGTGAACGTCTCGGTGCTGCGCGTCTGCCCCGCCGCGCCGATCAGCAGCGACGGCACCTGTCCCTGCAGATCCTGCGCCGCGGTGATGTGGCGATTGTCGAGCGACTGCTGGCTGAAGCTGGTGACGGCGACGGGCACCGTCTGGCTGGCCTCCGCACGGCGGCGGGCGGTGACGATGATGTCCTCCAGCCCGGCTGGCGCAGGCGCATCGGCGCCGACGGGGGCGGTGGCCGCATCCTGGCCTGCCGCAGCGGCGGAGGCCGCCGGAACGATCGTCGCGATGGTGGCGAGCAGGACCGCGCGATCGCGCCCTCGCATCCGTCCGGAACGGCTCATGCTTCCTCCCCTTGCCGCCTCGCCCGCCTCTTGGTGGCGGGTCGTGCCTGGCCGCCCTGCGACCGTCGGACGCGAGTTAAGACTTGCCAATCATGCCGCACAGAAGGCCAAGGGAGCCTATGACCGGAAGTGACAGGCTGCCCCCGCGAGCGACCGGGACGGACTGGCGGCGGCGCGAGCTTGCCAGCTTCCTGCGCGCGCGGCGCACCGGCGTCAGCCCGGAGGCGTTCGGGATCGAGCCGGGCCGTCAGCGCCGCACCACCGGGCTGCGGCGCGAAGAGGTGGCGCAGCTGCTCGGCGTGTCGCCCTCCTGGTATACCAAGCTGGAACAGGGGCTGGACGTCACCGCCTCGCCGCGGCTGCTGGTGCGGATCGCCGATGTGCTGTGCCTGTCGGCGATGGAGCGGGCGCAGCTCCTCCGCCTCGGATCCGAGGAGACGCCCACCTCCACCGCGCCGGCCGGCGAGGTGCTGCCGCCGGTGCAGATGATCATCGATGCGATGAGCTACTCGCCCGCTTTTGTCCTGACGCCGCGGGCCGACTATATCGCGTCAAACGCCGCAGCCGTGGCGCTGTTCGGCGACTTCAAGACCTTTGCCGGGCCGGAGAGCAACCAGCTGCTCTCGCTGTTCCTCGATGAGAATACGCGCCGCAGCCTGCCCGACTGGCGCGAATCCGCGCGGCAGCAGGTGGCGATGTTCCGCACCGCCTTCGCCCGCAACATCCACGATCCCGGCTTCCACGCGCTGATCGAGCGGCTGCTGGCGGAGAGCGACTATTTCCGCGAACTCTGGGCCCGCTATGAATTGCCGTCGGGATCGTCGCGCGAGGTGCAGTATCGCCCCGGCGGCGCCGTTCCGCTCACCTTCCGCCACTTCACCTTCTTCGCCGATCTCGACGGGCAGTTCCGGGTGGAGGTGTTCAGCCCGATCGACGAGGGCACGACGCGGTTCATGATGGCGCGGATGAGCTGACCCACCGCGCCGCTGCCGACGATCATTCCGGATAGCCGGAAAAGCGCAGGCCGCTTGACGGACGGTCCGTTCACGCGGCTAAGTCGCTCCCTACAGACAAGTAGGTAGGAGAGGATATGGAAGACGTGGCAAGCCGTCTGGCGTCGCCATCGACGGGCGTCGTCATCACGGGTGGCGCATCGGGGCTGGGCTTCGCATCGGCACGCGCGCTGGCGGCGGTTGGCCGCGCCGTCGCATTGTGGGATCTCGATGCCGGGCGGGCGGAGGCGGCGGCCAAGCGCATCGCCGACGAACATGGCGTCGCCGCATCCGGCCACGGCATCGACGTGCGCGATCTTGCCGCGATCGAGCGCGGTGCCGCCGCCACGTGCGAGCGGATCGGCCAGGTCGGCGGGCTCGTCCACTGCGCGGGCGTGGTCGATACGGACGGCCTCGACGGCATGACCGAGCAGAGCTGGAACGACGGCATCGCCGTCCATCTCCGCGCGCTGCCCTTCCTCATCAAGGCGTTCCTGGCCGACCTGCAGGCCGCGCCCGGCGCCGCCATCGTCGCCACCGCGTCGATCAACGCGACGCTCGGCCATGCGGTCAATCCGATCTACTCCGCGGGCAAGGGCGGCGTGCTCGCCATCGTCCGTTCGCTCGCCGACCGGCTGGGGCGCGACGGCATCCGCATCAACTCCATCTCGCCCGGCCAGATCGTCACCCCGATGATGCAGCCGACGCTGGACGCGATCGGCGCAACGTCGTTCGAGCAGCGCATCCTGCTCTCGCGCCTCGGCCAGCCGGAGGAGATCGGCCGCGTCGTCCGCTTCCTGCTGTCGGACGAGGCCAGCTACATCACCGCGGCCGAGATCGTCGTCGACGGGGGCAACATCTCCTCGCAGCGCTGACGCGCCGCCGCGCAATCAAAAACAAGAAGATGGGGAGGATTTCATGAGCAGCACGAGCATCCATGCCTGGCGCGCGCTTGCCGGCGCGTTGCTGGCGATCCCGGCCGCGGCCACCGCGCAGAGCACCACCGATGCGACCGTCGCCGCGGGCGACACGCCATCGCCCGCCGAGGCCGCCGCACCGCCCGCGGCCGAGCCCGCCACCGCGCCGCTCGGCACCGGCGACATCGTCGTCACCGCGCGCCGCCGTGCGGAGAATCTTCAGGACGTGCCGGTCGCGATCACCGCCTTCACCGGCGCCGCGCTGGAGGTGCGCAACATCCGCGACATCACCGCGCTCGACGGCCTCGCGCCGAACGTGAAGGTGGTGGAAAGCGGCAGCAACACGACAACCTATCTGCAGATCCGCGGCTCGGTCACCACCAATCCCAATCCGGGGTACGAGCCTGCCGCCGCCATGTATATTGACGGCGTCTATATCGGCAAAGCCGTCGGCTCGAGCATCGACATCGCCGAGATCGACCATATCGAGGTGCTGCGCGGGCCGCAGGGCACTCTGTTCGGCCGCAATACTCTGGCGGGTGCCGTCAGCATCGTGACGCGGAAACCCAGCGGCGAACTGGGCGGCACGCTGAAGGCGGGCATCGGCAATTATGACCGGCGCCTGCTTCAGGGCTCGCTCGATCTGCCGGCCTTCGGCCCCTTTTCGGTCACGCTGGCGGGTCTCTGGTCCGATCAGAACGGCTATATCCGCACGCGCGCCAACCCCGTGCCGCAGATCCCCGGCCCGGCGCCCACCGTCAAGCGGCTGGGCGACAAGACCAGCTATGCCGGCCGCCTCGCCGTGCGCTTCCGGCCGAGCGACACGCTCACCTTCGACTATTCGGGCGATTACAGCCGGCTGAAGACGACGCCGATGCTGGGCGTGCTCCAGGGCATCGGCGCGGGCGGCATCTTCGATCCGGCATCGCCCGCTTATGTCGGCGTGCCCCTCGGCCTTTATGTCCAGACGGAGCGGCGGCCGCGCGATTATTACGGCACGGGCGGCGTCGACGGCGCCAAGCTGTTCGAGGGCGTGAAGACGTGGACGCACGCGCTGACCGGCACGCTGGAGGTGGGCGAGGCGACGCTGAAATCCATCACCGCCTATCGCACGCTGAAATGGAAGCAGCAGCTCGATCTCGACGGATCGCCGCTGCCGCTTGCCGCCGCGGCATCCAACCTCGACTACAAGCAGTTCTCGCAGGAGTTGCAGGCCAGCGGCAAGGCTGGACGGCTCTTCTACACCGCCGGCCTTTATTATTTCTACGACGACGGCGACTCCAACAATCCGCAGCAATTCTTCGGCACCACGCTGGAGCGGCTGGCGGATTTCAACACCGATGCTTACGCCGCCTATGCGCAGGTCGACTGGACGCCGCCGATCCTGAACGACAAGCTCGTTCTGACCGCGGGCTATCGCTACAGCAAGGAGAAGAAGCGCGTGCTGCGCGGCGCCACCGCGGGCGGCTTCACCACCATCCCGTTCGGCACAAGGGCAAGCCGCACCTTCTCGGGCTCCACCCCCACCTTCGTCGCCAAATATGATCTGACCGACGACATCAACATCTACGCCAAATATTCGGAGGGCTTCAAGAGCGGCGGCTTCGCGACCGACGCCAGCACCGTCCAGTCGTCGATCACGCCTTATGATCCGGAAACGGTCGACTCGATCGAGATCGGCACCAAGGCCAGGCTGCTGGACGGGCGGCTGCGCGTCAATCTTGCTGCCTTCTTCGACAAGCACAAGGATCAGCAGATCGCGGTCTTCCAGCCGACGTCGGCGGGCTTCGTCACCTTGGTGACCAACGATGCGCGCTCGCAGATCAACGGCTTCGAGGCGGAGGTGCAGGCGACGCCGGTGGACGGCCTCGTCCTGTCCGCCAATGCCGGCTACACCGATGCCGAGTTCCGAGAGTTCTTCGCGGTGGTCGGCGGCCCGAACGTCGCGCGAGACCGCGCCTTCGCCTTTGTGCCGAAGTGGATCGCCAGCGGTTCGGCCGACATCACGCTGCTGAAGCATGACGATCTTCAAATCAATCTGGCGGGCGATCTGAAATATACAGGGCGCTATGCGGCGCTCCCCTACAGCACCGTCGCGACGGACGATCCCAACATCTTCTCGACGCAGACGGACAGCCAGACCACGCTCGACGCGCGCATCGTCGCCAGCCGCATTCCGGTCGGCAGCGGCACGATCGCGGTGACGGGCTTCGTCCGGAACCTGTTCAACGAGGTCAGCCGCACCGCCGGCATCGACTTCGGCCAGGCGTTCGGCAACATCGTCACCCGCAACTACAATTGGCCGCGCACCTACGGGCTGGACGTCAGCTTCCGCTTCTGACCGCAGCCGGGGCGGGTCACACCCCCGCCCCGGTTCCACCCCGCAGGCAGACCTGCTAGCCCCGCCCGCGGGCATGCAGCATGATTTCGGTGGAGCGACGGACGACATGGCCAGCGTGAGCCCCGGGCAGCTCTCCCCTCCTGCCGCAACACGCACCGGCTCGACCCGCGAAGAGCTGCTGATCGCGGCCGAGCGCGTGTTCGCGCGGCACGGCTTTGCCGGGGCGAGCCTGGACGAGGTGGCCGAGCAGGTGGGCATCCGCCGCCCGTCGCTGCTGCATCACTTCCGCTCCAAGCGCGAGCTTTACGATGCGGTGGAGCGGCGCATCTTCGAGGAGCTGAACGCCCACCTCACCGGACTGGAGGCGGAGGGCGCGCCGTTCGAACGGCTGATGACCCTGCTGAACCAGTGGCTGACCTTCATGGTCGAGCGGCCGACCGCCGCGCGCATCATCCTGCGCAATTCGTCCGACCTGATCTCGCGTCCGGCCGATCCGGTGGAGTTTTCATGGCGCACGGTGGAGACGTTCGTCCGGCTGGTGGAGGAGGGGATCGCCGCGGGTGCCTTCCGCCCGATCAAGCCGGTCGTCGCGCTCAACATCCTCGGCTCCGCGGTGCTGAGCTTCGTCTGCAATGCCGATCAGTTCGGCCACAGGCGTCGCTACGACGCGACCGGCCGGGCGGAGCGCGCCGAGTTCGAGTCGGCGCTGCGCCGTGCCGCGTGGGGCGTGCTCGCGCCGGCCTAGTTCAGGCCGAGCGACACGGCCGGCTCGAACGGCTCCAGCTGGTCGATCTGCCCCAGCCGCACCTTCCGCGCCCACGCCGCATCGCCGAGGATCGCGCGGCCGAGTGAGACGAGATCGAACTCTCCGCGATCCAGCCGCTCACGCACCGCATCCAGATGGTCGAGCGCCACCGTCGCCCGCGTCGCATAGATGTTCGCCTCGCCATATTCGAGCGAGGTCTTGGCCAGGCCGATGCCGCCACCCGCAATGGTCGGCTTGCCCGTCAGCGCCTTGATCCAGCCGGCGAGATTGAGCGGGCTGCCGTCGAACTCCGGCCGGAAGAAGCGGCGCTGCGAACAGTCGAACAAGTCGACGCCCGCCTCCACCAGCGGCGCGATCAGCCGCTCCAGCTCGGCGGGCGTGTCCGCCAGCCGGGCTGCATAGTCCGTCATCTTGAACTGCGACAGGCGCAGCAGGATCGGGAAGTCCGGCCCCGCCGCCGCGCGGCAGGCGGCGACGATCTCGGCGGCGAAGCGGCTGCGTTCCTGCCCATAGACATCGCTGCGGCGATTGGTGCGCGCCCACAGGAACTGATCGATCAGGAAGCCGTGCGCGGCGTGGATCTCGATCCCGTCGAAGCCCAGCCGTTTCGCATCCGCCGCGGCGCGGGCGAAGGCGGCGACCACCGCATCGACATCGGCCAGCGTCATCGCCTCGCCATCCTCGCGCCCCGGCCCGGCCTCGACGCCGACCTGCGCGCCCGGCAGCCAGATGCCGGAAGGACCGATGCCCGGCACCTTGGGCGGGTTCATCGCGAGGCCCTGCAGGCCCGCATGCGCCAGCTGCGGCACGATCCGCCCGCCCGCCTCGTGCACGCCGCGCACGATCTGCGCCCAGCTGTCGAGCGGGGCGCCGTGGAAATGCGGCTCATCATCGTCGAAGGCGGAGCGTTCGTGGCCGACCGCGGTGGCGCCGGTGACGATCAGCCCGATCTCGCCCTCCGCACGGCGGCGGTAGAAGCCGGCATAGGCCTCGCTCGGCAGGCCGCCGGGGGCGCGGCCCTGCCCCATCGGCGCCATGACGATCCGGTTGGGCAGCGACAGCGTGCCGATCGTGATCGGCGCCATCAGCGGATCGTGCATCCTCGCCCCCCTTCAGTCGTCTTGGCGCGGGGATAGGACAGGCGGCGCCGGCGCAGCAATGCTCGCGACGATCCGGCGTGTATAATCCGCGACATATTCGCTCGGCGCCGGCTGGAGACTGAACAGGGTGCGATAGACGATGCCGCCGACGATCATGTCGAACAGCACGTCGCCGTCCACGTCCATCCGGATCGTCCCCGCCTGCTGCCCCGCGGCAACGATGCCGCGCAGCGCTGCCCGGTTGATCGCCTCGGCTTCGCCGCGCAGCTCGGCCTGGAGCGCGCGGTCGCCCTGGGTGTCGGCGATCACGCCGACCGACGCCGCCGCGATCGAGGCGACCTGATAGCGGGCGAAGATCTGGCGGATCAGGCCCGCCATCTGCGGCTCCAGCCCGCCGCCCGCAATCACGTCGGCGAAGCTCGCCTCGCCGCCCACCGCAATCTCGTTGGCGAGGTGCGTCTTGGTCGGCCAGCGGCGATAGATCATCGATCGCGGCACGCCCGTTTCGCGCGCCAGCGTCTCGAAGGTGAGCGCGCGGTAGCCGCGCTCCGCCAGCAGCCGCCGCGCCGCCTCGCGCACGACATGGTCGATGGCGCCATCGCGCGGGCGACCGCCCGGCCGGGCATTGGAGGCGGTTGCGGAAGCGCTCATTTCGCCTGCCTACAGCAGCGGCAGGCACTTGCAAGTAACGCTACACAGTGTACCGTATTCCTCGATGGACCGGCGACAGGCCGGCGCAAGGAGAGAGGCGATGCTGGACCTGCTGATCCGGAACGGTCTGATCTGCGACGGATCGGGCGCGCCCGCCTTCCACGGCGATGTCGGCATTCGCGGCGATCGCATCGTCGCACTCGGCGAGGTGACGGGTCCGGCGCGCGAGACAATCGATGCGAACGGCCTCGTCGTCGCGCCCGGCTTCATCGATCCGCACACCCATTATGATGCGCAACTGGTGTGGGACGGGCTGGCCCAGCCCTCGCTCGAACATGGCGTGACGACGGTGATGCCGGGCAATTGCTCGCTCAGCCTCGCGCCGCTCCGGCCCGAACATCGCGAGCTGCTCGGCGCCACCTTCCGCAAGATCGAGGAGATGCCCAAGCAGGCATTCGATGCGGGCTTGAGCTGGACGTGGCAGACCTTTGCCGAATATCTGGATGCGATCCGCGGTGGCCTCGGCGTCAACGTCGCGCCGCTGGTCGGGCACAGCCTGCTGCGCCTGTGGGTGATGGGCGAGGACGCGCGCGAGCGTATCGCCACCGACGACGAGATTGCGGCGATGCAGGCGCTGCTGGCCGAATGCCTCGCCGCGGGTGCGGTCGGCATGAGCGGATCGTGGGTCGACATCGATCACGAAAACCGCCCCGTCCCCGCGCGCCTGGCCGAGCCGAGGGAGCTGGACGCGCTGTGCGCGACGCTCGGGGCGCATGGCGGCATCCTCCAGATCGTGCCCGAATTCTACGATGCGGACCTGCTCTGCGCGCGGATCGACCTGCTCGCCGATTTCTCGCGACGCCACGGCATCGCCACCACCTTCTCGCCTTTGTTCGACAGCAATGCCGCGCCCGAGCTGGTCGGCATCGCCATGGAGCGGGTGCGCCTGCAGACGGCGCATGGCGCGCGCGTGACGCCGCAGATGCAGACGCGGCCGATCGACCTGTCCTTCGATCTCACCGCGCCCATGTCCACCTTCGCAACGCTTCCGGGCTGGTGGGCGATGACCCTGCTGCCCCGCGACGAGAAGCTGACCCAGTTGCGCGATCCCGCGGTGCGGGCGAAGCTGATGGCGGAGATGGACGATTTCTGGATGCCGATCGGCCTCCAGATCGATTTTGCCGACGCTTACGTGAAGCGCATGGGGCAGGATGACCCCGCGCTGATGGGCCGTCGCATCGGCGACATCGCGGCGGAGCGCGGCTGCCACATCGCCGAGGCGATCATCGACATCGCCCTGGCGGACGATCTCGCCACCTCGTTCGGGCTGGACGGCATCGGCCATAACGACAGCGCCAAGATTGGCGGGCTGCTGGCCGATCCGCTGATGGGCATCGGCGCGGGCGACGGCGGCGCGCACGTCACCAACTTCGCTACCTATGGCGATACCGCCTATCTGTTCAGCCGCTACGTGCGCGGCGAGCGCGCGCTGTCGCTGGAGCTGGCCGTGCGCAAGCTGACCCACGACGTGGCGACGCTCTGGGGCCTGCGGCATCGCGGGCTGCTGCGGCCGGGCTACGCCGCCGACCTCGTCCTGTTCGATCCCGATACGGTCGATCGCGGGCCCGAAATCGCGGTGGACGACCTGCCGGGCGACGGCTTCCGCTACATCCGTCGCGCCACCGGCATCGAGCATGTCATCGTCAACGGCACGCCGGCTTATTCGCGCGAGCAAGGCTACACCGCCGCGCGCACCGGCCGCATCGCCGAGCGGGTGGCGGCATGAGCACCGGATCGCCGCCGCCGGCCCGCCGCTTCGTCCAGCCCCGCGCGGGCGACGACTGGCCCGCCATCGCCGCCCGTGAGCTGCCCGACCTGCCGCAGAATGAGGCGGTGGAGCGGATCAAGAGCTGGAACCTCCACCTCGTCTTCCGCCCGGTCAGCGTCATCACCCCCTCCGACATCCTGTTCGTCGAGCCGCCACGCGCGCGCGAGCCAGTCGCTTGAGCGACGGCACGATCCACTCGGTCCGCCTCACCTCCACGCACGATGGTGAGGCGGCCCTGGTGGTGGAGCTGCGCTTCGGCGGCGATCGCCGGTCGATGGTGCAGTTGGATGCCGAGGGCCTGCGGCGGGTGATGGCCAAGGCCGGCGCTACGAGCGCGCTCGATCTGGTCGGCCGCCCTTGGACTTTGCTCGACGTCAACGAAACGCCCTTCGTGGGCTGAGAGAGGATCGCCATGAACAAGCAGACGACGCTGGCGGCGGACGAAGCCGCCTATCTGATGGGCAGTGGCGAGCCCGCCACGTCCAGCGTGCTCATCAGCAATTCCAAATATCTCAACAGCCCGCTGTTCCGCGATGTCTATGCGCAGATGGGGCTGAAGCGCGACGGGCACGATCTGCCCGATGCCTATCTGATCCCCGCGCTCACCCGCGCGATGGGCGATGTGGTCGATCCCGCCCGCACCGCGGCGCTGCTGGAGGAGGAGCGCGCGCGCCTGCCCGAATTCGCCGCATGGCTGGACGAGCGCTTCACCTCCAACTTCACCGCCGAGCAGGTGGCCGACTGCAAGCCCGGGACGCTCGGCGCGCGCATCCACGCCTTCATCGCCGACAGCGGCTACCAGATCGACTTCCTCTACAAGGGCGCGCCCGCCAGCGATTACGAGTTCCTGGTCAAGCGCCGCGCGCAGAACCACGACATCGAGCACATGGTCACCGGCCTCTGCCCCAGCCAGGTGGGCGAGATCGCGCTGATCGTGGCGAACACTGTCGCCAACGCCAATTATTTCTCGACCGACTTCGCGCATGAGCTGAACCTCTATGGCACCGTGCTGATGTCCACGTCGCTCAGCCGCTCGGGCCTGCATTACCCCAAGACGCTGCCGTCGCTGCTGGAGGGGATCAGCCGCGGCTACCAGCTCGGCGCCAAGCAGAAGCGACCCTTGTTCATGATCCGCTGGGAGGATCATCTCGACCGGCCGATCGCCGACATTCGCGCCGAGTTCGGCTTCGAAGACGGGCCGGAGCCGGGCTACTGGGATTGGGTGTTTCAGGCGTTCAAGGGGTGATCGGGCGCGATCAGGCGCGTCAGCCCGTCGAGGATGTTGGCGACGCCGAACGCGTACAGCCTGTCGCCCTGTTCCGCCTGCGCCGCGCCCGACAGCGTTTCGATCAGCGCCCGATCCTGGCCCGACAGGTCGGACTCGCGGCCGGTGCCGTGGCGGATCGCCACCGCCTCGTCCTGCGCGGCGATGCGCGCCATCAGCAGCGCCATGGCGACGCGGCCGGTCCAGTTCGCCGCGATCAGCAGGTCCGGTCCGCTCAGCCCCGCGCGCGTCAGGATGCGCAGCAGCGGCATCCACACCTTCAGCCAGGAGGGCGTGATCGCCCCGTCCCACTTGATGAGCCTGAGGCCGACCGGGTGGTCCACGAACATGCGGCGAAGCTCGTGCAGCCAGGTCGCGGTGGCGGCGCGCCAGTCGAGCGTTTCGTCGGGCGCCTCGAACGAGTTGAAGATGCTGCTCGCCGCATCGCTCAGCAGCGCCTCGCGGCTGGGAAAATAGGTGTAGAGCGTCATCACCGATGCGCTGAGCCGCTGGGCCAGCTTGTTCATGGTGAAGCCCTCCAGCCCGCCTTCCGCCAGCATCGCCAGCGTCGCCGCGCGGATCTGCGCGGGGTCGAGCAGCTTGGGGCGCCCGCGGCGGCCGCGCTTCGGGGTGGCGGTCGGAGGTGGATCGGCCATGCCTGCGCCTAGAACCTTGGCGCGCGGGAAGAAAGCAGGGGCCGCATTGGGGAGATGCCGATGATCGAACGCCGGGACTTCATCTTGGGCGGCCTCTCTGCCGCCGCCTGCGCTGCGCGCGGTCAAGCGGCAGGCATTGGCGGGGGCGACAGGCCGCGGGTCGTCACCCCCTCCGGACCCGTCATCGGCCGCCGCGCGGATGGCCTCGCCGTGTTCAAGGGCATCCCCTTCGCCAGGCCGCCGGTCGGCCCGCTTCGCTTCCGCCCACCCGAGCCGCCGGTGCCGTGGCGCAGCCCCCTCGACGCGGCGGCGTTTGGGCCGATCCCGTGGCAGCCGCGCATCCCGATGGTGGACGTGCCGGGCACGATGGCGGAAGACTGCCTGACGCTGAACGTGTGGGCGCCGGTGGCCAAGGGACCGCACCCGGTGGTCTTCTCCATTTATGGCGGCGGCAATTTCCTCGGCGCCGCCAGCCAGCCGGGCTATGACGGCGCTGCCTTTGCAAAGGCCGGCCTGCTGTTCGTCAGCTGCAATTACCGGCTGGGCGCGTTCGGCTTCGCCGAGTTCGGCACGATCGATCCCGCCTTCGCCGGCTCCAGCCTCAACGGCCTGCTCGATATCGAGGCGGCGCTGCGCTGGGTGCAGGGCAATATCGACGCGTTCGGCGGCGATCCGGAGCGCGTGACCCTGCTCGGCCTGTCGGCGGGGGCGAAGAACCAGGCGACGCTGGCGGCGATGCCGTCCGCGCGCGGCCTGTTCCGGCGCGTGACGATCCTGAGCGGCGGTGGCGAGACGGTGGACCGCACCGCCGCGCCCGGCGCAGCAGCCGCCCGCGTGCTGATGGACGCGGCCGGCGTGCGCGACATGGCCGCGCTCGTGACGCTCCCGGCAGAGCAGATCGTCGCGGCGCAGGGCAAGGCGATGGCGGCGGCGGAGCGCGGCTTCCCGTTCCGGCCGGTGGTGGATGGCCGGCTGCTGCCGATGGCGCCGATCGACGCAGCGCGGGCCGGCCGGATGGCCGGACTGGAAATGGTTGTCGGCACGACGCGCGACGAGGCGGCGCTGGCCTACCCGCCCGCGCTTGCCGCCACACGCGCCTTCGTGGCCTCGCAGCTCGCCCACCTCCCGCTCGAGCGGATGCAGGCGCTGGAGGCGCGCTATGCTGCCACCTTCCCCGCGCTGCCGCTGGCCGAGCGGCGCATCCGCCAACTGACGGCGGAGGAATATTGGATCCCCGCGCTGCGACTGGCGGAGGCGCATGCGGCCTCGGGCGGGCGGACGTGGATGGTCCGGTTTGATGTCCCCGCCGCGGCCGGCCCCTTCGCGGGCATGGCGCCGCACGGCAGCGATTCCGCCTTCGTCTATGGCGGCGGCGCGGACCCGCTGGCGGCGCGGACACACGCCATGTGGGCGGACTGGGCGCGAACGGGCAGGCCGGCGCTGGACGGCGGGCCCGCATGGCCCCGCTACGACCTGCGCACGCGCGAAACCCTGATCCTCGACGCCGCACCGCATATCGAGCGCGATCCGCGCGGCGACGAGCGGACGCTGTGGGATGGGCTGCTTTAAGCGGCCCCGCGCGCCAGATCGTGCGGGTAGCGCAGGCTCGCCCACAGCAGCAAAAGCCCGCCCGCCAGCACCAGCGTCGACATTGCCAGCAGGCTGTAGCGGAGCGACTCCGCGCCGAAGCGCGCACCCAGCGCATCGCTGACCAGCCCGGCGAGCAGCGGCCCGAACGCGCTGCCCATCACGTTGATCAGCACGATGGCAAAGGCGGTCGCCTGCGCGCGCTCCTCGGCCGCGACCAGCCGGGCGATCGCACCGAAGGCCGGCCCCATCGCCGCCGAGGAGAACAGCGCCGTCAGCACGGACAGCAACGCCACGGTCGGGATCGCCGCGCCGCCGACCGGCACCGCGCTCCCGCCCGGCAGCAGCAGGATCGCCATGTAGATGGGCAGCGAGACGATGAAGCCCCATGCCGGCACGGACAGCTGCCACTGTTCGCCGCGCAGGCGCAGCCGGTCGACCAGCGCGCCGCTCGCCAGACTGCCGGCAAAGCCGCCCACCGCCGCGCCGATGCCCAGCCAGCTGCCGGCCGCGACCAGCGACATGCCGTGCGAGCGGATGAAGTAAGCCGGCATCCACACCGCCGCACCGTAGGCGAAGATGTTGAACGTGCCGATGCCGAGCGCCAGCAGGCGGAGCGACGGGATGCCCCAGCAGCGCCGCAGCACGGTGAGCGCGGGCAGCGCCGGCGGCGCGGCGCCTCCCCGCTCCCGCCGGCCGAGCGGCAGCAACGCGACAAGCAGCGCGCAGGCCAGCCCCGGCGCCGCGATCAGCACGAACGCCCAGCGCCAGCCCCACGCTGCGGCGATGGCGGCCCCGCCGGCAATGCCGAGGACGAGCCCGAGATAGGTGCTGGAGGCGAGCACCCCCATCGCGCCCGAGCGCCGCCGATCGTCGTAGAGGTCGGAGACGATCGCCTGCGAGGCCGGCATGCCGCCCGCCTCCCCCGCCCCCACCAGCGCGCGCGCGATGCCGAGCTGCACCACGTTCGCCGCAACGCCGCACAAGGCGGTCGCCACGCTCCACGTCACCACCGCCAGCATCAGCACGCCGCGGCGCGACCAGCGATCCGCCAGCCGCGCCAGCGGCAGGGAAAGAGCGACGAAGCTGATGACGAAGATCGGCCCGCCGATCAGGCCGAGGCTGCCGTCGCTGGCGCCGAACTCCGCCTTGATTGCGGGGATCAGGATGGAGAAGAGGTAGCGATCGGCATAGCTGAACCCGTTTGCCGCGACGAGCGTGAGGAGGACGAGGCCCACCCACGGTGCGCGGGCCTCGCTGTGCCTGCTCACCCGATGGCTTCCGGCTCGGGCGTCCACGCCACGCCGTTGATGTGGCCGCCGCCATCGGCGAACAGGGTGTTGCCCGTCACGTAGCGGCTGTCGTCGCTGGCGAGGAACAGGGCAACCGGCGCGATGTCGCTGTCGACGTCGCCGGTGCGGCCCATCGGGTTCATCTTGTCCATCGCCGCGGCATTTTCCGGATGGTCCGCCTTGAAGCGGAGATAGGCCGCGCTCGCCGCACCCGGGCAGATGACGTTCGCGGTGATGCCGAACGGCGCCCATTCGCGGGCGGCAGTGCGGGTCAGCGCGCGCAAGCCCTCCTTGCCCGCGTTGAAATCCGCCGAATAGACGTGCGC
The DNA here is from genome assembly GCF_900113315.1 of Sphingomonas jatrophae. Taxonomy (GTDB): domain Bacteria; phylum Pseudomonadota; class Alphaproteobacteria; order Sphingomonadales; family Sphingomonadaceae; genus Sphingomonas_P; species Sphingomonas_P jatrophae. The sequence continues at coordinate 1,587,374 of NZ_FOZG01000001.1, read as the reverse complement.
GTTGACGCCGTTCAGCGAACAGATGCTGACGATGCGCCCCCAGCCCGCCGCCTTCATGTGTGGGAAGCAGGCGCGCATCGCCCAGAAGCTCGCCTTGACCGACATGGTCAGAGAATGATCGAACTCCTCGTCGGTCTTGTCCTCCAGCCGGCGGATGTGGCCGCCGCCATAGGCATTGTTGACGAGGATGTCGGCGCCGCCATATTCGCGCGTCGCCGCCTCGACCGCCGCCAGCAGCTGCGCCTTGTCGTTGACGTCGGTGCGCACGAACAGGGCGCGCCCGCCGGCGGCCTTGATCGCCTCCGCATTGGCCCGGCCGGTCGCCTCGCTATATTCGGCGATCACCACCGCCGCACCTTCCTCGGCGAAGCGGCGGGCGATGCCGCCGCCGATGCCCTCGCCCGCGCCCGTGATCAGCGCTGTCTTGCCCTGAAGCCGCATGGTCGTCGCTCCTCAATCAGTTGCCGAACCGGAAGCGCACGGAGGCGCCATACATGCGCGGCTCGCCATAGAGCACGCTGTCGAAACCGAGCGCGGAGACGAGCGGATAGCCGCCGACGATATACTTCTTGCCCGTGATGTTCGTCGCGAACACGGCCAGATCGACGCCCGGCGCGAAGGCGTCGCTCCAGTCGAGCCGCGCATTCCACAAGGTGTAGCTGGGATAGGTATCGATCGGCGCGTCGGGATCGGACGTCGTGACCTTGTCGGTATAGCTGAAGTCGCTCGACAGGGTCAGCGCACCATTGGTCCCGTCGAAGATCGTATATTGCGCGTTCACGCCCGCCTTCCAGTGCGGCTGGAAGGCGATCTGCCGGCCGACGCGGCAGGCGGTGCCGACATTGGTCGCGCATTTCGCGTCGAGATAGGAAGCGAAGCCGCCGATCGTGAAATCCGCCGAAGGCTTGATCGAGACTTCCAGCTCGCCGCCCTTGTTGGTCGCCTTGCCGGCATTCTGCACCAGCGAGATGAAGGTGCCGTTGGTCAGCACCGGCAGCGCGATCTGGATGCCCTTATATTTGTCGTGGAACAGCGACAGGTTGGTGCGCAGCGGCACGCCGATGTCCCAGTCCGCCTTCAGGCCAACCTCGAAATCGTCCACTGTCTCCTTGCCGAAGGTCGATGTCTCCAGCGTCGGCGCGGGCAGGTTGAAGCCGCCGCTCTTGTAGCCGCGGCGATAGGCGGCATAGGCCAGCACGCGCTGGCTCAGCTCATATTGCGCGGTGACGTCATAGGTCGGCGCGCTGAACTTGGCGCGGCCGGAGACGGGGCATTCGATCAGGCCATTGGCGGTGTTCAGCTGGCCGCACACGCCCGCATCGTTCGTGACGGACGAGGTGAGATAACGCTTGTCCCACGTATAGCGGAAGCCGCCCGACAGCTGGAACGCCTCCGTCGCCTGCCATTCGAGATGGGCGAAGACGGCATCGCTCTTGTCGCTGAAGTAATTGGCGGTGTTGGTCGCATTGCCGAAAACGACCGAGCGGTAGGATTGGTCGATGCCGGGCTTGGTCTGCTCATGATAGAAGCCGAGCACGTAGGACAAGGCGCCGTCCGCCAGCCGGCCTTGCAGCTGAAATTCCTCGCTGAATTGGTTGAGGCCGCGGATATAGGGCGGGTTGCTGCCCGTCCCCGGATATTGCGATCCGGCATAATCGAGGCCCGGCGCGATGTCGTTCACCTCGGCGGTGCGATTGCGGCGCAATGCGATGATGTTCTTGATCGAGATGGCATCGCTCAGCTCGATCTCGGTCCGATTGGTGATGCCATAGGCCTTGTTGCGGTTGTAGACCGGCTGGCGCGAGAGGCTGCGGCGGATGCCGACGCTGCGCTGGAGCGCGACTGCGTCGGCGAATTGCTGCGGCGTCAGCCCGGACAGGCTGAGGCCCCCGTTCGCCCCTGCGACGAAGGCGGCGACGGCATTGCCGAACGGCCCAGTCGGGCAGCCGGGCAGCGCGACGGACAAGCAGGCGATCGGCGTCGGCGCGCCCGCCAGCAGCGGCAGCGATGCGGGCAGGCCGAAGCCCGCCTGCAGCGCCGCTGGCACCGGTAGCGCGCCGAGCTGCGCCGCCGGGTTGGCCGCGCGCAGGATCAGGCCGCTGCCGGTATTGTCGCGGAAATTATAATCGACGATCGTCAGATTCTCGATCGTATCCGTGGGTTTGAGCAGCAGCGAAACGCGGAACGCATCATGGTTGCGGCTGTCGGCGCGCTGGCCCGTATAGACGCCGCGGGTGAAGCCCTTGCGCCGCGAATAGGAGCCGGCCAGCCGCAGCGCGACGCGATCCTCGACGATCGGCACGTTCAGCACGCCTTCGATCTCGTGGAAGTCGTAATTGCCGTAGCTGCCCTTGATCGAGCCGCCGAACTCGAAGGTCGGCCGGTTCGGCTCGAACAGCACGGCGCCGCCCGTCGTGTTGCGGCCGAACAAAGTGCCCTGCGGCCCTTTCAGCACCTGCACGTTGGCGAGATCGTAGAACACGCCCGATCCCGCGATCGCGGTCGGCACTTCGGCGAAATAGGTGGCGACGCTGGTGAAGTTGCGCGCGCCGCCGCCGACGATGCCGGGGCCCTGCCCGCGAATGTAGAAGCCCGCATCCTGGCGGTTATTCTGATAGATGTTGAGCGCGGGCGCCGTCTGGCGCAGCGCTTCGGCCGAGATCACGCCGCGTGCCGTCAGCGTCTCGCCCGACAGCGCGGTGATCGCGACGGGCACGTCCTGCAACGCCTCCTCCCGCCGGCGCGCGGTGACGACGATGTCGCCGAGCCCCGCTTCGGCCGGGCGGGCCAGGTCCGGCGCGGCGGCGGGCTGCACCGGCGCGGTCTGCGCACCGGCGGGCGCATGCGCGGCCAGCGCGCAAAGTGCCGCAGACGTGAACAAGGCGCGCGCGGAATCCAAGTAGGTCATCTCGTCCCCTCTCCCCGGACGAGCCTGGCGACGCCGCCTTTTCGACGGTCGAACCCGCAGCGTCTTGGCCGCGGTGCCTGCCCGCACCGTTCCTTCGGCGCCTTATGCCCGGCGGGCGATCATGTTCGCCGCTCTGGTCACAACGAATCACGCAGCCACCGGACTTGTGACTTATTTGACGAACCTGTGCGCATTTCAAGTAGGTCTTGATTACGCGGCAGCATAGTTGCACCCTGTTTGCTATGGCCGCATAGCCGGATCTTTGCGGAGCACCGATGACCGCCGAAGCCTATCAGTTCGATGCGTTGGACCGGCAGATCGTCGCATTGCTGAAGCAGGACGGCCGCATCACCAATCAGGAGATCGGCGTGCAGGTCGGCGCGACGCGGGCGATGGTTGGCGCGCGCGTGCAGCGGATGACCGAATGCGGCGCGCTGCGCATCGTCGCCGCCGCCGATTTCTCCGCTTATGACTATAACCTGCTGATCGCGCTCGGGATCAAGGTGACGGGGCGATCCGCGCACGATGTCGCCGCCGAACTCGCCCGCCTGCCGGAGATGTTCGCGGTGCATACGGTCACCGGTGCGCACCAGATCGAGGCGCTCGTCGCGGTGCATGAATTCGGCGAACTGGCGAAGACGGTGATGCCCGCGCTCCTCAAGATCGAGGGTCTTGGCGAGATCGACGTCGCCATCGCGACCGACATCATGACCTATAATTTCGACGTGGGGATCAGCCGGTGAACGGCCTCCAGATCGACGCCACCGACCGCCAGATCCTCGACCTGCTGGGCGAGGATGCGCGGCTCAGCAACCGCTCGCTCGCGCGCGCCCTCGGCCTGGCCGAAGGCACGATCCGTGCGCGCATCCGCCGCCTGACCGAGCGCGGCCTGCTCCGCTTCACCGCGATCACCGACAATCGCCAGCATGGCAGCCCGCTGCTCGGCTTCATCCGCATCCAGGCGGAGATGCGGATGGTGCGCGATGTCGGCGCGCAGATCGTCGACATCCCCGAGATCCGCAGCCTGATCGTGATGCTCGGCCGCTACAATCTGCTCGCCATCGGTCTGTTCGCCGACCAGCAGCAATTCACCGACATCGCCGCCGGGCAGATCGCGGTGATGCCCGGCATCCTCTCCTTCCAGACCAGCATCGTCACCCAGTCGCTCAAATATAACGAGCGGATGGCGAAGCTCGGGCGCTAGCTCAGGCCGCGCGCGCGACGGTGCGGCCGACCGTCGCGGTGCCGCGCAGCGTCGTCCGGTGCACCACGCGCGGCACGTCCACCGGATGCCCCTCGGCGCGGTGCATCATCCGGTAATTGTCCCACAGCATCACGTCGCCCTCGGCCCAGTCATGCTCGTAGACGAAGCGCGGATCGGTGACGGCGGCGATCAGCGCCTCGATCAGCGCGTCGCCTTCCGCCTGCGCCAGGCCGACGATGCTGCGGATGTTAAGCGGGCAGACGTTCAGGATCGGCGCGCCCGTCTCCGGATGGCGGAACAGGATGGGCCGGGCGATGGGCGCGAAATCGGGGAAGCTCGCCTTGGTCTCGCCCACGCGCACGCCGCCCGGATTGTCGAAGCGCATGCCGCCCAGATCCGCGCAGAATTCGAACAGGGCCTCGACGCCGTCCAGCCGCTCGCGCAGCGCCGGGTCCATCGCCGCACAGGCCGCCTGCGTGTCGAGCCACGCGGTCCGCCCGCCGACCGCCGCCTTCTCCACCATGTTGAGCAGCGCGCCCGCATTGGGCGTGGTGCTGAACGCCAGATCGGTGTGCCACGGGATGCGGCCATAGGTGGGCACGCCGTCAAAGGCATAGACCGGCCCGCGCAGCCCCCCGCGGTTGGTCAGCAGGATCATGTCGGGGTGACCCGGCAGGCGGAAGTCGGGGATGGGATGCGGCTCCAGCTCGCCGAACACGCGGCTCAGGCGGCGCAGCCGCTCCGGCTCGGTTCCGACGCCGCGGAACAGCACCAGCCCCGCCTCACGCCACAGATCGCGCAGCGCCTGCTCCGTCGCCTCGTCCAGCCCGGTGTCGAGATCGAGATCGAGCACCTCCTGCCCGATGGTCGGCAATGCCCGGGTGCGCAGCGACATGATCCGTCTCCCATTCTCGTTGGCGCCATCCTGCCACGCTTTTGCGCGTGCCGGATCGTCCATTCGGACGAGACGAGGGCAAATCAGTCGGGCGGCCGGTGGGCCTCCGCCAGCAATGCGCGCGCCTCCGCGGTCCCATCCAACAGGCGGTTGGCGCGGCCGGTCACGCGCCAGCCCTGCGCCTCGCGCCGGAGCGTCCAGCGATTGGCGGCGACACGGTACAGCTCGAACGCTTCACCGGTCCACCGCGCGACGGCCGAATAGCAGACGGCGACCGCCGCATCGCCGTCGATCGCGATGCGCGGCGGCCCCAGCATGTGCGCCGCGCCATCCCGGATGAGCCCTTGGTGCAGGTCCGCGTCGAACAAGGCGGCAATCTCGTCATGACCGCGGGCGTTGCCGAAATCGCCGAGATCGTAGCTGCCGTCCGCTGCCCACAAAGCCGCCGCGCCCCGGCTGTCGCCGCGATCGACGGCCGGGCCGTAAGCGGCGATCAGATCGGCAATCGCCTGCCGATCCTGCACCGCCCTGAGCTCGATCCTGAGCGCGAAGACCTCGGCCTGCAACGCCGCATATGCCGGATCCATGCCGTTTCCCCGGGGAAAGACGCCTCAGCCCTTGGCGACATCCGCATAGATGCCGAGCACCTTGTCCGCCATGTCGCGCCGGCAGATCAGCAGATCGGGCAGGTAGGTGTCCGCCTGGTTGTAGACGAGCGGCGTGCCGTCCACCCGGCTGGCATGCAGCCCGGCGGCGAGCGCGACGGCGGCGGGGGCGCAATTGTCCCACTCATATTGCCCGCCGGTGTGGAGGTAGATGTCCGCCTCGCCGCGCAGCACCGCCATCGCCTTGGCACCGGCCGATCCCATCGGCACCAGCTCGGCCCCCAGCGCCTCGGCCACCGCCACCGCTTCCCTGGCGGGGCGCGTGCGGCTGACCAGCATGCGCAGCTTCTCAGGCGCGGGCGGCACCGGCTGCGGCCGGCCGGAACAGAGCGTCACGGGCACGCCCGGCAGCGCCACCGCGCCGATCGTCGGGGCGCCGTCCACCGCCAGCGCGATATGCACCGCCCAGTCGGCGCGCGCCTCGCCATATTCGCGCGTACCGTCGAGCGGATCGACGATCCACACGCGGCTGGCGGACAGGCGCGCATCGCTATCCTTTTCCTCTTCGGAGAGGATGGCGTCGTCGGGCCGGTTCTGCCGTAGCGCCTCGATGATGAAGGCGTTGGCGGTGCGATCGCCCGCGCGGCCCAGCGCCTTGCCCTCGAACAAGCCGGAGCGCTGCAGCGTCAGCAGCAGCTCTCCGGCGGTGTCCGCAATGTGCCGCGCCAGCGCGACATCATCGCCGAGGTCGATGCCGGCCGCGCTCACGGGATCAGCCTTGCGATGATCGCGTCGGCCGCTTCGTCGGCGGTCATCGCGGTCGTGTCGATGCGGATCTCGGGGTCGAGCGGCGGCTCATAGGGGCTGTCGATGCCGGTGAAGTTCTTCAGCTCGCCCGCGCGCGCCTTGGCATAAAGGCCCTTCACGTCGCGCGCCTCGGCCTCGGCCAAGGGCGTATCGATATGCACCTCGACGAACTCGCCCGGCGCCATCATCGCGCGCACCATGTCCCGCTCCGCCCGGAAGGGTGAGATGAAGGCGGTGATCACGATCAGGCCGGCGTCGGTCATCAGCTTGGCCACCTCGCCGACGCGGCGGATATTCTCCACGCGGTCCGCATCAGTGAAGCCGAGATCCTTGTTCAGGCCGTGCCGCACATTGTCGCCGTCGAGCAGGAAGGTGTGGCGGTTCATCCGCGCCAGCTTCTTCTCGACGAGGTTGGCGATGGTCGACTTGCCCGCACCCGACAGACCCGTCAGCCACAGCACGGCGGGCTTCTGGTTCTTCAGCGACGCATGGCTTTCCCGCGTGACGTCGGTCGCCTGCCAGTGGACGTTCTGCGCCCGGCTGAGCGAGAAGTGGATCATGCCCGCGGCAACCGTCGCGTTGGTGATCTTGTCGATCAGGATGAAGCCGCCGAGCGTGCGGTTGTCCTCGTAGGGCTCGAACACCAGCGGCCGATCGGTCGAGAGGTTGGCGACGCCGATCGCGTTCAGCTCCAGCGTCTTGGCCGCCAGATGCTCCATCGTGTTGACGTTGACCTGATATTTCGGCGCCTGCACGTTCGCCGTCACCGTCTGCGTCGCGGTTTTCAGCCAGTAGGGGCGGCCGGGCAGCATCGCCTCGTCCGCCATCCAGACGATGGTCGTCTCGAACTGGTCGGCGGCCTGCGGCGGATGATCGGCAGCGGCGATCACGTCGCCGCGCGAACAGTCGATCTCGTCGGCCAGCGTGATCGTGACCGACTGGCCGGCGATGCCCTGCTGCAGGTCGCCACCCATCGTTACGACGCGCGACACGGTCGACATCTTGCCCGACGGCAGCACGCGGATGGCGTCGCCTGGCTTCACCGAGCCGCTGGCGATCTGGCCGGAGAAGCCGCGGAAATCGAGGTTGGGGCGGTTGACCCACTGGACGGCCATGCGGAACGGCTTGGCCTGATCCGACACCTGATCGAGCTCGACGGTTTCCAGATGCTCCATCAGCGCCGGGCCGTCATACCAGGGCGTGTTGGGCGACTTGCCCGTGATGTTGTCGCCCTTGAAGCCGGAGATCGGCATCGGCACGAAGTCGGTGATGCCGATGCTCTGTGCGAAGGTGCGGTAATCGGCGACGATCTCGTCGAACCGCTCCTGGCTGTACTCCACCAGGTCCATCTTGTTCACCGCCAGCACGATGTGGCGGATGCCGATCAGGTGGGCGAGGTAGGAATGGCGCCGCGTCTGCGTCAGCACGCCTTTTCGCGCATCGATCAGGATGACGGCGAGGTCCGCGGTGGACGCGCCCGTCACCATGTTGCGCGTATATTGCTCGTGGCCGGGCGTGTCGGCGACGATGAACTTGCGCTTCTCGGTGCCGAAGAAGCGGTAGGCGACGTCGATCGTGATGCCCTGCTCGCGCTCGGCGGCGAGGCCGTCGACGAGCAGCGCGAAGTCGATCTCCTGCCCCTGCGTGCCGACGCGCTTGGAATCCGCCTCGAGCGCCGCCAGCTGATCCTCGAAGATCATCTTGGAATCGTAGAGCAGCCGCCCGATCAGCGTCGACTTGCCGTCATCCACCGACCCACAGGTGATGAAGCGCAGCAGCGTCTTGTGCTGGTGCAGATCCAGATAGGCGTCGATATCCTCGGCGATCAGCGCGTCGGTCTTGTAGATCGGTTCTTCGGTGGTCGTCGCCATCAGAAGTACCCCTCCTGCTTCTTCTTCTCCATGCCGGCGCCGCCGGCATCCTTGTCGATCACGCGGCCCTGGCGCTCGGACGTCGTGGTGAGCAGCGTCTCCTGGATCACCTCGGACAGCGTCTTGGCCTCGCTCTCGACTGCGCCCGTCAGCGGGAAGCAGCCGAGCGTGCGGAAGCGGATCGAGCGCTCGACGATGTCGGGCTTGCGGCCGAGCGTCTGTTCCAGCCGCTCGGGATCGTCCGCCATGAACAGCTGGCCGTCATGCACGTAGGTCGGCCGCTTGGCGCTGAAGTAGAGCGGGACGATTGGCACGTCGTTCAGCTGGATATACTGCCAGATGTCCAGCTCGGTCCAGTTGCTGATCGGGAAAACGCGGATGCTCTCGCCCTTGTTCTTGCGGGCATTGTAGAGGTTCCACAGCTCCGGCCGCTGGTTCTTCGGATCCCAGCGGTGATTGGCCGAGCGGAAGCTGAACACGCGCTCCTTGGCGCGGCTTTTCTCCTCGTCGCGCCGCGCGCCGCCGAAGGCCGCGTCGAAGCCATAGAGGTCGAGCGCCTGCTTCAGCCCTTCCGTCTTCCACATGTCCGTGTGGAGCGCGCCATGATCGAACGGGTTGATCCCGCGATCCTTCGCCTCCTGATTGTGGTAGACGAGCAATTCCATGCCGCTCTCGCGCGCCATGCGGTCGCGCAGCTCGTACATCGCCTTGAACTTCCACGTCGTATCGACATGGAGCAACGGAAATGGCGGCGGCGACGGATAGAATGCCTTGCGGGCGAGATGCAGCATCACCGCCGAGTCTTTGCCTACCGAATAGAGCATCACCGGCTTCTCGCATTCGGCGACGACTTCGCGGAGGATGTGGATGCTTTCCGCTTCGAGCCGTTCGAGGTGGGTGAGAGACTCAGTTGTCATGGTAATCCTCTCCGAGCTATCGCGGTGGATCGTCGAGCGCGACAGGGAAGAAACTAAGGCTTCAGTCATACTCTGGGCCTCGTCGCCGGGTGAGCTGCACGCCCTGCCCCAAGTCAAGCGAGGTAGCCGCCATCGACTGGCAATACGGCGCCGTTGATATATGCTGAGCCCTCTGAGCACAACCAGATCACCGCTCGCGCGATATCTTGTCCATCAGCGAAGCGCCCGAGGGGAATAGGTGCCAACAGCGAGTCCCGGTACTCGGGGCGATAGATTACATCTCGGGTTAGCGGGGTATCCACGACCCCCGGAGATACCGCATTGCATCGGATCCCGAGGTGACCGTATTCCTTCGCGATTGTCTTAGTGATGCCTGCCACCCCGTGCTTTGCTGCTGTGTAAGCTGCGGTGCGCGGGTAAGAGATGTGCGCCTGCAGTGAGGCCGTATTTACGATCGCGCCACCGCCGCTCGCGATCATCAGCGGCAGCTCAGCTCGTAGACAGTGGAAAACTCCATCAAGATCGACTGCCAGCACCCTGCGCCATATCTCCAAGGGAAGCAGATGTGTTTCTGGCAGCGGCTCCCCCCTCAGGAGGGTTACTTCTGTAATCCCGGCGTTGTTGAAGGCAAAGTCAAGTCGTCCGAAGGCTGACCTTATTTGCTCTACCATCGACATGCACTGATCGGCATCCGCGACGTCGACCGAGACTGCTCGGCCGTCCCCGCCTGCATCTCTAATCGATTTAAGGGTGCCCTCCGCATTGTCAGCGCTCGTGTCTGCTATCACGACGTGGGCTCCGCTTGCGGCGAAGAGTTCCGCGGTGGCTCTTCCGATACCGCTGCCCGCGCCGGTTACAAGCGCCACTCGCCCTGATAGATCGGCCATACCGACTCCACACCCTCTCTGCGCACTACATTTTGACGGCGGCATACACATACTGGCGAACCTACGCAAACCCGCAGAAAGACGCGCTACATCGGTCTAATGCGTATTCCTTTGTCACTCGGCCCCGACAGAGCGGCGCGGTGAACCCGGAGTGTGCCACGAATGCTAGCCGCTGATGATAGAGGGTTTGGAAACCCGCCGATCCGGCAACCGGAGGTTCGAGTAGAGGCCGCACCCACGGGCTCTCGATCGGTAATCCCCGGAGAGAAGAGGCTGGCAACGCGGGTCTTCTCACCGTCATGTTGATGGTGGTGCGATGGAATAGTGCGTATGTGGGTGGCGTCGCCGGGACGGGGCGCCTCGGTTGCAAAGGCGAGCCAACCTGCCGCGGCGGTTCGGGCAGCTATCCGTCAGTCGACACCCCAAGCGTCGCGGCCGCTCAAGCCGCGCACCGATATCGCTTCAGAGCGCAGTCAAGCTCGGCGAGAGCGGTCATGCTAGCACCCGCGCTATGCCAGCTCGCAGCTCCTGCGCTATCAGAGCCAAGGCTAATCATTATACGCAATTCGCCCTCTCCTGATCGAGACGTGCTCGTTTGCGTAAGTGGCCCCCGCGGAGTAACAACCCCTCTGGCTTGCGATCGAACTTGCGCCTTGGCAGGCAGAGGTGCGGCATGCCGCTTTAGGGAGGGTGGGGCGATTAGTAAGCGATCTCTCGACGAGCACGATGAGGCGATTATCGAGCTCCTGCGGGAAGACGGCCGCATGCCGCTTCAGGATATCGCCGCACGAGTGAATCTTAACGACGCAACGGTTAGGTCGCGTATTCGCCGGCTTGAGCAGTCCGGTTCAATTCGGATAGTCGCTCGCCTCGATCTGGCCGCGAGAGGTTTCCCCTACACGGCCCTCATCGGCTTGAAGGTGAGGGGCAGGACGCTGGAGGAGGTTGGAGGCGACCTCCTGAAGCTACCCCAGGTTATTTCCATCCTGTCAGTGATCGGGCGATATGATCTTGAGATCCAAGTGATCGGCAGCTCGCTGGACGAGCTTGGTGAGCAGCTCAACGGCGTCATTAGAGCCATCGACGGTGTTGTTGCGGTAGAGTCTGCCCTAGCTCTAAAGATCCACAAGTATGTCCAACCGTGGGGCCGCTTCGATGAAACGGATTGAGCTTAGCGATTTAGACAGGCGTATTCTCGACCGGCTATCTACAGATGCTCGTGTTAGCAATCGTGAGATTGCACGTGAACTCGGCGTCACAGAAGGCGCGATTCGAGTCCGCCTGAAGAGATTGACCGATGAAAAGGCAATCCAAGTTACGGCGATTACAAACTATGATCTGATGCCTGACCCGCTAGTGGCTTATCTATGGATCAGTACGGATGCAGGTTATCCTCTCAAAGAGGTAATCGATGCCCTTTCTGCTCAACCTCAAATTACTTATGTCGCGTCGCTCATCGGTCGTGCGGACATCCTAGCTATCACATGGGTGAGGGATGCGTCCCAATTGGCTGACTATCTTCACGCCACAGTCGACAGGATACCAGGGATCAGCGGCATCCATTACGAGCTGACACATAAGCTCATAAAACACGATTATCGGGCAACCAACATCGTCGACTGATTACGCATAAAGTGGCGTTAGAGGCGGTAATTGCGGATTTGCGTTGACAGAGTGTGCCGCGATGGAGGAGGTTGCTCTTGAGGGAGAGAAGCCTTGGACAGCATCGCGCATCGGCGAGCCGAAGTTCGTCGCCTTTTTGAGGAGCTGATCACCGCCTACGGTGGGAAGGACTTTGACACCTTCAAGCGGTACGTTCACCCCGATGCGGAGTTCGATTGGCCCTACCTCCCGCTGAAGGAATTTCCCGACCGGATGGTAGGGAGAGACCAATTCATAGCGACATCTATCTCCGGCATGGCAGATTGTGACGGTTATCACCACCAGGTGGATCGATTTTACGAGATGGCCGATCCCGATATGCTACTTGTGGAGTACCATTCAGAAACGGTGCTTCGATCAAACAGTCGGAACTACGCAAATAAGTACTTAGGGATTCTCAGGTTCGAGAACAATCTGGTTGTGTATTGGCGAGAGTATATCAACCCGCTTCCTGTCATAGAAGCGTTCGGACTCAATTTCCAGAACGCAGCTCTCGCGTGAGGGGCGCTGCAAGCTAATCTTGTCCGACGGGCCCAGCGCGCGCTTTGACGACGGCTTGCGGGAGCAGGGTGGCGTTCGACGATCAGCTGAAGCCTTATGGCGAGAGCTGATGCCGGGGAGGTGGTTCATGAAATCCGTGCTAATAACCGGGGCGTCGGGCGGCTTCGGCTCGGACGTTGCACTTGAGCTCGCACGATCTGGTTGGCATGTCTTCGCCGGGATACGCGACATTGGTAAGGCCGCGCATTTGGTTGAACGGCTTGTCGACCATGCCCCGCCCGGTGCGATTATCCCGGTCGTTCTCGATGTTACCCAGCAAGACTCGATCGATGAGGCGGTAGCCTCTGTTCTGGATGCCACCGATGGAGTGCTGGATGCCCTCCTGAACAATGCCGGTTACTCCGTGCTGGGAGCCTTTGAAGATCTCGACGACACTGATTGCCGAGCGCAGATGGAAACTAACTTTTTTGGCACGCTAGCGGTGACACGGGCGGTGCTGCCCGCAATGCGCGTTGCGCAACGCGGCCGAATTGTGATCGTATCCAGCAATGCAGTTAACGCGCCGCATCCTCTGCTCACCATGTACGCTGCTTCGAAATGGGCACTTGAGGGTTGGGCCGAGGGGCTGGCGATGGAATTATCGCCTTTTGGCGTCGAGGTTGTTGTCGTGCAGCCTGGAGCTCATCGAACGCCGTTCGCCAATCACGTCCAGTTCGTGCAGCCTACAGGAAGCGCTTATAAGAAGTGGCTTGACGCTGTCCTTCCGAGTGTCGCCGACCTCGACGAATGGGGCCGTGATCCCGCGTTGGCGACGAAGCCTATTGTGGAGGCCATCTGTAACAAGGGCGTCCGCTTCAGATGTGCGGTAGGGGAAGACGTGCAGACTTTCTCGGCTCTCAAGAGCATGGCCCCGTATGAAACGCGGGCCTTTGTTGTACGCTCTATTATTAATGCGCCTGCGCCAAATGCGTTCACTGATAAAGAGAATTTGAACACAACTGAGCGCCATGTGCTCGAAGAAATCGTCGCTCGTGTAGCTGCCTATGCGGCTGACAGTCGAGCCGGTGATATCATAGCTAAGACGTTCGGCCTTCGCTGAAGAGCATAATCCGAGGAAGAAACACGGCTCCGGCCGTCAAGCCACTTAAAGGGAGTAGCGCTAAGACCGCTATGCTTCCTAGTTACGCGCCTGGAGTCGGGGGTATCCCTGCCATCAGGTTATCTACAAGTCGTCGCTTCATGGGGGCAACCCATTCCATTTCCAGCCTTGGATCGAGCAGCTCAGCCTCCTTGAGCTCGTCGCACAACTTCATCTGATGGCCGATATCAAATAGATCCAGCTGTGATGAAAACTTGCCGCTTCCACCATAGGTGATGAAGCTGACGCCCTCCGTCTCATAGAAGGTTCCATCGGGGCGTCGACCAGGGCCACGATTGACCCAACGACTGAAAATGCGCGCGCCGTTAACGGCATACTCAAGGATCGGGAAGCTCCATCCCGCCCATCCTGAGCCAACGTCCATGTCCCGGCCATAGTGCGTTTGTCGGATCTCCTCCCGGCTCCGGGCGAATACCGGCATGGCGCCGCCGTAAGGGCAGAAGTAGGTCGCATCCTCATGATAGAAAGCGTCGGCGAGCCACGCCCAGTGGTTGCGCTTTTCGGACTCGATAAACCCCAGGCGCAGGCCCTCTATGGCAGCCTCGACCTCTTCTCGTGAGTATGTCACTCTCGATCCCCTCTGGCGGCATTTGCCCAGGTCATGGGATAAAGGTGCCACGGATTAGCCATTGCGTCTAGACCATTGGCCCGCAATTACGTAAACAGGTGCCACCCGCGGCAAAAACAGGGGTATGCGTAGTAGGCGGTACAAAGGCTGAGAGGCTTGGGTGAGGGCGGCGGTGCGAGTTGTGCGAATAACTTGCGACGAGACTGATCCAAAGAACCGTCTCAAGTGATGATCCGTAAAGCGCTACTTTTTGAATGCGAAGTGAGAGACGATGTTCGGAGAGCAGTTCCAGCTGGCACCGGCCTGCTCCTGTGCAGGCATGACGTCCCGGACGCATAGACGCGCGTGGCTCAACGCCGCAAGCAGCGTGCCCTTTCCGCTGATGGGTGCGCACATTAAGGTTCAACTTGGCCTGAGGTTGCAACATGTTCGAGCTAGCTGACTATCTGGAAATCCAGCGTCTCGTACATAGCTATCCCAAGCTTCTCGATCGGGGAGAGCTGGAGGCCCTGGGCCAGTTGTTTGCACATGCTACAGTCTACTTCGAAACGTTGCCAGATCCAGTCGTTAACAATGCACCGGCCATCACCGGAATGTTCGTCGACTTCCTGAGGCTGTATGACGGCGTGCCTCGCACTAGGCATATGATCTGTAACGTCATCATAGAGCCTGTCGAGTGCGGCGCAGTTGTATCGACCAGCTCAGTATTCGTACTGCAAGATGCTCCGGGTGTGCCGCTTCAGCCAATTATCACAGGTGATTACCACGACCGCTTCGAAAAGCTCGATGGTTTGTGGCGTTTCGCGGAGAGGCGGATCACGAACGATCTCTTCGGTAACTTGTCCGCCCATGGAAGATATAATCTAAAATGAAGGCCCCGCGCCGCCACCGCCGGGCGGAACCTTCTGTAGCGGAAAACGGCGCTTCGCGATGCGCAGATTGCCGCCATGCGCCGCAACTCCGTGATCGTCGACTTGGCGGCGTCGAGCGGCAGCAATGTCGGGGGCAGAGCGGCGGGCGAGACCGTGGAGCGGCACGGCGTGCTGATGATCGACGCGGCGGACGGCGTCTCGCGGCTCGAGGCAGATGCGTTCAACCTGTTCGCGCCCCACGTTTTCGACCCCACCGAAGCCTGTTGGGACAAGGACGCCGAGGCGCTGCGGCTGTCGGAGTGGGGGACGAGCCGGTCGATGCGGTGAGGGCGGGCTTCGTCGGCATCGACAGTCCGATCTTCTACAATGCCAACACCCAGATGCTGTTCAGCGACGCCAAGGCGATGACCGGGCGAATGGTGAAGGAGCTGAGCGGGGAGGATAGCATTAAGCAATGCGGATAAACCGATGTTCGATCCAAAAGCGACCAAACGCAATAATCGGCTGGATACCAGGATAATGAAGTTTTCCGGTGCAGGCGGTCCATGGCTGACGCTCTACTCGGCAAACTTGCCGAGACAGTTCGCGGCGACAAAGCATCATTTCCTTGATCACTGGAATGAGTGGATGAACGATGCGCCTGAGGCGCCAGCGATACGCTACTTCGATCAAGTCTTAACTGTAGCTGATATTGATCTGCGCTCGCAAGGGCTGGCGGGTTGGCTAAGCGATAGCGGAATCAAAGCGGGTGACCGGGTTGCGGTCATCCTCCAGAACGTGCCGGAATTTACCGTAGCGGTGCTCGCCGCGTGGAAGCTCGGTGCCGTGCCGGTGCCCTGCAACCCTATGTACCGGCCGGCGGAATTGGCGGACCTCTTCATCGATTTTCGTCCGGTAGCGATAGTTTGCGATGTGCGCCAGGTAGAGGAGATAAACGCGGCCGTGACTAGTGCGGGTTTGAACCCTGCGGTGATCACGACCGATGTTCGAAATGGCGCCCGTGTTGATCAGCGCGTCGCGCCGGCCGGTATAGCATCTGGCTCGATCGGCGAAAACTGGCGCGCCAGTGCAGCAGGAAAGATCATAAGGCCGCCCCGTCATGGCGGAGAGCTTGCGCTAATTCTCTACACATCGGGTACAACAGGGCGCCCAAAGGGGGTTATGATCCAACATGATGCTCTCTGCTTCAACGCCGAGCTGTCCGCGATCTGGATGAGGTTGCACTCTGACTCGCGTATGCTAGGGTTGGCGCCTTACTTCCATATAACCGGCTTTGTGCTGCACATGGCGGTTTCAATTGTGGCACGTTGCGCTGTCGGCTTAACATACCGCTTTCACCCTGAGGTGATTCTGGCGTTTCAACGTGACTTTGAAGCAACGACGACCGTCGCGGCAATCACAGCCTTCAATGCTCTCTCCTCACTGCCCGACATAAGCATCGCGGATTTCGGCCACATGGATGTAGCATTTAGCGGTGGCGCGCCGATTGCACCTGCCCTGCGCAATACGCTCCAGCAGCGGCTGGGGCTCAACCTTATTCCTGTCTATGGCATGACCGAGACCTGCGCGCCTACCCACATGGGACTTCCAGGGTGCGAGGTTCCAACTGATCCTGAAACGGGAGCCCTGTCGGTTGGCGTGCCGATCTCATCGACCGAGATGAAGATTGTTGATGCCAAAGGCAATCCTTTGCCGCCCGGGCAAGCGGGAGAAGTTTGGGTGCGCGGCCCGCAAGTGACGGCAGGCTACTGGAAACGCCCGTTAGAGACTGCGGAGGTGATGGCTCCCGAAGGCTGGCTTCGCACTGGCGATGTCGGCACAATGGATGCCGCTGGCTGGCTATATATCGTCGACAGACAGAAAGATATGATCAACGCGGCCGGCTTTAAGGTCTGGCCACGGCAGGTTGAGGATGTATTGCTGGAGCACTCGGCAGTGCATGAGGCAGCGGTGGTAGGTGAGCCCGATGCATACCGCGGCGAAACTGTCGTCGCCTATGTTGCCGTTCGCGCTGGGGCGATAGTGCAGGCCGCTGATTTAGAGGCTCATTGTCGCGAGAAGCTGGCGGCATACAAGGTTCCTCGACGCTTCACGATTTTAGACGAGATCCCTAAAACGGTGACTGGCAAGATTCGGCGTGTGGCAGTGCGTACTACGCCTGCTGCCCCCAGCGAATGATGGGGCAGGTGCCAATAGCCTGACATGTCGAAAGGCGGGCGGTCTGCCTGCTGACGGTGCGGTCCTTACTCGGTCATCCCGTGCGGGTGCAACGGGCCAGGGAGCGCCCCAGGATCACAGTCGCATGTGGTTCGAGCCGATGTCTGAGAAAGCGGAAGGTAAGTGAATCATGTCTGTCGGCCTTGACCGAGCGCAGGAAATCGCCGCCCGAGTTGGCAAGTTCGTCAGAGAGACCGTTGTTCATTATGAGAAGGATCCCCGCCTTGGACGCCATGGTCCCAGTGAAGAACTGGTAGCAGAGCTTCGCTCGAAAGCGCGTGCGGCCGGCGTCTTGACCCCGCATATCCTTGCCGATGGACAGCACCTTAGCCAGCGGGAAACCGCCGTGGTCCTGATCGCCTCGGGCTTGTCGCCACTCGGCCCGGTCGCCGTCAACACCGCATCGCCGGACGAAGGCAACATGTTCCTGCTAGGCGCCATCGCCTCGCCTGGCATGAAGCAGCGCTTCTTGAGCCCCCTGGTTGATGGCTCGTCACGCTCCGCCTTCTTCATGACGGAGCCTGCCGAAGACGGTGGCGCAGGATCCGATCCGTCGATGATGCGAACGACATGCCGGCTTGATGGCAATCACTGGGTCGTAAACGGTCGCAAGGCTTTCATAACCGGCGCGGCCGGAGCGAAGGTCGGGATCATCATGGCGAAGTCGGACGACGGCGCATGCATGTTCCTGGTGGACTTGCCCGACCCTGCGATCCGGATCGAGCGTGTGCTCGACACCATCGACAGCTCCATGCCGGGCGGCCACTCCATTGTCGCCATAGACAACCTACGAGTGCCTGCCGACCAGATGTTGGGGATGAAAGGTGAAGGCTTCAAGTATGCGCAGATTCGGCTTAGTCCTGCGCGTTTGTCGCACTGCATGCGCTGGCTTGGCGGGTGCGTGCGAGCGCACGAGATTGCGACCGCCTACGCATGCAAACGGCACGCCTTCGGCAAGCCGCTGATCGACCATGAAGGCGTCGGCTTCATGCTGGCGGACAATCTGATCGACCTCCGCCAGGCGGAATCGATGATTGACTGGTGCGCGGGTGTGCTCGACACCGGCTCGTTGGGCACGGTCGAAAGCTCGATGACGAAGGTTGCGGTCTCCGAGGCCCTCATGCGGATCGCGGATCGCTGTGTGCAGGTGATGGGCGGCACCGGAGTGTCGGGCGACACGATCGTCGAGCAGATGTTCCGAGAAATACGCGCCTTCCGCATCTATGACGGGCCGAGCGAGGTTCATCGCTGGAGCCTTGCCAAGAAGATCAAGCGCGATTTCGCACAGGCAAACCCAGCATGAGCGTGGCGGCGGACGAGAATATCGGAACGGTTCCGGTTCGAGCGGGCTATGACTTCGACGAAGGCGCGCTCGCCCGGTGGATGGAAGCTCGTATCGAGGGTTTCAGCGGGTCGCTGACTGTCGAGCAGTTTAAGGGGGGACAGTCGAACCCGACCTACAAGCTTACAACGCCGGGGCGGTCATATGTGCTTCGGCGCAAGCCTCCGGGTCAGTTGCTGCGCGGCGCTCATGCGATCGAACGTGAAGCGCAGGTGCTGCAGGCGCTCGCGGCCGTCTCCTTCCCCGTCGCACGATTGCGGGGGCTATGCACTGATGACTCGGTCATCGGCACATGGTTTTACGTGATGGACATGGTTGAGGGGCGCATCTTCTGGGATGCGACAGTGCCCCGCGTTCCGCGCGCCGAGCGTGGTCAGATCTTCGATGCGATGAACGAGACGTTGGCCACCCTGCACCAGATCGATCCGGCAGCCGTCGGGCTGGACGGATTTGGGCGACCCGGAAATTACTTCCAGCGTCAGATCGATCGGTGGAGCCGGCAATACCTAGCCGACGTTGACGCGGGGCGTGACGCCAATATGGATCGGCTTATCGAATGGCTGCGGGCGAACATGCCTGCCGATGATGGGGCCAGTCGCCTCATCCATGGCGACTACCGCATCGACAACATCATCTTCGACGCCGAGAAGCCGCGCATCCTCGCGGTGCTGGACTGGGAGTTGTCGACGGTCGGCCATCCACTTGCCGACTTTGCCTATCACTTGATGATGTATCGCATGCCTCCGAAGATTGTCGCTGGTCTTCATGGGAGTGACATCCGGAGGCTGGGTATCCCGACAGAGGAAGAGTATGTCGGCGCTTACTGTCGAAGGACGGGGCGAGAGGGGGTGCCGGATCTCGACTTCTACATAGCCTTCAACTTCTTTCGTCTTGCTGCGATTTTCCACGGAATCAAGGGAAGAGTGCTGCGGGGTACTGCGGCTAGCGCGCAGGCGAGAGCGCGCGTCGCTGTGCTACCTGAGTTGATGGCGTTGGCTTGGAGCCAAACACGAAGTTCACGGTAGTCTGTCTTCGCGCTTCAGTGCGACCGGAGACTGTCCGTCTTTTGACGTTTGCGGACGATCGCGCCGGCCGACGCTGGAATGTCCGATAATGGTGGTTAGCGGACGTTGCGACGCGTGCCGGAATGGCTAGGTAGAGGCCATGGTTAGAGGACGGCTCTGCAAGTTCTTCGCGGTGATCGCCTTGATTGTCATCGGGTTGCAGATGCTGAGCCGGCCGCCCGCAAATTTGCTGTCGCTAAGAGCCACACGGTACGAGATGCTTGACGGGCTGTGGCCTCGTTCCTCTAGCATCCTGCACTATCCGAGCTGGTCCACCCCGCCGATCGAGCCGGACACCGAACTCGTCGACGTCGTCGCACGGTGCGGCGGTGCCGCCGATCTTGCGCAGGTCGCTGAGCGGGCTGGTGCATCGACGATCGCCCTGCGGGAAATGGCGCAGTCGATGTACCGGACCGACATAATCTACGCGATCGCCGATGCTGTGCCGTGGTGGCGCATAAAGCTGTGGCAGCTCCGCTATGCTTCGGGACTGTGGACCCATAGATTGGATGAGCCTTCGGGGTATCTGCCGCAGAGCCTAATTGATGAGGCGCGCGCTTCGTCGGACCGTTGGTATCGAAGAGTGACAGATGACGTCGTCTGCGGCGCTACACGGAACGCGAAGGCGGACCCCAGCCGCAAGGGCTAGTGATGAGCGGTCTGTGTCTGCCCCGCCAAGCTAGAATGTCCGTGTGTGGACGCCCCTCCGGATACAAGGGGTTGTTGTCGAGAATCTTGCGCGCGGGTTCAGGTGCTGCCGTGTGTCCGGCCTCTTGATGCAGCTTTCATCACAGCTGCTGGCCTGAATGGAGATCGCGGATCGGGTTCAGACCGCTATTGCGCGCTCATGGCGCTTGGACACTTTGACTGGTTTTCCCGACCCCGTCTTCTGACCGTTGCGCCATTCCTCTCTGCTGACCTTCCCTTGCGTCCCTGACGCCTCAAGCCTTGGCGGTTACGCCGTGGCCGGAGCTCTGTAGGATCCGCCATGCGCCATCAGCGCCCAGACGATCCTCGCCATCTTGTTCGCGAACGCAACTGTGACCAGCATGCGTGGCTTGCGCGCGAGCATGCTCGCCAGGCACGCGCCGGCCTTGTCTGGCTCGCGCGCGGCGACCTTGGTTGCCGAGCTGGCGCCCAGGATCAGCAGTCGTCGCAGGCTGCGTTCGCCCATCTTTGTCGTGCGCCCGAGCCGCTCCTTGCCACCGCTCGAGTGCTGCCGGGGCACAAGCCCGAGCCAGGCGGCGAAGTCGCGCCCGCGCCGGAAGGTGCTGGCGGCCGGCGCCAGCGCCACCAGCGCGGTCGCGGTCACGGGGCCGACGCCGGGGATCGTCATCAGCCGCTTCGCCACCGGATCCGCCTTCGCTCGGCTCGCGATCTCACGGTCAAGCACGGCGATTTGTGCCTGTAGTGCCAGCAGGCTTTGCGCGATGACGACCAGCACCGGTCGCGCCTCGGCCGGCACATCGGACGCAGGGTCGCCGACGATCTCGATAAGCTTGCCGACGTGCCCGACACCCTGGCGGACGATGTGGCCGAACTCGGTCAGGTGCCCACGCAGGGCGTTGATCAGCTGCGTTCGCTGGCGCACCAGCAGGTCGCGCGTTCGGAACACAACCGCCGAGGCCTGCGCCTGAGCGCTCTTGCCCTGCACGAACCGCATCGTCGGGCGCTGCGCCGCTTCACAGATCGCCTCCGCGTCGGCCATGTCGTTCTTCTGCCGCTTCACGAACGGCTTCACGTACGCCGGCGGGATCAGCTTCGTGTCGTGCCCGACTGCGGCGAGCTCGCGCGCCCAATAGTGCGCACTCGCACACGCCTCCATCGCTACCGCGCAGCGCGGCAAGGTCGAGAAGAACGGCAGCACTTGGTCCCGCCGCAGCTTCTTGCGGAACACGACCGTGCCGCTCGCATCCGCGCCGTGGACCTGGAAAACCGACTTGGCCAGATCAACCCCAACTGTGCTAACCTCACCCATGGACGCCTCCTGCAGTGGTGCTTCAACACCTCCACTTTGGCACATCGATGCCGTCAGGGGGCGTCCACCCCAACGCTATTGGGCGCGAGCGGACCTCCGACGGCTCGCCGGCGCCATGGCGATGATCATGGAGACCGGGAGCTTGCTAAGCGGGGAGGGCGATCACTAAGGCTCCGCCAAGAAGCGCCCGATTGTGTCCCCCGGAAGAAGCAGACCGCAGCCACGTCGTTGAGGGGCTGAGCAGGCCTACCAGTGGGGCCAACGCGTCGTGGCAACTACTGGCTTGTCGTTGCCGGGGGTTAGCTGGCCCGCTCATTTATCGCGGGTGTACGGGTTTTTCTTGCCGGCACCGATCCGTTGTGGCATGAAGGCCGCAAGCAGCTCACCGCTTCCATGTCAGCACCGAGCGCTCCATGATCGCCAAGGCGGTCTACCCTAGCCCGGAGCGCATATCGTAGCTGATAACATCCATGTCTTTGATGTGCCTCCATATTTTGGAGGTTGTTTTGCAAGACGTATACTTCACGAGCAACTGGTTCCTGAGGCACCCGACGGCGGTTAAGCGTCATCGACTGAGGTGGGATGACGAGCTGGGCAAGGCCGTGCTCCAATTGCCAAATAAACGCCTTGCACTGCTTCACCAGAGCGTGGATGAGTTGCTGTTTGACGAAGTGAAGCTCAAGCCGCTGGTCGTCGATCCGCTTGATCATCGGGAGGTGCGATCGAGTGCTTACCAGGCCAAATGGTATGGCAAGCGGACCGGAATGCGCGATGGGCGCTGGCTGCAGATCGATGTGCCGTACAGCGGTTCGGCCGTGTTGTGGCGGCAGAGGCCCACGCGTAACTTCGTTCCGGTCCTTCGTGGACGAGTGCTGAGCGACAAGATCATCTTGCAGATGGACATCGCCGCCGACGACTGGCAGGAGATGGTTCCGTTTTTGGATCCGCTCTTCGAACAGGCACGAGCAGTACTCCCGCTCCATCAGTCATATATCGACGAGAACAATGCTGTATTGAAGCAGTACGTGCCTCGCTATGTCGAGGAGCAGCGAGCTTACATTGACCGGGTGCTTGAGGCTTACCTCCGCTAATTCATAGAAGCGGGCGAGACGTGTTCGAGCTTGACGCGGTGCACAGCCAACGCGTCGAGTTTGAACGTGTAAGTGCCGCTCAGAGGAGCGCTTTTTCCCAAGCCTGCTAGGTGCTTAGCTCGGCCAGGATCCGTCTATAGACGTTTGGTTGTGGCGCTGAAATCGGGCTTGTCGCGGCAGGCGTCTACGCTGGGTTTCGCACTGTGCAGTGTGCGGGTTTGCCGCTAGATTCTAGAAAACCTCTTGCCTCTTCAAAAGGGAGCTGGTTGATGCCGAAGCGCCGCCCCGAGGGCCCTCGGCCCTATGCGGAAGCTTTCCCCGGCCTCGATGTGCTCGTGGTTGAGCGCATGGCCAAGGCTGATCGGCTGCTGTGCGAGTGGGTTGATGAGGATGGGCGTGTTGCGGGACACGTCCGCATTCGCGAGTTCAGCGAGACGCGCTTCGTGTTCGACCAGCAGTTTAGCGGACCGACGCTTTTGCCCGAGAAAGGGCAGCGGATGTTAGAGATCGTCAGAACGCATCGTGTCGCAGAACATATCCGACCAACCATTTTACATCAAGGATGTGGCAAGCTGGTGCAAAGAACACATCTAGTACTGGGTGGCTGGCGATGCCGTAATTGCCATAGCCTCTGGTATCATAGCCAGCGCGCATCCAAAACTACGCGCGACATGTTGTTGAATGGATACCTAGTGCAGCGGAGCGGGAGCGATGACCGAGGCTTGCAGCGGCGATCCGTACTGTCCCGGCTGTCCTTCGAACTTCAAGCAAGACCATTGAGAAGGCGGGGAGCGTCTCCCGTTTGTTGTGAAGGTGGCGGGCGTCGAGGGTTAGCACGGCCCGGAGGCGTGTCCAGCCAGCGCTGCGGGCAACTAGTTCTCTGCACCGCCCACCATCGGGGGCGACGTCAGCGCCTTACCGCGCATGATCAGGCGTTCGGTCGCTTGCATTCAGCTGACCGAAGTTGGCGGAGAACAGAACGGCCGCTTTAAGCAACTGAGGTGGGGTTAATGACCATTTTTTCAGAAGAACGCCTACAATAGCTGTGGGTAGTCGAACCGGATCTTCGCGTCAGCTTCCGCGTGCGCGAAAGCTGACCCTCGACTGACCCTCATTGTCGTAGATGAGCCGTTGAGACGGACTCCGGGTGAGGTGCCCGGACACGGAAATCGCCTCTCGCAGGTCGAACTCTCATCGCCTTAACCTCACCGGACCGGTGTAGCGAACACAACGACGAAGCCGAGAACGACCTTAGAGCGCTACTGAACCGCCTTCTACACCGACGCCTCGGACTTAACTGCACGAAGCGGCCGCGAAGGTACTTGTTCGCCAAAGGTTCGGCTGAGGACTTGCCTCTCAGCAAGCGGCGATGAGTCCGCGCACGTGCCGCTCACATTCGCGCCTCGCCGCAAAGTCTTATGAATGCGGCAAGTTTCGCTTCTACAGCCATGAAACCCTGGCGGCGAGATACGACCGAATCGTGACACTTGGGGCGTGTCGTTAGATCCCGACGTATCAAGCGATCGGCCATGCTGTCGGCGTCCTGTCAATGCTAGAAGCATGCTGACTGTGCCGGCGCGGCGCACACCGCCACGTGCCGGCGCATCGATTCTGGCTTCAATATGCAGCAGCGTCCATTTGCCCTATCCGTTGCGCCCTACAAGCCGATGCGCTCGGCCCCGACCGACAGGGCTATATCTTGGAAGAGCGTTGACGCATCAGGCGTGGCAGCGGAGACACGGGAAAAGGTGAGGAACCTGGACACGGGCACCGTGGCAGACAGGAAGGGCAGGGCGGGTTCTGCTGGTCGTCCGGATTTCATCGGCGAAAGGCCCTTCGCTGGTGTGGCGGATCATGGGGCAGATCGGGCGATCGCCAAACGCTGCCGCGGCAGTCCTCGCGGTGGCAGGGGATCAGTCCCGCGCTTTCGCGGCCATTTCGGCGTTGCGCGTGGCGGCGGATGCCAGCGCATTGCCGACCAGCCGGGTTAGCGCATCCCCTTCGTCCAGCACTGCCAGCCCGGCGAGGGTCACGCCACCGGGGCTGGCGACACGGCGCACCAGCTCGGCCGGCGTGGCGTCGCTCTCGCCGAGCAGGCGCGCCGCGCCCAGCATCGTCTGCGCGAAGAGACGCCGGGCCGCATCCGGCGCCAACCCTTGCGAGGCGCCGGCCTGAACCACCGCCTCGGCAAACCGGAACAGGAATGCGGGGCCGCACCCGGAGACCGACGTCGCCGCGTCCAGCGCAGCCTCGTTTGACAGCCACTCGACGGTGCCGAATGAGGCGCACAGGCGGCTCAACTCGGCCCGCATGTCATCTTCGTCCGTATCGCCGGCGAGCGCGGTCGCGCCCTCACCGATGGCCGCGGGGAGGTTGGGGACTGCGCGAACGATGCCGCCCGCGCGCGGGAAGGCGCGCCGGAGGGTCGCCAAGTCAACCGCTGCAAGGACCGACAACAGGATCGTGCCCGGACCGACGCAGCGTTGGAGCGAGGGGGCGGCCGTCGCGAGTATCTGCGGCTTGACGGCGAGCACCACAGTGCGCGGCTCTCCTCTAATGCCATCGACGGTGGCGTGGCTGGTGACGTCGGGCGGAACGCGCTGCGGATGCGGCGTGAGGACGGTGATCCTGCCGGCCATTCCCTCGCGCAGCCAGCCCCGCAGCATCGCTCCACCCATGTTGCCGCAGCCGACCAGCAGCAGATCCTTGTCGTTCACGTCATTCCTCCTGCGATCCGGCGATCGACTTTTATGCAGCTTCTAGTGTGCCGAGCCGCGGGTAGAAGCAGCCAGGCACTCGGGAGATTTCACATGCAGCCGCTCCGCATCGGCATTCTCAGCACGGCGAACATCGCGCGTCATCTCGTGAGCGGGATCGCCGGATCGGACAAGGTGGTCGCGGTGGCCGTCGCCAGCCGCTCGGAGGAGGCGGCGCGCGCCTTCGCCGATGCGAACAACGTGGCGCGTGCTTTGCCGGACTATGAGGCGCTGCTCGCCGATCCCGAGGTGGAGGCGATCTACAATCCCCTGCCCAATACGCTCCACGCCGAATGGAGCATCCGCGCGCTGGAGGCCGGCAAGCATGTGCTGTGCGAGAAGCCGATCGGCGTCAGTGCGAACGAGGCCCGCGCGATGTTCGCGGCGGCGGAGCGGACTGGCCTGCACCTCGTCGAGGCCTATCCCTATCGCGCTCAGCCGCAGACGCAGGCGCTGGCAAAATTGGTGCATGGCGGCGAGATCGGCCGCCCGCGAATGATCCAGGCGGCGTTCGGCTTTCCGCTCGGGGCGCCCGACAATATCCGTCTCAACCCCGATCTGGGCGGCGGTGCGCTGCTGGATGCAGGCTGCTATGCGGTCAGCCTCATCCACCTGCTCGCCGGTCAGCAGGCGACGCGCGTTTCGGCGGAGGCGATCTGGAGCGAGCGGGGTGTGGACCTGACGCTCGTCGCCAATCTTCGCTTTGCCGACGGGCTGCTGGCTCAGGTCGCCTGCTCCTTCGGCACCGCGCTGTATCGGCGTGCGATCGTCGCGTGCGAGCAGGGCGTCGTGCAGACCGACTTCCTCAATCACCTGACCGATGCCGATCCGGGGCAACTGATCGTCGCGCGCGGCGGCTGGACGGTGACGCGGGACGAACAGGCATTCGCGCGCGGCAGCGGTTTTCGCGCCGAGGCAGAAAGCTTCGCCGATCTGGTGCGCGGCACCGGGCCTTGGACCGGTATCACCCCGGTACAATCGATCGAGGTCATGACACTGCTGGACGCGATCATCGCCAGCGCGCGGGCTGGGGGAGCGCCCGTCGATATCGCTTGATCAGCTCGCCAAGCCATCGCGGTGGCGGTCGCTGGCTGCGAAAACGTCCGCCACCATGCACCGCTCGGCCGCGGTCAGATGCGGGTTCCAGACATCAAAGATCAGCAGAATGCGGAGTGCATCGCCTTCGTTCCATGCCTCATGCTCGATCGTGTCGTCGAACACGAAGGCGCGGCCTTCCTCCCAAGCGCGCGTCTCGCCGCCCACCCGGAAGCCGCAGCCCGGCGGCACCACCAGCGGCAGGTGAACCGTCGCGCGGATGTTGGTGACGCCTCCGTGCGGCGGGATGCGCGCGCCGGGACGCAGCACCGAGAAGAAGGCGGTGGGAGAGCGGGCGGGGAGATCGGGTTGCGGCACCGCGGCCAACGTTGCGGCGGTGAGCGGGCAGCGCGCGCATAGCGCATTGTCGCGTACGCCATGACGGAAGAGATGCACCGCGCTCCAGTCCGACGAGCCATCCAGCGGCGTCCAGAGATTTTCGGGCGTTCCGGGCAGCAGCTCCACATAGGGCCGGAAGCCCGCGCCATCATCGTCGAGCAGAGCCAGCGCTTCCGCCCGGATCGCATCGGTCTGCGCCTCCACCGCAGCGAGCCAGGGAAAGTGGCGTCGTTCGAAATATTCGTCGGCGGGCAGGAAGGGCACATGCAGCCCCGTGCACTGGTTGGCGTAGATGCGGCGCCGGCCGAGCATAGCGTCCACCGCCGCGGCCATGCGCCGTGTCTCGCCCGCGGCAAGGTCGCCGAACCGGTCTGACAGAATGATGTCCAGTGTCTCGCCCAACTGCCGCGTGCGCTCCGCGACGAACCGTGCGGCATGATCCAGCACTGCCGCCAATGCGGGCGATGGCTGGTCGATCAGGCGACCGGCGGCGACCACTGCCGACCAGCGCTCCACCGCCGCCGCCTCCTCGCCCAGCCGCTCGTGCAGCTCGGCCAGACGGGTGAGCGCCGTGAGGTTGCATTGATCGAGCGCGAGGGCCGCCCGCAGAGCCTCGCGCTCCGTCTCGCTCTGTCCCGCGGCGCGCGCGGCCGTGGCCAGGTTCATGCGGAGCGGCAGCGCTGTGGGGTCGACCGCCACTGCTCGGCGGAACAGCGCCGCCGCCCTCTCTGCCTCGCCTGCGCCCAGCAAAGCGAGGCCGAGACCGTTCAGCCCGGCGGGTTGATCGGGATGGCGCGCGACTGCTTGTTCGAGCAGTGCGCGCGCCTCGTCCCGCCGTCCGGCCCCCCGTGCCTCCGCCGCCGCCTGCAGCAGCGCCGAAAGGTCCGGCGGCATCGGAGCGGCGGCTAGAGGCGGCATGGCGGCGGTCAGAAGGTCAGCCGGCCGCCGAAGGCGAAGCGCCGACCCAGTGCGTCGTAGGTGGACGGGTAGGTGTTGCCGCTGCCGAACAGCACATTGCCGATGCTGCCGCCGACGATCGGCGGCTGCTTGTCGAACAGGTTCGTGACCGTGATCGTCAACTCCAGCTGCTCGGCGGCGCGGAACCGGATCGAGCTGTCGAAGATGTCGTAGCTCTTGATCCGTCCGAATGTGCCGAAAGCGGGGCCGTTCGCGAGAACATCGAGCGGCTCCTGCCGCACGGCATCGACATGGCGCCACAGCAGCGACACATCCGCCGGGCCGACCGTGACGGTCGTGCGCTGGTTCCACGAGAATTCCGGCTGGATCGAGCCCGAATAGCCGCAATTGGCGCTGTAGAAGCCGACGCACTCGCGATTGACCGAAATCGGCGTGGCGCGGAACTTGGAGCTGTTCGTCCAATTGCCCTGGAAGGACAGGTTGAGCAGCGCCGGCCCGAAATCGTGCCGCCAGTTGACGCCCAGATCGATGCCGTCCGTCGACAGGCGCCCAGCGTTCGAGCGGCCGAGCAGCACGCCGCCGGTGGTGCCAGCATCGCCGTCGAGCGCACCGGTGATCGGATTGCGCCGGATGCCGGTGCAGGCCGGATCGGTGGCGCTGGCGGCCGAGATGGCACCGAAGCAGGCGTTGATCGCATCCTGCGGCGTCGGGATCGTGATCGCGTCCTCGATCTTGATGTTGTAATAGTCGATCGTGACCGTCAGCGACGGCACGAAGGACGGGCGGATGACCGCGCCCAGCGTGTAGGTGGTCGCCTTCTCGGGCTTGAGCGCGAGGTTGCCGCCCGTCGTCTGGTTTGGCTGGCCAGCCGCCGGGTTCTGGATCACGCCGATAGCGAAGGCGGGAGCGCCCTGCGCGAGGCAGACCGCGCGCAGGGCCGCGTTGGTGGTCGGCGCGCGGCCGGCGCACGGATCGATGTTGAGCGAGCCGAGGCCGGTGGAGCTCGGCTGGAACAGCTCGCTGATGTTGGGTGCGCGGATGGCGCGCTGGTAGACGCCGCGGAACTTGATCGCGTCCACCGGCTGCCAGCTACCGCCCGCCTTCCACGTCGTCGTGTTGAACGAGGGCGAGCCCGGCGCCTTGATCGAGTAATGCGACTGGCGAATGCCGGCTTCCAGGGACAGCTCCTGGATGAACGGCTGGTTCTGGACGAGCGGGGCGATGATTTCGCCAAAGCCCTCGATCACGTCATAGCCGCCGGTGAACGGCGTGATCGCGCCGCCGCCGCCGCCCAGCTCGCTCGGGTTGCGGGCGAGTGCATCGGCTTCCTGCGCGGCCTTGTACTTGCGATATTCGCCGCCGATCGCGAAGCTGACCGGGCGCTCGGCGAGCGGGCTGGACAGGCCGACCGAACCGTTGATCTGGCCGCGCACCTGCGTCAGCGACGAGGTGATGCGGCTGGTGGCGGGAACGCGCAGGCCGGCGGCTTGTGCCTCGGTGATGGCGCCCGCATTGCCGAAGATGTTCAGCGGCACGCAGCCCGCGGTGCCGCTCAGGCAGTTGTTCGGGTTGGTCGCCAGCAGTGCATCGCGCACCCGAGTCAGGCTGACATAATTGTCCTGACCGTGGAAGTTCTCGCTTTCGCCATAGCTGCCCGACACATCGAAGCTGATGTCGGAGCTGATCTTGCCGCGCACGCCACCGCGAATGTCGAACAACTGGGTCTCGTAGACGTCGATACGCGGGCCGACGTCGGTGGTGCGGATGCGCAGCTGGGTGGTGAAGGTGCGGTAATTCGGATCATTGGGGCTGGTCGCGACGGCCCCTGCCGCGCACTGCGCGGGGGTCAGCGTCTGGATGCCCGCCAGATTGGGGTTGAAGTCGTTATTGGCGCAGAAAGAAGCGCGTGCCGCAGCCGGGAGATAAGGGTTGGACAGCGGCAGCGTCACCAGCGCACCGAAGACGCCAGATGGCGCGACGATCGTGCTGACCGTATTCTTGGAGTACATGCCGCGGCCATACAGCTCGACATCGTCCGCGACTTCGTAATGGGCAGCCGAATAGACGTTGTACCGTTTGAACGGAGTCTGGAAGACGTTGTAGGGATTGTAGTTGAACGGCTGGTAGGGCGTAACCAGAGCGCCGGTGGCGACGTTCAGCTGCTGCGTACCCAGCGCCCCGACGCTGAACGAAGACGGCAGCGACGTGGAGGAGCCACCCGGCCGGCCGGTATAGCTGTCGATCTGCGTGGCGGAGAAACCGCGCGCGCCCTGATAAACGGGATCCGACTTCTGATAGCCGAACGACAGCACCGCATTGCCCTTGCCGTCGGCGAAGTCGCTGCCCAGCGTCACGTCCCCGCGGAAATAGGCGCCGTCGCCGCGCTCGGTGATCTGCTTGGAGGCGGCGATCTCGGCGCCGGTAAAGTTGGACCGGGTGATGAAGTTGACCACGCCGGTGATCGCGTCCGCGCCATAGGTGGTGGACGCGCCGCCGGTCAGCGTATCGACCCGCTCGACCAGCGCGAGTGGGATGTTGTTGAGGTCGACGCGGCCGAGCAGGTCGGCCGGCGCGATGCGGTTGCCGTCGAGCAGCACGACGTTGCGGAAATTGCCGAGGCCCCGCAGGTCGGCGTAGAAGGAGCCGGCACCGCCATTGTTCACCGCCGAGCCGACGCTCGGCACCGCACCAGGCAGGGTGCGCAGGATCTCCTCCGCGGTGTTCGACTGGCGCAGCCGGATCTCGTCGCGGCCGACCACCTGCACGGGGGCGGAGGCGACCGCGTTCGGATCGCGGATCAGCGTGCCGGTGACGACGATCTCGCCCGTGCTGCTCTCGGCCACAGGCGAGTTCTCCGGCGCCTGGATGCCGGGGGCGGGGGAGGTCGCGTCCGCCGCGGTTCCGGGGGCGCTATCGGTCTGCGCCCAGGCCGGGCTGGCGAGGGCGCTTGAGACCAGCAGACTGGTCGCCAGCAGCGTGCAACGAAGTCGAGCAGACATGACTTTCCCCTTGTCAGAATCAACGCTGAAGTCGGATTCCCGCGGGCTCCCCGGCGCGCGTGCCCGGCTTGGCCGGTGCTATATGACAAACCTATGTCTAGGCTTCGGCGCTGAACAGGGACTTCGTGGCTCGTCGCAGCGTCGAAAGAATTCTGTCGATATGAGTTCAGCGCATAGTAGCGGTGGAGGTCAGAGGCCGCTGCCTCGCACGCGCAGGCCATCGCCGACGAGGTTCACTGCGACGACGCTCAGCAGGATGAGCGCGCCGGGCGGGATCGACATCCACGGCGCGCTGACCAGCCACGGTGCCGCCTCGTTCAGCAGATTTCCCCAGGTCGGCACCGGCGGCTGGATGCCGAAGCCGAGGAACGACAGCGCCGATTCCAGCATGATCGCGCCGCCGACCGCGATGGTGGCGGAGACGGCGATGGCGGGCACTGCATTCGGCAGCACGTGCCGCGCGATGATCCGCGCCGATCCTGCACCCAGCGTCTGTGCCGCCGCGACATAATCCAGCTTGCGGATGCTCCGCACGTGCGAGCGCACCAGCCGCGCCGCGCCTGGCCAGATCAAAGTGGCGATCAGCAGCACCAGCAACGTGGGGGCAGGCCGGATCAGCCCGGCGATGACCAGCACCAGCGGCAGCGCAGGAATGGACAGCATGACATCGGTGAAGCGCATCAGCAGCTGATCGATCCAGCCGCCGAAATAGCCCGCCAGCGCGCCGATCAGCGTGCCCGCCCCCGTCGCCACTGCCGCGCCCGCCAACCCGACGGCGAGCGAGATGCGGCCACCATAAAGCAGGCGCGTCAACACATCGCGGCCAAGCTCGTCCGTGCCCAGCCAATGAGACAAGGACGGCGGCCGCGGCTGGCCGAGCAGCGCCAGCGCCTGTTCGTCATAGCCATATGGCGACAGCCATGGGCCGGCCACGACGGCAAAGGCGATGATGGCGAGCAGCGTCAGCCCCGCGGTGACGCCATCGATGCGGCGTCGGCGGGGATGGAGCGAGGCGCGGGGCTCAGCCATCACGCAGCCGCGGGTCAAGCACCGCCTGAACAAGGTCGGCCATGATGTTGGCGAGGACGACGGCGGCGGAGCCCATCAGCAGCACGCCCATCAGCACCGGATAGTCGCGCCCGTCCATGCTCTGCACAAACAGGCTGCCAATGCCGGGCCAGGCGAACACCGCCTCGGTGATGACCGCGCCGGAGACGAGCCCGGCGAGATCGAGCGCGATGACGCTGATCGCCGGCACGATGGCGTTCCGCAAACCGTGACGGAGCAGCACCGTCCGCTCGGACATGCCCTTGGCATAGGCGGTGCGGATATAGTCGCGACTGAGCACGTCGATCATCCCTGCGCGAATGTAGCGCGTCCAGCTGGCGGCATTGACGATGGCGAGAACCGTCGCCGGCAGGGCCAGGTGCGCCAGCCGATCGCCGAACGAGGAGGCACCGATCGTCTCCATGCCGGCCGAGGGCAGCCAGCCGAGCCGGACCGCAAAGGCATATTGCAGCACCAGCGCCAGCCAGAAGGACGGTAGCGACAACCCACCGAGCGTCAGCGCATCGATCACGCGATCCACCCACCGCCCCGCCCGCGCGGCCGCCAGCGTCCCCAACGCCACCGCCAGCACGAAGGCGAGCGCTGCCGCCGCCCCTGCCAGCATCAAGGTTGGCCCGAGCCGCTCCGCCACTTCGGTCAGAACAGGGCGGCCGGTGCGGATCGAATAGCCCCAATCCCCCGCCACAGTCGCCTTCAGCCACATGGCATATTGCACCGGCAGCGGCTCTTTCAGCCCGTAGGCTTCCGCCAGACGTTCCAGCGCAGCGGGTGTCACCGAAGGATTGTCGGCATAGACGTCGAGCGGCCCGCCGGGCGCGAGATGGACGACGGCGAACAGGATCAGCGAAATGCCGAGCAGCAGCGGCACCGCGGCGGCAAGGCGGCCGAGCAGCAGCCGCGCGCTCATGCCTGCCACCGCCAGAAGGCGCAGCCGACGAATGGCGTCATGTTCGTCGGGTTGGGCGTGAAGCCGGCCAGCCCCGCGCGCTTGGTCACGACGGCGACGTTGCTGGTAATCGGAATGCTCGGCAGATCGTGGAGCAGGATGCGCTGCATGGCGAAGCCTTGACAGCGCCGTTCCGCGGGATCGAGCGTGCCCTCCATTGCCTGGAGGATCCGATCCAGCGCCGGATTGCTGTATTTCTGCCCGTTATTCGATCCCTTTGTCGCGTAGAAGCGACTGTAGATCGGGTCAGCGCCGGTCACCCAATTGGCGTAGTTCAGATCATATTGTCCGGTGTAGCGAGCCTGCCGGTAGGCGACGCCGGTGCGATTGTCGGCGAAGGCATCGATCCCGATCGCCTTCAGCTGCGCGATGATGACCTGCTGCGCAAGCTCGTCATTCCCCTTGCCCGACTGGACGAGGAAGCGGAAGGCGAGCCGGTCCGCCCCCCGCTGGCGCACCCCGTCCGAGCCCGGCCTGAAACCGGCTTCATCGAGCAGGCGACGTGCTGTCGCGGGATCAAAGGCGGGTGCGCGCACGCTTGGATCGAAGAAGTCGAACACCGGCACGACGGGCGACTGGATCGGGATCGGGAAGCCGCCCTGGGCGCGCACCAGTGGCTCGCGATCGATCGCATGGGCGATGGCGAGGCGCAGCCGGCGATCGGCAAGCAATGGATTGCGCATGTTGAAGTCGAGATGCTGCCACGACAGCAAGGGCGCGCGCAGCAGTTCCACCCCCGGCATGCCGCGCATCTGCTTGGCCTGATCGTAGGGCGTCTGCGTCACCAGATCGAGTTCGCCCGAGCGGATCTGCGTCATCAAAGTGTTGGAGTTCGGGATGATCTTGAAGATCAGCCGATCGAGGTAGGGCAGGCGCCGTCCGCTCGCATCGCGGCGCCAATAGTTCGGAAACCGCTCGGTCAGCACATACTGGCCGCGCTTGAATGCCGTCACCCGGAACGGGCCGGTGCCGATCGGCCGCTCGTTATACGGTGCGGTATTGAGGTCCACGCCCTCGAGCAGATGGCGGGGCAGGATGCCGAAGGTGAACAAGGTCGTGGCGAAGGTGGGGCTGACCCGGCCATAACGGCAGATGACGGTCAGCGGATCGGGCGTCTCGATCGCCACGATCTCATCGGTGCCGTCCTTCGATTCCGCGATGAAGGCGGGGTTCTTCACCGCGCGCCAGGTGAATTCGACATCGGCGGAGGTGAATGGCTGACCATCGTGCCACAGCACGCCGGGGCGCAGCTTGTAGGTGATCGTCATGCCCTTGCCGCCGTCGGTCAGTTGGATGCCGCCATTGGCGAGTGTCGGCACCTCGGTAGCGAGGACGGGGACGTAGCGGGCATGTTCGTCGGGCGCGAGCAGGCCCTCGACCACCGCCGCCTCGACATCGCCGAGGAAGCCCGTCGAATAGACATTCAGCGTATCGAGATCGTAGGTCAGCCCGACGACGAGCGTATTGTCCCGTCCGCGCCGCGCCGGCCCGCAGCCGGTGAGCGCGAGCGCCCCGGTGCCGCCGATGCCCGCCAGCAGCGCGCGGCGGCTCCAACAGGCAGGATCGGCGCGGCCCCCCATCGCGCGGTCAGTAACCGAGTGCGGGATCGACGACGTTGGCGGGCGTCTCGCCCCGCTCCCACGCGCGGACGCTCTCCGCCATCACCGCGACGGAGGTGGAAACGTGCGTCGGTGCCGCGACATGCGGGCTGACCAGCACGTCCTCACGCGCCCAATAGGGATCGTCGGCGGGCAGCGGCTCGGTGCGGAACACGTCGAGCGCGGCGGCGCTGAGTTGGCCTGAGTCGAGCGCGGTGAGCACGTCGGCATCGACCATCGTCGCGCCGCGCCCGCCATTGACCAGCAGCGCGCCCGGCGCCAGCTGCGCGAGCAGGGCCGCGTCGACCACGTTCAGCGTCTGTGCGGTCGAGGGCAGCAGGTTGACGAGGATGTCCGCGCCCGCTGCCGCCTCCGCCAGCCCGCCCTCACCTGCGAAGCACTCGATGCCGGGTAGGGTGCGAGGCGATCGGCTCCATGCGCGGGTGCGGAAGCCGAACGAGGCGAGCATCGTCGCTACCGGTCCGCCCAGCGCGCCCGCGCCCAGCACCGTCACTGTCCGCTCGCGCGCCAGCTTCTCCGCAGCCGGCGCCCACCGCCGCTCGACCTGCTTGTCGCGATAGGCGAACAGGTTGCGGTGCCACGCCAGCACGTGCGCCGACACCCATTCCACCATGCCTTCGACCAGCCCGGGATCGACCATGCGGACGATCGGCACGCCCGGGGGAACTTCTCCGGAGGCGAGCAGATGCTCGACGCCTGCATTGAGGCTCAGTACCAGTTCGAGGCCCGGTATGGAGGCGAGCAGGCCCGGCTCGGGCCGGCCGACCACCGCATAGGCCACCGCGCCGCCATCCGACGGCAATGCCGTGACGATCTCATGCTCCGGCAGTTCGGCCCGGAAACAGGTGGCGAACGCCTCGGCATTGGCACGCGCGGCAACAAGCAGCCTCTTCACGACGGGACAAACTCCTGATGGTTGGCGGACGTCAGCTCGTCCTGGCGGATGCAGGCGGCGCGGTGACCCTCGGCCGGGCCTTCGAGCGGCGGCACGACTTCGGCGCAGCGTGCGATTGCGTGGGGGCAGCGCGTGCGGAAGACGCAGCCGGAGGGCGGTGCCATCGGGCTCGGCGGATCGCCGCGAAGCGGAGCCGTGGCGGTGGAGCGTTGTGCGGGATCGATCGCCGGCGCGGCGTCGATCAGCGCGCGCGTATAAGGATGGCGGGGGGCAGCGAAGATGGCGTCCACCGGCCCGCTCTCCATCACGCGGCCGAGATAAAGCACCACCACCCGATCGCAGAAGTAGCCGACGAGCGAGAGGTCGTGCGACACGAACAGCATGGCAAGGCCAAGCTCGTCCCGCAGATCGGACAGGAGATTGACGATGCCCGCCTGCACCGACACGTCGAGCGCGGACACCGCCTCGTCCGCGACGATCAGCGCAGGCTCGACCGCCAGCGCGCGGGCAATCCCAACGCGCTGACGCTGTCCGCCCGAGAGCATCCGCGGGTAACGCGCAGCGGCGGAGGCGGGCAGGCCCACGCGCTCCAGCAAGGCGGCGACGCGCGCCGGCCGCTCCTCACGCGTGCCGATGCCATGAAGGGCCAGCGCCTCGGCGATGGCGGCGCCCACCGTCATGCTGGGATTGAGGCTGGAGGTCGGATCCTGGAACACGGCCTGCAGCCGCCGCCTGACCGCACGCATTTGCTTCGGCGGCGCGCCGACCAGCGGCGTGCCCTCGAAGTGGATGCTGCCTTCGGTCGGCCGGATCAGCCCGAGAATGGCGCGGCCGAGCGTCGTCTTGCCCGATCCGGATTCCCCGACGATGCCGACGATCTCGCCGCTGTCGACGTGCAGTGCCACGTCGCTCAGCGCGCGCACCGGCGGCGCCTTGACCCAGCCCTGCCGCTGGCCGCGAAAGTCGACCGTCAGGCCGGCCACGTCGAGCAGGCGGCTCATAGCTCCGCCCAGCGCAGGCAGCGCGACGCGCGATCGGGCGTAACGGGGAAGAAGGGGATGGGCGCCTCGTCGCACGGCTCGATGCGCAGCGCGCAGCGCGGGCCGAAGGCGCAGCCCGGCGGCGGGCGCGTAATGTCGATCACCTGGCCCGGCATGGTCCGCAGCCGCCGTTCCCCTCGCGCGGCCGGCACGGGCAGGCTCTCCAGCAGCCCGCGCGTATAGGGGTGGCGCGTGTGACCGAACAGTTCGGCGGTCCGCGCTTGCTCGACGATCCGGCCACCGTACATGACGGCGACCCGGTCGGCGATCTCGGCCACGACCGCCAGGCTGTGGGTGATGAACAGGACCGCCATGCCGCGCTCGCGCCGCAGTCGCGCGAGCAGGCGGAGGATCTGCGCCTGCACGGTCACGTCGAGGGCGGTGGTCGGCTCGTCGGCGATCAGGATGCGCGGCTGGCAGGCGAGCGCCATGGCGATCACCACGCGCTGCCGCATGCCGCCCGACAGCTCATGAGGGTAAGCGCGCGCGCGGCGCTCGGGATCGGGGATCTCGACCTCGGCCAACGCTTCGATCACGGCCGCCTGCACCTGCGCGCGGCTGCCGCCACGATGGCGGCGCACCGCCTCGCCAATCTGCGCGCCCACCGTCTGCACGGGGTTGAGGCAGGTCATCGGCTCCTGGAAGATCATCGCGATCTGCCCGCCGCGCACCGCGCCCATCGCGCGCGACGATAAGGCCAGCAGATCGCCGACACCCTCCAGCCGCACCTCCCCGCCGACCCGCGCATTCCGTGCGAGCAGGCCCATGATCGCGAGGTTCGTCACCGACTTGCCCGAGCCGCTCTCACCCACCAGCGCGAACGTCTCGCCGGGCGTCAGCGTCAGATCGATGCCATGCAGCGCGCGGATCGTGCCGCCGTCCGCAGCGGCGAAATCCACGGTCAGGCCGCGCACGTCGAGGATCGGCGCGGCCGCGCTCACCCCAGCTTGCCCGCGAGCGCCATTTCATCGCCTGCCCAGGCGATCGGGACGTGGCCGTAGCCGATCAGCGTGTCGTGGAAGGCGCGCGTGTCGCCCGTCCAGCGGCGGCGCAGGTCGAGGATCGCCTCGGTGCCCAGCCAGTACATCAGGCGCGTGCCGGGCAGCATGACGTTGCGCGTCACCTCCGCCTCCACGCGTGCGGGCGCGAAGCCGGCTTCGTCGCGGTAGAAGGCGGCGGCTTCGGCGAGTGTCCACTCGCCGGTGTGCAGGCGGATGTCGACCAGCACGCTCGCGGCGTTGCGGCGCTGCTGCTGGACGAGGAACATCTCCTCCAGCTCGGAATAGAAGCCCGGTGCCTCGCGCAGCAGATCCTGCACATAGCAGGCCCAGCCCTCCACCATCGTGCCCGACGACAGGAAAGCGAGGCCAAGCGCGCAATCGGTGCCGCCGACGCGCGCGAGCGTCGAGGCCGCAGCGCGCGCGCGGGCATTCTGCGTGTGATGGCCGATGCTGCCGTGATGGACGGCATGGATCACCTTGACCGCGGTCTCGGAATTGGCGCGCAGATAGGCCTGAACTTCACCCCCGGATGCAAGCGGCGTGATCCAATAGGGACTGCCGCTGCCCGCCGCGCCCGCCGGGGGCGAACGATAGGGCAGAAAATAAAGGGGTCCGGCGACGTCGATGAAGTCCGGCGACAGCCAGCGATAGTCGAGGCCATATTCGTCCGCGGGCGTGACAAGTCTGTCCGCAGCCCGGCGCGCGCGCGTGTCCAGCGTGCGGCAGAGATCCAGCACAGCATCGGGCGAAGCGGGCGTCTGCTCGCTCAACTCGGCCACCTGCGCCTGCCAGCTGCGCGCCGGATCGCGGCGGCGGGCGCGTTCGACAAGCTCATCGCCCAGCGTGTCGAACGCGGCCTGCGCACGGCGGAGCGCCTCGTCCATGCCGAAGTCGAAGCCGTGCGCGTCGCGCATCAGCAACTCGATATGGTCCCGCCCCGCCGCACTCGGCGCATCTGGCAGATCGGCGAGCGCGGCGTCGAACGCCTCGAAGGCAGTGGCCGCGCGCTCGGCCGGCATCGCCCACGCCGAGTCATAATCGGGGTGCAGGCGCAGGCCGTTCCGCAGGAAGGCCGCCGTAGCGCGGGCCTCTCGCCCCGCGCGGGCGGCAAGCGCGGCGGGCGCCGCGGCGGTGCGCAGCCTGGTACGGCCGTCCGCCAGGAAGTCGGACAGCGCATCGAGCCGAGCTCGAACGGCATCGGCCGGGGTAGGGCGGCCGCTCGGCAGAAGCAGGCCGATGATCGCGAAGGCGGCCTCGCCGGTATACCAAGCCGGGTTGGCGAAGCGCGGCAGCCGGTCGAGCGCAGCCTCCGTCAGCGACAGCTGTGAGGCGGTGATCCGCCGGTCAAGTCTCGCACCCGTCCCGTCCGCCCCGCCGGCGCTGTCCAGCAGCGCCCGCAGCCGTGCGATGCCGGCGCGCTCCGCCCCTTCGGTGCCGGCAGCGGTCGGCGGCAGCCGGTGATCGTGGCCCGGCAGCCCCATGAAGCTCAGGTCAACGGGGCGGTATTCGGCGTGATGCTCCAGATAGGCGGCGGCGATCGGATCGGGCGTGGTCACCGTGCCTCCCCGACCGTCACCCAGCGGCGCTCCGCCTGCGCGAGGATGATTGCATCGACGATCTCCTGGCTCTTCGCGCCATCGAAGAAGGTGCATTCTTCCGGCCGGTCCTCGAGGATCTCGTCGGTGAAGAAGCGGATGAGGTTGCGATAGTAGAGCTCGGGCCAGGGCGTCGCGAGCGTGGTGCCGGGCGGCAGCACATCATCGCCCAGCTCGACCGGCTTGAACTCGACCGAGTCCGCCGATGCGCGCTTCAGCGTCTCCGCCACGCCGAACTCGGAGATCAGCCGCGCCACTGCCGCGCCTTTCGAGCCGTAGACGCGGATCTCGACACCCGGATAATTGCCGACGGCGACATAGCTCGTCTGCAGCATGCCCTGCGTGCCGCCCTGATATTCGACCAGCGCGACCGTGCCGTCCTCGACCTTGAAGCGCTGCCGCCCCTCCAGCCCGCGGACGAGCCGCTCGGGCACGTAATTGCTCATCGTGCTGACGACCGAGCCGAACTCGCCGCCGATCCAGCGCATCAGGTCGATCAGGTGCGAGCCGTAGCCGACGATGGAGGCCGGGATCAGCTTGTCGCGCGGCGAGCGGACATCGAACTGGCGCAGCTCGAAATCGGGATCGAGGAATTGCGAATTCTGCTCGAAGCCGTGGATGTGGAAGATCTCGCCCAGCTCGCCCGAGGCGACCCACTCCTTCAGCCGCCGGATGGCGGGCGAGTAGCGGAAGGTGAAGCCGAGCTTGGTGCGCACGCCCATCGCCTTGGCGCGGGCGGCGGCGTCGAACGCCGGCGC
Organism: Sphingomonas jatrophae; assembly: GCF_900113315.1. GTDB lineage: Bacteria > Pseudomonadota > Alphaproteobacteria > Sphingomonadales > Sphingomonadaceae > Sphingomonas_P > Sphingomonas_P jatrophae. The sequence continues at coordinate 1,547,797 of NZ_FOZG01000001.1, read as the reverse complement.
GGCCTCCGTGTGCAGCGGCTTTTCCGACAGGACGTGCTTGCCCGCAGCGATCGCATCGAGGCTGAGCGGCAGGTGCGTGGCGGTGGGCGTGCACACGTCGATCATGCGGATCGACGGATCGGCCAGCATCTCGCGATGATCGGTGTAGACGCGGCCCGCCCCGAACTTGGCCGCCGCCGCTTCCGCCCGCGCGCGATCAGTGTCGCAGATGGCGGCCAGCTCGACCCGCTCGTGCGCGGCATAGGCGGGCAGGTGCGCCTTGTCCGCCCACGCATGCGCGCCGATCAGGCCGACCTTCAGCTTCTCGCCGCTCATGCCGCGGCCTTCGCGTCGATCGGGAACATCTCCAGGCTCTCCGGACTGTGGACCTGCGCGTAGAGGTGGTGGAGGAAAGCGGGGCGCTGCGCCTCGCTCACCGCCTCCCGCACCCGGCGCACGCTCTCGTTGCCGGCGAAGTAGGAAGGCACAAACGGACCGCGGAACGGGTGGCTGGCCATGCGCAGGCGGCCCTGAACCCAGGCTTCCTGCCCGCAACCGACCGTGCGCATGTAATCGGCGACGGTGTCGGCGGCTTCGCCCTCCTGCATCAGGCGCCATGCGGCGGTGGTCTGCACCGCGCTCTTCAGCGAGCGAAGCGCGAGGTGGAGCGCGTCGTCATCGTCCTCGATCCAGTCGATCAGCTCGACGCCCTGGTCGCCAATGCCCTCCTGCACGCAGCCGGTGACCGCGTTGGCGGTGCAGAGCAGCGCGTCGGCAGGCGAGCGGCCGGCGGCGGCTTCCGCGCGGGTGTAGAGGAGCTGGGTCGCGTGGCCGGGATAGACTTCGTGCGCGACGAGATGCTTCAGCGCGGCGCGGCTGAAGGCGTTGTCGACATTCAGATCCATGCGCCGGTCGATGAAGCCGCAACGCGCGGTGAACGGCACGCCACGCAGCGGTTTGAGCTGCATGTCGTAGTCGGCGGTGTCGAAGATCATGTCGGCGGTGCGCTGCTTGGCGATCGCCATCAGTTCGCGGAACGTTCCTTCCAGCTTTTCGGACGGCACGGCGCGCGCCTCTTCCCACGCCTCGGTGCGGGCGCGGAGATCGCCCCGGACGAAGCCGGCAGCGGTCAGCCGGCTGTCGAGCTCGTCCGACAGTTCGGCAATGCGCGCCTCCGGCGTCGGTGCGGCTTCGGCGCCGACGAGATCGCGGACCTTCTCGGCATAGCTCAGCTGCTCGCCGGAGAAGAGCCGCGCCGCCGTCCTGACCGAGCGGATCATGCCCTGAAGGAATACGCCCCGCGCGTCGTCCGCGGTCACGTCGGGGCGGGTGGCGAGTGCGTCGAGATCGCCGAACACCTCTTCCCACGCGGCGTAGCTGCGCGGCTCGACCAGATCGTCACCGATATAGATGGGCACCAGGCCCTCGCCGTCGAGCAGGCTGTCGCCCTTTGCATGGTCCCGCTCGAAGCGGTCGATGCCCATCGTGACGGCGGTCAGTTCGGTTCCGGTATCGCTGCTGCTGGCGCTCATCGTCGTCCCGTATCGGTCTGTTCGGGGCAAGCTTATGGCCGGGGTGCGCCGTCAACCAGCGTAAATTTTGCGGCGCAGCGCACAGAAAACTCATGTCCGGTGAACTTTTCCGGCTCTGGTCATGCCGCTGCGGCTGCCGCCATCCTGCGGCGCATGAACATGTCCGATCCTCTTGCCCGCTACCTCCGCGATCCCGGCCCAAAGCGTACGGTGCGGGGCGTCTCCGCCGCGTGCAGCAGCGACAATGCGATCGTCACCGAGGTAATCCTCGATACCATGCGGCGGGGCGGCAACGCCATCGATGCAGCAATTGCGGGCTGCATGGTGCAGGCGACGGTCGAACCGTTCATGACCAATCATACCGGCACGATCAGCCTGCTTTACCGCGAGGCAGCAACCGGGCAATTCCACCAGTTGCACAGTGCCGGCACCTTCCCGACCGGTCTCGCGCCGTTCCGCCCGATCCCGAAGATGTCGACCGGCTATGCCCGCATGCCACCGGCGGCGGTCATCCCCGGCTTCATGCCCGGCCTGCAGGCGATGCATGCCCGCTTCGGCAGCGCGCGCTGGTCAAGTCTGGTCGAGCCGGCGATCCGCTGGGCGGAGGACGGGCATGTCGTCTCATCCTTCGAATATGCGGTGACCGTGTCCGAGCAGGACTTCATCACCTATTTTCCCGAGGGTCGCCGCTTCTACATGCCGGGCGGCTATTATCCCGCCGTGGGCACGCGCTTCCGCAATCCGGCACTGGCCGAAACGCTGCGCGGGGTGGCGGCGGACGGGCCGGACCACATGATCCAAGGGGCGTGGGCGCAGGCGTTCGTCGCGCATGCCAACGCGATGGGCTGGCCGATCGAGCTTCGCCACATGACCGAGAACCCGCCGCGCTGGATCGAGCCGCTGCGCATCGCCCATGCCGGGCACGAGATCGTCGCGCTCGCCCCGCCCGAGCAGCAGGGTGCGTTCCTTTCGATGGTGCTAAGCATTCTCGAGCAGCTCGACATCCGCTCGATGGAGCCGGGCTCCGCCGAGCATCTCTTCGCCATGGCACATGCGCTGCGCCTCGGTCTCTATTTCTGCGGCTTCACCGGCGATCCGACCGTGGCGCCTTATGCGACCGACCAGCTGCTCGACGGCGACTTTCACCGCAGCCTCGCCCGGCTGATCCGCGGCATGCGGCCGAGCCACGATCTGACCGAGCATCTCCGCCTCGTCCGCAAGCCCGGCGCGCGACTGGACGAGCATGGCCTCGCTGGCATCCCGTCGCTCGATGCGCAAACCAAGCAGCCGTCCGGCAGCTGCGAACTCAGCATCGTCGATGCGGAGGGCAATTGGGTGCAAATGATGAACACGCTGCAATCGGGCGGCATCCCCGGTGCGGTCGTAGGCGGCGTGCCGATGGTGGGCAGCCACGCCAGCTTCGCCGGCGTCAGCGGGCATTTCGACATCAAGCTGGTGCCGGGCGCGCGGCTGCGCACCATTGTCGGCAACACGTTCGTGCTGCAGGATGGCGCGCCGCTCTATGCGCTCGGCACGCCGGGCAACGTCTTCTGCACGGTGCCGCAGGTGCTGGCCAACCTGCTCGATTTCGGCATGGATCCTTACGACGCCATCTCCGCCCCGCGAATGCTGCAACTGGCCGAGGATGGCGGCCTCGTGATCGAGGACCGGATCTCAGCCGATACGCTCGACGGGTTGCAGCGGCTGGGCATTCCGGTGTCCGTCATGCCCGCTTATGACTGGCACATGGGCTCGTTCCAGATGTGCTACCGCGACGCGGACGGCGCGCTGTGCGCGACCGCGGACCCGCGCCGCTGCGGCGAGGCGGACGGCTTCTGATCGGCTAGGCCGCATCCAGCGGGGTGGTGACGGCGCTTTCCTCCAGCAGCCAATCGCGGAAGGCGCGGATCTTGGTCAATTCCTTTCGCGCCGCCGGGCAGATCAGGTAATAGCCGCCCTCGTACACCGTCGTCTGCGCAAGCGGCGCCACCAGTGCGCCAGTGCGCAGTTCGTCGGCGATCAGGAAACGCGGCAGGAGCGCGACGCCAAGCCCCGCGACCGCCGCCTGGATGAGCATGAAGAAATGCTCGAAGCTAGGCCCCACCGCGGGATCGGCATCGTCGATGCGCGCTTCCGCCAGCCATTGCGACCAGGCCTGCGGGCGGGTGGTGTGCTGGAGCAGCACGAAATGACGCAGCTCCTCCGGGCTGGTCAGCGCCCTGTCGCCCGCGCGCAGATCGGGGCTGCACACGACCACCATCTCCTCGCTGAGGCCGAGGCGGTATGACACGGCATCCGGCCATTGGCCGCTGCCGAAGCGAATCGCCACATCGATGCCCTGCATGCCGAAATCGACCGCGCCATCGCCGGCATTGAGGTTGAGCGTGATCTTGGGATGCGCCTTTGAAAAGCGCGACAGGCGCGGGATCAGCCACCGCGTGCCGAAGGTGGGCAGCACGCCGACGCGCAGCACGCCGCCGCCACGCTCATAGGCCATCGCCTGGAGGGTGGCGAACTCCATGCGGTCGAGCGCGTCCTTCAGCTCCGCCGCATAGATGCGACCCTCGTCGGTCAGCTCCAGCCGGCCACGCGTCCGCACGAACAGCGATCCGCCGACATATTCCTCGAGGATGCGGACCTGCCGGCTTGCCGCGCTCTGCGTGACGTTCAGCTCGCCCGCGGCTTCCGTGAAGCTCATGCAGCGCGCCACCGCCTCGAACGTGCGGAGCGCCGTCAGCGAGGGGAGGAGGCGGCGGCGCATCGGTGCGTAAAAGTCATGGCTCAAGACTTTTAGAGCGTCTTTGGTCGCGGGCGCAATGCGCTAAACGGCCAGCATCATTTCTGTTCAGAGACGAGCATGACGCCCTTTCACCTCGCCTTCCGCGTCGACGATATCGAATCCACGCGAACTTTCTATGCAGAGCTACTCGGCTGCACCACCGGGCGCGAGGCGCCGAACTGGATTGATTTCGACTTTTTCGGTCACCAGATTTCCGCGCATATCGGCCCGAGGCCGGAAACTGAGCTGACGACGCTGGTCGCCGGCAAGACGGTGCCGCTCGCCCACTTTGGCGCGGTGCTCGGCTGGGACGAGTGGCATGCGCTGGCCGACCGGCTGCGCGAGCGTACGGCGGATTTCGTTCTCGCACCGCAACACCGCTTCGTCGGCGCGCCGGGTGAGCAGGCCACCTTCTTCGTGCGCGATCCTTCGGGCAATGCGCTCGAGTTCAAGGCGTTCCGCCATGCCGGCGCGATGTTCGAGACGGGGGATGCGGCGTGAAGATCACGATCATCGGGGCGGGCGCAATCGGGGGGCTGGCCGGCGCGTTCATGTCGCAGGCGGGGCACGTCGTGGTGCTGGTTGATCGCTGGGCCGAGCATGTCGACGCGATCAAGCGGGATGGCCTGCGCATCGACGGCGTGCGCGGCGACTTGCATCTGCGCGTTCCCGCCGCGCACCCGCACGAGCTGACCGGCCCGTTGGAGGCGGTGCTGATCGCCACCAAGTCGCAGCACACTGGCGAGGCGCTGCGCGAGTTGATCCCCCTGTTCGGGCCGGACACGTTCGTGGTCTCGTTCCAGAACGGCTTCAACGAGCCGCTGATCGCCGACATGCTGGCCGAAGCGGGGCTTGGCGGCATGGAGCGGGTGATCGGCTCCATTCCCAATTATGGCGGCGCGCTGGTCGATCCCGGTCATATCGAGTTCGTCCACGAAGGCCCGATCCAGCTTGGCGAGATGCAGGGCGCGGCGACGCCACGCCTGGCCGAGCTGGCCGACAAGCTGTCTTCGCTGACGGAGGTGCAGGTCTCCGACAACATCTGGGGACAGATCTGGGCCAAGGAGGTCTATTCGGTCCAGGTCGTGTTTTCCGCGCTGGCGGACGCTCGCATCCACGAGACCCTGGGCAATCCACGTTACGCGCGCATCGCGGGCGCCGTTGTGCGCGAAGCGCTGGGCATTGCGGTGGCCAATGGCATCACCGTCGAGAAGTTCGACTTCTTCGACCCCGCCAATTACCGGCCGCAGACGCCGGCCGACACGCAGAAGCTGATCGACAACATCAACCATGCCATCTGGCTGCTGAAGAAGGACCAGAAGCCGCAGCACGACTTCAAGAAAAAGGGCTCGGGCATCTGGTGGGACATCGTCTACCGCAAGCGCCCGTCCGAAGTCCGCTCATCCGTGGGCAAGCTGGTCGACTATGGCAATGCGGTCGGTGCCGACACGCGGCTGACAGCCAGGCTCTGCTCCATGATCTACGAGATCGAGGAGGGGCAGCGTCCGCTCGGCTTCGACAATTTCGAGGAGCTCGGGGCCTTTGTCGAGGCGCAAGACCTGGCGCTGCCCTGATCGGCAGGAAGGCGGCCGTGCGGCGATCCTGTGGCCGATCTAATCCGCTCCTCGGGTGCTGACGTCCGCTCGCTATCACTTTGAATATTAGAGGACGGCCGATCTAGCTTGCTGATAGCGGCCGTGCCGGCGGGGTGATCGAGCGGCCGGAGTTGGGGAACGGGGAGGGCCCATCGAATGGCCGAACCTGAGTCTGCTCAAGCCTCGATCGGCTCGGCTAGTTGACGTCCTGCGGCTCCGGCTAGGGAAGCGGCTGCGGCAGATCGGACACGTCGGAAACAGCCAACTGGTGCTACTCCGTCATCCGCGTGCGCCGGATCAGCGTCAGCGCGCCGGCAATCAGCCTGATGCCCGGAGGCAAAAACGTACAGTATTTCGGCAATGTACTCGAGGATATTGGTTCTGGTGCAGCGATGCAGGTGGCCTTGTCGGTTGTGCGAATGCCCGCCGGTGTGTTTGGCTGGGGCGGTGCTGCGGGAACGGGCATGTGGGTCGAACCGATCAATCGACTTCATATCGTTCTGACGACCCAGTATATGCCCGCCGAAATCAACTCCACACTGCGTGAGGATCCAGCTTCCGCCGTTTACGCGAACTTGGGCCTCTGGCCTTCGGGTGAAAGAATTCTGCCGGCGGCGTGAGCGCGATAGGCGCAGAGCTCAGAATGCCTGTTGCGGTGTGGCTTAGCGCCAAGTTCGTGTTAGCGGCGCATGCTCTATTTAGTTCGAACAATACCCGCATTGGTGGCGTGGGCGAGCTGCTGCGCACGCGGTAGGTCGCCAACGAGACGGCATGCGGCTGAGTCGAAGGATTGGGAGGTCTCCTGCATCGCCGATTGAAGTGGGCCAAGGGGCGGGAGACGTGGTGCCACGAGGCAGTTTGCGGAACGATGACGCGGGATGCGGAGTCAACGCACCGTCTGAATGTGATAGTGTCGGCTAGATATCGATGGTTGATTGCGTACAGTGCGGAAACACTCAAATGAACTAAGAGCAAAAGTTGGGTAATGCTGCTCGGTCTCTGCTCACGAGCATTTAAATGCCTCGATTTAAACTATGCAGAGCCGCAAGAATCCTATCATTGCCGCCGAGCGGCGTCGCCATTAGCCGTAACTCTACCAGCATGGTTGAGTAGAGTTACGGCACCAACCGCGTCCCTGAAGCGGAGCGGGAGCACGCTCTATATCGCTCGGCCAGGCTCAAAATAGAGCGACAGGGACGACAGAACGTGACTTTGCCGGCCATTCTCCGCGGCGCAAGCCTGCTTCCTCTGATTAGCGCGCCGGCTGCGGCTGCATCCGTCGATCTCGCAAATGCACCCGCTGCCGCAGTGTCGGCGTCCGCCGCGGCCGCCGATAACGCCATCGCCAACGCGCCTGGCGACACCGGAGTGGTCGAGATCATCGTCGAGGCGCAGCGCCGGTCCGAGCGCGCATCCGAAGTGCCGCTGGCGCTGTCGGTGCTGGGCAGCGAGACCCTGCTCGCCTCGGACCAGATCCGCACCACCAACGACGTGCTCCAGTTCGTCCCGAACGCGCAGGCCGCACAGCCGCATGGCCCCTCACGCGCGCGATGGTTCATCCGCGGCATCGGCACCAACAATACCGGCAACAACACGATCAACCCCGTCGGCATCTATTATGACGATGTCTACATCTCGGACATCTCGAACCAAGGCTATCCCGTGTTCGATCTCGAGCGCGTCGAGGTGCTGAACGGGCCGCAGGGCACTTTGTGGGGCAAGAATTCGAACGCGGGCGCGATTAACTACGTCTCCAAGAAGCCGACCTTTGAGGGTGAGGGCTATGCCCAGCTCGAATATGGCTCGTATAGCGAGAAACGGCTGGAGGCGGCGTTTGGCGGACCGCTGCTGGGTGACAAGATCGCCGGCCGCGCGGCTTTCTACTATAATGACTGGGATAGCTGGCAGAAAAACCGCTACACCGGCCGCCGTCACCCCGGTGCGACCGAGGTCGCCGGGCGCGTGCAGCTGCTGCTGAAGCCCAGCGAGACGCTTTCAATTCTGCTGAACGCGCATGCCCGCGACTATTCGGGGCCGCAGCAGGGCACCAATTTCTCGCCCTCCACGGTCACCACCAACACCACGGCGGCGTTCCGCTCCATCTTCCCCAACGGCTATGCGAGGGGTCGGCGTAACGAGACGTTCACCCCCGATATCGAGCCCGAGGAGATCAAGGCTCGCGGCACCAATGCCAAGCTGACGTGGGACGGGGAGGTGGCGACGATCACATCGATCACGGCCTACGAGCAGAACAAGCTGGAGCAGGATACGGGTGCCGGCGTCGCGATCCCACAGAACAGCCGCTTCTACGGCAGCGGCGGGCCGTATCAACTCAACGCGATCACGGGCAGGAGCTGGCAAGTCAGCGAGGAGTTGCGCATCGCCTCCGCCGGGGAAACGCGCTTTACGTGGCTGGCAGGCCTTTATGCGTTCAAGGGCGTGCTGGAGAATGACAGCGTCACCGCCAATTACGTCCGCGGCGATCCCGGCAGCGCGACTTCGACCAGCAATGCCTGGGGTGCAGGGCCGCAATTCACCGACTCGTCTTACAAGCACCGGATCGAAAACCTCGCCTTCTTCGGCAATCTCGGCTACCGCATCAGCGATGCCATCCGCATCAGCGGCGGAGCGCGCTGGTCGACCGAGAAGAGCCGGTTCGACTGGCTTTATGGCGCGGCGAACATCGCGGGCACCGGCGCGACGTTCATCCCCAATCTGCCGCAGGTGAATATCGAACTCTACCGCCCGCGCGATCTGATCTTCGCCGAACAGGCGCGGCAGAAGACCAACGCCTGGACTTACGACATCACGCCCGAATATATACTCAGCCCGCAGGCCCGCGCCTATTTCCGTTATGCGCACGGCGTGCTGCCGGGTGGTTATACCAGTACTGGCAACGTGTTGATCCCGAGCACCAGCACGGGAACGGTCGACCTGCCGCTCGCCGCGACGGGCGTTCGCCCGGCGACGTTGCGGGCGAACCAGATCTTCGTGCTCAACCCCGAGAAGATCGACGCGTACGAGATCGGTCTCAAGACCAACCTGTTCAACCGCCGTCTCGCCGTCGATCTGTCGGCCTTTTGGTACGATTACGCCAATCTCGTCGTGAACGTGCCCACGCAGATCGATCCGCTTCCTAACAATGCGATCGTGTTGTTCCGGAATGCAGGTGCAGCGGAGATCAAGGGCGTCGAGCTGCGTGTGAATGCCGCGCCGCTGCGCGGCCTCTCAATATCGGGCTCATTCGGCTATCTCGATGCCGAATATACCAAGGATTTCGGCCAGACCGCGACGATCTTGGGCGCGCGCCCGCCTCGTACCTCCAAATTCACCGCCAGCGCCTCGGCCAGTTATACGCATGACCTGCCGAAAGGCAGCCTGACCTTTCTGGTAGACGCCAACTGGCGCTCCAAATTCTTTTTCTATCCGACCATCGCGTCGCAGATCACCGCTTACGATCCCGTCCTGTCGCAGGGCGCCTATGCGCTGGCCAATGCCCGGATCAGCTGGTCGGTCGATGACAGCGATCGGCTTGCCTTCGCGGTGTCCGTTCAGAACATCACCGACAAGACGTATCAGACGCACGCGCAGCCCATCACCAGCGGGTTCAGCAATCAGATCTACGGCCGCCCGCGCAGCTTTCTTGCCTCGGTAGTCGGGCGTTTCTGATGCGAAACGACCGTGAACGTGCGGCTCCCCATGTCACGCCCGGCGAGCCGGATCGTCCGTGCTGGCGCCTGCCTTCAACTGCGTCGCGGCATGATCGATGAAGGCGCGCAGGCGGGCGGTAATATGGCGATCCGTCCGCCACTGCGCGGACAACGGCAGTTCCATCGTCTGCGCGTCCACCGTCACCGTCCGCAGCCGCCCGCTGGCGAGATCGTCGCGCACGAGGCAGATGGGCTGGTAGATCAAGCCCTGCCCGTGCACGCCGGCGGAGATCACCGCATCGGCACTGTTGGCACGGATCGAGCCGCCGGTCGGCACCTCCACCATCTGCCCAGCGCGGGTGAAGCGCCAAGGATTGATCCCAGTTTGCCCGGGCAGGATGCGGTCGACGCAGACGTGGGCGGAGAGGTCCTCGATCGTGCGAGGGGTGCCGTGCGCGTCCAGATAGGCGGGCGAGGCGCAGATCGTCAGGGGAAAGCTCGCCAGCCGGCGCACCATCACTCCCGCCGCGTCCGTTGCCCCGGCATGACCCACCCGGAACAGGATATCGATGCCACTCGCCAGTGGATCAGCCTGACTGCTGGTGAAGACAAGGTCGATAGCCACCTCCGGAAAGGCGCGACCAAAGCCGACGGCGAGCGGCGCGACCACCATACGGCCGAAGGCAGGCGGCGCACCCAGCCGCAGGCTGCCCTTCATCTCGCGCTGCGCCGCTCCGACGGCGGCGTCCGCCGTATCGATATCCGACAGGATCTTGCGCCAGTGCTGGCGATAGACGTTGCCCGCTTCCGTCAGTTGGACCTTTCGCGTGCTTCGCTGGAACAGGGTCGTGCCGAGGCTCTCCTCCAGTGCCTGGATCTGTTTGGTGATGAGGCTGGGGGAAACACCCTGCGCCCGCGCGGCACCCGAAAAGCTGCCCAGTTCGGCGACCCCGATGAACGCCTTAACCGCGACGATCTGATCCACGACCAACCCCTCACTGTTTCGTGCCGGTGCAAGCTGAGTTCCCGCAGGCGCGGCTTGTCGCTGGCAAAGGCGAGCCTAATCTCAACCCCGCTGGTAGTATATGGGCATCCGCCAGAGCCGCGGGACCGCTCCTTGGGAAAATCTGTCCAACGGCAAAGGCCAGCTTGGGGTGAGGAACATGTCCAATCGCGCGCCGCGCGGGGGCGCGCCCACCTTCGCCGCCGCATAGCAGGAGACACGCATGTCCGGTCTGTCCAACGCCGAAGTAACCTTCCTCCTCAAGGCGCAGAAGGATGCGCGCAAGGCGTTCCGCGTGCTGCGCCAAACGCGCGTCATCTCGCCCTCCGGCACGATCAGCTTCCTCGAGCGCATTCCCGGCACGGAGAAGCTGATCAATCTCGGCTATAACGGTCCGTGGGGCGGCGATCTCGACGAGGTGCAGCTCTCCGTCTTCGGCCTGGATGGCACCGTCTACCTCGGCGACGCGCGAGCGGGAGGCGGCGCGCGTTATGCCGCGCTGTTCCACGCTCATGCCGACGTGACCTCGCTCAGCCACGTCCACACGCCGCACCTCGGCGCTTACGCACAGGCGCATGCGACCTTGCCGTTCCTCTACGTGCCGGTGCAGCGGCACCGCTTCGTGCGCGAGCTACCCGTCTATGTGAACCGTCTCCAGCCCGAGGTAGAGTTCATCCTTGACCAGCTGAAGCGCGATCCGGAAATCCCCGGCATCGTCGAGGCCAATGGCGGCGCAACCGTTTGGGGCCGCAACGGCCTGCTTCGGCTAGCCGACCTGATCCTGCTGTTGGAGGAGGGCGCGCAGCTGCAGATCCTTGCCACCGGCCTTGGCGGATCGAAGCCGCTCGGGCCCGGCGTGTTGCAGCAGCAATGGCGGATGAGCGGGCTGATCCCGCGCAGCGCCACCGTCGATCAGGATGGCGTCATCACCTACGCCGAAGCCGCCGAATAACGCAGCAGGAAGGGTCCGACCATGGCCACGCTCGACATTCTCGACCGCGCACCGGACAGCAACGAAGCACTCTCTGAACTCTGGTTCACGCGCTGCCCGGTGCCGACCGCGACGGGGCTCGCCTATCGCCTGGGCCGCTTCGAGGAAGCGTTCGCCCCCTCCGGCATAGCGGTGCGCACCTTGCAGGAGACGCCAGGGCCGCTCCAGCGACACCATTACGACCATCGCCTGCCGACGCTGATCCGCGAAGGGGGTAACATCCTCGCCATCGCGGCCCGCGCGCAGCACGAGCCGACGAAGCTCGTCGGCCTGACGTGGATCGAGGAGCGGCAGGTCATCCTTGTCCGCCCGGAATCCGGCATTGCCTCCGCCGCAGACCTGAAGGGCAAGCGGCTCGGCCTGCCGACATGGATCGAGCATGAAATTCCTTCTCACGCGCGCGGGTCGAGCATTGCTCGCGGCATGTCGCTCGCCGGTTATCACGGCGCGCTCGCCTCCGCGGGGCTGACGCTGGACGATGTCGAGCTGGTCGAGGTGGACAGCCGTCGGCGCGACGCCAACCCGTCACGCGATTCGCGGCTCGGCAATCTGTGGGCCTTCCCCGATCTCGTCGCGGGCCGCGTCGATGCGCTCTACGTCAAAGGCGCCTCGGCGGTGGATGGCGCGCGCGAGGCGGGTCTGGCGGTCGCCGTCGATCTCGATGCCCTGCCTGACAGGCGCTTCCGCGTGAACAATGGCACACCGCGTCCGATCACCGTCCACCAGAGCCTTATCGACGATCATTTTGAGCATCTCGTCACCTTCCTCGAACAGACGCTGCGCACCGCCGACTGGGCGCGCGACAATCTGGATGCAGTGCTGATGGTGCTGGAGAACGAGACGCGCGGCACGCGCGCCGCAGTGGAGGAGGCCTATGGCAACGGCTTCCACGCCTCGCTCCATCCGGATTTATCGGATGAGCGGCTGGCTTTGTTCGACCGGCAGAAGCGCTTCCTGTGGGTTCACGGCTTTCTCGAGCGCGACTTCGACCTGACAGACTGGGTCGATCATCGCCCGCTCGCCGCCGCGCGCGAACGGCTGCGCCAGCGGCCCTGAGGCTCGGGCTCGGGGCGATCAGCCCTGCCGCTGCCGTGCGTCGTCCAGATTGGCGACCGCCGCAGTGGCAGGCTCGGCCATCAGTTCGCCGAGAATATCGTCGCGTAGCCGCGCGAACGCCGGGCTGCTGCGGTCGCGTCCCTGCGCGCCCACCGGCACGATGCGGGTAATGACGCCCGGCCGCCCTTTCATGACGACCACCCGGTCGGCCAGCGTGATCGCCTCCTCCACGTCGTGCGTCACCATCACGATCGTGCAGGCGGTGCGCCGGCGCAGCGCCTGCACGTCCTGCTGAAGCTTCAGCCGGGTCAGCGCATCGAGCGCGCCGAACGGCTCGTCCAGTAGCAGCACCTTGGGCTCGTTGACGAGCGCGCGTGCGATCGCCGCACGCTGCGCCATGCCGCCCGACAGCTGATGCGGGTAGGCACTCTCGAACCCGGAAAGGCCGACAAGCGCGATATTCTCCGCCACAAGCTGCGCCTTGACGCCCTTTGACAGCGGCCGCTTGGCAAGCGCCACCGCCACGTTCTGCGCCACCGTCAACCACGGGAACAGGCGGTGGTCCTGGAACACGATTCCGCGATCCAGGCTGGTGGAAAGGATGCGCTGTCCGTCCAGACGGATCTCGCCGTCATAGGCATTGTCCAGCCCGATGATGAGCCGCAGCAAGGTCGATTTGCCGCAACCGCTCGCACCGACGATTCCGACGAATTCGGCCGGTGCGATGTCGAGGTCGATCTCGCGCAGCACGTCCAGCCGGCGGCCATCGACTTTGTGCGCCTTGCTGACGCCCCGGATCGAGAGCGCGCCCGCAACCGGTGCGGCATGCGTGCCCTGCGGCGTGGGGAAGGGGATCATGCACGGTCCTCCGTGTCGCGCCAGCGCAACTGCCGGGCGGTGAAGCGGTTGAAGGCGGTGGTCAGCGCGAAGGCGATCAGGCCGACGAAGATCACGCCCAGCAGCACGGTGGCCATATTGCCTTCCACCTGGCCGGTCTCGATCATCGCGCCGATGCCGATGCCGGAGCCGAACAGGATCTCGGTGCCGATGCACGCGATCCATGCGAAGGCGAGCGCCTGCTGAACGCCGGTCAGGATCATCGGCGCGGCTGCGCGCAGCCGCACGCGCCAGAACAGCACCCACGGATCGAGGGTCAGCACGCGGCCGACCTCGACATCCGCCTGCCGCACGTTGCGCAGGCCCTCATAGGTAGACAGAACCAGCGGGAACATCGCCGCCTTGGTGACGATCAGCAGCTTGGGGAACTCGCCATAGCCGAACCACAATCCCAGCAGCGGGATCCAGCCGAGTGTCGGCACCTGCCGGATGGAGTGGAATAGCGGCCCGACCACGCGGTCCACCGTGCGCGACAGCGCCATTGCGGTGCCGAGGGCTATGCCGAGCACCCCGCCGCACACCAGTCCGATCGCCACACGCCGCAGGCTGGCGACGATGTTGGCGAGCAGGTCGCCCGAGGCGATCGCGCCCGCAAACGCATCGCTCAGCTGCGCCAGCGTGACGAAGGCGAAGCCCTGCCCGACGTGGCGACGTGCGAGCATGTCCCACAGCAGCAGCAGCGCGATCGGCAGCACCAACCCTTTTAGCCGGTGCAGCCGCGGCGTGGCGAAGCCGGCGTGCGAGCCGGACAGCGCCGGGCCGGCCTGTGCGGAGAAGCTCATGCCGACATCCCCTTCGTCAGCCGCCGTTCCAGCAGCTTGAATCCGTGATCGAGCAGGAAGCCGATCGTGCCGATCACCACCACGCCCATCAGCACGATATCGAGCCGGAACATCTGCCGGCCCATCTCCATCATCTGCCCGATGCCCTCGTCTGCCACCAGCAGCTCGGCCGCGACCAGCGCCACCCACGCGCGGCTGAGGCCGAGGCGCAAGCCCGTCAGCACCGGCGGCAGCGCGGCGGGCAGCATCAGCAGCCGCAGCCGCTGCGCCAACGACAGCGTGTAGACCGCCGCGACGTCGAGATATTTGGCGGAGATGCCGCGAATGCCGGTGAACACCGCTAGCGCGACAGGGTAGAAGCTCGCCTTGGCGACGACGACGATTTTGAATGTCTCCTCCACCCCGAACACCAGCACCAGCATCGGGATGAACGCGATCGTCGGCACCTGACGCACCGCATGGAACAGGCCCGACGTATAGGCCTCGAACTCGCGCGACAGCGCCATGGCGAGGCCAAATGCCGCACCGACCAGCGCACCGGCGGCATAGCCCGTGCCGAGCCGGCCGAGGCTGGCGAGGATGTGCGCGCCAAGCTCACCCGATCCGGCGCCCTGCACGAACGCGCGCCACACGCTCTCCGGCGGGGCGAGCACCTGCCGAGGGAAGACGCCCAGCCGTGTCGCCGTCCACCACGCAAGCAGCAGCGCCAGGAGGCCCACGAGCGAGAGCAATGGATCGAACCGCGCCCGGGTCATGCATCCTGCCTCCGCGCGCGCCACAGGATCAGCCCGGCGGCGGCGAACAGCGAGGCGATCCAAGCCAGATAGACGACGTGCAGCGAGGCGAGCGCGCTCAGTATGCCTCCGCCGAGCGAGCCGACCATGTTGCCGGACATGCCGGCGAGATTGAACAGGCCCGAGACCTTGCTCTTGTTCGCCGGGCTGCGGCTCAGCTGCGTCATGTTCTGGAAGTGGATCGACGCGGAGGCGAGGCTCAGCAGCACCGCGCCCGCGGCGAGCGGCGCGTAGCTGCGGCCCAAGCCGAAGCACAGCATCGCGACGACGCCCGCCACCAGCGACCAGAGATAGCCGGCCCGCCGGCTCAACCGCATGTAGAGGCGGTTGAGCAGGAACAGCGAGGCGACCGTGGTGGCGCCCTGCACCGCGATCAGCGAGACCGCCGCCTCGCGCGTCAGTCCCCTCTCACGGATCGCGAGGACGAGGATGAAGGTGGAGAACAGTGCCACGGTGGCGCTGGAGACATGCTCGATGACGATGCTCTCGAACACCGCTTCGTCACGCAGCAGCGCGCGCACCTCGCGGTGGAGCGGGGCGGGGGCGCTTCCGGCGGCCTCGCGCGTATCGGGGAAGAAGCTGAGGCTCGATGCGCCCATCAGTCCGAACATCAGGCCTGAGGCGATAAACGCGGTGCCATAGCCCCACTGCGCGGTGACCAGCGCCGCGAGCGACGGGCCGATCAGCGCCAGCCCGATCGTCTGCGATCCGCGATACCAGCCGGCCTTGTCCGCACCGATGCGCGGCAGCTCGCGCAGGAACGAGGTGTTCATCGAGACGATGCGAAACGGGATGCACAGGCCGATCAGCGCGCGCGCGGGCACCAGCAGCGGCCACGCGCTGATGAACGGCATGGCGAGATAGACCAGCATCGGGCCGAGGCTGGCGGTGAAATAGCTGGCGCGGACGCCGAAGTGCGAGATCAGGAAGCCGGCGGGCACCGCCATCGTCATCATCATCGCCTGCTCGACACCGATGATCGTGCCGATCTGTAGCGGATTGGCGCCAAGATGGATGGCGAAGAGCTGCGTCGCGATCCGGCCGAGCGCGATAGACGTGCCGCTGACGACGGAGAGCAGCAGGAAACGGTGGATGAAATGCGGCCCGCTCTCCGGCGGAGCGAGCGTCCGCGCGGCGTCGCTCATTGCGCGGGCGTCGTAGGCGGCGCAGACCAGAAGCCCTCCGCATCCGCCAGCTTCAGCGCGTTCGCGGTCAGGCCGGTATCGGTCAGATCCTCGAAGCTCGGTTTGTCGCCGATGAGCCCGGTCTTGGCGGCATAGTCGATGATGTAGCGGTAATGATCCTTCAGCACCGCGGGATCGAGCGGAGCGAAGCGCGCCTTCCACGGTCCCGCATCGGCCAGATCGGCACGGATCGCGCTTTCCGGCGTCTCCAGGCTCAGTCGCTTGATATAGGCGTCGCGGTTGCCGTCCGCCGACGCCCATTTTCCGGCGTGCAGATAGGCGGCGGCGACCAGCGTTGCGAGTTCGGGGTGGTCGGCGACGAAATCCTTGCGGCCCCAGATCTCGGTCCGCGCGGCCCAGGCGGCGGGTGCCTGCTTGGTCGACCAGAGAATCCGCCCCGCGCCCTCGCGCTGAAGCCGATCCGCATCAGCGACCGGACCGACGAAGGCATCCACCTTGCCGGCGGCGAGGGCCGCTGCGCCGGCAGATGGATTGACGTTGATCACCTTGAAGTCGTTGATCGTCAGCCCAGCCGCTTCCGCAGCCCGCGCCAACGCGCATTCCCACGGCCGGCCGCGATGGAGCGCCAGCCGCTTGCCCTTGAGATCGGCGATGGAGCGCGCCGGAGACCCGGTGGGCACCAGCAGGTAGGAATTGAACACGCCCGTCTGCGACAGCACCAGCCGGATCGGCGATCCCCCCGCCGCACCGATCACCGCCGGCAGATCGCCGTATGAGGCGAACTCCAGCGACTTGTTGGCAAATCCCTCGTTGATCATCGGCCCGCCGATCGCATGCGGCATGTCGACAAATTCGAGCGCATAGCCCCGGCTGGCGAGCTGCTGCTTCAGCCAGCCCTCGGACTCGACGACGCCGGTGAGATTGCCCGGCACATATTTCCCGTGGACGGTCGAGCCTCCCGCGATGATGCGCACGATCTTCGGCTGCTCGCCCGCGCCCCCGCCAGAGCAGGCGGCAAGCAGCGCGGCGAGGGCAAGCACGGCGTTCCGCCGGGTAAGCTTCATGGTCGAACGGTTCCTGTCGGGCGAGGGGAGGGGGCTCAGCCGGCCTTGGCGGCGACGAAGGCTTCGACCGCGCCCTCGGGTAGCGGCTGCGGTCCGCCGATGCGCTCGGACAGGAGGGTGATCTCCGCCGCTTCGTCAAGGCTATGGATCAGCGCGGCGAGCGCGGCGACCCCGTTCGATCCCCACGCGAACAGGCCGCGATTCTTCAGCAGTGCGGCGGGCGTCTTGGGATGCCTGCGCAACGTCTCGATCACCGGTTCGGATGAATAGCGCGGTGCCCATTCCGCCAAAGGAATCTCGTTCACGCCCGCACGCTTGGCGACCGACCAGTAGCGGATGGGAAAGGGCTTATGCGCGATGGCATAAGCGGTCAGGTGCGGCGAGTGGGTGTGCAGCGCGGCGTCGAAGTCCAGCCGCTCGTCGAAGATCGCCTTGTAGACGGAGATCACCTCGCGCAGGCTCTTGTCCTCGGGGCCGCCGATCTGCTCGCCTGCCGAGCTCACGACGATCGCCTGCTTCAGCGATCCGATTACGAAGCGGTCCGCATCGATGCGCACGGCGGCGTTGAACGCGCCGGGCCCCCTGGTCGACAGGCTGCCTTTTTCCTTCAGATCACGTCCGGCAGCGGCGATCGCCTCGGCAGCTTCGGTGACGCGCGCGTCGGCCAAGGGCAGCGTAGCAAGATTGCTCATGACAAGTTTCCTTCAGGCGATGGCATGGAGGATGTTTGGCGCGGTCGCACGAGCGGCGCGCACGCGGGCGAGCGGGGCGGGGTCGATCCATTCATGGACGGGGAAGTCGGCGGCGATGAAGCTGCGCGCGGCAAGCCAGCTGACGAACTCGGCGAAGGCCTCGATAGCCTCCGGGTCGAGATCGGCGCCGAGTGCACGGTGAACGTTCAGCCCGAAGGCTCGGCGCACCGCCGGCTCGGACCAACCCGTCTCGCCGGCGATGCCGCGCACCGCACCGTCCGGATTGGCCGCGGCCCACTCGCCCGCGGCGACGACACGGGCGAGGAAGCGGTCGACGATGTCCGGCCGGTCGCGCAGCAGCGCGGCGCTCACCGTCAACGGGCGCGGCGTGCAGTTGCTGGTACGCAGCAGCGGATCGGGATCGTTGCCGATGTCGACGACGATCTGAGCGCCAAGGAGGTGCGCCACGTCTTGTCCGCGCACGTCCTTGACGTAGATCGCCTCAACGTGACCCGCAGCGAGCGCGTGAGCTTCGCTTGTGTAGGTATGGTGCCGCTGCCCAGACAAGCCGCGACGCTTGCTGCCATCGCCGTCGATATCCGGCAGATCGATCATTTCGACGTCAGCCAGCGATAGACCCTCCCGCGCCAGCACGAGATCGAACGCGCGCAGCGCCGAGGCGCGGTTATGGTCGATGGTGATGTCGTGCTTCGGCAGGCCGATGCGCCGGCCTTTCAGATCCGCTGCGGTCCGGATGCCGGAGGCGGGCAGCGCGATGATCGCCTGATGCTCGTCCGTCCACGTCAGCGCGATGACGCGCGTGTCTGCCCCGCGCGCCCGTGCCCAGATCGCCGGCACGCTACCGCCCTGACGAAAGCTGTTCGGCAGACTGTGCTCGAAGTGGGAGGCGAGCTCATCCACGTTGCCGGACTCGCGCAGTGAGCGCACGTCGATCGGGTCGCCGGCGAACTCCTCCTCGAACCAGCCGAACTGCGCGGCGAAGCTGAACGGCGTCGGCACCGAGCAGCGCGTGTACCAGAGCGTATCGACCGAAGGCTGTGCCATGATCCTGTCCTCAGGCCGCGCGGACGCGTTCGTTGTGAAGCCCGGCAATGGCGTCGCCCAGAAGCGGCAGGATCTCCTCGCCCACGTTGTAGGCTTCCTCGAGATGCGGATTGCTCGCGAGGATGAAGGATGAGGCGCCGGCATCGACATATTCGGCTAGCCGGTCGGCAATCTGCTGGTAGCTACCGATGATGCCGCAGCTCGGACCACCGCGCAGGATCGACATGCCGGCCCAAAGATTCGGTGCGACAATCAGGTCGTCGAAGCTGTCGGTGCGACCCTTGTGCAGTGCCCATTGCCGCTGTGCGCCGGCGGATTCGGCGGTCGACTCCTTCTTGCCGTCACGACCCAGTTCGTTGAACAGGGCCTTGGAGGTCTCGGTCGCGGTGGCGAACAGGCGCCGCGCTTCGTCCCATGCTTCCTTCTCGGTGTCGCGCGCGATGATGTCGACGCGCACGCCGAAGCGCACCTTGTCCAACCGCCCACGCTGCGCCGCCGCCTTGCGAACACGGTCAAACTGCTCGACGTTTCCGGCGACAGGCTCGGCCCAGACGAGATAAACGTCGGCATGGTCAGCCGCCACGTCGATCGCCGGCTGGCTCGATCCCGCGAAGTAGATCGGAGGCAGTGGCGTGTCGCGCAGCGGCGCCTTGAAGCCGCCTTTCTCGATCCGGTAAAGCTCGCCCCGATAATCGAGCGGCCCTTCCTTCCAGTAGCGCTTGAACACGTCCAGGAATTCGCCAGTGCGCAAATACCGGCTATCATGGTCGAGGAAATCGCCCAGCGCGCGCTGGGCCTTTGAAGATCCGCCGGTGATGATGTTGATGTCCACGCGTCCGCCGGTGATGCGCTGGAGCGTGGCGGCGGACTGCGCGGCGAAATGTGGCTCGGTGAAGCCCGCCTGATGCGCCACCATGAAGCGCAGGCGCCGCGTCTCGCGGGCAAGGGCGGCGGCGACGATCCAGCTCTGCTCGCTGATACCACTGGTCGGCACCAGCGCGCCGTCGAAGCCGTTGATCTCAGCGGCGCGGGCAACTTGTCCGAGATAATCGATATAGCCGAAGCCGTCGGCCTTGCCGTGGCGCTCGCCGGGCGCCTTGCGCAGTGCGGGAGGCAGCTTGTTCCATTCCCCGCGCGTATGCCTGTCATGCGCCTTGCGACCATCGCCGTGGGTAGGCAGGCGCCAAAAAATCTCTACCGGCATCGCTCGACTCTCCGCCAGAACTGCGTTCGTCGAAGGGATATCTCTACCGGCTTAGTGGAAAATCGGAGAAAAACTTGCACCAGAGAAAGCTTTTGCTCGCTGGTCCATATAAACGCCTTTTCAACAAAGGCTTAGCGATTGGAAAGAAAGTTAGATGAGCGAAGGAAGTGATCGTTCCGACGCGAGCGGGCTGCTGGTTGAGATGATCGAGCAGGGCGTTTTCCGCATCTACCGCAGCCTTCGCCAGCAACCCGCGCTGAAGGATATGGCGCCGCAGGATCCAGTGCTGCTGAAGCAGGTGGCGCGCCGCCCCGGCATCGGGCTCAGCGATCTCGCGCGGCTCGAACGATTGCGTGCGCCGACAATCACCAGCCACATCAATCGGCTCACCGCCGCCGGCTTAGTGCGTCGTGTACACGACAGTCACGATCGCCGTCGCGTCGGCCTCCACATAACCGCCAAGGGGCAGCGCGCGATCCGCCACGCTACCGAAGTCCGTCATGCCTTCATCGCTGAACGCGTCGCCGCGCTGTCGGAGGCGGAAGTCGAGGCGCTACGGATCGCCGCCCCGATCCTGATGCGCCTGGGCGACGACCCCGCCGGCGACATACCAGAGAGCTGAGAGGCCGGGCACGCTGAGCCGCGTCCATGGCATCAAGACCTCGCGTCGCAATGTTGAGGGCTCGTGACTTCAGGGTGGTCAGAGCGGGGCCAAATTCCCTGATGAGGGTTGTCGCATTCTACTTAGTTCTGATGGCTGCTATCTCGCGTAAGCGGACGTTTCGCTCGCCTTGAGGGTCACAGCCAATTTGACGGCGTGCACGAAGAAGCCACTTGAGCCGGACGCCTCGGTAGCGCGTACGCGGAGGTGATCTCCTTCGCAGCGGAGGCACAATCGGGCGAAATGGAACATGAGCCGCCGCTGCATCGGAAGATCGGTCAGGGCGCTTGCCCGGCTGCTCTGTCCTGCGCACCACGGTGCGTGTCCCGCTTTACCGACCTGCCCGACGGCATCAGCGAAGAACACGCGGCGGAAACGCGCGGCTTGCGCGCCTATGCCAGCCCCTCGGCCTCGCTCTGCTCAGTGTGATGATGGTTCTAGCTGGAACGGGCTTGTTCGGCGGCTCGCCTGCGCCGGTAATGATCGTGATCGCGCCCGCCGCGTTGCTTGAGGTGAAAGTGGCGCGCGCCCTTCGCAGCGAGCTGTTCTTCGAGACACAGATTAAGGTTGTGGCACACCGCGGGATCGCCAAGCCCGTTATTGGCGTCGACACGACATTGTGGCGCGATCTGACGATCAACAGCCACATACCGGCCGCCTTCTACGAGAGCTTCGCGGACGGTCAGTTCCGCTTCACCTATCCGGCGCTCGCGCCGAGGTTGAGGCGGAAATGCGGCTCGCCGGTATCGCGCGGATGTACCAGGTCGCTTGGGCAATCCTTGAGACACGCGGGAAGATCAGCTTCATTGGAAAGGATGATGGTGAGGTGCAGGCCGACGCTGACGACCAGGGCAGTGTGAACTGAAAACGCTAGCGTGAGCGCTCATGCGCGAGTGAATTGTTGGACAGGCGGCGTCTTATCGAGTGGGTCGCGCGCTTATGGAGCGCATGTGAAGGCTGACGACTTCTTATCGGAGCCGCCAGTCCGGCCGGCTTGGTGGCAGTGACGCGATGGACGGCTTCGCATACCAATAACCTTGATGGTAGCGGACACCGAGATCACGCAGGGTCGCGGCCTCAGCAGCGGTTTCGATCCCCTCAGCGATCAGCAGGGTGTTCAACTCGCGGCACATGCTGACCACGGACCGCACGATTGCACGTCGCCGTGGATCGGTATCGATCCCGCGTACCAGCTCCATATCCAGCTTGATCTCGTCGGGAACAAAGCGGGCAAACATGTCCAGCCCTGAATGACCCGCACCGAAGTCGTCGATCGCGACCGAAAAACCGATCCGCTTGTAGGTGTCGATGATCGACGCGACGTGCTCGGGTGACCCCATCTGCTCGTTCTCTGTGAACTCAAAAATTAGTCGATCAATCGGCATCCCCACTGCCTGCGCAGTCCGCAGGGTCAGCTGGATGCACGCCATTGGCGAGTAGACCGCGTTCGGCAGAAAGTTGATAGAAAGGCGAGCTTCCGTGTCCATCAAGCCCGCGGTCAGTGCGCTCTCAATGGCATGCACCCGGCACGCCTGATCAAAGGAGTAGCGGTTTGCCTCGGTGACGCGGGAGAGCACACTGAGCGCGCCTTCGCCACTCGATCCGCGGATAAGCGCTTCGTAGGCGAACGCTAGACCTTTGTCCGTGTCGACGATCGGCTGGAAAGCCATCGTGAACGGAATCTCGAAATCGACGCCGTCTCGGCACCCATTGCAAATTCGGCGCATTTCCATAGCCTTGCTCTAGGCCAGAAATCTTAAGCAAGCATGATCGCCTCCACCTGAAGGTCAGATGCAGTTCTCTCCGGCCTCCTCCGCCGGAACCCTATACCCCGCTCTCCCTTCAGCCTCGGCCAGCGCTACCGTCCTCTCATGCAGAGCTCGGCTGTGCCTGCTCGCGGGCAGCTTCTATCTCGACCGGAGGAAATACACGGGCTTTAGCCAAGCTACGCTGCGGAACAAGCGTCAGAGGCGTTGCTTGTGCAGTGCATGTTGCAAAACATCATTTATTCCAAGCTGTCATACTTCGGCGGAGCACAGTTTCATATAATCGCAGACTATCGGGAGCATTTACGCCTGGGCTAAGTTGCCGGCGACTTTCCGGTTCGGCCTATGATTGAGGCTTCCGGCCGCGAGCGCTCCGATGCAGCGGTAGCATGTCACCTCAGACTCTAGCCGAATCAGCGAAAAGCCATGGCATATGGTCGGAGTCAGGCCTCCAATCAAAGCTCGCCTCGGTGCGGTGGGATTGCGCCCGAGCCGTTCGGGGGTCGTTAGGCAGGGCATGCCCGCCACCAACCTGTGCGGACCATCTTAGCTTAATCTTATCATCTGCAGTTCTAGTCCTCGATGCCAGGGAGCATCACGTGTTAGAACGCCGCATCGTACCAGAAGCGGGCATTCGGGTCGCAATCACCCGAGGGATCTCGCCGGCGCTGGACGCGCTCGCCCGGCGATCCCGGTCCGGATCCTGCTTTATGCGCGCCGCATGGTTCGAAGCGGCCGACGCAGCGAATGCCCAAACGGTGCTGGCGATGCGACCGGACGGCAGTGCCGTCGCCGCCATACCGATCGCCGGCATCGGCCCGCCTCTGGTCGGCACCCGTGCCGTCCCGGGCAGTTACTGGCCGTTCCGCTCAATCGCTGTGGCCGCGGATGCCCTCCCTGCCGAACTTGAGGCGTTGCTGTCGGCACCGCAAGTGCGCCGGGCACTCTCGCCGGTGTGGCGGGTCGGCCCAGTGTTGCGGGAAGACCGGGCTGTCACGATGCTTGAACAGGCCGCAGTTCGCGCGGGCTGGACGGTCCTTGTTCGAACGCTCGGAAACACCTTTGTGCTCAGCGTCGGCGATCAAATCACTGGCGGAGGCTGGCCAAGAAAGTCGACCCTTCGCCGCCTCAAAAACTACGAGCGGCAATTGGCGCAAAAGGGAGAGCTCGACATCCGCTTCGTCACCGGTTCCGCATGGGACGAAGAGGCCTTCAAGGCGCTGGCGGCAATCGAAGCTAATAGCTGGGTCGGCCGGAGAAGCGATGGCAGCGGCGCGCAGTTCCTCGCGCCCGCCCAATGTGCGCTGTGGCGCCGAGCGGTCCGCGATCCCCATATTGCGGAGGCTCTGTCAGCGACCATCCTGACCGTCGGTGGGGAGCCTGCCGCCTTTTCCTTCGACCTTCGAGCGGGCGAGCGTCAGTACAGCATCGCCAGCAGCTATGACGAGCGTTTTGCAGCGGGCCGGCCGGGCAAGATTGTCACATATCGTCAGCTCGAATGGGCTGCCCGTCAGGGCGTGCAGACGGTAGATCTGGGCGTTGGCGACAGCGGCTACAAGCGGGAGATGGGCGCGGTTGCGGGTTCGCAGATGATCGATTTGCTGTTCGTACGAAACCGGTCGATCGGCCGGCTGCTCAGCTTCAAATGGGGCCCGATGTCGGAGCTTGCGTGTCCCGACTTTCGCGCGAGCGCGGATGCGCGCCGGCGCCGCAAGCGGATCGTGGCCCAGGTCGCCGCCGCCGCCGCCATCGCGGCGACAGCGGTCGCGGCCAGCACGGGATGCGCCACGAGGGGCACCGCTCAAACACCAACGCGCTGATCGAGCCCGTCGGATCGACCTGGTTCCGCACGGTCCAAGACTGCCGGACAGGTATGTGACGACAAATTGCCGGTCATGAAGGGCGTCGGATCATTACGAGGCAGAGGGCATGAAAGAGCTTAAGGTCTCGACCGATACATCTCTGTTCGAAGTGCCTGCTGTCTTGGATGCCGGCGGCAAGCTTACGGGGGTCTGCGCACGACAAGCCTTGGCGGTGATGAAAAGCAACGGCTTCGTTATCCTCACGAACCTCTTGTCCAACGAAGAGGCGGATGTTGGCCTGGAACTGATACGCCGAACCATCGAAGACCCCGATCGGGCCCGGTGCTCATTCGCAAGCGAGACCGACAATCGCTATGTGCGTCGCGACTTCTGCTCTCTCCCGTCGACCCGGGTTGTAGTCAGCTTTGCGGCTATGTTGTGCCAGCGTCTCGAGGGCATCATTTCCGCGTACTGTGAGCGGTCACACCCGCTTCTCGAGATCACCACATTGACCAGCTATCTCGGCTCATCGCATCAATATATTCATCGCGATCCAGCCGGCGTGATCAGCCTTTTCGCCGCCGTCACAGATGTGTCAGAGCGACAGGGCGGGACGGTGTTTATTCCAGGTACGCACTTCGACGGCACCGCCGACCGGGAGCGTGGCGACAAGTCCCGTGAGTTGATGGAGCTGTTCCGAGTAAAAACAAACTTTCACATATTTTGCTACAACTTGGCGAAGCTGTGGCGCCTACTTAGTCAAAGAAAAGCGCTTTTGGCGCCGGGTGAATTCCGTGACCGAGTGCTCTCCAGAAAGTGGGATGAGCACCAACCGAACCTGATGCGCTTTATCTTAGGAAAGAACTCACAATTCAGTCGACGTAATCTGGGGCCAAGAACGTTGTGGAAGCTTTATCGCCACCGTAAGGTCATCAGAAACCTGTTCCACTTGGTGCAGACGGCGCCGCGCAAGGGTACGGTCATCCTGTACCAAAGTGACCTGCTCCATGCCGGGCCCGACAACCGATCGCCTCATCCTCGGCGACTCTTCAGCATGAGCATCGCGCGAAACAGCGCCGAATACAAGTTCTGGCAAGCCGGCTATTCGCCACACCCCACTTTGACCGCTCATCCGATTAGCTTCGGTGATATTCTGGATCTCCCTCAAGCTAGGCTGCCACGAGTATCAAGTCGCCAGATGATCACGTAAGTGTTTTAAGTTCAATGATTTGACCTGCGCTTACTAGATGCGATGACTCGTGGAAATCGGCCGTGCGGAAGAGGCTTCGGCGAGCCCTCCGACGGAGCGAAGCAATTGCGGGAGTCCCCGTCCCCACTTCCGCAAGCTGACATTCGATCTCCAGTTCAGGCCTGGCCTGTGGCTGCACCTTGACCAACACCCAATTGCGGGTAGCTCAAGCCACCGTGAACGTTGCCTTCCGGGCGTGAGCGGACGTTCGGGAGATCGGCCGCAGGATGTCTGATATTGGAGGTTGGCCGACGCCCGATTGATGGCGCACGCCAAGGCGCTCACTACGCCGATGGTGCGGGAGCTGAGTCGCGAGAACCCCATCAAGGCGGCGCGGAGATGTCTATTATCGTGCCCTCATGCGAGAAGCCTGCGCCAGTTGCGCCGTTGAGGGCAGGGTAGGCGTTAGCCATGGTCTGGATGGGACGCGACGAGGACAACTCGCCTGGCGCTTAGCTGGCCTTTGGGCATTCGACGCTTTCATGGTAATTGTTCTTGCCGGCCGCAATTCGCCATAACATGAAGGCACCAAGCAACTCACCGTACCTATCAACGCAGAAAAAGCTCCATGATCGCCAAGGCGATTGAACCTGTCGCTGAGGCGTATGTCCAAGCTGGTAACATCGACATCTGTGATGTGCTTCCGTATTGTGGAGGTTGCCGTACAAGACGTATATCTTATAAGCAAATGACTTCTGAGATATCCCTGGGCGTTCAAGCTCTACAGGGCCAAGTGGGACGGCGATTTGGGCAGGACGGTTTCAAATCTGCCTGACAATCGATTGGCATTTGTTTGTAAAAGCGTAGAAGATTCGCTGTTCGATGCGGTGAAGCTCAAGCGGCTGCATGTTGATCCGCTCGATCAGGGCCTCGTCCGGTCAACGGCGTTGCAAGCCAATCTGTATGGCAAGCGGACGCGAATGCGAGATGGGCGCTGGCTGCAGATCAACGTGCCGTTCAGCGGTACCGGTGCTATGGCTCCAGCGGCCGACGTGCGACGTCACCCTGGTCCTTCGTGGACGAGTCCTGCGGTACAAGATCTTCCTACAAATGATCTCCGCGCTGATGACTGGCAGGAATCGCCCAAGTCTCTGGATCCGCTTTTCGAACAAGCGCGAGCGGTGCGCCCCTGCCGTCAGTCATACATTGATGAGCACAATGCGGCATTGACGGACTCATGCCGCGTTATGTCGAGGAGCAGGGAGCTTGCCTCAAGCAGAGGTTGCGGTCCTACTCTCGCTGATGCGCTGGGGCAGGTAGACGTGTTCGAGCTTGACGCGGTGCACAGCCAAATCGCTATTTAAGACACTCTTTAGCGCGCAACAAATTGGTTGGAGCCACTGGAGCGCGTCGGTGGGTGTGACGGCTCCATGCGGAGATGCCGTGCCTGCAATCCAGAACGTCGAGTGCCGAGGCGCCGTCTATTACTGGCGCCGTATCGCACTCCAGGGTGCTGGATCGCTTCGTCGCTTCGTCGCTTCGTCGCTTCGTCGCTTCGCTCCTCGCGATCACGAGGGTAGGCCTATTTGCGGTCGGCGAGCGTGTCTGGGCCGCCGGCGGCGATCCAGCCGTCGATCTGCTGTTCCAGCACCGGGAGCGGCACCGAGCCCAGGTTCAGGATCAAATCGTGGAACCAGCGCTGGTCGAACTTTGCGCCCAGCTTCGCCTCGGCATCGGCGCGCTTGCGACGGATCGTCATCTCGCCGAGCTTGTAGGCCAGCGCCTGGCCCGGCCAGCTGATGTAGCGATCCACCTCCGTTTCAACCTCGTGGCGGGATAGTGCGGTGTTGGCGAGGAGATAGTCGATCGCCTTGTCGCGGCTCCAGCCATAATGGTGGATGCCGGTGTCGATCACCAGCCGGCAGGCGCGCCACATCTCATAGGAAAGGCGGCCGAAATCCTCATAGGGCGTGCGGTAGATGCCAGCCACCGTGCCCAGCCATTCGGTGTAGAGGCCCCAGCCTTCGCCATAGCCGGAGAAATAGGTCTGCTTGCGGAATTCGGGGCGGTTCGGCCCCTCCCGCGCGACCGCGGCCTGGAAGCTGTGGCCGGGCACGCATTCATGCAGCGTTAGCGCCGGGATCTGGTAAAGCGGGCGCACCGACAAATTGTGCGTGTTCATCAGGCAGCTTTCCAGACCGCCACGGCCCGCCGTGTAGAAGGGCGCGATCGCATCGGGCACCGGCCGGATGGTGAAGCGGTAGCGCGGCAGGAAGCCGATGGTGTTCTTCAGCTCCCCGTCCATCCGCTTGGCGATATAGGCGGAGACGCCCATCAGCTCGTCCGGCGTCTTGGCGTAGAATTGCGGATCGGTGCGCAGGAACTGCTTGAACGCATCCAGCGTGCCGGTGAAGCCCGCCTTCGCCTTCGCCGCCTCCATCTCCGCGGTGATGCGCGCGACTTCCTTGAGGCCGATGGCATGGATCTGCTCGGCGGTGAGATCCAGAGTGGTGAACTGGTGGATCTGGGCCTGGTAGAAGGCCGCGCCGCCCGGCATCTTCTCGGCCGCCAGCGTGGTGCGCGTCTTCGCCAGATACTCGTTGCGGTAGAAATCGAGCAGCTTGGCGTATGCGGGCACCACCGTGCCGGTGATCAGCTGGCGCGCCTCGGCCTGCATCGCCGCCTGCTCGGCCGCGGGGATGGTGGCGGGCATCTTCTCGAACGGCGCGTAGAAGGGGTTCGTTGCGGGATCGGCGACGGTGTAGGCGGCGATGGACGCGTCACGCCCGCCGAGCGTCGCCTTGGGCACGCTGAAGCCGCGCGCGAGGCCGGCGCGCATGTTGGCGATCTGCTCGTCGAAATAGCGCGGTAGATCGCGCAACCGGCCGAGATAGCGGCGATACTGCTCCGGCTTGGCATAGGCGGCGCGCGGCGCAATGCCCGACCAGAAATTGCTGTCCGCGTTGAACGGCATCTCCCACACTCGGAACGGCCCATCCGCCACGAACGCTTCCAGGCTAGTGCGGAAAACGGCGGCGTTGATCCGCTCCTCGGGCGAGAGGCGATCGACCGGGATGCGGTCCAGCGCGGCGAGCGTCTTCTGCCAGTAAGCGATGCGCGCCTGCTGGCTGGCGGGATCGACCTTGGGGAAGTGATCGTCCCCCGCCATCCACGGCTCGTCATCGGGCAGGCGCGCAAGCTCCTTCTGCCGCCATGCCCACTCCGTCTCGTAGAGCTGGCGCAGCTGCGCGTCGGCGCTGCCGGGGGCGGCGGCAGGTGCGGCGGGCTGCGCGGGCGCGGCAATGGCGCCGGACGCTGCGAAAGCCAGCGCGATGGCGGAGACTTGCTTGAGCACGATCATTCCCCTCTTCTCGATATCCCTGGACCGTTCAGCCGGCGGCATCCTTACCCGCATTCCTGCTGCCCTCGGCGATCCAGCGATCGAACTCCGCCTCAAGCACGGGCAGCGGCACGGAGCCAAGCCCCAACACGACATCGAATTGCCCTGGTCGAAAGCGGGGCCGAGCTTCGCCTCGGCATGCGCGCGCTTGCGGCCGATCGTCTCGCGGACCGGCCGGCGGTCCGACCCTTCGAAGCGCCGCCCGCAAGGAGTACGATCAGATGTGGAAGGATATCAGGTCTCGATTTGTTCGTCGTTGAGCGCATAGCGAAAGCTGGTCGCCTGTCGTTTCCGAGTGGATCGATACAATGGCAGGGCGCCGGGCATATCCGCGTTCAAGAGCTCAGCTGGCTGAAATTCGTGTTCGACCAATTGTTTCACGGGCGGGTTGCTGATGTCCCGGCCAAATGAGAAGAGGCGGGCATGCGCACCCTGCTAGCTGCCTGCCTCATCCTGCTCCTCCCCGCCGCCGCACAGGCCCAAGTCGTTCCGCAGCCCTCACCGGGCGCCTATCAGCGCGCAGTCGCCGCGGGGTATAAGGCGGCCCTTTACTGCTCCGGCATCTTCAACGGGGGGCGCACCCCTGCGCAGATCGACGCGGACGAGCTCGCCGGTATCTATCCCGAATATGCCGGGATCGTGCCCACATTGTCTGCGCAGATCGACCGCGAGCAGCACAGCGTCTCAGTGGCGTTCGACTCACGCATGCCGCCGCGGCGCGCAGCATGGACCCGTGGGCAAGGGTGCGTCACCCAGCCAATCGGTAGCGAGGCCGCGCCTGCGCGCTTGCCTGCGCCCGCAGCTGGCATCCCTGATGCGGATGCCCGCCCATGGCCGCAGGGCGACGCGGGCATTGCACCGCGGCCCTCGGCACGGCTGGCGGGTACCGTCGGCGGCGCCTTCGGCAACACCTATGGCGCCGGCACCAAGACCGTTGGCTTGCTGGTGGTGAAGGATGGGCGTGTGCTGGCGGAGCAATATGGCGCCGGCTTCGGCCCGTTCGTCTCCAACCGTACATGGTCTGTCGGCAAGTCGATTGCGGGAACGCTCGTGGGACTGGCCGATGCGGGGGCAGTGGGTGCTCCCGCCACGATCGCGGAATGGCGAGTTGGTGATCCGCGGCGCCGCATCACGATCGACCACCTCCTGCGCATGGCGTCGGGACTGCACAGCGATACGGCTGGCAATCGAACGGACGCGATCTACTTCGGCGGCACGACCGTGGACGAGCAGGCGGTGGCCTGGCCGCTGGAGGTCTCGCCGGGCACGCGCTTCCGCTATGCCAACAACGATATCCTGCTCGCCATGTACGCAACGCGGCAGGCGATCGGCGAGGAGCGTTATCGCGCGCTGCCCGGCAGCCTGTTTGGTCCACTCGGCATGGCGCATACCGTCGCCGAGACGGACTGGCACGGCAACTACATCCTCTCGAGCCAGGTCTGGTCGACTGCACGCGATCTCGCCAGGCTGGGTCTGTTCTGGCTGCAGGATGGCGTCTGGGCGGGCAAGCGCCTGCTGCCCAAGGGCTGGGTACGTGCCATGACGACGCCGAGCGGCCCTCAACCGGCGAGCGGTCCGGGGTACGGCGCAACCATGTGGCTGTTCGGGCCTGAGCAGGGCCTGCCCCCAGGCAGCTTCGCAGCGCAGGGCAATCGCGGTCAATTTATCATGGTTATCCCGTCGCGGCGTCTCGTCATCGTCCGCCGCGGCGAGGATTCAGGTGCGGCTCGGTTCGATATCGCCCGCTTCACCGCGGATGTGGCGGCGGCGCTGCCCTAAGGCCGTTTGCGGTGTCTCTTGCAGGCCGCAGCACATGGAGTAGGCGGGCACGAAATCGCCCAGGCATACATCGGTGATTCGGCTGGCCTAGGCTCAGAGAGGAGATCCAAGGCTCTAAGCGGACGCCATCACCGCTCGTTCAAGGCTGCGTTTGCAAACGTGGCGAGCGCTCGGCTTGCGATCTTTACCTTGGCCATCACTGACGCGTGCGCCTCCGCTGACCGCCCGCAAGCTGCTGCGCGCTGAGGCCATCGCGCTTGACTTACGGGAGCAACGCCGTGTGCTCGGCTTTGCCTGTCGCTTCAACCGATCGAACCTGCGCGCGCCCGAGATGGCGCGCGTTCTCGTTCCAATTGCTGCAGAGGAACCGCCCTTAGGCCCTCGCGAAAGAATCTAGGGCATTTTTCAAGCCAGCAGAGATGCGCGGCCACTTTGCGCGTCATCTCGGCGGAGAAAGCGGCTCCTGTCCTCGCTTGCCCGTGATGCGCTGCCGCAAAGCTACGGAAACCAGGCGCTTCTCTGGCGAGTGCCGTCAGCCAGCCGGTTAGGCAGGAGACGGGCGACTGCGTGGTGCCGGCCGTCGGACTCGAACCGACGACCTCCCGCTTACAAGGCGGATGCTCTACCAGCTGAGCTAGGCCGGCCCGCTGCCAGCCTTGCGTCAGTCCAGCCCGAAGGTCCAGCCTTCGGTGCGTGCGAGCGTGTCGTCGAGGAGGGCAGGCCGCCATAAAGCGGCGCTTGTGTGGACGCGGCGCAGCCATGCGGCGATCAGCATGGCGTCGGTCGAATGGTCGTCATAGCGGGGCAGGGGGGCGGCCGGGGCGCTGCCGAGTGCCGCCAGCGCGCCATCCAGCGCCGTCGCGTCGCGCAGCTTGGTGCGGCCGGGCACCATGCCCGCCGCCACCGCCGCGATGGCGCTATAGACCTCCACGATCAGCGGGCCTTGCGGCGGCACCGGATCGAACGGCCAGATCGGCACGCGACCGGCCAGCCGGTGCAGCAGCCGCATGCCGGTCAGGCTGGCGCGGCCGACCTGCGCCGCCCCGATCAGGTTGAAGCCGGAGGTGGCATTGCCCAGCCGCCGACGCCGCGTTTCCGCCTCCACCACGCGCAGCCTGCCGGAAGGTTGCTCGAACGCGTCGCCCGTCAGCACGGTGCGGCCCTCTTGCCGGCGGAAGTGCGCGGCGGCGTGGCGCGGCAAGGCGGTGGCGGCGAGATGCGCGTCGCCGCGGCAGATCGCGTCGACCAGCGCCCAGAGGCTCCGCGCATCCGGCGGGCTCCACGCCTCGCCGGGGAAGTAGGCGCCGCGATCGGCGAAGGGCAAGGCGGGAGAGAAGTCGATGCCGATCAGCAGCGCCTCGCCTGTCTCCGCCGCCATTCGCAAGCGCGCGAGCACGTCCTCGCGGGACCAGCCCCGATCCTGGCGGATCAGGTGCGGCGGCCCGCGGCCCGCCTCGGCCTCCGCCACGGCGAGACCCGGCGGCCGCTCCACCGCCGCGCCCGACCAGTCGATCCCCATGAAGCGGGTGAAGCGCCCCGCGGGAACGCCCGGCTCAGCGCTCATGGCGCGCCGCAGCACTCGCCTTGTTGCCGCGGCCCTTTTCGGCTAAGCGCCCGCCCGACTTCAGCTCCGACAATCAGGATTTCCCATGAGCCTCCGCAACGTGGCGATCATCGCGCACGTCGACCACGGCAAGACGACGCTGGTCGACCAGCTGTTCCGCCAATCCGGCACCTTCCGCGACAATCAGCGCGTGGAAGAGCGTGCGATGGACTCGAACGACCTTGAGAAAGAGCGCGGAATTACCATTCTCGCCAAGTGCACGAGCGTGGAGTGGGCGCCCGAGGGGCAGGAACCGACGCGCATCAACATCGTCGACACGCCCGGCCACGCCGACTTCGGCGGCGAGGTGGAGCGCATCCTGTCGATGGTCGACGGCGTGATCCTGCTGGTCGACTCGTCGGAAGGCGCGATGCCGCAGACGAAGTTCGTCACCGGCAAGGCGCTGGCGCTGGGCCTGCGCCCGATCGTCGTCGTCAACAAGGTCGATCGCCCGGACGAGCGCATCCAGGAAGTGCTGGACGAGGTGTTCGACCTGTTCGTCAGCCTCGATGCGACGGACGAGCAGCTCGATTTCCCCGTCCTCTACGCGTCAGGCCGTAACGGTTATGCCAATGAGGACCCGACGCTGCGCGAGGGCACGCTGGCGCCGCTGTTCAACAAGATCGTCGAGCATGTGCCCGCGCCCAAGGCCGATCCGGACGGTCCGTTCAAGTTCCTCGTGACGCTGCTGGACCGCGACAACTTCCTCGGCCGCATCCTCACGGGCCTGGTCTTCTCGGGTTCGGTCAAGACCAACCAGGCGATCCACGCGCTCGACAATAACGGCAACGTCATCGAGACGGGCCGCGCCTCCAAGATCATGACGTTCCGCGGGCTGGAGCGCGTGCCTACCGAGGAGGCGAATGCCGGCGACATCATCAGCCTCGCGGGCCTGACGGTCGCGACCGTCGCCAACACCATCTGTGACCCGTCCGTCACCGAGCCGCTGCACGCGCAGGCGATCGATCCGCCGACGCTGTCGATGCGCTTCGCCGTCAACGACTCGCCGATGGCAGGCCGCGAGGGCACCAAGGTGACCAGCCGCATGATTCGTGACCGCCTGTTCCGCGAGGCGGAATCGAACGTCGCGATCAAGGTGACGGAAGCCGACGACAAGGATTCGTTCGAGGTGGCTGGCCGCGGCGAGCTCCAGCTCGGCGTGCTGATCGAGACGATGCGCCGCGAAGGGTTCGAGCTCGGCATCAGCCGCCCGCGCGTGCTGTTTCGCACCGACGAGGACGGCAAGCGGACGGAGCCGTATGAGACGGTCGTGATCGACGTGGACGAGGAATATTCGGGCACGGTCGTCGAGAAGATGAACCTGCGCAAGGCCGAGATGACGGACATGCGCCCGTCGGGCGGCGGCAAGACGCGCATCACCTTCTCCGCGCCGTCGCGCGGGCTGATCGGCTATCATGGCGAGTTCCTGTCCGACACGCGCGGCACGGGGATCATGAACCGGCTGTTCGAGAAGTACGGGCCGCACAAGGGCGCGATCGAAGGCCGCAAGAACGGCGTGCTGATCTCCAACGGCGTCGGCGAGGCGCAGGCCTATGCGCTCGGCCCGCTCGAGGAGCGCGGCGTCCTCTTCGTCGGCCACGGCGAGGCGCTGTATGAAGGCATGATCATCGGTCAGAACGCCAAGGATGATGACCTCGAGGTCAATCCGATGAAGGCCAAGCAGCTGACCAACTTCCGCGCATCGGGCGGCAAGGACGATGCCGTCCGCCTGACGCCGCCGAAGCGGATGACGCTGGAACAGGCCATCGCCTATATCGACGATGACGAGCTCGTGGAGGTGACGCCCAAGTCGATCCGCCTGCGCAAGCGCCACCTCGATCCGCACGAGCGCAAGCGCGCCTCGCGCGCCAAGGCGGCCGCCTGACGGATTGCCAAGTGGGGCGGAAATCCTCCGCCCCATTTTGGAACGGGTCGCCACAGCCTTCGTAGAATCGCCAACGCCGGCCGGGGCTTCGGCCTTGGACGGCGCCTCTGGGGGCGCTGGAGGAGTGGCGATGCGTACATCGATGAAGACGTTTGTGGCGGGGCTGGCGCTCAGTTCCGCAATGGTGGTGGCGACGGCGCCGGCGGATGCGCAGCGCTGGCGTGGTGGCGGCGGCCCGGGCTGGGGGCGCGGCTATTATGGCGGCGGACCTGTCTTCCGCGGCGGTGGCTGGCGTGGCGGTTATCGCGGCGGCTACCGCGGTTACTACCGGCCTTATTATCGCGGCTATGATCGAACCGGCGTTGCGATCGGCGCAGGGCTGCTCGGCCTCGGCGTGGGTGCGGCGATCGCCTCGGCCAACCGGCCCTATTATGACGGCTATTATGGCGGGCCGGCTTATTATGGCGGCGGCTATGCCTGGGGCGGTGGCTGCTACACGCGGCGCGTGTGGGATCCCTACATCGGGCGCAGGGTGCGCGTGCGTTATTGCGACTGAGCCATGCGAAGGCGCCGCGGCGGGGCTTCCCCGGCGCGACGCCAGCGGCTAGGGCGGTTGCATGGGCCTGCTGAAGAATGCCTTTACTTGGTGGGAAGGCGCCACCTGGGGAACCGCGCTCTACACGCGCCGCAAGGGCGCGGAGGTGGGGCGCGATGCGTTCGGGAACGTCTATTTCGAGTCGAAGAAGCCGGATTCGTTCGGCGTCCGGCGGCGCTGGGTGATGTATTCGGGCTCGAACGACGCCAGCCGGGTCGCCCCCGAATGGCATGGCTGGCTGCACGGCAATATCGATACGGTGCCCGAGGGGCCGGCGAAGGCATGGCAGAAGCCGCCGCTCGGCAATACGACGGGCACGCGCGACGCCTATCGCCCGGCCGGCGCGCTGGAGGCAGGCGGCCGCCGTGCCGCCGCGACCGGCGACTATGAGGCGTGGACCCCCGACGCATGAAGGCTGCGATCAAGGAAAACGTCGCCGAGGCGCTGATCGGCCTCGCCGTCGTGCTGCTCGCGGTGTGGTTCGTCTCGATGGCGTGGACGCGCACCGGCGGCGGCCGCGCGGCCAATGCGGTCGAGGTCAATGCACTGTTCCCGAACGCGTCGGGCGTCAACATCGGCACGGACGTGCGCGTCGCCGGGCTGAAGGTCGGCAGCGTGATCGGTCAGTCGCTCGATCCCGCCACGTGGCAGGTCAAGCTCGTCTTCGCGCTTGATCCCTCGATCAAGCTGCCGTCCGACTCCAGCGCGGCGATCACCTCCGAAGGGCTGCTCGGCTCCACCTTCGTCGGCATCACGCCCGGTGGCTCGGAAACCGCGTTGAAGAGCGGCGACACCATCGTCGACACGCAGGGCGCGATGGACCTGATGGGTCTGATCGGCGGCTTCATCAACAAGACGCCGTCCTCCTCCCCACCCTCGAGCGAGGGCGCCGACGCCGGGAGCGCATCCGCGCCCGCGCCATGAGGTGGTGGGCAGCGGCGCTGCCGCTGGGGATGCTCGTCGCGCTCGGCACGGCGGCCGCGTATCAGAATGACAGTGCGCAGACGGAGACCAGCGCGCCGATCGATGCATCGGCGCAGGCCGACGTGCCGGAAAAGCGCGCGCGAACCCGGTCTGCGGCTCCCGCGCGCACCCGCGAAGCGACACCGATGGCGGAGCGGGTCGCCGTCATCGGCCTGCTCAACAAGCGCAACGGCCTAGCCCGCGATCTGACGCTCAAGCCGGGCCAGGCAGTGCGCGTCGGTGACGTGATCGTGCGGCTGCGCGCCTGCGAGCGCACCGCCTCATGGGAGCCGGAGCAGCTGACGGGCGCCTTCGTCCAGCTCGACGTGCGCGGCCGCGACGGGCGCTGGCGGCGCCCCTTTTCGGGCTGGCTCTACAAGGAAACGCCGTCGCTCAACGTCGTCGAGCATCCGGTCTACGATGTCTGGCCCAAGAGCTGCGTGATGCGCAGCCCCGATATCGGTGCCGACACGCTGGTCGCGCCCTCCGGCGGGTCCAGCCGGTCCAGCGCGAAGAAGTCGGCAGCGCCGGCCGCAGCATCGCCCGCACCGGCCGCCGCGGCGAACCCCAGCGCCGAATCGAGCAACCCGACATAGACGTCGCGGCTCACCTCCACCGCGCCGAGCGAGGCGAGGTGACTGGTGATGAACTGGCAATCGAGCAGCCGAAAGCCGCCCACGCGGAGCCGCGCGACCAGGTGGGCCAGCGCCACCTTGGACGCGTCCGTCGCCCGGCTGAACATGCTCTCACCAAAGAAGGCGCGGCCGAGCGACACGCCGTAAAGCCCGCCGACCAGCTCGCCATCGGCCCAGGTTTCGACCGAGTGGGCGTGGCCGCGGCGGTGCAGCTCGCCATAAGCGCGCTCGATCGCCGGGTTGATCCACGTATCCGGCCGATCCGCCGTCGCCGCCGCGCAGGCCGCGACCACGCCCGGAAAGGCGCGATCCACCGTAGTCTGGAAGCGCCCGGAACGCAGCGTCTTGGCCAGCGAGCGGGACAGGCGAAAGCCGTCGAGCGGCAGGATGCCCCGCGCCTTCGGCTCGACCCAATAGACGTCGCGCGCGGCCCGGCTGTCCGCCATCGGGAACACGCCGACCGAATATGCCCGCAGCAGCAGATCGGGATCGAGCATCGTCACGGCCGCCAAGGTGGCGTGGCGGGGGGGCGGACGCAAGCTGCCGGCTGCGCTTTCCTCTTACTGCTTCGTCGCGGTGAAGCGCGTCGTCGAATTGTTGCGCAGGTTGGTGGAGCTGACCGCCAGCGTGCGTCCATCGGCCGAGGGCTCGAACGTCATGCGGTAGACGGGCTTGCCCTTGCGAATTCCGGTTTCCTCATAGGCCGCGCCCACCTTGCGAACCTGCACCATCGTGCCCGCGGGATCACCGACGATCGGCGCGGCCGGCCCGCCCAGCGTCGCGGCATAGCTCTCCCCCGTCGGTGTCGAGAGTTTCAGCACCTTGCCGTCCAGCCGGAAGGTCTGGTTCAGCCCGGCCTCGCTGCTCTGTGCGGCTGTACGCTTCCACGAGCCGGAGATGGCATGGGCACCCGCCGGGGCCGCCGCCAGCCGAGTCAGCGTGCTGCTGCCCTCCACCGGCACGCCATTGGCGGAGCCGCTGTCCTTGTAGGTCGTGCGCGTGGTGTTGCCGTCTGACGACACGGTGTCGGTCGATGTGCCGACGATCCGGCCCTTGCGCCGGATGGCGAAGTTGACCGTGTTGGCATCGACCACCTCGACCATCCCCTCGTCCCAATATTCGGGGCCGCTCACCTTGTGCCACTTGCCGTCGGCCGGGACCGAATAAGCAGGCGTGCAGCTGGCGCAGCGGAAGACGCCGCCAGCCAGCGACTGCACGACCGGCTTGTCGGACAGCTGCGCGGTGGCGAGATCGGACG
Source organism: Sphingomonas jatrophae (assembly GCF_900113315.1). Classification (GTDB taxonomy): domain Bacteria; phylum Pseudomonadota; class Alphaproteobacteria; order Sphingomonadales; family Sphingomonadaceae; genus Sphingomonas_P; species Sphingomonas_P jatrophae. Next base: position 1,510,033 of record NZ_FOZG01000001.1, on the reverse strand, counting down.
TCCACGTGCCGTCGATCGGGTCCGCTTTGGCGGGCGCGGCGGCGAGCAGGATCGCGGGCAGGAGCGTGGCGAGAGGGGCGATGCGAATCATGCGCTGATCTCCGGACGGAGGACATGAGCGCCGCTACGCCACCGGGCGGCTCCAGATCGGAGGCTACGCCGCACGCCTGGGCCTGTCGAAGTCACCGAGTCCGTCCGTGGTGCACGCTATGGCTCCGTTCCGGAGGAGCTTGCAGTCGCCCATTCGGCGGATCAGGCGCACGCCCGCACCGCGGTTCAGCGATGGCGAGGGCGGTATGGGGTCGTGCGTCAGCTATGTGAAGAGCGATCTGTTCCGCTATGCCGGCCGCGTCTCCGCGGGTGCCTTCCTGCATTATTACCTGCGCCACCTTGGGTTCCGGTACAGCGTCTGGCTCCGTCTGACGCATGCGTCGAACCCGCTGGTCGCTGTGCTGGCGAAGGCGCGGCACCGCGCGCTGTCGCACAAGCTGGGCATTCAGATCCCCAGCGCCCTCCCGATCGGATACGGGCTGCTCATCCCCCATCCGATGTGCATCGTCGTCAATTCCAGTGCGCGGATCGGCGACAATTGCACGCTTGGCCACTGCGTCACCTTCGGCTCGGCCAGCAAGGCTGCGGCGAGGGTAGGAGACGGCGTGTTCATCGGCCCCCACGCCGTCCTGGTGGAGGAGGTGACGATTGGCAGCGGCGCGACGATCGGTGCGGGGTCGGTCGTCGTGAAGGACGTGGATGCGGGCGATACGGTCGCAGGCAATCCGGCGCGGCGCATCGGTTCGTCCGAAGGCGCGCTGATCAAGAACCGCTGGTCGGTGGCGCGCTGAGCACGCCACCGAGAGCAGGCATTAGAGGATCTCGCGCACCCGTTCGGGCGGCCGGCCGAGGCGCACGCCCTTGTCCGTCTCCACCAACGGCCGCTCGATCAACACGGGATGGAGCAGCATCAGCGACAGCAGCCGATCATCATCGGCATCCGCCAGCGCGAGTTCCTTGGCCAGCGGTTCGCCTGCACGCAGCACATCGCGCGGTGCGAGACCGCCCTTTGCCAGCAGGCGTTCCAATTCGGCCCGCTCGGGCGGAGCCTTGAGATACTCGACCGTGGCGATCTCCGCGCCCGCCGCCTCGAGCAGGGCCAGCGTCTCGCGCGACTTGGAGCAGCGCGGATTGTGCCAGATGGTCGCCTTCATTTCGGCGCGTCCATGCCGCCATCCTCCAGCCAACTCTCCAGCCACTTGATCGTATAATCGCCCGACTGGAAATCAGGGTTCTCGATCAGCTGCTGATGAAGCGGGATGGTCGTCTTGCCGCCCTCGATGACGAATTCCTCCAGCGCCCGGCGCAGGCGGCGGATCGCCCCTTCGCGGCTGTGGCCCCAGACGATCAGCTTGGCGATCATCGAGTCGTAATAAGGCGGCACGCGGTAGCCGGCATAGAGGCCGCTATCGACGCGAACCGCGAGGCCGCCGGGCGCGTGATAGCCCTTGATGAGGCCGGGGGAGGGCGCGAAGGTGCGCGGATCCTCGGCGTTGATGCGGCATTCGATGGCGTGGCCGCGGAACTCCACATCCTCCTGCCGCAGCGACAGGCCCTTGCCCTCGGCCACGCGGATCTGCTCGCGCACGAGATCGAGCCCGGTGATCGCCTCCGTCACCGGATGCTCCACCTGCAGGCGGGTGTTCATTTCGATGAAGTAGAACTGGCCGTCTTCCCACAGGAACTCGATCGTCCCCGCGCCGCGATAGCCCATGTCCGCCATCGCCTGCGCGACGATGCCGCCCATGCGCGTCCGCTCTTCGGCGGAGATGATAGGGGAGGGGGCTTCCTCCAGCACCTTCTGGTGGCGGCGCTGAAGCGAACAGTCCCGCTCGCCGAGGTGGATGGCATTGCCCTCGCCGTCGCCGAAGATCTGGAACTCGATATGGCGTGGATCGCCGAGATACTTTTCCATGTAGACGGTGGCGTCGCCGAACGCCGCCTTCGCCTCGGAGCCCGCCTGCTGCATCAGGCTTTCCAGCTGGTCTTCGCTGGGCACCACCTTCATGCCGCGCCCGCCGCCGCCGGACGCCGCCTTGATCAGCACCGGGTAGCCGATATCGCGCGCGATCCGCTTGGCCTCCGCGGCATCGCTGATCGGCCCGTCCGATCCGGGCACCAGCGGCAGGCCGAGGCGGGCGGCGGTGCGCTTGGCCTCAACCTTGTCGCCCATCGTCCGGATATGTTCGGGCTTGGGCCCGATCCAGATGATCTGGTGCGACTCGACGATCTCGGCGAAACGCGCATTCTCGCTGAGGAAGCCGTAGCCGGGATGGATGGCATCGGCGCCGCTGATCTCGGCGGCGGCGATGATGTTGGGGATGTTGAGATAGCTCTCGGCTGCAGGCGGCGGGCCGATGCAGATGGCGTGATCCGCCAGCCGCACGTGCATCGCATCGGTGTCCGCGGTCGAATGGACCGCCACCGTCTCGATACCCATTTCGTGGCAGGCGCGGTGGATGCGGAGCGCGATCTCGCCGCGATTGGCGATGAGGACTCGTTTGATCGCCACCGGCGTCACTCGACGATGACGAGCGGCTGGTCGAATTCCACCGGCTGGCCGTTGCCGACGAGCACCGCCTTGACTGTGCCCGCGCGCGGCGATGCGATCGGGTTCATCACCTTCATCGCCTCGACGATCAGCAGGGTCGCACCCGCCTCGACGCGCTGGCCGGGCGCCGCGAACGGCTTGGCATCAGGCTCGGGCGCCAGATAGGCGGTGCCGACCATCGGCGACTTGACCGCACCGGGATGGTCCGCCGCCGCAGGCTCGGGCGCATCGGGAGCGGCCGCCGCGGTGGACGGGGCGGGCGTGCCGGTGAGCGGCGGGGGCGGGGGCGCGTAGACGGGCGCTGCTGCCGCCACCTGCGCGGCTTTGCGCGCCACGCGGATGCGGCGTTCCCCATCCTGCACCTCGATCTCGGTCAGGTGAGTGGTATCGAGCAGCTCGGCCAGTTGGCGGACGAGCGCGGGATCGATCTGCATCCCGGAAGGCTCGGTCATGATGTGACCCTTTATGTTCGTTTGTTGCGCTTGCGTCTGTCAGAGCTTCGCCGCCGCGTCCAGCGCGAGCAGATAGCCGGTCAGCCCGAAACCCGCGATCGTGCCCTTGGCTGCCATGCCGACATAGCTTTTATGTCGGAAATCCTCCCGCCGGTGCGGGTTCGACAGATGCACCTCGATCACCGGCACGCCGATCGCCTTGATCGCATCGTGCAGCGCGATGGAGGTGTGGGTGTAGGCGCCCGCATTCAGCACCACGGCGCGCGCGGGCAGCGCATTCGCCTCGTGCAGCCAGTCGACCAGATGCCCTTCATGGTTGGATTGCCGCAGGTCGACCGTCAGGCCGAGACCCTGGGCATGATCGTCGCAGGCGTTGGCGATGTCGTCGAGCGTGTCGGAGCCATAGATTTCCGGCTCGCGCAGGCCGAGCAGGTTGAGGTTCGGCCCGTTCAGGATGAACACCGTATCGGCCATCAAGGGCGCTCCGCGGTTGGACGTGAAGGACCGCCCCCCATATAGAGCAGCCATCCTTCAGGAAAGGCACGCAATGACCGAAGACCGTACCCTGTCGATCCGCTTGAACGGTGAGCATCGCCGGGTGCGTGACGGGATCACCATCGCGGAGCTGGCGGGTGAGCTGGGCCTCGTGCCCGAGAAGGTGGCAGTGGAGCGGAACCTCGAGGTGGTGCCGCGCTCGACCCTCGCCAACGTCCGGGTGGAGGATGGCGACGAGCTGGAGATCGTCCACTTCGTCGGCGGCGGCGATCATGTCGCGCCGCTGGCGGACGATAGCTGGACGGTGGCGGGGCGCACCTTCCGCTCGCGGCTGATCGTCGGCACCGGCAAGTATAAGGACTTCGCACAGAACGCCGCCGCGGTGGCCGCATCGGGTGCGGAGATCGTGACCGTCGCGGTGCGGCGGGTCAACGTCGCAGATCGCAACGCGCCGATGCTGACGGATTATATCGACCCCAAGCAGATCATGTACCTGCCCAACACGGCCGGCTGTTACACCGCGGAGGACGCAATCCGCACGCTCCGCCTCGCGCGCGAAGCGGGCGGGTGGGACATCGTCAAGCTCGAGGTGCTGGGCGAGGCGCGCACGCTCTATCCCGACATGCTGGAGACGCTGCGCGCGACCGAGGTGCTGGCCAAGGAAGGCTTCAAGCCGATGGTCTATTGCGTCGACGATCCGATTGGCGCGAAGCGGCTGGAAGATGCCGGCGCGGTGGCGATCATGCCTTTGGGCGCGCCGATCGGATCGGGCCTCGGCATCCAGAATCCGGTGACGATCCGCCTGATCGTGGAGGGGGCGAAGGTGCCCGTGCTGGTCGATGCCGGCGTCGGCACAGCCTCCGACGCGGCGGCCGCGATGGAGTTGGGCTGCGACGGCGTGCTGATGAACACCGCCATTGCCGAGGCCAAGGATCCGATCCTGATGGCGCATGCGATGAAGGCGGCGGTCGAGGCCGGACGCATGGCCTACCGTGCCGGCCGCATGGCCAAGCGCCGTTATGCCGATCCGTCCAGCCCGCTTGCCGGCTTGATCTAAATCATTTGTCACCGGAACGGGGGCAGGCCGCTTTCGTTCTCTTCGCAACCGCAACGCGAGGAGCATGTCATGGGTGAGATGACCGACAAGATCAAAGGCGTGGCCAACCAGGTCGCCGGCGAAGTGAAGAAGGCCGTCGGCGATGCGCAGGACCGGCCGGACGTCGTGGCCGAGGGTGAGGCGCAGAAGACCGAGGGTCAGGCGCAGCACCTCAAGGGCAGCGTCAAGGGCGCGCTCGGCGACAAGATCTGAGATCGCGAGGGGGAGGCTTAGGCCTCCCCTTCTTCGTTACGGCAGCATGGCCATGGGTTCGGTCACGCCGCCGGAGCCTCAGCCGGACGTTCCCCGCAGCCCGCTGATCGTGACGGCAGGCGCGAGTTGCTCCACCTCTGTCTTCAGGTGCAGCAGCGCAACACCAGGCTCGGCCATCGCCCGTTTCAGCGCCGACGCGAACGCTTCCGTTCGCTCCACCGTCTCCGCCCAGCAGCCATAAGCCCGTGCGAGCGCGGCAAAGTCCGGATTGACGAGTTCGGTGCCCGACACACGCTCGGGATAGCGGCGCTCCTGATGCATGCGGATGGTGCCGTAGCTGCCATTGTCGATCACCAGCACCAGCATGCGCGCCCCCTGCGCCACCGCGGTCGCCAGTTCCTGCCCGTTCATCAGGAAGTCGCCGTCGCCCGCCGCGACGATGACCTGCCGATCGGGATCGCGTAGAGCCGCAGCAACCCCCGCGGGCAGGCCGTAGCCCATCGCCCCCGCGGTCGGCGCCAGCTGCGACGGCATAGCAGCATAATGCCAGAAGCGGTGGAACCAGCCCGAGAAATTGCCCGCGCCGTTGCAGACGATGCTGTCCGCCGGCAGCACCTCGCGCATGTGCGCGACGCACAGGCCGAGATCGAGCGCCCGGCCATTCGGCGTAGGCGTCGACCAGGCGAGCCAATCGGCATGGGCCTGCTCGTGCAGTCCTTCCTTCCAGCAGATCCAGCCTGCCTCGTCCAAGGCGCGGGCGAACGCGGTCACGTCGGCGCAGATCGCGTAACCTGCCTGATGAACCCGATTGAGCTCTGCCGGGTCGGGGTGGACATGCACCAACGTCTGGCCGGGATGGTCGGGCGTGATCAGCGCATAGCCGTCCGTCGTCGCCTCACCCAGCCGCGCGCCGATCACGATCAGCAGGTCGGCATCGCGCACCCGCTCGACGAGCTTTGGATTCGGTCCGTAGCCGAGATTGCCTGCATAGATGGGGCTGTCGTTCGGGATCGCGTCCTGCCGACGGAAGGCACAGGCGACCGGCAAGCCGATCCCCTCAGCCCAGCGGGCCACCGCCGCACCCGCCTCACGCGTCCAGCCTGCGCCGCCGACGATCGCCAGTGGCGCGCGGGCTGCCTCGATCAGCTCGTCCAGCGTGTTAAGCATCGGCGCACCGGCGCCTTGCGCGGCCTTCAGCACGAGCGGCCGGTCAACCGCATCCACGGCATCGCCCAACATGTCCTCGGGCAATGCCAGCACGACGGGGCCGGGCCGCCCGCTCATCGCCGTCGCATAGGCCCGCGCGACATATTCGGGGATGCGCGCGGCATCGTCGATCCGCGCCGCCCACTTCGCCAGCGGGCCGAACATCGCCGCGAAATCGACTTCCTGGAACGCCTCACGGTCGCGGTCGCCGCGCGCCACATCGCCGACGAACAGGATCATCGGCACCGAGTCCTGCATCGCCACGTGCACGCCGATCGAGGCGTTGGTGGCCCCCGGCCCACGCGTGACGAAGCAGATGCCGGGCCGGCCGGTCATGCTGCCGTCGGCACATGCCATGAAGGCGGCGCCACCCTCCTGCCGGGCTACGACCAGCGCGATTTCGGGCGTGTCGACCAGCGCATCCAGCACCGGAAGGTAGCTTTCGCCGGGCACGCAGAAGATGCGATCGCACCCTTGCGCCACGAGTTGATCGACGAGGATGCGGCCGCCGGTGCGCAGATCTGTCATCGCGGTAGCTTAGCCGCCACCGCCGTGACGCGGAAGCGTTGACGCGGCGCCGTCCGGCCCGTTACGCCGCCCTGACCAGAATGGGAGTGCGCATGCAGAAGGTCTATCCCAGTGCCGAGGCCGCGCTCGAAGGGCTGCTGCATGACGGCATGACGATCGCCAGTGGCGGCTTCGGCCTGTGCGGCATCCCCGAGCGGCTGATCGATGCGATCCAGGCGGCGGGCACGAAGGGGCTCGTCTGCGTGTCGAACAATGCGGGCATCGACGGCGTGGGGCTGGGCAAGCTGCTGCGCACGCGTCAGGTGGCCAAGATGATCTCCTCCTATGTCGGCGAGAATAAGGAGTTCGAGCGGCAATATCTCTCGGGTGAGCTGGAGGTTGAATTCTGCCCGCAAGGGACGCTGGCCGAGCGGTTGCGCGCGGGCGGGGCGGGGATCCCCGGCTTCTACACCAAGACGGGCGTCGGCACGCTTGTCGCCGAAGGTAAGGAGCTGAAGGAGTTTGACGGGGAGACCTACGTCCTCGAGCGCGGCATCCGCGCCGACCTGTCGATCGTGAAGGGCTGGAAGGCGGATGAAGCGGGCAACCTGATCTTCCGCAAGACCGCGCGGAACTTCAACCAGCCGGCCGCCACCGCCAGCTACAACACCGTGGCCGAGGTCGAGGAGATCGTGCCGGTGGGGTCGCTCGACCCCGACGCCATCCATGTGCCCGGCATCTACATCAAGCGCATCGTGCTCGGCGCGCCATATGACAAGCATATCGAGTTCAGGACGACGCGGGCGCGCGAGGCGACGCCGGCGGCTGCGGGGAGCGAAGTCTGATGCCGTGGGATCGCAACCAGATGGCGGCGCGCGCTGCCATGGAGCTGCAGGACGGCTTCTACGTCAATCTCGGCATCGGTATCCCGACGCTGGTCGCCAACAACATCCCTTCGGGCATGGAGGTGACGCTCCAGAGCGAGAACGGCATGCTCGGCATCGGGCCCTTCCCCTATGATGACGAGGTCGATCCCGACCTGATCAATGCGGGCAAGCAGACGATCAGCCAGCTCCCCTCGTCCAGCTATTTCTCGTCCGCCGACAGCTTTGCCATGATCCGCGGCGGGCATATCGACCTGACGGTGCTCGGCGCGATGGAGGTAAGCCAGGACGGCGACATTGCCAACTGGATGATCCCGGGCAAGATGGTGAAGGGCATGGGCGGCGCGATGGACCTCGTCGCCGGCGTGAAGAAGATCATCGTCGTCATGGAGCACACCGCCAAGGACGGCAGCCCCAAGTTCATCCCCGCCTGCACGCTGCCGCTGACGGGCAAGAACGTGGTCGACATGATCGTCACCGACCTCGCCGTCTTCCAGCGCGCAGACCATCAGAGCCCGTTCAAGCTGATCGAACTGGCGCCGGGCGTGACCGCCGAAGAGGTGCAGGCAAAGACCAGCGCCGCTTATGAAGTAAACCTGCGGTAGGGCTCAAGCAGCGGAGATCCGCTGATCTCCTGCTTGCCCGCCGCGGTTCGCCGGCAGCAGCGCCGGCGTATCCGCGTCACTCCACTCCGCGAGAAGGTGGACCGCAGACGGCGTGCGCGTCACGCCCAGTGCGCCTGCGGATCGGAGCGCGTCCAGGTCCGCCGCTTCGGGCCGCGTGCACAGGGCGATCACGCGCTGGCCACGGCGCTCGATCCGCGTGACGCCCGCAGGTTCGAGCGCGAGGCGCATCCGGGGCAGGTCGATGGCGGTCCGCGCTGTCGTCTGTCCGCGATGGGAGCGCATCTCCGTGGCAAGCTGGTCCGCTTCCGTGCCGATCACGACCTGCACCGCGCCGCGCGCGAGGCGCACGACGCCCCGGGCACCCAGGCTGCGGAGCGTGTCGTCGGCGACGCGCGCCTGATCCTGCACGACGAGGCGTAATCTGGTGGTGCAGGCAGCGATCTCCAGCAGATTGTCGCGCCCGCCCAAGGCGGCGATCATTGCGGCCGCTCGATCTCCGCTCACAGTGGAGAGTGCAGCCGCCTCAGCGTCGCGGCCGGGTGTCTTCAGGTCGAAGCGGCGGATGCACCATCCGAACACGACGTAGTAGAGCGCTGCATAGGCCAGGCCGATCGGAAGCAGCAGCAGCGGCCGGGTGGCGAGCCCGAAGTTCAGCACGTAATCGAGCAGGCCCGCCGAAAAGCCGAAGCCGAGCTTCACCCCCAGCAGCGCCATCACCACCATCGCAACGCCCGTCAGCACCGCGTGGACGAGGAACAGGGCCGGGGCGAGAAACAGGAAGCTGAACTCGATCGGTTCGGTCACGCCCGTCAGAAAGGCAGTCAGCGCCAGGCTGAGATACAGGCCCGCCACGCTCTTGCGGCGGCCGGGCGCCGCGGCGCGGTACATGGCGAGGCAGGCGGCGGGCAGGCCGAACATCATTACCGGGAAGAAGCCCGCCATGAACCCGCCGGCGCTCGGATCGCCGGCGAAGAAGCGCTTGAGATCGCCGGTCGCGCCGTGGAAGTCGCCGATCAGGAACCAGGCGATGTTGTTGAGGATGTGGTGCAGGCCCGTCACCAGTAGCAGCCGGTTGAGCAGGCCGTAGACGAACAGGCCGAGCGGCCCTGCCGTCACCACCCAGCGGCTGAGCGTATCGACCCCGGCCTCGAACCACGGAAAGGCGGTGCCGAACACTGCGGCGAGCAGAATGCCCGCGCATCCGCTGACGATCGGCACGAAGCGGCGGCCGGCGAAGAAGCCGAGATAGGCCGGCAGCTGGATCGCAGCGAAGCGATTGTAGAGCGTGCCCGCCGTCACGCCCGAGACGATGCCGGCGGGCACGCTCAGCTTGGCGATCTCCTTCGCTTTCCAGGCGGCCACGTCTGCCAGTCCCGCCGGCGCGTCGAGCAGCGCTTCCGCTCCCTTCGTCGCGACGAGGAAGCAGACGACGCCGGCAAGGCCCGCGGCACCGTGATTCTCCCGCGCCAGCCCCACCGCGACGCCGATCGCGAACAGCAGGCCGAGATTGGCGAAGATCGCGTCGCCTGCGGCCGCGACGAAGCCGATGTCCAGCATGTCCGGCTGGCCGAGCCGCAGCAGCAAGGCCGCGATCGGCAGCACCGCGATGGGCAGCATCAGCGCGCGGCCGAGCGGCTGGCACCGCTCCAGCAAGAGGGCGCCCATCCGCCTCATGCCGCGGCTCCCGCCAGCAATGCGCGGACGGCGTGGGGCGATGCCGCAGCGCAGGCGCGCTCCGCCAGCGTGACGCACTCCGGCATCGATAGCTCCCGAACGGCCGCCTTCAGCGCGGGGATCATGCCGGGCGGGGCGGACAGCTTGGTGATGCCGAGGCCGATCAGCAGCGCGGCGGCGGCAGGATCGGCCGCCAGCCCGCCGCACACGCCCGTCCACCGGCCGCGCGCCGCCGCCGCACGGGCGGCATGGCCGATCAGGCGCAGCACGGCCGGGTGCAGCGCATCCACCTTGTCCGACACCGCGGCGTTGCCGCGATCGCAGGCGAGAACGTACTGCGTCAGATCGTTGGTGCCGATCGAGAAGAAGTCCGCTTCCGCGGCGAGCTGGTCGGCCAGCAGCGCGGCGGCGGGCGTCTCGATCATCACACCCAGCTGGACGGGCGCGGTACGACCGGTGTCGGCAAGCGCCTGGGCCAGGCGCGCGCGGATGGCGGCCAGTTCGGCCACATCGACGATCATCGGCAGCATGATGCGGCATTGTTCGCCGGGGATTGCCGACACGGCCGCGCGAAGCTGCGTGTCGAGCAGGTCGGGCCGGGCGAGACCGAGCCGGATGCCGCGCAGGCCGAGCGCCGGATTCTCCTCGGCGATGCGGGGCAGGTACGGCACGGGCTTGTCGCCGCCGATGTCGAGCGTGCGCAGGATCAGCGGCCGCTCGCCCAGCGCCGCGGCGATCCGGGCATAGAGCGTGCGCTGCTCGGCCTCATCGGGTGGGGCGGCGCGGTCGAGGAACAAAAATTCGGTGCGCAGCAGCCCGCACCCTTCGGCGCCGGCCGACACTGCCATGGCGGCATCCTCGACCGAGCCGAGATTGGCGAAGATCTCAATGCGTGTGCCATCCGCCATGACGCAGGGGGCCTGCGCCGCTTTCGCCTGCGCGGCCCGCCGCTCGCGCGCCGCAGCGATGGCCGCGGCGGCGGCGGCGAGCCGGTCGATGTCGGGCGCGCGCTCGATGCTTCCGTGATCGGCGTCGAGGATCACCGTCTCGCCGTCCGCAATCGCGAGCACGTCCGGGCCGGCAGCGACGACCATCGGCACGCCGGCCGCCGCGGCGAGGATTGCGACATGTGCGGTCGGCCCACCGGACGCGGTGCAGATGCCGGCGAGCCGCGCCCGATCCAGCGCGAGAAATTGCGAGGGCAGCAGATCCTCGGCGATCAGGATCGTGTCGTTCGGCAGCGACATCGCCCGTGGCTCGGCACCGCTCAGGCGAGCGATCACCTGCCGCGCGACATCCTCCAGATCCGCCACCCGCTCGATCAGCAGCGCATCGCCGGTGGCGCGCAGCACGCCCGCAGCTTCCGCGATGGCCTGCCGCCAGGCGAAGCCGGCGCTGCGGCCGGCGGCGATCTGGGTGTCGGCTGCAGCGATCAGGGCCGGATCCTCGAGCAGGGCGCGATGCGCCTCCCCGATCTCACCCCGCAGCCCGGCGGCGACGGCGTGGCGGGCCTCGGTGAGGGCGGCGCGCTCATGCTCGACGCCGCCGCCGTCATGCTCGACCGCGATCTCCGGCGCACGGAAGGTCAGCGCGTGGCCGATCGCCAGCCCCGGCACCGCGCAGATGCCGCCTTCGCGCTGGCGCGGCGGGGCGGCTGGTGTCGGGGCCGGGGAGGCTTCGTCGCCGAAGCGTTCGGTGGCGAAAGCGGCGAGTGCGGCCAAGGCTGCGTCTGCGTCTGCGCCGACCGCCTCCGCATCGATCCTGTCGCCGCGCTTGGCGGCAAGCGCCAGCAGCGCCACCGTGCTGCGTGCGGACGCGCTGCGCTCACCCAGGTAAAGCGTGACCTCCGCGGCGTAGGGCTTCAACAGCGCGACGATGCGTGCGGCGGGGCGGGCATGGATGCCGTTCGGTGCTGTGACGTCGATGACGCGCGTCTCGCGCCGGCTCTCGGCTTCGCGCACCGTTGCCGCGGCGACGGTGCCGGTCACGCGGCCGATCGGCGTACCCGCGGCAACGAGGCCAGTCTGGGCCGCGAGCGTCACGCGCGCTCCGTCACTCGTCGCAACGAGCGGCGTGATCAGGTCTCGTGCGGCGAGACCGACCGCGTCGAGATCGAACCGGATCAGCGGATCGCCCGTGCGGACGGTATCCCCGGCACGCGCGACCGCCTCGAACCCCACGCCGTTCAGCGCCACCGTCTCCAGCCCGATGTGGATCAGCAGGTCGACACCGTTCTCCAGCTTCATCGTCACCGCATGGCCGCTCGCGGGAATGGAGAGGATGCGGCCAGGGGCAGGGGCGCGCAGCACGCCTTCGATCGGGTCGATGGCGAAGCCGTCGCCCATCATGCCCTCGCCGAACACCGGATCGGGCACGGCGCCGAGCGGCACCAGCAGGCCGGCCAGCGGCGCGTGCAGCGTCACCTCGCTCATGGCAGCAGCTCGACCCCGGCCAGCCCCCACAGCGGATCAGGGCCCCTCGCCGTATAGGTGATGCAGAGCGTGTCCGCCGAGCGCGCCAGCGGCGCCTCGATTCGGGTGATGCCGGGGTGCCGCGCGGCCTCGGCCAGCGGCAGCACCGCCAGTCGCTCTCCGTCGCAGCCCGCGCGCACCTCGAACTCGCCTGCGGGCGTCGCGGGCGGACGGAAGGTGATCTTGGCGCGGTCCGCACCCAGCTGGAAGTTGAACGGCAACTGCCCAACGGTGAGCGCGATCCGGCGGGCGCCGCCGGCACCTTTCCGCAGCCAGCAGGGATTGAGGATGTCGACGACGAAGCGAGCGCGGGGACCGGCCGCGGGATAATCATCCTCAAGGTTCAGGACGAGCTTGTCGGTGCAGGGCGCGAAATCTGCCGGCGGCGGCACGCGGAAGGCGCTGTCGGCGGCGGCGAGACCGAGCGGCGTGAGCCGGGCGAGGTGCGGAGACAGCCGATCGACGAAGCCGGCATAGCTGTCCTGCGTGGTCGACCAGCCGATCTCGGCGATCGCACTGGCCCGGGGGAAGAGTTGCCATGCCGCGCGCGCCTCGGTGCGGACATGCTCCGTCCAGAGATTGCCCTGCAGGCCGAGCAGGTGGCGCCGGGTGGCCGCGTCGAGCGATGGCGGTGCCGGATCGAAGGCGTAGACATCCGCCAGGCTGATCACCTTGCCCCGCCCCGGCGGTTCGTCCGCCCCACTGCCCTGGCGATGATCGAGGTAGAGCGTGGGGGCGGGGCTGAGGATCGCATCGTGCCCGGCCTTGGCGGCGGCAAGCGCGCCATCGACGCCGCGCCACGACATGATCGTCGCATCGCGCGGCACCCCGCCCTCAAGGATCTCGTCCCACCCGATCATGCGGCGGCCGTGACGCTCGAGATAGGCACCGAGCCGCGCCATGAACCAGCCTTGCAGCGCATTCTCGTCCTTCAGGCCGAGCGCCTTGATCCGCGCCTGCGTGGCGGGATCGGCCTTCCACTGGTCCTTCACCGCCTCGTCGCCGCCGAGATGGATCCACGGCGACGGGAACAGGGTCATCACCTCGTCGAGCACGTCCTCAAGGAAGCCGAACGTCGCTTCATCCGTATTGTAGAGCCACGGATAGACGCCCCAATCGGACCAGACATTGTCGGGCAAGGGCACGCCCATGCCGAGCTTCGGATAAGCGCGGATCGCCGAGACGGCGTGACCGGGCATTTCGATCTCGGGCACGATCGTGACGTTACGGGCCGCGGCATAAGCGACGATGCCGCGGATCTCGTCCTGCGTGTAGAAGCCGCCGGTAGCGGGCAGGGGCGGAGCGCCGGGTGCGGTGGCGGGCCGACGCCAGGCGGAGACGTCGGTCAGGCGGGGATATTTCCTGATCTGGATGCGCCAGCCCTGATCGTCGACCAGGTGCCAGTGCAGCCGATTGAGCTTGTTGGCCGCCATCCAGTCGATCAGCGAGCGGACGAAGGCGGGCGACTGAAAGTGACGGGCGCTATCCAGCATCACGCCGCGCCAGGCGAAGCGCGGCGCATCCTCGATCGCGACGAAGGGCAGATGGTGCGCGGCGTCCTGCGTCACCAGCTGCCAGAAGGTGACGGCACCATAGAGGGCACCGGCATCATCCGACGCGCTGATCGTCGCGCCGTCCTCGTCAGTCGTCAGGCGATAGCCTTCGCCGGGCAGTCCAGCCACGCGGCGGAAGCGCACGGCATAGCCCGTCGGCGCGGAGCCGATGCGCTGCGTCGCAAGCAGCTGCGTCAGGCGCTCCGCCGCATCGCCGCCTCCGTCTATCCGCACCGTCGTGATCGGCACGCCGCCCGCCTGCACAGTCATCGCCGAGGGACGGGGAAGCAGTTTCGGCGGCATCCCCGCCAGCGCGGCGGCGACGAAAAGGCTCAACATCTGCGTCTATCCGCTTGGCCCCGGTCCATCATCGGGGTGTGCAGGGGCAAGGGCGGCACGGCAAGCGCGCCGCCCCGGCGGTCGGCCGATCAGTATTTCACGCGCACGCCCGCATAGAAGATGCGGCCATTGTCATAGCGCGCGCGGAACGCGGTGCTGATGCCGGCATATTGGCGGATCTTCTCGTTCGTCAGGTTCACCGCATCGGCGGTCAGCGCGATGTTGTCGGTGAGCCGGAGATTGATCGATCCGTCGAGCGATTCCGTTGCGGCCTGGTTCAGCTGCGCCGCCCGGTCGATGTTGATGAAGAACTTGGAGCGGTAATTGTACGAGAGCCGCGCCGACAACCAGTCATTCTCGAAATAGCCGGTGACGTTCAGCGCATGCTTGGAGTTGCCCGGAATCGGATCGCCGCTGTCCGAGCTCGCGTCCGAATAGGTGTAGTTGACGATGGCACCGATCGGGCCCCAGATCCGCCGCGACGCCTGCAGCTCGATGCCCTTGTTGGTGCCGCCCGATCCGTTCGACCGGCGGTTGATGTCGAACAGGCAGTTGTAGAGGTTCGGGTTGGCCGTGCCTGCGGGCGTGCAGCGCGACAGGTTGGGCGTCGAGGTTTCGACCGGGAAGCGTTCCTGCACCGTGCGGTTGACGATGTAGGACTTGATGTCCTTGTAATAGAGCGCGGCGGCAAAGATCGTCTCGCGATCCGGATACCACTCGATGCTGAGATCGGCACCGTTGGCGCGGTACGGCTGCACGCTGGGGTCGCCGCCGTCGCCGGCCAGTGCGCCGGGGTTGAGGCTCACGCGCGGTACGATGTCGGTATAGTCCGGCCGTGCCACGGTGCGGCCAGCGCCGAAGCGGACGACCAGATCCGGCGTGAGATTGAGCGCGAGGTTCACGCTGGGCAGGATATCCGTATAGGCGCGCTTCACCTCGATCGGCAGGTAGACGCCGAACGCATTGTCGGTGACGGCGCCCGGCGTGGTCGGTGCGACGCCGAGCAGATTGCCTGCCGAGCGCTGCTCGGTACGGATCACGCGCACGCCGAAATTGCCGTGGAAGTCGTCACCCGCGCGGCCAAGCTTCGCCATGGCATAGCCGCCATAGGTCTTCTCGTTGATCGCGAAATTTTCGGGCGGGTTGGGGATGCGCGCCCTGGCACTGGCGGGAAGGGCGGCAATGGCGCTGGCGAGCGCGGAGGCATCGACGTTCCAGTAACTCGTCAGCGTACCCGGACGCGCGATATTTTCGAGGAAGTCGCCGGGTGTCGAGCCGCCGTCGAAATCGGCGGAGGTGCAGCCGCGGCCACCGCAGCCAGTGGTCGAGAGCGGGACGAAGAAGCCGCCATAGGTGGTCGCAAGGAAGAAGGTGTTGCGATCATGGTCGGTATATTTGGCACCGACCTTGATCGAGGAGAGAAGGCCCAGATCCAGATCATGCTGCCAATCGGCATAGGCATACTTCTCCTTGTCCCGATTGCCGATGTTGTGGAACGAGGCGAAGTCGAAGATCAGGCTGCTGGGATTGTCCGGATCGATCCCCCGAAAGCTGACTTCCGGCACCCGGCCGTCCGTATAGTCGAACGTGAAGCTGCCGGGTGCACCGCCTTCGTAGAAGGGCTGGTTCGCCGTATCGCCCTTCGCCTTGGTGTAGCCGATCTTGATGTGGACCGTGTCCGCATCGGTCGGCTTCCAGGTTGTGTCCAGATCGGCCGACCAGGTCTGCGCCAGCGCTTCGCGGTAGATGGCGTCGTAGACGACTGCGCGGCCGGTCGGCGTCGAGGTGATCGTGCCTGCGGTGACGTAGCCGTCCTGCACCTGCGCGCCCGTCAGCGTGCCGCCGCCGCCCAGTGCGTTGGAGCCCCAGGCCATGAAGTTGCGGTTGAAGTTGTCGGCGTTGAAGCGCGAGTAGAGGCCGGTCGCAATCACCTCGAGCGTTTCGGTCGGGCGGAATTGCAGCTCGACATTGCCGCCGATGCGCTCGCGCTTCTGCTCGAACAAGGCGGAGCCGATCAGCGACGGCACCTGCACCGTCTGCCCGCCGACCGTGGTCGCGGTATAGCCGAGGATCTCCACGCCGTCGCGCCGCGTCCGGCGCTTCTGGTAGACGCCGCCGACCAGCACGCCGAACGTCTCGTCCGCATTCTTCCAGCTGACCAGCCCCGATGCCTGCGGATCGAACTTGTCAGACCGCTCCGAATAGACCGCCTGTGCGGACGCGGAGACTGAGAAGGCGGCCAGATCGAGCGGATGGCGCGTGTGGACGTTGATCGTGCCGCCGATGCCGCCTTCCTCCACATCCGCCTGCGGGCTCTTGTAGACGTCGAGCTGGCCGACGATCTCGGCCGGCAGCGTCAGATAGTTGAACGAGCGGGTGGCGGCGAGCTGATCCTCGATGAACCAGTCGGCGGTTGCGATTGAGTGGCCGTTGACGAGCGTCTTGGTCAGGTTCGGCGCGGTGCCGCGCAGCGATACGCGCTCCCCTTCGCCGAAGGTGCGGTTAATGACGACGCCCGGAATGCGTTGCAGCGCTTCGGCGACGTTCTTGTCGGGAAACTTGCCGATATCCTCGGCGGAGATGATGTCGGCGACGACATCGGAGTTGCGCTTGGCGTCGATCGAGGCGCGCAGCGATTGGCGGATGCCGGTGACGACGATCTCGTCCGCATCGCCCGAACCCGTATCGCTCGGACCCGGCCGGACCGCGCCCGAGGACGGCGTGTCGCTCGGCGCGCTATCCTGCGCGGCGGCGGCGGTGGCCATCAGCGCAAGCAGGCTGGCTGTGGCGGTGAACACTCCCCTGATGGCCATTTCCGATTCCCCTGTTCGAGATCAAGCCTGTGTGGTCTTGCCTGACTAATACCATTGCCAGACCAATACGCGAACCATCCGCTGCGAATTGGAACTCGTCAAGCCGGTTTCGCAACAATCCGGTCACAATCAAGAAAGTGGCTTGGCAAGTGGTCTGCTATTGGTCTTATATGGCGGCCACAGGCGGGGAGCATTGATGGCGAATCTGGCCGAACTGATCGGGCCGTTGGACGAGGCAGGACGCGGGTCGCTTTACGCCAAGCTGCGCGATGCGCTGCGCGACGCGATCGATCGTGGCGTGCTGAAGCCGCAGGAGGCGCTGCCGCCCGAACGCGACCTGGCGACCGACTTCGCGATCTCGCGCATCACCGTGCGCAAGGCGCTCGACGCGCTGGTTGGCGAAGGGCGGCTGACGCGGCGGCAGGGCGCCGGCACGTTCGTCGCCGGACGGGTGGAGAAGCAATTCTCCAAGCTGTCTTCCTTTTCCGAGGACATGGCCGCGCGCGGCCGCGGCGTGCGCAGCGAATGGCTGTCGCGCGCGGAAGGCGCGGTGACGCCCGACGAGGCGCTGACGCTCGGCCTCAGCCCGGGTAGTGCGGTCTACCGGTTCAACCGCATCCGTTACGCCGACGATCTGCCGATGGCGTTGGAATATGCGACCATCCCCGGCTTCGCGCTCGACGGGACGGACGTGGTCGACACGTCGCTCTACGCTGCGCTGGAGGCATCGGGCATGCGGCCGGTGCGCGCGCTCCAGCGGCTTCGCGCAGTCTCCTTCACGCCGGAGCAGGCGAAGCTGCTGAAGGTGGAGGCGGGCGCACCGGGCCTGTTCATCGAGCGGCGCGGCTTCCTCGACGATGGTCGGGCGGTGGAGGCGACGCGCAGCTGGTATCGCGGCGACGCCTATGACTTCGTTGCCGAACTGAACATCAGGGGCTGAACCATGATCGATGCGCAAGCGACGCGGATGTTCGCCGAGGCCGCCGAAGCAGCGGACGTGGTGGAGCGGCAGGCGGCGGCCAATGCCGTCACGGTGGCGGAACTCGCCGCATCGCTGCGCCGCTCGCCCCCACGCGGCATAGCCACCTGCGCGCGCGGCAGCTCCGACCACGCCGCCACCTACGCCAAATATCTGTTCGAGACGCGCGCGCAGGTGCTGACCACCTCGATCGCCCCGTCCATCGCCTCCGTCTACGGCGCAGCGCCGGTGGGGGAAGGGATGCTGGCGCTCGGCATCTCGCAATCGGGCAAGAGCCCAGACATTGTGGCGACGCTCCAGGCGGCGCGCGACGCGGGCGCACGCACGCTGGCGCTGGTCAACGTCGCCGGCTCGCCGTTGGCGGCTCTGGCGGACACGGTGCTGCCGCTCCATGCCGGCGCGGAGACGAGCGTCGCCGCGACCAAATCCTATATTGCCGCGCTCGCCGCCATTGCGCAGCTGACGGCCGCGTGGACCGGGGATGAGGCGCTTGCCCGTGCGCTGGCCGCGCTGCCGGATGCTCTGCGTGCGGCCTGGACGGCGGATTGGACGCCGCTGGTGGATACGCTGGCGGGGGCGCAGGGCATGTATGTCATCGGCCGCGGCGTCGGGTTCGGCATCGCGCAGGAAGCGGCCCTGAAGTTCAAGGAAACGTGCGGCCTGCATGCCGAGGCGTTCAGCGCGGCCGAGGTGAAGCATGGGCCGATGGCGCTGGTCGGCAAGGGGTTCCCGCTGCTTGTTCTCCGTCAGGCGGATGAAACGGCCGAAGGCGTCGATGCGCTGGTGCGCGAAGTGGTCGCGCGCGGCGGCACCGTCCTCCTCGCGGGTGATCCGATCGACGGTGCCATCCACCTGCCGGTTGCGGCGGCGCATCCCGCGGTCCAGCCGATCCTCGCCATTCAATCCTTCTACCGCGCGGCGAACGCACTAGCGGTGTGTCGCGGCTTCGATCCGGACCGCCCGCCGCATCTCGCCAAGGTGACCGAGACCGTCTGATGGCCGTCACCTTCACCAATGGGCGCATCCTGATCGACGGCGCGCTGCACGAGGGCGTCGACGTGGGCATCGACGGCGGCCGCATCGCCGCGGTCGGTACGGGTGCGCAGGTCGGCAAGATCGTCGATCTCGGCGGTGCCATCCTCGCTCCCGGCTTCATCGACAGCCAGGTGAATGGCGGCGGTGACGTGCTGTTCAACGCCGATCCGAGCGTCGAAGCCATCGCCGCCATCGGCCGCGCGCATGCCCGCTACGGCACCACCGGCTTTCTGCCGACGCTCATCAGCGATGATCTGGACGTCATTCGCAGAGGGATCGCTGCCGTCGATGCGGCGATCGAGGCGGGCGTGCCGGGGGTGCTTGGCATCCATATCGAAGGTCCGTTCATCAACGTGGCGCGCAAGGGCATCCACGCCGCCGCGCATATCCGCGAACTGGACGAGGACGGATATGCCGCCCTGACCGGCCTGCGCCATGGCCGCACGCTGGTGACGCTCGCGCCCGAGCGGACGACGCCCGAGACGATCCGCCGCCTCGTCGCGGCGGGTGTGGTGGTGGCGGCGGGGCATACGGACGGCCGCTATGACGAGATCTGCGCGGCGATGGATGCGGGGCTGAGCGGCTTCACGCATCTGTTCAACGCCATGTCCCCGCTCGGCAGCCGGGAGCCGGGCACTGTCGGCGCGGCGCTCGGACGGGCGGACAGCTGGTGCGCGATGATCGTCGACGGCTTTCACGTCCACCCGGCGACGATGCGGCTGGCGATGCGCTGCAAGCCGCACGACCGCTTCATGCTGGTGACCGATGCGATGCCGACGACGGGCGGTGACCGATCGGACTTCGAGCTGCAGGGTCGCCGCATCGAGACGCTGGACGGGCGACTGGTGGACAGCAACGGCACGCTGGCGGGCTCCGACCTCGACATGGC
This sequence comes from Sphingomonas jatrophae, assembly GCF_900113315.1. Classification (GTDB taxonomy): domain Bacteria; phylum Pseudomonadota; class Alphaproteobacteria; order Sphingomonadales; family Sphingomonadaceae; genus Sphingomonas_P; species Sphingomonas_P jatrophae. The sequence goes on along the minus strand of NZ_FOZG01000001.1, from coordinate 1,490,199 downwards.
GCGGGCGGTGCGGAACGCGGTGGCGATGCTCGGCGTGCCGATCGAAACGGCATTGCAGATGGCGAGCGCGACTCCCGCTGCCTTCCTGCGCCTGCCCGGACTTGGCCGCATCGCGCCGGGGGGGGCCGCATCCTTCGTCATCCTCGACGAAGCGGGCGTCCGTGCGACCTGGATCGACGGTGTCTGTGTGTTCGAGCGTTGACCCGCCGCTGACGGCTGATCGACCCGGCAAGGGCACCATGGACAGCCTGCCTTCCGCCCGCCACGTTGTCCTCATGCCCGAAAGCGATCCCGAGACCCGCGCCGGCTTGCCGATCCTGACCTTCGCCGATCAGGCGGGCTTCGTCGGCTGGCTGGCCGCCCAGCCGCGCGACAGCAAGGGCGCATGGCTGCGCTTCGCCAAGAAGGGCGCTGCCCTCGTCACGCTGTCCAAGCCGGAGGCGATCGATGCCGCGCTCTGCCACGGCTGGATCGACGGGCAGCTCAACAAATATGATGAGGGAAGCTGGCTCGCCCGCTTCACCCCGCGCAAGCGGGCCAGCAACTGGTCGGAGGTGAACCGCACGCGCGCGCTGGAGCTGATCGCGGCGGGGCTGATGACGCCGGACGGGCTGGCCGAGGTGGAGGCGGCCCGCGCCGATGGGCGCTGGGAAGCCGCCTATCCGCCGGCGAGCACCGCCGTCGTGCCGCCCGACCTGCAATCAGCGCTCGACATGACGCCAGCGGCGGCGGCTTTCTTCGCCGGGCTGAGCGGGGCGAACCGCTACGCCATCCTCTACCGCGTCAACACCGCACGGCGGGCGGAGACCCGCGCGAAGCGGATCGCCAACATCGTCGCCATGCTGAAACAAGGGAAGACGGTGCATGGCTGACAGCCCCGTCCCGAGCGATCAGGATGAGTTCCGCGTGCTGTTCAGGAACTAGGACGTCTCTAAGACGTCGGTGGCGACGCGGCAGGCGTCGGCTAGACCCCGACCTTCGCCGCGGCATTCGCGGCAGTCAGTGCGGCATTCTGTTCCGCCGAAAGCGCCATCGCGTCCCATGTCTCGGCGCTGCGTTCATGCATCGCCTTGCGGTTCGCCAGGCTGGTCCCCGCGGCGAGTGCCCGCTGCTCGGCCGCGTTCGCGCGGTATGTCTCGGATATGCTCATGGGCGCCATATGGGGTCGAATGTATGACGTTCATAGGTACAGCCGACATCGCGGATGCAATGCTTGCCGCATCCATGGCGGGCCGGACCCTGGCGCCGCCTCGCGACGTTCTGCTGCCATGCGCGATGATGATGGAAAGGATGCGCGGCACCGCGCGGTGCCGAGCGGGCGGCTGGCGCGGCTGGGCGGCTTCGGGCGGCTGGCGGGTGGTGTCGCCGGCGGCATGATCGCGGAGGGCGCCCGGCGCCTGGCGGCTGGCGAGCGGCCGCGCGTCGGCGATCTGGTGCTGACGCCGGCGAATGCCGCGCGGGTGGCGGATCGTCTCGCGCATCTGCGCGGCGCGGCGATGAAGCTGGGCCAGATGATCTCGATGGACGCGGGCGACCTGCTGCCGCCGGAACTGTCGGCCATCCTCGCCCGCCTGCGCGACCAGGCCTATCGCATGCCGCCTGCCCAGCTCGACCGTGTGCTGCGGCAGGAATGGGGCGCGGACTGGCGCCGCCGTTTCCGCCACTTCGAGGCGTCGCCCATGGCGGCCGCCTCGATCGGCCAGGTGCACCGCGCCACTTTGCCGGATGGGCGCGTGCTGGCGGTGAAGGTCCAGTATCCGGGCGTCGCCGAGAGCATCGATGCGGATGTGGACAATGTCGCGACGCTGCTGCGGGTGTCGGGCGTGCTGCCGCCGAGTGTAGATCTCAAGCCGCTGCTCGCCGAGGCCAAGCGCCAGCTGTCCGAGGAGGCGGATTATGTCCGGGAGGGCGAGCAGCTGCGCGCCTATGCCGCGCGGCTGGCCGGAGACTCGCGCTACGTGGTGCCGGAGCTGGTGGACGCGCTGACGACGCGGCGCGTGCTGGCGATGACCTATGTCGAGGGGCGGCCGATAGAGGCGCTGATGGAGGCGCCCCAGGCGGCGCGAGACACGGCGATGACGGCGCTCGTCACGCTCGTGCTGCGGGAGCTGTTCGCGTTCGGCGTGATGCAGACGGACCCGAACTTCGCCAATTATCGCTGGCAGCCGGATAGCAACGCGCTCGTCCTGCTCGATTTTGGGGCCACACGCGCCGTGCCGCCGGAGACGCGCGACGCCTATCGCCGGCTGATCGAGGCCGGGCTGGCGCGCGATCTCGATCGTGTGCGCGACGTGGCGGTGGAGACCGGCTTCCTCGGTGCGGCGGCGGCCGACGCGCATCGCCCGGCGGTCAACCGCATGATCGGTGCCATCGATCAGGCGATGAACCGGCCCGGTCCGTTCGACTTCGGCGACCGCGCCTTCGTGCCCGTGATCCGGGACGAGGCGCGCGCCATGATCGCCGATCGCGCAACGTGGCATGTGCCGCACGTCGAAACGCTGTTCGTGCAGCGCAAGGTGAGCGGCACCGCGCTGCTCGCCGCCCGGCTCAAGGCGCGGGTCGACGTGCGCGGGCTGGCGGCGGCGGCGATCGGTCCCGGGGAGGACGCGCCGTAATCGGACGTCTGCTCGGCGGGTGAGCTACCGGGCGGGCGGCAGGATGCGCAGTTGTCGATAGCGCTCGATATATTTCGCCACCGTCGCAGCCGAATCGGCGCAGTCCGCAAAGCCGGCGTGGCGGATCTTGATCGTGCTCGACAGGCCCGACAGCAGCTTGCGCTCGACCGGCAGCTCCGCGCTCCAGATGTCGACGATCTGCGGCGTCGCGCCGAGCAGGGCGCCCAGCTCCTCCGGCGAGCGCAAGCCGTGCCGGCGCACCATACCCGGCCACAGGGGAGAGAGCCGGGTCAGCTCCTCCGAGATGCGATAGGCGCGCGGGCTCCCCAGCGTCAGGCCGAAGGCATCCGCCAGGATCGGGAAGACGTCGTGCATCGTCAGGATGTCGCCGTTGGTCAGGTTGTAGACCTGCCGGCGTGCCTGCGGCGTCGTGGCGGCCCAGGCGCATGCCTTGGCGACGATGTCCGCATCGGTGATCTCGGTCAGCGCGCTCTCACCCGGCGGCATCGGCAGTGCCTCGCCCGCCTCCGCGCAGAGGGCGGCAAATACGCCGAGCGCCAGCGACCAGTTCATGTTGCCGCCGATTGCGGTGCCGATCGTCCCGTTCGGCCGGAGCACCGTCCAGTCCCAGCCGGAGCCGCCTGCGGCCCGCTCCGTCACATAGGCCTGCTGATGGTGGTAGAAGTTGAGCTGCTCGTAGGTGGTGTCGTTTTCCTTGAAGGGCAGATGCGTGCGGATCTCCGGCAGGTGTGAGCCATAGGCTTTCATGCCGTGGATCAGCGTGATGTGGCGGAACGATCCTGCCGCCTGCGCAAGGAAGGGCTCCAGCAGGTTGCGCAGCATCCGCACGTTCTTCTCGGCCTGCGCGGGATCGTCCCAGCCGCGGACGATGTCCGCCTCGTCCTCGTTCACCGCGGCGTAGATGATGTGCGTGATGTCGCTGCGGCTGCCGAAGATCGCGGCGCAGCCCGCTGCGTAAGTCAGGTCGGCACGGACATGCTCGACGCCCGGCACATTAAGCCATGGCGGGCGCCGCGATGTGGCCACGACCTGCCAGTCGGGCAGCGCCGCGAAATGCTGCACCAGCACGGTTCCGGTGACGCCGGTCGCACCCGCGACCAGAAGCTTCGGCATGCTCTCTCTCCCGTTCACCGGCCGCCGATCGATGCTGTGCGGCCTTGTCCGGGGCAGCGCAGCACAGACGTGCGACAATCGCAACGGAGCGGCATGAGCCGGTGCTTGCGCCGTGGCGGCCGATTGCACACAAGGTGCTCAGCGTCCGCCGCCGGAAACAAGAGCGGACAAGGAGAGAGACATGAAGCGGGCAGAGGTTGAAGGCAGCCGGATCCTGATCACGGGCGCCACCGGCATGTTCGCGCGCCCCCTTGTCCAGGCATTGGCGAAGCACGCCGAGGTGTTCGCCGCGGCGCGTTACCGCAAGCAGGCGGATCATGACGATATAGCCGGCTTGGGCGCTCATCCGGTCCGCATTGACCTGTCCGACCCGGCATCGCTGTTCGCGATCCCCGCGGTGGACTATGTCGTCAACGCGGCCGTCGCGAAGAGCGGAGACTGGACGAGCGACCTGCGGGAGAATGCCGAGGGCGTCGGCCACCTCATCGCACATTGCCGCTCGGCCAAGGCGTTCCTCCACATCTCGACGACGGGCGTCTACGCCTTCGAGGGCGGCAAGGCGCGCGCCGAAACGGACCCGCTTGGCGACAATCACCGATCGATGATGCCGACCTATTCGATCGCCAAGATCGCGACGGAGAGCGTGGCGCGCTTCGCCGCGACCAGCTTCGGCGTGCCGCTGGTGATCGCGCGGCTGAGCGTGCCTTACGGCGACATGGGCGGCTGGCCGGTGATGCACCTGATGCAGATGAAGCATGGTCAGGCGATCTCGGTCCATCCGCAGGCGCCGAACGCCTATAATCCGCTCCATGTCGACGATTATGTCGACAAGATCCCCTGGCTGCTGGGAGCCGCGGGCGGCGCGCCGGTGACGGTCAATTTCGGCGGATCGCAGGCGGTGAGCATCGAGGAATGGTCCGCCTATCTGGGCGAACTGACCGGCCTCACGCCCACCTTCCGCGAGGATACGAGCGCCTTCGGCGGTCTGCCCATCGATACGACGCGCATGCATGAGCTGATCGGCGAGACCAAGGTCGACTGGCGCGACGGCATGGCACGGATGGTGCGCGCGGTGGCGCCCGACATGCTGATCGCGGAGCCTGAGCAAGCGCGCTGAACGACGGGAGCGGTGGATGACCGACATCAGCGTCTGCGTCGCATGTGAAAACAGGCTCGGCGAAGGACCGTTGTGGGATGTTGCCGAGCAGCGGCTCTACTGGGTCGACAGCCTGAGGGGCGAGATCTGGCGCTGTGCGGCGGATGGATCGGATGTGCGGACGTGGCACCTGCCGTCCGAGATCGGATCGCTCGCGCTCCGGGTCGGCGGCGGCGCCGTTCTTGCCCTCGCCAGCGGCCTGCACCTGTTCGATTTCGCAACCGGCGCGCTGGAGCCGATCGCCGATCCGAGCGGCGGCGCGGACGGCGTGCGGCTGAACGACGGCAAGGTCGATGCGCAAGGCCGGTTCATCGTTGGCAGCCTCGACATGGTCGCTGTGCACGAGGTGCCCGAGCGGCGGCAGCCCCGCGGCACGCTCTACCGGCTTGATCCGGATCTGACCGTCCAAGAGCTGGATGCAGGTTTCTGCGTGTCGAACGGGCCGTGCTGGAGCCTTGACCGCAGCACTTTCCACTTCGTCGATAGCGGCACCGGCACGATCTTCGCTTATGCGTGGGACGAGGCGACGGGCACGCCCGGCGGGCGGCGCCTGTTCGTGCAGGCGGCACCGGGCGAAACGCCGGACGGCAGCACGGTCGACAGCGAGGGCTATCTCTGGACCGCCTTCAACGGCGCTTATACGGGCCGCGGCGAGCTGCGCCGGTTCGCGCCGGACGGCAGCCTGGACCGCGTCGTTGCGCTACCCGTGCCCAAACCGACCAGCCTGATGTTCGGCGGGCCGGATCTCGACATCCTGTTCGTCACGACCATGAAGCTCGCCACGCCGGTGCCGGATACGCCGCTGGACGGTCACCTCTTCGCGGTGCGCGGCCTCGGCATCACCGGGCTGCCGGAGCCTCGCTTCGCCGGCTGATCCACTCTCAAGCAACGCTCTCAGCTCGTTTGGACGCTCGGCCCTGCGCCTCGAACCACGGCGTCATGCGCGCAATCGCCTCGGTGACCAGCGCCGTCGAGACGGCGAAGGAGAAGCGGATGAAGCGATGCCCGTCGACCGGATCGAAATCGATCCCGGGCGCGGTCGCGACACCCGTGTCGCGCAGCAGTCGCTCGCAAAAGGCGAGGCTGTCGTCGGTCAGGTGGCCGATATCGGCATAGACGTAGAAGGCCCCATCCGGCGGCGCGATCTCGCTCAAGCCCAGAGTGGGGAGCGCACGCAGCAGCGCGTCGCGATTGCGCGCATAGGTCGCGACATGGCCTTCCAGCTCGTCGCCGCAATCCATCGCGATCAGGCCGGCATGTTGCGCCAGCGACGGGGGCGTCAGGAACAGGTTCCCCATGCGGGCGCGTGCGACGTCGATCAGGTCGGGCGGCACGACCAGCCAGCCAAGGCGCCAGCCGGCCATACTGAAATATTTCGAGAAGCTGTTGACGATCAGCGCGTCATCCATGTCCTGCAGCACGCACCGTGCCGGATCGACATAGCTGAGGCCGTGATAGATCTCGTCCGAGATGATGCGGATGCCGCGCGCCCGGCAGACGTCGGCAATGGCGGTGAGTTCGTCCGCCGCGATGATCGTGCCCGTCGGGTTGGCCGGGCTCGCCAGGATCAGGCCCTCCGGTGCCGGATCGAGCGCTGCTATGGCAGCGGCGGTGATCTGGTAGCGCTCGGCCGCGCCGCAGCCAATCTCCACGGGTTCGAGGTAGAGCGCCTTGAGCGTGTTGCGGTAGGAAACGTAACCGGGCCGCGCGAACGCCACCCGCGCGCCAGGCTCGAACAGGCAGGATAGGGCCAGCACGAAGGCGGGTGAGGCACCGCAGGTCAGGATGATCTGCTCGGGATCGATCGCCACGCCGTAGCGCTCGTCATAGAGCCGGGCGATGCGCTCCTTCAGCTTGGGGCTTTCCCAGTAGCCCATGCCGTCCGCATCCAGTACGCGGTGCGCGGCGGCGATGGCGGATTGGGGCGCCCCGGTCGACGGCTGGCCGAATTCCATGTGGATGATCGACCTGCCCTCGACGGCGAGGCGGTGGGCGATACGGCTGATCGCGATGGCGTGGAACGGCTCGATCTGCGCAATCATGCCGATGCGGTACGAAGCTCCAGAGGCGGGCGCAAGCTGCCCCCGCGGATCGTGCGTGACGGCAGCGCTGCAAGCCCATAATGCGGCGGACATGATCAAGGCCGCGACGGACCCTTCAGGACCTGCAAGGTCGTCGCGCTGGATCGAGCAACTGCCGCTCGCCCGCGATCGCCCCGTCTTCGGCGTCGTGGTGATGCTGGCGATCGTCACCATCGCCTGGATGCTCCGCGCGCTGGCCGATCCGCTGCTGCCGCCGGGCTTTCCCTACGTCACCTTCTTCCCTGCGGTGATCATCACCTCCTTCCTGTTCGGCGTGCGCCTGGGCAGCGCGGCGGCGGTGATCTGCGGCATGCTCGCCTGGTATTACTTCATCCCACCCGCGCGAGGGTTCAGCCTGACGCGCGGCGCGGGGTTCGCGCTCGCCTTCTATGTCTTCGTCGTGGTGACGGATCTGGCGCTGGTGCACTGGATGCAGAGCGCCAACCGCCAGCTGGCGCGCGAGCGGGAGGTCAATCGCTCGCTGGCCGACACGCGCGAGCTTCTCTTCCGCGAGCTGCAGCACCGCGTGTCGAACAACCTTCAGGTGGCTGCCAGCCTGCTGACCATGCAGAAGCGGCAGCTGAGCAGCGACAAGGACGCCAGGGCCGCGCTGGACGAAGCCGGCGGCCGGCTGGCCCTGATCGGCAGCATCAGCCGGCAACTCTACGACCCGTCCGGCGCGGCACAGCCGCTGCTGACCTTTCTCGAGCAACTCTGCCGCGATGTGCTGCAGGCGAGCGGCCGCAGCGATGTCGTGCTGGACGTGGCCGGGGACGAGCAGCTCCGCCTCCAGCCTGATGCCGCCGTGCCGACTGCGCTCATCGTTGCCGAGGCAATGGCCAACGCGCTCGAACACGGGCTGGCGCATGGGCGGGCAGGCCGGATCGCCGTCACCTTCGGGCTCGTCGCCGGCGGTGACCTCGAGGTCAGGGTGCAGGATGACGGCCACGGTCTGAGCAGCGGGTTTCGCCTGGAGGACAGCGAGAGCCTCGGGCTGCGGATCGCGACGATGCTGGCGCGGGGGCAGGGAGGCTCGTTCCGGCTGGCGGCGGATCACGGCACCACCGCAATTCTCGCGCTGCCCCGCCACCTCGTCGTCAGCGGCGCCTGACCTGCTAGCCAGGCGCCTGCCGATCAGAAAGCCCGGACTGCCGCGCTGACGAAGAAGGTGCGTCCCGGGCCTGGCACCGCGCCGCTGCCGACACCCGCGGCGTAGCGGTAGTTGGTCTTGTCGAAGATGTTCTGCACGCCCGCGCGCACGGTGAAGCGATCGACGATCAGCGCCGCGGCGGCATCCACCTGCGTCGCACCCGGCAGTTTGCGCGTCTGCGCGGCGTCACCCCAGTAGGCGCTGCGATAGCGCGCGCCACCGGAAAGCTCGATACGGTCGCCATCCCCCGGCAGCGCGATGGCATAGGTCGTCCAGACATTCGCGATGCGCTTCGGCACGCTTGGCACGCGATTGCCGACGAGCGCTGGGGTCTGCGGGTAATCGGTCAACTCGGGATCCTGCAGCGTGAAATTGCCGGTCAGCGTCCAGGCGGGCAGGGGCCGCAGCGTCAGGTCGTTCTCCCAGCCCTTGGTGCGATAGGAATAGACCTGCGCGGTGCTGAGATTGCCGGTGCCGGCAGGGTCCGGCACGGCGAGGATGGTGAAGACGTTCTTGCGCGTCGTGCGATAGACGGCGGACGAGAAGGCCAGCCAGTCGCCCGGTGTCACGCGCACGCCGGCTTCCACTTGCGTGCCCTTCTCCGGCACCTGGCCGACGCTCTGCGGCTCCTCGGTGTTAAAGATCGGGTAGTTGGAACTGGAATAGCCGCCGAACAGCGAGAAAGCGTCGGCCAGCTGGTAGACCACGCCGACGTCCCATGAGAAGCGATCGTCCTTGCGCACCACCGGATCGCCGGGGACGAACGCGCAGGTCGTCGCCTGCGGGGGCGAGCAGACATGCTCGGAGCCGGGATTGCGCGGAATGGCGGAGCGGCCCTCGGCCGACGTCTTGAACCAGTCCTGCCGGGCCGAGAGGCGCAGCTTCAGCCGGTCGGTCAGGCCGATCTGGCCGATGCCGTAAACACCGTAGAAGCGTGCTTCCAGCTTGGCGTCGTTGCAGCTGTGCGTCGCATTGCACAGGAAGGTGAGCGAGCCGAGCGTGGTCTCGGGCGTCACCGGCGCGAAGATGTTGGTGATGTTCGGCAGGTCGGCCGTGGCGCGGCGCGTCGTCGCGTCGATGCGGCGCAGCTCGCCGCCGACCAGCAGCCTGACCGGCATCGAGCCCGCGTCGAACTGCCATGTCGGCTCCGCCTGCACGACGAAATCGTGGATCTCGTCGGTCTGCGCACGCAGCTGCCGGCCGGTCAGTCCGAAGCTGGTGCCGATCGCCGTCAGGCGGCCGCCGGCGTTGCGCGCGAGATCGACATCCCGGTCGGTGTAAGCGGTGCGCAGGTTGACGACGAGGCTGTCGTTCACGGCCCACGCGTCGCTCAGGAAGGCGCGCTTGATCCGCTGGTCGGCGAAGGCGAACGGCGTGTAATAGCGGTTCTCCTTGTCCACGGCCGCAGGCAGGCCGCTGCCGGCCGGGGGTGAGAAGGGCAGGCCGATCGCGTCGGGCGTCGCCTCAAGATCGTGATATTCTAGCCGCAGCAGGATGTCGTGCCCGGCCGGCCGGAAGCCGAGGCTGCCGTAGACCTCGGCCGTCTGGTTGTGCAGGCCGCGATAGCCATCACTGTCGAGGAACTCGCCATCGACCCTGGCCGACACCGTCGAGGAGAGCGGCACATTGATCGACGCATTGGTGGTGGTCGTGTCGAACGAGCCATATTGCGTGCTGATCGCGCCCGACAGCGTGTCGCCCGGACGATAGCGGACGAGGTTGATTGAGCCGCCGGGCTGCGCCGCACCGAACAAGGCGGAGCCGGGGCCCTTCAGCACCTCCACCCGCTCCACCCCATTCAGCGAATGGATGTAGCCGCCGAGATCCGACGTCGTGTCGGGCAGGCCATCGGTCAGGAAGGACAGGTTCAGCCCGCGCGCGGTGAAGCGATCGTAGAAGCCGAAGGCGTAGTTGCCGCCCTCCGCCAGGCCGCTGACGTTGCGCAGCGCATCGCGCAGCAGCACGCCGCCCTGCTGGTCGATCAGCTCGCGCGGGACGAGCTGGACGCTGCGCGGCAGGTCGGCAAGCGGCGTGCCCGTCTTGCCGACCAGCGGCGCGAGTGTGGCAGGCGCCGTGGTGATGCCGGTGATGACGACGGTGCTGCCACCCGTCTCCTGCGCGGCGGCCGGTGCCGCGGCCACCACGAACGGCATGGCGGCGCACGCCAGCTTGCTCAACCTCTTCATATCAGCCCCCAAGTAGCTTGTTCGTCGGAGAGCGCTGACCGGCGCGGCCCTCCATTCACGAGGCAAGCTAGCGGAAACCAGCAATGCTTTGTTACCAATCTTCCACAAGCCGTTGAGCTTGGTTTAGGCGGTCCGGACCACGATCATCGGGTGTGATGGTGCAAAAACGCCATCCTGCTTCATCTGTGGAAACGAAGCGCGGCTTGCCCATCCGCTCCGGTCAGCATCGTCGCACCGACATCGAAGACGCGGCGGATCAGCGCATCGTCCGGCGTCGCCGGGCGATCGAGCGTGTCGGCCACCATGCCGTCGCGCAGGAAGACGAGGCGATCGCCTCGCTCGATCGCCAGATTGAGATCGTGCACCGTCATCAGGATGGTGCAGCCTTCCGCCGTCAGGCTGGCCAGCACGTCGAGCAGTTGCAGCTGGTGCTGGATGTCGAGCCCCGCCAGCGGCTCGTCGAGGAGCAGCGTCCGCCGGACCGGCGCACTCTCATCGGCCCAGATCTGCGCCAGCACGCGGGCGAGCTGCACCCGCTGCTGCTCGCCCCCGGAGAGCGTCGGGTAGAGGCGATCCCGCAGGTGCGCGATCCCGACCAGCGCCAGCGCACCCTCCACGATGTCGCGATCGCGATGTCCGGGCGTGCGTGCGAAATGGGGATAGCGGCCCATCATGGCGACCGTCCCGACACTCACCGCGGCATCGATCTCGACATGCTGCGACAGGAATGCACGACGGCGGGCGAGCGTGGCGGCATCGATCTGCCCGACATCCTCCCCATCATAGAGGACGCGTCCCCCTGTCGGCTTGAGCCGCCCGCTGACGATCTTCAGCAGCGTCGACTTGCCGGCACCGTTCGGCCCGAGGATGACGTTGACCTTGCCGGCCAGCAGGTCGAGCGACACGCCGCGCAGCAACGCCTTGCCGCGGACGGCATAGTCGATCTGTTCGACGGTGAGAGCTGCGCCCGCCATCCGCTCAGCCCGCGAGCCGCCGGCGGTGAAGCAGCAGGATGTAGAGGAACAAGGGCGCACCGATCAGCGCGGTGATGATGCCGACGGGCAGTTCGGCCGGCCGGATGACCAGCCGCGCGAGCACATCGACCAGCTCCATCAGCGTCGCGCCGATGAGGGCGGAAGCCGGCAGCAGGAAACGATGATCGGACGATCGCAGCAGCCGCACCATGTGCGGCACGATCAGCCCGACGAAGGCGATCACGCCGACCATCGCCGTCGCCACCGACACGATCAGCGTGTTCAGCACCAGCAGCCGGAACACCAGCCGATCGGGATCGAGCCCGAGATACGCCGCGTCATCTTCTCCCAGCATCAGCGCGTTGAGCGCCTTGCCCTGTCGCAGCACGATCAGGAGGCAGGGCAGGAAGATCGCGGCAACCAGGGCTGTCCCGGGCCAGTTGGCGGTGGTGAAGGTGCCGAGATTCCAGAAGGTGATGCTGCGCGCCTGCGGATCGCGCGCGATGTAGGAGAGGAAGCCCGTGCCGGCATTGCACGCGGCGTTGACCGCAATGCCCGCCAGCAGCAGCGCCAGCACGTCCGTTTTGCCGAACACCGAAGCGATCCGATAGACCAGCATGGTTGCGGCCAGCCCGCCGGCGAACGCCATTGCCGGCACCGCTGCGGCGCCGAGCGGAGCGGTGATCGCGGTCGCCTCGCCCCCGAAGACCAGCACGATCGACGCGCCCAGCGCCGCACCGCTCGACGTGCCGGCCAGGCCCGGCTCGACGATGGGATTGCGGAACAGGCCCTGCATCAGGGCGCCCGACAGGCCGAGCGTCGCGCCGGTCAGCCCGCACAGCAGCACACGGGGCAGGCGCAGCATTAGGAACACGTTGCGCTCGAACGTGTCCTCCCCTTCGGCGACAAGGCCCAGCGACTGTCCGGCAAAACGCAGCACCTGCGCCGGCGGGAAGAAGAAGGCACCGGTGCAGAGCGCCGCCAGCACCGCCAGCAGCAGCGCCGCCGCCAGCAGCAGCTGGACCCGACTCCAGGCCAAGCCGCGCACGGCGCTCAGCGCGCCGGGTGCAGCCAGCCCGCCACCTTGCGGAGCGCCGCAGGCGTGCGGGGCGTGAAATACATGATCTCGCTCTCGAAGATGCGATGGATGGCGAGCGACTTGCCCGCGGGGGTCAGCGCGATGCCCGGCAGGCTGCGGAACCGCTCCGCACTGCCATAGCGGTCATAGCCGACATCGGTCGCGATGATGATGTCCGGGGCGGCGGCGGCGATGATCTCGGGCGTGAGCCGCGCCATGCCGCCGACCTGTCCGACCGCGTTGACGCCGCCCGCCCAGGCAACGATCGCATCCGCCGGGCCGCCGCGCGACAGGCCGAGATAGCTGTTGTTGAGCTGGCCGAAGTGGATCACCAGCACGCGTGGGCGGGGCTTGCCGGCAAAGCGGCGCATGTCGGCCAGGGCACGCGCCATCTCGCCGCGCCACCGGGTGACGACCGTGCGCGCCGCGGCGTCCCGTCCGAAATAGCGGCCGAGGCGCAGCATCAGCGCCTGCGCGCTTTCGGGCGTAGTGCCCGGCTCCATCGTTTCGATCGGAACGCCGACCGAGCGCACCTGCGCCAGCACCGGCTCCGGCCCGACATTGCCGTCGGTCAGCAGCACGCTTGGCCGCATCGAGATGATGCCTTCCGCGCTCAGCGCGCGATGATAGCCGACGGAGGGCAGCCGCCGGATCTGCGGCGGCTGGATCGAGGTCAGATCACGCGCGACAAGATGCGATTGCGCGCCGATATCGAAGATGAATTCGTTGATCTGCTTGGAGACGCAGACCACCCGGTTGCCCGCGGCGGCGCGCGCGCCACCCGGCAGCAGCCCCGCCGCGCCGGCACCGAGCAGCAGGAGTCCCACATCGCGGCGGCAAAGGGTCATCGTTTCTCGCTTCCAGATCTCGAACAACCGACGGCTCTGGATGATAGAGGCCGCGTCCGCGCTGGCAACCTTTCGAAACAATCGGTTTAGCTTGAGGCGGACTTGCGCGTCCACGTCTCGCGTTCGGCAAAGACGCGGCTGACCTCCTCCATATTGTCGGATCCCCAGGCGCAGAGCGGCGCCAGGGCCTCAGACAGGCTGCGACCGAGCGGGGTGAGCGCATAATCGACCCTGGGCGGCACCTCCCGGTAATCGGTGCGGCTGACGAGGCCATCCGCCTCCAGCTCCTTCAGCTGCTGGATCAGCATCTTGTCGCTGACACCGCGGACGGCGCGCTTCAGCTCGCCATAACGGTTCGGGGACTGCGCCAGGAAATAGACGATCAGCGGCTTCCACTTGCCGGCGATGACACGCAGCGTCGCATCAAGACCGCAGGTGAAGGCGGGGGCGGGGGAAATGTCAGCCATGGGGGTACTTACCAAAAGGTGCATACTTGTCCATAGGTGAGTGGCGCGCCAGCTACGCGGCTCCTCAGGACCACGGAGACGCGACATGGACAGACTGGCAGGCAAGACGGCGGTGGTGACAGGCGGCGGCAGCGGCATCGGGCTCGCCTCGGCGAAGCGCTTCATCGATGAAGGCGCGTTCGTCTACATCTTCGGCCGGCGGCAGGAGCTCTTGGACACGGCGCTGCAGACGCTCGGCGACAATGCCCGCGCGGTCCGCGGCTCGGTCAGCGATCTCGCCGATCTCGATCGGCTGTACGAGACGGTGAGGGCGGAGCGCGGCGGCGTGGACATCGTGCTGGCCAATGCGGGCACCGGCTCGTTCGCGCCGCTCGGCGCGATCACGCCGGAGCAGTACGAGCAGACGTTCGACATCAACGTGAAGGGCGTGATCTTCACCGTGCAGAAGGCGCTGCCGCTGATGAAGGCAGGCGGATCGATCATCCTGACCGGCTCGACCACGGGCGAGATGGGAACGCCGCAATTTAGCGTCTACAGCGCGACCAAGGCGGCGGTGCGGAACCTCGCGCGCAGCTGGGCGCAGGATCTGCGCGGCACAGGGATCCGCGTGAACGTGCTGTCACCCGGGCCGACGCGGACTGACCTTGCGCTGGATGTCGTCGGCGCAGAGGCGTTCGAGGAACTGGGTGCCAGCACGCCGCTCGGGCGGCTCGGCAATCCCAGCGAGACGGCGGGCGCGGCGGCGTTCCTTGCCTCGGACGACAGCAGCTACATGACGGGCAGCGAGCTGTTCGTCGACGGCGGGCTGGCGCAGATCTGAGCCTGCCGGACTGAAAGGAGCGAGGCGCGGCCCCCTCCCGCGCCTCGACCTGTCGCTAGCGCGGCGTGGCTGCCATGGCGTGCGGAGCGAGTGCCACGCCGTCCACCGCAACCGGCTTGTCGCCAAGGTTGAACAACCACCGCCGCGGTGCGGACTCGCGCGAAACCTGCTCGATCACCGTGTCGTCGTGACCGAGACGCGGGAAGCTCCACCCCGGTGTTTGCTGACGCAGCAGGTCCGCGAAGAGCTGCGCGCGGGTGGGTGGCAGCTCGTCCAGCCGGTCGCTGGTCATCAGCACGCCGCCCGCGCCCGCCGCGAAGTGGGCGAGTGCGTCCACCTCGGCGTCGGTCAGCTCGTGGAAGCGATCGCGCAGCAGCACGCAGTCGGGATCCGCCTGCCACAACGTCCCGTTCGCATGGTTGCGGCTCTGAAGGTCGCGCAGCAGGCTCTCGGCCGAATATTCACCATGCCAGCTGACGCCGATATCGCGCCCGATGCGCACCGCATCGACCAGGCCGACAGACGCCCAGAGCGGGCTGCCGCAGCCGGAGATGAGCACGTCCTCGCCCGCCGCCTCGCGGATCAGCGTCATCATCCGGCGCCAGATGGCGATCCGCGACAGGCCGGGCTGGTGCCAGCGCGCGCGCTCGGGCCCATATTCGGCGCCGTGGAGCAGAAAGTCTGCCTTCAGGTAGCGCGCACCCCATTCGTGCACCCAGGTGCGCACGACGCCTGAAATATAGGCGGCGGCCTCCGGGTGGGTGACGTCGAGAACGTGATATTCCTCGGATCGCTTGTGCCAGCGAAACTCGCCGTAGAACCGCATGGCGACCAGCGGGCCGCCGGTTGCGATGTCCTGCACCAGCCAGTCGGTATGGTCGGTGAACAGGCGACTGCGATTGCCGACGAGGAACGGCGCGAACCACAGCCCCGGCACGAAGCCGGCCGCCGCCACCTCCGCCAGCAGCGGCGCCATGCCGCCGGCGAATTGCGGCTTCACGTCCAGCCAGTCGCCCATTTCAGGGGTGAAGCCGTCATCAATCTGGAAGATGTCGAGCGGGACGGCGTGCCGATCGCGGAAGTCGCGTGCCGCGGCGAGATGCTCGCGGATCGAGCCTTCGTCGATCGCGGCGTAGAGATTGTACCAGGAACACCAGCCCGTCAGCCGCCGCTCGGGCAAGCGCGGCGGCAGCGGCGATGCGGCGGCGACCAGCGCGGACCAGCGGCGCAGCTGCGCCTCCACGCCCTCGCCGTCGAACAGCAACAGCGTTTCAGCCTGCATCGCGCCCGTACGGTCGAGCAGGGTCTCGACGTCCAGCTGCATCGCGGCCGCATCGCCGCCGAAACCGAACCGCGTCTGGAACCGGTCGTGCCGCTCGAAGCCGAGCACCAGCGCGGCTTCGCGCCCTGCTGGCAGCAGCGCGGTCGCGGCGAAGCCGAGCGTCGGGGCCTTGGCGGGCGGCCCGTCGCCCGCGGGCGTGCCGGGTGCGACGAAATAGCTGCCGTCCCAGCTTTGATAGCCGTTGCGCAGATAGCGCTCGGCACCGCGAACTTCTGCAAAGCGGAGGCCGAGCGACAAGGGCGGCGGCGCGTTGCCCATCAGCGTCACGTCGATGCGCAGCATGTCGCCATCCTCGGCAACCGTCATCCGCACGGTGCCACCGGAGTCGAGCGGCCAGACCATCGCGGCCGGGCCGATCTCGAGCGGGCCATGTGGCGGCACCGCTCCGTCGATCAGCGGCTCGGGGACGCCCAGTTTGATGCCGCGGCGTGCGAAGTCAGCGTGCAAGCCGGACCTCCTGTCGCGCATCCGCCGAAGTGCGGGCGGCCAGCGCCAGCTTCAGGCTCGCCGCGCCTTCACGCAGCGGCACATGTGGCTGGCGCCTGTCGCGGATCGCCGCGGCGATGTCGGCGAGTTGCGCCTCGAACGGGTTGGTGTCGCCGGCGATCGTGATCGCTGCGGCGGGATCGCTGACCGGCGTGATCACCGCCTCGTTCCAGCTGGCGAAGCGCCCGGTCATGCGTTCGGCATAGACTTGCCATTCCTTGTGCCACACGCCGGGCGTCGCGATGTTGGAGGCGTTCAGCGTGGCGAGACGGCCGTCATCCCAGCCGAACAGGATGGCGGAGACATCCTCCACGTCATAGCCGGGCGTGCTGCCGTGGAAGAGGTTGGCACGGCGCGCATAAACGCTGTCCGGCTCGCCCATCAGGTGCCGGATCAGGTCAATCTGGTGGATCACCTGCTCCAGCATCTGCCCGCCGGATTTCGCCTCCTCGCGCCACCACGATGCGTGCAGCGCATTGCAGTGGTAGGCGCCGGCATAGAGCCCGGCGGGGCCGGTGTCGGCGGCTCGCCACGCGCGGATCGCATCGCCGAACCGGTACATGAAGCCGACCGCGGCGACGACGCCTGCCGCCTCGGCCGCTGCCACCATCCGCTCGCCCGCCGCCATGTCGAGCGCGATCGGCTTTTCGACGAGCAGGTGGATGCCGCGTGACGCGACATGCTCGATCTCGCCGTGGCGGTTGAACGGGGGCAGGGTGGCAATGATCAGGTCGGGGGCCGTGGCGTCGATCATGCGATCGAGATCGATGAACGGCTCGCCGCCATGCTCGGCGGTGAAAGCCTCCGTTCGGCCCATGTCGCGCCCGCAGCCGGCGACCAGATCGAGACCGACCGCCTTCGCGGCGGCGGCGTGCCGCGCGGCGATGCCGCCGCAGCCGAGCAGGGCCACGCGCAGGCTCATGCGTCGAACTCCAGCATCGCCTGCAACAGGCCCGGCTCGCCGGCATCGAGCCGGGCGAACAGGGCTGGCGCTTCGGCGAAAGGCGCGCGGTGACTGATAAGCGGCAGGAGGTTCAGCGTGCCCGCCTGTTGCAGCTCGATGGCGGCGCGCCACAGCCGCGGCTTGGTCCAGCGATAGCTCGCCTCCGGCGCGACGCCCGAAATCTGCGAGCAGATCAGCTGCACGCGATTGTGATGGAATTCCTCTCCCAGCCGCAGACCCGCAATCTCGCCCTGGAAGAAACCCATCGCGACCACGCGCGCCGAATAGGCCACCGCCCGGATCGCCTCGGACAGAGCCGGCGCCGCGCCCGACACCTCGATGCAGACATCCGCGCCGCGCCCGCCCGTCAGCGTCTTGATCGCCTCGGCGGCACCTTCCGCCGGGATCGCCTCGTGCGCGCCCAACTGCTGCGCCACCGCGCGCCGACCCGCATCGGGATCGACCGCGATCACCCGCGCGCCGGAAGCGCGTGCCGCCTGCGCGACGATCTGGCCTGGCACGCCGAGCCCAAACACCGCCACGATATCGCCGATGCGGATCTGCGCGTCATGCACCCCGTTCAGCGCCACTGCGCCGATATGGCTGAAGATGCCGGTCCGCGGATCGGCGCCTGCGGGCATCAGCCGCTCGCGCGCATAATCGGCGGTGGCGACATGGTGCGTGCGGTGGTTCCACGTGCCGTAGACATGCTGGCCGACGCTCAGCCCGTCGATCGCGCCGCCAAGCTCGACGATCTCGCCGACTTCCTCATAGCCGAGGTTGCGCACCGGCCAGTCCCAGCTCGGCGCATCGGCGGGCGCGAACAGGCGGCGCGTCTCGTCCCAGCGGCGTGACATGAACGGGCTGGTGGCACGATATTGGGTCAGCTCGGTGCCCGCGCTGATCCCTGAGAAGAGCGTGCGGATGCGCACCTCCCCGGCAGCGAGCGGCGCATCGGGGATTGGGTCGAACGCCAGCGTCCGCGGCGCGGTCAGGATGAGAGCCGATCCGGTCACGCCGTCACCTCCGCATTGGCAGCGACCGCCCGTGCCGTCATCCCCCGCGTCGCCAAGAGCAGCAGCACCGCGAGCGCATAGAGCGCGGCGAGCGACGCCAGCGCCCCCGCCATGCCCAGCGCGCCCGCCGCTTGCGCGATGAAGAGGGGGGCGAGGCCCGCGCCGAGAAAGCCGCACGTCGTCATCATGCCGACCGCGGTGGAGCGGGCATGCGGCGGCACCACGTCCTGCATCGCGGCATAGATGCAGCCGTCGAACAGGCCCTTGCCGAGCGTGGTTCCGATCAGCACCAGCCCGACCTGCGCGCCGGATGTCGCCCACGCCATCGGCAGCAGCAGCAAGGCGGCGACGGCAAGGCCGATGGCGAGCGTGTAGAAGCGGCCGATCGGCGTCTGCTTGGCCAGCCAGTCCGCCAGCAGCCCGCCCAAGGGCACGGCAAAGAAGCCGGCGATGTTGATGCTGGCCGAGCCGTACAAAGCGGAGCCGGCAAGGCTTTCGCCCAGCATGTCGTGAACGAAGGTCGGCGCCCACACCGTCACGCCATTGGCAACGCCGTTGGCCAGGAAGAACACGGCGAACAGCATGATGGCGGGCTTGATGCCGAGAACGATGCCGTAGGGCTCCTGCGTCCGGCCTGCCTCTGCCGCGGTATGGCGGATCGGCGCGTCCCGCAGCAGCCTGATCAGCGCCACCGCCCATATGACGCCAAGTGCTGCGAAGATCAGGAAGGGGGCGCGCCAGCCGAGGTGATCGGCGATGGCGCCGGCCATCAGTGCGCCCAGGCCCGATCCGGCAAACACTGCGGTCTGGTGGATGGAGAGCGCACGGCTGCGCGTGGCGGTGCGATGCCAGTCACCGATCAGCGCGGTGGCCGTGGGATAATAGGTCGACTCACCTGCGGCGACGATCGCGCGCGTGGCGAGCAGCATGACGAAGCCGGTCGACAGCGGCACGAGGCCCGTGGCCAGGCTCCAGAAGACGAGGCCGTAGATCACCACGCGCGTCCGCCGCGCGCTGTCCCCCAGCCGGCCGGTGAACAGGGCGGCGACGGCATAGACCCAGAAGAAGACCGCCGGCACCAGCGCGAGCTGCGTCGGGGAGAGGCCGAATTCATCGCGGATGGACGGCATCACCGCCACGATGACGGACCTGTCCGCCGCGTTGAGGAAGGACACGATCCACAGCAGCCCGATCAGCAGCCAGGGGTAGCGATCCCGTGGCGCGGTCCGTCCGTCCATCATCGCTCTCCCGGCTCGGCGCGGATCAGGATCGCGCGGAAATCATTCACGTTGGTCAGCGTCGGCCCGGTGATCACCAGATCGCCCAGCGCCTGGAAGAACAGATAGGCGTCGTTGCGGGCTAGATGGGCCGCCGGATCGAGCCCCGCCGCCGCGGCGCGGGCGAGGGTGGAGGGCGTGACGATGGCGCCGGCCGCATCCTCGGTGCCGTCGATCCCGTCCGTATCGCAGGCGAGTGCGGAAATCCCCGGCGCACCGTCCAGCGCAATGGCGAGGCTGAGCAGATATTCGAGATTGCGCCCGCCGCGCCCGGCCTTGTTGACGACGGTCACCGTCGCCTCGCCGCCCGAGATGATCGCGCGCGGCTTGCCGTCCTTGGCCAGCCGGCGGGCGAGCGCTGCGTGGCCGGCACCGAGATGGCGCGCCTCCGCCTGGATGTTGTCGCCCAGATTTGTGACATGATAGCCGAGGGAGGCGGCATGCTGCCCCGCCGCTGCCAGCGCATCGCGGGCGCGGGCGATCACCACCGTCTCCCCGCCGGCAAGGCCGAGGCTGTCGGCGGGCGGCGTCTCGTTCGCCGGATCCGCCAGAGCGCGCGCGACCGAGGCGGGCGGATCGATGCGGTATTTCGCCAGGATCTCGCGTGCGGAGGCAAGGTCAGTATGATCCGCCACGGTCGGCCCGGAGGAGACGAAGGACGGATCGTCGCCGGGAATGTCCGAGATGATCCACGTCGTCACCGCTGCGGCACCGGCCGCCACCGCCAGCCGCCCGCCCTTGATCGCGGACAGGTGCTTGCGGACGCAGTTGATCTCCTCGATCGTCGCGCCCGATTGCAGCAGCGCCCGCGTGATCGCCTGCTTGTCGGCAAGGTCCAGCCCCGGCGCAGGCGCGGCGAGCAGCGCGGAGCCGCCGCCTGACAGCAGCACCAGCAACCGGTCCCCCGCGGACAGGCCGTGCGCGATCTCGAGCGCGCGGTGCGCGGCTCGGATGCTGTTGTCGTCGGGGTAGGGGTGTCCTGCCTCGATCAGCTCGACATTCTCGGGGGGCGTTTCCGGCAAGTGGCCGTGCCGCGTGACGACGAGACCCTCGATGGCGTGGCCCTTGGGCGTGCGCGCCTGCGCCACCTGCATCATCGCCGCCGCCGCCTTGCCGACCGCGATCACCACCGAGCGGCCATGTGACGGCACCGGCATCGTCCGCGGCATCGCCGCCTCGGCCGAGACGGCGCGCACCGCTTCGTCGAACAGCGCGCGCAGATCCGATGCGGCTTCGTCTGAAGCGGACTGTTCGATGCGATCCTCCCTGGCCGGGCTTGTTGCCGGCTGTTTCGCTTTGAAGCTGAAGCGCGGGCGTGCGGCCGCCAAGGGCCATTCGACGGAACAGACTGTTCCGCTCAGCGCAACAGGTCAGCCGATGTCCCAAGAAAGGGTCGGGCGCAGATGCTCGACCAGATGGTCGATCAGTGAGCGCACGCGGACCGGCACTCCCTTTGGATCGGCGAACAAGGCGAAGAAGCTCATGTCAGCCGCCTGCCAGCCCGGCAGCACTTCGATCAGGCGGCCCTCAGCCAGATCGTGCTTGCACAGAAAGGCGGGCAGGCTGGCGATGCCGAGTTCCGCCATCACTGCCTGGCGCAGCAGCAGCAGATCGTTGCACACCAGCCGCGGCAGGAATTCCACCGTCACCTGCGCATCGCCCTTGTGGAGGCTCCAGCGCTGGCGCCGGTCGACGGTGCCCGTGGCGAGGAGGTCGAACCGCGGCAGTTCGACATGGCTCTGCGGCGCGCCTTTGCGTTCGAGATAGCCGGGCGAGGCGAAAGCACCGCACTCGGTCGTCCCCAGCTTGACCGCGATCAGCCCGGAATCGGCGAACGGCCCCACGGCCAATGCCACATCGAAGCCGGATCGCAGCAGCCCCACCGCATCGTCGGACAGGACGGAGACGAGCCGGACATCGGGATAGTTTTGCAGGTAGTCCGCCAGCAGCGGCGCGATCAGGCTTTGTCCCAAAACATAGGGGATGGCGATCTTCACCACGCCCTGCGGCGTACGGCTCTGGTTCTGCAATGCGCGCTCGCCGTCGCGCAGCACGCCGATCGAACGCAGGCAATATTCGAAGAACAGCGCGCCATCCTGCGTCACCGTGACCGCGCGGGTGGAGCGGTGCAGCAGCTGCACGCCGAGATGCTCCTCCAGGCGTGAGACGCGGCGGCTGACGGTGGATTTGGGCAGGCCGAGGATCTGGCCTGCCTTGGTCAGGCTCTCCGTCTCGACCACCTTGGAGAAGACCATCAGGTCACCGAGATCGAGCATGTCCCACCTTTGCCGTACAAGGCAGCGCTAGGCCGCTGTTGCGAAACGAGCAACAGATCGTTGCGCCAAAACCCTCTACCGCCCATGCGGCCCCCCGCTCACGCTTAAGGCAGATGCGTGGGTCACCACGACAGGGGCGGTGGCTCAAACCCGCCCAACGATGGGAGGGGATAGATGAACCGTTTCGTGTTGTTCCGCAGCCGCCGTGCCACGCTGCTCGCCGCCGCTGCGCTGACCGCGATTGCTGCACCCGCCGCTGCACAGCAGGCCGGCGTCGCCCCGCCCGAGCCGACGCCGCCGGGCGGTGCCGCCGCGCCCGCCGTCGAGCAGCCGAGCGAAGCGGACATCATCGTCACCGGCACCAGCCGCGCCCGTATCGCGCTGGACACGCCGCTGGCAGTCACCTCGGTGGACGAGGGGCGTCTGGCCAAGACCGGCGTCAGCAGCCAGGCCGACATTCTCAACACCATCCCGACGATCAAGGCGGATGCGGGCGGCGGCGAAGTTGCCACCAACGTGTTCATTCGCGGCCTGCCGTCGGGCGGGCAGTATCAGTTCACGCCGCTCATGTATGACGGCATCCCGGTCTTCTCCACCTTCGGCCTCAACTCGTCCGCCTTCGACGTCTATTTCCGCAACGATCTCGGGCTGGAGCGGCTGGAGTTCGTGCGCGGCGGCGTGTCCAACCTGTTCGGTCCCGGCTCCGTCGCGGGCCTGATCAACTACATGACCAAGACAGGCGGCGAGGAAACGCACGGCACCGTCCAGCTCGAAGCCGGCCAGCGCGATCGCTACCGCGGCGATGCGGCGATCAGCGGTCCGCTCGGCGGCAACCTCTATTACGCGCTGTCCGGCTACTATCGCTACGACGAGGGTCCGATCCGCACCGGGCTGGACACCAAGGGCTATCAGATCCGCGGCAACCTGAAGTACAAGTTCCCGGACAATAGCGGCTCGGTCACGCTCTACGGCCAGTGGATCGACGATCAGGTGCAATTCTACCTGCCCGTGCCGCTCGATGGCCGGAGCCGCAGCCGGATCGCCGGCAATGACGGCAACAAGGTCAAGCAGGTGATGACGCCGGATGTCGCGGGCATCGGCTACAATACGCCGGACGGCCGCTTCCAGACCGACATCACCGATGGCGTCCGCACGCGCGGCGGCCAGGTGGCGCTGGCGTTCGACAAGGATCTCGGAGGCGACTGGGGCATCAACGGCCGCGCCAAATACTCGGAATACAAGCACAAGTTCGGCCTGTGGTCGGACGGGGACGGCATCGTCAACGTGCCGGAGACGCTGCAGGGTTTCCTCACCAATCGCAATCTGGGCACGCTGGCCAACGCCACCTTCACCTATGCCGACGACGGATCCGCGGTGCCGGGCAACTATCTGCTGTTCGCCAACCGCTTCACCGATCGCAACCGCCCGGCGCATGATTTCACCGCCGAGCTGAACGTCACCAAGGATCTGACCACCGGCGCGGTCGAGCATACCTTCACGCTGGGTGGCTTCTATGCCGACGCCTGGGCACGCGACGAGAATGTCACGACGACGATCCTCGCCGAGTTCAACAACCAGCCGCGGCTGGTGAACCTCAGCGTGCGCAACCCGACCACGGGCGCCGTCACCGTCGTCTCGGCGGGCGGCCTCAGCAATGCGGGCAATACCTACGTCAACAACCGCCACTCGGCGGAACGCTATGCCGCTTACTTCGCCGACCAGATGGAAGCGGGGCGCTTCAACTTCGACCTCGGTGGCCGTATCGAGCGCTTCAAGGGCGAAATTCGCCGTGAGCGTACCGCCACCTTCGTGACGGATACGACCACGCCCAACCTCGCGACGCCGATCCGCGACGTGCAATGGGGCAATGACACGTTCCTGACCGCCAACGTGGATGCCACCGCCTGGGCGATCGCCGCGGGCGCGCTCTACAAGGTCTCCGACACGTTCAACATCTACGCCAATGCTTCGCGCGGCTTTTTCTTCCCGGAAATCCGCTCGGTCACGTTCAATGCGCTGGGCCAGCCCGCCTCCTACAAGGAGGAGGTGATCAAGCAGGCCGAGGTCGGCGTGAAATATGGCAGCGGTCCGATCACCGCGACGCTGGCCGGCCTCTACACCGAATTGTCCAATCGCCGGCAGGTGCTGTTCATCAACGCGCCGGGAGGCGGGCTGCAGGAAGTCGTCAACATCGTCGCCACGCGGTCCTACGGCCTTGAGGCGACGCTCAGCGCCCGCATCACCCGTGCCCTGCGCTTCGAGGGCAATGTGACGCTGCAGGATCACAAATATACCGAGTTCGACACGACTCCGGCGAACATCGGCAACGAGCTGGAGCGGCAGCCGAACATCCTGTACAATGCCGGCCTCTATTATGACGACGGCGCGCTCGATGCGTCGTTCTTCACCAACTATACCGGCAACAATTACACGGCCGCCAACAACGCGATCAAGCTCGAGAGCTTCAACGTGTTCAACCTCGATGCTGGCTACAAGGTGCCGATCGGGGCCAATTCGGTGCGCGTCGGCGTCAATGTGTTCAACCTGTTCAACACCGACGCCACCACCGAGGGCTCACCCCGCCAGGATGCCTCGCAGACAACGGGCGGCGCCTACTTCGTCGGCCGCCCGGTGCTGCCGCGCCGCATCCTCGCCCGCGCGACGTTCAGTTTCTGAGAGGCCTCGACACCGGCATGACGGACGATCTGAACGAAGCCGCCCGCGCGATCCTGCGCGCCAATGATCGCGGCGGCTACACCGTGCCGAACGGCCGGGTCTATCCGTTCCAGTGGAACTGGGATTCGGCGTTCGTCGCGATGGGCTTCGACACGTTCGACCGGGATCGCGCGTGGGCGGAGATCGAATCGCTGTTCAGCGCACAGTGGGAGGACGGTTTCGTGCCGCACATCGTCTTCTGGAAGGACGATCCCGGTTATTTTCCCGGGCCTGCCGTCTGGGGCACTGATCGCACGCCGATGACGTCGGGCATCACGCAGCCACCGGTCGCGGCAACGATGCTGCGGCAACTGTGGGATAGCGCCGTGGCCGCGGGTGAGGCGGACACCTATCGTTCGCGCGCCGCCGCCTTGTTCCCGAAGCTGCTGGAGTGGCATCGCTGGTTCGCGCGCAATCGCGATCCGGAAGGGCGCGGCATCGTCGTGGCGCTGCATCCGTGGGAGACGGGGCGCGACAACTCGCCGGAGTGGGATGCGCCGGGCGAGCCGATCGATATCACCAATGTCGGTGACTATGTCCGCCGCGACACCGGCCATCTCGATGCCAAGATGCGGCCGACCAAGCTGGAATATGATCGCTATCTGGCGCTCGTCCAATATGGCCGTGCGCAGGGCTGGGATCATGCCAGGATCGCGGCGACCAACCCGTTCCGCGTCGCCGATGTCGGCATGTCGATGATGCTGCTGCGCGCCAATCGCGATCTGCTGGCGCTCGCCGAGGCGCTCGGCCGGGGCGCCGACGCCGAGGAACTGCGCGGCCTGATCGCGCGGGCGGAGGCCGGCATCGGCTGGTTGTGGGATGAGGCGAAGGGCACGTGGTGCTCGCGCGATCTGCTCACCGGCCGTCACTCGGGCTTCGTCACCAGCGCGTCGTTCCTCAGCTTCTATGCGGGTGTCAGTGATCCGGCAAAGGATGCGGCGATGCTCGCCCATCTCGAGCGGATCGCCGGGCGCGTGGCGCATCTGATGCCCAGCCTCGATCCGGACGATCCCGGCTTCCAGATGATCCGCTATTGGCGCGGGCCGGTGTGGGCGGTGGTCAACTGGATGATCGGCACCGGCCTGGCCGAGGCAGGTCACGCCGGCTCGGCCGCCAAGGTGCGGCAGGACACGCTGGACCTGATCGCGCGCAACGGCTTCTACGAGGCGTTCAGCCCGATCGACGGCACCGGCAGCGGCGGCGACGATTTCTCGTGGACCGCGGCGATCTGGCTGGCGTGGAACGCGCGGTAAGGCGCCGCTGATCGCGTCAGCGGTCGGGATCGACCTTCGCACCCATACCACCCGCCCGGATCGCCCTGGGACTGGCGCCGAGCAGGCGGCGGAGCGTCTTGTTGAAGTGCTGCGCGTCGGGGATGCCGACGCGCTCGGCGACGCGCCACACCGGCAGATCGGTCGATTCCAGCAGGTAGCGCGCATGTTCGGCGCGCCGCAGCAGCAGCCGGTGCGGCATCGTCGTGCCGAACCGTGCGCGGAACGCGCGGGCGAGATGTGCGGGCGAGCGATCGACCGCCCGGGCGATCGCCGCGGGGGTGAGCGGTTCGTCGAAACGCGCGTCGATGATCGCGGCGGCCTGCTCCGCGGCGCTCGGGCTGGCCTGTCCCGCGCTGTCCGCCAGCCACAGCAGAGCCTGTTGCAGCGCCAGTCCGGCCTGCGCGGCGGCCAGCGGATCGCCCCGCGCATGCAGCGCGGCGACATGCGCCAGTCGCTCGCGAAACGCCAGCGCCGCAGCCCCGAGCGCACGGTGCAGCAGCAGGGCGCAGCTGTCCGCCGCAGCGTCCGCCACGGTGAAGTGGACGCACCAGTGATGCCCGCCGGCCGTCAGGTCATAGGCCGAGACGAGCCCCGCCGGGCTCAGCGTCACGTCTCCGTCCGCCAGCTCGATCTCTCCGCCGGCCAGCCGCATGCGGCCGGCATAATGGTGCAGATGGAGCGCGTGCGTGACACTGCGGTAGCTGGTGCCGAACGCGCGGTCAGCCAGCGGAAACCGCCCGGCGACATGAATGCGCGGCACCGTCGCCAGCGGCCAATCGAGCGGTGTCATGCATGATTTTCTACCACAAGGTTCGCTTTTGCCAATGGCGGCGGCGCGCCCGCTGCGCGACTGTTGCACCGAAGGAGCCTTGCCGATGACGATGCTCACCCCGGACCAGATCCATGCTTATCGACGCGATGGTTACCTCCACCTGCGCGGCCTGTTCTCGCCAGAGGAGGCGGCCGCCTACCGTGCCGAGGTTCACGCCATTGCCGAGGGGCAGGGGCCGACCGACGCGACGTGGGAGAGCGTGAAGGATGGTGCCACCCGCCTCATCCACTGCCACGACGTGCAGTTCCGCTCCGCTGCCTTCACCCGCCTTCTGCTCGATCCGCGCGTGACCGGCACGGCGCAGTCGATCATCGGGCCCAACGTCCAGCTTCACCACACCAAGATGTTCGTGAAACCGCCCGAGCAGGGCTCGCCTTTCCCGATGCATCAGGATCATCCTTATTTCCCGCACCGCGACCACTCGCTGATCGCGATGATCTTCCATTTCGACGATGCGCCGGAGGAGCGTGGCTGCCTGCGCGTCTACCCCGGCAGCCACGCGCTGGGCCCGCTCCCCGCCGTCGGCGCCGACCATCACCTGGCCAAGGATCGCTTTCCGCTCGCCGGCGCGACCCCGCTGCCGGCGAAGGCGGGCGACATGATCGTCTTCTCCTACCTGCTGGCGCACGGATCGGGGCTCAATCGCTCGGACGAGGCGCGCACCACCTTGCTGGTGCAACTGCGTGATCCCGCGGACGTGCAGCTGAACGATCGCCATGCCTCCCGCGGGCAGGGCATGATGCTGGCCGGTGTCGACCCCACCGCCACGCCCTTCCGCTTCGCGTGGGACGCGGCCGCCTGACATGGGGATGGCGGCGCTGGCGCTACTCTTGGCCGGTGCTGCGCCACCCTGTGCGGCGCTGGCGCGGCAGGGCACGCCGACGCTGCAGATCCTGAGCGCGGCAATCGAGGATGGCGCCTGCGTCGTGCGTGCGATGGCCCGGCCTCGCCCGCGGTCGGCGATCCGGATCGAGCTGCGCCTGCCCGAAGCCGCGCGGTGGAGCGGCCGTTATTACCAGATGGGCAATGGCGGGTTCGCCGGCACCATCCCGAGCGCGGTTCTGGCCGAGGCGGCGCGGCGCGGCGACGTGGCAGCGGCGACGGATACGGGCCACGCCGGCAGCGGCTTCGATGCGCGCTGGGCGAAGGAGCGCCCCGATCTCATCCTCGATTATGCCTGGCGCTCGATCGGTGACACACCCGCGGTCGCCCGCCGCATCATCGCCGCTTATTACGGCCGTCCCGCACGCCGCCGCTACTTCATGGGCTGTTCCTTCGGTGGGCGGCAAGCGCTGGTCGCGGGCGCGCGCTGGCCGGCGGAGTGGGACGGGCTGATCGTCGGCGCACCGGCCGTGCGCTGGCCTGCGACACTGGCAGCGTTCGCCACCATCGCCGCCAGCCTCGATCGGCCGGGCGCCCGCTTCACCGCAGCCGATGTCGCCCGCTGGAGCATCGCCGCGCGTGCCGATCCGCGCTGGCTCGCCCGCTGCCGTGCCGGGCCGCTCTGCCTCAGCAAGCCGCAACGGCACGCTCTCATGACTATCGTGCAGAGCGGCTATCCGCTGGTCACGGCCGATGCAGGGGAGTGGGCACGCTGGATCCTCTCGCGCAACGCATCACCGCCGTCGCAGCGCGCCTTTGCCGTTCAGGCGCGGCGCAATCTGTTCCCGACCATGCGCCAAGATCGATTGCGACAGACCTTTGCCATCGGATCGCTCGCGCCGTTTGCGCGTCGTGGCGGGCGGGTGATCGCCTATGTGGGCGACGCGGATGCGGTGACGCCGCCGGAGGTCGGGCTCACGGAGCTACGCGCCCGTTCGGCCGCGCTTGGCGGCGCGCTGAGGCTGTTCGTCGTGCCGGGAATGGCGCATTGCCAGGGTGGCTCGGCGCCGCACGCCTTCGGCCAGTCGCTTGCAGCGCCGAGCTTCCGCGACGATGCCGTGCATGACATACGCCGCGCGCTGGAGACGTGGGTCGAGCAGGGGCGGGTGCCTGAACGGCTGATCGCCGCGACGCCCAAACGCAACGATCGCTTCGTCACACTGCGAGCGGAATGATCGGCAGCGAGCCTGCCGTTCAGAGCAGCATCGCGCCTTCTTCGCTGGCCTTGGCCAGCATGCGGCCGATCGAATCGAACAGCGAGTTCATCGCCACCGGCTTCTGCAGCACGTCGTCCGCCCCGCTCGCCAGGCATTGCGAGCGCAGGTCCGCGGCGGTGTCGGCGGTGACGACGATGACGGGCAGGTTCGCCTTGTCGTCCGTGCGCTGGCGGAGGTGGCGGATCGCGGTCAGCCCGTCCATGCCGGGCATACGCAGGTCCATCAGGATGATGTTGAACGCGCCTTGTTCGATCATGCGAAGGCCAATTTCGGCATCTTCCGCTTCCTCCATCGCCGCACCCGCGACACTCAGCATGTCGCGCACGACGCGGCGGTTCATCGGATCGTCTTCGACGAAGAGCACTTGCATTATCGACCGCCTTGCCTGTCCGCACCGATGTTGCAGGTCGTGATTAAGGAAAAGTTGGCGTTCATGCCGCTTCCCGCGATTCCTGAGCGGGTGCAGCAACTTGGTCAGCCAGGCGCTTGATCAGCGCCGGCGCGGCAAGCGGCTTGGCGACGGGCAGGGCGCCCTGAGAAGCGATCGCCTCCGCGGTCAGCGCGCTGTCGGGCTTGAACATGACCGCCACCTTCGCGCCTGCATCGACCGCGGCTGCGATCCCGGGCGCGAGCGCCGCCATGTCGAGCGTGCTCGCCTCGATCAGGACGATGTCGGGGCAGGCATCGGCAAGCCGCTCGCCCACCGCCGCCACATCGGCGCTTGTATCGACCAGCGCCAGCGCGGGCGTGAGCACCGCCTTGAGCATGCCCTGCGTCAACGGATTGGGATCGACGATCAGCAGGTCGGCCTCGGCCAGCGAGGTGATCGTCCGCCCGGCGCCCGCGCCTGTCGCAGCGACACGGTGCAGCGGCATGCGCAGCGTAAAGGTAGAGCCTTCGCCGACAATGCTGTCCACCGTCACCGATCCACCCAGCAGAGCAGCGAGGTTCCGGCAGATGGCGAGGCCAAGGCCGGTGCCGCCATATTGCCGGCTGGTGCCGCCATCGACCTGGCGGAACGGCTCGAAAATGTCATCGTACCGATCCTCGGGGATGCCGATGCCGGTATCGATCACGCGGAGCACCAGCGCTTCGCCGTCCTTGTCCGGCTCAACCTTCGCATCGACCGTGACGTGGCCGGCCGGGGTGAACTTCACCGCGTTGGACAGCAAATTGAACAGGATCTGGCGCAGCCGCACCGTGTCCGAGCGGATGACGCGCGGCATGTCGGGCGCGATCTCCAGCGTCAGCGCGAGGCCCTTCGCCTCAGCCTGTCCGCCCCAGAAGCGCACGGCATCCCGCAGTACGGCGGCGGGGCGGACATCCTCCTCCACCGCGCTCGCCTCGCCCGCTTCCATCTTGGCGACGTCGAGCAGATCGTCGACCAGCGCGCGCATCGCCTCGCCCGCGCCATGGACGACCTCGACGCGCGAGCGGACCTGCGCATCCATCGCGCGATCAGCCAGCAGCACCTGCGTCATGCCGAGGATGCCGTTCAGCGGCGTGCGGATCTCATGGCTGGTGGTGGCGAGGAATTCGGTGCGGGCCTTCAGTGCCTTTTCGAGCGCCACGTTGGTCACGCTCAGCGTATCGTTGGCGGCGCGCACCTCGTTGCGGCTGCGGCGGATCGAGAAGAGCGAGAACAGGCTGCCGGCGACGACGCCCAGAGCGACGACCAATGCGGCGACAAGGCCCCACAGGGTGATCTTCTGCAGCCGTGCGCGGGAGCGTTCCAGCGCCACGTCGCGCTGCAGCTGCCCCGCCTTCAGGTTGGCGATGCTCAGTTCCTGATTGGCGAAGTCGAACTTGGCGGCGTTCAGCGCCGAATTGGCGGACGCGGTCGCCTCGCGCATCTCGTCGTCGAGGCGCTTGAACGCGGCGAGATGATCGAGCGCGCGATCCTTGTCGCCGAGACGGCGATAAAGCTGCCAGGCGAGATCGTGGAAGTCGCGATACTGGACGGTGGTGCGCTCGAGCGGCTGACCGGCGAACGCCCGCTCGATGAAGCGCTGAGCAGAGGCGAGATCGCCGCGCCCCCAGGCCGCCTGCGCCTTCACGCCCCACAGGAACGGCTCCCAGCCGGTCTCCTCGCGCGAAGCCATGGCGAGCCCGCGATCCGCGGTGGCGTCCGCCGCCCTCAGGCGCCCCGCCAGATATTCGGCCGAAGCCATGTTGGTGAGGATGCGCACTTCCAGCGTCGGCCCAAGCTCGTGCGCCACCTTCAGCGCGCGGCGATACAGCGCGATAGCCTCGGGGAAGCGGCGCATCTCCTTCAGCGCGTCGCCCTGATTGTTGAGCGCTGAGACGGTGAGCGAGGGATCGCCCGAATAGGTCTCCTCCGCCTGCCGGTAGTAACGCAGCATGCGCGGGTAATCGCGTGCGTCGAAATAGATGGTTCCGATATATTGCAGCGCCTTGGCCTGGCCGCGCTTCTCGCCGAGCTGACCGTAGAGCCGGTGTGCCTCCTGGAAACCGGCAAGCGCCTGACCGACGCGGCCGGTGGTCCAGTCGATCGTCGCGGCGGACATCATCAGGTCGCCGACCAGCTTGCTGCCGGGCGCCAGGCGGCCGGCCTCGGCAAGCGCCTTGTTGATGACGGGATCGGCTTTGTCGGGCTGGTTGGCGCGCGTCAGCGCCTCACCCTCCAGCCATTGCGCCTCGGCCAGCGCCAGCGCGCGCGCGTCCGGGGTCTGGATCGCATCGGCGGCGCGGGCGGCGCCGCGGGCGAAGCGGAGCGCCTTTTCCGGTTCGCCGATCATCGCGGCTTTCGCGTCGGCGATCCCCGCCTCGAAAGCGGGCGGGCGGGGTGCCTCCGCGGCGATGCCCCGGGCGGCCGCGACCAGCAGCACGGGCCCGATCAGGCGAGCAACAGACTTCATCCCCAAACTCCGCGGCGAGGTAGCCTTGGAGCCTAGGGATGAAGCGTTGTGCTCTGGTAAACGGACCTTACAGACCGAGCGAGAAGCGGCCGCCGACGATATATTTCGGCAGCCCCTCGATGCCGCTCTCATAGCCCGTCAGCTCACCCCGGCCGAAGGCCGACAGGTCCACCGCGCCGTCGAACATGGTCGCGCCGTAGAGCATCTCGCCGACGAAGCGGCGCGGCGTGCCGGCGACGCCCAGGCTCTGCGTGACGATGCCGATCTCGCCCGTCTGGCGGTCGGTCACGGCCACCGTCTTGAAGTCGATCGTGCCTCGCTCGACGCGGAGCGGCTGGGCGACCGACAGGCGCAGGCGATCCGTCTTGCCGAACAGCCGGTGCTTGGTCAGCCCCACCTGATAGGCGGTGCCGAGCAGCCCGCCCGATCCGATGCGCAGCGCCGCATCCCCCGACGTGCGGCTGCGCGCGGCGGTGAAGGAGGCGGTGAGCGACAGCGTATCGGTCAGCCGCGCGTCGGCGCCGACCGTCGCCGATTCGGTGATCGTGCCGCCAGCGATGTCGCTCGGCTCCAGCGAGCGGACGCCGAGCAGGCTGCGCGCCTCGTTCAGCCGGGTCAGCGACGCCGTGAGCAGGATCGCATCGTCGATCTTGTAATCGAGCCGCACGTTGGCCGCGTTCGCCCGGTAGTTGCCAAGGCGGGCGAGCTGCGCGCGGTTGCGCCCGGTCACCATCATCTCCTGGTCGATCGTGGACGGCGCGTCGCTCCGGGTCATGCCGACCGCGATGTCGAGCCCTTCGGCTGCGCGCACCTTGGCGCTGGCATGCGCGCCGCCGCTCGCGAAGCCGAGCACCGGGTTCACGCCGCCGACCTGCGCGTCGTAATCGGCGCGCATGCCGAAGCCGGATTGCCCGCCGACGAACGCGGCACCGTCACCGCGGCCGAAGGTGAAGCTGGCGCCGCCCTCCGGCGCCTCCACCGTCATGGACGAATAGAGCTTGGCCCGGCCCGCGCCGAAGCGGTTGGCGAAGGGATGGGCGACGCGCATCGTCATGCCCATGCGCAATCCGCTCCCGGTGACGTTCACGCCGGTGCCACCGACATCGCTGAAGCCGCGATAGCCGCTGGTGCCGCCGCCAAGCCAGCTGACCATGCGATCATAGACATAGCTCTGGAAATATTGCCCGCCCTGCATCGTGCCGACCAGACGGCTGGACAGCGGGATGAGGAAGTCGCGCTTGGCGCCGGGCAATTCCTCGAACGCGGAAAAATAGAGGTTCTTGGTTTCCCAGGTGGACTGGATGCCGGTCGTCTCCAGCGTGCCGACCTTGACCTCGGTCTGCTTGGTGCCGTCGACGACGTAATATTTCAGCGTTTCGAAGTTGAGCGGCGATTGGCTCGCCTCCACGTCGAGCATGCCGACGCCATAGACCGGATCGATACCCGGTGCGCCCAGATCCTTGGCCGAGCCGAGGATGGCGGCGGCGACCGCGCGCGGCTGCTGCTTCAGCCACGGCCAGCGATCGTGGATCAGCGCGATCGCACCCGAGACGAGCGGCGCGGCGAAGGAGGTGCCCGACATGCGGGTGACGCCGCCCTTGTCGTCCGACACGAGGATCAACTCGCCAGGTGCGACGATGAAGCGACGCATCAGCAGGCCGCTTTCCTTCAGCTGATCCTGGATCTTCTTATTCGGATCGTCCTTGCAGACGGTGTCGTCGAGCAGGCAGACGCTGCCGGGCCGGTTCGAGAATTCGGAGATCTTGCCCGTCGGATCGACCGAGCCGACGATGATGAACGTGTTGTCGAACGTGTCCTTCATGTTCACGTT
Organism: Sphingomonas jatrophae; assembly: GCF_900113315.1. GTDB lineage: Bacteria > Pseudomonadota > Alphaproteobacteria > Sphingomonadales > Sphingomonadaceae > Sphingomonas_P > Sphingomonas_P jatrophae. The sequence goes on along the minus strand of NZ_FOZG01000001.1, from coordinate 1,456,720 downwards.
CTGCGTCTGCGTCACGCCGTCATTGCCCGCGGCGATGACGTAGATCGCCTTGTCCTTGAAGGACTTGACCGCCGGATCCATGAAAACGCCGCGCCAGTCCGCCTCCAGCGTGTAGCCGGGAACGCCGAGCGACAGGTTGATCACCGACGCGCCCTTGCCGGCGACAGCGGCGATGCCGCGCTTGATGTCCGGCCAATCCGCCGTGCCGCTGGCATCGAACGGATTGAAGGCAGCGATCTTCACATTGGGCGCGATGCCCATCACGCCCTTGCCGTCATGCGCGGACGCGATCAGGCTGCCGACCGCGGCGCCGTGCCCGTTCGAGAAGGTGGACACGCCGCCATTGTAGATCGTCTTGGACTGGAGATCCTTGTCGCCGGCGACGTGGAAATCGATCAGGCCGATGGTGGTGTCGGCACCCGATCCCTGTTGCTGCGTGATGATCGGCTTCCAGTTGGCCGTCTTCATCCAGTGGTCGACATGATCGGTGCCGCTGAAGTTCATCAGCCCGTCATACCAGTCCATGAAGAATTGCGAGCGCCGCTCCGGGCTAAGCGTCTCGAGCGAGGCCGGATCGGACAGGCTGATGCCATATTTCGCGAACATCGGATCGGCAAAGCCGGCGCCGAACGTCTTGCCCGTCTGCGACAGCACGGCGGCGCCGAAGAACGCCTCCGATTGCGTGCGCAGCGTCGTCAGCTGTGTGGCCAGCGCGACATAGCCGGACTTGTCGGTCTGATAGGCGCCGAGCGCCGACCAGCTGCTGTCTATGCCGGTCCAGAGTGTGCCCGTCTGTTCCCAGAAGGCGCCGATATTGCGATATTCGGGGACGATCTGACCGAAGGCGCCGATGTTCCGGTAGAGCGGATTGATGTCGCCCCAGAATGCCTGGATGTTGCGGTAGAAGGGATCGACGTCGCCCCAGAAGGCGCCAATGTTCCGATAGAACGGGTTCACGTCGCCCCAGAAGGCGCCGATGTTCCGGTAGAACGGGTTGATGTTGCGATAGAGCGGGCTGATCTCCGTCCCGCCCGCAACGGTGCCCGCCGTCGTCGACTTCACCTTGCCCGCAAATGCCGGCGCGCCGAGGCACGTGCCGATGAGAAGGGCCGCTGCCATGCGCGCCCCGGTCTTCCGTCCCGATTCCACCCTGTTGCCCCTATTCTGATCTTGGAATCGGGGTAGGCGGACAACTCTGACGAGTCTGATGATATGTGCAGATAATTTCCCGTTAGGGATGCAAGTGCCTATCGCCGCGCGAAAAGAATTGCAGGAGCCGCGCTCTCGATATGCGCGACATGGCTGTCGCGCCGCAGAAACTCGATGAGTTCGGCCAGCGGCAGCGGCGGCGACACGAGATAGCCCTGCACCATGTCGCAGCCCATGACCGTCAGCAGCGACAGGGCCATCGGGCTGTCGACCCCCTCCGCCGTCACCTGCATCTCCAGCGCATGCGCAAGGTCAATGGACGAGCGCACCAGCAGCGGATCGCGATGCGTCGTCGTCAGGCCCGAGATGAACAGCCGGTCGATCTTCAGCTCCTGCGCGGGCAGCTGCTTCAGATAGGCGAGCGATGACAGGCCGGAGCCATAATCGTCGATGGCGATGTTCAGCCCGGCGGCGCGGAAGGCGTTCAGATTGGCTAGGGCGCGCTCCGGATCGTGGATCACCGCCGTCTCGGTGATCTCCAGCCCGATCCACTGTTCGGCGCCGCGCGTGATCTCCAGCACGTCGGCGGCGAATCGCTCGTCGGGCAGCAGCGCGCCCGAAATGTTGACGTAGATGGGCAGCGGCACGCCGGCCGCATCCAGCGCCGCCACGTCGCGCAGCGCCCGCGTCATGACCCAGCGGGTCAGCTGCCGGATCAGTCCCGATTCCTCCGCCATCGCGATCATCCGGTCCGCAGCGATCGCGCCGAACGTCGGGTGCGTCCAGCGCAGCAGCGCCTCGACCGATGCGATCGTCTCCGCGCGGCAATCGAGCTTGGGCTGATAGTGAAGTTCGAGCGCGTCCTCGGCGATCGCGATGCTCAGATCGCGCAGCAGCGCGACGTCGCTGCGTGCACCTGCATTCGGCGTCGTCTCCAGTTCGATCAGGTCGCTGTGCCGCGCCGCCGGATGCGCCAGCGCCGCCTCGATCCGGTCGAACGCTTCGTCGCTGGCGGTGCCTGGGCCGGCGGTCAGGAAACAGAGCCGCGGCCGGACGTCGAGCGCGCATCCCTCAAGCGGGTAGGTGCGGGGCAAACGCTCCAGCAGGTCGGCGAGGCGGGCCTGCACGTTCTGGCTTTCCTCCGGTGTCCAGGCGAACTCGATCGCGGAGCGGTTCTGCCGGCCAAGCGACGCCTCGGGCAGGATGAGCCCGATCGACTCGGCGATCGAGCGGATGAGCGCATTGGACGCGGCCGGGCCAAGGTGCCGGCGCATCTTCTCGAACCCGTCAATCTCGCACACTGCGAAGACGGTGCAGGCGGTGTCGCCATCGTCTCCCGGCAGGAACGGCGAGCCCGCCGCATGTCCCGCTGCGTGCGGCGCTCCAACCACCGGATAGCGCGGCGAGCCACGCCGCACGAGAAACGCGGTCGCGCCGATGAGCAGCACCAGAGCCAGGGCAAATTCAGCGACCATGTCTCCGGCGGCCTAGCGCCTGCGCGCCTAAGGAGCCGTTAAGGGCGGCGGCCCGGCGAAGCTTGAAACCGCCGCGTTTCAATTGTTTCCGCCACGGTAACCCAGAAGCAGCGAACGGCGGCAGATCCGCCTGCCGTGCGGCCACGCCCGCTGAGGAACCATCTTGGCCCGCCGCCCATTTGAAACCCGCGCCGCACGCGCCTATGTAGCCATTTGGCGCCTCGTGCGCGGAGTCCCGGAGGTCCGGTGGAAACGATCATTATCCTGGCGCTTGTGTTCTTCTTCGTCGGTTTGCGCCTCTACAGCGTACTAGGCCGGCGTACGGGTCATGAGCAGCCGATCGCCAAACCGGTTGAGGCGCCCGTTGCCGTCCAGCCGTCGCGCCCCGTGGCCGAAGCGGCGCCTGCTGCTGGCACGACGGCCGATGCCGCGGTCGATCCGCGTGCGCGCGATGGTGTGCGCGCGATCGTGGCGGCCGATCCGAGCTTCGATGTCGCTCGCTTCCTGTCGGGTGCCGAGGCGGCCTACCGCATGATCCTCGAGGCCTTTTGGCGCGGCGACGAGGATGAGCTGGCGCCTTTGGTGGATGACGAGGTGCGCGGCGCCTTCGCGGGCGCGATCGCCGAGCGCAAGGCGGCGGGCCATGTCCTCGACAATCGCCTCGTCGCGATCGAGCGCGCCGTGATCGATCAGGCGCAGCTGCAAGGTCCGGTCGCGCTGGTGACGGTGCGCTTCGATGCCGATATCGCTGCAGTGACGCGCGATGCCGACGGGCATGTCGTCGCCGGTTCGCTGTCGGATGCCGTCTCGACGCACGACGTGTGGACGTTCAGCCGCAATGTGCGCAGCGACGATCCCAACTGGCTGCTGATCGAGACCGACGAGGCGGCGTGACGCGTCGCCCGGCGGGGTGGTCGGGCCTAGGCGGCACGTCGTCGCGACGGGCTTGTTCCGTCGTCGGCGCTGCCATAATCGCCCGCGGATGAAGGCGCAGACGGGTGGATCCCGCGGAACGAGCGGGATGACGATGGATCTAAGACAACCGGTGTCGCGAGGCATGGCAAGTCCGGGCCTACTCGCTGGCCTCTGCTCCGCGCTCGCGCTTGCTGCCTGCACGGCCGTGCCGGACAGCCGCGCGCCGACGGCGGAGCACAAGCCAGCCACCCGCCCGCTTGCCGTGACCAGCCGCACGCCCGGGCCGGCCCGTTCGCCCAATCGCGTGCTGCCTCCCGCGCCTGCACCGCTTGCTCCCGCCGCGAGCGGCACCACAGCGGCCCAGCAGGGCATACGTCCCGGGCCGCCGGTCACTTCGCTCGGCATCGAGGAGGCGGAGGCCCGCTCGGCTCTGGCGGCATTTCGCCTGACCTGTCCCTCGCTCATCCGCCGCAGCGATCGCTCGGGGCTCACCCGCGGGGCGGACTGGCAGCCTGCCTGCACCGCCGCGACGGGGTGGACCGGCCCCTCCGCGGGCTTCTTCGCCCGCTATTTCGAGGCGGCGGTGATCGGAGACGGCCGCGCCTTCGCGACCGGCTATTACGAGCCCGAGATCGCCGGCGCCCGTGAGCGGCGTGCCGGTTACGAGGTGCCGATCTATGGCCGCCCGGACGATCTGGTCGAGGTCGATCTCGGCCTCTTCGCCGACGACCTGAAGGGGCGCCGGATCCGCGGACAGGTGACGGGCGGCAAGCTCGTCCGCTATCCCGAGCGCGCGCAGATCGTGGCGGGCGCCATCAACAGCCATGCGCCGGTGATCGCGTGGGGCGCCGATCCGATCGAGGTTTTCTTCCTCCAGGTGCAGGGATCCGGCCTGCTGCGTCTGCCGGACGGCGGCATCATGCGCGTCGGCTACGATACGCAGAATGGCCGCGATTATACCGGCATCGGCAAGCTGATGAAGGATCGTGGCATCTTCCAGCCCGGCGACTCCACCTCGATGCAGGGAATCGTCGCCAAGCTGAAATCCATGCCCGACGGCGGCGCCTCGATCATGAACGAGAACAAGTCGTTCGTCTTCTTCCGCGAACTGGGCGGGGAAGGGCCGCTCGGCGCGCTCGGGCTACCGGTGACCGGCCGGACCAGCGTTGCGGCCGATCCGTCCTTCGTGCCGCTCGGCGCGCCCGTCTTCCTCGCCATGGACCGGTTCGAGGCGTCGGGCCTGTGGGTGGCGCAGGATACCGGCGGCGCGATCAAGGGCGCCAATCGCTTCGATACCTATTGGGGTTCGGGCGCAGAGGCGCGGCGCGTGGCCGGCGGCATGTCGGGCAGGGGCGCGGCCTGGCTGTTGCTGCCGATCGGCACCATCGCGCGGCTCGGGCCCGTCCAGCCCGCGGCCGCACCCAGCCTGCCGTTCACGCTGCCCGCCGATCTCGATGCCGGCACGCCGCCTCAGCGCTGACGAAACGGCGCTGTGGCGCCGTGTCGTTGCCGACGTGCTGCCGCTTCGCCCAAGCGAGATGCCAGCCGCGCCCGAGCCGGTCCCGCCGCCATCTCAAACTCCTGTGCCGCCACGTCTGCCCGTGCGGCAGCCTGCGCCGGCGCTTCCCGCCCGCCCGGCAGCGCGCACTGCAAATACGCTCGATGCGTCCTGGGATCGGCGCCTTGCGCGCGGCATGGCAGCGCCCGACCGGATCATCGACCTGCACGGCCACACGCTCGCGTCCGCGCATCTGCTGCTGGAAGAGGCACTCGGCCGCGCGGTGGCGGCAGGGGATCGGCTGGTGGTGATCGTCGCGGGCAAGGATCGGCCGGGGCCGGGGCGGGGCGCGATCCGTCGCGAAGTCGGCCACTGGCTCGCCGCCTCGCGCTTCGCCTCGCGCATTGCCGCGATCCGCGCTGCCCACCCGCGTCACGGCGGGGCGGGTGCCTTCTATGTCGTGCTGAGGCGCAGCTAGGCCGCGTTCACCCCAGCGCGCGGCGGATCACGCCTTCGTAGATATCGACCAGCGCATGCAGGTCGGGCAGCGCCACCGCCTCATCCAGCTTGTGCATCGTCGCGTTGACCAGGCCGAGCTCCACCACCGGGCACAAGGCGACCAGAAAGCGTGCATCGGACGTGCCGCCCGAGGTGGAGAGTTTCGGCGCACTGCCCGTCGCCGCCTCGACAGCATCGCTCACCATCTGCGACAGCGCGCCCGGCGGCGTCAGGAACGCCTCGCCCGAAACCTGGGCACGCACGCTGGCGCGCGGTGCGTGGTGCCGGACCACCGCCTCGACATGCGCCGCCAGATCGGCGCCGCGCTGAAGATCGTTGAAGCGGATGTTCAGCCGCGCCCGCGCCGCGCCGGGGATGATGTTCGTCGCCGGATTGCCGATCGCAATGTCGGTGATCTCGAGGTTGGACGGCTGGAACCAGTCCGTGCCGCGGTCGATCTCCCACGCCGAAAGCTCCGCCAGCGCCGCCACCAGCCGCGTCGCCGGATTATCGGCGAGGTGAGGATAGGCCACATGGCCCTGCGTGCCCGGCACCTCGATCCACAGATTGACCGATCCGCGCCGCCCGATCTTGATCGTATCGCCCAGCCGCGCCTCCGAGGTCGGCTCACCGACCAGGCATAGATCGGGCACCAGCCCGCGCGCGCGCATGCGCTCGATCAGCGCGACCGTGCCGTGCGTTGCCGGCCCTTCCTCGTCGCCCGTTATGACAAGGCTGAGCATCCCCTGATGCTCGGGCACTCGCGCTGCGGCGGCGACGAAGGCGGCGAGCGCACCCTTCATGTCGACCGCCCCGCGCCCGTGCAGCAGCTCGCCATGGATCGTCGGCGCGAACGGATCGCTCGCCCAGCCGTCACCCGGCGGCACCACATCGCTGTGCCCGGCAAAGGCGAAGTGCGGTGCGCCCGACCCGCGCACCGCCAGCAGGTTCTCGATCGGCCCGTCCGGCGGCCCGCCGCTGGTGAAGCGCTCGACCGAGAAGCCGATGCTCTCGAGCGCCGACGCAAGCACGCCGAGTGCACCGCCGTCTTCAGGCGTGACGGAGGGGCAGGCGATCAGGCGGCTGGCAAGGTCGACGACATCCATGGCGCTGCGCCTAGAGGCTGGGGCGCCGGCATGGAAGCGTCACGCTTCGCTCGGCACCTCGAACTTCTCGATTACCCAGGGCTCGTCCTGCGCGGCGTCGATCCACGCGGTCACGTCCGGGTGGCGCAGCACCGCGCCCATATACTGCGCGGCGAAGCGGGGCACCGGGATCGAATAGGTGAGGAAGCGGGTGACGACGGGGGCGAACATGATGTCCGCCGCGCCCCATTCGCCGAACAGGAAATCGCCCTCCGATCCCCAGCGGGAGCGCGCCTCGGCCCAGAGCGTCACGATGCGGGTCACGTCCGCCACCACGGCGGGGGAGAGAGTTTTTGCCGGAAAGGTGCGGCGCACGTTCATGCTGTGCTCGCGCCGCAACGCCTGGAAGCTGGAGTGCATCTCCGCCGCCATCGACCGGGCGGTGGCGCGTGCTGCCTCATCCTCCGGCCAGAAGGGAGCGCGGCCGACACGGTCGGCCAGGCACTCGATGATGGCGAGGCTGTCCCACACCACCATGTCGCCATCCCACAGGATCGGCACCTTGCCCGAAGACGGCGCGAACTCGCCCCCCTCGCGCCTTTTGTCCCACTCCTCGTCATAGAGGGGGACGACGATTTCCTCGAAGGCGAGGCCGGAGCGGCGGACGGCCAGCCAGCCGCGCATCGACCAGCTGGAATAGGCCTTGTTGCCGATGAACAGCTTGAGCATCGGCGCGGGATAGCCGCCCGGTCGATCCGCGGCAACTCGCGCGGTCAGTGGCGCTCGCGCACCGGCGTGGTCGACGACAATTTGTCGACGAAGGCGATGCCGATCGCCGACAGGATGAAGACGCCGTGGATCACCGTCTGCAGGATCACGCCCTGCATGGTCACCCGCGCCTCGGGCGTGCCGAGCGAAGCGGCCTCGATGAAGGTGCGCAGCAGGTGGATGGAGGAGATGCCGATGATCGCCATCGCCAGCTTCACCTTCAGCACGCCGGCATTGACGTGGCTCAGCCACTCGGGCTGATCCGGGTGCTTCTCCAGCCCCAGCCGCGAGACGAACGTCTCATAACCGCCGACGATGACCATCACGAGCAGGTTGGAGATCATCACCACGTCGATCAGGCCGAGCACGACGAGCATGATCTGCTGCTCGCCGAACCCGCCGGCATGCGTCACCAGGTGCCAAAGATCGTGCAGGAACAGATAAACATAGACGCACTGCGCGACGATCAGCCCGAGGTAGAGCGGCAGCTGCAACCAGCGCGAGCTGAAGATGAGCATAGGCAGCGCGCGCAGCGGCCGGGCATCGGTCGTGTTCATTTCGGCGCCTTAGCAATCCGGATCAGCGCGGCCAAGCATCGGCATCCGCACGCGCGGCGGTGCGTTGCCCCGCTTCGGATCGCGAAGGAGCCCGCATGACCTACAGCCCAACCGTCCAGCTCAACGACGGCTACAGCATGCCGCAGATCGGCCTCGGCGTGTATCAGATCCCCGAGAACGAGACGGCGGAGATGGTGACCCGCGCCATCGATCTCGGCTACCGCGCGGTCGACACTGCCACGATCTACGGCAATGAGCGGGAGGTGGGGGAGGGCGTCCGCGCGCGCGACGAGACGATCTTCGTCACCACCAAGCTGTGGAACGACGCGCATGGCCGCGGCGCCGCCCGGCAGGCGTTCGAGGACAGCTTCGCCCGTCTCGGGCTCGACTGGCTCGATCTCTACCTGATCCACTGGCCCCAGCCGCAGCACGACCTTTATGTCGAGACGTGGCGCGCGCTGATCGAGCTGCGCGAGGAGGGCCGGGTGCGCTCGATCGGCGTGTCCAACTTCACCGTCGCACAGCTTCGCCGACTGATCGACGAGACGGGCGTGGTGCCCGCCGTCAACCAGATCGAGCTCCATCCCGCCTTCCCGCAGGACGAGCTGGTCGACTTCCACCGCGAGCACGACATCGCCACCATCAGCTGGTCGCCGCTCGGGCGCGGGGCGATCCTTGACGATCCGGTGATCGCCCAGGTGGCGGCGCGGCATGGCCGCAGCCCCGCGCAGATCATCCTGCGCTGGCACCTCGAGCGGGGTCTCTGCATCATCCCCAAGACCCGCAGTCCGGAACGTCTGGCCGAGAACTTCGCGCTGCACGATTTCGCACTCGACAGTGACGACATGGCCAGCATCGCGACACTGGCCCGCGCGGACGGTCGCATCTTCGCCGAAAGCATGTGACGCCTACTATTAACCGCCGTCGAAGCTAGGCAGAGCTGTAGGTGGCGGCGCTGTTGCCGTCACATCAAAGGAGTCATCATGTCCCTCACTGACATGTGTCTCCTGCTTGGCGTGCTGATCGCCTTTGCCACCCTGATCCTCAAGGTGGTCGAGGTGTCTCGCTCCAAGTAGAGCACACGGGTGGGGGCAGGCTGCAACCTGCCCCAAACGAATTGAGCCCCCGCTGCTGCAACAGCGGAGGCTCGCATCAAAGGATCATGTCCTCACTGACGCCTGATACATAGCGTATCGGCAGTCCGCCTTCAACCGCGCGCCGCCTCCAGCACCGCCGCACGCAGCTCGGCGATGCCCTCGCCCGTCTCGCTCGACGTCGCCAACACCTCGGGGTGCGCGGCGACGTGCTTGCGCGCCTCGGCGGCGGTCGCTTCCTGCACCCTGGCCAGCTCGGTCGGCTTCACCTTGTCGGCCTTGGTCATGACCAGCCGGTAGGAGACGGCCGCCTTGTCGAGCATGGTCATCAGCTCGCGATCGACATCCTTGAGGCCGTGGCGGGCATCCACCAGCACGAGGCAGCGCTTCAGCACCACCCGGCCGCGCAGATAGTCGTTCACCAGATGCTTCCAGCGCCGCACCATGTCCTTCGGCGCCTTGGCGAAGCCGTAGCCCGGCATGTCGACCAGCCGGAACACCGCCGGCTCGCCCACCGCGAAGAAGTTGAGCTCCTGCGTGCGGCCGGGCGTGTTGGAGGTGCGCGCCAGCCCGTTCCGCCCGGTCAGCGCGTTGAGCAGCGATGATTTGCCGACGTTGGATCGCCCGGCAAACGCCACCTCCGGCAGCTCCGGCGCGGGAAGGTGCTGCAGCCCGGGCGCGGAGAGCATGAAGCCCACAGGCCCGGCGAACAGCTTGCGCGCGGCCTCGATCGCATCGTCGCCGTCCGGCGCGTCATCAGCCTCGGTCACTTGGTCGGCGCCGTCTTCAGCGCCGGATGGCGGCTGTAGAGGAAGCGCTGCTGCGCGATCGAGAGCAGGTTGTTCATCACATAATAGAGCTGCAGGCCCGCCGCGAGCGGCGCGAAGAAGAACATCATCACCCACGGCATGATCGAGAAGACCTGCTGCTGCACCGGATCGGGCGAAGCTGGGTTCAGCTTGAATTGCAGATACATGGTGATGCCGAGCAGGATCGGCAGCACGCCGATGCCGATCATCGGCGGCGGCGTGAAGGCGAGCAGGCCGAACAGGTTGACCGGCGTCATCGGATCGGGCGCCGACAGGTCCTTCAGCCACAAGGCGAAGGGCTGGTGGCGCATCTCGATCGTCAGCAGCAGCACCTTGTAGAGCGCGTAGAAGATCGGGATCTGCAACACGATCGGCAGGCAGCCCGCCAGCGGATTGACCTTCTCGCGCTTGTACAGCTCCAGCATCTCCTGCTGCAGGCGCGCCTTGTCGTCCTTGTATCGCTCCTGCAGCTCCTTCATCTTCGGCTGCACCACGCGCATCCCCGCCATGGAGGCGAACTGCTTGTTCGCGACCGGGAACATCAGCAGGCGGATGATGCAGGTGAGCAGCAGGATCGCGACGCCGAAGTTGCCGACCGCCTTGAACAGCGCATCCAGCAGCCAGAAGATCGGCCGCTCGAACCAGTAGAACCAGCCCCAGTCGATCGCGCGATCGAACATCGGGATGGCCGACGCCTTCTCATACTGATCCAGCAGCGCCACTTCCTTGGCGCCCGCGAAGAAGCGCACGTCCTGCGAATAGCTGCGGCCCGGCGGCACGATGCGCGTCTGCCCGGCCAGATCCGCCTGGTAGCGGCTGTTGGCGCCACGGAAGTTCGCCTCCACCCGCGCGTTCGGCAGGGGGGACAGCGCCGTCAGCCAATATTTGTCGCTGAAGCCCAGCCAGCCGCCGGTCGAGGCGAAGTGCGTGCCCTCGGTCTCGCCCTTGTCGAGATCCTTGTAGTCCGGCCCGTAATTTGCCGCGCCGTTGAACACGCCCATCGGCCCGGCATGCGCCGTCCAGCTATCCGGATCCTTGCTGTGGCCGACGCGGCTGAGCAGCGCATAGGGGCGCACGCCCGCTGCACCACCGCTGCCGTTCGCCACCGTCTGCGTGACGGTGAAGAGGTAGACGTCGTCGAGCGCGATACGGATGGCGAAGCGGATGCCCTGCGGGTTGGTCCAGCTGAGCGTCACCGGCCGCGCGGGCGTCAGTTCGGTCGCATCCGCGGCCCACACCGTGTCCGGACCGGGCAGGGTCACGCCCTCCCCCGACCAGCCGAACGCCGCATAATAGGCGTCCGCCGCGCCCGCGGGCGACAGGAGGCGGATGGGCGGCGAGTCCTTCGCCAGCGTTTCCTTGTAGGTCGACAGCACCAGATCGTCGATCCGCGCGCCCTTCAGGCTGATCGTGCCCGCCACCCGGCTGTTGCGGATCGCCACACGCGGCGATTCGCGCAGCACCACCGCGCGGTTGCGCAGCGCCGCGGGGGAGTCCGCCGCCGGATCAGCGCCGGGATTGGCCACCGGCACCGTCTTGCCGTCCACCACCTTCGTCGTCGGCGGGTTGGCCGCCGGGAAGAAGTGGCGGCTGACGAAGCTCCAGCCCAGGATCACGATCACCGAGAGGAGGATCGCCAGCAGCAGGTTGCGATTATTGTCGCTGTTCACGAAAACGCCTTTTCAGGGAACGGGGTCATGGCCGCAGCCGCCCCACGGGTGACAGCGCAGGATGCGCCGCGCCGCCAGCCAGCCGCCTTTCGCCGCTCCATAGCGGGTCAGCGCCTCGATCGCATAGGCCGAACACGTCGGCTGGAACCGGCAGGAGGGCGGCAGCACCCGGCTGGGGCCGATCTGCCACAGGCGCGCCACCCAGATGAGCGGCATCGCCAGCAGGCTGCGCCCGGCCGGCTGGCCCGATGTCGTCACGCCGCCGGCCCGCTGCGGCTTGCCTTGGCAAGCGCCTTGGCCAGCTCGGCGCGCAGCTGCTCAAACGGCCGTTCGACGCCGCCGGCACGGCCGATCAGGACGTGATCGGCCCCGGCGATGCCATGGAGAGGCAGAAGCTCGCGCCCGAGCGCGCGAAAGCGCCGCTTCATGCGGTTGCGCACGACGGCGTTGCCGATCTTCTTCGTCACGGTGATGCCCAGGCCGCGGGCGGGATCGCCATCGCCGCGGGGGTGCACCAAAAGCACGAAGCCGGGCATCGGCTGGCGACGCCCGGCATTGGCTTTCAGAAACTCGGCCCGCCGCGCAAGCGTGCGGACCGGCACGTCACCGCTCAGGCGGACAGCTTGTTGCGGCCGCGTGCGCGGCGCGCCGCCAGCACCTTGCGGCCGCCCGGCGTCGCCGAGCGCGAGCGGAAGCCGTGACGCCGCTTGCGGACGAGCCGGCTCGGCTGGAAGGTGCGCTTCATCGTATTGGTCCTCAGACAAGGGCAGTGGCCGAAAAACGGAAAGGGCCGCCTGGTGGGGCGGCCGCAGTTCGGCCGCGCGCATAGGGGAGGGGGCGGATCGAGTCAACCGCCGGGCGCCTCCCGCGCCCTTGCCAGCGCGGTGCGGCGGCGGTGGCTGGGCCGTCGCATCCCCCAGTCGCACATCCGCCCCGTTTTGGGAAATCGCGACTTGAACCGCACGTACAGCCGCTTGGCCCAGGCCGAGGTCCGCAGCACCAGCGACAGCCCCGCCGCTGCCACCAACGTGCCGCCCGGCCCCGGCAGGACGCCGACCAGCGGCGCTGCAAGGATGAGCGCACAACCGACCGCGAACAGCGCATTGCGCCTCCACGCGCCGCTCTGGCCTGCACCTCGCATGGCAAGCCAGATGGGGCGCGATCCGGCCCGATCAAGCGGGCTCATGCATCCTCGATCGTCAGCGCCTCCACGGTCAGGCACCCGTCCGCGCCTGCCGTTGCGACAAGATCGGCGACGATGTGGCCGCGCAGTGGCAGGTCCAGCTCCGCCGCCTTCGCCGCAAACGCCGTTGCCGCCTCGATACTCGGCAGCACCAGGTCCAGCCGGTGACGCGCGCCGGTGAAGGTCGCGCTCGCCCAGGGGATGCTCTGCGTTGCGGCGAAGGTGGCGTCGGGCAGATACTCGCCGATCGCGCGGATCAGCAGCCGGTGCGCGTCCGGCGAGCGGGCTGCTCTCCGATGGGCGAGACCACTCATCGCGCATCCGTCGCGCGCGGGGTTGCGGCGCGAATATGCTCGCGCACGCGCGCGATGGTCAGCTCGCCCGGTTCGCGCCCGTTCCGCAGATCGCGCACGAAACTCGGATCGTTCATGGCGTGGCGACCGAACACCGACGGCGCGGTGCCGCTGCGCTTCAGATGCCGTTCGATCTCCTGCAACAAGGTCATGGCCACGCCCTCCTTCGACTCACATGTTCATGATCTGTTCTCTGATTTCCTACTTGTCTAGGAAATTTCCTAGACCTAGGACGGTGTGGTGGAAGATGACGCCGCCCGCGCCGCGCTGGACGCGCACCGGATCGCGCGCGGGCACGATTATGCGGCTCTGTCGCGCGTGGTCGGGCGCAACGCCGCCTACATCCAGCAATATATCAAGCGCGGCTCGCCCCGGCGCTTGGCGGAGCGGGATCGCCGCCTGCTGGCAGCATTTCTCGGCGTGCCCGATGCTGCGCTCGGTGGGCCGGAGCCGGCGCCCGCGCCCGATCTCGTCACGCTCCCGCGCTTGTCGGTCGCGGCCTCGGCGGGCCCCGGCGCGCTGGGTGAGGAGCATGCGATCGGCCGCATCGCGCTCGACGCCGCGTGGCTGCGGCAACTTGCCCCGCACGGCACCGCCGATCTCGCCTTGCTCAGTGTCGAGGGCGATTCGATGGAGCCGACACTGCATGACGGCGACGAGATCATCGTCGATGCCGCGGCGACGCGCCGTCCGCTCGCCGATGGCATCTGGGTGCTGCGGCACGACGATGCGCTGCTGGTCAAGCGGCTGGCCCGCGCTGCGGCCGGTGGCATCGTCATCATCAGCGACAATCGCGCCTATCCGCCGTCAGGCCCGCATCCGCCCGCCGCACTGCGCCTGATCGGCCGCGTGATCTGGTCCGGTGGCCGAGTTCGCTAGGAAACTTCCTAGCGGCGCCGATCGCGCAGCCACAATCCGAGCGCCAGCAGCCCGCCGGCGCCCAGCCCGCCGAGCACGCCGAGCGACGGCTGGCCCGCAATCGTACCGACGAGCGCGCCGGCTATGGTCAGCAAAGCGATGATCGCGCCGGCTGCGCGGGGTTCCCTGGACGACATGGCGCCGCCTTGCCACGCGCCTGCGCCGCGCACCACCCGGCATGGTGAAGCTCGCCTTCACCTTGCACGTTGACGCGGCTGGCAGGTCCGCTGGCGCAAGGGCGCATCCGACGCACTTGCCCGGGGGACGGCTTGACCGACACGACGCTCTTCATCGCGGATCGCGCCACGCTCGACAGCGCGGCCGAGCTGCTCGCCCGCTTCGGCGATCACGCCGCGATCGAGGCGGCGCTGCGGGCGGGAGCGAGCCGGGACAAGGGCAATGTGGTCCACTTCTGCCGCTGGCGTCAGGTGGAGCGCCTGATCGAGGTGCTGGCGGCCGATCAGCCGGTGGGCACCGTTCACTGATCGCGGTGGCAGCCGCGCCACGCTGAGCACCTTCCCGGACGGGAGCGAATGCGGGAAGTGGCGGAGCCATCGCCGCCGCGCTAAGGTTGCGCGATGCAGCCCGTTTCTCCGTGGCGGCGGCGGGTCCGTATCGCCGGCTGCGCGTTCCTGCTCGCCGCAACGGGCCCGCTCCGGGCGCAGATCCTCACGCCTGCATCGCCTGTGCCTGAGCCGACGCTGGACCCTGATTCACCCCTTGCCCCCTTGCCCGATCTCGGAGTCGAGTGGCCCGATCTGGCCACCAGCGCCGCCGATGCGCCCATCGCCGCCGCGATCGATACCGCAGGCGAACAACGCTATCGCGTCGCGCTTCAGGGGCTTGGCGTTGTCGGCACCCCTGCCTTCCTCCAGCGCTTCGATTCGCTCTCCGTGCTGCATGGCGGGGAGGGGGAGCCCGCCAACGTCGCGCAGATCGACCGGCGCGCGCGCGAGGATGAGGGGCTGCTGCGCGATCTGCTGCGCGCTGAGGGCTATTACGATGCCGGGGTCGAGGCGCGGGTCGAGGCGGAGGCGGGCACGCGCCGCATCGTCGTGACGCTCGCTGCCGAGCCGGGGCCACGCTACAGCTTCCGCGAGGTCACCACACCGGGCCTCGCCGCGGCAGCCGGCAAGGCGCCGACGCTGGAGGCCGCCTTCCCGGTGAAAGCCGGTGATCCGGTGGATGCGGAACGCGTGCTCGCCGCCCGCACCGCGCTCCAGACCGCGCTCGGACGCGAAGGGTTCGCCTTCGGCACGGTGGGCGAGCCGCAGGTGATCGTCGACCACGAAACGCGCACCGCCACGCTCGCTTTGCCGGTGACGACCGGCGCCGCGCAGCGCTTCGGCACGGTGCGGGTCGAGGGGGACCGGCTGTTCGGTCCGCGCCATCTCGCCCGGATCGCCCGCTTCCGGCCCGGCGATCCTTACGATGCGGCGCTGGTGGAGGATTATCGCCGCGCGCTGATCCAGACCGGGCTGGTCTCGACCGTGCGCATCACCTCGACGCCGGGCCCCGACGGCACTGTCGACCTCTTCACCCGGCTGGAGCCCGCGCCACCGCGGACCGTCGCGGGCGAGCTCGGCTACGGCACGGGCGAGGGCGCGCGCGCCGCGCTCAGCTGGACGCACCGCAATCTCATCCGCCCCGAAGGCGCAGTGACGGTGCGCGGTGTGCTTGGCACGCAGGAACAGCTTGCCGGCGTGGCGCTGCGGCGATCCAATTACAAGGCGCGCGATCGTGTGCTGAGCGCGCAAATCCTGGCTTCGCACACCAATCGCAACGCCTATGATGCGCGCACCTTCACGCTGTCGGGCTCGCTCGAGCGCCAGTCCAACATCATCTGGCAGAAAAAGTGGACGTGGAGCGTCGGCGGCGAACTGGTCGCCTCGGACGAGCGGGACGTGATCCGCACCACCGGCGTCGCCCGCCGCCGCACCTACTTCATCGCCGCGGCACCCGGCAGCCTGGCCTATGACGGCACCGACGATCTGCTCGATCCCACGCGCGGCTATCGCCTGGCCGGTCGCCTCTCGCCCGAATTGTCGCTCCAGTCGGGCAGCTTCGGCTATGCGCGGATGCAGGTGGATGCGTCGGCCTACGTCCCCGTGTCGCCGGGCGTCGTGATCGCTGCGCGCACCCGCATCGGCAGCATTGCCGGCGCCGCACGCGATCGCATCGCGCCGTCCCGCCGTTTTTATGCAGGCGGCGGCGGATCGGTGCGCGGCTATGGCTATCAGGATGTCGGACCCGTCGACATCGATGGCGATCCGGTCGGCGGGCGCAGCCTCGCGGAGTTCGCCGTGGAGGGGCGCGTCCGCTTCGGCGATTTCGGCGTGGTGCCGTTCCTCGATGCCGGCAATCTCTACACCAGCGCGCTGCCGCGGTTCACCGGTCTGCGCTACGGTGCCGGGCTCGGCGCGCGTTATTATACCAGCTTCGGCCCGATCCGTGTCGATGTCGGCACCCCGCTGAACCGACGTCGCGGAGACGCACGCATTGCCGTCTACGTCTCGTTGGGTCAGGCGTTTTGAGCGAGGCAGCCCCGCCTGTGCCGCGTGCCGCGCGCTGGCCATGGTGGATCCGCTGGCCGCTCGGCATCGTCGTCACGCTGGTGCTGGCGGTCGGCATCGCCTTGTGGGCGATCGACACCGGGCCCGGCCACCGCTTCATCGCGGATCGTATCGGCGCCCTGCCGATCCGGTCGGGCCTGCGCATCCGCATCGGCCGAATCGACGGATCCATCTGGCGCCGTGCGCGGCTGGTCGACCTGCGGCTCTACGATCTCGACGGCCTGTTCTTTGAGGCACCCGAGGTGCGGCTCGACTGGCGCCCGACGCGCTGGCTGGCCAACCGGCTCGACGTGCGTGATCTCACCTCCGACTTCGCGACACTACATCGCATACCCCGGCTGCGGCCGACAGGTCGCGACCAGCCGATCCTGCCTGATTTCGACATTGCGCTCGGCCGCCTCAAGGTGACCCGCCTCGTGCTCGGGCCGCAACTGGCCGGCCGCCGCCGCGTCGCGGGCCTCGATGCGCAGGCGGATATCCGCTCGGGCCGGGCTCTGCTCGATCTGCGTGCACGCGTGGCGGGCGGCGGGGATCGGCTGCTCGTCCGCCTCGATGCGGAACCCCGCGCGAATCGTTTCGACCTTGCCGGTGAGCTGGACGCACCCGCCGATTCGGTCGCTGGCGTAATGCTCGGCACGCGCGGGTCGATCCAGGCGCGGATCGGCGGACGTGGCACCTACCAGCGGTGGGACGGGACCGCGCAGGCCGAGTTCGGCGGTCGCCGCGTCGTCGATCTGACGCTTGGAGCGCGCGACGGCCGCTACACGCTGACCGGTGGTCTCACCCCGTCACCCTTCCTCAACGGCAAGGCGCAGCGTCTCACCGCACCGCGGATCGGCGTCACCGGGGAGGCGCGGTTTGCCGACCGGAGGCTGGACGGGCAGGTGGAGTTGCGCTCCGCCGCGCTCGCCATCAACGCCAAGGGCGTAGTGGATCTGGCGGAAAGCCGCTTCGATCCGCTGAAGATCGATGCCAACCTGTTGCGTCCAGCGGCCCTGTTCCCGAACATGAGTGGCCGCAACATTCGCCTGCAGGCGGAGCTGACGGGCGCTTTCTCGACGGCGTCGTTCCGCTACCGCCTGACATCCCCGCGCTTCGCCTTCGACCAGACCGGGTTCGAGGGCGCCAGCGCGTTCGGCGCAGGCCGCTTCTCGCGCGCACCGATCGCGGTGCCGATCCGCTTCCATGCCCGCCGGGTGACGGGTGTCGGCGACGTGGCAGGCGGCATCCTCGGCAATCTGGATCTTGCCGGCACGCTCAAGGTGACACCGAAACTGCTCACCGGTGACGGCCTGACGCTCCGATCCGACAAGCTGAACGGCCGACTCGCGCTGCTCGTCGATCTGGTCACCGGCAATTACGCGGTCACCCTGTCGGGCGGCCTTCGCCGTTATCTGATCCCCGGCCTCGGCATCGTCGATGTGTCGAGCGAGCTCCGCGTCGTCCCCGGGCCTGGCGGCCGCGGCACGCGCGTGATCGGGCGCGGGCGGGCGGCGGTGCGCCGGTTCGACAATGCCTTCCTGCGTGGGCTGGCCGGTGGCCTGCCGCAGATCGACACCGCGCTGGAACGCCAGGCCGACGGCACGATCCGCTTTACGGGGCTCCGGCTCACCGCGCCGGCGCTGCGCATCACCGGCAACGGCTTCCGCCGGCGGGACGGCACCTTCTTCTTCGAGGGCGGCGGCAACCAGGCAACCTACGGCCCGCTCCGCCTGCGGCTCGACGGGCGCATCGACAAGCCCAAGCTGGACATCGTGCTGGCGCGGCCGGCCGATGCGCTGGGCCTGAGCGACGTCGTCCTCGCGCTCGATCCGAATGCAGAGGGTTTTGCGTGGCAGGCGCGCGGCGGATCCACGCTGGGCCCGTTCACCGGCGCGGGGCAGATCGCACTCCCGGCAGGGCAGCCCGCCACGGTGCGGGTCGCCCGTCTCGATGTCAGCGGCACGACGGCGTCCGGTGCGCTCCGCTCCGATCCCGGCGGCTTCACCGGCCGGCTCGATCTGGCGGGCGGTGGCCTGAGCGGCCCGCTGCTGTTCGCGCCGCAGGGCGAGATCCAGCGGATCGAGGCGCATCTGCTGGCGGCTGGTGCCATGCTCGGCGGGGTTGCCGATATGCGCGTTCGCCGCGGACGGCTGGATGCGGTGCTGCTGCTCGATCCCGCCGGGACGGCGATCGAGGCGACCACGACGGCTTACGGCTTGCGCCGCGGATCGATCTCGCTCGCTCGGCTTGCCGGCAATGCATCGCTCAAGGGCGGTCGCGGCACGGTGAAGGCGTCCGTCGCGGGGTCGCGCGGGCGGGCCTTTGCGCTCTCGACCGTGCTCGGGCTTGAGCCGGGGCGGATCACGCTGATCGGGCAGGGGGAGGTGGATCGCAAGCCGCTGCGCCTCGCCGCACCTGCCGTGCTGTCCCGTGAAGGCGACGGCTGGCGCTTGGCGCGGACGCAGGTGGATTATGCTGGCGGATCGGCGGCGGTGGCCGGCCGCTTCGGCCCCGGCGCGACGGAGCTGGAGGCGGATCTCACCGCGCTGCCGCTCGTCGCGCTCGACATCTTCTATCCCGGTCTCGGGCTCGGTGGCAAAGCGACGGGCAGCCTCATCTATCGCACCGCGGCGGGCGCTGCGCCGACCGGTCGAGCCAACCTGACCGTGCGCGGGCTCACCCGTTCGGGCCTCGTCCTGTCGTCACAGGCGATCGATGTCGGCGTGGCTGCCGTGCTGCGCGCTGACGGCGCGGTCGGCCGCGCGACCATGGCGAGTGGCGGGCGGACCATCGGCCGGGCCCAGGCGCGTGTCGCGCCGCTCGCGCCCGGGCAGGATCTGGTTGAGCGCTTGCGGCGAGCACCGCTCTTCGCACAGCTCCGCTATACCGGGCCGGCTGATACTTTGTGGCGGCTGACCGGCATCGAGACGATCGACCTGTCAGGACCGGTCGCCATCGGTGCGGACATCGGCGGCACGCTGGCCGATCCGTTGATCCGCGGTTCCCTGAAGGCGCAAGGGGCGCGCCTGGAAAGTGCGGTTTCGGGCACGGTGATCGAACAGCTTGTCGCCGACGGTCGCTTCGGCGGATCGCGCCTGGTGATCGATCGGTTCACCGGTGGCACGCCGCGGGGCGGCACGATCGCCGGCCGCGCTGCCTTCGATCTGGCGGGCGGGCTGGGCATCGACATCGCGGCCAACGCGAACAAGGCGCTGCTGCTCAACCGCGACGACATCCGTGCGCAGGTGACGGGCCCGCTCGCCATCCGCTCGGATGGGCGTGGCGGCGTGATCTCGGGCGATCTGGAACTTGATGCCGGGCGCTTCCGCCTCGGCCAGGCCGCTGCCGCCACGGTGCCGCGCCTGCCCGTGCAGGAGGTGAACCGCGCTGCCGACGATCCGGAGCCCGTTGCGGCTGCGGCACCTTGGCGGCTCGACCTGCGCGCCCGTGCGGACAATCGGCTGACGGTGAACGGTCTCGGCCTCGACAGTGAATGGCGTGCCGATCTGACGATCAAGGGCAATGTCGACAATCCGGCGATCACCGGCCGTGCCGACCTTGTCCGCGGCAATTACGAATTTGCCGGCCGTCGCTTCGATCTCGATCGCGGCATGATCCGGTTCCAGGGCGAGGCGCCACCCGATCCGCTGCTGGATATCGTCGCCAATGCGAACATCCAGGGCCTCTCCGCGACCATCCGGGTCTCCGGCACGGGGCAGAAGCCGCAGATCGATTTCCAGAGCGTGCCGGCGCTGCCCGAGGACGAGCTACTGTCCCGCCTGCTGTTCGGCTCCTCCATCACCAGCCTGTCCGCTCCGGAAGCCCTTCAGCTGGCCGCTGCCGTCGCCTCGTTGCGCCAGGGCGGCGGCGGCATCGGGCTGAACCCGATCAACACGCTGCGCCGGGCGGCCGGGCTGGACCGGCTGCGGATCCTGCCCGCCGATCCGACGACCGGTGCCGGAACCGCAATTGCCGCCGGCAAATATCTCGGGCGGCGCACCTTCGTGGAGGTGATTTCGGACG
Source organism: Sphingomonas jatrophae (assembly GCF_900113315.1). GTDB lineage: Bacteria > Pseudomonadota > Alphaproteobacteria > Sphingomonadales > Sphingomonadaceae > Sphingomonas_P > Sphingomonas_P jatrophae. The sequence continues at coordinate 1,436,170 of NZ_FOZG01000001.1, read as the reverse complement.
GGCAGGGTTATTCGGCGACGCGGCTGGAGTTCCAGGTAACGCGCTGGCTGTCGCTCCTGTCGACCATCTCCACCATCGGCCGGCAAAGCGCCAACGTGCGCGTCTCCAAGGATTATTGAGCGGCGGCAGGGTCGGGGTGATGCGGGCGGAAGAGGCGTCCCCGCTCGGTCCACAGCACGCAGAGGAACGAGGCGGTCGAGCAGAGCACGAAGCCGAGGATCATCGGCTTCGTCGATCCGTCGAACGACTGGCCGATCGCCGCGCCGATCAGTGCGGCCAGCACGGTCGAAACGGCGCCCTGCACCGACGCGGCGGTGCCTGCGATCGCGCCCATCGATTCCATCGCCATGGCGCCGAAGTTCGATCCCGTCATGGAGAAGAAGAACATGGTCGAGGCCTGGAAGACGACGAAGCTGGAAAGGCTTTCGCCCATCGTCACGGCATAAATATAATGGAGGCAGGACAGCGTGATCATGCCGATCAGCGCCGATTGCGAGACGCGCCGCGTGCCCCACCGCCCGACCAGCCGCGCATTGAGCAGCGAACCTACGCCCATCGCACCCGCGCAGCCGGCGAAGACGTAGGCGAAGATCTCCGGCCGGTGCAGCACGTGCTCGAAGATCTGCTGCACCGAGTTGATGAACCCCATCAGGCAGGCGAAGCTGAGCGCCATCGCCAGCATGTAGCCGCGCGAGGTCCGGTCCCGGAGCACTTGCCCGAAGCCGCGGACGATGGTGCCGGGATCGAGCGGCCGGCGCAGTTCAGGGCTAAGCGTCTCCGGCAGGCGGAGCGCCGCCCACAGGACCAGCGTGGCGCCGAAGGCGGCCAGGAAATAGAAGATCCACCGCCACGGCCCGGCCAGCAGGATGAACTGGCCGATCGAGGGCGCGAGGATCGGCACCGCGAGGAAGACGATGAACGCCAGGCTCATCACCCGCGCCATCTGCCGCCCGGCATAACGATCCCGCACGATCGACACGGCCAAGACCCGCGTTGCCGCCGCGCCCATGCCCTGCACCAGCCGGGCGGCGATGATCTGGGGAAAGCTGCTTGCGAAGGTGGCGAGGAGGCTGGTCGCCACGAACAGGCTCAGCGACAGGAACAGGACGGGACGCCGGCCAAACCGGTCGGCGAGCGGCCCGTAGACGATCTGCATCGAGCCGAAGCCGATCACGTAGGCGGAAATGATGAACTGACGCTGGTTCTCGACCGTGATCCCCAGCGCTTGGGCCATCGACGGCAGCGCGGGCAGCATGATGTCGATGCCGAGCGCGTTGATCGCCATCAGCCCGGCGACGAGGCCGACGAACTCCTTGAAACCGGGCCGCTCGGGCGTCCGGTCGCTGCTGCTCGTTTCGTGCATCCGGCGGCGATGGCGCAGTGCAGCAGAGGGTGCAAGCGCCGAGGAAGATCAGTTCGGCCGAGGCGTCGTCGCGCTCGCAGGTCCGGTCGGCGTGGTGCCGAGCGGCGCACCGGCAGGGCGGCCGGCATCGTTGAGCGCGCTATCACTCGCCAGCACACCGCCCGCACCGCCGGAAACGCGTGTCTCCGGCCGCAGCGTGGACGGCAAGCTGACACCGCCGCTCGCCCGGCTGGTGCCGAGCCCGGCGGCCCGATCGATCCGCTGCCCGAGCGTGCTCGTGGTGCCGAGCGGCGACGGCGGCCGGCCGAGCATCGTCCCGCCCGACAGGCTGCCGCCCGCGCCACCGGCCGTGCCCGGCAGCGATGCGGCCGCACCCATCGACGTGCCGCCCGTGGTGCCAAGCGACTGTGCGCCAGCGGCAGCGCTCATGATCAGCAAGGGGAGAGTGGCAAGGCGGTGCATCAGCGGGCTCCTGATCGGGTCTGTCGTTCAATCCGCAACCTCGCCGTGCGTTCCGTCACTGAGCGGAACATGCCCTTCCGACGGCTCGTTATCCCCGCCAGACGACGGCCGCGCTGTTTTGGTGACGCGGACCGAACCCCAGGAGAGTCACATGCGTAAGTTCATTCTTCCCGCATTTGCGGCGGCAACATTGCTCGCCCCCGCAGTTCAGGCACAGACCGGGTCGGCAGGCGGCGGTGCGGCAGGCTCAAGCGCGACCGGCTCGGCAAGCGGGCAGGTCGGCACCGGCACGATGGGCGCCGGCACTGGCACTGGCACCGGCACCATGGGCACGGGCGCAGGCGCGTCGGGCAGCAGCACGCTTGGCGGTTCGGCCCGTGCAGGCACTTCGCAGTCCGGCACCGGGGCGACGACTGGCACGATGACCCAGGGCAGCACGGGCACGCGGGCCGGCACGACGACGGGAACGATGCGGACACCAGGCTCCGCCGGAACCATGGGCAGCATGGGGGCCGGTACCAGCACCGGGGTCGGCACGAGCACGGGTGTCGGCACCAGCACTGGCGTCGGCACTGGCCCGACGACGACGACGCCCGGCACGCCGCCGCGCATCTGATCGGTAACGGAAAAGTGCCCTGGGATCGCTCCCCGGGCACTTAGTTCCTTCAGAGCCGCGGCCTTTGCCCCGGCGGTCAGAGCAGCCTCAGCCGCTATAGTACATGTCGAATTCGACCGGCGACGGCGTCATCTCCCAACGCGCCACCTCGGCCCACTTGATCTCGGCATAGGCCTCGATCTGGTCCTCGGTGAAGACACCGCCCTTGGTCAGGAAGGCGTGATCCGCGGCGAGCGACTCCAGCGCCTCCCGCAGCGAACCGCACACCGTCGGCACCTGCTTCAGCTCTTCCGGCGGCAGGTCGTAGAGATTCTTGTCCATCGCCTCGCCGGGATGGATCTTGTTCTCGATCCCGTCGAGACCGGCCATCAGCAGCGCCGCATAGCAGAGATACGGATTGGCCAGCGCGTCCGGGAAGCGGAACTCGACCCGCTTCGCCTTGGCGCCCGCGCCATAGGGGATGCGGCAAGAAGCGGAGCGGTTGCGCGCGGAATAAGCGAGCAGCACCGGCGCCTCATAGCCCGGCACCAGCCGCTTGTAGCTGTTGGTCGTCGGGTTGGTGAAGGCGTTCAGCGCCTTGGCGTGCTTGATCACGCCGCCGATGAAATACAGGCACATGTCGGACAGGCCGGCATAGCCGTTGCCGGCGAACAGCGGCTCCTTGCCGTTCCAGATCGAAATGTGCGTGTGCATGCCCGAGCCGTTATCTTCCTTGATCGGCTTGGGCATGAAGGTCGCGGTCTTGCCATAGGCATGCGCGACCTGGTGGACGACATACTTGTAGATCTGCATGCGGTCGGCGGTCGTCACCAGCGTGCCGAAGGTGAGGCCCAGCTCATGCTGCGCGGCGGCCACCTCGTGGTGGTGCTTGTCGCACGGCAGCCCCATTTCCAGCATGGTGGAGACCATCTCGCCACGAATGTCGACCGCGCTGTCGACCGGAGCGACCGGGAAATAGCCGCCTTTGGCACGCGGCCGGTGGGCGAGGTTGCCGCCCTCGAGCGCCTTGCCGCTGTTGGTCGGCAGCTCGATGTCATCGATCTTGTAATAGCTGGCGGCGTAGCTGTTCTCGAACTGCACGTCGTCGAACATGAAGAACTCGGCCTCGGGGCCGACATAGACGGTGTCGCCGATACCCAGCGTCTTGACGTAGCTCTCGGCCCGCTTCGCGGTGGAGCGCGGGTCGCGGCTGTAGAGTTCACCCGTCGACGGCTCGACGATGTCGCACACCAGGATCAGCATCGGGGTGGCCGAGAAGGGATCGACCCATACCGCGTCCAGATCCGGCTTCAGGATCATGTCGCTCTCGTTGATGGCCTTCCAGCCTTCGATTGAGGAGCCGTCGAACATCAGGCCGTCGGTCAGCTCGTCCTCGCCGATCACCGACGCGACCATGGTGAGGTGCTGCCACTTGCCCTTGGGATCGGTGAAGCGAAGGTCGATCCACTCGATCTCCTTCTCGCTCACCAGCTTCAGAACGTCGGCTGCCTTATTGGCCATCTAAAGGTTCCCCACTCTCTCACCCCGGCGGCGAGCCGGAGCTTCCCGATTGCACAAGTGCCGCCCCCCAAACCAGGGCGGCGGGATCAGATCGCGTCCGCGCCGCGTTCGCCGGTGCGGATGCGGACAACTTCCTCGATCGCGGTCACGAAGATCTTGCCGTCGCCGATCCGACCGGTCTGCGCAGCACCCGCGATCGCCTCGACCACGCGGGATGCCAGCGTATCGTCCACCACCACCTCCAGCTTCACCTTGGGCAGGAAATCGACGACATATTCCGCACCGCGATACAGCTCGGTATGTCCCTTCTGCCGGCCGAAGCCACGCGCCTCGGTGACGGTGATTCCGCTTACGCCGATATCGTGCAGCGCTTCCTTCACCTCGTCCAGCTTGAAGGGTTTGATGATCGCTTCGACCTTCTTCATGCCCCGTATCCTTCCCCGGCCCCGCGCCGGGGGGGCGCAGCCGAACGTCGGCGCGCCAACTGGCGCGCACCTATCAAGCATCGTGCCAACCGCCGAATCGCGGGAGGAACGGCTTTGCACCTGCTTATGCGCTGCTGCGCTGCCACAAAACAGGGCAAGCGATGAACGCGTGCCTGAATCTTGGGCAGCCTGATGCGGCAGGATTGGCTGAACCCCGCCACGCTGCGCGACGCCACTGCGGTGCAGCGAGACATGGCGGCTTCGGCCGAGCAGCTCGATCGTATCGGAACGGTGCGGCTGGTCGCTGCCTGCGACACCTCATCGAAGTGGCGGGATACGCGCGGGCCGGTCCATGCGGCGGTGGCACCTGCGACTTGGCCCGATGCCACGGCCTTGCCCGCCGCTGCGGTGACGCAGACGCCGCCTTTCCCTTACGTGCCCGGCTATCTCGGGTTTCGCGAGGCGCCGGCCATCGTCGCCGCATGGTCGCTGCTGCCGCAACCGCCGGATCTGCTGCTGGTAGACGGGCAGGGGCGGGCGCACCCACGGCGTTGCGGGATTGCGGTCCAGCTCGGGCTGTTACTCGACGTGCCGACGATCGGGGTCGCCAAGTCGCTGCTGTGCGGCACGGTCGAGGATGAGCCGGGGCCGACCGCCGGAGACCGGGCGCCGGTCGTCGATCGGGGCGAGACTGTCGCGCTCGCCCTGCGGACGCGCGCGAGGGCAGCACCGATCTACGTCAGTGGCGGTCACCGCGTCTCGCTGGAAAGTGCGGCGGACTGGGTGCTGCGCCTGTGCGATGGCCGTCGCCTGCCATGGCCCATTCGCTTGGCGCACGATGCCGCGAACGCCAGGCGGCGCGCTTACATGGATCAAGTTGCTGAAACGGCAGCGGAACGTCCGGAACATTAACTCTGATGGTTCGCTCCGGGGCCAGCATCTCGGGAGTGAACAATGTCGAACGAGGTCTCCGCGCGAACTGACGACGCGCCGCCAACCACCGCCAAACATCACCGCGTCGATGTCGCCGGCGAAAACGTGCCTGAGGCGCAGGGCAGCCAGGCAACCGCCCAGACGGTGACGATCAACCGCCCGGTCGCCGAGGTCTATGCCCGCTTCCGCGACTTCGCCCGCCTCGGCGACTTCATGGAGAATGTCGAACGCATCGATGTGCTTGATCAGCAGCGCTCGCATTGGGTGGTCAAGGCGCCCGCCGGCCGCACGGTCGAGTGGGACGCACGCATCACCGAAGAAGAACCCGAGCGGCTGATCGCCTGGACGAGCGAAGAAGGCGCCGAAGTGCCCAATTCGGGCCGCGTCACCTTCCGCGACGTGGGCGACCGCGGCACGGTGGTCACCGCCACCCTGCTCTACGATCCGCCGGGCGGCACGCTCGGCAAGATCGTGGCCAAGCTGTTCCAGCGTGAGCCCGCCATCCAGGCGCGGCGCGATCTGAAGCGCTTCAAGCAGCTGCTGGAAACCGGCGAGATCGCCACGAACGTCATCACCCGTGAACAGCTTGAAGAGGAAGGACGCTGATGCGCGCGCTCGCTTGGCACGGGAAGCACGATGTCCGCATGGACACGGTGCCCGACCCTGAAATCATCAATCCGCGCGACGCGATCATCAAGGTCACGTCGACCGCGATCTGCGGCTCGGATCTCCACCTCTACGACGCCTATATCCCGACGCTCCAGAAGGGCGACGTGCTCGGCCACGAGTTCATGGGCGAGGTCGTCGAGGTCGGCCCCAAGTCCACGCTGAAGAAGGGGCAGCGCGTCGTCGTGCCGTTCACCATCGCGTGCGGCAGCTGCTATCATTGCGGCAAGCACCAATATTCCGCCTGTCCGAACGGCCTGCCCGCGGACAATCAGGATATCGCGCGCGAACTGTACGGCCACGAAATGTCTGGCCTGTTCGGCTACAGCCACATGACCGGCGGTTATGCCGGCGGACAGGCGGAATATGTCCGCGTGCCCTTTTCCGACGTGGGCCCGATCGTCATCCCCGAGGGCGTGGACGACGACAAGGTCCTGTTCCTGTCGGATATTCTGCCGACCGGCTGGCAGGCGGCGGAATATGCCGAGATCGAACCGGGCGACACGGTGGCGGTCTGGGGCTGCGGCCCGGTCGGCCTGTTTGCGGTTCAGTCCGCCTTCCTGATGGGTGCGGAGCGGGTGATTGCGATCGATCACTTCCCCAACCGGCTGGCGCTCGCCGCCAAGTTCGGCGCGGAGACGATCAATTTCGAGCAGAGCGACGTCTATGACGCGCTGATGCTGATGACGGGCGGTATCGGCCCTGACGCGGTGATCGATGCCGTCGGGCTGGAGGCGCACGGCCTCTACCTCGACAACGTGATCGACCAGATCAAGGCATCGACCTTCCTCGGCACCGATCGGCCGCATTCGATCCGCCAGGCGATCATCGCCTGCCGCAAGGGCGGCCGCGTGTCGATGCCGGCCGTCTATGGCGGCTTCGTCGACAAGTTCCCGCTCGGCGCCTTCATGGAAAAAGGCCTGACGCTCAAGACCGGCCAGACGCACGTCCAGCACTATCTCCCCGGCCTGCTCAACGCGATCATGGAAGACAAGATCGATACAACCTTCCTGATCTCGCACCGCATGCCGCTGGAGAAGGCGCCGGAAGGCTACAAGCTGTTCCACGACCACCAGAACGAGACGACCAAGATCGTGCTGAAGCCCGGCATGGCGGCGGACGCCTGAGGAGAGACATATCATGGCCAACAAGCTCGCCATCGTCACCGGCGCGTCGACCGGTATCGGCTTCGAACTCGCCACGCTCGCCGCGCAGGACGGCTACGACCTGATCGTTGTCGCCGACGAGGCGCTGATCGATGCCGCCGCGCGCGATTTCCAGCAATTCGGCACGGAGATCCGCTCCGTCGAGGCGGATCTCTCGACCATCGAGGGCGTGGACAAGGTGCTGGGAGAGGCTGGCGGTCGCCAGATCGATCTGCTTTGCGCCAATGCCGGTCGTGGTCTCGGCCGAGCCTTCCTCGATCAGCCGGTCGCCGACTGGCGGCGCGTGGTCGATACCAACATCGTCGGCACCGCCTATCTGCTGCAGCAGGTGCTGAAGCCGATGGTGGCGCGAAACGACGGCAAGGTGCTCGTCACCGGCTCGATCGCGGGCTTCATCCCCGGCAGCTTTCAGGCGGTCTACAACGGCAGCAAGGCGTTCATCGACAGCTTCGTCGCCGCACTTCAGAACGAATTGAAGGAGTCGGACGGTATCACGCTGACCAACCTGATGCCCGGGCCGACCGAGACCGAGTTCTTCGACCGTGCCGACATGCTCGATACGTCGGTCGGCACCTCCGAAAAGGCCGACGCGGCCAAGGTCGCGAAGGACGGCTGGGACGCGCTCATGTCCGGCAAGGCGAGCATCGTATCCGGCCTGAAGAACAAGCTACAGGCCGCGGCAGCGCACGTCACGCCCGTCAGCGTGCTCGCCGAGCAGCACCGCAACATGGCGGAACCCGGCACGGCCAAATCCTGATCGATCGACCAGCAAAGAGGAAACAAGCAGATGAAGATGCTTCTGACTGCCGCCGCAATGGCTGCCCTGCCGGCGATCGCCATCGCGCAGCCGGTCGAACCCAAGGCCTTTCTGATGAAGGCGGGTGCCAGCGACAAGTATGAGATCGAATCCAGCAAGCTGGTGATGAGCAGCAAGGATCCGAAGATCAAATCCTTCGCGCAGGGCATGATCCGCGATCACACCAAGAGCACCGCCGACGTGAAGGCGGCGGCGGCAAAGGCCAAGATGGTGGCACCGCCGCCGATGCTCGATGCAAAGGGGCAGACCAACGTCGCCGCATTGAAGGCCGCAAGCGGTGCGGCGCGCGACCGGCTCTATGTCCAGCAGCAGAAGGTCTCGCACCAGGAGGCACTCGCGCTGCACCAGGCAAATGCCTCGTCCAGCCCCGCACCCTCGCTCAAGGCGGCGTCCGCCAAGATCGTGCCCGTCGTCCAGCACCATATCCAGATGCTGAACGGCATGTAATTGGTTGGCGGGCGGTTGACCCCGCCCGCTGCCTTTCACGACGAATTGCGCCCGCGTCTCCCATCAGGAGGCACGGGCGTTTTCGTTAAGCTTGAAGAGCATGGCTTGAACGCGGTCGGCCAGCCGATGACAGCCGACGCATAATCCTGCCAGCGCCTCTCTCAGGCCGTGACGGACACCATCGTGTCAGAGGGCGCCGTGGCGGCGAGATGGCGTTCGCTGATCAGCGCCATGGCGGGTGCCGCGAAGAAGCGCGCGGACGATGCCACCGATGCGATCACCCCGACCGTGGCGAGGTCGCCGCCGTCCATGCCGGCCAAGGCGCCTGCGACAAGCAGATGGCCGAAGCCCAAAGCCGTTTCCGGGATGGTCGAGCCGAGCGCACGCAGACCGCTGCCCTCCGCCTTGAACTTCGGCGTGCGACGCCATGCGAGCGGCTTGCGCGACACGCCCGCAATGCCGCCGACCATCTGGACGTAGGAGAGGGACAGCCGCGCAAGCTCGCCATAGGCCATCTCGCGCAGGGTCGCGCAGCCGGCGAGGCGATAGCGCGTCCACGTGGCGACGAGCGCCGCACAGGTGCCGATCGCAGCCGCGATCCAGGCGATCGTCGGCAGCTGCATCGGCTGAACCACGCCGCTGCGGATCAGGGCAAGCGCAGCAATCAGGCCGACAATGCCGAGCGCCATGCCGACAACCTGCGACAGCGGCGCGATGCCACGCATCACTTCGAGCAGCTTCGACCAGCCATCCATCGCGGTGCTGCCGCCGAGCATGCGCGGTGTGTAGAGCCGCCAATGACGCCGCAACTGCTGTACCGGGCCCGCGGTCCAGCGGAAACGCTGCTTCTTGTAATCGTCGAACGTCTCCGGAATCAGCCCGCGGCCGAATGTCTCACGCAGATAAAGCCCGGTGCCGCCGACCGCACGCAGGCGGACGGAGACCTCGCTATCCTCCGTCAGGCACCATTCCGCCCAGCGCCCGGCCTTCTCCAGCATGGAGCGGCGAATCAGGCACATCGTCCCGATCGTGTAGCCCGCGCCGACATCGGCGACCCCCGGCAGCTCCACCTTGTTGCTGGGCATATACTCCCAGTAGCAGGCGGTCAGGAAGCTGCTGCCCTGCCAGTTGCGATAATCGTGGGGCGTCTGGATGTAGGCAAGCTTCGGATCGTCGAAGAAGCCGGCGAGCCGGGCGAGGAAGTCCGGTTCCGACAGGTAATCCGCATCGATCACGCCGATCAGCTCGGCGTCGGGCGCGGTGCGGTCCAACAGCCAGTTGAGCGCGCCCGCCTTTGCCCCCGCAAGCGGCGAGACGTGGAAGAAACGGAACCGCTGACTGCCCAGCGCGCGGTTGAGCATGGCGCAGTGCTGCTCCACCGGCCGCCACAACGCTTCGTCCGGCGTGTTGTTGTCGCAGACCAACACCTCGAAGTTCGCGTAATCGAGGCGGTTCAGACGATCGAGCACCGCGATGACGATCTCGGGCGGCTCGGCATAGGCGCACAGGTGGATCGAGACCTTGGGCTGGCGGCCGACATGGCGAGGCAGGGGCATGGTCGGCCGGCGCCACCGCGTTGTCAGCGTCATGGCTTCCCGCGCCAGTGTCTCGGCGAACTTGGCGACCAGAAGCGGCAGGACGCCGACGCCGAGCACGATCGACAGCGTAAGCATCCAACCCGGCGCACCATGCTCGACGAGCAAAGCATAGCTCCATGCCCAACCCATCACCGCCGCGAGTGGCAGCACTGCCAGCCGCAGCACGCCGGCAACGGTCAGGCAGGCGAAGGCGACGCGGATGCTGAGGATGGCGAACAGTCCAGCCGCAGTCGCCAGCACTGCCCCATCGCCCTGCGCGGTGGAGAGATAGGCAAGCAGGCCAGCAAGCACCGCGGATCCGGCCAGCTGCGCGGCCTCCGGCCATGGCAGCTGCTCCACGGAAAAGGCGCGTCGGACGGTGCCGGCCGTCAGGATGGCGGCGATCAGCGCCAGCCACGCGGCATAAGCGATTCCGGCGTCCAGAAACTCGCGACTCAGCATCACGCCTCCCATCCAGCCAGTTCGTCAGATGGAACCAGCGGCACCGGGAGTCGCGAACACATCAGCCAAGACATTGTTGCAGATGCTAATGGCGGCAGTGCCGCCCCTCAACCCCGTGCGCCGCCGGCTCGGTCAGCTCGCCGCGTAAGGCGGGCAGTGCAACCCTTTCGGGCTGACGGTGAAGATCTCGCAACCCGTTTCGGTGATGCCGATGCTGTGCTCGAACTGCGCGGAGAGCGAGCGATCGCGCGTGACCGCCGTCCAGCCGTCATCCAGCACCTTCACGTCCGGGCGACCGATGTTGATCATCGGCTCGATGGTGAAGAACATGCCGGGCTTCAGCTCCGGCCCGGTGCCCGGCCGACCGACATGGACCACCTCCGGCGCATCGTGGAACACGCGGCCGAGACCGTGGCCGCAGAAATCGCGCACCACGCCGTAGCGATGCCGCTCGGCGAAGCTCTGGATAGCGTGGGCCACATCGCCCATGCGATTGCCGGGCCGCGCCTGCTCGATCCCGAGCATCAACGCCTGATACGTCACCTCGACCAGCCGCCGCGCCTTCACGCCGACATCGCCCACCAGGTACATCCGGCTGGTATCGCCGTGCCAGCCATCTAGCATCGGCGTCACGTCGATATTGACGATGTCGCCGTCCTTCAGCGTGCGTGCGCCCGGAATGCCGTGGCACACGACATGGTTGACCGAGATGCAGCAGCTATGGGTGTAGCCGCGATAGTTCAGCGTCGCCGGCACGCCGCCCGCGTCCAGCGTCATGCGCCGAACGATGTCGTCCAGCGCCTGCGTCGATACGCCCGGCACCACGTGCGGCACCAGCGCGTCGAGGATTTCGGCCGCGAGGCGCCCGGCCGCACGCATGCCGGCGAAACCGTCCGCATCGTACAGCTTGATGGCGCCCGTACGGGTTACGGGATCGTCGCGGGTGATCGTCTGATATTCAGCCATGGCGACCATATAGCGTGTGCCCTCGCGTTTCGCTATGCGCAGGCGATGGCCGAGCCTCGCACCTGGACCGCCGCTCTCCTCATCATCGGCGATGAAATCCTGTCCGGCCGCACGCAGGACAAGAATATCGCGCAGGTCGCGACGTGGCTGAACCTGCAGGGGATCAGGCTGAGCGAGGTGCGCGTCGTCCCTGACGTGGAGGCGCGGATCGTCGAGGCGGTCAACGCGCTTCGCGCTCAGCACGATTATCTGTTCACCACGGGCGGCATCGGCCCGACGCATGACGACATCACGGTGGACGCGATCGCCGTGGCGCTGGGCGTCGGCGTCGAGGTGCATCCCAAGGCGCGGGCGGTGCTGGCCGACTATTATGAGACACGCGGCGGGTTGAACGACGCGCGCTTGCGGATGGCGCGGGTGCCCGCGGGCGCGCAGCTGATCGAGAACAAGATGTCGGGTGCGCCGGGCATCCACATCGCCAACATCTTCATCCTGGCGGGCGTGCCGCACATTGCCGGGCTGATGCTGGAAGCCTTGTCAGGCAGGCTGGAGGGCGGCGCACCGCTGGTCAGCCGCACGCTCGGCTGCTGGGTGGCGGAGAGCGAAGTGGCCGACACGCTCCGCGAGACGGAGCGCGCGCATGATGGCTGCCAGATCGGCAGCTATCCCTTCTTCCGCGAAGGAAGGGTCGGGGCCAATTTCGTGATCCGCTCGACCGATCTCGCCCGGCTCGACGCCTGCGCCGCCGACCTCACCGATCGGCTCGCAGGGCAGGGCTTCTCCATCACCGCCGACGGCATCTGAGCGCGCCGCGGTGGCGCGCGTCCTGCTCGGTTGGGAGCTGGGCGGCGGCCGCGGGCATCACGTCAAGCTGATCGCCGCGGGGCAGCGGCTCCAAGCACTGGGTCACGAGCCCATCTATGTCGTGCAGCAGCTGGAAGGCTGGCCGGCGGGCGTGGAGCTGTGGCAGGCGCCTCTATGGCCGGTACAGCTGTCTGCCTATGCGCGCCCCGTTGCGGCACCGCCTGCGACGATGGGCGACATCTTCGCCGCGCTTGGAGTCGGGGAAGCGGGCGCGCCGATGCGTGTCATCGCGGCGTGGGACCGGCTGCTCGCAGCTATCCGGCCCGACGCGGTGGTGGCCGAATTCGCCCCCGGCCTGCTGCTCGCCGCTTTTGGGCGCGTGCCCTCCTTGGCGCTCGGCTCCGGCTTCAGCCTGCCGCCAGTCGACCTGCCCAGCTTCCCGAGCCTCACCGGCAGCCCGCCTGTCGCCGACGAAGCGCCAATCCTGCACGAGGTCAACCGTGCGCTCGCGTCACTCGGCCGGCCGCAGCGGCCCTCATTGCCCGCGCTCAACCTGGCGGACCGGATGCTCACCTCGTCCTTCGCCGAGCTCGATCCCTATGCGCTCGTCCGGCGGGGTGGCCATGGAGCGCCGTCGGGTATGCTGATCGACGATGCGGATGGACCGCGGGATGAGCTGTTCGTCTACATGAACGGACCACAGGCACGTCCTGCCGCCTTCTGGCAGGCGCTGCTGAGCTGCGGCCTGCCCGTGCGCATCTGGGATCCCCGGCTGACCCGCAGCGATGCGGCGCAGCTTGAGGGCGCAGGCATGACGGTGGAGACGCAGCCTGTGCCGTTCCACCGCATCGTCCAGCGGTCCCGTCTAGCGCTCACCCACGGCGGCCTCGGCTTTGCCACCTCGGCGCTCGCCGCAGGGCTGGCCCAGATCGTCGCACCTTTTGATCTGGAAAAGCTGGGCGTCGGCCAAGCCGTGACCAACCACCGGCTGGGCGCGTGGATCTCACCCGTGATCGAGGCGGCCGAGCCGCTCGCCGCACTGATCCGCGACGTGGCCGGGGACGAAGACCTTCACACCCGCCTCGCTGCCACCGCGCCAGACTTCCGCCGCCGCATGCATCCGACCCCCGAGACGCAGATCGCCGCGCTGGTGATGGATCTTGTGGGGTGAGGGCTGATCGCCGCTCAATGGGAGTATGGAGCGGGTGAAGGGAATCGAACCCTCGTCGTAAGCTTGGGAAGCTTCTGCTCTACCATTGAGCTACACCCGCGTGCGGCTGGTCGAATGGCGGAAATCTGCGGGCGTTGCAAGCCGTTTGATGCTGCCGGACAGGCCCATTCCAACGGGCGTTCCGTTGGAATTCCAACGGCTATCCGGAATGTCGGCCCGGCTTGCTGTAGAGCGGGCGCAGGACGGGGCGTGGCGGCGGCAGATCGCGGGGACGCGCTTCGATCGGGGTGGCGCGCGCCAGCACGTCTCGCGAGCGGCAGCGACAGACGAAGTGCGAGGCGTCGAGGGGCAGGGCGACGCTCCAGCCGTGCGCCTGATAATGGAGGATGACGTCGCGCGTCTCGAACACGCTGACACGGCCGCAGCTGCGGCACTCGACCGCCACGTCGAAGCGGTGGCGGCCGTAGTCGAACAGGGATTTCGGGACGTGCGCGGACATGGCCGCGGATTAGAACGGATCAGGAACGCGGGCTAGGTGCTTCGATCAGGCGGCGGTGCCGTCCTTCGCTGCGGGCCGAGCGCTGCGCTGGTCGCCGTGGCGGGCGAGGATGGTGATCGCGGCGCGGTTCGTCGTCCGCGGCATGTAGATCTCCAGCATCTTCTTGATCGTGCGCGGGCTATGCCCGGTGATCGAGGCGATGCCCTCGTCGGCGATGCCGAGCTCGCCCAGGCGAACGACGCAGGTGCGGCGGAGATCGCGGAATTGCAGGCCTTCCAGGCTCGGCCGCGGATCGACGCCGGCGGCGCGCGCCTCGGGCGTCGGCGCGATCGCCAGGGCGCGCGCCTCGTTGAACTTGCGGATGAACTGGCGGGTCTTCCAGCTCCGCTCCGTGACGTCGTCGACGATGATCGTGGTAGCAGGGACGGCGCGGGCGCGGTTGGCGGCGATCGCCGCCTCGATGTCACGACGCAGCGGGCCGACGATCGGGATGCCGACGGGCCGCTTGGTCTTGTTCTGGCGGAGCACGAAGCCCATCACCACGCCAGCCTCGTCGGCGAGTGCGGAGCGGACCGCGGGCTCGATCAGGAGCGACACATCCTGCCAGTTATTGGGGGTGAGGCCGAGCACGTCGGCTTCGCGCTGCGCGGTGAACTCGGCGATCGCGACTGCGAGGCCGAGCGAGGGATAGCCGATCGCCGCGGCCGCGTGGCGGAATGCGTCGATATCGGCGGTGCCTCCTGCCTCGTCCCACACCTGATCGCGCGGAGCGGGCGTCTCCAGATCGAACTTGGCGGCCGGGTTGGCGCCGCGCTGAACCATGCCGTTCCGCTCGCCATATTCGAACAGGGTACGGAGCACGCGCAGCGTGTTGTGGGCACGGTGATGGCGGGGTGCCTCGCCCTTCTTGGCGGGTTTCATCAGGCCATCGCGGAAGGCGGCGACGCGCTTGTCGTCGATCGAGGCGATCGGCAGGTTGCCGTCACCACCGGGCTTGCTGCGGTCCGTCGCCCAAATCTCGACGATGTTGAGCGCGGAGAAGTAGGTCTTGCGCGTGTTCGCCGACATGGGCTTGCCGAGCGTCGGGTTGCGTTGGCGGACCGGCACCTCGCCCTGCTCGACGCGCGTGTCGATGTGCTCACGGAAGGCGGCGATCAGGTCGGCGACGGTGTGGCGCCGGGTGAACTTCTTCACCGCCTTCGGCTGGGCGCCGCCGGCGCGCCATGCCGCGACCTCGTCGTTGCGACGGCGGGCGGCGGCCTGACGCTCAGGATCCTGATCGCTCGCGGCGATGCCGAGATTGACGGCCTTCCAGCCCTTCTTCGTCAGCGCCGGGGAGGGCTGCCAGTAGTAGCCGAAGCCGCCGGCAGCGAGCGGTTTGACGACGAGGTAGGGGATGGTGAAGCGGGCCATGAGGGGCTTGGCCTTTGTTGAGAGACGGGGAAGGTGCGCTCAGGAGCGGCGGCGTGGCAAGCAGGCGCGCAGGCGGCCGGCGGGATCGTAGCGCGGCCAGCGACGGGCGACGTCGGCGGCGATCGCGGCACAGGACAGGTCGCGGCCATCCGGCCGAGCGCACCACGCAACGACACGGCCGTAGCTGATGCTGACGGGGCGGCAGCTGAGGCGGACCGGAGCGACGAACCAAAGGGTCGTGCCGCGACCGTCGGCACCGATGCCGGCGCCGATCGCCGTCTCGGCCATCTGCCGGCGCTGACGGTAGGGATCGCCGGCGACGCCCGGCTGGTCCGATCGCGGGCGGCCGTCCATCTCGGTCGCGCCGATGCCGGCGAGACGGATGCGCTCGCCCGATGCGCAGCGGAGCGTGTCGACATCGTGCAGGGCGATCGCGAGGCAGGTGAGGGTGGCGAGCATCAGCTATCCATCCTGAACTTGATGACGACGTGCTGCTCCTGCCGGGACACGTCGAATTGGCTGAGCAGTCGCATCGCGAGTTCAGGCCCGATCTGCTTAAGCCGTTCGCGGACGCGCTCGGATGCGGCTTGGGCCTCCTGCTCGACGATCGCCTGCATTTCGGCACGCACCGCACTCGTCATCGCGGCGAGGAACGTGTCCATAGTGTACGCCATCACCCTTCCCCCGCGCTGGTGGGCGTCGGTGCGGCGGCGAGCGCATCAACAACGAGGTCGACAAGCTCGGACGGCTTCACGGACGCAATCTGTACGACGTTGCCGCCGCGATAAAACCGATCCGTAATCGCCCGGCGCGCCCTTGCGCGGGCAGCGTCGTGCACCGCAACCCCGCTGCTGGGGCGGAGAGCGAGCACTTTGGCGATTGCAGGCCGGTAGCGGTCAAGCTCGTCCTGATAGTGCGGATTGCGCTTGAAATCTCGGCTGGGCTCCATGGCCTCGACGAACAGCCGTGTAGCGATGCTGATTTCCGTTTGATCCGCTGGCGTGGCGGGGGGCTGGTTCAGCGCGATGTGGTGCGTGATGCCCGGCTCCTTCATCCGCTCCGGGTGCTCGCGCGCAAACGCCTCGAACTCAGCGATGCGATCATGCACGGCTTGCTGGTGATGCGGGTCGCGGACCATGGACAGGTAGGCGAGCAGCACAGGCAGCGCGTGATGATCGCGAGCGCGAAAGATGATGATTGGCTCGTCGGGCGGGATCGGTTCGCCGCTGATCCGGTTGACGAATTGCCCGTTCCGGAAGGCGAACTTGCGATCTTGCCCGTCAGCCTCCACCCCGCCCGGCTCGGGAACGGAGAGGGCGGCTTCAAGGGCTTCCAGCACATGCGGCCGATATTTGCGGAGATGATAGGCGGCGTCCGCCACGGCCAGCTTTGCCGCCTCCCGCAACTGCGCGCCACCCGCGGGCGGGAGGGCCGATCGCGCTCCTTCGTATGCCGCGTCCCAGCGCTTGGCCGTGTGACCGTGACAAGGATAGGTGCGCTGGCCGCTGCGATACTCGGGCACGACCTTGTCGGCGATCTCCGCGCAACGCGTGTTCAGGTCGAGGCTCATGCGGCTTCCCTAAGCTGGGCGGCGGCTGCTCGGGTGGCAGACCGCGCGACAATGGAGAGGATCTGCGCGATCGCTTGGGCGTCGGCGGCGATGGTGGCGGCGTCCTGGTCGGTGCGGCGGCGGGCGAGATCCGCGTGCATGGCGTAGAGGCCGCGCTGGCCTTCGGCGTTGAGCACCATGCTGCCGGCGGCGTCGGTGCGGACGTGGAAGGGGCCGGGCAGGCGGTGGCGGAGCGTGATCGGCTCGGCCGCGCCGTCGACGGGGACGGTCGCCTCGATCTCGTCGGGCGGGCAGGCGGTGCCGGCGCGGGCCCAAGCGTCGCGCCGCGCCTGCAGCTCGCGCAGGTGATCGCGGGCAACGTCGGCGGGGAGGCCCTGCAGCTCGCGCTCATAGCCGTCGAGGCGCATCCAGTAGCTCCAGTGGACCGCCTCCAGCCGTTCCATGCGGCGGCGCGCCTCGGCCGCGGACATCAGGCCCTTGGCGACACGCTTGCCCCACATGTTGCGGCGGAGGGCGAGTTCGCGGCGGAGCTCGCGGATCTTCTCGTCCCAGCTGACGGTGCAGGCCGCGACGCGCGCCTCGATCTCGGCCAGCGTGGGGCCGATCGGCGCGCCGGGCGTCTCGGCCGCGGCGGCGCGGACGGCGACCTCGTCGCGGATTGCCGCGAGGATGGTGACGTGGAGATCGGCGTCGGCGCGCTGGATCAATCCCTTTCGGATCATTTCAGGGTAGGCGGCGCGGCGGTGGCTGAGCTCGTCGCCGAGCTCGGCCAGCTGCTCGTCGCGGTCGATCGTCTCGGGCCTGCGGCCGGACAGGCGGATGCCGTCCTGCTCGGGCGCGGTGGCCGGGAAGTCGAAGCCAAGGGGGCGGAGGGTCATGGACGGTCTCCGAGACGGGGGCGGCGAAACAGCCTGAATGCCGCCCCCGATCCGACGCCTGTTGCGGCGGATGCTAGTTGGACTGGGCGAGAAGGGCGTCGCGCACCCGGGCCGCCGCGGCGGCCGCGAGGA
The DNA here is from genome assembly GCF_900113315.1 of Sphingomonas jatrophae. GTDB lineage: Bacteria > Pseudomonadota > Alphaproteobacteria > Sphingomonadales > Sphingomonadaceae > Sphingomonas_P > Sphingomonas_P jatrophae. The sequence continues at coordinate 1,418,303 of NZ_FOZG01000001.1, read as the reverse complement.
TCGTCAGCGCGAGGCGGTCGACCGGCACGCTGAGGAAGACACGGGCGTCCGCGCCCGGGGCGGTCCGCATCATGATCTCCAGCGAGCATTCGCCGGCGGCGTCCAGTCGGCTCAGCTCGGGCCAGATGCCGATCTCTCCGGTGGGTGCCGGTGCCTTCGGGGCTGCGGTCGCGGGGGCGGGCGGCGTGGGTGCGGTTGGCTCGACAGCCATAAGCAAGGGCTCCTCGATGGCGGGGGCAGGTGAAGGTTCGACCGGCAACGCCGGCTCGGGCGTGAGCTCCGACATGGCCGGGGCGGGTGGCTGCGGTTCGGCCGCGGGCGCGGCGGCCGGCGGCGGGGCCGTGGCACGAACGTCGCGTGCGACGGCGAGCAGGCGCGCCATGGGCGATGGCTCTGCCGATCGCGTGCGGGCCGCGCGGAGCGGATCCGCGTGGACCGGCTCCGGCGCGGCGGGCGGGCGCTTGGTGGACTTGCCGGTCGCGACGATCGTGACGACGCGCCACTTGTTGCCGCTCTCGACCTTCACCAGCCCCATTTCCTCGAGCTGGGCGAGCAGGCGACTGCCGGCATTGTCGTGCGCCAGGCCGAGGCGGGTGCGGATCGCGGCGTTGTAGGGGCAAGGCTCCCCGATCGCGGCGATCTCGGTCAGCCACTCCAGCAGCTTGCGCTGGTTGCGGTTGAGGGAAGGGGCTTCCACCTCACTGCCCCGCAGCGTTCAACAGGCGAACGAGGAACCCGACGATGCGTGCCACCTGTTCGTCCTCCAGGTCTCGCTCGACGTCGACGATGCAGACCTGCATGCCGTTGGCATCTACGATTGTGCCGGCCTCGTCCGGTCCGTCGACGCGAACGGGGAATGCGATACCGGACGCGCTGGCAGCTTCGGCAAGCGTGCCGGTGAGAAGCGAATCACTCACGGCCGAACCCTCCCTGCGCGTGACCGATCAGGCGAAGGCCGGCGGTGCGCTCCCAATTCGTGAGCAGCCCTTCGTCGCGGCTCCACGTGCAGCTGGACGCTACGCCGGCGGCGCGCAGCTGATGCTCCTGCCCGGTCGAGCGGTGGCGGGCGCCGTAGCGCTCGACGAGGCCGGCGATGATCGTGTCGGCGGATCGCTTCGCCTGCCGCTCGGACTGGACGAACTCGACAGCGGCGCGCAGCCGCTCGATCGCGGTGGGCTTGTTCATGCCGCCGCCCTCCCGCGGCCGAGCGCTTCGCACCGGCTGCAGAGATCGTCTTCGACCCAGCTGCAGGGCTGGCGATCGTGGAGGCAGGCGTCGCCGGGGGTGCAGCCGCAGGCGCGGCAGGCGGTGTGCGGCTCGATCGGCACGATGTCGAGGCGGGGAAGGAGCGGGCCGCGATCGATCAGCGAGGGGCGGTTGCGGATGCGGTTGAGGAAATCGACCACCTGTTCCGCGGTCGCCTCCTGTTCGCCGAGCTCGGCCATGCCGTCGCTCCAGCGCCCGGTCGGGCAGGCGGACAAGGCGGCCAGCTGCGCCTCGCAGGAGGCGTCGGGCGTGCGGATGACGACGCTGGCGGACCAGCCGTTCGCATAGTTGATCCGCACGCGCGGCTGCAGCGTGTCGGGCACGAGATCGGTTTCGAACGAGGCGGTCATGGACGCTCCTTTCGGGTGGTGCGGATCTGCAGGCGGGTGGCCTGCACGATGATCGCGCGCTTGCTGCGGCGAGGCAGGAAGCGGAGGCAGGCGCCGCTGGCGCCGGCGGGATAGTGGCGGCGGAGGACGGCGAGCTCCCGCCCGCTCCACGGGGCGGACATCAGCCGCGCCACCAGTGGAGCAGGACGCGCGCGAACATCCAGGCGAAGGTGGAGAGCGCGAAGATCGACATGGCGATCTCGACGCGGCCGAATTGCGAGGCGGGCTCACCCAGCGGGTGGATGGGGGCGCGCCGGTGCGGGCGGGTGCGATCGTCGGGGTGGAGCGGGGCGGTCACTTGCCGAGCAACCTTGCGATGACGGCCGCCGCAGCTTCGCCGGCGGCCTGCTCGACCTCGTCGGCGATCTTGAGCAGCGTGGTGCCGATTGCGCGCGCCTGCTCGGGGTTGGGCGTGTAGATGATGCCCCGGCCGACCGATCCGCAGCCGCATTTGCACGGCTCGCGATAGACGTAGAGGGCGATGCGGCTGGCGCCTTCGATCACGATGTGGCCGATCGAGCTCGCGTCGCCGTGGACCAGTTGGACCGGTCCCTCGCCGAGATCGGCGATGTGCGTCGGGATCTGCTTCTGCGGATCGCCGACGGCCGACAGATAATCGGGCGCGTTCGTGACGCTGACGCGAAGCGGCCGGGTCATCCGCGCCTCCGCTGGGCGAGCAGCGCGTCAAGGTTGCCGGCGTTGGCGTCGAGCGCGTCGGCTTCGGCGGCGGCGCCGGGGGTGAGCGCTTCGAGCGCGCCGGGCGGGAGCTGGCCGTCGAACCAGGCGTCGACGGCGATGCGCTGCCAGCGGGCGTGCGTGCCGACTGCCTCGGCGCCGACGAGCAGCTTGGTGCCGCGGGGATGCGGCAGCGGCGCGGGAAAGCCCTCAAGCTTGATCAGCTGGCGGAGGTAATTGACCTGCCAGTTGTGGCTGCGCTGATCGCAGCCGAGACGGCGGGCGATGGTGCCCATGCCGTAGGTGAGTGCAGGCCGCGGCGGGAGGGGAGCGGATCCCCAGCGCGCCTCGGCACGGGCCGTAGCGGGAGAAAGAGAAGGGGACACGATGCGCCTCCGTTCGTGTGAACGGCGGCCAACGTAAGCATGTAGCTTACAGCGTCAAGCGGAAATGTAAGCGATACGCTGACAAGCCCGCTTAGCTGCGGATCATGAACACCTCGACCCAACGCAAAAGCGTCCAGTAGAGCGGCCAAATCGCTGACATAAACGCGTTCGCTGGGATCGCGATCAGCCAATTCCAAGCGGTGTAGGTGTAACCGTCGAAGAAGGTCAGAAATACGAACGTGGCAAGCGCGACGGCCTGGTAAATCCAGGCGAAAACCCGCGGCATAGCCACCTCCTCCGCTAAGCGACCTTCTTGCCCCTGAAGGGTAGCATGGCGTCGGTGACGCGGTGAAGTGTTTCGCGCTGCTCCTCGCTCGCCTCACGCAGCCGCGTGATCAGCGTCTGCTCCTCCGCTGTGAGAGACCAGGGATTGTCCTCTTCTGGCAGGAGATCGGCTGGTGCGCAGCTAAGTGCACGACTGAGCCTACGCATGTAATCTAGGGTCAGCTCCATCTTGCCGCGCTCGAGATCGCTCACGGTCATCTTGGACGTGCCGATCGCGTCCCCCAACTTCTGCTGGGAGAGGCCTGCTGCCATGCGCAGCTCACGAATGCGGTTGGGCGCTTCAGCCATCGACTGAAACTGTAAGATTTCCGCTGACACGGTCGAGCCGCTAAGTTGCTTACACGCCCTTGTCAAACAGTAAGCGTATGGCTTACCTGTGCGACTATGAGGCAGGCGAGCATAGCGCATCCGCTCCGTCGGTGGCGGCAGGCGAATAACCTGACCCTTGAGGCGGCTGCCGCTGGGGTAGGAACTTCGCGGCAGGTTTGGTCTGATTGGGAGCGGGGCCGTCGCCGGCCGGGCCCCAAGCTGATGCCGAAGCTGCGAGAGTTCACGGGCCATGCGATCACGGCTGACGTGTTCTTTCCTGCAGCTGGCGACCAGCGGGAAGCCGCATGACGAAGGCGTGTCCTCTTGCTTCATGCGAGACCTCATCCCTAACAGCGGGTTCATCTGTTCCCGTTCCGTTCCCGACAAGTCAAGCGGACAATGTGCGTAAAACGCGCAAAACGGAGCGTTCTCCGCGGGCTGGTGCCGTGTCCGAACAGACGCGGCGCAACCGTCAGGTGGGCGGGCGCAAGGCGGCGCTGCAGGTGAAGGCGAACCGCCTGCGCGAGCAGGAGCGGACGGAGCAGCTGTGGGGTCCGAACGGCTCGATGCGCGGCAGCGCGCCGGTCGAAGGGCCGACCAGCATCGCCGAGATCCTTGCGCGCGTGCAGGCGCGGGTGGCGGCGCGATGATCGATCAGGCGGCGATCGCGCGGTTGCGCGGCCAGCTTTCGCCCGAGGCGCGCGTGCGCGCGGGGCGGTTCGCCGAGGGGCTGCGCGACTGGCGGCGGGAGCAGGATCTGGAGCTGGCGGAGGCGGCGCACCGGCTGCTCGTCGGAACGGACTGGCTGGCGAAGGCGGAAGGGCGGGCACTGGATCCGCGGGCGCTGACGCCGAGCCTGACGATCGAGCTGCATCGCCGCACCGGCTTCTACCCCGGCGGCATCAGCGCGGACGAGACACCGCCGCAGGACACCCCCGTCCCCGCGGCGGCGGGTGCGGAGACTTCCCCGGGCTCCGCATCCAACACCGATCGGCCCGACCGCAAGGTGCGGGCGCATTTCGAGGTGCCGGGCACGATCGCGCTGGCGATCGACACGGCGGAAAACCGGCTGACGCTGACCGAGGCGGCGCGGCTGCACATCGCACTGGGGGCGGCACTCGCCCAGGGACGCAAGGCGGGAGCGGCGGAATGAGGATGCGGACGGGCCTCTCCGTCGCTGCGGGGCTGCTACTGCTCTCGGGCGTGCTTCTCGGCCATGCGGCCCACGGTCAGTCGACCTTCCCAACGGTCGCGACGCGTGTGCGCGCGCCCGGCGTCGTGCCGCTGACGTGCCGCGACGGGCGCGACTGCCAGCCGATCGCAGCGCAGGAGGTGCTGGTGCTGGTGAGCGCGAACGCCGCGACGGCGGCGCAGACGGCGTTCGGGGGCGACTACATCTTCGCGCAGGTCTGCACCGCCTACGGGACAGTCGCCCTGCAGGTGCAAGGGCCGGACGGCGGCTTCCAGACGATCAGCAGCAAGGCGGCGAGCGATACGGCGGGCGGCACGCAGGTGCGCCTCGGCGCGTCGGCATCGGTGCGGGTGCAGCTGAGCGGGACGATTGGCTGCGCGGCGACCTTGTCGCGCGTGCCGAATTGAGGGGCGGCGGAATGAAGCAGTTGGCGATGGTGGCCGTGGCGTTGCTGGCAAGTGGCGTCGCGTGGGCGCAGGCGAGCTTCCCGACAGCAGCCGCCGGCGTGCGGGCAGGCGGGACGGTGATGCTGGTGTGCGACGCGGCGGGCAAGAACTGCGCGCCGGCCGGGCAGAGTAACCCGCTCACTGCCGCCGCGCCGATGCAGGCCGCAACGACGTGGTCGAACGGCGCGGTAGCGCAGGACATGCGGGCATTCGCCACCGTCGAGCTGGAGGTTTCGGGGCTCAGTGGCGGAGACACGATCACGGTGTTCCGCACGCTGACGGCCGGCGGCACGCCCAAGGCGCAAGCGTGGGTGGACGGAACGCTGCAGACGGGCACGGCGATCGGCTCAGACGGCACCTACAGCTTCACGGGCTCCGGTTTCATGACATGGAGCAAGACGGGCGCAGCCAGCACCCCGGCCGTGGTCATCCGGGGGAGCAACTGATGCACGCTCTGGCACGACTGATTGCCGCGTTGCTGCTTGCCGTGCTGGCGGTCACGCCTGCGGCGGCGCAGGACATCCCTGCACGCGGACTGGCGGCAAAGGCGCGTGATTATGCGCTCACCGGCACGACCGCTCTCGGCCATATCAAGTGGCAGCTCCTTCAGGGGCGAGACGCGAGCATCCTCGTTGACAGCGACAGCACGGGCAATTCTGCCAGTGCGCCGCGGGAAATGCCGTTCCGGCTGGCGGATGAATATGCCCGGCTGTTCCCGGCCGCGACGATCATCGTCAACACCTGGAACACGACGACCTCCACCTATACGGATCAGACGATCGTGCAGAGCGGGAGCGGACCTACGCTGACGATCCAGAACTTCGCGGTGCCCGGTGCGGCGCTGTTCTACGCGATGGGATCGTTCTGGACGGGTGCCTCACAACTGGCGTGGGTCACGCCGGATGCTGTGATCTTCAACCACGGGCACAATCATGTCGTCGGCACGACGATCGAAATGGTGCGGGGCGAGCTGCTGGCCGGCGTTGAGATGTGGCGGCTGTTCCATCCGGGCGTGCCGATCGCCATCGTGACGCAGAACCCGCGCTACGGGGATGACTTCATGGCGACGGCGTATGCCGCGTGGCGCGACGTCGCGCGGCTACGGCCAGATGTCGAGGTGATCGACAGCTATGCGCTTTGGATCGCTGCGGGGAAGCCTGCCAGCTGGTATCTCGATGCAGTCGGCGACGGCATCCACCCGGCTGATCCGGGTTTTGTTGGGGCGATGGTGCCGGCCGTGCGGGGCGAGCTGGCGGTAGCGCCGGCGCGGCCTGCCCGCGGCGCGGTCTCGCTGTTCGAACCGTCGGCGGCATCGCAGAACCTGTTGCTGAACGGCGGGTTTGAGCTGTGGCCGACTTCGCCCGGTCTGCCGACTAACTGGCTCAGCAGCGGCACCATCACGGCTGAGAAGGACACGTCGATCTACCGCAATCAGCGGCTTGGCTATTCCTTGAAGCTGACGGCTTCGACCGCAGGCGCCTACATCTACCAGGATATCCCGGCCTTCGCCTCCTTACGCGGCAAGCCGGTGACGTTGACCGTCTGGCTTTACCGGCCAACCGGTTCAACTGCTGGCGCCGCGCGCGTGGCGGTCACAGCTCCTGCGCCGTCCGGCGGGACCGTGACGATCACCACCCGGGCCAATGCGCCGATCTCGGCCAACCTCAACGGCTGGCAGCCTTGGGTGATCAGCGGGTTGATGGTGCCGGCCAACGCCAGCAGCCTGCGTGTCGTCATCTATCAGGACTCGGGTACGCCTTCGGCGAACCCCGTCTATTTCGATCAGGTGGTGCTCACGCCGGGTTATCTGCCGAAGGCGATCAGCAGGCTCGATCTGCCCCGCCTGCCCGCAAATGGCGTCGGTGCGAAGCAGATGGCGGCATGATCGCCTTGCTTGCTCTCGCGCTGCAGGGCGTCGTCGCACCCGCTCCGATGACCTCGGCGGACGTGGCGGCGCAGGTGGCGGCGGCGGTGCCACCGACGTGCGTGACAGCGCCGGCGACGGACACGGTAGGCGGCACGGCCGGCGCCGGCGTACCGTGCGTCCACCGGCAGGATGCGGCGAGCGCCACCGTCGTGATGCCGGCGACGGCGACGACGCTGGCGGACTGCACCTTCTCGGGCGCGTGGCCGGGCACGTTCACGTCGGCGCCGACGACGGCATTCGCCAGCGCGAAGACGACGGCGGACCCGTTCACCTGTCAGGTGGGCACGGCGACGACGACAGGCTTTGCCGGCAAGTGCTGGAAGCAGGCGCAGTCGCTGACGCTGCCGAGCCTCGCGACGAACCTGCTCGGCCTGACGTTGCCGACGGCGCCTGCGGCGCCGGCCGGGATCACCGTGATGGTGGTCGGCCGGCAATGAACCGTGCTGCGAGCCATGCGCCCGCTATCGACGTCGCGACGATCGCCCGCGGGCTGAATGCGCGCGCGGCCGAGCTGGCGACGTGGCTGCTGCCGAACGGCCGCCGATCGGCGTGCCGGCGGTGGTGGGAGACGAACAACCTGTCCGACACGCCGACCTCGGACGGCGGCCGCTCGCTCAAGGTGGAGCTGCAGGGCGCGCACCAGGGGCAATGGCGCGATTATGCCAACATGGCGGAGAGCGGCGACATGATCGACCTCGTCGCGCTGCGGAACCATGGCGGCGACAAGGGCGCGGCGATCGCGTGGGCGAAGTCCTATCTCGGCCTGGACACGATGGACCCGGCGCGGATCGAGCGGGTGCGGTATCAGGCGGCGCAGGCGGCCGAGCGCGATGCCCAGGCCGCGGCGAAGGAACGCGAGGCGAAGATCCGCGGCGCGCGGGCGCTGTGGCTGAATGCGCCGGAAGCGTTCGAGGGGACGCCGGCGGCGCGCTATCTCGAAGGTCGCGGGATCCGCGCGGAGCTGCTGCCGGAGAAGCGCTGGCCGGGGTCGCTCCGCTACCATGCCGAGGTGTGGAATGTGGATGCGGGCGTCAAGCTGCCGTGCATGGTGGCATGCCTCGTCACGCCGGACGGCGCGCAGGTGGCGACGCATCGCACGTGGCTTGGCCGCGATCCCCGGACCCGCGGCTGGGTGAAAGCAGATGGCGCGGAGCTCGGCGTGCCGCGGGGCAATGCGAAGAAGATCCTCGGCCGATCGGGCGGCGCGTTCGTGCCGATCGCCAAGGGGGCGAGCGGCGTCAGCCTGGGCGCGCTGAAGCGGCCGGATACGATCTACCTGACCGAAGGGATTGAGGACGCGCTGACCGTCGCCTGCGCCAAGCCCGAGGCGCGCGTGGGTGCGGCCTATTCGGTCGGCAACATCGGCGCGATCGAGTTTCCGCCGCTGATCGAGCGGATCGTGATCGTGGCGGACCGCGACGACAAGATCCGCGCGGTCGAGGCGCTGGAGCGCGCGATCGCCAAGCAGCAGGCGCGCGGCAAGCACGTGCAGCTCGTCATGCCGCCAGTGGGGTTCAAGGACATGAATGCTTGGTGGCAGGCCGCGCTGGCCGAGCGTGGGAGTGCGGCGGCGTGAGCAATCCGTGGGATCGCAACGAGGGCAAGCTTCAGCCCACCAGCCTGCGGCTCCAGCCCCCGGCGCGTGGGCAGATCGCCAAGCTTGAGGCGGCAAAGCGTGCGGTCGCCAAGCGCCAGGCGGCCGACGACTATGACATGGTCGCCGAGCGGCTGCGCTACCGCGGCATCGAGCCGGTGGGCGCCTGATGGCCGGCGGGGGGCGTCCTGACAACGTGGTGGCGATCGGGGCGGCGCTGGATGCGCCGATCGACGCGCCGCGGCTGGCGGACGAGGGGGATCAGGCGCCGTTCGGTGGGCGCGACGAGGATGACGGTCTCGATCGGCCGCGCATCCCAAAGGACTGCCCGGTGCGCGCGTTGGGGATGAAGCAGCAGACCTGCTATTATCTCGACGTTCAGGGGCAGCTGATCGCGCTCAATCCGCGCGATCACGGCAAGAACAACCTGCTGATGCTGTTCGCGCCGCTGACGCATCTGCCGACGAAGTTCTGGCCGCGGTGGAGCGCTCCAAGGGTCAATCACAAGACGGGCGAGATCACCAAGCCGAGCGAGATCGTCGGGTTTGCTCAGGACGAGGCGAGCGAGGCGCTGATTGCGGCATGTGGCGAGGCGGGGATCTTCGACCCCCTCGGCCGCGTGCGGGGGCGTGGCGCGCATCCGGGCAAGAATGGTGCGCTGGTCATCCACACCGGTGACAAGGTGATGGTGACGCAGCGGCGGGTGGACGGCGCGGCTAAGGCGGCGCGCTGGTTCGATCCGGGCGTGATCGACGGCTTCGTCTATCCGGCCGACGCGCCGATCCCGCGGCCGCACCCGGACCCGGTGCCGGTGGAGGCGGGCGAGCGGCTGCTGCACATCCTGTCGACGTGGCAATGGAAGCGCCCCGGGCTGGACGCGATGCTGGCGCTCGGCTGGATCGGGCAGGCTTACATCTGCGGCGCGGTCGACTGGCGGAGCCATATCTTCGTGACCGGCGGGAAGGGCACCGGCAAGTCGACGCTCAATGGCAAGAACAAGCTGCTCGACCGGCTGCTGAGCGGATCCGCGATCCGCACCGGCTCCGCCAGCGAGGCGGCGATCCGGCAGAAGCTGCGGCAGCAGACGGTGCCCGTTATCTTCGACGAGTTCGAGCAGAGCGAGTTCAACGCGCAGAAGACGCGCGCGATCATCGAGCTGGCGCGCGTCGCATCCTCGGGCGACGACATGAGCAAGGGCGGCGCCGACCACCAGGCGCACGATTTCACGCTGCTGAGCGCGTTCCAGTTCTCGGCCATCCTGATGCCGGAGATGCTGCCGGCGGATCGCTCACGCTTCGCCGTGCTCGAGCTGATGCCGTTCCCGGCCCCCGACCCGGCCGATGCCGGCGACGAGGCGGAGAGCGGGATCGACCTCGACGCGCTGAAGCTGCCCGAGCTCGGCCGCCAGCTGCAGCGGCGCATGATCGACGGCTGGCCGCGCTTTGCCGAGACGCTGCGGCTCTACCGCAAGGCGCTGGAGCGCGTCGGCCACGTGCCGCGGGGCCAAGACCAATATGGCACGCTGCTCGCCTGCGCGGACCTGCTGCTCTACGACCATGCCCCCGAGCGCGAGCTGGTCGACGAATGGGCGGTGCGGTGTGCGCCGGAGAGCATGATCGAGATCCGCGACGCGGACGAGGAGCATGACGCCTGCCTGACGCACCTCGCCACGAGCGCGGTGCAGGCGCGCGGCGGTGACGAGCGCGAGACGGTAGCGGCTTGGATCAACGAGGCCCTGAACGAAGCGCGCACGCCGGACATGGGCGGTGCGCGCGAGACGAAGTTCGCGCGGCGGCTGGAGCATCAGGGGCTCAAGCTCGTCACCCCGACCCGTACGGAAGCCGGCGTGCGTGGCGCCAAGGCGTATCGCGGTGACGGCGAGGCAATGCTGGCCGTCTGCGGCGAGCATCTGAGCCTCGCAGCGATCTTCTCGACCTCGCGCTGGCGGGCGGGCGCGTGGAGCCAGGCGCTCGGCCGCGTTCCAGGCGCGATGACGGGCGTGAAGGTGAAGTTCGACGGGCGATCGCTGCGCGCGGTGTGCGTGCCGGTCGGCGCGATCGTCGACGATGCAGCAGGCGATCCGGCATGAGGCGCGGGCATCAGATGACGCGCGGGGCCAGCGTCGGGGCGCCGGAGGCGCGCCGGCGCGGTGCGGCCCCGCTCCGCTCGACCACTCCGGGCGGGGAGGGCGATGACTTGCCTGCCGCGCGCGAATACTTGCGCTCGTCTTCCTTTGCCCGTGCCCCCGGCCCGTTGCTTTCGGAGAGGAATTGGCGCGGCGGCCATTCGTCGGCCTGCGGCGGGTCAGGGGGAGGCGGTTCCACGGTTCCGGGGGGTGGAACCGAGCGCGGAACGCCTAAGTGCCTGATCCGACAGGAGAGTTGCGCCCGGTTCCGGAGTTCCGGCGCGGCGGCCTTGCGCGTGATGCGTGCGGCTGCGTGGGTGCCTGTGCGCGTAAGGCTCTGTCTCTCTGGAACCTTGGAACTCTGGAACCAGAAGGGAAAGAGTGAGGGGGATCAGCAGCTTGGCGGTTCCGCACGCGGTTCCGCCCTCGCGACCGGCCGGAACCGGGATTGTTTAAGGGGCGGATATGCCTCGCCGGTCTCGATCGGGCCGGATCAGGGGCTGGATAGGGCGGGCGCTCGGCGCGGGTTTCGGGCGGGGGGGTGCCTCGGCCGGGCGGCGGGCGAGCTCGTCCAGGCGGGCCGAGCGGATCGTGCGATTTCAGGCACTTACACGGGTGGCGCGGCAGGCGTTGGAATGGCGGCGTTGGAATGGCTCGGCCAAGTGCCTGCTATGCCTCGCCTTTCTGGCATGACGCAGAAGCTTGGCGGGTTGTCGCCGCAGCGTCTCGGGGGCGGCCTGGGCGATCCGGCCGAGGCCCCCCCGGCCCCCCCCAGCGCCGCGCGCGCCAGTCATCAGGGGGCGGCAGCAGCCGTTTTTTGGCCGTGGGCCGGCTCCCCCCTTCTTCGCGGCTTCGTGCCAGCGCTGACGGAGCGCGGATCTTGGTGGCTCGATAACGGGTCGGGGGATCGTGCCTCTGCTCGCTCAGCGGGCCGCGTCGGAGAGACGGCGGCACGCGCGCTGGCGGAGCGGGTCAGGGATCAAGATTGGTCCGGTTCGCTGAGGGGCGATGCGCCGACGATGGGCGGAGGGCACCCCCATGTCAACTAAGCCGACGGGAGACGCCGCGATCGTCGACGAGTTCGTGGCGGAGGCCAAGGCGCTCGTCGCGCAGGCGCAGCCGGCCGAGCAGCTGGACATGCTCGATCCGGTGACGCCGGAAGAGATGCTGGACGCGCGCGAGCAGCTGGGCCCCGCTGCCGGCCGGCTGGCGGTGTTGCGCCAGGCGCGCGAGACGAAGCGCGGCCGGCCGGCCGGATCGCGCAACAAGCGCACGGACGAGTTCAAGCGCTACATCCTCGGCTTCGGCCAGCATCCGGCGCTGACGCTGATGCAGATCCAGGCGACGCCGCCCGAGGTGCTGATGGAGGCATCGAAGCGGGACAAGGTGTTCAGCGTCAACAAGGAGGGCAAGCTCGTCTCCTACGAGGAGACGATGTCCTATGAGGCGGCGCAGGCGCTCCGCGTGCGATGCGCCGAGGGGCTGCTGCCCTATCTCGAAAGCAAGATGCCGACGGCGGTGGACATGACGTTCAGCGGCGTGGCGGATCTCGTGATCGAGGGCGTGACGCATACCGCGGCCGAGCTCGCCGACTATACCGAGGTCGACATCCTCGCCGACGATGCGGAGTTCGCGCCGGCCGATCCGGAGGACGAGGCGTGATCGCCAACGGCGTCTTCCGGAACTTGAGCCGCAAAAACGGCTCAACTCGCGACGTGCGGCGCATGAAGGCGCTGGAGAGCGCGGCCGAGATCGTCGGCGGGCAACCGGCGCTGGCGGCGGCGATCGGCATCGGCACGCGGGCGCTGCGGGCGAAGATTGCGGCCGAGCGGCCGATCAGCGATGCCGAGCTTGTCGCCGCGCGGACGGCCGTGCGCGCCGCGGCCGAGCGGGCGACGCAGCTGGCGGATCGCATCGGCGGCCTGCTGCCGGGAGCAGGGGCATGACGCCGCGCCGACGCCTCGTCTCGCCGGGGCCGGTGGCGGATGCGTTCATGCGCAGCCGGGCGTTCATCTCGATCATCATCGGGCCGGTCGGCTCGGGCAAGACGATGGCGGCGCTGCAGAAGGGCCTGCGGGTCGGTGCGCTGCAGAAGGGGACGGTGGACGCGAAGGGTGTGACGTGGCGTAAGGCACGCATCGGCGTGATCCGCGAGAGCTACCCGTCGCTGCAATCCACCACGCTCAAGAGCTGGTTCAACATCGTGCCCGAGGCGGAGGGCAACTTCCAGTGGAAGCCGCCTTACACGCACAGCTTCCGGCGCGTGCTGCGGCGCGAGGGCAATGTCCGCGACGGCCGCCCGATTGACGTGCTGGACATCGAGTTCGAGTTCCGCGCGATCGGCGACCAGTCGGTCGAGGAGGCGTGCCGCGGCTGGGAGGTCAACGCGGTCATCATCGACGAAGCGGATCTCCAGCCCGAGGACCTGGTGCCGTTCCTGACGGGGCGCGTCGGCCGCTTCTCGGACCTTTCTCCTGAAAGCGTCGTGGATCCGCAGATCATCTGCTCGCTCAACATGCCGGACATCGAAAACCACATCTACCGGCTGGCGTTCGACGGTGAGCTGGGCGGCATGAGCGAGCAGGATCGGGCGGATCTCGCGACCGCGCTGCAGGGACGGCCGCTGATCGAGAGGTTCGTGCAGCCGGGCGGGCGCGAGCCGGATGCCGAGAATTTGCACAACCTGCCGAACGGCCGCGGCTATTACGTGCTGCAGGTCGCGGCGAACAAGCACAAGCCGGGCTACGTCGCGCGCATGGTCGACAACAAGCCGGTGCCGATGCAGCACGGCCTGCCGGTGAATGCCAGCTTCACGTTTACCGAGCATGTCCGGCCGCTGATCTTCATCCCACGGCGCAAGCTGATCCTCGGGGTGGATCAGGGACTGTTCGCCGCAGCGGCCGGGCTGCAGCGCGACTTCGACAATGCGATCCGCACACTGGTGGAGGTGGTGAACCTCGACGAACGCGGCAAGGCGCTGAAGAAGGTCGGCCCGACAGCGTTCGGGCAGCGGTGCAAGGCGGTGCTGTCCAACCGCTTCCCGGATCTCGCGCCGGAGGATCTGCGGGTGGTGGCGGATCCGGCAGCGTTCGCGGCCGACGATCGCGAAGACAATGAGCATGACTGGCTGCTGGCCTTCCAGGCGGCGATCGGCGTGCGCGTGCATCGTGCGAAATCGAACCGGGCGGCGCTGCGCAACGAGGCGATCTGGCGGGCACTGGACGCGCGCGGCGGCTATTCGATCGACGAGAGCTGCAAGCATCTGATCAAAGCGCACCTCGGCGGATACCGCTACCAGAAAGCGACGCTGCAGACGGGCGAGACGCGCGGCCATCTGGAGATCGCCGACACGATCTACACGCACGTTGCCGATGCCGAGCAATATGCGGCGCTGGAGGGCGAGCATGTCGTCTCCGGCCTGCGCGGCAAAAGCCCGCGCACGCGCGCAGTGCGCAACGACAGCGACTTCGACGTCCACCAGGGGGTGCGCTGATGAGCCCCCGGCACAGGAGCATGTGACCATGGCCATTCTCGGGAAGATCATCGCCGCGCCGCTCAAGGCGCTCGGCATCGTCTCGACCCCCGGCAAGGCGCCGTCGCCGCTGCCGTCGGTGACGCGCGACGATGCGGTCGCCCAGGTGGCGGCGGACGACGAGCTGCGGCGGCGCAAGGGCGGCGCGGCCGACATCATCACCGGAGCGACGGGTGCCGAGGCGCCGCTGACGGGTGGAAAACTGATCCTCGGCTGAAAGGACGCATGATGGGAACGGAACAGACGGGCGGCGACGCCATGGAGCAGGCGCGAAGGGCGTTCGACGCCGGGGCCGATGGGAGCAGCCAGACGGCGGCGAATGTCGCGGCGCTGCAGCAGCAGGTCGCAGACCTGATGGCGGAGCGGGACGCGGCGATCGCGCGCGCGGAGAAGGCCGAGGCTGGCGGGAAAAAAGCGAAGGCCAAGGTGGCGGAGCTGCCGGCCGAGAAGAAGCCGCGCACGCTGAAGGCGATCGACGATGACAAGGCGCTCGATCGCGACGCGCTGAAGGCGGCGATCGCCGGCGCCGAGACGGTCGAGATCGCCTTCGTCGGCAAGGGGGATCGCGAGGTGGCGGGGAGCCAGCCGCAGGCGATCGAGGGCGAGGTGTGGAAGGATCACCCGCGCGGGCTGATGCTCGACCAGCCGGTGACGCTGCACGGCCCCGCGCAGGGCGGCGCCGCCTATCAGGTCGCAGGCTATGCGCTGATCGTCGACGGCAAGCCGGTGGCGCGCACGATGCGGTCCGAACCGCTGATGATCGCGCCGGGTCAGACGGTGAAGCTCGAAAACGACATCCACTTCTAGGCCAGGGCGGGCGCGAGATCGGCGCGCCTCTCCGCTTAACACAAGGCAACAACCGAGATGGCCGACGACAAGCTGCAGGACGATGCGCTGGTGCAGGGGATCATGCGCGATCAGGCGCGCATGGAAGCCGAGCGCATGCCGTGGGAGAGTGTGTGGCGCGAGATTGACGAACGGGTGAACCCGCTCGGCGCCGGCGCCTTCACCGGCGGGAAAACCCCGGGCAGCGTGCGCGGCGCGGCGAATTACGACGTCACGGCCGTAGAGGGACTGGACCGGTTCGCGGCGGCGATGGCGGCGATCACGATCCCGCGGAACACCCAATATATCCGCCTGAAGTTCGGCGATGCCGACCTCGACAAGCTGCCGAACGTGCGGCGCTGGTGCGCGCAGACGGCGGACCGGCTGCACGCGATGCGTTATGCCCCGCACGCCGGCTTCCAGGTGCAGGGCGACGAGGATTTCCGCCAGCTCGGCACCTACGGCACGGGCGCGCTGTGGACGGGCGAGCGGCCGGGCCTCGGCCTGTTCTACAAGACGATCCACCTGAGCGAGATCTGGATCGACGAGGATTTCTCCGGCCGGGTCGATACCGTCCACCGCAAATATGAGCTGACGGCGCGGCAATGCGCGCAGCAGTTCGGCGAGGATGCGCTGACAGGCCGGATGCGCGATGCGCTGCGGCCGGGTGGCAATCCGGACGCCAAGTTCGAAATCTTGCACGTCGTGCGGCCGAACCGCGAGATCGAGCGGGAGGCGCTGGACTGGCGGCGCCTGCCGGTCGCAAGCATCCACGTCGCGATCGCGGACAAGGTGGTGCTGCGGCGCAAGGGCTTCCACTCGATGCCGATCAGCGTCAGCCGGCACGTGACCGGGCCCGGCGACAAATATGGGCAATCGCCGGCGATGAAGGTGCTGCCGTCGATCCGGACGCTGAACACGGTGGCGCACACGCTGCTGCGGGCGGCGCACAAGATCGTCGATCCGGCGCTCGCCTTCTATGACGATGACGGGATCAGCAGCATCATAACGCGGCCGGGCGGCATCACGCCCGGGCTGGTGAACGAACGTGGGCAGACGCTGATGGCGCGCGTGCCCGGGCCGGAGGGGAGCGACCTGCCGATCGGGCTGGAGATGATGGAAGGCGAGCGCCGCGTGGTGCGCACCGCCTTCCTCGAGGATTTCTTCAAGATCCTGACGGACCCGAGCGACCGAATGACGGCGACGCAGGTGATCGAGATGATCGGCAAGCAGGGCGTGCTCGTCGCGCCTTATGCCGGGCGATACGAAACCGAGAAGCAGAACCCGGTGACGCAGCGCGATCTGGAGCTCGCCATGCTGCGGGGGCAGGTCGAGCCGCTGCCAGAGGAGGCGCGCGAGGCGGGGGCGTGGCCGCAGACCGAATATGAAAACCCGCTGACACGCATGGCGCGGGCGGAGCGGGCTGCCGGCCTTGCGCGGTGGATCGAGGCGATGGCGCCGCTCGCCCAGGTCGATGACGGGGCGGTATTCGACCATATCGACACGGACGAGGCGGCGCCCGGGCTGGCCGACGTGCTCGGCGTGGATCCGCGCTGGGTGGCGACGCCCGACAAGGTCGCGGCGAAGCGGCAGGCGCGCGAGGACGCGAAGGCGGCGACGGCCGGCGTCGAGCAGCTGCAGGGCGCGGCATCGGCCTATGCGGATCTCGCCAAGGCCAACCAGATCAGCGAGGCGGCTTGATGGATCTGCAGGTCGATACATGCCCGCACAGTGGCTGCGTGCGCTTCTCGGCGGTGCCTGAACCTGACCCCGCGAGCACAGTCGCGTGGGCCGAACGAGTGCTGTTGAGCGATTACCAACAGGCTCGCGGCTACATCATGGTGGCGCCAGAGGCACTTCGTCGGCTGATTGCGGTTGCGAGGACAGGGTTGTGAGCGCGGCACAGATCAATGCGCTGCGCGTGCGATCGGTGAAGATCAGCCGCGCATTTAAAGCGTTGTTCAAGGGCGGGGTGCCGGTCAGCCGGTTCTACCGCTGGCTGTTCCATGTGGACGGCGAGCTGCGGCGCGACGGGCAGATCGTGCTCGCGGACCTGCGCGACTTCTGTTTCGCGGACCGGCCCACGTTCGACAGCGATGCGCTGGTGATGGCGCGGCGCGAGGGGCGGCGGGACGTGTTCCTGCGGATCACCAATTACCTCAACCTGGACGAGAGCGTCGTCCGGCAGCTCATGGAGATCGACGATGGCATTTGACGGCGGGGATGGCGGCGAGGGTGGCGACCTGGACGCGCTGCTGGGCGGGGCGGCGGCCGGGGATGGCGGCGCCGGCGGCGGCGCTGGCGGCGGCGGCGATGGCGGGGCGAGCGGCGACGGTGGTAGGCCGGCGGCGGACTGGCTGCAATCCTTCTCGGCCGATCCGGGTGACGAGAATGCGCCGTCGCACCGGGATTGGCTGGCCTCTAAGGGGTTCAAGTCGCTCGACGACGTCGCCAGGAGCTATCGCGAGACGGAGAAGGCGCTGCGCGGCAGCGGGCGTATCAGCGTGCCGGGGGAGGGCGCGAAGCCGGAGGAAATCGCCACGTTCCGCGAGGCGATCGGCGTGCCCAAGGAAGCGACGGCCTATGAAATCAAGGCGCCCGACGGCGTGAAGCTGAACGAGCCGTTGAACGATGCGCTGCGCGCCTCGGCGCTGAAGCATGGTGTGCCAAAGGGCGCGTTCGAGGGACTGGTGGGCGATTACATCCAGGCGCAGCTGGACGAGACGGCGGCCGAGACGCAGCGGCAGGATGGGCTGGCGGCGGCCAAGCTGAAGGAGTGGGGCGCCGGCCGCGACGAGAAGCTGGCGCAGGTGGAGGCGGCGTCTCGGGCGCTCGGCTTCACCAAGGCGGATCTCGGCGGGTTGCGTAACGCACTCGGCGCCGATCGCGCTCTCGATCTGTTGGCGAAGCTCGGCAACGGCATGGCCGAAGACACGCTGATCAACGGCGGGAAGGGGCGGTTCGGGATCACCAGCACCGAAGCGCGGGCAGAGATGGACCGGCTGAAGACGGATCCGGAGTTCCAGAAAAAGGTGATGGTGAAGGGATCGCCGGAGCGGATCCGGTGGGATCGGCTGAATGAGGCAGCAGCTGCCGCTGCTTGACAAAGCGAAGCGATCACCTGACCCGTCCTTCCGCCGAGACGTTTAGCTGAGCAGGAGAGTCGGATGCCGCCGCAGAAGGAAAATTCGGGTCAAGCTCTCGGATCGGCGGGCAGCGGAAAGGCTATCAACTCAGACGCACAGAAGGTGTGCGGCATCGTCATGCCCATTGCGGCCATGGGCGAGGAGTACTCTGAAGCGCATTGGGTTCGGGTTCGACGAATCCTCCAGAAGACGATTGAGAATGCTGGCATGCGCGCACAGCTTGTTTGGGAAAACCCTGAGGTAGATGTTATACAATCCGCCATCCTGCAAAATTTATATGAAAATGACGTAGTAATTTGCGACGTAAGCGGATTGAACTCCAACGTGATGTTGGAAGCAGGTCTGCGCCTATCAACAAAAAAGCCAACGATCATCGTGACCGACAAGGTGCACAAGCCTCCGTTCGATATCGGAAACGTCCGTTACATCGACTACCAAAGGGATCTTGAATTCAATGCCATTGAAGACTTCATGAGGCGTCTCGAAGATCGCATTCGAGAGGTTCAGGAAGCCGCGCAAAAAGGAACATATACCTCGTTTGTAGAAAATTTTCGATTTGAGACAGTATCGCCTCAAAGTGTCGAAGTGACAGCTAACGAGTTTTTGTTGGAGAAGATAGAGGCTCTTACCACTGCTGTTAGTCGGCTGGAGCGGTCACAGCGAAAGACTTCTTTTACGGCGCCGCGTCTAGTTCGTACGTTCTCGGGGCCTACGATCAATGATGAATTGAACGTCTTTAGTGATCGGAATCAGAGAGTAACCTTCGAGGCGCAGCTTGCAGACGACGTGGTCCCGGCGGTTGTTGCTGAAATCAGTGACATAGATGGCATAGCTTCAGAGGGGCAGTATGTATCTGATCGCACGTGGCTAATTAAGAACGTTGTTGATACTGCCAAAATTCCGATGGACACGGCGCGCAAGTTGATAAGTTCTAAAGTTGAACGCGGCGAAGAGTTGTCGAAGCACGTGTGGAACAATAGGCGGGATTCCTGACACTAGGCGAGCGATTAGGCAGGGTTCTTCAGCGAAGCCTGACGATTAAAGAATGAACAGGCTACGAAGTCTGTTCCTGTTCCGAACCAGACACCGCCGCTTCTAAAAGATGATTGATGAACATGTTTATCGCCGAACACATCTGCGAACTCTACTTCGCAGAAGGTGAACAGAGAAGTGTTCATGGTGTCGGCAAGCGCTTCGTCTAGAGAGTCCGGCTCTCCGGTTATGCTTGTCGATATCCTAAGCTTGCCTCCTGGAACAAGAAGTGTCTGGAAATTGAAGAACGGTTTCAGCACGGACAAATCTACATCTGCCAGAAGAACCGGAAAGCGGTGCGGGAACACCGCTCGTTTCACTGACCGGATGAAGGCGGGGGTCTTTCCATCATTGGTAATGGTTAATGCCACGGCAGTGAAGTCCGGGCCATGTGCCGACACGATCGGATCAGACGCGGAAAGATATGGCCGAAGTTCCCGTTTCGAGTTCAACTCAGCAAGTTCCACACTCCTCACAGCTGCCTCTGCAGAACGGTTGCCCGCCTCGACAGCAGCGATCGAATATGTGCCTGCTTCCTCCGCGGACTTCACCGCCGCGCGTGTAAGGAGCAAGTTGTAGATGAGGCCGCCGATACCGAGAAGCGACAGTACCGCTTGCACCATTGTCCAGTAAGCGGATCGATCTGCAGCATCTGCTGCCTTCCATTGGGCGCACAGGTCCGACCACCGGATGTCCTCGCCCGGTCGACACGCAAACGCGAGCCTGTCGTCTCTTGTTTCGGGGCGGGTCAGCATGGGCTTGGTTGTCGATGCTTGAGCGGACGTCAGTTCTTGCGCCTTGGGAACGCTGCCCCGCGGTGCGGCCATCCCGCAGATAAGAAGCGCCGCCATTGCGGCAGCACCGGAGTATTCGATTTTCATGCAGCTAGGCCCCCTCAACCCTTCTCATGCCCATTGACGAGCGAGTCGCGAAGTGGGATTTCACAGCCGCTTAGTGCCGGCCTAGCCTCGATACGCCCCGGTCCCCGCGCTGGAATGCGCCGCCGATCGCGGGCGTTAAACGATAGAGCGGCCGGGCGATTTCGCCCCCTAGCCCTTCGAAATCGGTCAGCCACCTTTTTCGATGGGGACAGTCATGTCCGACAACGTCAACACTACCGCACAGGTTCAGTACAACAACAACGTCGAGATGGTGCTGCAGCAGCAGCAGTCCCAGCTCGAATGGGCCGTCCAGGTTACGGATGACAGCGGCACCGAGCGGATCAAGGTCAAGGATCTGGTCGGCAACACGCTGCCCCAGGAGGCGGACGAGCGGCACGGCGACCTCAAGCAGACGAACGTCCCGCATGACGGCGTCTGGCTGAACAAGCCGAACGAGCTCTACTTCCTCGAATATGTCGATGGCGCCGACGAGATGGCTACCAAGATCAGCCTCGAAGGCGAATATACGATGGCCGCGGTCGGCACGATCAATCGTGCGCGCGATCACCGCATCCTCGAAGGCATCTACCGCCCGATCATCAGCGGCAAGGACGCGACGATCGTCACGCCGTTCCCGGCCGGGCAGATCGTACCGGTGACGGTGGGCGGCGCCGGCGGCGTGCCGCAGCGGTTCAATGTCGCCAAGCTGCGCGCGGCCGACAAGCTGCTGACGCAGGGCTTCGTCGACGTGAACGAAGAAAAGTTCATGGTAATCGACGCCGAGCAGAATGACGATCTGCTGAGCGAGGTGCCGGCGACGTCGTCCGACTTCAAGGGCGCGTTCGGCGGCGAGTTCGTCAACGGCAAGATCAAGCGGCTGCTCGGGTGGAATTTCATCCACATGGAGCTGCGCAACCCGATGCTGTTGACCTTCCAGCAGGGGCTGACGGTCGACGCGAACGGCTACACCAAGAACCCCTTCTGGGTCAAGTCGGGCGTGCGGCTCAACTATTGGCGGCGGCTGCGCACGGCGATCAAGGATCAGCCGAGCAAGGTGGACACCAAGTCCGTCTTCGCCGGCATGACCGGCGCCGCCACGCGCACGCAGGCCGGCAAGGTCGGCATCATCCTCAACAGCGAAGCGGCGTAAGGGCGGCGGGGCGGCCGATCGCGCCGCCCTGCTCCCTCGCGCGGGAGACGACACATGGCTGATTTCTACGCAAACGAGTTTGTCGGTGGGCCCGACGGCACGCAGAACCCGCCCAAGAAGCTGGACGGCCGCCTCGTCGGCGCCAAAAAGCGCCGCACGCGGGCACAGAAGCCGACAGCGCAGGCGTTCGCCGCGGGCGATCGTCTCTACATCGGCAAGATCCCGCAGGGCGCGTCGGTGCGCGGCTTCACGGGCATCACCAATACGTCATTCGGCACCACCACCGTCTCGATCGGCACGACCGCAAACCCGACCAAGTATGTCAACACGAAGACGCTGACGGCCTCGGATACGCCGACGGCGCTCGGCCCGAACGCGGCGACCTTCTTCCAGCCGCCGCTGACGGCGGACGAGGACATCTGGGTGACGTTCGGCACGGCGACGCTGAATGCCGGCTCCATCGCCGGTTTCGACCTCGAATATACGATCTCGACCTGATCCACCGATCCGCCGCGTCTGACCGCGGCGGCGACCAGTCCGGCCGATGCGCTGAGGGGCGCTCCGGCCGGGCGCCGGGGCGGCGAGCCGATCTCCGCCGCCCCGGCATCCCCTTCCTCTCCGGAGACAGGCAATGGCGACGGTCAAACTCACGACGGTTCGGGGCAAGCCCAACCTGAAGGATGTCGCGGTCAGCGCCGGCACGACGATCGCCGGCTCGGACGCGATGGAGCTGAACATAGACTTCACCAAGGCGACACGCGGCGACGTGCTGACGATGCTGGAGGCGATCCAGCAGAAGATCATCGCCTCGAAATGGCCGATGATCTGAGCGGCCGCGGGTGAGCAGCTACGTCGAAATCGCCAATCTGGCTGCGTCCAAGCTGGGCGCGGACGATCAGCTGCGCTCGCCCGACGACGACACGCATGTCGGCCGATCGGTGAAAGCCGTGTGGGACACCGTCCGGCGCGCCGCGATCCGCGATCACACGTGGAACTTCGCCGTGCAACGTCAGGGCCTGGCGGCACGCGCCGGCGCGCCGCCGCACCCGTGGTCCTTCGCCTATCCGTTGCCGGCAACGTCGCTGCGCCTGGTGGAAGTGCTGAACTGCCGCCGACGATCGGACTGGCAGCTGGAAGGGCGCGACATCCTGACGCACATGGCGGCGCCCCTCCACATCCGCTTCCTTACCGACGTGCGAGAAACGGCGCTGTGGGACGATGCCTTCGTAGAGGTGTTCGCCTGCCGGCTCGCCTTCCAGATCGCGATGCGGATTACGGGCGACCGCGGCATCAGGAACGACTGCTGGGCTGATTATCAGCAGGCGCTGGGCCGTGCGATCCGCGCGGACGCGCGCGAGAACCCGCCGCTGCGACCCGAGCCGACCGGATGGGAGCTGGCGCGTGGCTGGAGCGGTGAGCCGACGCGCTTCTCGCCCAACGGGGATCCGGTGACGTGACGCTGGCGCGGCCGATCGCGACGAGCTTCAACGGGGGCGAGCTGAGCCCGCGCATGGGCGGCCGCGTCGACACGGCGATCTACCCGGTCGGCGTGGAGACGTGCGAGAATTTCGTGCCCACGGTGGAAGGCGCCGCGGTGAAGCGGCCGGGCTTCGAATATATCCGCCCGTCACGCGTGACAGCGGGATGGCTCGCGGCCTTCCGGTTCAACCTGACGCAGCAGTATCTGCTGGAGTTTAGCGACGGGATCGTCCGGTTCTTCACGAACGGCGAGCGGATCGAGACGTCGCCGAATGTGCCGCTTGAGCTGGCGGTGCCCTACAGCGCGGCCGAAGCGCCGTTCATCTCGATGCAGCAGAGCTTCGACCGGCTCTATCTGGCGCACCCGGATCACCCACCGGCGGCGATCGTGCGGACGGGCGCGACGAGCTTCACCTACGAGGTGCTGGAGCTGCTGAACGGACCGTTCGCCGATCCGAATGGCGACGAGGCGGCGACCGTCGCCGTGAGCGACACGACCGGCACCGTGACCGTGACGGCAACGAAGCCGATCTTCGCCGCCGGAGACGTCGGCGCGTCGATCCGGATCGAGGCGCGAGACTTCTCCGACGTCACGGCATGGGATGCCGGGATGGACGGCGTGACGGTCGGGCAGCGGCGGCGGTCGGAGGGCAAGGTCTATGTGGCCGAGACACCCGGGCGGACCGGCACGATCCAGCCGATCCACACGTCCGGCAGTGAGTGGGACGGGTCGAACCAGGGCGAGGACATCAACGAGAAGGGTCCGTTCGGCGTCCGCTGGCGCTACCTGCACGATCGCTTCGGCCAAGGCCGGATCACCGCCGTCGCTTCCGACGGCATGTCGGCCACGGTCGAGGTGACGCGGCGACTGGCAGACAGCGTCAAGACGGTGGCGACGCATCGCTGGGCCAAGAGCATCTTCTCCGCCGCAGCCGGCTGGCCGAGCGTGGTGAAGGTGGCGTTCGGCCGGCTGCTGTTCTTCAAGGGCTTCGACGTCGTCGGGTCGGTTGCGGGGGATTATGGCGGCGGCCGGGTCAACTTCGCGACCACGACGAGCGCGGGGCTGATCGCCGCGGATCTCGGCTTCCGCCGCACATTGGCGACCGAGGATCCGGTGCTGTGGGTGGCGGGCGATCGCAAGCTGATCGTCGGCACTGCCTCGAAGGAGCTGGCGGTCGGTGCGATCAACAGCGGCGCGGCCGTGTCGGGGGACAATATCGCGGCAGATCCGCAGAGCTTCTACGGCAGCGAGCGGGTATGGCCGGCGCAGATCGGCACCTCGACGATCTTCGTGCAGCGTGGCGGACGCAAGCTGCGCGAGGCGCAATATGCGTTCGCGAACGATCGCTACGTTGCGGCGAACATGACCGTATGGTGCCGCCACGTCACCCGGAGCGGCATTCGCCAGTTCGCCTTCCAGGCCGAGCCGGAGGAGCTGCTGCTGGCGGTGCGCGCCGACGGGCAGATCGCGGTGCATCCGCACGCCCCCGAGCAGGAGATCAAGGGCTTCGCGCGGATCGTGCCCGGCGGCGGCGGCCGGATCCTCAGCGCCGTGACGATCGTCGGCGCCGATGGGCTGACCGATGAGCTGTGGTGCCTGATCGAGCGTGAGGGCGTGCGCAGTGTCGAGAAGATGGCGCCATGGCGAGACGAGGGCGATCCGCTGGAGAATGCCTTCTTCGTGGATGCCGGCGTGTCGGGGATTGCAGCG
This sequence comes from Sphingomonas jatrophae, assembly GCF_900113315.1. GTDB lineage: Bacteria > Pseudomonadota > Alphaproteobacteria > Sphingomonadales > Sphingomonadaceae > Sphingomonas_P > Sphingomonas_P jatrophae. Next base: position 1,393,893 of record NZ_FOZG01000001.1, on the reverse strand, counting down.
TCGGGCCAGACACACTTTGCCGGGCTGGCGCATCTGGCGGGCAAGCCGGTCGCCGTGCTGGCGGCGGGCGGCGTCGTGCAGAACATTACCGTCAATCCGGACGGGAGCATCGACCTGCCCGAGAATGCGGTGCCGGACGAGCGGCCGTTCAGGATCACGATCGGGCTTCGCTACGACGCGACACTGACGACGCTCCGCCCCGAGCTCCGCACGAACGGCGAGACGAGCCAGGGCAAGCGGCAACGGCTCGTCGGCATCGTGCTGCGCCTGCTCGACACGGTTGGCATCCGCGTCGGCGCGAAGGGCGGCAAGCTGGACGAGCTGATCGATCGCACCGGAAGCGATCGGATGGACGAGCCGGTGCCGCCGCTATCGGCGGACAGCGAGCGGTCGGTCTCGGGCGGATGGGATCGCCACGGTCAGGCGACGTTCGTCAGCTCGGATCCGCTGCCGGCAGTGATCGTCGCGGCGATGCCGAAAGTGGCGGTGGGATCGTGACGGTCGAGATCCGCCCGATGCGCCCGGAAGATGCGGTCGAGATCCGCCGGCAGGCGTCGCAGCGGGTGCAGATGGGCCTGAGCCGCGACATGACGCTGGCCGAGGCCGCAGAGCTCGTCGACGAAGGGGCGGCGCTGACCGCTTTCGTCGGTGCGCGGATCGTCGCCTGCTTCGGCATCCGCGAGACGTTTCCGGGCGCGCAGGGCGTCGCATGGGCCCTTCTCGCCGAAGGGCTGGGCGGCGCGCATCTCGCAGTCACGCGCGCGGCGCGGCGGCTGGTGATGCGTAGCCCGCTTGCCCGGATCGAGGCGATCGTGCGCGCCGACGTGGACGCAGAGGTCATTTGGGCGCGGCTGGTCGGCCTGACCGCGGCGCACGTGCTGCGAAAGTTCGGCGCGGCGTCCGAAGATCACATCCTGTTCGAGAGGATCCGCTAATGGCCGAGTTCGTCCAGGCGGCGGGCAAGATCGTCGGCGGCGTCGCGAGCTACGAGGCGGGCCGCTACAACAACCAGGTCGCGAAGACGGAGGCGATCGAGGCCGAGCGCGACGGCGTCGTCGAGGAAGCGCGGGTCCGCGAGGCGGCGCGGCTGGCGATCGGCGAGCAGGTTGCGGCGCAGGCGGGCAGCGGCTTCCAGCCGGGCACCGGATCTGCGCTGGAGGCGCTGACGCAGAGCCAGGTTAATGCGGTGCTCGATGCGATGACGTTGCGGCGGCAGGCGGCGGCGAAGGCGCGAGCAGCGCGCACGCAGGGGAAGATCGCTAAGGCGAGCGGGGAAAATGCGCTGGTCGCCGGGCTGCTCGGCGCGGCCTCGTCGGTTGCTGGTAGCCAGTCGGACTGGGCGGCGGCGCGGGCAGGCAGCAGCGCGGCGCGATCCTATGGCGGCTCGCCCGCTGCAGCTGCGCCGGGGCCGCGCTGATGGCCGTCGAGCGGGGCTATGAGCGGCAGGTGGCACCGGGCGGGACGGCCGGTCTGCCGAGCGCTGGAGCGGACGCGTTCGGCGCCGGGATCGGTCAGGCCGTGGCCGAGCTCGGCGGCACGCTGCACGAGGCGGAGGTCCGCGCGTTCCGCGTCGAGCGGCAACAGCGGGCCGACGCGGAGGCGGCGGACTTTGGCGCGCGCTTCGCGGCGGCGCGGGCCGAGGCGGACCGAGCGTCGATCGATGCGCGCGCGAACGCCGCGCCGGGTGGCGCCGGCCATGCGCAGGCAATGGCGAAATGGTGGGAGGATCGGCGGGCCAAGCTGCTCGACGGCATCACCGAAGATCGCGTGCGCAACTCGGCGACCGAGCAGCTGGCCGAGTTCGGCTCGCGGTTCGACGCGGCCGAGTATCAGTGGGAAAGCGGCACCCGGATCAAGAAGGTTGCGGAGGATCAGCAGCGGGCATCCGACTTCGGTGCGAACCGCGCGCGGCTGGCGCATGATCCGAAAAGCTACGGCGAGGAACTGAGCCTCGGGCGGCAGGCGATCGAGGCGATGACGGGCGTTCCGGCCGACGTCCGCGAGAAGCTGGTCCGCTACCACGATCAGACGGTGACGATCGGCTACCTCAACGGGCTGAACGACACCAACCCCGCGGGTGCCGTCGCAATGCTCGACAGTGGGGTTTTCGGCGACATCCTGTCTCCGGAGCAGATCGAGCAGGCACGGAACGGCGCGCAGGTCGAGGTGCGACGTGCAGAGGCGGCGACACAGGCGCGCGATGCCGTCGCCAAGGGGCAGGCGCGCGAGACGCTGGCGTTGCTGAAGGCGCGGCTCGACGCGGGCGAGGAAGTGCCGGATGGCGAACTCGTCGCCGGTGCTGGCCTTGCCACGGCGCTCGGCGATGCGAGCGGTGCCTACCAGCTGGCGGTCGAGCGGCAACGCGCGGGGGTCAATCGCGAAACGCAGGCGTGGACGCCGGCGGATTTCGAGCGGGAGACGGCGCGGCTGCGCGGCCTGGGCGATCGGCGCTCGCCCGCCGATGACGTCCGGCTCAAGCAGATCGAGGCGATCGCACCCAAGCGGACGGGCGAGTTCAACGCGGATCCGGGCAAGTGGGCGGCGGGGGCGGGCGCGCCGCCGCCGTCGCTGGAGGCGGGGCCGCAGGCGCGGACGAGCTGGGCGCGCGCAATCGAGGGAGCGACGGGCGAGGCGTTCGTGCCGCGGCTGACGCCAGCCGAGGCCGCACCGCTGGCGGAGCAGATCCGCACGGGCACGCCGGCGCAGCGTTACGAAGCGCTGCAGGCAGTTCGCCAATGGGGCGGGGACGTGCCCGCCGTAGTGCGGCAGGTCGCGGGTGGAGATCGCACCTTTGAGCTCGCCTCGCGGCTTGCCACGTCGGGCGATCCCGCTACCGCGCGAGATGCGCTGCTCGGCGTGGACGTGCCGGACGGCCAGCTATTCAAAACGCCGTCACCTGATGATCCCGACAAGCTCGTTGATCTGAACACGGCAGCAGTTGCTAGCGGGTTTCTGTCGGGCGCGCTTCGCCGGCTTGGCGGTAACTACATCGGCGGCCTGCAGGCTGCAGCGAGGAACATCTACAAGGCCCGCATGGCGCGGAACGCGCGCGTCGTCGGTGATCCTACCAGCTACCGCACTGCCCTGAACGCTGCGTTGGGCGGCGTCGTAGTCAATGGCGAGCGGCGCGGCGGCATGGGCGTGTGGAACGGCGCTCACGTCGTGCTGCCGTCGATGATGAGCCAGGCCGAGTTCGAGCGGAAGATGGCGCGTGCGAGCGGCGAGGCGATCGTCGCGGCGGCTGGCGGGATCGCGCCGGCCTGGTCGAACGGGGCGGGCTTCGTGCGGATGACGCCCGGGCAGCTGAAGGCGCTGACACCCGTGGCGCTGGCGGACGGCAGCTATGCGTTCGCGACGCCGCAGGGCGGATACGTCCAGAAGCTCGGGGGTGGAGAGTTCCGGCTGGACTGGCGGAAGCTGCCCTGATGCTCGGCGGACCGCTCGACATGATCGACGACGTCGACGTTCCCGGCCCTGCGGCGCAGGTGCCGGCGGACGTGCTGGCGGCGCAACCGGGGTTCCACGCGCCCGAGCGTGGGCTGGCGGAGCGGTTCACCGACCGCTTTCGCGATCTGTGGGATGGTCGCTCGCTCGGCATGTCGATCGGCCGCGCCGTCGCGCCGTCACTCAGCCCGGCTTACGATCCTTCCGGCAAGCTGACGCTGGATCAGCGCATCCAGCTGAAGCGCGAGCGACTGGCCGCGGAGGAACGCGAGCGGCGCGCGCAGGTCGACGCGCTCGACGCGGCGGATCCTGCGTGGAAGGCGGACGGATCGCTGGCGGGCAATCTCGCGCGCTCGGCCGCGGATCTGCTCGGCGCGATCGTCGGCGATGCGAACCCGACCTACGCGCTCGGGCCCGGCGAGACGCTGATCGGCCGGATGGCGGCACAGGCAGCGATCAACGCGGGCACCGATGCGGCGGCGCAGGGGCTGGATCTCGGCGCCGGCGTCACGGACGAGTATGACGTCGGCCGCACCGCGCTCAACTTCGTCGCCGGCGGGCTGATCCAGGGCGGCGGCGAGCTGGCGGGCGCGGCGGCAAGGCGCGCGCCTCAGCTGGGCAGCAAGGCTCTGGCCGCATTCGACGCGCAGGTCCGCGCGGCGTTCCCCGAGCGGGCCCGGTCGCGCGATGCAGCTTCGTTCGGCAAGGCGCTGCGCCGGTCGATCGAGGCTGGCACGATCGACGATCGCGCAGTGCTGGCGGAGGTGGACCGTGCTTTCCGCCCGGACAGCGACAATCCGACGCTGACCCCGTCCGAGCTGGAAGCGGCGGCGGTGCTGCGCGACGATGTCGAGCTGCGCGAGAGCAGTCCATTCGACGACACGCCCGACGGGGCCGCGCTTCACGCCTCGCGGATCGAGGCGATGGAGGAGATCCTGGACGGCGCCGGCGACGTCGCCCAGCTGCTGCCCGAGCCGAAGGCGGCCGAGCTGCCGATCGCGGCGAAGCTGAGCAGCGCGATCGAGGGCTGGGCCGAGAAGGTCATCACCGTCGAGAGCGGCGGCAACCCCAATGCGCGGGCGAAGACGTCGAGCGCTTCGGGCCTTGGCCAGTTCACGGACAGCACGTGGCTTGCCAGCTTCAAGCAGCACTTCGGGGCGGGTGGCCGCAGCGACGCGCAGATCCTCGCGCTGAAGACGGACGCGCGGACCGCGAGGCGGATGGTGCAGCTCGTCGGCGAAGATTACGACCGCGCCTTCGCGTCCGCCGGCGTGCAGTCGACCGACGGCAATCGCTACCTCGCCCACTTCTTCGGGCCGGAGAAGGCGATCCGGGTCATTCGCTCGGTGACGAGCGCGCCGGACACCCCGATCGAGCGGATCGTGGGTGAGAAGGCGGTGGCGGCAAACCGCGGCCTGCTTTCCGGCAAGACGACACGCGATCTGGTGCGGTGGGCCGACCGCAAGATGGGCGGTGCGGGCGAGGCAGCCGCGGCGGCCGAGCCGCTGCCAGCGCCACGAGTGCGCACCGAGCTGCTGGCAGAGGCACGAGAGCCAGTCATCGCTACGGTGCCTCAATCGGCGGCCGCCGATGACGGTTTGGGCCCTTCATCCGTGCTGATGTTCCAGGCCAAGACCGGAGAGCCGGGCGTCAGCATCGTTCGTGAAGGCGAGGATCTTGCTACCGCTGTGTGGCGAGACGAGAGCGGTCAAGCGCAGGGGGCTGTCCAACTCGCGCTCAGCGCCGAGGCGCGCGAGATCCACGAAGCGATTTTGACCTACGTTCGACCGGACTTCCGCAGGCAGGGGATCGCAACCAAGCTTTACGATGCACTCAGGGCAGAGGGTCTGCCGGTCGAGCGCGCCGCGGGCGCCGGCGATCTAACCCCGGATGGTGCGGCCTTCGTCAACGCCTGGCGGGGGGCGCGAGGAGAAATCGCAGATGCGCCTTCCCGTACGCCCGGGGCGCTCGCAGCTGGACAGGATCTAGGACGGCCGCGCGCCCGCCGCAAGGTCGAGCGGCAGGGGCCTGTCGACCTGCTGACGCAGATCGCGGACCGGGGCGGCCTGCGTGACGATGAGGGGCACGCGCTCGCCAAGGGCATGAACCTGCGCCGGATGATTCCCGGTGCCGGTCCGCTGCTGCGCAAGGCGGGGCAGAGCGTCGACGACCTTGGCGAGTGGCTGTGGGAGCAGAAGTGGTTCGGCGATCGCCGGCCGACCGAGCGCGAGGTGCTGGAGCTGCTGGAGCAGGCGAGCTTCGGTAAGGTCTATCACCCGGCCGAGCGCGAGCTGGTGCGCGAGGCGGACCGCGTCTCCTTCGCCGATCGCGCGGCCGATCCCGAATATACCGCGCAGCGCGATCAGCTGGCCGAGACGATGGAAGCGGCATGGGGCACGCGCTTCAGCGACGACGAAGCCGCGGCGCTGCTGGATGCGACGCTGGCGGGAGAGAGCCCCGACGATGCGGCGCTGGCAATCCTCAACGCCCGCTCAGCGCTGGCCGACGAGGATCTGGCGCTGGCAACGCCCGAGGCGATCGAAGGCGGCTATGCCCCGAACGATTACGTGCCGTTCGCCGACTTCGACGATCCGCACGGTCCCGGCTCGCTCGTCCAGGTGGAGAGCATCGGTCACGATCTCGCACCTTTGCGTGACGACGCCGAGAGCGACGCGCGCTTCGCCGTCGCCGGCATCGAAGGGGAGGGCGGCGCCACGCCGACCTATGAGGAGCTGTCCTCGATCTGGGACGAGCTCGACGCGGAAGATGCGGCGATCGCCGAGCTGAGGGGGTGTCTGTGAGTGCGCGGGCGTGCATCGTGGACCTGCAGGCGCAGGGCAAGATCGACAATGCGCGGGCAAAGCGCTTCCTGAAGATGCTCGACGAGCAGGAGGCGGCCTATGCCAAGCAATATGGTACCACGACCGCCGCAGCGCTGGCGAGCCGCGACGTCGTCGAGCGGCTGGAGAAGGAAGCGGCCGAGGCACGGCGGACCAAGTTCCTTCAGATCGGCCAGCAGCGGGCGATCCTCGAAGGGCTAACCAAGCACGTTGCCGAGGGCGGCCGGGCCGATCAGTATGCGATCGCGCTGTTCGACCATCACGAGCGCGTGCGCGGCGTCTCGTCGCTCGACAATCGGCGGGCGGCGGTGCGGATGCTGGCCTGGTCGAAGATGGGCGCCTTTCTGCGCCGGTTCGAGCGCGACCTGCTCGGCCGCGCGCGCAACCCCGCTGATCTCGAAAACCTCGTCCGATCTGCCTTTGGCGAGACGATCGACGATGCCGGCGCGCGCGAGCTGGCGGGCGCGTGGGGCACGACGAGCGAGTATCTGCGGCGCCGGTTCAACGCGGCGGGCGGCCATATCGGCAAACTCGACCGCTGGGGCTTGCCGCAGGCGCATGACAGCCTCGCGGTGCGCGGCGTCCCGCTTGACGCGTGGCGGGCCTTTATCGCGCCGCTGCTGGATCGCGAGCGGACGGTGGATGGGATCACGGGCAAGCCGTTCAGCGATGCCGAGCTCGGCGACGTGCTGGCCGAGGTCTATGACACGATCGTCAGCGACGGGCTGAACAAGGCCAAGCCCGGGCAGATGGTCGGCGCCAAGGTCGCGAACCGTCGCGCGGACAGCCGCTTCCTGCACTTCCGTGATGCGGATGCGTGGCTGGCCTATGCGGAGCGGTTCGGGACGGGAGATCCGTGGAACGCGATCGTCGGCCATATCGACGGCATGGCGCGCGACATCGCGTCGATGGAGATCCTCGGCCCCAATCCGGGGCTGACGGTGCGCTGGCTGGGCGACGTGCTGCGGCAGCAGGTGGCGCCGTCGCGTGAGCTGGCACCGAACGCGCGGGCGATGATGCGGGCAGCAGACGCGGCGCGCGAGACGGACCGGATGTGGCGGATGTATTCGGGCGAGCTGACGCGGCCGCACAACGGCACGACGGCGCGCGTCTTCTCCGGCATCCGCAACTGGAACGTGACGGCGAACCTCGGCGGCGCGTTCTTGTCGGCGATCACGACGGACCCGACGTTCCTGTCCATCACCGCCGCCTATAACGGCCTGTCCGCGACGCGCGGGCTGATGACCTATGCGAAGCTGCTCAACCCGGCGGACCGCACGCACCGGCGGATCGCGCTGGAGGCGGGGCTGGTGGTCAACGACATGACCAGCCGGGCCGAGCGGATGTGGCGGGAGGGCAATGCCGTCCCGTTCAACATGCACGAGTTGAGCCGCCGGCTGGCGGACAGCACGATGCGCCTGTCCGGCCTCGCCAGCCATACCGAGGCGATGAAGCAGGCGACCGGCCTCAACTTCATGATGGGCATGGCGAAGCGGGCGGGCCGATCGTTCGACCAGCTGGACGAGCCGTTCCAGCGAGCGCTGACGCGCTACGGCATCGGCGCGGCCGGCTGGGACAAGGCGCGGGCAACACCGCTGTTCGAGCAGGCGGGCGTGCGGCTGCTGCGGCCGGACGAGATGGCGGACGATCGCCTCGCGACGCTGTTCCTCGAGATGATCGACAGCGAGACGCGCTTCGCCACGCCGGGCGAGAGCCTGCGGGCGGGCACGATGCTGGCGATGGGCGGGCGGGGCACGTTCGGCGAGCGCGGCACGGTGCCGGGCGAGCTGCTGCACTCCATGACGCAGTATAAGAGCTATTCGATCATCGCGATGATGACGCAGTGGCAGCGCATCTTCTTCGGCGACGCGCCGGCCCGTAGCCGCAGCTATTATGCGAGTGGCCTTGTCAGCTTGCTGACGATCGGCGGCCTCGCGTCGCTGGTGTTCAAGGCGATCGCTGACGGCAAGGATCCGCCGCCGCTCGACGAGAAGACGATGGCGCGCGCCTTCATCCAGGGTGGCGGCGCCGGCATCCTAGGCGACTTCGTCAACAGCGGCGTTCAGGGGCAGTCGCGCACAGGCGGCGGGTTTGCGGGCTATCTGGCGGGCCCGACGATCGCCAACGTAATCGACCCGGCGCAGCGACTGGCGTTCGGCGTGCCCGGGGCGATCGGTGGCGACGAGCGGTCGAACCTCGGCCGGGAGGCGGAGCGGCTGTTCGAGAACAACCTGCCCGGATCCACGCTCTGGTATGCCCGCCTCGCAGCTCGCCGGCTGTGGCTCGACCGGATGCGCGAGGCGGCGGATCCGCAGGCGCATGCGAGCTGGCGGCGCCAGCAGCAGCGGCTGCGCAAGGATTACGGCCAAGCCTATTTCTGGCGTCCCGGTGAGACGGCACCGGACCGCGCCCCCGACTTCGATCCTTTGCTGGGAGGCAATCCATGACCGTCGCCGCGCTGCCGTCCACCGTCTCCTATCTGGAGAATGGCGACACGTTGAGTTTCGCCGTGCCGTTCCGGTTCCTCGACGGTGTGCTCACGGCCGAGCGGCGGATCGGAACGATCGTGACGCCGCTGGTGCCGGGGGTGGATTTCACCGCAACCGGGGGCGAGACGGACGCGGGCGGCACGCTGGAGCTGGCGGTGTCGTTCGCCGGGGCGACGCTCACGATCCGTCGCTGGACGCCGCGGGCGCAGGTGATGCGCTACACTACGAACGATCGCTTTCCGGCACGCAGCCATGAAGAAGCGCTCGATCGGCAAACGATGGTGCTCCAGGAGCTCGGCGACGGGCTGGACATGCTGGGCGGCCGGGCGATCCTGTCACCGCCTGGGGAAAGCGGGTTCACGCTGCCGCCGGTGGCGGAGCGGGCCGGCTATGCCGGCTGGGCGGCGGGACGGCTGGTTGGCGTGCCGGCGCCGGTGCCGGCGCTGCCCGGTGCGGCGATCGTCTGTGCGCTCCGCGCGCATCTGGCGGCGCTGATCGCGCCGATCGCGGGCCAGATCGTGTTCCTCGCGGAAGCACGTCGCGAGGGCCATTTCGTCACGCGGCAGGGCCTTCCCCCGTCCGATCCGCTGGAAGGCGTGTTCGTGCTCTCGGCCTATCCGGGCTGGTATTACGAGCGGATCCGCGATGGCGATTATGGCCGGCCCGAATGGTTCGGTGCGGTGCCCGGTGATGCGAGCAAGGCGGCGGACACGCTGGACGCGCTCGAAGCCTGCCACGCGCTCTGCCAGGACACGCTGCTCGACACCGGGATCTATTATATTTCGGACACGCTGGAATGGCGGATCGGCGATCGGCGGCTGATCGGCCGCGGCATGTCATACGGGTTCACCCGTTTCTCGCAGATCTGCCTGACGGGCACCAAGGCGCGGACGGCCACGATCTTCCAAATGGGGGGGAATAGCCCCGAGACGCTGGTGCGGGGCCAATATTGCAGCGACGTCGTGTTCATGCGGACCGGCACGACGGCGCCGTCGCAAACGGGCGACGCCGAGGATGCGGTGAAGGGCGTGCTGGCGCGGTTCACCACCAACAGTGAGATCCGTCGCTGCCGGGTGTTCAACTCCCCGGTCGGCTTCCACGTCCAGCTGACCGCGACATGCAATCTGATCGACTGCAATGCCCAGCCCGCGACGGACGAGACGGCGCAGTTCTCGATCGCCTTCATGTATGGCGGCTATCTGCCCTATCAGTATTGGCTGCCGAACAAGTTCGTCGGCAACAACGGCTCGCTCCGTGCCGAGGGCAATACCGCCTTCGAGTTCCCGGCCGCGGGTTGGTCGGCGCTGTCGCTCAACTACGGGCTGACCGCCGACGTGTGGCAGGAAAAGTTGGAGGGGGCGGTCTCCGGCGGGCACGGCATAGTCGTCCAGGGCATGACGAAGAACAGCAGCATCGCGTTCTTCACGGGCGCACCCGGTCCCTACGAGCTGCTGCCTGATGCGGGTTCGTCACAGGATCAGACGATCGGCAACTGCCGGGTCGACGGCTTCGCCGGCGTGGCATTCTTCTGCCACCACCTCAACCAGTTCGCCTCCATCAACATGCTCAACCCCTATGTGGCGTCGTGCGGCACGGCCTTTGCGAACAGCCAGTTTCAGGGACGATGGAGCGTGCTGCTGGGTGAGGCGCTGGCGAGCACCGACATGCAGGGCGGGCTGGACGTCTATGGCAGCGGCATCTTCTCGATGTGGGGCACGCTGCTGCGCGGCTTCGCGGTGCCGGTGCGCCTCAACGGGGCGATCGGTGCGAGGATCGAGCCGGAGATCTGGCAGATCAGCGGCAGCGTGAAGCCGGCCGCGATCGTGCTCATCAACTCGAACCGCAACATCCTGAAGCCCGTGATCCGCGGCATCGGCGCTCGGTTCACGGTCGGCATCGAGCTGGACGCGAACTGCGGGTTCAACTCGATCCATGGCGGCGGCATCGATCCGGGCGTGCTGGCGAGCGGCGACGCGGCGTTCAAGGTGCGGTTCAACGGCGCGGATGCGCGCGGAAACGCGGCGTTCCAGGCAGCGGGCAACGTGCTCGAAGGGGTGACGGGATGAGCGAACCGTCGCTCGGCGAAGCCGGCGGGCTGCTGGCGGGCGCGATCGCGCTGGCGGCTGCGGTCGGCAAGGGCGTCCAGTGGCTGCTGCAATGGGGCGAGCGGCGAGCGGAGCGGACCGCCAGCGTTCGCGAGGCCAAGCTGGCGCGGTGGCACAGCGAGCTGGAGGAGCGCGATCGCCGGATCGAGGGCAAGGAAGACGGCTATCTCGCGAAGGTCGAGCGCGCGATGCAGTCGTTCCAGCAGCAGCTCGATCAGCGATCGGCGGAGAACCAGGCGCTGCGGCTCGCCTTCGAGCTCGTCGCCGGCGCGCTGCGTGAGCGTGACCCGATGAACAGTGCGCTGAAGCGCGCCGAGCAGCTGCTCGCCACGGCATTCCCGCTCGACCCGATCATCCCCCCGACGATGGCCGCCGAGCTCGGCGCCATCGACGTCGCAGACAGGAGCTGAAGAATGGGCATGCTGAAGCGTTATGAGCGGCTGGAGGGCGTTGACCTCAAGCTGGCGGCGGCGATCCGGACGGGCGTTAGCCGGCTGACGTTCGACTGCACGGTCGCGGAGGGCGTGCGTTCGAAAGAGCAGATGTGGATCAACTACGGCAAGGGCCGGACCGCAGCCGAGTGTCGGGCCAAGGGCGTGCCTGAGAAGTATGCGATGCCGGGCGTAGCGAAGGTGACGTGGCTATCCAACCCGCTAGCCAGCAATCATGCGGACGGTCGCGCGGTCGACGTCTATCCGCTGGTGCGGGGCCAGCTGGCCAACACACGGGATCACCTGCCGTTGTTTCGCGCGCTCTACGAGGCGATCATGGCCGCGGGGCGGGAGGTCGGCGTGCGGCTGCGCTACGGCGGTGATTGGGACCAGGACGGCAAGCTATTCGAGAAGGGTGAGACGGACGCCGTCCATTTCGAGCGTGCGGCATGAACCAGGAGCGGCAGGCGCTGATCGCCTACCTCGCTACGTTGGCCTCGATCGTCGCTCTGACGGTCGGCGCGGTGGTCATCTGCATGAGCTTCGACGGCAGCGAAGCGCAGCTCGCCAAGGTGATCGCTGCGCTGGCTTTTCTGGGCGGTGCGACCACGGGGCTCATCGGAGTGATCGGCACATTTCGCCCGAAGGGTGCGCCGATCGCGACCACGCGAACGGGTGACGTCAACGTCGGAGAGGACAGCTGAGCCATTCCAACGCTCGCCACGAGTTACGCGATCGTGGGAATGATGTGCCGATCTAAGTTGTTGTAAACGCTACCGCGGTGACAGCTTGGGAAGCTTCTGCTCTGCCATTGAGCTACACCCGCATATCGAGCGTCAGGTTCGCTGCCGGTGCCTGCCTGAATAAGGCGGCCCAACAAGACCTGCTCGATCCGCAGTCGATGGCACAGTCTACATCGGTTGGTCAACGGCGCGCTTGCCCGCGGGAAGGGCGGCAACGGTGCACTTGCCTGGGAGAACGGCCAGACCTGATCGCCGAACCCGCGAACTACCAATGGCGCGCCGGACCGTTCACTCCGGCCGCGGCCAGAGCGCGCGGCCGTCATACGGCATGGATGAAATGGTCGGGGAGAGAGGATTCGAACCTCCGGCCCCTGCCTCCCGAAGACAGTGCTCTACCAGGCTGAGCTACTCCCCGACGGAGCCCGGTCCTTCACGCCCTCGGAGGCGGACCGGTCTAGCTTGGAGGCGCGCCTATAGCGGCGGGTTTCGGGTGGTTCAAGCGGACATTTTCGCGTCCGACGTCATGCTCTGCGGCGCGGCCGGGTGCGGGGTTCCATCAGATGCGATCAGCCTCTAGCGGGGCAAGCCATGTCCGTGCTCGAACTCGTCGCGGTGGCGCTCGGCCTCGGCAACATCCTGTTGCTGGTGCGCCGGTCCGTCTGGAACTTCCCGTTCGGCATCGCGATGGTCGCGCTCTATGCGATGATCTTCTGGCAAGCGCAGCTCTATTCCGATGCGCTGTTGCAGCTGTTCTTCATCGTCGTGAATGCGTGGGGCTGGGCCTTGTGGAGCCGCAACCGTGAGGCGGTGGGGGATATCATCGTCCGCAGCATGTCTCCGCGCCTGATCGCTGGCTCTGCGGTCTGCGGGACGGCGGCGATCTTCATCTGGGGGCTGCTGGAGGCGCGGCTGACGGACGCCGCTTATCCGTGGCTGGATGCCGGCGTTGCGATTGCCAGCGTGATCGCGCAGATCCTGCTGGCGCGCCGCTATATCGAGAATTGGCTCGTCTGGATCGGCGTCGATATCGCGTCGATCCTGCTTTATGCGCTGAAGGGGCTGCACCCGACGATGATGCTCTACACCCTCTTTCTCGCGCTCTCCGCCTGGGGGTGGATCGAGTGGCGTCGCGCCGAGCGCGTGCAGGGCAGGGGCGCCGCGGCGTGAGCGGGCCGGCCACCATCTGCCTGCACGGGCCGGAGAGCACGGGCAAGTCGACGCTGTGCGCCTTGCTGGCCACGCGGTTCGGGGCGGAGCTGGTCACTGAATATGGTCGCAGCTTCTGCGAGACCTATGGCACCGAACTGACGATGGACGACCTTGTCGACATTGCGGAGACGCATGATGCGATGACGGTCGCGGCCAAGTCGAGGGGCGGCAGCCACCTGATCCTCGATACCGATCCGCTGATGACCGCGGTGTGGGCCGACATGCTGTTCGGCGAGCGTGATCCCTGGTTCGATGCGTGGACCGGAACGGCCGACCTCTATCTGCTGCTAGACATCGACATACCGTGGGTGGACGACGGCACGCGCATGTTCGGCGCACCGGCGGAGCGATCCCGCTTCTTCGAGCTGTCACGCGCCGAGCTGGAGCGGCGGGGCGTGCGCTGGGCGCTGATCAGCGGGCCGGCGGCGGAGACGCGGCTGGCCGGCGCGCTGGCCGCGATCGAAGCGGCGGGGCTCGGCCGGCCGGCGGGCTGATCCTTTAGGCGGCGGGCTCGGGCGCGGGCAGGCGGGCGGCGCGCAGGCTGTCCGCCGCGTAGAGCAGGCAGCCTGCCCAGATGCCGACAAAGGCTGCGAGCAGCGAGGGGCGCAGCGGCTCGTGGAAGACGAGCGTCGCGCAGGCGAACTGGAGCGTCGGAGCGATGAACTGGAGCAGCCCCATCGTCGACAGGCGCAGCTTGCGAGCGGCCGCAGCGAACAGCAGCAGCGGCGTCGCGGTGATCGCCCCGGCGGAGATGAGCAGCATGTCCTGCACGCCGTCCTGACCAAAGGCGCCGCCGCCCCGCAGGACGAGCAGTATCAGGCTGGGCGGCGCGAGCAGCGCGGTTTCAACCAGCAGGCCGCCCAGCGCGTCGATCGCCACAACCTTGCGGACCAGCCCGTAGGTGCCGAAGGTGAGCGCCAGCGCGAGCGAGATCCAGATGCTGCCACCGCCTGCCGCCACCGCGCCCGCGACGCCGATGGCGGCGAGAGCGACCGCGATCGCCTGGATGCGGCGCAGCCGCTCGCCCAGCAGGGTCACGCCGAGCGCGACGTTGACCAGCGGGATGATGAAGTAGCCGAGGCTCGCCTCCAGCGTGTAATGGTTGTTCACCGCCCAGATATAGACCAGCCAGTTGATGCCGATCAGGCTCGCGCTGGCGACCAGCAGCGCCAGCGTCCGCCCGACCGACAGGGCGCGCGCGATCGGACCCCAGGCGCGGGCGACCGTCACGACGATGAGCAGCAGCAGCAGCGACCAGACGACGCGGTGCGCCAGGATCTCCAGCGCCGGCACGCCCGCCAGCAGGTGGAGGAACAGGGGCAGCAGCCCCCAGACCACATAGGCGCTCGCGCCCTGGGCGACGCCCAGCCGCGCCTCGGAGGGGGAAAGCTGCATCGCGCCGCCCTGCGGGTCGGATCGGGTCTGCGTCAAGCGTGCGGGCGCAGGTGGGCCGAGGCGATGTGCCAGCGGCGCTGACGGGCAGTGCTGCCGGGCACGTCGTTCACCCGGCGAAGCGTGTAGCTGCCGGTGAAATGCTGGCGCGTGCCGTCGAGCAGCCGTGCCGAGACGGTGACGGGCACGGTGACGTAGAGCGAGCCCGCGGCACCCTCGACCCGGCCGGGGCGGCCGATGTTGACCGAAGTGGTGGCAGTGCGGGCGAAGCCGCGGGCGAAAGCGGCCTCCGGTTTGCCGCTGGCGCGGCCATCGTCGCCCCACAGCCGCCACGCCTGCGCGTAGTTCCGTGCGGCAAGGAGGGCATAATAGCGGCGGACCACATCGGCGGCCGCGTCGGGCGTGGCGGTGGCGAGCGCGAGGGCGAGCAGCATCGGGGTGCTCCGATCAGAACAGGCCGAGCCCGTCCACCTCTTCGACGGTGAGGTGGAGGCCGAACATCAGCGACAGGCGCATGCGATAGGTGCGTGCGTCGGTGATCTCACCGGCGGAGCCGCGCTCGCCGTTGCGGCGGGTGTAATGGCGGTCGGTGAGGCTGGCGAAGCCGCTGGGCAGCACGATGGAGACGATGCGATGCGTGGTGAAGCGGCCACCCGGCACGGTCGCGGCAAAGTGGTTCGCCATGGCGAGATCGGCGGGCCAGACGCGCTCCTCGGTGAAGCTGTATTGTGGCACCCAGCCGTCATGGCTGCCGCGGCCGTCGGTTGTCTCGGCATGGCCGTGGCGCTCCAGCATCCAGCCGTGATCGGCATCGCGGCGCAGGCGATGGCGCGCGCCGTCGGGCGTCGCCGCCTCGGTGCCGTCGATGAGTGG
The DNA here is from genome assembly GCF_900113315.1 of Sphingomonas jatrophae. Lineage (GTDB taxonomy): Bacteria > Pseudomonadota > Alphaproteobacteria > Sphingomonadales > Sphingomonadaceae > Sphingomonas_P > Sphingomonas_P jatrophae. The sequence goes on along the minus strand of NZ_FOZG01000001.1, from coordinate 1,378,367 downwards.
CATGGGGGGCGTGTAGCTGCCGCCGAACCCTGCATCGGCGATCCACTCCTGCCCATCCAGTGTTACGAGGCTGAGCGTGTGCGTCTTGGGCGGCACCTCGCTCTGGCCGAGCCAGACGCGGGCGAGGAGCGGGCGGGCGTCGAAGCCGATGGCGTGGAGGGCACGCAGGAAGAGGCTGTTCTGCTCGAAGCAATAGCCGCCGCGGCTGCGCGTCACGAGCTTGTCGAACACGGCGTCGGGATCGAGGCTGATGCCGCGGCCGAGCGGGATGTCGAGATTTTCGAACGGAATGGCGAGCCGGTGCGCGCGCTGGAGCGTGGCGAGGCCCTCGGCATCGGGTTCGGGCGCGAGCGGGAGCGCGATGCGGGCGAGATAGGCGGGGAGATCGAGCATGGCGCGCGGTCTAGCGGATGGGGCGCGGAATGGCCAAGCGGCGTGCGAGCGGCGGCTTAAGTTGACAAAGGTGACACTCAGACGCCCTTTTCCGACATGCTGGGCCGTCCGATGTAGCGGGGCGTGGTGCGAAAGCGGGTGTTTGGCCTCAACCTTCGAGAAGCCTAAGGTTGAACTTCCCCGCTCCAGCTCCAAGCGCGTTGCGCCTCGCGCGTTCCGCGGCGATTTTCTTCGACCCAATCATCACGGTTCCAAACACCGCTTTGACCGAGCACCTTTCCGGACGTTTCGTCATAATACTGGATGAAAACCACTCTTCCATCCAAAATACCGCGAGCCCCCGAAGCTGCTTCTTCAGCGATGATATGCGCTAAACGCTCCTCACGGATAGTGTCTCTCGCAAAGCTGTTCCTGTCTACATGCAAATGCGAGATCTTAGTCGCGAGCGTTATATATAGATCGTCAATCCAAACATAGAGCGCTTCTAATTCCGGACATGGCGAAGCCCACTTATAGGTCAGGATGCCGTGATCGTTGCGCTCGATCTGAGCAGCCGGCAGCGTCGACGCTGCGAATGCAGCAAACGCTTGCTCTGTGGCAGAGAGGGGTAGCGGTGACATATTGCGCGCCTCGTTCGCAAACAGTGGCAACATGTGGAAGGAGCGACCGCTACCCTGCAAGAGCGGACGCCAGTGCCATCGTCACCCCGGACTTGTTCCGGAGTCCACCGGCAGGCTTGATCCTGCGGGTGCGGGAGGAGCAGCGCGGTGGATGCCGGAACATGTCCGGCATGACGAGGCGGGGGAACAGGGTGCGGCTGTTCGGATCGGTGATGAGAAAGAACCTGTCCGGTTCGTAGACGGTGAAAGCCTACAGCGCCAGCCGAGCCGCTCGCCCTATTTGCACTCCCCCGCCAGCTTGCCCGAGGTCGCCACCGTCATCTTCATCGGGTGCGCGCCGGTGCCGACCATGTCGGCGACCGACTGGAAGCTGTCGGCGGTGTAGGTGCCGCGGCTGACCGCCGTCAGCGTGCCGCCGCCGGGCTGGGTGCAGACCATCTCGGCATCCAGCTTGCCGCCGGTCATCGAATAGCGGGTGAAGCGGCAGCTCTTGTCGCGCTTCATCATCTCCTGTGGGCCCTGTTTGGCCTGCTCGGGCGTGACGCACTGGGTGATGGTGCGCGGTTTCTTGATCATGCCCATGACCATGGCCGGCACGCCCGGCATCTCGGCCTCGGTGACCGCCGCGGTGATCTTCCACTGGCCCGGCGTGACCTGTGCCGCGGCGGGGGCGGCGAGCGCCGCGAAGGTCAGGATGAGCGTCCGCATGGTGCAATCTCCCCCAGAGTTCGTCGTCTGCCTAGCAGGGCAGGGGTGGGCCCGGAGTGCGGCGGATCACAGGCGGCGGCCGCATTGCCGGGGCGTGCGGGCGCGCCCATATTCGCGGCATGGCGATCCAGATCCGCACCAATTTGGCCGAGCCCGAGACCGGCGAGGAGTTCATCCCCCATCGCCCGCAGCGCCCGCCCAAGGCGGAGGGCGGGCGGCCGTTCGTGCTGAAATCGGATTATTCGCCCTCGGGTGATCAGCCTCGGGCGATCGCCGAGCTGGTCGAGGCGGCGGAGGGCGGCGAGCGCGACCAGGTGCTGCTGGGCGTGACCGGATCAGGCAAGACCTTCACCATGGCAAAGGTGGTGGAGTCCTTGCAGCGACCGGCTCTGGTGCTGGCGCCGAACAAGATCCTTGCGGCGCAGCTTTACGGCGAGTTCAAGGGATTCTTCCCTGACAATGCCGTCGAGTTCTTCGTCAGCTATTACGATTACTACCAGCCGGAAGCCTATGTGCCGCGGACGGACACCTATATCGAGAAGGAAAGCTCGATCAACGAGGCGATTGACCGGATGCGGCATTCTGCCACCCGGTCGCTCCTGGAGCGGGACGACGTGCTGATCGTCGCCTCGGTCTCCTGCCTCTACGGTATCGGCTCGGTCGAGACCTATTCGGCGATGATCTTCGACCTGAAGAAGGGTCAGTCGGCCGACCAGAGCGAGATCGTCCGCAAGCTCGTCGCGCTGCAATATAAGCGCAACGACGCCGCCTTCGCGCGCGGCAATTTTCGCGTGCGCGGCGATACGCTGGAGCTGTTCCCCAGCCACCTCGAGGATGCGGCGTGGCGCATCACCTTTTTCGGTGACGAGATCGAGGAGATCGTCGAGTTCGATCCGCTGACCGGCAAGAAGGCGGCGGCGATGAACAGCGTGCGCGTCTACGCCAATTCGCACTATGTGACGCCCGGGCCGACGATGAAACAGGCCGCCGACGCGATCCGGCATGAGCTGGGCGAGCGGCTGAAGGAGCTGGTGGCGGAGGGCAAGCTGCTGGAGGCGCAGCGGCTGGAGCAGCGCACGAACTTCGACCTGGAGATGATCGCGGCGACGGGAAGCTGCTCGGGCATCGAGAATTACAGCCGCTTCCTGACCGGGCGCCTGCCCGGAGAGCCGCCGCCGACCCTGTTCGAATATCTGCCCGAAAATGCGCTGCTGTTCGTCGACGAGAGCCACCAGACGATCGGCCAGATCAACGGCATGTCGCGCGGCGACCACCGCCGCAAGATCACGCTGGCCGAATATGGCTTCCGCCTGCCGTCCGCCATCGACAACCGGCCGCTCCGCTTCAACGAGTGGGACGCGATGCGGCCGCAGACCACCTATGTCTCGGCGACGCCCGGCCCTTGGGAGATGGAGCGGACAGGCGGCGTCTTCACCGAGCAGGTGATCCGCCCGACCGGGCTGATCGACCCGCCGGTCGAGGTGCGGCCGGTCGAGGATCAGGTCGACGATCTGGTCAACGAGTGCAAGGCGACGGCGAAGAACGGCTATCGCGCGCTCGTCACCACGCTGACCAAGCGGATGGCGGAGGATCTGACCGAATATATGCACGAGGCGGGGCTGAAGGTCCGCTACATGCACTCGGACGTCGAGACGCTGGAGCGTATCGAGCTGATCCGGGATCTCAGGCTCGGCGTCTATGACGTGCTGGTAGGCATCAACCTGCTGCGCGAGGGGCTCGACATTCCCGAATGCGGGCTGGTCGCGATCCTCGATGCGGACAAGGAGGGATTCCTCCGCTCGGAGACCTCGCTGATCCAGACGATCGGCCGTGCGGCGCGCAACGTGGAAGGGCGCGTGATCCTCTATGCCGACACGATCACCGGATCGATGGAGCGCGCGATGGCGGAGACCGCGCGCCGCCGCGAGAAGCAGATGGCTTATAATGCGGAGCATGGCATCACGCCCGAGACGGTGAAGCGCAACGTGACGGACATCGTCGCGCATCTCTCGTCCAAGGATCAGGTGACGGTGGAGACCGGCATCGAGGACCGCCCCCATATGGTCGGCCACAATCTGCGCGGTTACATCGAGGAGCTGGAGAGCCGGATGCGCAAGGCCGCCGCGGACCTGGAGTTCGAGGAGGCGGGCCGCCTGCGCGACGAAATCCGCAAGCTGGAGCAGGAGGAGCTGGGCATGCCGGTCGACCAGCAGGTCGCGCCGATCCGCGGCAATTCGACGCTGGGCAAGCCCGGCACGCGGCAGACCCGCTACGGCAAGGCCAAGCAGGTGCGGGCGGAGAAGCGGGCGCGGGGGCGGTAGGGGTTTCCTTCCGGCGCGCGATCCGCCATCAGGAGGTCATGCCGCGTCGCAATATGCTTCGGCGATACGGGCCTTTGCTCCTGTTCGCACCCGCCAGCTGTGCCGCGCCGCCCAAGGCGGTGCCGGTCGCCGCACCGCCGCCGCCGCCCGTGATCGCGGCGCCGCGCCCTGTGCCGGTCGGCAATGACTGGCGGGATTGGCCGCTGACGCCGGGTACGTGGCGCTACCGTGCGGGCAGCCCGAGCGTCGCGGCCTTCGGCGCGGAGTTCCAGATGCGCTGCGATCCGGCGACGCGCACGGTGGAGCTGGCGCGGGCGGCACCGGCGGCGGGGACGATGTCGGTAACGACCTCCCAGGAGGTGCGGGCGCTGGCGACGACGGCCGCGGGCGGCTTTGCGCGGGCCAGCCTCAACGGGCGCGATCCGTTCCTCGACAAGATGGCGTTCAGCCGCGGGCGGATCGTGATTGCGATGACAGGCACGGCGCGGCTGGTGCTGCCGGCGTGGGCGGAGATCGGCCGCGTGGTGGAGGATTGCCGCGGCTGAACCGGCTGGTTCGATAAAGTATGTATAATTCGGAACCTGTCGGCCAACTCGTTGATTTCAGGCGGGTCAGGTTAACGTCCGGAGGTTCGATGGTGCTCCGCCATCAGCCGCGGGCCCCAGAGCCGCCACGGGGCGCCGCGCTCGATCCCGCCATCTTCGCGGCGGACGATCCGCGTGCCATCGCCGACGCGTTGAAACGCAGCGCCGAGGCCAATCCGGCGACGCGGGTCAGCCCGCTCCGATCCGCGATGGCGATGCTGACCTTCCACATCAATCGTGCGGGCACCGACCTGCCGCCCAGCCGGCGCGAGGTGCTGGAAGCGGCCAAGGCGGAGCTGCGCCGCGCCTTCGGCCGGGGCGATCAGACGGACGGATGAACGGCGCGCACGCCCTCTTGCGCAGCGCCCGTCATCTGCGCACACTGCCGATCCCGGCAACGTTGCGAAAGGAGGTGATCCGATGTCTCATGGTTCAGTGTTGAGGTCGGTTCAGTCCGTTCGGGAGATGGCGCGCTGAGTCTCCGGACTCGAACCTGATCCACCTGCTGCGCAGACGATCGGGTTCGCAGCGCTTGATGGTCTCCCGGGCCGGAACTCCGGCCGCTGACCATGTTCGGGACCGTCGGAGCCTTTTCGGGGGCTTCGGCGGTCCTAACCTTTTGTGCGACGCTCGACCCGCGCCTGCCAGAGCGCCAGCAGCGGCACGACACCGAGCTCCATGCCGAGGCCGAACAGGTGGCCGGGGCCGGGCGGGCCGACCGCGATGAGCGAGGCGAGCCGGGCGAGGCCGCCGCAGATGACGAGCCCACACAGCAGGCGAAACAGGTTTCCGGCGCGTGGCCGGTCGATCCGAACGACCGCACAGGCGAAGGCGACGCCAACGCCGAGAAAGATGCCCGACAGATAGCGGAAGTGGCTGTCCAGATCGGGCAGCAGGGGGCCGTGCACCATCCGGACGCCGCGCAGCACGCCGTCGCCACCCGCCAGCAGCGGCACGAGGCAGGCGAGGCCCGCCACCGCCTGCCACAAGCGCTGCTCCGTTTGCGGGCTCATCGCCGTCCCCTTCGTTCGAGATATTCGTCCTCGACGCGCAGCGCCGCGGCGGCAGTGCGCACCTCGATGATGAAGAGGGCGAGGCCGAGGATCAGCAGCAGCATCGCGACGATGAACGCCACCGCCATCGTCCGCGCGAAGCCGAGCTTCGCCAGCGTCGCGACGAACATGCCGGCGACCACCGCGCAGATCAGAGCGGCTGAGGCGGCGCACATCTGGATCGCGACGTTCGCCAGCATGATGCGGCGATCGAGGATGCGCAGCTCCCACACCTGCCGGGCATGATCGGGATGATCAGCGGGCGTGAACTCGCTCGCCAGCCGGCGGGCGCGATCCACTGCGCGGCCGAGCCGGCCGGTCATCACGTTCAGCAATCCTGCGATCCCTGCGATCAGGAACACAGGCGGCAGAGCGGACTGGAGCGTATGGGCCATCTGGCTGACGGCAATGACGGGCAACGGATTCATGATCGTGCAGGTGTTGGCCGGATCGGGAGGGTGCGCGCAAGGCCTTAACCCCATCGCAAGCCTCAAGCGCTAGCGGCGATGTGGAAACGTCGCGTGGCAAGGGGGCGCAGGCCGCTGATGGAAATGTCGCCCATCCTGACAGCACCCGGCCGCGGGCCGGAAGTGACCGTGGTGGAAGGGGGCAGTGCGGCGATCGATGCGGTGGCCGGCATCGCCGCCCCATCGCGCCGCTTCCTGACGCGCAGCTGGTTCGCCGCCGCGGCAGGCAACCGGCCGATGCGCACCATCGCCTTCTGGCGCGACGGCGTGGCGACCATCGCGCTGCCGCTGGTGCGGCTGCGGCCGGGGCTTTCGGCGGTGCCGGGTGCCTATTGGCCGTTCCGCAGCTTTCCCGTGGCCGAGGGGCAGCGGCGCGCGGACATGCGCGTGCTGCTGCAATCGCCTATCGCGCGGCGCGCTTTGGGGCCGGCGTGGCGGCTGGGGCCGGTCTATGCCGACGACCCTGCCTATCGCGCGCTGATGGCGGCGGCCCCGGAGGCGGGGTGGACCGCCATCGTCCGCCGCATCGCGACGAGCTACCGGCTCGACCTGCCCGCGCCGGGGGGCGGCTTCCCGCGAACCTCGACCCTCAAGAAGAACCGCTTCCACGAGAAACATCTGGCCAGCCATGGCGAGCCCGACTGGGCGTTCCATTGCGGGCGCGACTGGAGCCCGGCGCTGTTCGATGCGCTGGCCGAGATCGAGGCGCGCAGCTGGCATTCGGACAGCCTCGACGCGAAGTTCCTGAACTCGTCGCACCGGGCGCTGTGGGAGGCGCTGGCCGCCGATCCGGCGCAGGCGGCGCGGATGAACGTGGCGCTGCTGCGGATCGACGGGCGGCCGACCGCCTACAGCTTCGACATCGACAGCGGGTCGGTGCGCTATGCCATCGCCAACAGCTATGACCCGGCCGTGGCGAAGCACTCGCCGGGCAAGTGCCTTTATTATCGCAACATCGTCGACGGGCAGTCGCGCGGCATCCGCATGATCGACTGGGGGGCGGGCGACAGCGGCTACAAGAGCACCATCGGCGCCAAGGCGGGGCCGGAGATCGTCGACGTGCTGCTGTTGCGCGGGCGCCTGGGCAGGATCGCCGCGCGACTGGGCGGATGGATGTGGGAGCAGTCCGGCCAGCGGCGCTGATCAGGGCGCGGATGGTCGAGACGCTCTGCCGATCGTCTAGCGGAGTGCGCCGTCCGCCCGGATGATCGTGCGCCAGCCGTGCAACAGCGATTGCTTTGCCCGCGACCGCCAAGGCGAGGCGCGCCACGGGCGGCGGTGAAGCAAGGCGTGCGTCGCGATGGCGAGCAGCAGGGCGGCCGCACACCCCGCGAACATCGGCAGCGCGCCTGTCTTAAGCCCGGAGGCGGTGGCGAGCGCGACCGTCGCCGAGAGTGCGGGCAGGTGCAGCGCGTAGAGCGGATAGGACAGGCGGCCGCCCACCTCGCTCAGCGTAAGCACCATCCCCTCCGTCCGCGCCCTGACGGCGTTGGCCAGCAGCATCGGGAAGGCGAGGATCACCACCGCGGCATCGGCCCACCACAGGGTGGCGGCGGGCAGGCTCAGCAGCGCGCACAGCACCACGGCGCAGCCCCGCGCGTCGATCCGGGTGACTGTAAGCGCGCCGGATCGATAGAGGCGGTGGAGCAGCATGCCGCTCAGATAGGGGAAAGCGACACGGACGAGCCCACCGGCAAAGGTGGCGGCGACATCGCCGATCCCGAGAGAGCCGTGAGCGCGGCAGGCGGCGACCGTCGCGAGCGCAGCGATGCCGGTGAGCAGGGCCAGGCTCCGGTCCGACAGACGGTAAAGACGGGTGTGGGCGCCATTCGCCACCAGTTCGAACAGCAACGACCATTGCACCCCGTCCAGCAGGAAGATGGCGTTGTCCGGCGCGGTGGCGACGGGGATGAACAGCAGGCAGGTCGTGAGCAGGAACAGGGTCTGCACCGGATCCGATCCCGTCGCCAGCATCACGGCGGCGGCAGCGAGGATGCCGATCGCGATCGTCGGATAGAGCCGCACGATGCGCGCGCGAAGCATCGCGGTGCCGCTGAGGCCCTCGCGCAGGCGATCGTCATAAGCGTGCGCCATGACGAAGCCGGACAGCATGAAGAAGAAATCGACCGCCAGATAGCCGCGGGGAAGCAGCATGCTGCCGAACAGCATCGGACCGGCATGATGGACCACGACGATGGCCGCCGCGATCGCACGAAGCGCATCGAGGCAGGCCAGTCTGTCGCGAATGGGCATGCGGGCTGCCTAGCGATGCAGCCTTACGAAGAGGTTGAGCCTGCACCCGCCCTCGTCATCGCGCAGGCCGCGGCGATGCGGTCACGGTAGAGACGAGCCCCTGCTATGGTGAGATGCACGCCATCCCTGGTGAGCTTGCCGGTCAGGGGAGCCACGTAAGAGGCGCCAAGCTCCGCCGCGACCTGCCGCATGAAGGCCGAGGCCGGTGCGCTGTTCGGGACGCCGACGATTATCTTGCGACCCGGCAGACTGCGCGCGAGCGCGAGATAGTCCCGCCTGAACGCGTCGGTGAGCGCCGGCCCGTCCCAGAAATGGTTGGTGCCGATGGCGAGGATGACCGTACGCGGGCGGATGCGTGCCAGGGCCAGCGGCGCCAGACGCGCAGCATCGGGCACCTTCGCGCCACCGATACCGGCATTGAACGTGGTGCCGCAGACCTGCTCGAAGTTGACCGATTCGCTAACGCTGTCACCCAGCACCAGCGTGTCCGCAGGCATGGCCAGTTCGAGATTGGAGCGCACGAAATCCTCGCGCAGCGCCGTATAATCGGAGCGGGGCTGCTGCCACGGCCTGAGTGCGAGGATAAAACCCGTGACGAGCCCCAGCGCCACGCCGGCCAGCATCCTCATCGAACGTCTTTTAAAATGGAAGCACGGCGCATCGCCGGGCGCCGCTCAGCCGAACAGCCATGTCGCCGCGGCGCCCGCCAAGGCTGCGGCGATCGCGACGGCCGTATAGCGCCAGCCGCCGCCGAGGCGCACCACACGCACCTCGGGCAAGGGCGGGGCAGGGGGAGCGCCGCCGGGGGCGGGGTAGCGCGCCTCGATGCGGCGGACGAGATCGGGCAGGCGGGCGAGCGTCTGCACGTCCTCGACGATGCGGTCGGCCAGCCACGCCTCGGGGCCGAGCTCGCTCCGGATCCATTCGCGGACGTACGGGGCGGCGGCGTCCCACAGGTTGATGTCGGGATCGAGCGAGGTGGCGACGCCCTCCACCATCACCATCGTCTTCTGCAGCAGCAGCAGATGCGGCTGGACCTGCATGTCGAAATCGCGGGTAATGGCGAACAGGCCGTCGAGCATCCGGCCGATCGACATCTCCTTGACCGGCAGGCCGCGCATCGGCTCCCCGACGGCGCGCAGAGCGGTGGCGAACTCGCCGACATCGTGGTGGGCGGGGACGTATTGCGCCTCGAAGTGGATTTCGGCGACGCGGCGGTAATTGCCGGTGATCAGGCCGTAGAGGATCTCCGCCAGCCAGACGCGGGCGCGCCGATCGATCCGGCCCATGATGCCGAAATCGATCGCCACCAGCGTGCCATCGGCGCGGGCGAACAGATTGCCCTGGTGCATGTCCGCATGGAAGAAGCCTTCGGCGATCGCCTGGCGCAGGAAGGAGCGGATCAGCGTGCGGGCGAGTGCCGGCAGATCGTGGCCGGCGGCGATCAGGCCGGCGCGGTTCGACAGCTTGGTGCCGTCGATCCATTCCAGCGTCAGCACGCGGCCGGAGGTGCGCTGCCAGTCGATCGCGGGAACGGCGAAGCCCGGCTCCGCCGCCATCCGCTCGGCCAGTTCGGAGGCGGAGGCGGCTTCGCGCCGCAGGTCCAGCTCGCGCGCGGTCCAGCGGCGGAAGGTGGCGATCACCATGCGCGGGCGGAGCCGGGCCGCCTCGTCGCCGCCGCGGGCTTCGAGTTGCGCGGCGGCCCATTCGTAGGTGTCGATGGCGCGGGCGAACTCGGCATCGACGCCCGGCCGCAGCACCTTCACGGCAACGCGGCGGCCATCATGCGTGACGGCGCGGTGGACCTGCGCGATCGAGGCGGCGCCGACCGGCCGCTCCTCGATCTCGGCGAACAGGGTGTCGAGCGGACGGAGGAAGCTGCCCTCGATCTCCGCGCGGATCGCGGCGAAGGGGACGGGCGGCAGATTGTCCTGCAGGCGCGTGAGATCGCGCGCCGCCGCCTCGCCGACGAGGTCGGGCCGGGTGGCGAGCGTCTGGCCGAGCTTGATCGCGGCGGGGCCGATCGCCTCCAGCGCATCGGCATAAGCGGGCTCGGCCGGCAGGCGCGCGCCGATGCGGAGGATGCGCGCGGCGCGGCGGACCAGCGGCGGGGCGAGCGGATCGCGCTCGATCCCGCGCAGCGCGCCGTGGCGGGCGAGCGTGCGGCCCCATTTGGCGAGGCGCCAGGCGTGAACGATGGGCTGCGTCACGCGACGGTCAGATCTTCCAGCCGCTGTGGATCGCGACGAGGCCGCCGAGGATCGGCTCCGCCTTCACCTGCACGAAGCCGGCCTCCTCGATCATCGCCTTGAAGGCGGGCATGTCGGGGAAGCGGCGGATCGACTCGATCAGGTAGCGGTAGCTGGCCTCGTCATTGGCGAGCAGCTTGCCGAGCTTCGGCACGAGGCGGTGCGAATAGGCATCGTAGACGTCGGCGAAGCCGGGCCATGTCGTCGTCGAGAATTCGAGGCAGAAGAAGCGGCCGCCACGCTTCAGCACGCGCCGCGCCTCGCGGAGCGCTGCGGGAATATCGGTGACGTTCCGGATGCCGAAGGCGATGGTGTAGGCATCGAACTGGCGATCGGGGAAGGCGAGCACCTCCGCATTCGCTTCCGTCCAGACGAGGCCGTTGATGCCGCGCTTGGTCGCGCGCTGCATGCCGACCTCGAGCATCGCGGCGTTGATGTCCGCCACCGTCACGCGCGTGCCGCGGGCGGCGAGGCGGAAGGCGATGTCGCCCGTCCCGCCGGCCATGTCGAGGATCTGCTCGCCGGGACGGGGCGCGACGCGGCGGACGAAATGATCCTTCCACAGCCGGTGCATGCCACCCGACATGGCATCGTTCATCAGATCGTAGCGGGCCGCGACCGAGCGGAACACGTCGCCGACGCGCGCGGTCTTCTCGGAAGGGGTGACGTCGGTATAGCCGAAGGAGACGGTGTCGCTCATGCTCCACCCCTTAGGGCCGCGCGGGCTGCAAGCGAAGAGCTTGTTTCGGAGGCGGAGCCGGGACGCGCCTCGGCGGTTGATGGGGGCAGAGGAAGAGGGAGGAAACGCCATGGACATTTCGACCGGCCCCGTGATCGAGCGGGTGGCGCGCGTGCTCGCCGGGCAGCGGCTGAGCGCCAATGCGGGCGGCGACCAGGAATCGGCCGGGCCGGCGGTGGACGCGGCGTGGCGCGACTATCGCGCGGACGCAATCGCGGTGTTGAAGACGCTGCGGGAGCCCGACCGGCGGATGGCGGCGGCGGGCGACCCGGCCGTGTGGGAGCGGATGATCCTGGCAGCGCTGGAGGAGTAGAGGCGTTTGCGTGGAGCGCCGCGCTGGCCTAGTTCGCCCCAGTGCCTGAGCTACCCGAAGTCGAGACCACCGTGCGCGGGCTGCGGCCCGTGCTGGACGGCGCGCGGCTGACGCTGGTCGAGCCGCGGCGCGCCGACATCCGTCGCGCCATCCCGCCGGACCTGCGCCAGCGGCTGACCGGCGCCGCGGTGACGGGGCTGGGGCGCCGGGCGAAATATGGGCTGATCGACACGGATCGCGGCGACACGCTGATCTTCCATCTCGGCATGTCGGGCCGGTGGCGGATCGATCCGGCGGAGATCGGGGCGCACGACCATCTGGTGATCGAGACGGATGGCGGACGGCGGCTGGCGCTCAACGACCCGCGCCGATTCGGATCGCTCGATCTGGTGGCGACGGCGGACGTTGCGGCGTGGCCGCCCTTTGCGGCGCTGGGGCCTGAGCCGCTGGGCAAGAGCTTCACCGGCGCGCATCTGGCGCGGGCGTTCGAGGGGCGGGTGGCGCCGGTCAAGCCGCTGCTGCTCGACCAGCGGATCGTCGCCGGGCTCGGCAACATCTATGTGTGCGAGGCGCTGAACCTTGCGCGAATCGCACCGACCAAGCCCGCCGGGCAGATTGCGCGCGCGGCGCTCGACCGGCTGGCGGCGGCGGTGCGGCAGGTGCTGCTCGCGGCGATCGATGCGGGCGGATCGACGCTGCGCGACTATGCCGCACCCGATGGGCAGCTCGGCTATTTCTCCAAGCAGTTCCGGGTCTATGGCCGCGAGGGCGAGCCCTGTCCATGCGGGCGCGGCATCGTCGAGCGGCGCGTGGATGGCGGGCGATCGACCTTCTGGTGCCGTGCCTGCCAGCGTTGACCCGAGCGCTGCCTTGCGCTAGGGGGCCCGTCTGTCCGGTGCGGCACGCTTTCCACGCGTGCTCCGCGCCGTTTTCATTTTGAGATCAGTCGAGGGACCAGCAGTCGCATGGCGAACACGCCGCAAGCCAAGAAGCGCATCCGCCGCAACGGCCGCCGGGCCGAGATCAACGGGGCGCGCGTCAGCCGCGTCCGGACCTTCGTGAAGAAGGTCGAGTCGGCGATCGGCGCGGGCGACAAGGCGGCGGCAGTCGCGGCGCTGGCAGCGGCGCAGCCGGAGATCCAGCGCGGCGTGTCCAAGGGCGTGATGCACAAGAACACCGCCTCGCGGAAGTTCGCGCGCCTGACCAAGGCGGTCTCCGCGCTGGCATAACGCCTGCCGGTCGAGCATTCGGAAAGCCCGCCGCGGATCGCTCCGCGGCGGGCTTTGCTTTGTCCGGAGCCTGTCTTGAACCGATGCGGCGAAGCTGCGGGAATCGCGCGATTCGTGTCTGAGGTCGGGGCCAAGCCATTGTAATTGCGATTAGAATTCGGCCGGTGCCGGATTTCCGGGCGGTTCGGGTGTCAAGGCGGTATATTTAGCTTTTGTGACCCGACCGGGGCTTGATCGAACCCGCGGCTGCCTCTTTATTCGGCCTCCCAGCCGCCGGGCGAATCTCCCGGCTGGCTTAGCGGAACAGGGCAGCAAGTGGCGCAGGCGGGGGGCCGCCGCGCACCGGATAGTCATGTCGTCAACGGGGGTGAGAGGGCTCACCCGCGAACGAGGGAATTTGCGTGGCGCGAACGGGCGAGATCGATGGTGATGCCCGGGGGCCGGCCTCCGGCATGGCGCCGTGCGAGGATGCGGCGGCGCTGGCGGCCGCGTGGGGCGCGGTGTGCGATTCGCTGCGCCGCTCGATCGGCGCACGGCCGTTCGAGCATTGGCTGAAGCCGCTGGCGCTCGGCGGCTTCGATCCGGCGAGCGGGCGGCTGACGCTGCTGGCCGCATCGCCGTTCATGGCGGGCTGGGTCGCCAACCATTATCAGGATCACCTCGCCGCCGCGTGGCGCGCAACCTGGCCGGCGGTGCGCAGCATCGCGGTGGAAGCGGGTACGGCGCCGCTGGCGCCTGCACTGTTCGAGACTGCGCCCGTCGCGCCACCGGCCGCGGCCGTGGTGGCGGAGGAACCGGCGGAAGCGCCGCCCGCGCTCGATCCGCGTTACCGGTTCGACAGCTTCGTCGTCGGCAAGGCCAATGAGATGGCCTATAACGCCGCCAAGGCGATGGCAGCGGACGGGCCGATCGGCTTCAACCCGCTCTTCCTCCATGGCGGCACGGGGCTCGGCAAGACGCACCTGATGCACGCCATCGGCCATGATTTCCTCGCCGCCCGGCCGGGCGCGCGGGTGATCTACATGTCGGCCGAGAAGTTCATGTTCGAGTTCGTCGCGGCAATGCGCGCGAAGGATACGTACAGCTTCAAGGCGCGGCTGCGCGCGGCCGACCTGCTGATGATCGACGATGTGCAGTTCATCGCCGGCAAGGACAGCACGCAGGAAGAATTCTTCCACACGATGAACGAGATCATCGGCGCGGGCCGCCGTCTCGTCATCACCGCGGATCGCAGCCCGCAATCGCTGGAGGGGATCGAGTCGCGCATCCTCTCGCGCCTGTCGTGGGGCCTCGTCGCGGACGTGAACCCGGCCGACTTCGAGCTGCGCTACAACATCATCTGCAAGAAGCTGGAGCAGATGCCCGACGCGCGCGTGCCCGACGAGGTGGCGATGTTCCTCGCCCGCCGGATCAGCGCGAACGTGCGCGAGCTGGAAGGCGCGCTCAACCGCGTCGTCGCTTATGCCACGCTGCAGAACCGGATCGTCGATACCGATTTCGCCGCCGAGGTGCTGGCGGACCTGCTGCGCGCGACGCAGCGGCGGATCACGATCGACGAGATCCAGCGCAAGGTTTCCGACCATTATCGCATCCGCCAGGCGGAGATGAGCTCGGCGCGGCGTGCGCGCGAGGTGGCGCGGCCGCGGCAGATCGCGATGTATCTGGCCAAGCAGCTGACGCCGCGCTCGCTGCCCGAGATCGGCCGTCGTTTCGGCGGGCGCGATCATACGACGGTGATCCACGCGGTGAAGCAGATCGAGAAGCTGCGCGCGGCCGATGCGGAACTGGATGCGGACGTGCGGCTGCTGATCCGGCAGCTGGAGGGATAAGGCTCCCGCCGGCATGGCGGGCAAAGCAGAACGCCGCCCGGTCGCGGGACCGGGCGGCGTTGCTGTGTTCGGACGGGGTCGTCTCAGCCGCGGGGCGGGGGCGCCACGGTGATGCGGACCTCTTCGCCATTGCGGCCGGGGAAGCCGGTGAACAGCGCCTCGACCAGGTTCGGCACGAGCGTCGGCAGGCTGTTGGTGCGCGAGCGGGCCTTGGCTTTGCCCTCGAACAGACGCTGCCCATCCGCGGTGCGGTTGATCGTCATGTCGAGATAGCTGGTATAGTAGGTATAGCTGTCGACCTGCGGGCCGTAGAAGAAGGGGTCATTCCAGCCCCAGCCCCAGCCGCCGAAGCCGCCGCGGCGATACCCGCCCCAGCCGCCGAAACCGCCATAACCCCACGGACCGCCATAGCCGCCGAAGCCCGGCGTGGAGACGACCTTCTCGTTGCCGTTATCGACGCCGTAATCGACGTTCACGACGAAGGTGGCCGAACGCGGATTGGCCGCGGGCTGATAGCCCTGCGCGACGAGCGCCTGGCTGATGATGCCGGCATATTGCTGGAACTCGAGCCCGCCCTGGTTGCGCGGGTTGACCGCCTGGACGGTGAAGCTCTGCCCGGCAGGCGGCGGCATCTGCTGGAAGCGCGCGACATCCGCCTTGAAGGGCGTGGCGCAGGCGGACAGCGCGAGCAGCGCCGCTGGCGCGGCGAGCGTGAAGATCGTGCGACTAAGCGACATGGAAGCGGACCTCATGCGGGCGACACCGGATGGTAAGCCCGGAAGGGCTTATCGGCCAAGTGCACTGAACGGGCGTTGAACGGATGACGAACGCTGCCGGTTGCAGCGGGCCGCCAATCTATCCAAGCGGTTGAAGACGCACCCGATTGGGGGCGCCGGGCTGATCCCGATGTGGGATGCGCGCCCGCCCGCTTCAATGACCCCGCGGCGGGATCAACTGTACGGAATCGCTCGCAAAATCTCAGTCCAGGCCGAGGGCCGCGTAGGCGCCGGCGAGCGTCGGTGCGGCGATCTCCCGCGCGCGGGCGGCGCCATGCGCGAGCAGGCGATCGAGCTCGGCGGGATCGCGGCGGAGCTCAGCCAGGCGCGTGCCGATCGGGCGGAGCGTCTCCACCACAAGCTCCGCCAGCGCGGGCTTGAACGCACCGAAGCCCTGGCCGGCAAAGCGGGCGAGCACCTGCGCCTGCGTCTCGTCCGACAGCGCGGCATAGATGGCGACGAGGTTGCGAGCCTCGGGCCGGCCCTCCAGCTGCGCAGGATCGTCGGGCAGCGGCTCGGGATCGGTCTTGGCCTTGCGCAGCTTGGCGGCGATCGCGTCGGGATCGTCGGACAGGTTGACGCGGCTCATGTCCGAGGGATCGGACTTGCTCATCTTCGCCGATCCGTCGCGCAGGGACATGATGCGCGCGGCAGCGGGCGGGATGATCGGCTCGGGCAGGGTGAACAGCTCGGTCGCGAAATCGGTGTTGAACTTGGTCGCGATGTCGCGCGCCAGCTCCAGATGCTGCTTCTGATCCTCGCCCACGGGCACATGGGTAGCGCGGTAGAGCAGGACGTCGGCCGCCTGGAGGACGGGATAGGCGAACAAGCCGACGGACGCGCCCTCGCGGTTCTTGCCGGATTTCTCCTTGAACTGCGTCATGCGGTTCAGCCAGCCGATGCGGGCGGTGCCGTTGAGCAGCCAGCACAGCTCGGCATGGGCAGGGACGGCGGCCTGGCGGAACAAGGTCGCCTTCGCCGGATCAACACCCGCGGCGAACAGCGCGGCGGCGATCTCGCGGATGTTCGCCTTCAGCGCGGCGGGATCGTTGTGGACGGTGATGGCGTGCAGATCGGCGAGGAAGAACAGCTTCTCGCCATCGAACTGATCCTGCATCCGCACCCAGTTGCGGATCGCGCCGAGATAATTGCCGAGGTGGAGCTGGCCGGTGGGCTGGATGCCGGAGACGATGCGGGTCATGCCCGCGCGTGTTGCGGACGGGCGCGGCGCGGTCAAGCGCGGCGACGTGCCACCAATGCCTTCAGTTCGCTCAGGCGGAACGCGCCGATGGCGAAGCAGGCAGCGACATAGACGGCGACGCCGCCGCCGACCAGCACGGCCAGTGCGGCGAAGCGGACGGGCAGCGATCCGGTGAGATAAGGATCGGCCAGCGGATCGAGCAGCCACAGCACGACCCCCATCGCCAGCGCGGCAAGCGCAAGGCGGGGCAGGCGGTGGCGGAGCTTGGCATCGGCGGTGAAGTGGCCGCGCTTGCCGAGCGTGCGATAGAGCAGGGCGACATTGACGAGGCTGGCCACCGCGGTCGCCAGCGGCGGACCGACATGGCCGATCAGCGGGATCAGGATGAGATTGCCGACGAAGTTCACGCCGATCGACATCGTCGCATAGCGGACCGGCGTCTTTGTATCCTCGCGCGCGTAGAAGCCGGGCGTCAGCACCTTGACCAGCACGTAGGCGGGTAGGCCGAGCGAGAAGGCGGACAGCGCCCAGCCGCAGCGGATGCTGTCCTCCGCGGTAAAGGCGCCGTGCTGGAACAGGCCGCGGACGATCGGCTCCGCCGCGACGATGAAGGCGACGGTGGCAGGCAAAGTGAGCAGGAGCGCCAGCTCGATGCCCCTGTTCTGCGTCTCCATCGCCTGGCGCTCCTCACCGCGGGCGAGCAGGCGCGAGATGGTGGGCAGGAGAATCGTGCCGAGGCCGATGCCGATCAGGCCGAGCGGCAGCTGGTTCAGCCGATCCGCGTAATAGATGTAGGAGATGGCGCCGGGATCGAGCAGCCGGCCGGCCAGCGCGGTCGAGACGAGCAGGTTGACCTGCACCGCGCCCGCACCTGCTGCGGCGGGGACGATCAGGCGGAGCAGCTGGCGCACGTCATCGTCGATGCGCGGCAGGCGCAAGCGCAGCACCACCCCCGCCTTGCGGCAGGCGATCACCAGCCAGCCGAGCTGGAGCGCGCCGCCGACGGTGACGGCGATCGCCTGCACGCGCGCCGTCTCATACGGGTCCGAGCCATGGAACAGCCACAGGCCGACGATCATCGCGATGTTGAGCAGGATCGGCGCGGCGGCATTCACCCAGTAGCGATCGAGCGAGTTGAGGATGCCGCCGAGCAGCGAGACCAGCGAGATGAGGAACAGATAGGGCAGGGTGATGCGCGACAGCAGCACCGCGAAGGCGAATTGCTGCGGGCTGGGATCGTTGAAGCCGCCCGACAGCGCCCAGGTGACCGGCCAGGCGGCGATCATCAGCAGGGCGGTGAAGATCACCAGCACCGGGAACAGCACCGACAGTGCCTGTTCGGCAAAGGCGAGGCCCGCGGGCGTGCCGCCGCCTTCCGCGGACTTCCGGTTGAACATCGGGATGAACGCGGCGGAGAAGGCGCCTTCCGCAAACAGCGCGCGGAACATGTTCGGCAGGCGGAAGGCGACGAGGAACGCGTCCGATGCGAAGCCCGCGCCGACATAGGTGGCCTGGAGCGAATCGCGCAGCAGCGCGAGGACGCGGCTGACGAGTGTCAGGCCGCCGACCGAGCCGAGCGAGCGGACGAGGTTCATGCCGTCATCCGCCTAGGACGAGGTTCGTGCTGAGCGTGTCGCGACACTGGTCTTCTTCTGGATCACGGAGAAGGACAGACCTTCGACACGCTCAGCGCGAACGGGACAGGATCAGGCCTGGCCGGCCGGCTCACCCTGGAGCGCGCCGAACTGGTCCTGCGCCTGCGCCATGTAGAGCGCGCCGAAATCGATCGGCTCCAGCATGAGCGGCGGATAATTGCCGTCGCGCGTCACGTCGGCGACGACCCGGCGGGCGAAGGGGAAGATGAGCCGCGGCGCTTCGGCCAGCAGGAAGGGCTGGAGCTGATCCTCGGGCACGTTGCGCACGCCGAACAGCCCGGCGTAGGACAGGTCCACCACGAAGGCGACCTGATCGTCGACGCTCGCCTTGGCGTCGATCTTCAGCACTACCTCGTAGACGCCGTCGCCGATCACCGACGAACCGATGTTGAACTGCACATCGATGCGCGGCTGCGCCTGGCTCTGGAAGATCATCGGCGCGTTCGGATTCTCGAACGACAGATCCTTCACATATTGCGTGATCAGGCCGACGGCGGGGCTGGTATCCTCGCCATTGGCCGGAAAGCCCTGATCGGGGGCGAAGGCGGGCTCATCGGCCATAAAGAACAGTCCTTTGCTGGGAGTGGCGCGCGGCTAGCAGTGGAGCCTTGAGCCCGCAAGGCGTGGGGGCTCAGCGCGGCTTGACGAACCTGAGCGTCAGGCGGTCGCTTTCGCCGATCGCGACATATTTGGCGCGGTCCTTGTCACCCAGCCGCAGGACGGGCGGCAGCGTCCAGACGCCTTGGGGATGATCGTGCGTGTCCTTGGGGTTGGCATTGACGCGGGACTCGCCGGCCAGCTTGAACCCCGCCGCCGTGGCGAGGCGGAGGATGGTGGAGCGCTTGACGTAGCCGCTCGATTTCTCGCGCGCGGTGTCCATCTCCTCGGGCAGGCGATGGTCGACGACGCCGAGCGTGCCGCCCGGCTTCAGCGCAGCGAAGAAGGCGCGGAAGGCACCGGCCGCGGCGGCATCGTTCGCCATCAGCAGATTGTGGACGTTGCGGAAGGTGAGGATCACATCGGCCGAGTTGGGCGCCAGCGACGACGTGCCTGCCGCGGCGTCGAGCGTGGCGACCTCGACCGGGCCGAACCAGTCGGCCTTGCCGGCGAAATAGGTCCGGGCCTTGTCCGCCCCTGCCGCGGAGACGAGCGGGATATAGCGGCCGCGGCCCTTCTGCAGCGGAGCCAGGATCTCCGAATACCAGCCGCCGCCGGGCTGGAACTCGACCACCGTCTGGCCAGGCTTGACCCCGAAGAAGCGGAGCGTCTCCATCGGATGGCGATAGCGATCGCGCGTGCGGTTCGCCTCGGCACGGCGGCCGTCGCTCAGCGTCGTGACGAGCGGATCGGCGGTGCGGGCAGGGGCGGGGGCTGTCGCGGTAATCAGCGTCGCGGCCAAGGCGGCGATCAGGGGGTGGCGCATCGCGTCTGTCCTCTCCATCTGGTTCGCGCGCGACGATGACGGGGGAGTGAGGCGCTTGCAAGCAGGCTGGCTGACGGTGGCGGCGGCGGGCGGCGCTGTGGCGCTGGCCGCGAGCCTGGCGGAGCGCCGCCGGATGCGCCGGCGCGAGACGCACGGCGTCGGCTGGATGCCGTGGTCGGGGATCGTGGTGGCGGCCTGCTTCGTCGCGCTGACGGCGCTGGGTGTCGGCCTGAAGAGCTAGGGCGTCGGCCAGTCGCGCGCCCAGCAGCGCGGCGGATCGTGCGGCACGATCATCGCGGGTGCTGTGGGGCGGATCCAGTCGGGCAGGCGGGCGAGCGGCGCGACATAGGTGTCGGCACCCCCCGGCACGACGCCGAGATAGCTGCACAAGGGCGGCGGCGCGGTGGGGAAGGTGAGTGCGCGGCGAAGCTCGTTGAGCGGTGTGACGAAGCCGATCGCCAATGCGAAGGCGGCGATGCCCTGCCACAGGCGATACTCGCGGGTGGCGCCGTTACGGGCGAGCAGATCGGCCAGCATCACCGCCAGGATCGCCAGTGCGGGCATCGAGGCGCGCATCGCGAAGTCGGCGGACTGGCCGATCTGGATGAAGGGCACGACGAGCAAGGTGGCGGCGACGAGCGCGAGGGTGATGCCGCCGAAGCGCATGCCCGCGCGCGTCGCGCCGAGCGCGAGCAGGAAGGGCAACACCTCGAGTCCGACGAACAGCGCCCACACGGCGAAGGGCAGGGGGGCGGGTCGCGAGCCGACGCTGCTGCTGCCCGCGGCGAGATAGAGCAGGCCCGGCAACGCGACCGCGCAGGCGAGCGCGGGGAGGGCGATGTCGATCGGCCGCAGCCCACGCCGGGCCAGCGTGGCGATCCCGGCATGGGCGGCGAAGGGCAGCACGCCGATCAGCGCCAGCGGTGACCACAACGCCAGCAGCGGCAGCGGCGCGAGCGCCCCGACCAGCGCGATCCGCCGCTGATGCCAGAGCAGATAGAGCAAGGCGGCGGTCCAGCCCGCCAGCCCATGCTGGGGCACCCAGAAGAGCATCGTCAGGTGCGACGAATATTGCGTGATCGTCCACCATTCGAGGTGGCCCGACAGGCGCACGCCGGCGATCGCGGCACCGATCAGGTCCATCCCCGACAGGCCGATCGCGATCACCGCGGCCAGTTCGCGCGCGCGGCGGGTGGCGAACAGGGTGGAGCCGAGCGCGAGCAAAGCGGTGAGCAGAGCCGCATTCTGGATCAGCAGCGCGATCTCCGCCGCGTGGAACCCGCCCGCCTTTCCGACGAGGGCGGGCAGCAGATACATGGCGGAGGGCAGGCGCAGGACGAGCGGCTCCGGCCCCGCATAGGCCCATGGCCATGGATAGGTGACGAGATCGCGCAGCACCGCATCGCGCACCTGCCAATCGGGGTTGGCGTAGAAGAGCCGCCCCTCGCCGCCGAGCAGGCAGAGCGTGAGCGCGACGGCGCCGAGCAGCGCGAGACGGCGGAGCGGAATGGCGGCTGGCGCAAGCGCGCGGACGCTGCCCGCGGTGACGAGGGTCAGCGCGGCGGCGGCGAACGCCTGCGCGGGTAGGCCGAAGCCGAGGAAGCGGAGGAGGAGAAGCTGCGGAAGTGCGAGGAGGATGAGGCCGAGGGTGAGCAGCGGGCGGGTGGATAGCGCAAGCACTTCTGTTCCAGCCTCGTCATGCTGAACTTGTTTCAGCATCCACCGGGCGGCCTGACCTTCGGCCGCCGGCTCTCGCCGCACGGTGGATCCCGAAACAAGTTCGGGATGACGGTGTGGGGCGTTACCCGCGGCCGCCGGTGCATGCCGCACGGCGGATCCTGAAACGAGTTCAGGACGACGGTGGAAGGTCATGTCCGGGCGCCTGACGAGGCGCTCAGAGGCACGCCTCGAGGAACGGCTGGTCGAAGCCGAACTGCTTGGCCTTTTCCAGCGTGTAGGGGCGCAGGCCCATGGCGCGATATTCGCCCTTGATGCGGCCGTCGGCATCCTCGTCGAGATATTCGAACTTGAAGAGCTCCTGCGTGACGATCACCGGCCCCTCCATCCCGATCACCTCGGTGATGTTGGTGACGCGGCGCGAACCGTCGCGCAGGCGCTTCACCTGGATGATGAGATCGACCGAGTCGGCGATCTGGCGGCTGATCGCCTCCTTGGGCACCTTGATGTCCGACATCATCACCATGTTCTCCATACGCGCCAGCGCCTCGCGCGGGCTGTTGGAGTGGAGCGTACACATGGAGCCGTCGTGGCCGGTGTTCATGGCGGCCAGCATGTCGAAACATTCGGGCCCGCGGATCTCGCCCAGGATGATGCGATCCGGACGCATACGCAGCGCGTTGACGACGAGATCGCGGATGGTGATCGCGCCCTGACCCTCAAGGTTCGGCGGGCGCGTTTCCAGCGGCAGCCAGTGCGGCTGCTGGAGGCGAAGCTCGGCCGCGTCCTCGATGGTGATGACGCGCTCGCCCGGGTCGATCATCTTGGACAGGGCGTTCAGCATCGTCGTCTTGCCCGAGCCGGTGCCGCCCGAAATGACGATGTTGAAGCGGCTGGCCCCGGCGATCTTCAGCGCCGTCGCCATCTTGGGGCTCATCGAGCCATAGCCCGCCATGATGTCGAGCGTGATCGGCTTGGCCGAGAACTTACGGATCGAGATGGCGGTGCCGCGCAGCGACAAGGGCGGCACGATGACGTTGACGCGGCTGCCGTCGGAGAGACGTGCGTCGGCCAGCGGCGTCGTCTGGTCGACGCGGCGGCCGACCTTGCTGACGATGCGCTGCGCGATCTGAAACAGATGCTCCTCGTCGCGGAACTGGATCGCCGCGATTTCGAGCTTGCCCTTTTTTTCGATGTAGGTCTGCTCGGGGCCGTTCACCATGATGTCGGTGATCAGCGGATCGTTGAGCAGCTCCTCGAGCGGCCCGAGGCCGAGCAGCTCGTCGACCAGCACCTTTTCCAGCGCGAACTGCTCGCGCCGGTTGAGCGTGATCTTCAGCTCGGCCAGCACCTCGCCGATGATCGGGCGGAATTCCTCGGCCAGCTCGTCCTTGCTGAGCGTGGCGGCCGCCTCGGGATCGACGCGTTCGAGCAGGCGCGGCAGCACCTGTTCCTTGATCTTGTGGACCGACGCCTCGAACCCCTCGACGACGGAGCGACCCGCCTCGCCGCTGGCAGCCTGCCGCTCGGTCAGGCGGGCCATCGCGTCGGCGTGGGGGCCGGCGGGGAGGTCGGACGAGAGGGAGCTCGGCTCCAGCGGCGGAAATTGCGTGCCGCCCTCGGGCGCGCTGCCGCCGCCCTGCATCGGGCGCGCAACGCCGAAGGCCGGGCGTCCACCCGATCCGCTGTTAAGCCCGCCGCGACGCCCGAATGCGCTCATGCCCGTCGATCCCGAACCCTGTTCCGCATGGTGCGGAAGACTGGCGACCGGGCTTAGCGGCGAGACTTTTACAATCTCCTAACCACGGGAGCGTGGGGGATACGCATGTCGGCTTGTGCCGGCGCTTCGGCGGAATAGGCTGTCCGTGTGTCGTTTCGGGGAGAGATCATGATGTCAGCCGTCGTCGCCGCATTAATCGTCATGGCCACGCCCGCGAAGGCGGCCGCCGTGCTGCCGGCTTGGCTCGCCGGGTGCTGGGTGGCGGAGGACGGGGCCGACTGGACCGAGGAATGCTGGACCAGCCCGCGTGCCGGCATGATGCTGGGCAGCGCCATCAGCGGGGCTGGGGCGAAGCTGCAGACGTGGGAGACGATGCAGATCGAGCTTTCGCCCGTCACTCCAACCGGTGAGCGCGCGAAGATGGCCTTCTGGGCGGCGCCGCGGGCGGGCGCGCGAACGATGTTCGCTCAGGTGCCGGATGCGCCCGGGCCGGGGCTGACCTTCGTCAATGCGGGCAACGATTTCCCGCAGCGCGTCCATTATTGGCAGGAGGGAGATCGTCTGCGCGCGGAAATCTCGCGCGCGGACGGGACAAACAGGCTCAGCTGGAGCTATCGACGCAGGCCCTAGCGGGCCTGCGCGCCGTCAGGCGACCTCTCGCGCGGCCTCGGCCAGCACGGTCAGGCCCTGCTCGTTCACTTCGGCAAAGCCGCCTTCGACATGGATGCGCGCGACGACCGTCGCCGGGCCGGAGAAGACCTGCAACTCGCCCGAGCGGATCACCGCCATGAGCGGCGCATGCCCCTCGAGCACGCCGAAGTCGCCCTCGGTGCCGGGCACGACGACCATGTGGACCTGCTCGGAGCGGAGCTGCTTCTCGGGGGTCACGAGGGTGAAGTTCAGCGCCATGTCTATCCTCTGTCCGCAATGGCACGGTCGAACGCCGTGACCGCCGCGTCGAACTTGTCCCGGCAACCGGGATTGCAGAAGCCGACCACCGCGCCCCGGTAGCGGGTCAGCGCGTCTGCCGAGATCGGATCACCCGACCAGGGGCAGACGTCGTTAACCGCTTCCGCCAGCGCAGCGGCGGCCTCGGCCATCAGGCCGCCTCGGCCAGCTTCTGTGCCTTGGCGACCGCTTCCTCGATGCCGCCGACCATGTAGAAGGCAGCCTCGGGCAGGTGGTCATACTCGCCGTCGACCACCGCCTTGAACGACTTCACCGTATCCTCGATCTGGACGAACTTGCCCGAGATGCCGGTGAAGACTTCCGCGACGTGGAAGGGCTGGCTGAGGAAGCGCTGGATCTTCCGCGCGCGGCTGACGGTGATCTTGTCCTCTTCCGACAGCTCGTCCATCCCGAGGATGGCGATGATGTCCTGCAGCGACTTGTACTTCTGCAGGGTCTCCTGGACGGCGCGCGCCGTCTGGTAATGCTCCTCACCGACGACGCGCGGCTCGAGCACGCGGCTGGTCGAGTCGAGCGGATCGACGGCCGGGTAGATGCCCAGCTCCGAAATGGCGCGCGACAGCACGGTGGTGGCGTCCAGGTGGGCGAAGGAGGTGGCCGGGGCCGGGTCGGTCAGATCGTCCGCGGGGACGTAGATCGCCTGGACGCTCGTGATCGAGCCCTTGTTGGTCGAGGTGATCCGCTCCTGCAGCGCGCCCATGTCGGTCGACAGCGTCGGCTGATAGCCCACGGCCGACGGAATACGGCCGAGCAGCGCCGACACTTCCGAACCCGCCTGGGTGAAGCGGAAGATGTTGTCGACGAAGAAGAGCACGTCCTGGCCCTCCTGGTCGCGGAAATATTCGGCCATCGTCAGGCCCGAGAGGGCGACGCGGGCACGCGCGCCCGGCGGCTCGTTCATCTGGCCGAATACGAGCGCGACCTTGGAGCCCTCCGGCGTGGGGTTGCCGGCCTCGTCCTTGGCGATGACGCCCGCGTCGAGGAACTCGTGGTAGAGGTCGTTGCCCTCGCGGGTCCGCTCACCGACGCCGGCGAACACGGACACGCCGCCATGGCCCTTGGCGATGTTGTTGATCAGCTCCTGGATGAGCACGGTCTTGCCGACGCCCGCGCCGCCGAACAGGCCGATCTTGCCGCCGCGGGCATAAGGCGCGAGCAGGTCGATCACCTTGATGCCGGTGACGAGGATCGCGCTCTCGGTCGACTGGTCGGCAAAGGCGGGAGCCTCGGCGTGGATCGGCGCGGTCTGCGTCGCATTCACCGGACCACGCTCGTCGATCGGCTCACCGATGACGTTCAGGATGCGGCCGAGCGTCTGCGGGCCGACGGGCACGCGAATCTGCGAGCCGGTGTCGGTGACTTCCTGACCGCGCGTCAGGCCCTCCGTCGCGTCCATCGCGATGCAGCGGACCATGTTCTCGCCGAGGTGCTGCGCGACCTCAAGGACGAGGCGGTTGCCGCCATTGTAGGTCTCCAGCGCGGAGAGGATCGCCGGCAGCTGCGTGTCGAACGCGACGTCGACGACGGCGCCGATCACCTGCGCGATGCGGCCGACATTGTTGGTGGTCTGCACGGGGGCGGTTGCCATCGTTCGGTCCTGCTTTCCTTAGCGTCATCCCGGCGACGGGTATGACGGTCCTCGTTCGTGTCTTTAGAGCGCTTCTGCGCCTTTTGTCTTCGGTCTCGCTTACAGCGCTTCCGCGCCCGCGATGATCTCGATCAGCTCGGTCGTGATCGCCGCCTGGCGGCTGCGGTTATACTGGATGCTGAGCCGGTTGATCAGATCGCCGGCGTTGCGCGTCGCATTGTCCATCGCGGTCATGCGGCTGCCCTGCTCGGACGCGGCATTTTCGAGCATCGCGCGGAACAGCTGGATCGCGATGTTGCGCGGCAGCAGCTCGGCGAGGATCGTCTCCTCGTCGGGTTCATATTCGACCACCGCGCTGGTGCCCGACGCCTGCGTCTCGACCGCGGGGGCGAGCGGCACGGGGATCAGCTGAAGCTGCGTCGGCTCCTGCACCAGCGCCGAGCGGAAGCGGGCGAAGAACAGGTGCGCCACGTCATATTCGCCAGCCTCGTAGCGCGCGATCAGATCGCGGGAGACTTCGAGCGCGTCGATGAAGCCGACATTCTTGATGTGGCTCTGATCGACCTGGTGGACGATCTTGCCCGGATAGAGGCGCGAGATGACCGCGCGGCCCTTCTTGCCGATCAGGTAGAAGCGCACGTCCTTGCCCTCGGCGATCAGCTGATCGGCAGCCTTGCGCGCGGCGCGGACGATGTTGGTGTTGAACGCGCCGGCGAGGCCGCGCTCGGAGGTGGCGACGACCAGCAGGTGGCGCTTGTCGGAGCCGGTGCCCGCGATCAGCGGCGACGCGCCGGGGCCGACCTGCACCTTGGAGGCGAGGCTCGCCATCACCTGCGCCAGCTTCTCGGCATAGGGACGGCCCGCCTCGGCCGCGGCCTGCGCACGGCGCAGCTTGGCCGCGGCGACCATCTTCATCGCCTTGGTGATCTTCTGCGTAGAGCGGACCGAGTTGCGCCGGTCCTTGAGGGCTTTGAGGCTGGCCACTCGATCTTCCCCTTGATCGCCGCCCCGATGGTCACCGGGGCGGCGATATTCCTTTTACGCGAACGTCTTGGCGAAGCCTTCGATCGCGGCCTTGAGCTTGTTCGCCGTGTCGCCGCCGAGATCCTTGGTGTCGCGGATCTCGCCGAGCACGTCGGCATTGTGGGCGCGCATGTGGCTGAGCAGGCCCTGCTCGAAGCGGACCACCGAGCCGACCGGGATCGCATCGAGATAGCCGTTCACGCCCGCATAGATGGACGCCACCTGCTCTTCGAAGGGAAGCGGATTGAACTGCGGCTGCTTCAGCAGCTCGGTCAGGCGCGCGCCGCGGTTGAGCAGCTTCTGCGTGGATGCGTCGAGATCCGAGCCGAACTGCGCGAACGCCGCCATCTCGCGATACTGCGCCAGCTCCAGCTTGATCGAGCCGGCGACCTTCTTCATCGCCTTGGTCTGCGCGGAGGACCCCACGCGGCTGACCGACAGGCCGACGTTGATGGCCGGGCGGACGCCCTGGTAGAACAGGTCTGTCTCGAGGAAGATCTGGCCGTCGGTGATCGAGATGACGTTGGTCGGGATGTAGGCCGACACGTCGCCCGCCTGCGTCTCGATGATCGGCAGCGCGGTCAGCGAGCCGTTGCCGTTGGCGTCGTTCAGCTTCGCCGCACGCTCCAGCAGGCGCGAGTGGAGATAGAAGACGTCGCCCGGATAGGCTTCGCGGCCCGGCGGACGGCGCAGCAGCAGCGACATCTGGCGGTAGGCGACGGCCTGCTTCGACAGATCGTCATAGACGATGACGGCGTGCATGCCGTTATCGCGGAAATACTCGCCCATCGCGCAGCCGGTATAGGGCGCGAGGAACTGGAGCGGGGCGGGGTCCGACGCGGTGGCGGCGACGATGATGGAATAATCCATCGCGCCCTGCTCGGTCAGCGTGCGGACGAGCTGCGCCACGGTAGAGCGCTTCTGCCCGACGGCGACGTAGATGCAGTAGAGCTTCTTGCTCTCGTCCGTGCCGGCATTCGCCGTCTTCTGGTTGATGAAGGTGTCGATCGCGACGGCGGACTTGCCGGTCTGGCGATCGCCGATGATCAGCTCGCGCTGGCCGCGGCCGACGGGCACCAGCGCGTCGAGCGCCTTGAGGCCGGTCTGCACCGGCTCGTGCACCGACTTGCGCGGGATGATGCCGGGCGCCTTCACCTCGACGCGGCTGCGCTGGCTGTATTCGATCGGGCCCTTGCCGTCGATCGGATTGCCGAGCGCGTCGACGACGCGGCCGAGCAGGCCCTTGCCGACGGGCACGTCGACGATGGTCTGCGTGCGCTTGACGGTGTCGCCTTCCTTGATCTCGGCGTCCGAGCCGAAGATCACGACGCCGACATTGTCGGCCTCGAGGTTGAGCGCCATGCCCTGCACGCCGTTGGCGAAGGCGACCATCTCACCCGCCTGGACGTTGTCGAGGCCGTGGATGCGCGCGATGCCGTCGCCGACGGACAGCACCTGGCCGACCTCGGACACCTCGGCCTCGGTGCCGAAGCTGGCGATCTGATCCCGGATGACCCGGGAGATTTCTGCGGCGCGGATTTCCATGATGCTGCCTTAGCCTTTCATCGCGTGCGCGAGCGTGTTCAACTTGGTGCGGATCGAGCCGTCGATCTGGCGCGACCCGAGGCGGACGATCAGTCCACCGAGAATGGAGGGATCGACCTGGAGGTCGATCGCGACGTCGGTCTTGGTCTGCTGGCGGAGCCGGTCCCGCAGCTCGGCGATCTGATCGTCGGCGAGCGGGTGGGCGGAGATGACCTCCGCCGTCGTCTCGCCGCGGTGGCGCGCGGCCAGCCGCTCGAACGCGCGGATGATCGCCGGCAGCTGGATCAGGCGGCGATTGGCCGCGAGCACGCCGAGGAACTTGGTGGTGGTGGGATCGAGCCCCAGCTCCCCCGCCGCCGCGGCGATGGCGCGGCCGGCATCGGCGCGCGGCAGCAGCGGGTTCGTCGTCACCGTGCGGAGATCGTCCGATTCCGTGAGCGCGCGCTTCAGCGTCGCGAGGCTCGCCCCGACGGCTTCCAGCTGCCGCTCATCGCGGGCAAGCTCGAACAATGCCAGCGCATAGCGCCCACCAAGGCTGGCCTGGATGCCGCCGCCAACATTACCGCCGGAACTCTCCACGCGTGCGCCGTCCCCGTTGCCGATTCGTTACCCATGCGGAAGAGGGGCGCCGGATCAGCGCCCAAGCGTGGGTGGCGGCCGGTTAGCAGGCGATCCTTGAGCGTGCAACCCGGCCTTCCGCGTCGTGTCACATGGCTGAAACGGGAGCCGGGCTTTCCGCCGCAATCGGCGGCAAAGTGGCGAGAAGCTGCTGTGCGGCGACCGCCGATTTGCCGCCATGCGGATCGTAGGCGACAGGCGCCAGCAGGATGCGCACTTCGGCCGCGCGCTTCTCCTCGGCCAGCTGGTGGGCGAGCAGCAGCCGGAGCGATTCGTCCTCCGCGCCGAGGCGATGCGCGACGAGGAGGCCATCCACCGCATTCTGCGTCGGTTTCGCCTCCGCCGTCCGGTAGCTGGTGTAGAACAGGATCAGCGGCTCGGGATCGTCGGGATCGAGCCGGTTCGCGCGCATCACATAGCTGCGGGCCGACTTGACCAGCGCGGTCTTGTCGTCCCCCTTCGCGGCCTCCGCCCGCGCCAGCAGCACACGCGCCTTGTAGAGGAGCGCCCGGCCGGCTTTCGGATCGACGGCAAGGACGCGGTTGGCGGCGGCATCGGCATTGTCGAACGCGCCGGTGTCGAACTCCGCTTCCGCAAGCGCGGTCTGAACATAGGCGTCGTCCGGAAACTTGCCTGCGACCTTGCGCGCATCCACGGCCACCGCCTTCGCCTTCTTCTCATCGACGCCGAGGCGCGAGCGGATCGCGACGGGCAGCATCGCCTGCTCGCCGGGTCGAAGCGTCCGGACGGCGACCGGGCCGACAGGCAACCGATCGGCGCCGATCGTCGCCACCAACATTGTGCGCTTGCCGAGATAGGCCTGCACCTCACGCTTCAGCTGATCGAGATCGCCGAATGCGGTCTTTGCTGCGGCCAGAGCGGGGGTGCCGCGGTTGATCGCCTCCAGATAGGCGCGCAGCTCTGCCAGGCCCTTCCGCTTGTCGGAAAAGTTGAGATAGTGCGTCAGCAGCCAGCCATAACCATAGACTTCGGGCATGGACGCGGCCTGCTTGCCCCCCTGATCCCCGAGCAGGCGGTCAAGGCTGAGCGTGTCGCGCGCGGCTGCCAGTTCGTAGACGCGGTGATTGGCTGGTGCGCCGACGATGAGGCTTCCATCCGGCTGGAAGCGGGCCGTGGAATAGAATTCGGCAAACCCCTCCCGGAACCAGGCAGGGTAGGCGGCAGGGAAGTTCCGCAACATGAAATAGTGCGCATATTCATGCAGCAGCACGATCTGCGGGCTTAGCGCGCGATCGCTGCCGGTCTTCTCACGCGAGGTGACGGCGATGGAGGCGCCGGCCCGGCCGCGGTAGAAGCCCGCGACGTTGCTGTCGGGCGCGCCCAGCAGCCGCTGCACCGCCGCGCTGTTCGCGGCGACGAACACGGTCAGCCGGTTGGCGGGGCCGACCGGCTCGTCCGCCATTTTCTGGAGCAGGCGCAGCGCCTTGTCGAACCGCTCGAGCCGCTCGGCATATTGCCGCAGATCGGCCTCGCTTTCCTGCGAATAGATGACGAAATGCGCGCTCGACGCCTCGCGCCACGGCTCCGCTGCCGTTGCCGGTGCTGCCACCAGCGCGAGCGCCGCCAGCGCCCGCCGCAACCAGATCATCAGGCCTGCCCCCCTGCCTATTTCCCCAAGGCATCGCTAACCGATGCGGGCAGGCGGGGAAACGGGCTTCCTCAATCGAGCGCGAGCGCCATGGCGGCCGCGGCGATGCGCGCGGCGACCATGCCGGAGAGGCGGCGTGGGTCGTCGTGCTGCGGCGTGTACTCGACCAGCGCGAGTCCGCCGAGGCGGCCGCGGTCCGCGATGCCGCGGAGCAGGCGGATCATGTCCTCATAGGTGACGCCGCCGGGTGTCGGCATGTTGACCGCGGGCAGCACGGCGGGATCGATGCCGTCGCAGTCGAGGCTGACGACGACGGTGGCGCCCTCCGGAATGTGCGCGAGCGCCGCCTCCACGCTCTCGGCATGAAGCTGATAGGCGGTGACGATGTGGCTGCCCCAGGCGCGGGCATCATCATGCTGGCCCTTGTCGCCGCTGCCGAGCCCCCGCGCGCCGACCTGCACCATGCCGGCCACCCACGGATATTCGGACGCGCGCCGCATCGGCGAGCCATAGCCGTAGGGATTGCCCTCGATCACGTCCGCCCAGTCGACGTGCGCATCGACCTGGAGAATGTGGATGGGGCCATGCCCTTCGAAGCCGGCGAGAAAGGGGATGGGCACCGAATCGTCGCCGCCGAGCAGGATCGGCACCGCGCCGGCCTTCAGGATCGCGGCGGTGGCGGCGGTGATGCGCGCGCGGTTGCCCTCGGCGTCGGCGGGATCGGTCGGCACGTCGCCGGCATCGACGCAGCCGCGGCGGTCCTGCGGATCGGGGAAGAGGGTGCGATCGGTGTCGAAGTCGTAATGCCAGAGCTGGCCGGCAAAGCCCTCCGACACCTCGCGAAGCACGGCGGGCGCATCGTGCGAATGGCTGCGCGGCTCGGACGCATAGGGGGATGCCTCCGCCGCGCCGTAGATCACCACCTTGGCGCCGGTGAGATCGTCGAGCGAGGCGGCGGGCAGCTTGGCAAAGGTCATGCGCGGCGGGACGCTTGGGGTCAGGCGAGGGTTCCCGCCCGCCTAATGCTCAGACGAAGCTGTAGGGATCGACGTCCACCGCCACGCGCACGCTTTTCGGCAGCTGGAGGGGCCCTAGCCAGTCGCGAATGGCATCCTGCACGTCGAGCGAGCGGCGGGCGTGGACCAGCAGGCGCTGGCGGTGGCGGCCGCGCAGCATGGCGAGCGGTGCGGGGGCGGGGCCGTAGACCGCCATGCCCTCGACAGACGGCGCCGCCCGGCCGATGGCGCGCGCGGCGCTGACCGCATCCTCCTGCACCTCGGACGAGACGATGATCGCGGCATAGCGGCCGAACGGCGGGGCGCCCGCCTCGCGCCGGCTCTCCGTCTCGGCGGCGTAGAAGCCCTCCGCGTCGCCCTCTACTAGCGCGCGGATAACGGGGGCGAGCGGCTCGCGCGTCTGCACCAGCACGCGGCCGGGCTTGGCGCCACGGCCCGCACGGCCGGCGACCTGCGCGATCTGCTGGAAGCTGCGCTCCGCCGCGCGCAGGTCTCCGCCGGCGAGGCCGAGATCGGCATCGACGACGCCCACCAGCGTCAGGTTGGGGAAGTGATAGCCCTTGGTCACCAGCTGCGTGCCGACGACGATGTCGATCTCGTGCGCCTCCATGCGGTGGACGAACTCGGCCGCCTTGGCCGGCGACCAGATCGTGTCGGAGGTGACCTGCGCGACGCGTGCGTCGGGAAAGAGCGTGGCGACCTCGTCGGCGATCCGCTCAACGCCGGGGCCGCAGGCGACGAGCATGTCGGGCTCGTGGCATTCGGGGCAGAGCCTGGGCGGGGGCGTCACGTGGCCGCAATGGTGGCAGGCGAGGCGCGCCATCAGGCGGTGCTCGACCATCCAGGCGGTGCAGTTCGGACATTGGAAGCGGTGACCGCAGTGGCGGCAGAGCGTCAGCGGGGCATAGCCGCGCCGGTTGAGGAACAGGAGCGACTGTTCGCCGCGCGCGAGCGTCTCCTCGAGCGCCTCGACCACCGGCGGCGCCAGCCAGCGGCCGCGCGGCGGGGGTGACCGGAGCATGTCGACCGCGGCGATGTCAGGCAGCTGCGCGGGGCCGTAACGGCCGGGCAGCTTCAGCTCGGCATAGCGGCCCTGCTCGACCATCACGCGCGTCTCGATCGCCGGGGTGGCGGAGGCGAGGATGACGGGCACCTGCTCGAACTGGCCGCGCATCACCGCCACGTCGCGCGCGTGGTAATGGACGCCATCCTCCTGCTTGAAGCTCGTCTCGTGCGCCTCGTCGACGACGATCAGGCCGAGTTTGGCATAGGGCAGGAACAGGGCCGAGCGCGCACCGACCGTCACCTTCGCCTCGCCCGACGCGATCGCGCGCCATGCGCGGCGGCGCTGGGAGGAGCGCAGATCCGAGTGCCAGGCGACCGGCAGACAGCCGAAGCGCGCCTCGAACCGCTTGAGGAAAGGCTCGGTCAGCGCGATTTCGGGGAGGAGGACGAGCACCTGCTTGTCCGCCCGCAGCGCCTCGG
Organism: Sphingomonas jatrophae; assembly: GCF_900113315.1. Lineage (GTDB taxonomy): Bacteria > Pseudomonadota > Alphaproteobacteria > Sphingomonadales > Sphingomonadaceae > Sphingomonas_P > Sphingomonas_P jatrophae. The sequence continues at coordinate 1,345,305 of NZ_FOZG01000001.1, read as the reverse complement.
CCACCGCTTCGAAATAGACTTCGGTCTTGCCGGATCCGGTGACGCCGTCGAGCAGCGTGGGGTTCGCACCGCCACCCCGCACCGCCTCTCGCAGCGTGTCGGCGGCGGCCTGCTGGTCGTCCGACAGCGCCGGCGGCGCGTGGTCCGGATCGGGCAGGGGATAGCGATCGTCGATCGACACCTCGACCGCGGTGATGGCACCGGCCTTGACCAGCCCGCGGATCACCGCGTCGGACACGTCGGCCACCGCCGCCAGCTCGCGCACCAGCCCCTGCCGCTCGCCGATCCGCTTCAGCGCCTGCGCGCGCTGCGGGGTCAGCCGGTCGGGCACATGGCCGGTCGCGCGATATTCGATGACGCTGCGCGCCCCATCAAGCGCGCTGGCGGAGGCGAGCGCCATGCGCAGCACTGCGGCGGGGGGCGCTAGATAATAGTCGGCGGTCCACTCGATCAGGCGGCGCAGCGGCGCTTGGATCGGCGGCAGATCATAGACGTGCGCGAGGGGGCGCAGGCGGTTGTCGCCCACCTCCGCGTCGGAGGGCAGCGTCTCCGGCTCCCACACCACGCCGGCGAGCTGGCGGGGGCCGAGCGGTGCCAGCACGATTGATCCGGGCACGACCGGCCTGTCCCGATCCACCCGGTAATCGAGGGGGCCGAGGGCGGCGTTGAGCAGGAGGACGCGGGCACGCTGGTTCACGCCGCGACACATAGGAGTCGACGGACAGAAAGCGAACCTTGCGCGTTGGGCGGGTTCATGCTGCGATGCAGCGAGGAGGCCGGGCATGATGCGCGCATGGGAGAATATGGCGGCGGCATGGACGGGCAGCGTGTCGCTGGCCGAGACGATGGCCGCATCGGGCGAGGTGATCGCCGCGCGCACGCTGAAGATCGGCAGGGCGCTGGCCGATCCGCTGAACGGCGACTGGCGCGAGCTGAACCGCATGATGCCGGAAAAGCTGGTCGCGATGGGGGAGGCGCAGGCGGCGATGGCGCTCGATCTGGCGCGGCTGCACGCCGATTCGCTGCGCGTCTGGGCGACGATCTGCGGCATGGCGGCTGCCGGGCGCCCGCCGACGCTGCGGCAGGCGGGGGCCCTGCTGTCGAGGATGGCGGCAGGGCAGGCGCGCGCCGCGCACATCGGCGAGCGGGCCCTGGCGCCTGCGCGCCGCCGGGTGACCGCGAATGCGCGGCGGCTGCGCGGCTGAAGCCAAGGCTTCGCCCGTGCCAAGACAAGCTCGTTTGGCGCACCGCGACCCCGCCCCCATGTCCGCTGCATGACCGCTGCCGCCCGACCGCCCCGTGCCCATGGTTTCGCCCTTGCCGTGCTGGCGGGCGTGTTGCTGGGCCTCGCACTCGGCTTTCTCGCGCGGGCCTTGGGCGATCAGGGCGCGGGGCTGGCGCGGGCGCTGGAGCTGGTCGGACAATTGTTCGTGCAGCTGCTCAAGGCGTTGGTGCCGCCACTCGTCTTCACCGCCATCGTCGCCTCCGTGGCGAGGCTGCGGCAGCTGGAGAATGCGGCGGGCCTCGTCTGGCGCACCCTGCTCTGGTTCGGCATCACTGCGTTGATCGCGGTCAGCATCGGCCTGACGCTGGGGACCGTGCTGGAGCCGGGGCGCCATGCGGGGATCGCGGCGACGGCGGCGCACGTGCCGACGACGCAGGGCACGTGGCTCGACTTCCTGAAAGGGCTGGTGCCCGCCAACTTCCTCGGCATCGAGGCGTCGACCAAGCTGGCGGACGGCGGCGCGACCACCGCGCTCGGCTTCAACGTGCTGCAGATCCTCGTCGTGTCGCTGGCGATCGGCATCGCCGCGGTGCGCGTGGGGGAGGCGGCGGCGCCGTTCCTTGCGGTGAACGAGGCGCTGCTCGCCATCGTCAGGCGCATCCTGTGGTGGGTGATCCGGCTGACCCCGATCGGCACGGCCGGGCTGCTGGGAACGGCGATCGTCAAATATGGCTGGGCGGGGCTGGCGCCGCTCGGTCAGTTCGCCTTTGCCGTCTATCTCGGTCTGGGGCTGGTGCTGTTCGTCGTCTATCCGCTGCTGCTGCGGCTGAACGGCCTGTCGCCCGCCGCCTTCTTTGCGGGCGCGTGGCCGGCGATCCAGCTCGGCTTCGTATCGCGCTCCTCCATCGGCACGATGCCGGTGACGGAGGCGGTGACGACGGCAAACCTGGGCGTGCCGCAAAGCTATGCCGCCTTCGCCATCCCGCTCGGCGCCACGACCAAGATGGACGGGTGCGCCGCGGTCTATCCGGCGGTCGCGGCCTTGTTCGTCGCGCAATTCTACGGTTTGCCGATGGGGGCGTCCGACTATCTGCTGGTGGTGCTCGTCTCGGTGCTCGGATCGGCGGCGACGGCGGGGCTGACGGGTGCGACGGTGATGCTGACGCTGACGCTCTCCACGCTCGGCCTGCCGCTCGAAGGGGCGGGGCTGCTGCTGGCGATCGATCCGATCATCGACATGGGCCGCACCGCGGTGAACGTGGCGGGGCAGGCGCTGGTGGCGACGATCGTCGCCAAGCGGCAAGGGCTGCTGGACGAGACGCGCTATGCCAGCCGCGCGGCGACCGGGCTGCCCGAACTGGCGTGAAGGGTGATCCGGTTACATTCCCTTGACAGCCCGGAGACTCCGGGTTAGCGAACCGGCCTTCCGCGCGGGGAGTGGCCGTGGCCGCTTCCCTATTGCCGTGGATCACAGATTCGGAAGTGATGAGGGCCATGTTCGCAATCGTGCGCACGGGCGGCAAGCAGTATCGCGTTGCCGCGGGAGACAAGATCGTCGTCGAGAAGCTGGCCGGCGAGGCTGGCAGCTCGATCACGCTGGACGACGTTCTGCTTGCGGGCGAGGGCGCCGAGTTGAAGGACGTGGCGGGCCTGACCGTCACGGCCGAAATCATCGCGCAGGCGAAGGGTGACAAGGTCATCGTCTTCAAGAAGCGCCGCCGGCACAATTATCGTCGTCGCAACGGCCATCGTCAGCGTCACACCATTCTCAGGATCACCGCGATCGGCGACCACAAGGCCGAGGATCGCACCGCAACGGCCGCGCCGGCCGAAGCGGCCGCGTAAGGGAGTAGCGAACCATGGCACATAAGAAGGCAGGCGGCTCGTCCCGCAATGGCCGCGACTCCGCGGGCCGGCGCCTCGGCGTCAAGAAGTTCGGCGGTCAGGAAGTGATCGGCGGCAACATCATCATTCGCCAGCGTGGCACCAAGGTCTATCCCGGCGTGAACGTCGGCATGGGCAAGGACCACACACTGTTCGCGACGTCGGACGGCCGCGTGCGCTTCCACGAGGGCAAGCTCGGCCGAAAGTATGTGAGCGTCGACGCGGTGGCACTCGCCGCCGAGTAATCGGGCGAACGCGCAAGCGGGTCGCCCCACGGGCGACCCGAGGGCCTGCTACGGCAGGCTCCATCAGGGAGACGGGTCGCCCCGGCTCCCTTTTTGTTGTCTCCCTGACATGCATTGTCGTCCTGCGGTCATGTCCGCGGGATAGATGCGAGGCGAGGAGACGACCATGTTCGCACGCACCGCACGGCTCATGCTGCGGCCCGGCTGGCGCGAGGACGCGCCGGCGCTGCACGCCGCCATCGCCGACGAGGCGGTGGTGACCAAGCTGGCGCGCGCACCCTGGCCCTATGCGCTGGCGGATGCGGAGGCGTTCCTTGCCCGACCCGTCGAGCCGTGCCTGCCGTCGCTGCTGCTGTTCGAGCGGGGCGAGGGGGCGCCACGTCTGGTCGGCGGGGCGGGGCTGCATCGGGAGACGGACGGCTCGGTCGCGCTCGGCTATTGGATCGCGCAGGATCGGTGGGGCCGCGGCTATGCCACCGAGGCGGGACGCGCGGTGGTCGAGATGGCGCGAGCGCTCGGCCACAAGCGGCTGATGGCGGGCCACTTCATCGACAATGCGGCGTCGGGACGCGTGCTGGCCAAGCTGGGCTTCTGTCCGACCGGCCGCATCGCCGCATGTGGGAGCGCCGCGCGCGGGCGGCCGAGCCCAACGATCGTGTCCACCCTGGTGCTGGCGGACGAGGAAGAGGCGCGACCGCTGGCGGCGTGAGACGCAAGCCAGGCGGCGGTCAGGCCGCCGCCAGCACGCCGCCCGGCTGCTCCGCCCGCTCGATCAGGGCGCGGTCGTCCTGGTGCCAGGGGTGGAAGCCCGGGCGGAAGTAAGTGGCCCAGGCGGGCAGGATCTTGCGGACCATGCCCGGCTTGCCGAAGGCGAACCACGCGGCGCGCGCCCAGATGCGCGGGCCGGTGAGCCCATCCTGCCGCAACAGTTCCAGCACGCCGCGGGTGCGATCGAGCAGGAAGTGGCGCGTGACGAGCAGCATGACGAGCGAACGCACCTGCCAGCGGCGCCACGCGCTCCAGTCGCGCGTCGCGTGCATCCAGGTGTCGAAAGCGACACCCTTGTGCTCGATCTCCTCCACGGCATGCCAATGCCACATCGCCGCCGCTTCCGGATCGGCCTCCGCCAGATGGCGCGGATCGGCGAGCAAGGCGTGGGCGAGGATGGCGGTGAAATGCTCGAGCGCCATCGTGCCCGCAAGATTGGCGATGGCCGGCTTGGCCCGGATGAAGGCCAGCCGCTTGTCGACCGCGGCTTCGAGCGCGGTGACGTCATAGCCGGCGGCCGCCACCTGGCGGTTGAAGGCGACATGTTCGCGCGTGTGCAGCACCTCCTGCCGGACGAATGCCGCGATCTCGGCGGCAAGCGCGGGCGGTGCGCCGTCGCGGAAGGCGCGGACGGATTCGACGAACCACGCCTCTCCCTCAGGGAAGGTGACCGACAGCGCATTGTAGAATGCGGTCGCGACGGGATCGCCGCCCAGCCACCAGCGGGTGCTGCGCGCGGTGCGGCCGAAGCGGCGGTCGCGCGGGGTGATCTTGAGGTCGGGCGGGGTGCGGCGCATGGCGTTTCTCCTCGCAGGCAAACTGGCTATTACTGACACAAATGTCAATAACTCGCACCCGAATGGCGCCCGAGGCTCTGCGCGATGCCGCGCTGGAGGCGGCGCGTGCGCTGCTGGTGGAGGAAGGGCCGCAGGCGGTGACGCTGAAGGCGGTCGGCGCGCGGATCGGCAAGGGGCACGCCAACCTGCTGCATCATTTCGGATCGGCCGCCGGATTGCAGCGGGCGCTGGCGCAGCATCTGGCGACGCGCATCACCCGCGGGATTGCGGAGGCGGTGCTGCGCGCGCGGGCCGGAGAGGCGGACCCGCGGCTGATCGTCGACCTCACTTTCGATGCCTTCGGGCGCGAGGGCGGCGGGCAGCTCGCCGCGTGGATGATCCTGAATGGCGACCGGAGCGCGCTCGATCCGGTGGTGGATGCGATCCGCGGGCTGGTGGAGGAGACCGGGCCGCACGAGGGACGGCCGACTGCGGGCGTGACGCTGACGCTGGTGCTGACGGCGCTCGGCGACGCTTTGCTGGGCGAGACGCTGGCCGCGGCCCTCGGCCTGCCGCGCACTGCCGCACGCGAAAGCGCCGCCGCCGCGCTGCTGGCCTTTGCCGGTGCGGTGCCGCCGATGACGTGAGCATCGGCTGCGGTGAGTGGTTGGCCGGGTGAGCCCGAGCCGGGCGCTGCGGGGAACTTCACCTCAATCAAGTCATTCTTGTCAAAGGTCGCACCGAGCGGTTGCCCCCTTGCCGCCGGTGCGGCCTTCCAGATCATGAAGGCAGGAGGTTCCTCCCATGGGCTACGAGCGTAATGATCGCCGCTACGGCCGCGATCAGGGATATGGCGCGCGCGATTATGGTCGCGACCAATCCTACGGCCGGCAGGATGAGTATCGCGGCGGTTACGACCGCGACCGTGGCGGTTATGGCCGTCAGCCGCAGGGCTATGACTATGACGATCGCGGCTTCTTCGATCGCGCGGGCGACGAAGTGCGAAGCTGGTTCGGCGACGAGGAGGCCGAGCGCCGCCGCCGCTGGGACGAGCGCAATGCCGAGCGCGACTATCAGCGCCATTACGGCCAGAGCGGCTACGGCAATTCAGACTATGACCGCAGCCGTTACGGCCAGTCCTCCTACGGGCAGTCGTCCTATGGCAGCTTCGACAGCGATCGCGGCCGTTATGGCCAGGCGGATCGCGGCTACGAGCAGGGGCGCGATCGCTCCTATGGCGGCAATCGCGACGATCGCAGCCAGAGCTATTCCGACCGCGGCAGCTATGGCGCGGGCAGCGGCGGCTTCGGTTCGCAGCAGAGCTATGGCAGCACCGGCAATGACCGCGGCTCGTCAAGCTTCGGTGGTGACTCGCATTATCGCTCCTGGCGTGACCGGCAGATGGCCGATCTCGACCGCGACTATGACGATTACCGGCGCGAGAATCAGTCAAAATTCGAGAGCGAGTTCGGCTCCTGGCGTCAGACCCGCCAGACGCAGCGCCAGTCGCTCGGCAAGGTGCAGGAGCATCAGGATGTCGTCGGTTCGGACGGCCAGCATGTCGGCACCGTCGACAAGGTCCGCGGCGATCGCATCATCCTGACCAAGCAGGATACCGATGCGCACGGCCACCATCACTCAATCCCCTGTTCGTGGATCCAGTCGGTCGACGACAAGGTGACGATCAGCAAGACGGCGGACGAGGCCAAGAGCCACTGGCGCGACGAGGAGCGGAACAGCGCGTTCGGATCGAACGATCGCTCGAACTCCGATCGCTCGGGCGACAACAACCGCACCGATCTGAACCGGAGCTTCTCCGGCACCTACTAAGGCGCCGCTCGAAGCAACGGACTGAAGGGGGAGCCCGGCGGCAGCGTCGGGCTCCTCTTTTTCGTTCAGGCGAAAGCGGGCTGGGCCAAGTGCGGGGCGATCACCGCCATCGCCCGGTCCACCCAAGCTGCTTTCTCCCCGACCGGGGCGACATAATGAAGTGCGGCGGCCGCGGCATCCTCGCCCGCCAGCCGCGTGATCGTCCACGCCGCGAGATAGATGGAGGCGAGGCAACCGCCTGCGGTGGCGACGTTGCCGTGCGCGATGAAGGGAGCGTCGATCACGCGCACGCCCGCCTCCACCACCCAGGGCTTCGTCGTCAGGTCGGTGCAGGCGGGCAGGTCACCGATCAGGCCGAGCTTGGCCAGCAGCAAGGTGCCCGAACATTGCGCGCCGATGATCTGGCGCGCGGGATCGAGGCGCAGGCGGTTCAGCAGAGCGGCGTCAGCCGCGATCTCGCGCGTGCGGATGCCGCTGCCGACGATCACTGCGTCGGCTTGCGCGGCGAAGTCGAGCGGCTGCTGCGCACGCACCGCGACACCGCTCATCGACACGATCTCCGGCGAGGGCGCGACGATCTGCGCGCTGAGGCCGGGCACGCGATTGAGGATCGCAGCCGCGACGAACGAGTCGAGTTCGTTGAAGCCGTCGAAGGTCAAAATTGCGATTTGCATGTCGTGCCCCGGTCGTCTCAGGCCTTCTTGCGGCCGGATAGAGGGGTCGACAAGCCGGTATCATCACCTCAGATGGGGTGGTCCGCCGCAGCGGGACTAACTGGCACAGCAGCCGAGTGGCGCCGCCTGCCGATCGGAACGCGCGCGCCCGATCAGGCGCGGGCATTCGCCGCGAAGGTGTCGCACTGGCCGGGGTCGGCCGTCTCCAGCCCGCGGCGGAGCCATGCCTGACGCTGCGCCGAGGTGCCGTGGGTGAAGCTTTCCGGCACGGGGCGGCGGCCGGCGGCCTTCTGGAGCGTGTCGTCGCCGATCGCCTGCGCCGCACGCATGCCCTCCTCGACGTCGCCCGGCTCCAGCCGGTTGCGGTTGAGCCCGGCCCAGACGCCGGCATAGCAATCCGCCTGCAGCTCCATCTTCACCTGGAGGGCGTTGCTGTCCGCCTCGGAGCCCTGCTGCTGCGCCGCGCGGACCTTGTCCGAAATGCCGGTGATCGTCTGGACATGGTGGCCGACCTCATGCGCGATGACATAGGCCTGCGCGAAGTCACCCGCCGCGCCGAAGCGCTGCTGAAGCTCGTTGAAGAAGTCCGTGTCGAGATAGACGCCATTGTCGCTCGGGCAGTAGAACGGGCCCATCGCCGACTGCGCGGCGCCGCAGCCCGACTGGCCGCGCCCGGCATAGAAGACCAGCGTGGGCGCGACATATTGCGAGCCCTGGCGCGAAAAGACCTGGCCCCACGTCTGCTCCGTCGAGGCGAGGACGCGGCAGGAGAAGGCGCTGGCGGCATCAACCGAGCAGGCCTGCGCGGCGCTGCGGCCCTGCTGACCCTGTGGCGAGACCGCACGCTGGCTGCCGCCGCCCCCGCCCAGCGCGCCCATGAACCACGCGCCCGCCAGCACGACGAGGATGCCGACGATGCCGAAGCGCGAGCCGACCAAGCTGAGGATCAGGCCGAGCCCGCCGCCGCCGAACCCGCCGCCGCCGCCGCCACCGAAGCTCATGCCGCGCTGGTCGCGGACGTTGTCGCTGGGTCCAAGATCGTCGAGGCGCATGGTGGCAGGGCTCCCTATCACCCGCTGAATGCGGAGCCGCGCGGGAGGTTGCAAAGTGACATGCATGTCGCTTGCGGGGGGTGCGGGCAGAGGCTAGCCGTGGCGGCAATAATCGATCCCGGAGATCCGCCCGAAATGTCTCTCGTCCGTTCCGTCGCGCTGGCCGCGACGATCCTTGCCGGCGCCGCGACGGCCGCGACGCCCGAGCCGCAGAAGCCCGGCCGCCTGCCGACCACGGTGGTGCCGGTCCATTACGACATCACCATCGATCCCGACGCGGCCAAGCTGAGCTTCACCGGCCAGGAGACGGTGACGATCCAGGTGGTGCAGCCGACCAGCACGATCGTGCTGAACGCGGCGGAACTGGCGATCGGTGGCGCGCGGCTGGACGGCAGCACGGTGCCGACCAAGATCACGACGGACGAAGCCGCCCAGACGCTGACCATCGGCTTCGCGCAGCCGGTGGCGGCAGGCACGCACAAGCTGTCGATCAGCTTCTCGGGCAAGATCAACCAGTCCGCCGCCGGCCTTTTCGCCAGCGATTATTCGGATGAGCGCGGCGATCACCGCCTGCTCGTCACGCAGTTCGAACCGTCGGACGGCCGCCGCTTCGCGCCGATGTGGGACGAGCCGGGCCGCAAGGCCACCTTCACGCTCTCCGCCGTCACGCCGAAGGGCCTGACCAGCTTCTCCAACATGCCGATCGTGAAGGAGGAGAAGCAGCCGGGCGGCAAGACGCTGGTCACCTTCGCGCCGACGCCGAAGATGTCGAGCTATCTGCTGTTCCTCGGCCAGGGCGATGTCGAGCGCAAGTCGCGCATGGTCGGCAAGACGGAGATCGGCGTGATCACGCGGCGCGGGGCGCTGGACCAGGCGGATTACGCGCTGGATGCGGCCGCGCGCATCCTGCCTTATTACAACGACTATTTCGGCACGCCCTATCCGCTGCCGAAGATGGACATGATCGCGGCGCCGGGCAGCAGCCAGTTCTTCTCCGCGATGGAGAATTGGGGTGCGATCCTGTATTTCGATCGCGCCGTGCTGGTCGATCCGACGCTGACCACCGAGAGCCGGCGGCAGGACATCTTCAACGTCGTCGCGCACGAAATGGCGCACCAGTGGTTCGGCGATCTCGTCACCATGGGCTGGTGGGACGATCTGTGGCTGAACGAAGGCTTCGCCTCGTGGATGGCGGGCAAGGTTTCGGGCGATCTCAACCCATCATGGAACGTGCCCGCGCAGACCACCGCGCAGGAGCGGCAGGCGGCGTTCAGCGTCGATGCGGTCTCCTCCACCCACCCGATCGTGCAGAAGATCAGCACGGTGGATCAGGTGAGCCAGGCGTTCGACACGATCACCTACCAGAAGGGGCAGGCGGTGATCCGCATGCTGGAGGGCGTGGTCGGGCCTGATGCCTTCCGGAACGGCGTGCGCAGCTACATGGCGCGTCATGCCTACGGCAACACGGTGACGGACGATCTGTGGCGCGCCATCTCCGCGTCGGCCGGCCGGCCGGTGAAGCCGTTCATGGATACGTTCACGCTGCAGGGCGGCGTGCCGCTGATCCGCGCGGGCGAGCCGGTGTGCGCCGGCGGGCGGACGCGCATTCCGCTGTCGCAGGGCCGTTTCGCGCTCGACCAGGCGTCCAAGGCGCCGCAGCGCTGGATCGTGCCGGTGGAGCTGACCACGGGCACCGCGCGCGCGACCACTGACGTGAGCGGCCCGGCGGCGAAGCCCGCGACGGTGCCGGGTTGCGGCCTCGGGATCATCAACCCCGGCCAGCTCGGTTATTACCGCACGCTGCATGCGCCCAAGCACTTCGCTACGCTGACCGGCGGCTTCGCATCGCTCGGCCTGTCCGATCAGGTCGGCCTGATGGGCGATTCGCTGGCGCTGGCCAATTCGGGCGATGTCGGGCTCGATCGCTATCTGGCGCTGGTCGGGCGCATCCCGGCGGCGGCGGACCCGCTGGTGTGGGACACGGCGGCGTCGCAGCTGTCGGGGCTCGACGGCCGGCTGGAAGGCGATCCCGCCCGCGAGGCATTCCGTGCCAAGGCACGCGCGCTGCTCGCGCCCCAGTTCCAGCGCGTGACGCTGCGCGCCACCAAGGGCGAGGCGCCGTCGGTCAGCCAGCTGCGCGAGACGCTGATCACGGTGCTCGGCCGGATGGGCGATCCGGCGGTGGTCGCGGGTGTGCGCGACCTCGTCGATCGCGGCGTCAACAATATCCCGGCCGCCGTGCGCGAACCGGTGCTGGGCGCCTATATCTACAATGCCACGCCCGAGCAGTGGGAGGCGCAGCGCCGCGCGGCCAAGGCGGAGAAGAACCCGAATGCGGTGGGCACCGCCTATTTCCGCCTCGGCTACGTCAAGGATCCGGCGCTGGCGCAGCGTGCGCTCGATCTCGCGCTGGGGGATGAGCTGAGCGTGCCCAACAAGGCGGAGATCGTCTCCGGCGTCGGTGCCGCGCACCCGGCGCTGGCGTTCGACTGGGGTGTCGCCCATCAGGCGGACATCAACCGCTTCGTCGAGGCGAGCTCGCGCGCGCGCTACCTGCCGCGCCTCGCACAGCGGTCGAGCGATGCGGCGCTGGCCGACCGGGTGGCGGCGTGGGCGGCCAAGTCGCTGCCGGCGGAATCGCGGCAGGGGGCCGATACGGCCGTCGCCGCGATCCGCACCAACGCGCGGCTGAAGGCGGCGCAGCGTGGGCCGCTGGCGGCCTGGGCGAATGCGCGGTGATGTGGTCCGTGCGGGGAGAGCGCTAAGCCATGGCTGACGCCGATCCCCGCCGGCCGGCGGCGCTGCCGCTGCCCGATCATGTCGCGCTGGTGCTGCAGGGCGGCGGCGCGCTCGGCGCCTATCAGGCGGGCGTCTATGAGGCGCTGTCTGCCGGTGGGATCGAGGTGGACTGGGTCGCTGGCATCTCGATAGGCGCGGCCAATGCCGCGATCATCGCGGGCAACCCGCCCGGGCGGCGCGTCGCACGCCTGCGCGCCTTCTGGGATACGCTGACCGGCGCGTTGCCGAGCTTCCCCATCTGGCAGACGGACGATGCGCGCGAATGGCTGCATCTGTGGTCCGCCGGCTTCGTCGCGACGTTCGGCGTGCCCGGCTTCTTCAAGCCCCGCATGTGGCCGCCGACCGTGGCGCTGCCGGGGACGATCGAGGCGCTCTCCTTCTACGACAGCACGCCGATGCGGCAGACGCTCGACGCGCTGATCGACTGGGATCTGCTGAACGAGGGCCCGATGCGGCTGTCGGTCGGCGCGGTCGAGCTGGAGAGCGGCAACTTCCATTATTTCGACAATCGCCGCGAGCGGCTGGATGCGCGGCACATCATGGCGTCCGGCGCGCTGCCGCCGGGCCTGCCGCCGGTCGAGATTGACGGCAAATTGTGGTGGGATGGCGGGCTCGTCTCCAACACGCCGCTCGGCCATGTGCTGGAGACGCAGGACGGCGACATGCTCGTCTTCCAGGTCGACCTGTTCTCTGCGGCAGCGCCGAAGCCCCGGACGATGGTGGACGTGCTAGCGCGCGCGAAGGAAGTGCAGTTTTCCAGCCGCACGCGGCAGGTGTCCGACCAGCTGCTGAAGCTGCGGCGCGAGCGGCAGGCGATCCGCCGCGTGCTGGCCAAGCTGCCGCCGGACATGTGCGACGACCCCGACGTGGCGGCGCTCGCGGAGCAGGCGCGCGAATATAGCGTCAACCTCGTCCAGCTGATCTACCGCGCCAACGCCTGGGAAGGCGGCGCGCGCGACTATGAGTTTTCCGCGCGGACGATGGCCGAACATTGGGCATCGGGCCGCGAGGCGGTCGCGCGGACGATGACGCGGTCCGAACTGGTCGCGCAGAACATCCTCGACGGAAAGACCGCCGCCTTCGATCTCACCCGCTGATCCAACGGAGTTATCCCATGTTCCTCAAGGGCAAGACCGCGCTCGTCACCGGCTCCACTTCCGGCATCGGCCTCGCTTATGCCAAGGCGCTGGCGGCCGAGGGCGCGAACGTGACGATCAACGGCTTCGGCGACGCCGCCGCGATCGAGAGCGAGCGGCAGGCGCTGGCCGCCGCAAGCGGGGCGGGGGCGAGCTATTCGGCGGCGGACATGACCAGGCCGGACGAGATCGCAGCGATGGTGGCGGATTGCGCCAAGGAGTTCGGCTCGGTCGACATCCTGATCAACAATGCCGGCATCCAGCATGTCGCGCCCGTCGAGGAGTTCCCGCTCGACAAGTGGGACGCGATCATCGCGATCAATCTCACCTCCGCCTTCCACACGATCCGCGCCGCGCTGCCGGGAATGAAGGCGCGCAAATGGGGGCGGATCATCAACACCGCGTCCGCCCACTCGCTCACCGCATCGCCGTTCAAGTCCGCTTATGTGGCGGCCAAGCACGGCATCGCCGGGCTGACCAAGACGGTGGCGCTGGAGGCGGCGACGTTCGGCGTGACGGCGAACTGCATCTCGCCCGGCTATGTCTGGACGCCGCTGGTGGAGAAGCAGATCCCCGATACGATGAAGGCGCGGGGCCTGACGCGCGAGCAGGTGATGAACGACGTCCTGCTGGCAGGCCAGCCGACCAAGGAGTTCGTGACCGTGGAGCAGGTGGCGAGCCTGGCGCTCTATCTCTGCTCCGACGGCGCGGCGTCGATCACGGGGGCGAACCTTTCGATGGATGGCGGCTGGACGGCGGCGTGAGGCGGAACGAAAGCGCTCCCCCGCGCGTCGCCTGATCGACATGCGAACCCTCATACTCTGCGCGCTGGCGCTGCTGCCCGCTGGTGCCCGTGCGGCAGTGGCCGACTGGCGCACGCTGGCGACGGCGGACGACCGGGCGCGGCTGCGCAGCTGGCGGAGCGACTGGACCGCGGCGCTGGCGCAGGCGCGGGCGGCGGGGAAGGGCGGGGAGATTGCGGCGGAGGGGCTGCTGCTCCAGCCCGATGCCGGCCGCGGCGGGCCGCCGCCGCCCCCCGGCGAGTATCGCTGCCGCACGACCAAGCTCGGCGCCAAGCCGGGTGGCCTCACCGAATTCGCCGCTTATCCTCCCTTCGCCTGCCGCATCGCGCTGGAAGGCGACCTGATGAGCTTCGCCCGGCTCAACGGGCCGCAACGGCCGGTCGGCTTCCTCTTCCCCAATCGCGATGGGCGGCTCGTGTTCCTCGGCACGATGATGCTGGGCGATGAGGGCCGCGCGCAGCAATATGGGCGGGATGCGCAGCGCGACATGATCGGCGCGCTCGAGCGGATCGGGCCGCAGCGCTGGCGGCTGGTGCTGCCGCAGCCACGCTGGGAATCGATGCTGGATGTGATCGAGCTGGTGCCCGCCTCTTGAGCCTTTTCCGATCCGCCGCGCTCAGGTAAAAGCCTAAGCGGGGATCTGGGAAAAGGGGTTCGGCCATGGCAGGCTGGATGATGATCGCGCTGGCATTTGCCGGGCAGGCAGCCGCGGTGGACCTGTCCGCCGCGGATCTGAAGATCGCCCGTTCGCAGCCGTGCGGCCCCCGTTTCCAGCCGATGGCGGTTCGCATGGACGAGCTGCGGCCGCGGGCGCTCCAGCGGGCGCAGCCTGGCCTGAAGCGCGAGGCGCCGCGGCGTCCGATCCCGGCGCAGCCCTGCTATCGGCTCGCCGCCGCATGACGGCTTGCGCGGCAGCCGCCAGGCTGCTGTGCTGCCGGGCATGCAACGCCTCCCTTTTCTCGCTCTTGTCGCCGGCCTGATGGCCGCGCCCGTCGCCGCCGACCCGCTGACCCAGGCGGTCGCCGCCGACATGCCCGGCCTGATGGGCATCTACCGCACGCTGCACGCCAACCCCGAACTGTCGTTCGAGGAGCATAAGAGCGCGGCGACGCTGGCCGCCGAGGCGCGCAAGCTCGGCTTCGAGATGACGGAAGGGGTGGGCGGCACGGGCGTCGTCGCGGTGATGCGCAACGGACCGGGGCCTACGGTGCTGCTGCGCGCCGACATGGATGCGCTGCCGGTGGAGGAGCAGACCGGGCTGCCCTTCGCCAGCAAGGCGGTGGGCAAGACGCGTGAGGGCCAGCCGACGCCCGTCATGCACGCCTGCGGCCACGACACGCACATGACCGCGTGGATCGGCACCGCGCGGCGGCTGGCGGCGATGAAGGATCGCTGGTCGGGCACGCTGGTGATGATCGGCCAGCCGGCGGAGGAGATTGTCGGCGGTGCGGCAGCGATGCTGAAGGACGGGCTCTACACCCGTTTCCCGAAGCCCGAGGCGGTGATCGCCTTCCATGATTCGGCGGCGCTGCCCGCGGGCGTGATCGGCTATAATAGCGGGCCGGCGATGGCATCGAGCGACTCGGTCGACATCGTCGTGAAGGGGCGTGGCGGGCATGGCGCGATGCCGCAGACGACGGTCGACCCCATCGTCATCGCGGCGCGGATCGTCACGACGCTCCAGACGCTGGTCAGCCGCGAGGTGGATCCGCACGAAGTCGCCATCGTGACGGTCGGGAGCTTCCATGCCGGCACCAAGCACAACATCGTGCCGGCGGAGGCGAAGCTGCAGCTGACGGTGCGGGCGTTCGATCCGGGCGTGCGGCGCCACCTGCTCGACGGTATCCGCCGCATCGCCAAGGCGGAGGCCGAGGCGGCGGGGCTGCCTGCTGCGCTGCTGCCCACCGTCACGCTGAACGGCCGCGGCGCGGACGTGACGGTGAATAGCGAGCCGCTGACCGGTCAGGTGATCGGCGCGCTGACGCAGCGTTTCGGCGCGGAGCGAGTGCGGCAGACGCCGTCCGTCACCGCGAGCGAGGATTTCAGCCAATATGCGCTGGCCGATCCCAAGGTGCAGAGCCTGCTCTTCTGGGTGGGCGGCGTGCCGCAGGCGAAATGGGATGCGGTGAAGGGCGATCCGACGCAGCTGCCCTCGCTGCACAGCCCCTTCTGGGCGCCCGATGCCGAACGGGTGATCTCGACCGCGGTGGAGGCGATGACGACGGCGGCGCTGAGCGTGATCGGCCGCAAATAGGTCAGCCGTCCGGCTGGCCCTCGAGCGGCACCATGCGGGCGAGCAGGCGCGACAGCTCCTCGATCGCATAGGGCTTCTGCAGCAGTTCGAAGCCGTGACGGCCTTCCTCGGCCAGGACATGGCTGTAGCCGCTGGTCAGGATCACCGGCAGATCGGGCCAGCGGCGGCGAATCTCCTCGCCGAGTTCGACGCCGCTCATCCCCGGCATGACGACGTCGGAGAAAACCGCATCCACGGTCAGCCCGCCGCCGAGCAGCGCGAGGGCTTCCTTTGCATTGGCTGCCCAGCGCGTTTCGTAGCCGAGATCCTGGAGGATCTGGGTGGAGAAGGTGCCGACGTCGAGATTGTCCTCCACCACCAGCACGCGGCGTCCGCCGCCGGGCGTCGTAGCCGTGGCGCGCGGCGCCATTCGCGCAGGCACCAACGCCGCATCGACGTTCGGCAGATAGAGGGTGAAGCATGCACCCTGTCCGGGCGTGCTCGCCACATCGACATCACCGCCGGACTGTTTGGCAAAGCCATAGACCTGGCTGAGGCCGAGACCCGTGCCACGGCCGACCTCCTTGGTGGTGAAGAAGGGTTCGAACACCTGCGCGATGCGCTCCGGCGCGATGCCGCTGCCGCTGTCGGTGACGGAGAGCGCGACGAAGCGCCCACCGGTCGAGGCATGGCCGCGGATCATGGGCTTGTGATCGAGCGCGCGAACCGAGATGTGTAGCTCGCCGTCGCCGTCCATGGCATCGCGCGCATTGGCCGCCATGTTGATCAGCGCGGTTTCGAACTGGCTGCGATCCGCCTCGACGAAGCAGCCGCCGCAGGCGAGATCGGTGACGATCCGCACCCGCGGCCCAACGATCGAGCGGAGCATGTCGTCCATCGCTGCGACCCGATCGCCCATGTCGAAGACTTCGGGCTTGAGCGCCTGCCGCCGGGCGAAGGCGAGCAGCTGGCCGGTCAGCTTGGCGGCGCGATCGCTCGTCTCGGCGATCGCATCGATATAGCGGCGGCGGCGGGCCTCGGGCAGATCGGGCCGGCGCAGCAGATCGGTGGACGAGCGGATGATCGTCAGCATGTTGTTGAAATCATGCGCGACGCCGCCGGTGAGCTGGCCGACCGCCTCCATCTTCTGCGCCTGGCGGAGCTGTTCCTCCGCCTGATGGAGGGCGAGGGCACGCGCGCGCAGATCGGTGACGTCACGGGCGACGGCGTGGATCAGCCCGTCTGCGGGCACCGCCGTCCATGCAAGCACGCGGTAGCTGCCGTCTGCCGCCCGGCACCGATTTTCGAACGCCAGAACGCTGCGCCCGGCGCCGAGCGCCTGCACCTCGCGGATCGTGACATCGAGATCCTCGGGGTGGACGAGATCGAGCAGGTTTGTCCCGATCAGCCGATCCTCATGCCAGCCGAGCAGTGCCGACCAGGCCGGGTTGATCGCATTGACCGTGCCGTCCAGCCGGGCGACGAGCATCAGGTCGCGCGCCAGCCGCCAGATGCGGTCGCGATCCGCGGTGCGGCGCGCGACCTCGCTCTCGAGGCCTTCGGCCTGGCGTTGCAGGGCATCGCTGGCACGGACCTGCTCGTCCACGTCGAGCACGGTCAGGATCGCGCCGGCGACATGGCCGTCCTCCTCCACCGGTATGCCGCTGATCCGCGTCCAGCGCGGCTCGCCACCGGGCGGGTGCAGGCAGATGCGCTGTTCGAGCGTGGGCTCCCCGGCCAGCGCACTCTCGGCAAGTTGGGCGACCGGCGCGGGCGGATAGGCTTGGTGGGCGGCTCCGGTGCGCTCCAGGTCTGCATTGCTCGCGACTTCGCCGGGGAAGAAGGTGCGGAAGGCGGGGTTGGACAGCGCGGTCTGCCCGTCCGGTGCGATGAAGCTGACGCCGACGGGAAGATGATCCACCAGCGTGCGCAGACGGTTGCGCTCGGCCGCCAGCGTCCGCTCGCTCGCCTGCGCATTCGCCTCCGCCGCCTCCTGCGCGGTGACGTCGCTGAACAGGGCGACGACCTCGCGCGATCCTTCGCCGCCGACGCGGAAAGCGGAGACTTCGAACGTGCGGCCGAGCGCGGCGGCGACGTTGCGGAAGCGCACCGGCTCGCCGGTACGTGCAACAGCATCATAGATGTCGAACCAGTGCTGCTCATGATCGGGGCGAAGCTCCCGAATGCGGCAGCCGAGGGCGTCCTGCAGGCCGGTGTGACGGACGAAGGCGGGGTTGAGATCGACAAAGCGATAGTCGATCGGGTGCCCGTCCGCATCGCGGATCATCTCGAGCAGGCAATAGCCCGTATCCATCCAATCCAGCACGCTGCGGGCGACATCCGGAGCGGCGGCGCGAGCTGATGCGGCATCATCTGCAGCCGGCGCGGAGGGCAAGAACGAGGTCACATCATCGCCAACGCGCGATACCAGCCCGGTTTCCCGCCGTTACGGCTCCGGTGACGGGCAGAGGCCCGGTCAAGCGAATCCTCGCCTGAAATGAACATGTCTGTGCTTCGGCCGAAGATTAAGCCCGGCTTAATGCGGGGGTCTGCAACAGACCATGGATGAGTCGGTGGGATCAGCACCCGACAAGATCAGCTCCCTTACACCCCGCGAACGTACCTGCCTGCTAGCGGCGGCCGAGGGGCTGACGGCGAAGGAAATCGCGCTTTCGCTGGGGATCGGATACCGGACAGTCCAGAATTACCAGCAGGAAGCTGCGCGCAAACTGGGTGTCACCGGCACCGTGCGGGCAGCGCGAATGCTGATCGAAGCCGAGCGCCACACCCCTGTAGATGTACACCCCGCACCGGCAGTGGTTGCAGATCAATCCATAACGGCGGCACCAGACGAGCCGCCGGCAGAACTGCAAACAGCAGCAAAGCCAGCGAATGCGTTAAATACAGAAAATACGATCAACACAAGCGAAACAGTAAAACAGGTTAGTGCGGACGCGCCGGAGGCTTTTCCGGGCAGGATCGTCCAGCTCACGCCCGAACGGGTGCTGTGGCTGACGCTTGCCTGGGCAGTCGGGTTCAGTGCCGTGCTGGCTTTGGTCGCGGAGCTCTATCGTCTCGCCCTGTGATCCGGCCGTGGCCGGGCGCAGTGGCGTCCCGCAAGGAAACGCGGCGCACGCGCTGCCGCGAAGGAGGCCGCATGGCTGCCGAATTTCATTTTCAGAGACATGTTCCGAACGGGGCGAACAGAGCCTCGCAGGGATTGGCTGCCAGCGAGGGCTGCTGCGCCGACTGACGGGCGGCCGCACCGCCGATGAGGCGGTCGCATGCTCGTGATCATCTACTGGAACTGCGTCGCGCTCGTCCTGGCCGTCACGATCACCCGTGGCGGACGGCCGGAGCAATTTGCCGGCGTCATCCTCGTCTTGGCATCGGCCCTCGGCCTCGCGGCCGCATCCGATCCGGACACCAGCTTTCGGGAGGTCGAGTGGGACATCTTCGCGATCGACATTCTAAGCTTCGGCGGGCTTCTGGCGCTGGCGCTGCGTGCCAACCGATATTGGCCAAGCTGCACCGCGGGCCTGAAGCTGGCGCCCATCGCCGGCCACATCGCCAAGGCGATCGACCCGGGGAGCATCGCCCAGCACAGCTATGGCTGGCTGAACGTGGTGCTGACCTATCCCTTCATGGCGGTGATCGTCGTCGCGGTGCTGCGGCATCGAACAAGGGCGCAGCGCCATGGCGTTGATGCACCATGGCGATAGGCCGATGCCGAGGAACGCCCGGCCGGGCGGCTTCGCGCAGGCAAGCGACGCGGACCGGCGCAGCGACGGCGCGGACGGCGCTGCGCGCCCGACGCTTTCGCGCATGCAGGCGGTGGAGGTGGCGCGCGCCGTCTACGACGCGCGGCGGCAGCGCGACCGACTGTTCGGCGAGGGGCTGTTCGCCGACCCCGCGTGGGACATCCTGCTCGACACGTTTGTCCGCACCAGCGCGGGGCGGGTGCAATCCGTCAGCGCCGCCTGCATCGGCGCGGCAGCCCCGGCAACGACGGCGCTCCGCCACATCGCGCTGCTGGAGCAAGCCGGATTGCTGGAGCGCACGCGCGATCCGGGTGATGGGCGGCGCGTCTTCCTCGGCCTGTCGGAACATGGCAGCCGGCAGATGATCCGCTGGCTTTCCATGCTCGGCAGCGACGTTCTTGCTTAACGCCGCTTAACTGCGACCCTGCGGACGCCTGTCCGTTGTGCAGCGCAGTAGAGGGGCAGGCGATGGACGAAGCGGCATTCGACCAAGGGGATGACTGCGCCATCGCTGGATCGCTCCACGACCATGTGCGCGATGTGGCGGGAATCTCCGCGGCGGCGGTGCTGGCGGCCGGGCTTCTCCAGACGGTGTTCGTAGCGGCGCCCGCCTTGCTGCCGGGCGAGGGGCTGGGCCTCTACGTGCCGGGGCTGCGGATCATCTCGGATCGCTGCGATGTCCCAGAGGCTGGCGCTGCCGGCCGCGTGCAAAGGCGCGGCGGCTAGGCGCGCGAACGCGGAGGATCACCGCAACGGCGATCCGCTACGCGCTTGCACTTGTGTCAGGAACCGGCGGGGCTGGTGGAGCTGAGGGGAATCGAACCCCTGACCTCTGCAGTGCGATTGCAGCGCTCTCCCATCTGAGCTACAGCCCCGCACCCGCCGGGCGCTCCCCTTAGCTGCCGCGCAGAGGCGATGCAACCGCATCTTTCAGGACTACCAGATGCGCCGCGTGTGGGCCTCATCGCACGCGCGGATCGCTTCATCTTGACGTTGCTGAGACGAAACGTTCTCGTCGCACGCTGGCACGATCCAGTCGCGCTCCGGTTCCTGCATTATATTTATTGACAGATTGGGATCGGGCAGAATCCCGCGGCGTTTTTAGCGGCAGATCGTAAACATCACGTAGCCGGAGCGTCGCGCCATGGACCAGCCCGTCCTTCCCTCCAACCCGATCCGCCGCCGCACCGCGCTGGCCGTCGCGCTGGCGAGCGGGGCGTTTGCCGCATTGATGAACGTGGCCACCCCGGCCTTCTCGCAGGCCGAGCCTGCGGTGGTGTCCGCCACGCTGGCGCCGCTGCCGGGGGCATGGTCGCCCGAGGCGGCGCGCGATCTGCTGGCGGCGATCGATGCGTCCGAGCGGGAAGGGCTGGATCCCGAGGTCTACAACCGCGCTGCCCTGCGTCGCGCCATGGCGGCGGAAGATCCTGCGGCGCTGGACAGCGTCGCCAACGCCGCCGCGCTGTCGCTGGCGCGCGACTATTATTCGGGTCGCGTGGCCGACAAGGCCGCGTTCGACTGGCATATCGAACGCTCGCCCTACGAGGCCTCCAAGCTGCCCGCCGAACTGGCGAGTGCCGTTGCCAAGGGCAATGTCCGCGCGTGGCTGGAAGGGCTGCTGCCGCAGAATGAGCAATATGCCGCGCTGCGCACCGCGCTCGCCGACGCGAAGGACCCGGTGGAGCGCGACAGGCTGCGCGCGAACATGGAGCGGTGGCGCTGGATGCCGCGCACGCTCGGCGACAAATATCTCTACGTCAACGTTCCCAGCTACGACCTGAAGGTGGTGGAGCAGGGATCGCAGGTGGCGAGCTACACGGTGGTGGTCGGATCGCCCAAGACGCCGACGCCGCAGCTGTCGCTCACGGCGTCCTCGATCGTGGTCAATCCGTGGTGGAACGTGCCGGAGTCGATCGCCAAGCAGGGTCTCGGCCGCGGCTACCAGGCGGTGCGGACGGCGAGTGGCGTGCGCTACCGTCAGCCGCCGGGGCCGCGCAACTCGCTCGGCAAGGTCAAGATCGACATGCCGAACCCGCACGCAATTTACCTGCATGACACGCCGGCCAAGGCGCTGTTCGCCCGGCAGGAGCGCGCGCTGAGCCACGGCTGCATCCGCGTGCAGGACATCGACCAGCTTGCACTCGAGCTGATGCAGCGGGACGAGAGCCGGATGGCGTTCGAGGACGCTTACGGCTCGCAGGACACCAAGACGGTGCGGCTGGCGGACCAGTGGCCGGTCTACCTCGTCTACTTCACCGCGGAGGCGGATGCAGGCGGCGTGAAGATGCTGAAGGATCCCTATGGTCGCGACGCGCAACTGGCGCAGCGGCTCGACAAGGAGATCCAGACGGCCAAGGCCAACCTGCCCGGCGCTCGGGTGCAGATGGCATCGAACTAGGACGCGTAACGACGACATGTGCTGCTTGGCCGATGGGCTGAGCAGCACATCAGGAACCAGCCGGGACTCGTTAAATCTCGTCTGGTAAATTCCGCTCCGGGCAAAGGCTTGCGAGGGCGGGATTTTGGGCGATCGGACGAACGGCGCGGTTTCGCGTCGCGGGTTTCTTGGGCTTGGCACGCTGGGTGCGGCCGGTCTGGTGGCGGGCTCCGCTTTCGCGGAAACGCCGCTGGTGTTGAAGTCTGCGGCGGACCAGCCGGCGGTCCGCCCGGCGCTGCTGGCGCGGGCGCGCGCTGCGCTCCAGGCGCATGCGCATGAGATCCCCAATCGCGACCTGATCGCCATCGCCGATTTCGCCCGCGCGTCGCGTGATCCGCGCTTCCATCTGGTCGATATGATGAACGGTCGCACCACCACCCTGCTGGTGGCGCATGGCCGCGGCTCCGATCCCGATCATAGCGGTTGGGTGCGGCGCTTCTCCAACGATGTCGGCTCCGCCGCATCGTCCGAGGGCGCCTATCGCACGGGCGCGCTCTACGTCGGCAAGCATGGCCGCTCGCGCCGGCTGGATGGGCTGGATGAAACGAACGACAATGCGCTGCAGCGCGCCGTGGTCGTCCATGCCGCCTGGTATGTCGGGCCCGAGATGGTGCGCGATCATGGCAAGCTCGGCCGCTCCGAGGGGTGCTTCGCGGTGTCGGAGAGCGAGCTGGAGCTCGTGCTCGGCCGGCTCGGCGAAGGCCGGATGATCTATGCGGCGAAGGCCTGATCGCGCGGCATGCTGATCGAAGGCGGCTGCCACTGCGGCCTTGTCCGGTTTCAGGTGTCGCTGTCCGCGCCCGAGGTGGAGCTGCTGGACTGCGATTGTTCGATCTGTTCGATGACGGGCTATCTGCACCTGATCGTCGACGAGAAGAAGTTCCGCCTGACCGACGGTGTGCGGGACACCACCACCTACCGCTTCGGCAGCGGCAAGGCGCGGCACATCTTCTGCTCGCAATGCGGGATCAAGAGCTTCTACCGGCCGCGATCGCATCCCACGTCCTACAGCGTCAATTATCGCTGCCTCGACGAGGGGCATGATCTGCGGCCGACCATCGTGCCGTTCAACGGGAAGGATCATCCCGGCGCGATCGGCTGACCCGGCCTGCTTGGCCGAGACGCATTGCGTCGCCGCCGCGCTGCCCGCATTGACGGGACGGACACAGCGCAAGCGGCGGGGGAGCAGGATGGCGGACGGCGGGGCGGGCGACGGGACGCTCGATTTCAGGCGCGATCGGCTGGTGATCGTCGCCTCCACCCTCGGCACCGTGTTCGAGTGGTACGACTTCTTCATCTACGGCACGCTGGCGACGATCATCGGCCGGCAATTCTTCCCGGCGAGCAGCGAGACCGCGCAGTTTCTGCTGGCGCTCGCTTCCTTCGGCGTCGGTTTCGGCGTGCGTCCGCTGGGGGCGGCCCTGTTCGGGCATTTCGGCGATCGGCTGGGCCGCAAATACACCTTCCTCGCCACCATCGCGCTGATGGGCGTGGCGACGGCGGGGGTCGGTCTCGTACCCTCCTACGCCACGATCGGGATGGCGGCGCCGGTGCTGCTGGTGCTGCTGCGCGTGATGCAGGGCTTGGCGCTGGGCGGCGAATATGGCGGCGCGGCCATCTATGTCGCCGAACATGCGCCGGCGGAGAAGCGCGGTTTCTACACCAGCTTCATCCAGGCGGGCGTGATCGGGGGGTTCCTCCTGAGCCTGATGGTGGTGCTGTTCGCGGAGGGGCTGGTCGGCCGCGAGGCGTGGGCGGCGTGGGGCTGGCGGCTGCCCTTCCTGTTCTCGGTCGTGCTGCTCGGCATCTCGCTGTGGATCCGCATGAAGCTGAGCGAAAGCCCCGTCTTCAAGGCGATGAAGGAAGCGGGCGAGATTGCGCGCAACCCGCTGGGCGAAAGCTTCCGTTCGGCGAGCAACGTGCGGCTGATGCTGGTGGCGCTGTTCGGCATCGCCGCGGGGCTGACGGTGATCTGGTACACCGCGCAGTTCCAGGTGATGTACTTCCTCCAGAACGCGCTGCGGGTGGACGACACGGTCGCGCGGCTGACAGTCGGCGCGGCGGCGGTATTCAGCCTCGGCTGGTTCATCCTGTTCGGGCGGCTGTCCGACCGGATCGGGCGGCGCAAGCCGATCCTGATCGGCTATGCGCTGACCCTCGTGCTGATGTTCCCGCTGTTCCACGGGCTGGCGGCGGTGGCCAACCCGGCTTTGGCGCAGGCGCAGGCGCGTGCGCCCGTGGTGGTCGCGGGCAGCGGATGCGCCTACAACCCGTTTGCGCAGACACAGGCGAGCCCGTGTGGCGCGCTGCTCGACGCGCTGGCGCGCAAGGGCGTCGCCTATACCAAGACGGCGGGGGCGGCGGGCGCCGCGCCGGTCGTCACCATCGGCGGCACGGCGGTGGACGCGCGGGATCCGGCGGCGCTGGATGCGGCGTTGAAGGGCGCCGGCTATCCGATCGACAAGGTGCGGCCGGGCTTCGGCGCGGCGGTGGCGATGGTGGCGCTGATCGTGGTGATCGGCTTCCTCTCCGGCATGACCTACGGCCCGGTTGCGGCGCTGCTGGTGGAGCTGTTCCCGGCGCGCATCCGCTACACATCGATGTCGGTGCCCTATCATCTCGGCACGGGCTATTTCGGCGGGTTCCTGCCGTTCATCAGCCAGTTCATCGTGGTGAAGACGGGCGATCCCTTCTCCGGGCTCTGGTACACGATCGCGGTGGTGGCCATGGCGCTGGTGGTCACCTTTTTCGGCCTGCCAGAGACGGCGGGCAAGCGGCTCGACTGAGCGGCGTCTCGCGGAAGGGGCTGGCACCGGCGGCTCCCACACCCTAACTGCCGGCGACCAGCAAGGAGTTTTACCCGATGGCCGATGCGACGACGCTCACCTTTTCCCTCGACAGCGGCGGCGACGTCGTCATCCGCCTGCGCCCCGATCTGGCCCCCGGCCACGTCGAGCGCATCACCGAACTGGCGCGTGAAGGTTTCTATGACGGCGTGGTGTTCCACCGCGTGATCGGCGGCTTCATGGCGCAGGGCGGCGATCCCAGCGGCACCGGCATGGGTGGCAGCGACAAGCCGGACATCAAGGCCGAGTTCAGCCGCGAGCCGCACGTGCGCGGCACCTGCTCGATGGCGCGGACCAGCGATCCGAACAGCGCCAACAGCCAGTTCTTCATCTGCTTCGACGATGCGCGCTTCCTCGACAACCAGTACACCGTCTGGGGCCAGGTGGAGAGCGGCATGGAATATGTCGACGCGCTGCCCAAGGGTGAGCCGCCGCGCACGCCCGGCAAGATCGTCAAGGCGACCGTCGCTTAAGACTGCGATCCTCCCCCGGCCGCGTGCCGGGGGAGCTTATTCGGCAGCGAACAGCCAGTCGTGGAACAGGCGCACCGCCCGCGATGCGAGCGCGCCGCGCCGGCAGGCGAACCAGTAAGCATAGTTCGATTCCACCGGCACATCGAACAGGCGGACCAGACGATCGTCCTGCGCCAGCTCCAGATGCAGATCGAGCATGAAGGCGACGCCCAGACCCTGCGCCGCTGCCTCCAGCATCAGCTGCCCGGAATCGAAATAATCGACCGCGGCAGGCTCCACGCCCGGCGCCCCCACTGCCTCGCGCCACAGATCGAACGTCTGCGGCATGTCGCGGTGCAGCAGCACGGTAAGGCTAGACAGCGCGTCGAAGCCGGCATGCGTGCGCTCCGCCACGCTGCGCGCAACGATCGGCACGACAAGGCCGCGCTGGATCAGGCGGCCATAAAGCGGCGGCTCCACATCGCGGGCGAGCACGATCGCGGCATCGAGCCCCTCGCCGAGGCGGCTGAGCGGATGGGCCGACGTATCCATGTCGATATGCAGTTCGGGATAGCGCTGGCGCAGTTCAGGCAGGCGGCCGATCAGGCGCTGCGATGCGAACAGCGGCGGGACGGCGAGTTTCAGGCGCAGCACGTCGCCTTCCGCCGTCGCTGCCTCCATCGCCTCCGCAAGTTGTCCCAGAGCAGGGGCGAGGCGGGCGAGCAGCGCTTCCCCCGCGGGGTTCAGCGCCATCGCCTGGTGGCGCCGTTCGAAGAGCGGGCGGCCGACGAAGCGCTCGAGCGCCTGGATGCGCCGGCTAAGCGCGGGCGAGGACAGCGCAAGCTCCTCCGCGGCCGCCTTGACCGAACCGAGGCGGGCGACCTGGACGAACGCCTCGACGGCAGTCAGCGGGGGCAGGCGGCGCATCGGCAGCTCCGGGCAGGCTCTTCATTGTGCATTGCAGTATGCGATCGTTGCTTAAGGACAGCAGTGCAACCCAAATCAAACGGATGCAGTTTTTGCAAGCGAGACACATGTAGTTCGCACTTGCAACACGCGCCGCTGCACTGCACAACGCACGTGCCTTTTAGGCATCCTCTCCTAGACTTCAGGCCGGCGCCGCAAGGCAGCCGGCCTTTTTTTGCGCCCGCCACACCGCCTGGGGGATCGAAACGGCCAAGTGCCGTCTTATCTCCGCCGCATCGCACGACATTGAAAAGGGGTGACGAATGGCGGAGGCCGATGGCGCAGGGCGCAAATTGCAGGTGGCCAATGCCCGCCCCGACGATAGCGGACGCGGCCTTGCCAGGCTGAGCCGGACGACCATGAACGCGCTCGGTTTGTCCGAGGGCGATGTCGTAGAAATCGTCGGCAAGCGTGCGACGCCCGCGCGTGCGGTGCTGCCCTATTCGGAAGATGAGGGGCTCGATATCCTCCGCCTCGATGGCCTCCAGCGCGCCAATGCGGGTGTCGGCTCGGGCGATTTCGTCGAGGTGCGGAAAGCGCAGTCGCAGCCGGCGCAGCGCGTGGTGTTCGCCCCGGCGCAGCAGAACCTGCGGCTGCAAGGCTCAGGCGAGGCGCTGAAGCGCAGCTTCGGCATGCGGCCGCTGACCGCGGGCGACGTGGTCGCGACGACCGGGCAGCAGCGCGTGCAGCAGGACAATATCCCGCCGCAGCTGCGGCAGATGCTCAACGCGCCGGCCTTCGCGCTGCAGGAGATCCGCCTGACGGTTGTCTCCACGAGCCCTCGCGGCATCGTCCATATCGACGAGAATACCGAGGTGGAACTGCGCTCGGAATATACCGAGCCGCAGGGCGAACGGCGGGCCGATGTCACCTATGACGACATTGGCGGCCTGGGGAACACGATCGACCAGATCCGCGAGATGGTCGAGCTGCCGCTCCGCTATCCGCAGCTGTTCGAGCGGCTGGGCGTCGATCCGCCCAAGGGCGTGCTGCTCCACGGCCCGCCCGGCACCGGCAAGACGCGTCTCGCCAAGGCGGTGGCGAACGAGAGCCATGCCAGCTTCTTCCACATCGCCGGCCCCGAGATCATGGGCTCCGCTTATGGCGAGAGCGAAAAGCACCTCCGCGAGGTGTTCGAGGAGGCGACCAAATCCGCCCCGTCCATCGTCTTCATCGACGAGATCGACTCCATCGCACCCAAGCGCGGCCAGGTGACCGGCGAGGCGGAGAAGCGCCTCGTTGCACAGTTGCTGACGCTGATGGACGGGTTGGAAAGCCGCGCCAACCTCGTCGTCATCGCCGCGACCAATCGGCCCGAGGCGATCGACGAAGCGCTTCGCCGGCCGGGCCGGTTCGACCGCGAGATCGTGATCGGCGTGCCGGACGAGCGCGGCCGGCGCGAGATCCTCGGCATCCACACCCGCGGCATGCCGCTCGGCGACCGGGTCGACTTGGATGAACTGGCGCGGCAGACCTACGGCTTCGTCGGCGCGGACATGGCGGCGCTGACGCGCGAGGCGGCGATCGAGGCGGTGCGGCGGATCATGCCGAAGCTCGATCTCACCTCCACCACGATCCCGCCCGAGGTACTCGACACGCTGTCGGTCACGCGTGAGGATTTCCAGGAGGCGATCAAGCGCGTGCAGCCGTCCGCCATGCGCGAGGTGATGGTGCAGAAGCCGAATGTCGGCTGGGACGATGTCGGCGGGCTGGACGATGCGCGCGAACGGCTGCGCGAGGGCGTCGAGCTGCCGCTGAAGGACCCCGACGCGTTCCGCCGTCTCGGCATCCGCCCGGCCAAGGGCTTCCTGCTCTATGGGCCGCCGGGCACGGGCAAGACGCTGCTGGCAAAGGCGGTGGCGCGCGAGGCGCAGGCCAATTTCATCGCCACCAAGTCGAGCGACCTGCTCTCCAAATGGTATGGCGAGAGCGAGCAGCAGATCGCCCGCCTGTTTGCCCGCGCGCGGCAGGTGGCGCCGACGGTGATCTTCATCGACGAACTGGACAGCCTCGTGCCCGCCCGCGGCGGCGGCATGGGCGAGCCGCAGGTGACGGAGAGGGTGGTGAACACCATCCTCGCCGAGATGGACGGGCTGGAGGAATTGCAGTCCGTCGTCGTCGTCGGGGCGACCAACCGGCCGAACCTGATCGATCCCGCGCTGCTGCGGCCGGGCCGGTTCGACGAGCTGGTCTATGTCTCCGTGCCCGATACCGGCGGGCGGCGGCGCATCCTCGGCATCCACACCGAGGCGATGCCGCTCGCCGGGGATGTGGACCTCGACTCGCTGGCGGAGCGGACGGATCGCTTCACCGGCGCGGATCTGGAGGACCTCACCCGCCGCGCGGGTCTCACCGCACTTCGCCGGTCGCTCGACACGCGTTCGGTGTCAATGGCCGACTTCGAGGCGGCGCTGGAGGAAACGCGCGCGAGCGTGACGCCCGAGATGGAGCGCGAATATGAGCAGATGGCCGCGCGCCTGAAGCAGGATGCGCTGCGGATCGAGCAGATCGGCTTCATCGCGCCCGGCCAGCTGACCGCGCGAGGGACCAAGAGCTACGATTGATGAGGGTCACGTCACCCCAGCGAAAGCTGGGGATCTCGTGAGGCAGCTATCCGCTGCAAAAATTCGAGATCCCAGCTTTCGCTGGGATGACGGCATCGTGGGCGCGCTCAGCGCCCGCGATATTTGTCGAACCAGGCGAGGATCGCCGACGCCTTCGCCGCCGACTGGCTCGGCCGCGCGGCGATGCCGCCGTGGCTGGCGCCGGGCACCTTGACGAAGGCGGTGTCCACGCCGCGCAGTTTCAGCGCCGAATAATATTGCTCCGCCTCGGAGACGGGGGTGCGATAATCTTCCGAGCCGACGACGACGAGCGTCGGCGTCTTGACGTTGCCGACGAGGCTGAGCGGCGAGCGCGCCCAATAGGCCTGCGGATCCTCCCACGGCATCGCGCCGAACCAGTAGCGCGCGAAGAAGGAGGGATTGTCGGCCGTCAGCGCGAAGCTGGCCCAATCGATCACGGGCTTCTGCGTCGCCGCGGCCTTGAACCGGGTCGTCTTGCCCACGATCCATGCGGTCAGCGCGCCGCCGCCCGAGCCGCCGGTGACGAACAAATTGTTCGGATCGACCCGCCCGGCCGCGATCGCCGCATCCACCGCTGCCATCAGGTCGGCATAATCGTCACCCGGATATTTGTGGTGGATGAGATTGGCGAATTCCGCCCCATAGGAGGTGGAGCCGCGCGGATTGACGTAGAGCACGGCATAACCCGCGGCGGCATAGAGCTGGTCGTCGGTCGAGAAGTACGGACCGTAGGCGGCGAAGGGGCCGCCATGGATCTCGAGGATCAGCGGCAGCTTGGCGTCCGGGGCGGCACCGGGCGGCAGCATCAGCCACGCATCCACCGCGCGCCCGTCGGGCGCCGTAACGGGCAGCTTCACCGGCTCCGCCAGCGCCTTGGCGGCCAGCAGATCCTCGTTCAGCCGTGTCAGCCGCACCGCCCTGCCGCCGCGCGCCACGCCGAGATCGGCGGGCCGCAGCGGGCCGGCCGTGGTGAGCGCAACCGTGCCGTCACGCGCGACCGAGAAGTCGCCGCCCGTATAGGGCCGGTCGAGCTGCCCGCCGGCGAGACCCGTCGCGACTGTCGTGATGCGGCCGTCGAGGCCGACGCGCGCCACCTTCTTCTCCGCGCGGTCCTCATAGGAGACGTAAAGCGCGCGGCTGTCGCGCGCCCAGACCGGCTGCTCGACGCTGCGGTCGAGCGCGGCGGTGAGCGCACGCGGGTTCGTGCCGTCGCGGTTCATCACGTACAGCGTGCGGTTCTGATAGCCGAGCCGCTTGTCGTCATAGCCGACATAGGCGATCAGGCGGCCGTCCGGCGAGACGGCGGGCTCATCGTCCGGCCCCTCGCGCTTGGTCAGCTGGGTCAGTGCGGCACTGGTCGTATCGACGGCGAACACCTCGCTGTCGGCGGACTCGATCTCCCAATCCGGGCGGCGCACCGCGGAGAACAGGACCTGGCGGCCGTCCGGCGTCCAGCTGAGCGGGCCATTGTCGTGGAAGCGGCCGAAGGTCAGCTGGCGCGGCGCGCCGCCGTCGGCCGAGACGACGAAGACGTGGCTGAAGCCGGGCGTCAGATAGCCTTCGCCATCCGCGCGGTAGGTGACGGCGGTGATCGTCTCCAGCGGCTTGGCCCACTGCGCGCCATCGGGCTTCTTCGGCGCCTTGCCGAGCGTCGGCGCATCCTCGTCGATGTTGACCGTGTAGGCGATGCGCGTGCCGTCGGGCGACCATTCGATCGAGGTCGGCGTGCCGGGCAGGGCAGTGATCTGCGCCGAGCGGCCGGTCCCAAGCCACAGCACGAACAACTGCGGCGTTCCGCTGCCAGGCGACGCGATGTAGGCGATGCGCGTGCCATCGGGCGACCAGCGCGGGCTGGAGGCGTCCGTCTCGGCGACGAGCGGCGTCTGTGCGCCGGTGGCGGCGTCGACCAGCCAGATGGTCGGCCGCGCCCGATCGCGCATGATGTCGTTGGTGCGGCGCACATAGGCGATGCGCTTGCCGTCGGGCGCGATGCGCGGATCGCTCGCCATCTCCAGCCCGAACAGGTCGGCGCCGGTGAAGGTGCGGCTGGGCCCATCCGCATCGGCGGCGCGCAGGCTGGTGGCGGAGAGGAGGGCGGCGGCGAGGAGGAAAGGTCGGATCATGACGCTGTTTATGAACGGCATGTTGCCGGCGGCAAGGGGCTAAGTCGCTCAGCGCTTCCGCAGGTGCAGGCGGCCGCGGAACAGGCCGCGTTTGCTCAGCGGCTCGAACATCTCGTCCGGGCCTTCGGGATCGAGCACCTCGTGATCGGCCAGCCACTTCTCGACGGCGCTGAGATCGGGCTGCTCGAACGGGCGCAGCGAACGGCCGGGTCCGCGGAGCGCTTCGACCGTGGCGATGAGCGATCCGGTGCGCGCGACCGTCTCCGCGATCGCCTCGGGAGAGACGGCGAGATGCTCGGCCAGCAGATCGTCGCGGATCGCGGAGATGCGGGCGGGCGCATCCTCGTTGCCGGGCAGGGCGGCATCGATCGTCACGTCGCATTCGGTGTCGAGCCGGAGCGAGCGGTTGTTGAGGTTGGACGAGCCGACGCGCAGCACCTGATCGTCGACGATCATCACCTTGGCGTGGACGTAGATCGGCTCGCCGCCTGCGGTGAACGGGTGGTAGAGGCGGAAGCGGCCATGCTTGTCGCGCCGGCGCAGCGCCTCCACCAGCCGGGCGCGCGCCGTGTCCATCGCCAGCGGCTCCAGCCAGCCCTGCGCGGTGACCGGGTTGACCAGCACGATCTCGGGCCCGTCCGGCTCGTCCAGCCGCCGCGCGATCGCCTCGGCGATGCGGCGCGAGGCGAAATACTGGCTCTCGGCATAGAGCATGCGGCGGGCGCGGGCGACGTGATCGAGGAAAAGGCGCTCGACCTCCACAATCTCGGGCTCGCGCGGCATCTTGGGCGCAGAGCGGGCGATGGCGACGCGCACCTTCGTGAAATCGGGCTGCAGATCGTCGGGCCAGCAGTCATGCCGTGCGGTGATGGGAGATAGCGCCTTGCCGCCCGCCCGCTGCCAACGTTCACGGCCGAGCTTGCCCAGCGCTGCCGCGGCAGGCCCTTCGACCGCGGTGGTGGCGTCGTGCCATGGCTTGCACGGCGATCCCGAGGGCGTGATCCGATTCGGATCGTCGTCGCGATGTTCGCGCGTGTCCCACCGCTCCGCGGTCATGTCGATGCCGCCGCAAAAGGCGAGGCAGTCGTCGATCACGACGATCTTCTGGTGGTGCGATCCGCCGGTCGGGTGATGGCGGTCGAGCCGCGCGGAGATGCGGCGGTGGAGCAGCATGCGCAACGTCAGCGGCAGGTTCATGCCGCGGAACAGGGATTTCAGCGCGCCGAGATCCCAGCGCAGGATGTGGACGTTGAGCGCAGGCTTGCGCCGCACCAGCCACAGCAGGAAATCGCCGACCTGCGGCGGGCCGCCATCGCCCGGCGACTGCTCCAGCGTGATGCGGGCGTCGAAATCCCAGCCGATCAGCATGATCCGCCGCTCGGCCTTCAGCATGGCGGCACGCGCATGATGAAAATAGTTGGCGGCATCGACGATCACCGCCGCGCGGCTGGCATCTTCGACCCGCCAGCAATTGCGGCCGGGCTCGGGCAGGCCGTCGGTCATGTCGTGGGGATCGCAGCGGCCATGGTCTGGCCTAGGCAGGCGATCGTTGCAGGGTCAACCATGCCGGTCAACAACACGTGGCGGCGGAGTTGTTCCAAGGGCGGCACGGCCGAAGCGCGGCACCAGTCCGCCGCGACGAAAAAGGGCGGACGCGTCGCCGCATCCGCCCTCCATCCGTCTGTCTTGCGCGAAGGCTCAGGCGCCCGCCGCCTCCGCCTTGGGCTTGCCGCCCTTCTTGGGCTTGCGCGGCGCCGCCGAGACGATCTCGAAGGCGAGCGTGTCGTCCTTGACGTGGACCTTCACCTCGCCGCCGTGGACGAGCTTGCCGAACAGCAGCTCCTCCGCCAGCGGCTGCTTGACCTTCTCCTGGATCAGGCGGCCCATCGGCCGCGCGCCATAGAGCTTGTCATAGCCCCGCTCGGTCAGCCACGCCTTCGCCTCATCGTCGAGCGAGATGTGCACCTCGCGGTCTGCCAGCTGCAGTTCGAGCTGGAGGATGAACTTCTCGACGACGCGGTTGATCACCTCGGTCGGCAGGTAGCCGAAGGGCACGACCGCATCGAGACGGTTGCGGAACTCGGGCGTGAACATCTTCTTCACCGCCTCCTCATCCTCGCCCTCGCGGGTGAGGTTGCCGAAGCCGAGCGATTCGCGCGCCATGTCGGATGCGCCCGCATTCGTCGTCATGATCAGGATGACGTTGCGGAAATCCACCGACTTGCCGTGCTGATCGGTGAGGCGGCCATTGTCCATCACCTGCAACAGGATGTTGAACAGGTCCGGATGCGCCTTCTCGATCTCGTCGAGCAGCAGCACGCTGTGCGGGTGCTGATCGACCGCATCGGTCAGCAGGCCGCCCTGATCGAAGCCGACATAGCCCGGGGGCGCACCGATCAGCCGGCTGACCGAGTGGCGCTCCATATATTCGGACATGTCGAACCGCTGGAGCGGAATGCCCATGATGTTGGCCAGCTGGCGCGCAACCTCCGTCTTGCCGACGCCTGTCGGACCAGAGAACAGATAATTGCCGATCGGCTTGTCCGGATCGCGCAGGCCCGCACGGCTGAGCTTGATTGCCGAGGACAGCAGCTCGATCGCCTTGTCCTGCCCGAACACGACCCGCTTGAGATCGGTCTCGAGCGTGGCGAGCGCCTTGGTGTCGTCGGTGGAGACCGACTTCGGCGGGATGCGCGCCATCGTCGCGATCACGGCCTCGATCTCCTTGGCGGTGATCACCTTCTTCCGCTTGGACGGCACGACCAGCATCTGCATCGCGCCGGATTCGTCGATCACGTCGATCGCCTTGTCCGGCAGCTTGCGATCATTGATGTAGCGTGCGGACAATTCGACCGCCGCCTTGATCGCCTCGGGCGTATACTTGACCGAGTGATGCTGCTCGAACGCCGAGCGCAGGCCCGTGATGATCTTGATCGTATCCTCGACCGTCGGCTCGTTCACGTCGATCTTCTGGAACCGGCGCAGCAGCGCGCGATCCTTTTCGAAGTGGTTGCGGAACTCCTTGTAGGTGGTCGAGCCGATGCAGCGGATCGAACCGCCCGAAAGCGCCGGCTTGAGCAGGTTGGACGCATCCATCGCGCCGCCGCTGGTGGCACCGGCGCCGATCACGGTGTGGATCTCGTCGATGAAGAGCACCGCGTGCGGCATCTTCTCAAGCTCGGTCACGACCTGCTTCAGCCGCTCCTCGAAATCGCCGCGGTAGCGCGTGCCGGCAAGCAGCGCGCCCATGTCGAGCGAGTAGATCACGGCCGGCAGCAGCACCTCCGGCACCTCGCCCTCGACGATCTTGCGCGCGAGGCCCTCGGCGATCGCGGTCTTGCCGACGCCCGGATCGCCCACATAGAGCGGATTGTTCTTGGACCGGCGGCACAGGATCTGGATGGTCCGATCAACCTCGGCGGTGCGGCCGATCAGCGGATCGACCTTGCCCTCCTTGGCCTTGTCGTTGAGGTTTACGGTGAACTGCTTGAGCGCGCTTTCGCCCTTCTTGTCACCGGGCTTCGCCGCGGCCTTTTCTTCTTCGCCCTTCACGTCGCGCGCCTCCGTGGGCTGGCCGGCCTTGCCGACGCCATGGCTGATGAAGCTGACCGCATCGAGGCGGCTCATGTCCTGCTGCTGCAGGAAGAAAACGGCGTAGCTCTCGCGCTCGGAGAAGAGGGCGACGAGCACGTTGGCGCCCGTCACCTCCTCCCGGCCGGAGGACTGGACGTGGAGGATGGCGCGCTGGACGACGCGCTGGAAACCGGAGGTGGGCGACGGATCGGTCTGCACGTCGACCTTGAGCGCATCGAGCTCACTGTCGAGATAATGGACCACCGCCGCCTTGATCTCGCCAAGATCGACGCCGCAGGCAGCCATCACCTTGGCGGCATGATCATCGTCGATCAGCGCGAGCAGCAGATGTTCGAGCGTCGCATATTCGTGGCGGCGGCTGGAAGCGGCCGTCAGCGCATTGTGCAGCGTCTGTTCGAGCTCGCGGGCGAAGGAAGGCATAAGGCTCTACTCCAGGGGCGTCGCCGGGGAAGGCGGCCCGTTTCTTCCAATGTTGGAAGTCGCGAACCGTTCCTCAAGGTCGGTCGCTGGCCGGAGCATCTGGCGGTCCGTCCGCTCCGGCGCGGCCGCTCTCATCGGTTGAATAACGCGTCGGCGCTTGCCCGGTGGTTAACGGCGCTTTCAAGCTTGCGCCGCACGCGCACAATTTCGGCCTCCAGCAGAACGATGCGCGCCTGAAGCTCATCCACGGAGAAGGGATCGAGATCCTGGGCGGCGAGCGCGGCCAAGGGATCGTCGGCCCGTTTCGCGAAAATCTCTTGCGGGTCCATGGGCGGATCGTTGACCGCATTGCACCATGTGTCAATAAGCCCGCTCGCGGACCAATCCGCGAGGGGGCGAGACGAAAATGGGCGGGCTTCCCGAGACGATGCTTGCGATCGATCCGGCATGCCCGGGCGGTCCCGAGGTGCTGGTGCCCGTCGAGCGGCCGGTGCCGCGGCCGGGCCCGCGCGAACTGCTGGTCCGCGTCGCCGCGGCGGGCGTCAACCGGCCCGACCTGATGCAGCGGCAGGGCCATTATCCGCCGCCCCCCGGCACCACCTCCATCCTCGGGCTGGAACTGGCGGGCGAGGTGGTGGCGCTAGGCGAGGGCGCGGAGAGCGCGCTGATCGGGCAGCCGGTCTGCGCACTGGTCGCGGGCGGCGCCTATGCCGAATATGCGGTGGTGCCCGCCGGCCAGTGCCTGCCCGTGCCTGATGCGATCACGATGGTGGAAGCCGCGGCGATCCCCGAGACGCTGTTCACCGTGTGGACCAACCTGTTCGAACGTGCCTATGCGGTCGAGGGCGACACGGTGCTGGTGCATGGCGGCACCAGCGGCATCGGCACGATGGCGATCCTGCTCGGCGGTCTGTTCGGGCTGGAGGTGATCGTCACCGTCGGGTCGGACGCGAAGGCGGCGCGGGCGCTGGAGATCGGGGCGGCGCATGCGATCAACTACCGCGAACAGGATTTCGTCGAGGAGGTGAAACGCATCACCGGCGGGCGCGGCGTCGCGGCGGTGCTGGATATGATCGGCGGCGATTACTTCCCGCGCAACCTTGCCTGTCTCGCGGATGAGGGGCGCCACGTGTCGATCGCGTCGCAGCGTGGCAACATGGCCGAGTTCCGCATCTTCGACGTGATGCGCCGTCGCCTGACCCTCACCGGATCGACGCTCCGGGGCAGAAGCGTCGAGTTCAAGTCGCTGGTGGCGGACGAGCTGTGCCGGACCGTCTGGCCGCATGTGCGCGAAGGGCGGTTGAAGCCGGTGATCGACACCACCTTCCCGCTGGCCGAGGCGGCGGCGGCGCATGCCCGGCTGGAGGAAGGCACGCATGTCGGCAAGGTCGTGCTGACGGTCGGCTGAGCCGGGCGTCAGCCGGGCAGCTCCAGCGTCTCGACAAGGAAATCGACGAAGGAGCGCACACGCAGCGCCAGGCGGTCGTGTGGCACGAACAGCGCGTGAATATGCTCGCCGTCGCCGGGATTATGGCTGGCGAGGATCTCGACGAGCCGCCCCGCGGCCAGATCGGCCGCGACATGGAACCGGCCGAGCCGCGCAATGCCGCCCCCTGCCACGGCCATTAGCCGCACCGTCTCGCCCGAATTGCCGAGAAACGGGCCCCCCATCGTCCGCTGCACGACAGCCCCGTCGATGCGGAAGGGCCAGCTGTCGATCGAGCGGCGGAAATTGAAGCGCAGGCAGGTGTGCCGGTCGAGATCCGCGGGATGCTTTGGCGTGCCGCAGCGCCGGAGATAGTCGGGGCTGGCGACGACCGCCATCGTGCTGCGGCCGAGCTTGCGGGCCTTCGCGCTGGTATCGCGCAGAGGGCCGATGCGGATGGCGATGTCGGCGCGTTCCTCCACCAGCTCGACCAGCGCATCGGACAGGGTGAGATCGACCGTCACGGCCGGGTGCGCGCGCAGATAGGCAGGCAGGATCGGCAGCAGGCATTGCGTGCCGAACGGCACCGATGCGTTGACGCGCAGCATGCCGCGCGGCGTGCGATCGCGCTCGAAGCTGCGCTCCACCGCGTCGATCTCGTCCATCAGCCCGGCGATCCGCTCCCGGTAGGACAGCCCCTCGGCGGTGAGCGCCAGCGCGCGCGTGGTCCGCGTGGCAAGCTGCACGCCCAGCCGCGCCTCCAGCCGGGCCATCGCGCGGCTGACGGCCGACGGGGTGATGCGCAGCGCCTTCGCCGCGGCGGCGAAGCTGCCATGCTGCGCCACGGCCAGGAAGATCATCATCTCGCCCAGGCGATTGTCCATGCCGATCCGTGATTCCGCTGCACTTCTGTCATGCGACGGCGCGGTCTAATCAGCAATGGCCCGGCGTCTTACTCTTCGTGCAACCGACATGAAGGAGTGACGCGATGGACCTGCAACTCAGCGGCAAGACCGCGCTGGTGACCGGATCGACGGCGGGCATCGGCCTGGCCATCGCCGAGCGGCTGGCGGCGGAGGGCGTCGCGGTCACGATCTGCGGCCGCAGCCAGACCAAGCTGGACGAGGCGGCGGCGCGCATCGGCAAGGTGGGCCGCGTGACGCCCGTGCTGGCGGACCCCGCCACGGCCGAGGGTGCCGCCACGCTGATCGCCGCGGTTCCGCAAACCGACATCCTAGTCAACAATCTCGGCATCTACGAAGCCAAGCCGTTCACCGAGATCAGCGATGCGGATTGGCACCATCTGTTCGAGGTGAACGTGGTCAGCGGCGCGCGGCTGGCGCGGCACTATTTCCCGCAGATGCTGGCGCAGGGCTGGGGCCGCATCCTGTTCGTCGCCAGCGAGAGTGCGCTCGTCATTCCGGGTGAGATGATCCACTACGGCATGACCAAGACGGCGCAGCTCGCCATCGCGCGCGGTCTGGCCGAGCAGACGCGCGGCACGGGCGTGACGGTCAATTCGATCCTGCCCGGCCCGACCCGCTCGGAGGGGATCGTCGAGTTCATCCGCTCGGTCGTCGACAACAAGGATGCGCCGGAGGCGGAGCGGGAGACCGAATTCTTCACCACGATGCGCCCGCTGTCGCTGATCCGCCGCCTGATCGAGGCGGACGAGATCGCCGCGCAGGTCGCGCTGCTCGCCAGCCCGCTCGGCGCGATCACCAACGGCGCGGCGGTGCGGATGGAGGGCGGGATCGTGCCGACGATCGCCTGATCCGCTCTCGATGCAGGCGGGCGGGGCGATGTGCCGCCCGCCCGCTTGTGCTCACGTCGCGGGGCTGGCGAGAACGGAGGCGCGCTCGGCGGCACGCTCCGCCAAGGTGGCGGACAGCCGGCGATAGGTAGCCAGTGCCTGACCGACGACCTGATCCATATTGTAATAGCGATAGGTCGCCAGTCGACCGACGAAGCTGACGTTCGGCTCGGCCAGCGCCAGCGCCTCGTAGCGCTTGTAGAGCGCCTGGTTCTCGTCACGCGGGATCGGGTAATAAGGATCGCCCGTGGCGCTCGGATATTCGAACGTCAGGCTGGTCCGCTCGGCGACCTGGCCGGTCAGATGCTTGTATTCGGTCACGCGCGTATAGGGCACGGCCTCGTTCGGGTAGTTGACCACCGCGACCGGCTGATGCTGCTCGGCATCGAGCGTGCGATGCTCGAAGCGGAGCGAGCGGTAGGGCAGCTTGCCGTATCGATGGCCGAAATATTCGTCGATCGGGCCGGTGAAGACGAGATGATCGTGCGGATAGGCCTCGCGCACATCGGCATAATCGACGCCGAGCAGCAAATCGATATTGGGATGATCAAGCATCCGCTCGAACATCCGGGTGAAGCCTTCGGCCGGCATCGCCTGGAACTTGTCGGTGAAGTAGCGGTCGTCGACATTGGTGCGCGTCGGCACGC
This sequence comes from Sphingomonas jatrophae, assembly GCF_900113315.1. Taxonomy (GTDB): domain Bacteria; phylum Pseudomonadota; class Alphaproteobacteria; order Sphingomonadales; family Sphingomonadaceae; genus Sphingomonas_P; species Sphingomonas_P jatrophae. The sequence continues at coordinate 1,306,810 of NZ_FOZG01000001.1, read as the reverse complement.
GGGCCGTGACCGACTTGTCGAGCTCGGACGGATCCATGCCCCACTGCTTGCGGGTATAGCCCTGGAAGAAGGTCTCGTAGAGTTCGCGGCCGACCGCCGAGATGACGACGTCGGCCGAGGTGCGGACCGGCTCCACCGGTTCGGCGCGGGAGGCCAGGAAGGCCGCGGCCTCCTCCTCGGTCTTGAGGTCGAGCCCGTAGAGCAGGTTCAGCGTGGTGCGGTTGATCGGCATCGGCACCAATTGGCCATCCACGTCGGCCAGCACGCGGTGCTCATAAGGGCGCCATTCGGTGAAGCGCGACAGATACTCGAAGATGTCGGCCGAATTGGTGTGGAAGATGTGCGGGCCATATTGGTGGATCAGGATGCCCGCCTCATCCTTGTGGTCGAAGGCGTTGCCGGCAACGTGCGGACGGCGATCGACCACCAGCACGCGCTTGCCGCCGTCCGCCGCCAGCCGCTCCGCCATCACCGCGCCGGCAAAGCCCGCGCCGACGATCATCACGTCATAGCGATCGCGCACGGGCGGCCAGCCGGTCGGCGAAACGACCGGCTCGTGCCGTGTGCGCGCGGCGATCTCGGTGCGGACGAGCGCATCCATGCTGAGTGCGGTGCTGCTCCACGATCCGCGCGCGAGCTGCGCATCGGCAGCGTCGCGCCAGGCCGTGTCGCCCGCGCGCAGGGCCAGCGCCCGCTCGCAGGCGGCGATGAAGGCCTCGGCCGTATCGGCGATCTCCACCGCCTGCAGGTCGCCATAGTGCCGCACGACGTCGACGATCGGGGTGGAGACGACGGGCAGGCCGGCGGCGAGATATTCGGGCGTCTTGGTCGGGCTGATGAAACGGGTCGCCTCGTTGATTGCAAACGGCATCAGCGCGACATCCCACCCGGCCATGTAATCGGGTAGCGCCGAATAGGATTTCGAACCGGGATAGTGGAGGTTGGCGCGGCGCGGCAGATCGCTCTCGGCGATCTTCACGACGGGGCCGATCACCACGATCGACCAGTCGGGCCGCGCATCGGCCAAGGCGGCGAGCAGATCGAGGTTCATCCGCTCGTCGATCACGCCGGCAAAGCCCAGCCGCGGGTGCGGCAGCGCCGCCTGGTCGCCGGGTTCGTCCACCGCGCCGCGTGCCCGCGCGAAATGCGCCGCGTCGATGCTGGAGGGGAAAGCGTGGACGTTGGAGTGGCGCGTGCGTTTCGCCTCGTAGAGGCTGGTGCCGCCGGTGAAGACGATGTCCGCCCGCTCGATCAGCTGCTGCTCGCGGGTCAGGAGCTCGGGCGGCGCACCGCGGAAGGCGGACAGCTCGTCCATGCAGTCATAGACGATGCAGTCGGCGGCGAGATGGTCCGAGAAGGGGAGCATCATCGGCGTGTAATACCAGCGGATCAGCGGCCCCTGCGTGCCCGCCAGCTCGCTATCCAGCAAGGCGGTGAGCGCCGCCTCTTCCCGGCCGCGCAGCGATTCATCCAGTTCGGGCGTCAGCACGACGACGCCGCTGTCCGGATCGACATGCCGGCGCAACTGCGGCTCGCCCGCACCGGCGCGGTACTCCGGCTCCTCCCAGAACAGCACGCGGCGGCTGGCGGCGAAGCGGGTCATCAGGTGCTGGGGACGCTGGAAAACGAACGACCATCGCAAATGGCTGAAACAGATGAGTGTTGAAGGCGCAATATTGTGGTAACGAACGCTGCGCCCCTCGGCTGTGGTCGGCCCCTTGGTGGTCACGCGCTACCCCTCCTGACATTGTCTACGCCGGGAAAACCGGGCCATCGCGCATGTGTTCCGCTAAGTTGTTGAAAACAAACTTAGATCAGTCAGATTCATGGAACGACGACTCGCAATGGTCGTTTGAGGGGCGGGGAGGCGCCTATGCAGCCGTTGCAGCTCTGGGGCGGGCCGGAATGTACGGTTAACCGGTCCGGCGATGCCTATCTCGATCAGACGCGGCTGAGCGGCCATCAGGATCGGCTTGGCGACCTCGATCTGTTCGCCGGTCTCGGCATCACGGCGATCCGCTATCCGGTGCTTTGGGAGCGGGTCTCCCCCGACAACGGCCCACCGCAGTGGCACTGGTATGACGAGCGGCTGGGCCGCCTCCGCCAGCTTGGCATGCGGCCGATTGCGGGTCTGGTCCATCACGGCAGCGGGCCGCGCCACACCGATCTGCTGGACGACGGCTTCGCGCCGGGTCTCGGCCGACACGCCGCGATGGTGGCGGAACGCTATCCCTGGATCGAGGATTGGACGCCCGTCAACGAACCGCTCACCACCGCGCGCTTCTCCTGCCTCTACGGCCACTGGTATCCGCACGCCCGCGACGAGGCGTCGTTCTGGCTCGCGCTGGTCAATCAGGTGGACGGCACCCGCGCGGCGATGCAGGCGATCCGCCGGGTCAATTCCTCGGCGCGGCTGATCCAGACGGACGATCTCGGCCGCACCTATGCGACGACGCGGATGGCGGAGCAGGCGGGGTTCGACAATCTGCGCCGCTGGGCCGGCTGGGATCTGCTGTTCGGCCGCATTACGCCGCACCATCCGCTGTGGGAACGGATCGCGCGGGCAGGGCTGGGCGATCGGCTCCGCGCCATCGCCGACGATCCATGCCCGCCCGACGTGGTCGGCGTGAACCATTACCTCACCAGCGATCGCTTCCTCGACCATCGGCTCCAGCGTTACCCCCAGCACACGCATGGCGGGAATGAACGCATGGCCTATGCCGATACGGAGGCGGTGCGCGTGCTCGATCCGCCGCCGCCGGGGCTGGCCGGTGCGCTCGGCGAGGCGTGGCAGCGCTACGGCGTGCCGCTGGCGATCACCGAGGTCCACAATGGCTGCACCCGCGAGGAACAGCTCCGCTGGGCGGCGGAGGCGTGGGATACGGCGCTCGCCTTCCGCGCATCGGGCGGGCAGATCGAGGCGGTCACCGCCTGGGCGCTGCTCGGCAGCCAGGGCTGGAACACGCTGCTGACGGCGCCCGGCATCTATGAAACGGGCGTGTTCGACATTTCGGGCGGTGCGCCTCGGCCGACGGCGCTGGCCTCTCTGTGGCGTGCCTTGCCGACAGGCGGTCCGCGCCATCCCGTCGCGTCGGAGACGGGCTGGTGGCACCGGCCCGAACGCCTGCTCCACCGCACGCTGACGCGGCCATCGGGCGTGGCGCCGGCGGTGCAGACGCAGGATGAGCGCGTGCTGCTGATCTGCGGCGCGACGGGCACGCTGGGCCAGGCGTTCGCGCGCGCCTGCGCCGCCCGCGGCATCCGCCATGTCGTGACCGCCCGTGACACGATCGATCTGGAGCGGCCCGACACGATCGCCGGAACGCTCGACCGGCTGCGCCCCTGGGGCGTGGTGAATGCGACGGGCTGGGTGCGCGTCGACGATGCGGAGGCGGAGGAGGCGGCGTGCATGCGCGTCAACGCCACCGGCGCGGTCGCGCTGGCGCAGGCCTGCGCGGATCGTGGGATCGCCTGCCTCGGCTTTTCCAGCGACCTCGTCTTCGATGGCGCGCAGGCCCGGCCCTATGTCGAGTCCGATGCGCCGCGGCCGCTCAGCGCCTATGGCCGCAGCAAGGCGGCGCTGGAGGCGGGCTGCGCCGGGCTGCCGGGCGTGCTGGTGGCGCGCACCGCAGCCTTCTTCTCCGCCGACGATCCGCACAATTTCGCGTGGAGCCTGGCCGACACGCTGTCCCGCGGGCAGCGGTTCGTCGCGGCAGCCGATCATGTCGTCACGCCCACCTTCGTGCCGGCGCTGGTCGATACCGGGCTCGACCTGCTGATCGACGGGGCAGAGGGCATCTGGCACATCGCCGGCAGCGACGCGGTCAGCTGGGCCGAGTTCGCGTTGCGCGTGGCGCGGGCGTGCGATCTCAACCCGGCGCTCGTCATCCCGGTCGCGGGCGAGGCGCTCGGCTGGCGCGCGCCACGCCCGCGCTACGCGGCGCTTGGAAGTGAGCGGGGCGCCACGGCCGCTCGGCTGGACGACCAGATCCACGGCTTCGCCCAGCGCGTTCGCGGCCGGTTCGCACGGGCGGCGTGACGATCAGGCGAGCGCCACCGGCTTGCCCGCAAAATCCTCGCCCAGCACCTGCGGCATCTGCCGCGCAATGCCGCGGGTGAGCTCGCCCGGCACCGTCACCGCGAAACCGCGATCGACCAGCCCCTGGATCGCCCAGCGCACGCAATAATCGGCAGCGACCCCGATCACCGTCACGTGGGTGACGCCCTCGGTCTTGAGCGTCTCGAAGAAGCGGTCGCGCGGCGTGGCGGCGCCGCCCCGCATCGGCTCGATGCAGACGTCCGCCTCTTCCCACATGTCGAACACGCCCTTTTCCAGCCGGTAGAGCGGGATACGCGCGTCGATCGCACCGGGATCGAGCACCGTGTTCCACCCGGCCGTGCCGCGCACGCAGTGAAGGCGGAACTGCTCCGCTTCTTTGGAGCCGCGGTAGATCTCCTCCTCATGCGTGTCGAAGGTGAACAGCACGCCCGCCGTCTCCTCGGGCGTCAGCGCCGCCAGCCACGCGTTCATCGGCCCGACCAGCGCATCCGCGCCTGCAACCGACAGCGCGCCATCGGCCCGCACGAAATCGCCCTGGGCATCCACCACGATCACGAAGCTGCGCATCATCCTGCTCCTTGCTTGCTGCGCTTGACTTAGTCGCGACTCGCACATAAGTAAAGTGCATAACGAACATAAGGTGGCAGATGGACGACGCAGCCTTCCTCGCCGACTATGATCCGAACGCCTTCGAACGCCCCTCGGTGGCGGTCGATCTGGTGCTGATGACGGTGGTCGACGGCGCCCCTGCCGCGCTGCTGATGCGCCGGCCCGCGCCGCCGCAGCAGGGCTGCTGGGCCTGCCCCGGCGGCTTCGTCGGCATGGCCGAGTCGCTGGACGAGGCGGCGCACCGCCTGCTGCGCGAAAAGGCGCGCATGCAGGGCGCCTATGTCGAGCAGCTCTATACGTTCGGCGCGCCCGACCGCGATCCTCGCACCCGCATCATCAGCGTCGCTTACTTCGCGCTGCTGCCGGCGGATCGCTTCGCCGCGGCGATGGCGGCGGGCGACGATCTCACCCTCGCCCGCATCGCCGTGCCCTGGGCCGGCGAGGCGGGCGGGCCGGTGGAGGCGCTGGCGCCGGACGGCACGCCACTGCCGCTCGCTTTCGATCATGGCGACATGCTGGGCCTTGCCGTGCTGCGGCTGCGCGGCAAGCTCGATTATTCCGCGGTCGCCTTCGCGCTGCTGCCCGAGCGGTTCACGCTGCGGGCGCTGCAATCGGTGCACGAGGCGATCCTCGGCGCCCCGCTCAACAAGCCCGCTTTCCGCCGCCGCATGCTCGACCGCGGCTGGCTGGAGCCGACCGGGGAGCGCGAGGTGGGCACCTCGTTCCGCCCGCCCGAACTCTATCGTTTCCGTGCAACCGCCTGAGGAGAAGATCCATGGCGCACATCAAGAATCTCGGTTTCGTCGCCCAGCTGCGCAGCGACGCCAGCGCGCACGTCATCCGCTATCGCAGCGGCCGCCTGCGGCAGAGCGGCCGCGGTCTCGTCTTCTGGTTCGTGCCCGAAACCGCCAGCATCGCGGAAGTGCCGATGGACGACCGCGAAATGGCGGTGTTCGTGAAGGGGCGCAGCCAGGATTTCCAGATGGTCGCGGTGCAGGGCACGCTGACGTGGCGCGTGGCCGATCCGGAGCTGCTCGCCAGCCGGGTCGATTTCAGCATCGGCCTCGTCACCGGCGCGCTGAACGGCGAGCCGATCCAGCGGATCGAGACGCGGCTGGCGGGCCTGGTCAACCAGGCGGCGCTGCAATATCTCGCGCAGGCGCCGGTGCGCACCCTGCTCGATGCCGGGCCCGAGCCGCTGCGCAACCGGCTGGAGGCGGCGCTGGCCGGCGAGGCCGCACTCCGCGATATCGGGCTGGAGATCGTCGCCATCCGCCTGACTGACCTCGCGCCGACGAGCGAGCTCGAACGCGCGCTGCGCACGCCGACCTTCGAGGCGCTCCAGCAAAAGGCCGACGAGGCGACGTTCGAGCGGCGTGCGCTGGCGGTGGAGAAGGAGCGCGCCATCGCCGAGAACGAACTGGCCAACAAGATCGAGCTGGCCCGTCGCGAGAAGCAGCTGATCGCGCAGGAGGCGGACAATGCGCGCGACCGGGCGGCGGGCCTCGCCGATGCGAGCGCGCTGGAGGCGGGGGCGGAGGCGACGCGCATCCGCACCGTCGAAGGCGCGCGCGCGGAGACCGAGGCGGCGCACTTCGCCATCTACCGCGATCTGCCGCCCGCGGTGATGCTGGGCCTCGCCGCGCGCGAGCTTGCGGGCAAGCTCGACACGATCGAGCACCTGAACGTCACCCCCGATCTGCTGGCGACGCTGATCGGCGAGTTTCGCCGCGCGCCCGCGCTGGTGGAGCGCTGAGCGGTGGCGACGATCCGCCCCCGCGCGGTGTTCGTCACGCGCGAGACCGACCTCGCCCGCCTGCTCGCCCGCCACGCCACGCGTGAGCAGGCCCGCTTCTTCCTGGAGACGCGCGGGCAGCGGATCGAGGATCTGGAGCGGCGCGATGCCGAGCAGCAGGCAGCGCTGCGTTCGGCCCGCGCCGCAGTGCCCGGCGAGTGGCGGCAGGCCGAGGTGCATCGCGCCGACCTCGACCGCTTCCTGTTCGGGCCGGAGGATGTGGTGATCGCGGTGGGGCAGGACGGGCTCGTCGCCAACGTCGCCAAATATCTCGATGGACAGCCCGTCCTCGGCATCAATCCGTCGCCCGATCTGTATGACGGCGTGCTGGTGCGCGTGCCGCTGGCGAGGCTGGCGAAGCTGCTGCCGGCCGCGCTCTCGGGCGATGCGCCGGCGGAGCGGCGGACGATGGTGGCGGCGACGCTCGACACGGGCGAGCGGCTGCTGGCATTGAACGAGGTGTTCGTCGGCCATCGCAGCCACCAGTCGGCCCGCTACACGATCGAGGCAGAGGGTGCGCGCGAGGATCAGGCGTCGAGCGGCGTGATCGTCGCGTCGGGCACGGGCGCCACCGGCTGGGCCCGCTCGATCCTCGGCGTCGCGGGCGCCAGCCTGCCGCTCGACCCGCAGGAGCCTGCCGCCGCTTTTCTGGTGCGCGAACCGTTTCCGAGCCGCGCCACCGGCACCGCGCTGCGCTACGGCCGGCTCAGCGGAGCGCCGCTCGCCATCACGTCGCGGATGAACGATGGCGGCGTGCTGTTCGCGGATGGCATGGAGCAGGATTATCTGCCGTTCGACTGGGGCAATCGTGCGACGATCGGGCGGGCGGATCGCGCGCTCAACCTGATCGTCGGCTGAGGAAGGGAATAAGCGGCATGGCCGTGACGGACATCGCGACACGCACCTACGATCATGGCTGGCGGCTCGATCCGATCGTGCGCAGCCTGCTGGATACGGATTTCTACAAGCTGCTGATGCTGCAGATGATCCGCCACCTGCATTCGGACGTGCGCGCCACATTCTCGCTGATCAACCGCTCCACCTCGATCCGGCTGGCGGACGTGATCGACGAGGGGGAGCTGCGCGCGCAGCTGGATCATGCGCGCACTTTGCGCTTCTCCAAGAAGGAGCTGATCTGGCTGGCGGGCAACAGCTTCTATGGCCAGCAGCGCATGTTCTCGCCCGATTTCATCGCCTGGCTGGCCGACTTCCGCCTGCCTGAATATGAATTGCAGGCGATCGACGGCCAGTATCGCCTCCGCTTCGAGGGGCCGTGGACCCACACGACGATGTGGGAGATCCCGGCGCTCTCCATCATCAACGAACTGCGTGCGCGAGCGGCGATGCGGGACAAGGGACGGTTCGCGCTGGACGTGCTCTACGCACGGGCCAAGGCGCGGCTGTGGGAGAAGGTGGAGCGCCTGCGCGCGCTGCCCGATCTTGCCATTTCCGATTTCGGCACGCGGCGGCGGCATGGCTTCCTGTGGCAGCGCTGGTGCGTGGAGGCGCTGAAGGAAGGGCTGGGCCGGCGCTTCATCGGCACGTCCAACGTGCTGCTGGCGATGGATAACGACCTGGAGGCGATCGGCACCAACGCGCACGAACTGCCGATGGTGATGGCGGCGCTGGCCGACAGCGACGAGGCGGTCGCCGCGTCGCCCTATCGCGTGCTGGAGGAGTGGAAGGCGCATTATGGCGGCAATCTGCTGATCGTGCTGCCCGATGCGTTCGGCACCGCGGCCTTCCTCGAGCATGCGCCCGACTGGGTGGCCGACTGGACCGGCTTCCGCCCCGACAGCGCGCCGCCGATCGAGGGGGGCGAGCAGATCATCCGCTGGTGGCAGGAGCGCGGGCGCGATCCCAAGAGCAAGCTGCTGATCTTCTCCGACGGCATGGACGTGGACAGCATCGAAACGGTCTATCGCCGCTTTCAGGGCCGCGTGCGGATGAGCTTCGGCTGGGGCACGAACCTGACCAACGACTTCCGCGGCTGCGACCCCGATGGCGGCACCGCGCTGGAGCCGATCTCTCTCGTCGCCAAGGTGATCGAGGCGAACGGCCGGCCGGCGGTCAAGCTGTCCGACAATCCGGCCAAGGCGACGGGCGACCCGGCGGAGATTGCGCGCTATCTGCGGATCTTCGGCGCGTCGGGGCAGTCGGCCTCGGCCGTGCGGGTGTGAGGGGGAATGAGGATGGCGAGCGACGGGCAAGGCGGTGCGGATCAGGCGGGCAGGGCGCCGCTGCGCCTGCGCTCGCTGCTGTTCGTGCCCGGCGACCGGCCCGAGCGGATGCGCAAGGCGCTGACGGTCGGGGCGGATGCGCTGATCCTCGATCTTGAGGATTCGGTCGCGCTGTCCGCCAAGGAGGGCGCACGGGCGGCGGTCGCGGCGTTCCTGGCGGAGGCGGGGCGGGCGGTGCCGCTGTTCGTCCGCATCAATCCGCTCGACGGCGGGCTGGCGGATACCGATCTCGCTGCGGTGCTGCCGGCGCGGCCGACCGGGATCGTCCTGCCCAAGGCGGAGGGGGCGGCCTCGCTCGCCGATCTCAATGCCCGCCTGCGCGCCCGCGGGAATGAGGACGCCCTCGTCCTGCCGATCGCGACGGAGACGCCGCGCGCCATCTTCCGCCTTGGCGACTATGCGCCCGGCACGCCGCGTCTCGCCGGGCTGACGTGGGGTGCGGAGGATCTGCCCGCCGCCATCGGCGCGCTCTCCTCCCGCCAGCCGGACGGCAGCTATACGCCGCCTTACGAGATGGTGCGCGCGCTTACCCTGTTCGCCGCCGCCGCCGCCGATGTCGCGCCGATCGAGACGGTGTTTCCCGCCATCCGCGATTCTGAGGGCCTGCGCGCCTATGCCGAGCGCGGCAGCCGCGACGGCTTTACCGGCATGATGGCGCTGCACCCCGATCAGGTGCCGATCATCAACGCCGCCTTCACGCCGTCCGATGCGGCCATTGCGCATGCGCGTGCGGTTTGCGCTGCCTTTGCGGCGGCACCGGGCGCGGGCGTGCTGACGCTGGACGGCAAGATGATCGACCGGCCGCACCTGCGCCAGGCGGAGCGGCTGCTCGCGCGTCTCGGCTAACGGGGTGCGGCGGCGCGGTTGAACCACAAGGCGGTCGCCCAACCCGCCAGGCCGCTGCCGCCCAGCCAGATCAGGAAGGCCGCCGGATCGCCCGCGGCGAGGCACAGCAGGCCGGGCAGGCACGCCGCCGCGGCGATCAGTCGGCGCGTCGCCGGCGTCTGGCCGCCCGTCGTCCGCAATGCGCGGCGCCGCTTCGGATCGCCCGCGCAGAGCGATGCGATCAGCGCCCAGGAGACGAGGATGGCGAGGAAGGGGAGCATCGTCACTCCGCCGGCATCAGGGTGGCGAGCGGTTCGGACGTGACGGCGCGGCGCGGCTTCGTCCGCCACGTCAGCCATCCGCCGGCAGCCAGGAAGGCGAGGTCGAGCGCAGGGATGATCGGCTGCCCCGCGTCGATCGCCGCGGCCCAGCCGGGGCCGCCCAGCGCCAGCCGGAGCGGCGGCAGGATCAGCATGCCGATCGCCATGGCGAGCCACAGCGCCCGCTCGAACGCGGCAGGCGATCGCATCAGCGCCGCGCCGGCGATGACGGCCGCCGAGGCGATGACGAACGCGGCGGGCGTCCAGAACACGGCGGTCCCCTCCGGCATGGCGATGATGAAGGCGACGGCGGAGGCGATCAGCGCGACGGGCAGGCCGACAGCCACCGTTGTCACCGTCCGATCCAGCCAGTCGAGCGAGCGCGCCTCGCCCCGTCGCCGGACGAGCCACAGCCGGAAACCGGTCAGCGACACGTAGCACATGGCGAAACCGAGCGCGAACCACACCGCCTTCGACAGCAGCCCGGCAAAATTGCCGAAGTGCATCGGCGCCATGATGCCGACCAGCGATCCGCCCGCCGATGCGCGCGTGCCGATGGCCGGCTTCACCCGCTCGAACTGCCCCGTCGCCCCGCGATAGAGCAGGGTCGCAGGCTCGAGATCGCCGGCGGCAGGCTGGTGGTAGCTGGTGATCTCCGCATCGGCGCGGCCGAACTTCTCGATGCCGACAAAGGTCGGCACACCGCCCGCGCGCCGCGTCGCATCCGCCATGATCCGGTCCAGATTGCCGACCGGGGCAGGGCGGGGATCGGCCTTGCCGGGATTGCCATAGACCGTCTCGTTCAGCGCGCCGACGTCGCCGCCGAACGCCGCCATCGCGACGATCGGCACGCCCACCGTGCCGTAGAAGGAGAAGAAGCTGCCGGTAAAGGCCAGCACGAAGGCGAAGGGCAGACTCCACGTGCCCGCCACGCTGTGCCGGTCGCGATCCACCAGCACCGGATTGGCGCTCCGGCGCAGCGTGAAGATGTCCTTCAGCAGATGGCGGTGGATCAGCAGGCCGGAAATCGCGGCGACCAGCATGGCCAGGCCGAGGATGCCGGTCAGCAGCAGCCCCCACGGGTTCGGCAGGTGCAGGCGGACGTGGGTGTCGACCAGGAAGGTCTTCAGCGCGTCGTCGTTGCTGGGCCCGAATATCTCCTCGTCCGTGCCCCGCTGCGCGGAGGCGAGCCGGCCCTCGGCGTCGATGCGGTAATAGACGCCTCGCGTGATCGGGCGCCCGCCGGCCATCTCGTCGCGGTGAAAATAGACGCCGAGATCGTGGTCGCCCATCTCGAACAGGTTCACGCCCTCGTGGAAGCGTTCGGGCGTGTGCGCGGCAAGGTCGCGGATGGCGCTGTCGAGCGGGCGGGCGAAGGCGCTGGTGGTGCGGACGTGGCCCGCCGACCAGATGCCGACCTCCTCGGCGAAGACGGCGGCGGTGCCGGTCAGCACGACGGCGTAGAGCAGCAGGCCGAGCAGGATGCCGGACCAGCCGTGCACCGCGACCATCAGCTTGGTCTTTTCCTTCGACAGATGGATCATCGCGCCTGCTCCATCGACGGACGCAGGAAGGCCTGCGCCACCAGCCCGCCGTGAAGCGCCAGCAGTCCGAACGCCACGATCGCCACTCGCGCGATGCTTCGATCGAGGCAGGCGTGGAAGAACAGCGCGGCCCAGATCAGTGGCACCAGCACCAGCGGCACGACGAGATTGTCGATGCCGGCGGGGCCGGGCGGCACCCAGCGCGTCATGCCGGCCATCACCACCAGCGCGACCAGGACCGCGCCCGGCCCTGCCAGCAGGATGCGCGCCCATCTGCCCTGCGATCCGCTCATCCACCGCTCCGCCAAACCGGGAACCCGTCGTTGAGCGCTCGCAATAAACGCTATTGAGAGTCGTTCGCAACTGTTTATAGCGCGCCGCGGTTATTCCAGATCAAGGGGCATCCGAGTGAAACTGATGACGCTGGCCGGCGCGGCGATGCTGATTGCGCCGAACGCTGCCTTCGCCGCCGAGGCCGAAGCGCCTGCGCCCGCCGACGAGACCATCGTCGTCACCGCCAATCGGACCGACTCGTTCGCCGGCACCAAGACCGACACGCCCCTGATCCAGACGCCGCAGCCGATCACCGTCATCAGCGACGCGACTTTCCTGTCGCAGGGCGCGATCTCGATCAGCGATACGGTGCGTTATGCCGCGGGCGTCACCGCCAACGCCTATGGCCGCGACACGCGTGTCGACAGCTTCGTCATCCGCGGCATCGACGCGCTGCAATTCCGCGACGGCATGCGCGACATCTTCAGCTTCTACGCGTCCGCCGCGGCGGACCCCTACAACTTCTCGCGCGTGGAGATCGTGCGCGGGCCGGCCTCGGTGCTGTTCGGGCAGGGTTCGATCGGCGGCCTCGTCAATCTCGTCTCCAAGACGCCGCAGTTCGAGACGGGCGGCGAGCTGAGCGCCGTCTATGGCAGCTATGATCGCAAGGAGCTGCTCGGCGACGTCAATCTGGCGGTGGACGACACTTTCGCGATCCGCGCCGTCGGCCGTGCGCGCGATGCGGACACCTATGTCGATCACGTGCCCGACGATCGCGTGATGTTCGCGCCGTCCGTCCGCTGGCGGCCGACGCCGGATACCGACATCACGCTGCTCGGCCTCTATCAGGAGGACGATACCGGCTCGACGTCGCAATTCCTGCCGGTCGTCGGCACCAACCTGCCGAACGGGACGAACCCGCGGCTCGACCGTTACCTGTTCGTCGGCAAGCCGGGGTGGGACCGGTATGACGGGCGCCTGCTGCAGGGCGGCGGCAGCATCTCGCAGCGGTTCGGCGAGACTGTCTCGGTGAACCTGAAGGCCCGCTACATCGACAGCGACCTCACCTATTTCACCCACTACACCGACAGCTACACCAACCCGACCAACCCCTATCTGGATGCCGCGCGCCGCCAGATCCGGCTCTACAGCGAAGCCAGCCTCGCGCGGCTCAACGTCTTCTCGACCGACAACAATGTGCAGTTCAAGTTCGACACCGGTGCGAACATCTCGCACGTCCTGCTCGCCGGCATCGATTACAGCTGGAACAAGGTGCGCAAGAGCAGCAACTTCGGCGTCGAACAGATCGACCTGTACGACATCGACTATGACGCCCTGGTGCTGCCGAGCGTTTCGGCGGACTTCAGCCGCGACACGCAGAAGCAGCTCGGCATCTACGTGCAGGATCAGATCCGCTTCTTCGATCGCGTCTCCGTCGTGCTCGGCGTGCGCCGTGATCGGGTGCGCAGCGACAGCGTGACGGCGGATCGCAGCCTGCGCGTCAACACGGTCGACAAGGCCACCACCTTCCGCGCGGGCATCATCGGCGAGATCGGCGCGGGCCTGTCGCCCTTCTTCAGCTATACCGAAAGCTTCCTGCCGATCGCCGGCACCGGGAACGGCGCGCTGAAGCCGCAGACCGGTCGCCAGTATGAGGCGGGCGTGAAGTGGCAGCCGGATGCGCGCACCCTCGTCACCGTCACGGGCTTCCACATCAAGGAGAATGGACGGCCGCTGTTCGGGCCGGGATCGATCGTGACGCAGGCGGGTGTGCTGACCACCAAGGGCATCGAGCTGGAGGCGAGCCGCACGCTGCCGGGCAATTTCGAGCTGCTGGTCAATTACGGCTACAACAAGCTGACCCCGCGCGACACGCAGTTCTTCGACTATCTGCCGAAGCACAATGCCTCCATCTGGTCGACCAAGACGGTGCAGCTGAGCGAGGACGTGTCGATCCGCGGCGGTGCGGGCGTGCGCTATACCGGCAAGCGGACCTCGATCGGCCCGGCCTGGACGCTGGTGACGGGGGACAACACCTTGGTCGATGCGCTGGCGGAGGTGACGTGGCGCCAGTGGCGCTTCGCCGTCAACGCCACCAACCTGCTCGGCGACAAGTTCTACGCCTCGTGTCTGTCGCGGGGCGACTGCTTCATGGGCGCACCGCGCAACGTGATGGGCACAATCTCCTACCGCTTCTGAGCGGGCGCCTCGCTCAGCCAGGCGATGATGCGGGCGTTGATCCGCGCCGGCTGCTCCAGATGCAGCCAGTGGGTCGCGTCCGCGATCATCTCCAGCCGCGCGTCGTCGCACTGGGCGAGGCTCGCCTCGGCGATGTGGCGCTCGAGGAAGCGGTCCTCCTCCGCCCACAGGATCAGCGTCGGCGGCGTGATCCGGGCGGGCGCTGCCGGCCGCTCCCGCCGGCGCAGCGCGCGGTAGTAATTGAGCATGCCGGTGAGCGACCCGGCATTGCGCCACGCCGCGACATAGCGATTCAGCGCACCCGGCTCGAACGTGTCCGCCTTGCCGCTGCCCTGGAGCATGGTGCGCAGGCCCGCATGGTCGAAGCTGCCGAGCGTCGCCTCGGGCAGCCAGGGCAGCTGGAAGAAGGCGGCATAGGTGCTGCGCAGCGCCTGGCTCGGATGCTTCAGCATCTGTGCGCCCCAGACGTCCGGATGCGGCCCGTCCATCAGCACGACTTGGTCTAGCCGCGTGGCATGAAGGGCGGCGACCCACCAGCCGATCACCGCGCCCCAGTCATGCCCGACGAGGTGGAACCGCTCCGCGCCGAACGTGTCCGCCAGCGCGACCACGTCGGCCGCCAGCGTGTCGAGCCGGTAATCGTCTATGCCATCCGGCACGTCGCTCAGATTGTAGCCGCGCAGATCGGGCACGACGACGTGGAAGCCCGCGGCGGCGAGCGGGCCGATCTGGTGGCGCCATGCCCACCAGAACTCGGGAAAGCCGTGCAGCAGGATGACGAGCGGCGCGCCGGCCTTGCCCGCCTCCACCACATGCAGCGTCACCGCGCCCACCTTGCGGCGTGAAGACCGCCAGCCGGGCTGGAGCAGGTCGTCGTCGGAAGATCGTGCGCTCATGGCGCGGCAACGTCCGCGGCAGGGGCGTGTTGCACGGTCAGGCCCTGCTCGACGGCGGTCATCAGCGGGAGCGGCGCGGCCAGCAGATGCTCGCCGTGATGCGCCGCCGCCCAGCCGATGGTGCGGCGCGCGTCGAAACCGGTCAGCCGCGGCCGGCGGACGTCCGCATGGGCATAGCAATCGGGCATGACGGTGAGGCCGAGCCCCGCGGCCACCATGTCCAGCACACGCTCGTCATTGGTCGATCGGAGCGCGAAGTGCGGGCGCACGCCGCGCTCGGTGAAATAGCGGCTGGTCTCCGACAGGGCCTCGCAGTGGCGGCGCACGATCATGGCCTCGTTCGCCAGCCGCTCCGGCGCGATCTCGCCCGCGTCGGCCAGCGGATGATCGGCGGCGAGCGCGAGTGAATAGCCCTCGCTCATCACCGCGCGCTCCGCGAACCGCTCGGCGCCGCGGCCGACGAGGGTGAGCGCCAGATCGATGCGGCCCTTGGCGAGATGCCCGGCCAGCTCGCGCTCATTGCCGAACAGCAGTTCGAAGCGGTGCTGCTCGCCCGGGCGCGTCCCAGCTACCGCCTGCGCGACGATGGCAGCGGGCAGGCTGCCCAGCACGCCGAGGCGGAGCGGCGGCAGGTCGGTGGCGCGGCCCATCGCCTGGAGCGCGACGTTGAACTCCGCCTCGATCCGGCGGGCATGCGGCAGGAAGCGTGCGCCGGCATCGGTCAGCTCGACGCGCTGGTTGGAGCGGACGAACAACTGCTGGCCAAGCTCGCGCTCCAGCTTGGCGATGCCGACGGACAGCGTCGGCTGCGACACGTTGCAGGCGGCCGCCGCGCGCGAGAAATTGCCCTGGTCGACCACCGCGATGGCGTAGCGGAGCAGATATCGATCGAGCATCGCGGATGCATAGATATCGTCAATGGACTTGTTATGGAAAGTTCAATTTTGGCGAAGCTCCGCGATGCGCTACGCCCGGTCGTCGCAGGAGAGAGCCACCCATGACCGACTTCGATTTCGCGCTCGGCGAGAATGCCGACATGATCCGCGAGAGCGCGCACCGCTTCTCGACCGACCGCATCGCCCCGCTGGCGGCGGAGATCGACGCCAAGGACTGGTTTCCGCGCGATCTGTGGCCGGAAATGGGGGCGCTCGGCCTGCACGGCATCACCGTGCCGGAGGCGGATGGGGGCCTGGGTCTCGGTTATCTCGAACATGTCGTCGCGCAGGAGGAAGTGGCGCGCGCCTCCGCCTCGATCGGCCTCAGCTACGGCGCCCACTCCAACCTCTGCGTCAACCAGATCGCCCGCTGGGGCAATGCCGAACAGCGCGCGAAATATCTGCCGAAGCTGATCTCGGGCGAGCATGTCGGCAGCCTCGCCATGTCCGAGGCGGGGGCCGGCTCCGATGTCGTGTCGATGAAGCTCAAGGCGGAGAAGAAGGGCGACCGCTACGTGCTGAACGGCACGAAGTTCTGGATCACCAACGCGCCTTATGCCGACACTTTGGTCGTCTATGCCAAGACGGGCGAGGGATCGAAGGGGATCACCACCTTCCTGATCGAGAAGGAGTTCAAGGGCTTCTCCATCGGCCAGAAGATCGACAAGATGGGCATGCGCGGATCGCCGACGGCCGAGCTGGTGTTCGACGACTGCGAGGTGCCGGAGGAGAACGTCATGGGCCCGCTGAACGGCGGCGCGGGCGTGCTGATGAGCGGCCTCGATTATGAGCGGACGGTGCTCTCGGGCATCCAGCTCGGCATCATGCAGGCGTGCCTCGACGTGGTCCTGCCCTATGTTCGCGAGCGCAAGCAATTCGGCAAGCCGATCGGCAGCTTCCAGCTGATGCAGGCGAAGGTGGCGGACATGTATGTCGCGCTGAACAGCGCGCGGGCCTATGTCTATGCCGTCGCCCGCGCCTGCGATGCGGGCAAGACGACGCGGTTCGACGCGGCAGGCGCGATCCTGCTCGCCTCGGAAAATGCGATGAAGACGGCGCTGGAGGCGGTGCAGGCGCTCGGCGGCGCGGGCTACACCCGGGACTGGCCGGTCGAGCGCTACATGCGCGACGCCAAGCTGCTCGACATCGGCGCGGGCACGAACGAGATCCGCCGCATGCTGATCGGCCGCGAGCTGATCGGCGCGCCGGAACGGGTGGCGCAGTGAGCGCGCCCGTCCTCGATACGAAGCTGTCGCCGTCCGACGCAGGGTTCCAGGCCAATGCCGCGCACAACCGCGCGCTCGCCGAGGCGCTGCGCGCGAAAGTGGCGGAGGCGGCGACCGGCGGAAACGAGGCGTCGCGCGCGAAGCATGTCGCCCGCGGCAAGCTGCTGCCGCGCGAGCGGGTGGAGCGGCTGCTCGACCCCGGCAGTCCGTTCCTCGAGGTCGGCCAGTTGGCGGCGAACGGACTCTATGGCGACGAGGTGCCGGGCGCCGGCATCATCGCCGGCATCGGCCGCGTCTCCGGCCGGCAGGTGATGATCGCCTGCAACGACGCGACGGTGAAGGGCGGCACCTACTACCCGATGACCGTCAAGAAGCATCTTCGCGCGCAGGAGATCGCGCTCGAGAACCGGCTGCCCTGCATCTACCTCGTCGACAGCGGCGGCGCGAATCTGCCCAATCAGGCGGAGGTGTTCCCCGACAAGGAGCATTTCGGCCGCATCTTCTACAATCAGGCGAACATGTCCGCGCGCGGCATCCCGCAGATCGCCTGCGTCATGGGCAGCTGCACCGCGGGCGGCGCCTATGTGCCCGCCATGTCGGATGAGACGGTGATCGTGCGCAATCAGGGCACGATCTTCCTCGCCGGCCCGCCGCTGGTGCAGGCGGCGACGGGCGAGGTGATCTCGGCCGAGGATCTGGGCGGCGGCGATCTGCACGGGCGCCGCTCGGGCGTGGTCGATCATGTCGCCGAGAATGACGAGCATGCGCTGACCATCGTCCGCGACATCGTCTCGACGCTCCAGCCCGATCTCAAGCCGGATCTCAACCTGCGCGATCCCGTGCCGCCGAAGTTCGCGGCGGAGGAGCTGTACGGCATCGTGCCGCAGGACGTGCGCGCGCCCTATGACGTGCGCGAGGTGATCGCGCGGCTGGTCGACGGGTCCGAGTTTCACGAGTTCAAGGCGCTCTACGGCACCACGCTCGTCTGCGGCTTCGCGCACATCTGGGGCATGCCGGTCGCGATCCTCGCCAATAACGGCGTGCTGTTCAGCGAGAGCGCGCTGAAGGGCGCGCACTTCATCGAGCTGGCGTGCCAGCGCCGTATCCCCTTGCTGTTCCTCCAGAACATCTCCGGCTTCATGGTCGGCGGCAAATATGAGGCGGAAGGCATTGCGAAGAACGGCGCCAAGCTGGTGACGGCGGTGGCGACGGCGCAGGTGCCGAAGATCACCGTGCTGATCGGCGGCAGCTTCGGTGCCGGCAATTACGGCATGTGCGGCCGCGCCTATCAGCCGCGCTTCCTGTTCACCTGGCCGAATGCGCGGATCAGCGTGATGGGGGGCGAGCAGGCCGCCGCCGTGCTGGCGACGGTGCACCGCGACGCGAAGAGCTGGACGCCCGATCAGGCTGAAGCTTTCAAGGCGCCGATCCGCCAGAAATATGAGGATGAGGGCAACCCCTATTACGCCACCGCGCGGCTGTGGGACGACGGCATCGTCGATCCCGTCCAGACGCGCGACGCGCTGGGTGTCGCGCTCGCCGCCACGCTGAACGCCCCCATGCCCGAGGCGCCGCGCTTCGGCATCTTCCGGATGTGAGGCTTGTCATGGTGAACCATATCGGTTACATGAGCGCCGGAGCAGTTGGCCGGGAGCACGTAGAAAACCGCGTCGTTGGTGCGACTTTCGTGACCTTCGGGTATAAGGATACCGCGCGATGATCAAATCCCTGCTCATCGCCAACCGCGGCGAGATCGCCTGCCGCATCATCCGCACCGCGCGCCGCCTCGGCGTCCGCACCGTCGCCGTCTATTCGGATGCGGATCGGCACGCGCTCCACGTCCGCATGGCGGACGAGGCGGTGCATATCGGTCCGTCGCCGGTGCGCGAAAGCTATCTGTTGGGTGATCGCATCATCGAAGCGGCCCGCACGACCGGCGCAGAGGCGATCCATCCCGGCTACGGCTTCCTCTCGGAGAATGCGGCCTTTGCTCAAGGCGTAATCGACGCCGGGCTGGTCTGGGTCGGGCCGAACCCGTCCTCCATCACCGCGATGGGCCTGAAGGATGCGGCCAAGGCGCTGATGCAGGCGGCCGGCGTGCCGACGACGCCGGGCTATCTCGGTGAGGATCAGGCGCCGGACCGGCTCAAGGCCGAGGCGGACGCGATCGGCTATCCCGTGCTGATCAAGGCGGTCGCCGGCGGCGGCGGCAAGGGCATGCGCAAGGTGGATGCGGCCGAGGACTTCCTCGACGCGCTGATCTCCTGCCAGCGCGAGGCAGCGTCCTCCTTCGGCAACACCGACGTGCTGCTGGAGAAGTGGGTGACGAACCCGCGCCACATCGAGGTGCAGGTCTTCGGCGACCGCCACGGCAACGTCGTCCATCTGTTCGAGCGCGATTGCTCGCTCCAGCGGCGCCACCAGAAGGTGATCGAGGAAGCGCCCGCGCCCGGCATGGACGAGGCGACGCGCGCGTCGATCTGCGACGCGGCGGTGCGCGCGGCCAAGGCGGTCGACTATGTCGGGGCGGGCACGATCGAGTTCATCGCCGACGGATCGGAGGGCCTGCGCGCCGACCGCATCTGGTTCATGGAGATGAACACGCGGCTCCAGGTCGAGCATCCGGTGACGGAGGAGATTACCGGGCAGGATCTCGTCGAATGGCAGCTGCGCGTCGCCTCGGGCGAGCCGCTGCCGAAGACGCAGGACGAGCTGTCGATCCGCGGCTGGGCAATGGAAGCGCGCCTCTATGCCGAGGATCCGGCCAAGGGCTTCCTGCCGTCGATCGGCACGCTCGAGCGGTTCGACATCGGCCCGTGCTACCGCACCGACACGGGTGTGGAGCAGGGCGCGGAGATCTCGCCCTTCTACGATCCGATGATCGCCAAGCTGATCGCCTGGGGGCCGGACCGGGATGCGGCGCGGCTGCGGCTGGCCGACACGCTGGCGCAGACCGCGATCTGGCCGCTCAAGACCAATGCCGGCTTCCTCGTAAAGGCGCTGCACCATCCGGCCTTCGCCGAGGCGCGGCTGGATACCGGCCTGATCGCGCGCGAGGGCGATGCGCTGTTGCCCGATGCCGCGCCGTCCGATGCGGCACTTGCCGACGCGGCGGGTGCCGTCGCTGCACCCGGGCCGCTGGCGGGGTTCCGGCTGAACGCACCGGTGGCACCGGCCGGGCGCTTCCTGCTCGACGGAGCGGAGGTGACGGTGGCGCTGCGGCCAGCGGCTCCGGCGGAGCCCGCGCCGGTGCGGTTGATCGCGGAGGCGGGGCAGGTCTGGCGGCTCAGTCCGTTCCGCGCGCGCGGTGTGGGAAGCGGGGAGGCGTCCGACGGCGCGATCCTCTCGCCTATGCCCGGCCGCATCATTGCGGTGGCGGTGAGCGAAGGCGAGACGGTCACCAAGGGCCAGAAGCTGCTGACCGTAGAAGCGATGAAGATGGAGCACAGCCTCGTCGCCCCGTTCGACGGCACGGTGGCGGAGCTTCGCGCCAGCGAGGGCGGGCAGGTGAGCGAGGGGCTGCTGCTCGCGCGGATCGAGAAAGCGGAGGCGGCCTGATGGCGGGGCGCTTCTACGATCAGTGGACCGTCGGTGATCGGCTGGTCCACGAGATCCGCCGCACGGTGACGGAGACGGACAATCTCCTCTTCTCCACCATGACGCACAATCCGCAGCCGCTGCACCTCGATGCGGAGGCGGCGAAGGCGAGCGAGTTCGGCCAGATCCTCGTCAACGGCACCTTCACCTTCGCGCTGATGGTCGGCCTGTCTGTCGGCGATACGACGCTGGGCACGCTCGTCGCCAATCTCGGCTATGACAAGCTGGTCATGCCGAAGCCCGTCTTCATCGGCGACACGCTCCGCGCCGAGACCGAGGTGACCGAGCTGAAGCCGAGCAGGTCGCGCCCGGGTGCCGGCATCGTCACCTTCACCCACCGCCTGCTCAACCAGCGGGACGAGGTCGTCTGCCAGTGCCTGCGCATGGCGCTGATCAAGGGAAGCGCCGCCTGACCGCGGCGGAGACCGAGCGACAGAAAAGCATCGCGGCGGAGGCCGCGGTGGCTGAGGTGCAGCCCGGCATGCTCGTCGGTCTCGGCACCGGATCGACCGCGGCTTATGCCATCGCCGCGCTGGCGGCGCGCGTGGCGGAGGGCTTGAGCGTCACCACGGTCGTCACGTCGGACCGGACGGCGGTCGCCGCGCGGACCGGGGGCATTCCTGTGCGCGACATGGCAGAGGTCAGCGCGCTCGATCTCGCCATCGACGGCGTGGACGAGATCGATCCCCGGTTCCGCGCGATCAAGGGCGCGGGCGGCGCCATGCTGCGCGAGAAGCTGGTGGCGACGGCCGCCACGCGCATGATCGCGATTGCGGACGCCTCGAAAGCGGTAGAGGCACTCGGCGCGCGACCGGTGCCGGTCGAGCTGCTCGCACCCGCTCGCGCCTTCATCACCGCGTCCGTCATGCGGTTGGGCGGCGAGGCGGTGCTGCGTGTGTCTTCCGGCGCTCCGGTGCGGACGGATCAGGGCAATCCCATCCTCGATTGCCACTTCGGCGCGATCGCCGACCCGGCCGCGCTGGCAGCGGAGCTGGCCGCGATCCCCGGCGTGCTCGGCCACGGCCTGTTCGTCACCGAGGTGGATGCACTCTACCTCGGCACGCCCGACGGCTTGATCCAGCGCAACCGGCGCGCCTGACGGGCCGTCCGTCGCAGCGCAGCATCCTTACGCGTCCGCCCGCGTTTGCGTTGCTGCCCTGTTGCTGTGGAAGACCCAGCGTGACCGATCAGCCCGCCGCCGCGCGCTCGCCCGAGCGCATCGCCATCGATACAATCCGTACCCTCGCCATGGATGCGGTGCAGAAGGCCAATTCCGGCCATCCCGGCACGCCCATGGCGCTCGCGCCCATCGCGCACACGCTCTGGACGCGCTTCCTGCGCTACGATCCCTACGCGCCCGACTGGCCCAATCGCGACCGCTTCGTGCTGTCGTGCGGCCATGCGTCGATGCTGCTCTATGCGCTGCTGCACCTGGCCGACGTGCAGGAGATCGATGCCGATGGGCAGCCGACGGGCAAGCCCGCGGTCAGCCTCGACGATATCAAGCAGTTCCGGCAGATGGATTCCAAGACGCCGGGTCATCCCGAATATCGCATGACGACGGGCGTGGAGACGACGACCGGCCCGCTCGGCCAGGGCTGCGGCAATTCGGTCGGCATGGCGATCGCCGCGCGCTGGCTGGGCGAGACGTTCAACCGCGACGGCTTCACCCTGTTCGACAATGACGTCTACGTCATCTGCTCGGATGGTGACCTGATGGAGGGTGTCGCCAGCGAGGCGGCGTCGATGGCGGGGCACCTCAAGCTCGCCAACCTGTGCTGGGTGTTCGACAGCAACAGCATCACAATCGAGGGCGGCACCGATCTCGCCTTCGACGAGGATGTGGCGAAACGGTTCGAGGCCTATGGCTGGAACACGATCGTGCTGCCCGATGCCGAGGACACCGAAGCCTTCGCGCAGGCGCTCGAGCAGTTCCGCGCGACGGACGATCGGCCGACGCTGATCGTCGTCCGCTCGATCATCGGCATCGGCTTTCCGACGCGCGCCGGCACGCACAAGGCGCATAGCGACGCGCCCGGCGAAGAGGAGATACGCGGCGCCAAGCGCAGCTATGGCTGGCCGGAAGACGCGCAGTTCCTCGTGCCCGAAGAGGCCAAGGCAGAGGTGACGAACGCGGTCGCGGGCCGCGGCCGGCCGCTGCGCGAGGCGTGGGAGGCGACGTTCGCCCGCTATCGCGAGGCCTATCCGGATCTCGCCCGCTCGCTCGATGAGCTGCGCCGCGGCCGCCTGCCGGGCGGCTGGGAAGATGCGCTGCCCACGTTCGAGGCGGACGAAAAGGGCATCGCCAGCCGCGAGGCGGGCGGCAAGGTGCTCAACGCCATCGCCGCGCATGCGCCGTGGCTGATCGGCGGCGCGGCGGATCTGTCGCCCTCGACCAAGACGGAGATCAAGGACGCACCCTCGCTCGAGGCGGCGAGCCCGGGCGGGCGCAACATGCATTTCGGCGTGCGCGAACATGCCATGGGCGCGATCGCCAACGGCATAGCGCTGACCTATCTGCGCCCCTACACCGGCACGTTCATGGTCTTCTCCGATTATATGCGGCCGCCCATCCGGCTTGCCGCGATCATGGAGCTGCCCGTCATCTTCATCTTCACGCACGACAGCATCGGCGTGGGCGAGGACGGGCCGACGCACCAGCCGATCGAGCAGCTGGCGGCGCTCCGCGCCATTCCGGGGCTCGACACGATCCGGCCGGGCGATGCGAACGAGGTGGCGGCCGCGTGGAAGGTGGCGCTCAGCCACACGCACGAGCCGACCGCCCTGATCTTCTCGCGCCAGGCCATCCCGACGCTCGACCGCGGCCGCTACGCCTCCGCTGATGGGGTCGAAAAAGGTGGCTACATCCTCGCGGATTCGGACGGCGCGCCCGAGGTCATCCTGATCGGCACCGGCTCCGAACTGCCGCTCGTCGCCGCGGCGCATGAGAAGCTGGTGGCGGAGGGGGTGAAGTCGCGCGTCGTGTCGCTGCCCAGCTGGTATCTGTTCGAGAAGCAGGATCAGGCTTACCGCGACAGCGTGCTGCCGCCCGAGGTGGATGCGCGGCTGGCGGTGGAGCAGGGCGGGGCGATCGGCTGGGATCGCTATGTCGGCCGCTCCGGCCGGACGATCGCCATGTCCACCTTCGGCGCCTCCGCCCCGATCGCCAAGCTGCAGGAGAAATACGGCTTCACCGTCGACAATGTCTGCAAGCTGGCGCGCGAGCTGGTGGAGCAGGCGAAGTGAGCCGGCTGGCGGATCTGGGGCGCGCCGGTCAGGCGGTGTGGCTCGACTTCGTCGACCGTGGCTTCCTGCACGAGGGCGGGCTGAAGACGCTGGTGGCGGAGGATGGCCTGACCGGCGTCACCTCCAACCCGTCGATCTTCGAGAAGGCGATGGGGCATGGCGATGCCTATGACGAAGGCTTCGGCACCTTTCTCGGCAAGGCCGATGCCAGCGTCCAGGACACGTATGAGAGCCAGGCCATTGCCGACATCAAGGCGGCGGCAGCCGACCTCCGCCCCGTCTACGACCGGCTGGATGGCCGTGACGGCTATGTAAGCCTCGAGGTCTCCCCCTATCTCGCCGACGGGACCGAGGAGACGGTAGAGGAGGCACAACGCCTGTGGGCGGCGGTGGACGAGCCGAACCTGATGGTGAAGGTGCCCGGCACAAAGGCCGGCGTGCCTGCAATCCGCCAGCTGATCGCCGACGGCTTCAACATCAACGTCACCCTGCTCTTCTCCATCCCTGCTTACCAAGCGGTGGCGGAGGCCTATATGGCCGGGCTGGAGGCGCGGGTGGAGCGCGGCGAGCCGATCGACCGGATCGCCAGCGTCGCCAGTTTCTTCATCAGCCGCATCGATGCGCAGATCGACAAGGCGATCGACGCACGGGTGAAGTCGGGCGACAACGAGGCCGACGCGCTGAAGGCGCTCCGCGGCAAAGTGGCGATCGCCAACGCCAAGCTCGCTTATGCTTGGTATCAACAGATGATCGCCAGCCCGCGCTGGCAGGCGCTGGCAGCGAAAGGCGCCATGCCGCAGCGGCTGCTGTGGGCGTCCACCGGCACCAAGGATCCCGCCTATCCGGACACGCTCTACGTCGATCAGCTGATCGGGCCGGATACGGTCAACACCATGCCGCCCAAGACGATGGTCGCCTTTCGAGACCATGGCAGCGTGGCGCAGTCGCTGACCGCGGATCTCGACGAAGCGCGTCACGTGCTGGCCGAGGCCGAGCGGCTGGGCCTGGACCTGGCCGGGGTCACCGAGGCGCTCGTGCCGGACGGCGTGCGCCTGTTCGCCGACGCGGCGGATGCGCTGCTGGGTGCGGTTGCGGGCAAGCGCGAGGCGTTGCTCGGCGATCGCCTCAATTCGCTCGAAGCCGCGCTGCCGGATGCGCTGCAGCAGGCGGGGAAGAAGAGGCTGGAGACGGCGCGTGCCGAGGGCTGGGCGCGCCGGCTGTGGCGGGAAGACGCATCGCTGTGGACGGGCGGGGACGAGGCCAGGTGGCTCGGCTGGCTGTCCGCCGCACGGGGCAATCAGGTGGACCCTGCCGTGCTCGCGCAGATCGCCCGCGAGGCGAAGCGGTTTCGCCATGCGGTGCTGCTCGGCATGGGCGGATCGAGCCTCGGGCCAGAGGTGCTGGCGGAGATCCTCGGCTCGGGCGAGGGCAGCCCGGTGCTTCATGTGCTCGACACGACCGATCCGGGGCAGATCGCCACGGTGGAAGCGCAGATCGACCCGGCGGAGACGTTGTTCATCGTCTCGTCCAAGTCGGGCTCGACGATGGAGCCCGAACTGCTGCGCGCCTACTTCTTCGACAAGAGCGGCCGCCGCGGCGATCACTTCATCGCGGTGACCGATCCGGGTTCGGGGCTGGAGAAGACCGCTAGGGCAGACGGCTTCGCGCACGTCGTTCCGGGCGATCCGGCGATCGGCGGGCGCTATTCGGTGCTGTCCGCCTTCGGCATGGTGCCGGCCGCCGCGATCGGGATCGACACGCACGCTTTCTTCGAGGCGACGGCGCCAATGGTCTTCTCCTGCGGCGGTGACGTGCCGCCGGCGGCGAATCCCGGCATCCGGCTGGGCGCGATCATCGGCGAAGCGGCCGTGGCGGGCCGCGACAAGCTGACCATCGTCACCTCTCCGAAGCTGCGCGCGTTCGGCGGGTGGCTGGAGCAGCTGCTGGCCGAATCGACCGGCAAGGAGGGACGCGGCATCGTGCCCGTCGATCTGGAGCCGCTCGGCCAGCCGGACAGCTATGGCGAGGACCGGCTGTTCGTTCACCTCACGCTGGCCGGTGACAGCGACGACGATGCCAGGCTTTCCGCCCTGCGCGCGGCGGGCCAGCCCGTGGTCACCATCCGCATCGCGCGGCCCGACCTGATCGGGCAGGAGTTCTTCCGCTGGGAGATCGCCACCGCAGTCGCCGGTGCGATCATCGGCATCGACCCGTTCGACCAGCCGGACGTGGAGGAAGCCAAGGTCGCCACGCGCAAGCTGGTCGATGCCTATGAGCAGGCGGGCAAGCTCGATCCGGAGACGCCCCTCGCCGAGACGAGCGACTTCGCGCTGTTCGCGCCCGCCGGCACGACGGGCGATGCAGCATCGCTGCTGCGCGCCCACTTCGCGGCCCTTGAGGCGGGCGGCTATGCCGGCTTCCTCGCCTATGTCGAACGGAATGAGGCGGATGCGGCGGCGATCGCGGTGATGCGCGCGGCGGTGCGGGACAGGCGCCACGTGGCGACGGTCGCCGGCTTCGGCCCGCGTTTCCTGCACTCGACCGGGCAGGCCTATAAGGGCGGGCCGTCAGGCGGCGCGTTCCTGACGATCACGCGCGATCCCGAGCCCGATCTGGCGGTGCCCGGCCGAAAGGCGAGCTTCGGCACGGTGCAGGTCGCCCAGGCGCGCGGGGATAGCGACGTGCTGGCGGCACGCGGGCGGCGCGTGCTGCGCGTCCACCTGAAGGCGGGTGGCGGCGGCATCGCCGCCCTGCGCGACGCGGTCATCGCCGCGCTCTGACGATTGGTTGAAAGGAACAAGCGGATGCGTCTTGCGATGATCGGGCTGGGCCGCATGGGGGCCAATATCGCCCGGCGGCTGATGCGCGGCGGGCATGAAGTCGTCGCCTTTGATCGCGACGCCAAGGCGATCGAGGCACTTGCGGCCGAGGGCGCGACGGCGGCGGCCTCGCTGGACGATGTGGCGGCCAAGCTGGAGAGCCCGCGCATCTTCTGGGTGATGCTTCCGGCAGGCGAGCCGACGGAAGCGACGGTAACGGCGCTGCTCGACCTCGCCGGGCTCGGCGACATCATCATCGATGGCGGCAACAGCTTCTACAAGGACGACATCCGGCGCGCCAAGGCCTGCGCCGAGAAGCAGGTCCGTTATGTCGATGTCGGCACCTCGGGCGGCGTCTGGGGGCTCGAGCGCGGCTATTGCATGATGATCGGCGGGGAGAAGGACGCGGTCGACCTGCTCGATCCCGTGTTCGACACGCTGGCGCCGGGCCTCGGCACCGTCGCCCGCACGGCCGCGCGCGAGAAGAAGCCGGATGAGGATCCGCGCGCCGAGAAGGGATATATCCATGCCGGCCCGCCGGGATCGGGGCACTTCGTCAAGATGGTGCACAACGGGATCGAATATGGCCTGATGCAGGCCTATGCCGAGGGCTTCGACGTATTGAAAGGCCGCGCGTCGGAGCGGCTGGCGGAGGATGAAAGGTTCGACCTGAACCTCACCGACATCGCCGAGGTGTGGCGGCGCGGCAGCGTCATCTCCTCCTGGCTGCTCGATCTCTCCGCCGCGGCGCTCGCCGAGGATCCGGCGCTCGATCACTTTTCCGGCCACGTCGCCGATTCGGGCGAGGGGCATTGGACGATCGATGCGGCGATGGAGGAGGCTGTGCCCGTGCACGTCCTCTCCGCGGCATTGTTCGCGCGGTATCGCAGCCGGATGGATCACACGTTCGGCGAGAAGCTGTTGTCCGCAATGCGCTTCGGCTTCGGCGGGCATGTCGAACTGCCGCAATGACGCCGCGGCTGTTCGTCTCCGATATCGACGGCACGCTGGTCCGCGAGGACAAGAGCCTGTCCGATGCGGTGATCGCGGCGGTGCGGCGACTTGAGGAAGCGGGCGTGCCCGTGTCGCTGATCAGCGCGCGGCCGCCGAGCGGCATCCTCTGGATCGCGGAGCGGCTGGGCCTGTCCGGCGCGCTCGGGGCGTTCAACGGCGGCACGCTGGTGCGGCCGGACGGGGAGGTCCTGTCTGCCGAGCGGCTGGCGCCCGAGGTCGCCGTACGCGCGCTTGAATTGATCGCGGCGCCGGAGGTGATCGTCTGGCTGTTTCATGCCGGGTGCTGGCATGCGCAGCGGCTGGACGATCATTATACCGATCGGGAGCGCCGCGCGGCGAACCAGGATCCGGTGATCGGCACCGATCTGTCGACCCTGCTGGATGCGGTGGACAAGATCGTCGCCGTCAGCCCTGATCATGCGGCGCTCGCCGCGCTGGAAGGGCGCGTGGCGGAGGCGCTGGCGGGGCAGGCGACGGTGATCCGGTCCCAGCCTTATTACCTCGACATCACCGCGCCGCGCGCGAACAAGGGCGACGGCATCGCCGCGCTGGCCGCCGCGGCGGGCGTCACGCTCGCCGAGGTGGCGGTGGCGGGCGACCAGCGAAACGATCTTGCCATGTTCGCGCGCGCCGGCTTCGCCATCGCGATGGGGCAGGCGCCGCAGGAGGTGAAGGACGCAGCCGCCCGCGTCACCGCATCGAACGAGGAGGATGGCGTGGCGCAGGCGATCGAGACGATCCTGCTGCCCATGATCGGGGGTGCGGCATGAAGTCGCTCATCGCGTTCGACCTCGATGGCACGCTGGCGCAGAGCAAGCAGCCACTTGGCACCGACATGGCCGCGCTGATCAAGCAGCTGCTCGACGTCGCGATGGTGGCGGTGATTTCCGGTGGCGATTGGCCGCAGTTCGAGCGCCAAGTGATCGCGCGCCTGCCCGGCAATACCCGTCTCGACCGGCTTTTCATCATGCCGACGACGGGGGCCAAGCTCTACCGTCATCAGGGCGGCGCCTGGATGCAGGTCTATGCGGAGACGTTCACCGCGGCGGAGCGGGACCGTATCCTTGTGGCGTTGGACAAGGCGGTGAAATCGCTCGGGTTCGACCGGGAGCAGGTGTGGGGGCCGCAGATCGAGGATCGTGGCAGCCAGATCACCTTCTCGGCGCTGGGCCAGCAGGCGCCGCTCGACGCCAAGACGGCGTGGGATCCGGACACTGCCAAGCGCAAGTCGCTGCAGCAGGCGTTGATGGCGGATCTGGCGGACCTGTCGGTCAAGGTCGGCGGATCGACCTCGATCGACATCACGCGCAAGGGCATCGACAAGGCCTATGCCATCCGGCGGCTGTGTGAGCATAGCGGCGTGCCCGCGACGGCGATCCTGTTCATGGGCGACGCCATCTACCCCGGCGGCAATGACGATCCGGTGCGTGCGGCGGGGATCGACAGCATCGCCGTGCGTGATCCGGCCGAAACGGCGAACGTCATCCGCGCCATCACTGCCTGCCTCAGCGGCTGAGGATCAACCCTCGGGCCGGGCGATGCTGTGCCAGCGGCGCCCGTCCCGCTCGATCAGCCGATCCGCGGCGGCGGGCCCCGTGCCGCCCGGCTCGTATGTCTCGGGCTCGCTTTCCCTCCAGGCGTCGAGAAACGGCTGGACTGCGCGCCAGCCCGCCTCGATCGCATCGGCTCGCTGGAACAGCGACTGATCGCCCGTCAGCACGTCGTGCAGCAGCGATTCGTAGCCGGTCAGATGCGCGAGATCGGCGCTGCGCGGATAGCGATAGGCGAGCGTGGCGCCCTCGGTGGCGACTTCCGGGCCCGGCTGCTTGATCGAGACGTCCATGTCGATGCCCTCGTCGGGCTGGATCTGGAAGACGATGCGGTTTGCCGGCAGATCGGCGCCGCGGGTGCGCGGGAAGTGGGCGAAGGGCACCTGGCGGAAGGTGACGACGACCTCCGTGTCCCGCGCGGTGAGTGCCTTGCCGGTGCGCAGATAGAAGGGCACGCCGGCCCAGCGCCAGCTGTCCACCATCAGCTTCAACGCGGCATAGGTTTCGGTGCGGCTGTCCGCCGCCACGTCGGGCGTGTCGCGATAGGCGGGGATCGTGCGATCGCCGATCCGCCCCGCGCCATAGCGGCCGCGCACGCTGTTCTCCGCCGCTTCCGCCGGATCGTAGAGGCGGATGGCGCGCAGCACCTTGGCCTTTTCGTCACGCACCGACTCAGCATCGAAGCTGGCCGGGGGCTCCATCGCCAGCGTGGCGAGGATCTGGAAGAGGTGGTTCGGCACCATGTCGCGCAGCGCACCCGTCGCATCGTAGAAGGAGCCGCGCGTGCCCACGTCCACCGTCTCCGCGGCGGTGATCTGCACGGAATCGATGCAGTCGCTGTTCCAGATCTTCTCGATGATGGTGTTGGCGAAGCGTGCGACGACGATGTTCTGCACCGTTTCCTTCCCGAGGAAATGGTCGATCCGGTAGAGCTGCGTCTCCGGCACGCAGGCGAGCAGGCGGGCGTTCAGCGCCGCGGCGGACTCAAGATCATGGCCGAACGGCTTTTCGATGATGATGCGGCGCCAGCCCGCATCGCTCTCCTTGGTCAGCCCGCATGAGGCGAGCTTTTCGACGATGGGCGCGAAGAATTTCGGCGGCACTGCGAGGTAGAAGACGACATTGCCCTCGATCCGCTCCGCCAGAGACGCATAGAGCGCGTCATCCTCGAAATCGCCGCTCAGATAATCGACTTGATCGAGCAGGGCTGACCAGGCCGCATCCTTGTCCGCGTCGCCCTCGCCACCCTTTTCCGCGCGAAAGGCGTCGAGCTTGTCGCGCAGCATCGTCGCATCGCCCTCGCTGTGCCCGATGCCGAGAACCCCGTGACCGTCGTCGAGATAGCCCTGGCGGCGCAACGTCGTCAGCGCCGGCATCAGCAGCCGCGCGGTGAGGTCGCCGGTCGCGCCGAAGATCACCAGGGTCGCAGGCGGCAGGACGGCGTCGGACGATGGCGGCACTGGCGGGAACTCCGGAGGGATGGTGCCGGGTGAACGTCCGGCCACGGTTAGGTGTCCGCGCCGCCGGCCTCGCCGCGTCGTGCCGCAGGCGGAACTTGCCGCACCGCGCAAGGGTTCGGCGGCGGAGTAACATAGGTGGTGAAGAACGGCATGATCGGTGGAGACCGGGCTTCGTCACAGGATCGGCCGGAGGCGCATGGCGACGTGCGAGACACGTCGATCGGTCCGCAGGACGTGGTCACCAAGCTCGAGCTGACGCTCCAGCCCGATCCGCGCCGCACGGTGATCCGCCCGTTCGAGCCGGGCGATCCGGCCGGCGTGGGCGCGAAAGTGCCGCGTGTGCGCCGCATCGCCGACCGGATCGCCGGACTGCCGGACGAGCGGGTGAACGCCCTCTGCGGTCTCCTGCGCCGGCCCCTTGCCGAACGGATGGTCGAGCCCGAGGCGCGGCTGCGCGAGCGGTTCGAGGCAGTTCGCCGGTCGCATGATCTGCCCGCCCTCGATCCGCAGCGGGCGGTGCTGGCAGGGGCTTACTTCAGCCAGGAATATGCCTTCGAATCCGCGGCGCTGTTCAACCCGAGCGTGATCCCGCACCCCGATCAGGCAGGGCTTGCGGATGGAGAGATCCGGCTGCTCATGTCGCTGCGCGGTGTCGGCGAGGGGCATATCTCCTCCGTCACCTTCCGCGTGCTGCGCTGGCGGCCGGGGAGCGAGCCGATCCTCGATCCGGTCGGTGAGCGGGCGGTGATGCCGATCGTCGAGCATGAGGTCGAGGATCGGACGATCTTCTCCTGGCCAGAATCGATCGCGCCGGCGGATGCCGTCCTGTTTCCCGTGACCGACAGCCAGCGGCAGGGGATCGAGGATGCCCGCTTCGTCCGCTTCACCGAGGAGGATGGCTCCTCGCGCGTCTTCGCCACCTATACGGCATTCGACGGGCGCGAGGCGCGTTCGGAGATGCTGGAGACACTGAACGGCGACTGTTTCACCCTGCGGCCCCTCACCGGCGCATGCGTGCGCAACAAGGGCATGGCGCTGTTCCCGCGGCGCATCGGCGGGCGCTTCGCCATGCTGAGCCGGCTCGATAACGAGAACATCTACCTGATGCGCTCGAATGACCCCTATCGCTGGGAGGAAGCGGAGCTGTTGCTGCGGCCGCAGCAGGATTGGGAATTCGTCCAGATCGGCAATTGCGGCTCTCCCATCGAACTGGACGAGGGCTGGCTGGTGCTGACGCATGGCGTCGGCGTGATGCGCAGCTATTCGATCGGCGCGGTGCTGCTGGACAAGAACGATCCCACGCGCGTGCTGGCACGGACGCCGCAGCCGCTCTTGCGCCCGCACCCCGAGGAGCGGGGCGGCTATGTGCCGAATGTCGTCTATAGCTGCGGCGGGCTGGTGCATGACCGCGTCCTGTTGCTGCCTTATGCCGTGTCCGATCGCTATACCGCCTTCGCCACGGCACCGGTCGATCGTGTGCTGGCGGCCATGGAATAAGGGAAGCGAGCATGGGCCAGCCGGGCCGCACGGTCTGTTTCGGGGAGGTGCTGCTGCGTCTGGCCGCGCCGGATCGCGAGTTGCTGTTCCAGTCCGCGCGGCTGGAGGCGCGTTTTGCCGGGGCGGAGGCGAACATGGCGGTGGCGCTGGCGAAGCTCGGCCGCGCGGCAGCGCTCGTCACGGTGGTGCCGGACGATGCGGTCGGCGATGCCGTGGTCGCATCGGTGCGGATGCACGGTGTGGATGTGTCCGGCGTCAGTCGAGGCGAGGGGCGGCTCGGCCTCTACTATCTGACGCCGGGCGCGGGACTGCGCGCACCGTCGATCATCTACGACCGTGCCGATAGCCTCTTCGCGCGCGCCCGGCCGGAGGATTTCGATTGGCCTGCGCTGCTTGTTGGCGCGAGCTGGCTGCACCTGTCGGGCGTGATCCCGGCGCTCGGGCCTGACGCCGTCAAGCTCGGGCTGGCCGCGATCGAGGCGGCGCGTGCGGCAGGCGTGCGAATATCGTTCGACGGCAATTTCCGCCCGAGCCTGTGGGCGGAATGGTGCGACGATCCCGGCGCGATCCTGTCCGAGTATGTCGAGCAGGCGGATCTGCTGTTCGGCAGCCACCGCGACGTGGCGCTGCTGCTCGGCCGTCCGTTCGACGGGGACGAGCCGGATGGCCGGCGCGAAGCGGCTCTGGCTGCGTTCGGGCGATTTCCACGCCTGACCCACATCGCGTCGACCACGAGGCAGGCCCTCAGCGCAGGCCATCATCGCCTGTCCGCTCGGGTTGACGAGCGGGAGGCGTGGCACGAGACGGCGGCGCTCGACATCACCGACATCGTCGATCGGATCGGTACGGGCGATGCCTTTGCCGCCGGCGTGCTCGCCGGTCTGGACGATGGGCCAGAAGCGGCGGCCTCGCTCGGCTTGGCGGTCGCTGCGCTGAAACACGCGACGCCAGGCGACTTCAGCCAGGCGACGCAGCGTGACATTGCGGCGTTCCGGAGCGGCGGCCTGGATGTGCGTCGCTGAGCGGGCGCGCTCGGCCTCTCGAATAGTTCAACTCGCGTCGGGAGCGGCCGGAAGGTGCTCGGCCAGTGAGGCGATGCCGTCGGCAGTGAAGCGGGTGATGGCCGCACCGTCGATCTGGATCGGCCGCTCGGCGGTGAGGACGGCTGCGGCGCGATGCTCCGGATCGAGCGCCTGCCAGGCCAGCACCGCCCGCTCCAGACTGGTCACTTCGGCAAGATCCTCGTCGCCCCGCGGCACGTTCTCGAGCGAGGCGCTCATCCGCCAGTCGATCTCGCCGCCTGCCGCGGTGCCGCTCCAAGTGGCTTCGGTCATCGCTTCATCCTCCATGCGGGCCTGTCCTGGCTAGAGCGCAGGCCGGCAGCGACAGGTTCCCGTCAGGCGCCTGCTGGTGCGCGCCAACGCTCTTCATCATGAATCGATTAACCCATGTAAGCTGTTGATCCGTGAGCGGAACCCAGACCCGGAAAGGAGGTTCGAGCGGCACGACACCCTGTTGGAGAGGCCGATGGCGACCAGGACAGTCGACCGCAATGTGCAGGGCGTCAGCCCCCATGTGCTCGGTATCCGCGCAGCCCTGCGCACGAATGACCCCGCGCTCGCGGCCTTCGAAGTCGGCGACCTCTCGGTCGAGGTCAGGAGCATATCGGGCGCGGTGCTGGCGATCGTTCGGCGGGAGAGGCGTGGCGGCGTCGCGCTCAGGTTGGTGTCGCTCGAAGGCCCGTTCACGTGCACACAGGAGCGGGCGCAGCCGGGCGAGGCGGCGCGCTTCCGCGTCGAAAGCCCGCTCGGCCTCCACCGGATTACCCTATCCACGACGAGTGACATGCTGGAGCGGCTGCGCGCAACCGTGCGCTTCACGCCCGCCATGCCCCTCATCCCCGCTTTCTCGCCACGCGACCTTTATGTCCTCGGCGACGATGACGACCCGCTTGCGGCGCATGGCAGGGTCGAGGCGACGCAGCGGGGCCTGAATACCGCACTCGTCTACTTCCGCTTGGAGGAGCCGAGATTCGGCAACGTTCTCTACGTCCAGAACCTGACCGCGCTTAACGACTATCACAAAGCACTCGGCACGACGCCGAAGGACACGGCCGGCGGGCAATGGCCCGAGCTTGGCCAGCGGCTGCCACCCGCACCCGACGGCGACGAGGCCAAGGTACTGGAGGCTGGCCGCGAGGTGGCGCTCTCGGACGTCATCCTCGTCTTCCGCGCCGATGCGCCGCCGCATGAGCGGGAGTCCGCGCGCCAGTTTCTCCAGATGATGGCGGCCGCCTATGCGATGATCGAGTTGCCTCCGACCCACTATCGCGACTGGATCGGCCGCGCCGAGCGCACGCTGGCCGACCTGCACGATGCGCCCGAGGCGACGATCCGGCATTACGGCCACCGCTACGTCCACCCTTATACCGCCGCCGAATATCCGGACATCATGGTCCAGATGACGACGATCGCTGCCATCAACGATTGGGCGCGCTGGCTGGACGAGCCGCAGCCGCTGGAGGCGGAGCTTAAGGCGGGGCTGGAGAAGTTCTACGACCCCAAGCTCAAGACACTGCGACGCTACCTGCCGAACGTCGGCAAGGACAAGAATGCCGACGCGGTCGACAGCTGGTATCTCTACCACCCGCTGCTCAACCTCGGCCTGCTTGCGCTCAGGGGAGATGAGCAGGCGCACGACCTGTTCCTGCGCTCGATCGATTACGGCATCCGCGCGGCGCACCATTTCGACTATCACTGGCCCATTCAATATGACGTCACCGACTTTTCGGTGATCGAGGAAACGGCACCTGCGGATGGACGCGGGCAGACGGACGTGAGCGGTGTCTATGCCTGGGTGATGCTTCAGGCATTCGAGCTGACCGACGACAAGCGCTACCTCGACGAGGCACGCGCCGCGATCGATGCGGCAATGGGGCTGCGCTTCAACGTCAATTACCAGGCGAACCTGACCGCCTGGGGTGCCGCGGCCTGCATGCGGCTGTGGCGTATCACCAACGAAGCCGTCTATCTGGAACAGAGCTACGTCTATCTCGGCAGCTTCTTCCACAATAGCGTCATGTGGGAAAGCAAGCTCGGCCATGCCGAGCATTACGAGACGTTCATGGGCGTGACCTGCCTGCAGGACGCACCGTACATGGCGATCTACGAATGCTTCGACAGCTTCGTCGCGTTCGAACGCTACATGGACGATAGCGGCCCGGATCTGGATCCTGCCGCGCGCATGCTGGTGGGCGAATATTGCAAATATGCTCTCTCGCGCGCCTGGTATTATTATCCGGACGCACTGCCGTCCGAGGCGCTGGCGGAGAAGCAGCGCGAGCCGAACGGACATATCGACCGCAAGCTCTCCTTCCCCGTTGAGGATCTCTACCCCGACGGTCAGCCGGCGGGGCAGGTCGGGCAGGAGGTCTACGGTGCGGGCGCGGCCTTCATCTTCGCCACGCGCGGCTTCCACCATGTCGAGGGTGCGCCCTTCCGGCTGAACTGCGACCATTTCCTGCGGGCGAACGAGCGCAGTGGCGACCACGCTTTGTCGATCACGCTGGATGGCGGCGAGACCTGCACCGCCAATCTGCGGCTGGTGCGGCTGAAGCGGCGCAAGCTGCCGAAATGCACCCTGCGGACCGCAGGCGGCGACACGATCCGCCCGGTCGCGACCTCCGCCGACCGCATCGACTATCATGTCCCGGCCAGCGGCCGGGTCATCCTCACGTGGGAGTAACCATGCCGATCTCACTCACCTCGCTTGCGGGCAAGCGCATCCTCGTCTCCGGCGGCACGACCGGCATCGGCCGCGCCACGGTCGAGCTGCTGGCGGCCGAGGGCGCGCGCGTGCTGACCTTCGGCCGGCATCTGGAGGAGCTGGACGATGCGCTGGCCAACGCCACCGGTCAGGTCCACGGCCTCGTCGCCGATGCCTCCACCCGCGAGGGCATCGATCAGGTGTTCGAAGCGGTGGATGCGCAGTTGGGCGGCCTCGACATGCTGGTCGCCAACGCCGCCTTGGGTGCGCAGCCGATCCACGAGATGGAGGAGGATGCCTGGCGCAACGTGATCGAGACGAACCTTGTCGGCTATCTCGCCAGCGCGCGGCGCGCGATCAAGCGGATGGAGGGGCAGGGCGGCCACCTGCTGTTCGTCGGCTCGATCAGTACCGAGATCAAGGCCGCGGGCGAGAGCGTCTATGCCGCGACCAAGGCGGGCATCCAGGCCTTCGCCGAGACACTTCGCAAGGAAGTGGCGGAGAAGAACATCAAGGTCAGCGTGATCCAGCCCGGATCGATCGACACCGACATGCAGCAATGCAGCGAGGAGGAGAAACGCGAGGCGATCGCCAGGCACCAGATGCTCCAGGCGGATGAGATTGCCGATGCGATCCGCTTCGTCCTGACCCGCTCGGCCGCGACCGACGTGGTCAACCTGCGCATCGAGCCGCGCATCCAGAAGACGAGCTGATCCTGCCCGAAGGAGCCGCGTTGCCATGAAAGCCGCGCTGAAGACCGCCGAGGGCACGTTCGAAGTCAGGGAGGCCGAGCGGCCGATCATCCCTGCCTCCAATTTCGTGCTGGCCCGCGTGCGCGTGGCGGGCATCTGCGGCACCGATCTGCGCCACTGGAAGAAGCATGAGCCGGAGCTGGAATGCCACATCATGGGGCATGAACTGGCGGGCGAGGTGGTCGAGGTCGGCGAAGGCGTCGCCAATGTGAAGCCCGGCGACCGGGTGGTGATCGAAACGGTGATGGGCGACGGCGTGTGCGACTATTGCCGCATCCAGCGCTATAACATCTGCGAGCATCTGTATGACGTGCGGACCCGGTACGTATCGCGCGCATACGCCGAATATGTCGTCGGCCCCGCCGAGAAGTTCTACAAGCTGCCCGATCATGTCAGCTTTGAGGAAGCTTCGCTGATCGACACCTTCTCGGTCTGCCTGCATGCGCAGCATCTGTCGGGGCTGGGCATCAACGACAAGGTGGCGGTGATCGGGGCGGGGCCGATCGGTCTCGGTCAGATGATGCTGGCCAAGGCCAGCGGTGCGGACGTGATCATCTGCGATGTGGTGGACAGCGCGCTGGCCCTTGCACGCGAAGTCGGCGCCGATGCGGTCGTGAACAGCGCCGCCGAGGATCCGGTGGAGCGCGTCAAGGCATTCACCGGCGGGCGCGGCGCGGACATCGTGTTCGAATGCGTCGGCGGCGAACAGATGCCGCAGACGCTGCCGCAGGCGACGAAGATGGCGCGACGCGCGGGCAAGGTGGTGCTCGTCGGCGGCTTCGATGCGGGCGAGACCTCCATCCCGCTCGAATGGCAGCGCATCCAGATGAGCGAGATCAGCATCGTACCGAGCGCAAGCTTCGCGATGCACGAAATCTACCGCGAGCAGGGCATGGTGCTCGATCTGATCGCCAAGGGGCGGATCGACGTGAAGAAGCTGGTCACGCACCGCTTCCCGCTCGATCGGATCAACGAGGCATTCGACACGGCCGAGCGCAAGCATGAGACCGGTGCGGTCTTTGTCGCGATCACGATCTAACCCATCGCTTACGATGGCAACTTAAACGCTGCCGCTCCCGACCTTCCGTCGATTGGTCGCGTCCGCGTGCTCTAGCTCCGGGCATGTGGCTGGGATCCGGATCATTTGGACCGGCGGCTGGTTCAAACCGCGCATCGCGCCGGGCGCGTGGCGGGAGACGAAGCAGTGCGATTGAAGCCGATCCGGGAACAGGTGATCGTCGTCACCGGGGCGACCAGCGGCAACGGCCTTGCCATTGCGGAAGCTGCGGCCGCGCAGGGGGCCGCGGTCGTGCTGGCCGCGCGCAACGAGACGGCGCTCACGACGGTGAAGACGCGGATCGAGGCGGCGGGCGGGCGTGCCGCCATCTGTGTGGCCGACGTCGCTGATGAAGCCGCCGTTGAGCGCATCGCGCAGACTGCGATCGATACGTTCGGCAGGTTCGACAGCTGGGTGAACAATGCCGCTGCGGCGACCTACGGCACGCTGGAGCAGGTGCCTGTTGCGGATCATCGCCGCGTGATCGACGTGAACTATTTCGGCGTGCTTTATGGCAGCCTGATCGCCGCGCGCCACCTGCGCGGGCGGGGCGGTGCGATCATCAACATCGGTTCAGTGCTAGGCGATCGCGCGATCCTTCAGCAAGGGCCTTATTGCGCAGCCAAGCATGCGGTGCAGGGCATGACCGATGCGCTGCGCATGGAGTTGGAGCGGGAACAGGCGGGCATATCGGTCACGCTGATCAAGCCCGGCCCGATCCACACCCTCTTCCCCGAACATGCGCGAAATTACATGGACGCGCCGCCGCGGCTGCCGCCGCCGCTCTATCACCCCGATGTCGTGGCGGATGCCGTGCTGTTCGCCTGCGCCCATCCGAAGCGCGAGCTTTATGTCGGGGGCGGCGGGCTGCTGTCGTCGGTGATGGGGCAGCTTGCGCCCCGGCTGACCGACAAGGCCATGGAAGCATTCGGTACGCCGGCCCAGCAGAAGCCCGGCGACCCCGGGGATCCACACCGCCGCGACAATCTCTACGAGCCGCGCGCCGATGGGGAAAAGCGGGGCAGCCAGAACGTCTTCGTACGACGGAGCAGCCTTGCCTTGCAGCTGCAGAAGTGGCCTGGCTTAATCGGACTGGCGGCCGCGGCTGCCGCGCTGACCGTCGGTGCGCTGTCCTCTCGGCGTCGCTGACCGGAGCCAGAGGGCGGCAGGCAGGCGCCGGGTGGCGCCCGCCTCACCGTCGGATCAGCTGAGCGGCAGGCTCCAGCACTTCTTCTTCATCACACCCTTCTTGTCCCAGCATTCCTCCGCCAGCGTCGGCAGCGGCAGGTGGGCGGGCGCCGGGCGGCGGACGAAGAGGCCGTCGCCCACGGGCACGAGGCTGTTGCGAAATTCGCGCATGCGCCCTTGAGCGACCTCGAACAGCTTGCCACGCGGCTGCTCCAGGGCGGCGCGGCCGATCGATCCGGCAGCCTCGCAGAAGCCGAGCTGGGCGTGCAGCGTCGAGAAGCCGTTATAGGTGCGCGTCGTATATTGATCGAGCGCGGTCTGCCACTTCTTGCCGCCGGTCCGCTTAAAGTAGCCGCTGACCGACTTGTAGGCATCGGCCAGCTCAGCGTTATGCTGTGACAGCAGGACGTTGTAATTCTTCACCGTCGCGAGCGCGGGGGAAAATTGGCATTGCAGCGCCGCGACGTT
Organism: Sphingomonas jatrophae; assembly: GCF_900113315.1. Classification (GTDB taxonomy): domain Bacteria; phylum Pseudomonadota; class Alphaproteobacteria; order Sphingomonadales; family Sphingomonadaceae; genus Sphingomonas_P; species Sphingomonas_P jatrophae. The sequence goes on along the minus strand of NZ_FOZG01000001.1, from coordinate 1,267,475 downwards.
GAGGCCGGCCCGCATGTTCCAAAGGAGGTGTGAGCGCAGTTCGGCGTCGGTCGCACCCGGCATGGGCAGGGCAATCCCGGGCTCATCTCCACGCACCGCGGAGCCGCTGAAATTGGGCGGAACCCAGAAAAGATAGGAAGCAGCGGCGCTGGAAGCCGGCGCAGTGAAGGTGACAGCTGCGGTAACCGCAGCGAGCAGGACATGGCGAAGCGGCATGATGGTAGTCTCCCCGAACCGTCCCAATAGCTTGTCGTGGGCAGGGGGGCAAAGCGGACGCAGGCTAACGCGTTAACGGCTCGACTCGTCGTCGGGGCGTTTCGTCGTGCAAGAGGTGCAACGATTGGAACGAGAAAGGGGCCGCCCGCATCGCTGCGGACAGCCCCGTCCCGAAACTCGAAATGTCGAGTGACTTACATGCCGTTCGACATGTTGTCGCCGGCCATGGCGCTGTTGTCCATGCCCATCGACGAGTTGTCCATGCCCATGCCCATGGACGAGTTGTCCATCGACATGTTGGCGTCCGCGCCCGCCGCGTCGACGGCGCTTACGTCGTTCATGGTGCCCATGTCGGACTCCATGGACATGTTGTCCATCGCCATGTTGGTGTCGGCGGTGTTGGCGGTCTCGCTGCCGCCGCAAGCGGAAACGAGGAGGGCCGCGCCAGCGATCATGCCGCCGGTCATCAGCTTGGAAACGAGGTTGCGCATGAGGTGACTCCCTAGGTGCCGATTTGGAGTGGGTTGACCCTTAATACCCAAATCGTGGTGGACATTAGCTTCAAAGACTCCGTCCCTCAAGCCATCTGCGGCAAGCCGCTGAAACGGCCACCAAGATGGTCGAAAAAAGCGGGCCCGGTTCGCCGTAGCGCGATGTCGAACGCCTCAAGCCCGATCGGTATCCCCAGTTCCGCCAGGCTGGTGACGGGAAAATCGAGCCCACACGGGACGATGCCGTTAAAATGGGACAGATCCGGCGCAATGTTTACCGAAAATCCGTGAAAGCTGACCCAGCGCCGCACGCGCACGCCGATCGCCCCGATCTTCGCTTCGCCCCGCGGACCGTTCGTCCAGATGCCGACACGCTCGGGCTCGGCCCATGCCCGCACGCCGAACTCGGCCAAAGCGGCGATCACCCAAGCTTCGATCGCATGGACAAAGCGCCGCACGTCCCGCCCGCGCTCCGCCAAATCGATGACGAGATAGCCGATCCGCTGACCAGGCCCGTGATAGGTATAACGCCCGCCGCGGCCCGCCGCGTAGACAGGGAAGCGATCGGGGACGAGCAGCTCGCCCGCCACCGCGCTGGTGCCGGCGGTGTAGAGCGGCGGATGTTCCAGCAGCCAGACAAGCTCGCGCGCACTGCCGTCCCGCACCGCGGCCGCCCGTGCGGTCATCTCCTCGAGCGCGACCGGATAAGGCGTCAGGCCTGGCGAAACGCGCCACTCCAGATCGGTCGGCAGAGACGATGACGGTTGGGAGAGCGGGGGCATCCTGTTGAAATGGCCTGCCGCGTTGTTGCCCGCAAGCGGCGCGACATTGCCGCGCCCCCGCCGAGCGGATAGGGCGCCCCTTCGAGGATTTGCCAGGGAGCAGGCATGGCGCGGGCAGCGATGGGCGACGTGTGGGAGGACACGCGACGCTTTGTCGCGCGCGAGGCAGCGCTGCTTTTCCCGCTGGCGCTGGCGACCGTGGGGCTGGCCACCTTGCTCTACGGTCTTGCCGTGCCCGAGCCGACTGGGCGTGAGATCCCGATCGGCCCGTGGGCGATCGTGCTGCTGCCCGTGCTCCTGCTGCTGATGCTGGGCGCGCTGTCGATCAGTTCGCTCGTGCTCAATTCCGGCGGCAGCGTCGGCGAGGCCCTCCGTGCCGGCCTGCGGCGGCTGGGCGGCGCGGTGGTGGCGATGCTGCTGGCCGGTGTCGCGATGACGGCGGCGCTGCTTGCCGCCACGCTGGTCGGCGCTCTGGTGGCCGTGCTCGCGCGCGGGGGCGAGGCGCAGGCGGCGACCGCATCGATGCTGCTGTTCCTGCCGCTGTCGCTCTGGTTGGCGGTGCGGTTTGCGGTGTTGATGCCGTTGCTCGCCGCGGAGCCGCCGACCCTGGCCGTGCTGGCGCCGCTCCGCCGCGCTTTCGCGCTCACCCGCGGTCATGCGGGCGGGATCGCGTGGGTGGCGTTGGTCTATGCGCTGGCGTCCGGGCTGGTGACGATGGCATTGCAGTTCAGTCTCGGCACGATCCTGTTGCTCGTCACGCGCTTGTTGGGTGTGCCGGCGGCAGGCGTGGTGCTGACGGCGGTGGTGACGGCGATCGTGGTTGCATTGCTGCAGGCAGTGTCGCTGGTGTTCCAGGCCATGCTGTTCCGCCGGCTTGCAGGCGCCGCCTAGCGCTTGTCTAGCGGCAGAAGCGGGATCTGCGGCGCCGCGTCGATCGGCAGGATGCCGCTGTGCCGCGGATCGGGGAAGGTCTCGATGGCGCGCGCGAACGGCACGAAGCCGTGTCGGCGATAGAAGCGGAGCGCGCCGGGGTGATCGAGCGTGCAGGTGTGCACCCACACCCGATCAATCCCCTTGCGCCAGGCCAGCGCCAGCGCATGACCCATCAGCCAGCTGCCCAGCCCCTTGCCCGCCAGTTCGGGAATGAGGCCGACATAGGATAGCTCGCACGTGCCGGAATGGCGGAAGTCGAGCTCCAGCATGCCCACCTCCAGCCCGGCGACATCCTCCACCGCATGGATCTGGACCAGCGGATCATGGATGATGGCGGTTAGCGCGGCATCATCCATCACCAGCCGCGAGAACCACAGCCACGGGCTGCCGACCCGCGCGAACAACGCCCGGTAGCTGGACGGGGTGGGGGAGGGCCAAGGCCGCAGGCGGAGCGGCGCGGCGGGCCTGGGGCGAGGACGCGGCCGCTCGAGCATCTCCAGCGAGGTCACGATCGTCGCCACCTCACCGTTGGAGACTGCGGTCAGGCCCGCCATGTCAGGCCCATGTCGCACGTGGCGGCAGGCTCATCAGGATGGCGTCGATATTGCCGCCGGTCTTGAGGCCGAACAGCGTGCCGCGATCGTAGACGAGGTTGAACTCGGCATAACGCCCGCGAAACGCCAGCATTGCCGCTTCATCGGCGGCGCTGGCCGGCAGGCCCATGCGGCGCCGCACGATCCTCGGGAAGATAGCGAGGAACGCGTCGCCCACCGCGCGGGTGAAGGCGAAACCTTCGTCGAACGGTGCGTCGAGATGGTCGTAAAAGATGCCGCCGACGCCGCGGTGAACCTTGCGGTGGGGGATCCAGAAATAATCGTCGGCCCACTGCTTGAAGCGCGGATAGTCGCCGACCGGTGCATGCGCCTCGCACGCCGTACGGAGCGCGGTGTGGAAGTCGGCCGTATCCTCGTCATAGGGCAAGGGCGGGTTCAGGTCCGCGCCGCCGCCGAACCAGCGCTTGGTTGTGGTCAGGAAGCGCGTGTTCATGTGGACCGCCGGCACGTGCGGGTTCGTCATGTGCGCGACCAGGCTGATGCCGGTCGCGAAGAAGTGCGGTGCGTCCGCGCTGGCGCCGTTGATCGTGCCCGCGAAATCGGGCGCAAAGGCGCCGCCGACGGTGGAGACGTTGACGCCCACCTTCTCGAACACGCGGCCCTTCATCACGCCGCGCATGCCGCCGCCGCCATCCTCGTCGCCCTCGCGCGCCCAGGGCGTGAAGTCGAAGGCGGCATCGCTGCCGGCTTCGCGCTCGATCGCCTCGAATGCGGCGCAGATGCGATCGCGCAGCGATTCGAACCAGGTGCGCGCGGCCTGCTGTTCGGTGTCCAGAGTGAGCATGGCCCCTCCTTATCGTCGGCTGGCCGCTTGTCGACGGGACGAATTGTCTCAGGCGGGGAGGCGCCCTGTCTGGCGCAGCGCCTCGCCAAGCGCGATCCCAGCCGCCACCGCCACGTTGAGCGAGCGCCGCCCCGGCATGAGGGGGATGCGGACGAGCAGATCGGCAGCTTCGTGGACATGGTCGGGCGCACCGCGGCTCTCGGACCCCAGCAGCAGCACATCGTCGGCGCGGAACTCGGCCTCGGTGTGCGTCATCGTGCCGCGGGTGGTCAGCAGCACCAGCCGGCCGGGCGTGGCCGCGCGAAACGCGGCCCAATCGGCATGCCGCCGCCATTCGGCGAGATCGGCATAGTCCATGCCCGCCCGCCGCAGCGCCCGGTCGGAGAAAGCGAAACCGCAGGGCTCAATGATGTCGACGCCCACGCCGAAGCAGGCGGACAGCCGCAGGATCGTACCGGCATTGCCGGCGATATCGGGTTCATGAAGCGCGAGGCGCATGACGATGCTGCTAGCGCCCTGCGAAGCCGCGGAAAAGCCGTCCGCTGCCCTCGTGCGATAAACCCGCGATGACGCAGCGCGGCGAACCGGGCAATTCATGGGTTGGCAAGCGCGCGTCGGCAGCGCTATCAGCCGGCCTTGGCGGGGGCTTCTTACATCCGAACCGCCGTTCCGGACTCCGGCAGGGGGAGCGGCATGCTCCGCCCTGCCGTCCGTGCAATGAGTTTCTAATGGGGCTTCCTTGATGGCGACGCTCGACCAGACCGATCTTCCCCCGGGTGAGGCGCCGCCGCCCGAACATGGCCTGCGCCGCCGCGACTGGCTGAACGTCGCCGCGGTCAGCTTCGCCGGCGTCGGTGCCGCGGCGATCGTGATCCCGCTGGTCAACCAGATGAACCCGTCGGCCGACGTGCTCGCGCTCGCCTCGATCGAAGTGGACATCTCCAAGATCGAATCCGGGATGGGGATCAAGACCAGCTGGCGCAAGCAGCCGGTCTTCATCCGCAACCTGACGCCCGCCGAAGTCGCCTCGGCGAACAAGGTGCCGGCCTCGTCGCTCCGCGATCCGCAGACGCTGGCGGAGCGGACCAAGGAGGGCAAGCAGAACTGGCTGGTTCAGCTGGGCGTCTGCACCCACCTCGGCTGCATCCCGCTCGGCATCGGCGAGGGTGAGAATAAGGGCCCGTTCAACGGCTATTTCTGCCCGTGCCACGGCTCCGCCTATGACGAGGCAGGCCGCATCCGGCAGGGCCCCGCGCCGAAGAACCTGGTCGTCCCCGACTATGCGTTCAAGTCCGACACCGTGATCCAGATCGGCTGAGGTAAGAGAGATGAGCTTTCCCTGGGCCGCCCATTACGCCCCCAAGCACCCGCTGATGCGCTGGCTGGACGAACGGCTGCCGATGCCGCGCCTCGTCTACAATGCGATCGGCGCTGGCTATCCGGTGCCGCGTAACCTCAACTATTTCTGGAACTTCGGCGTGCTCGCCGGCCTGGCACTGGTGATCCAGATCGTCACGGGCGTCGTGCTGGGCATGCATTATGCCGCGAACGGCGGGGTCGCGTTCGATTCGGTCGAGAAGATCATGCGCGACGTGAACCAGGGCTGGTTCATCCGCTACGCGCACGCCAACGGGGCCAGCTTCTTCCTCGCGGTGGTCTACATCCACATCTTCCGCGGCCTCTATTACGGCTCCTACAAGGCGCCGCGCGAAATGGTGTGGCTGATCGGCGTGGTCATCTTCCTGCTGATGATGGCGACGGCGTTCATGGGCTACGTCCTCCCCTGGGGTCAGATGAGCTTCTGGGGCGCGCAGGTCATCACCGGCTTCTTCTCCGCCATTCCGGTGGTGGGCGAGCCGATCCGCATCTGGCTGCTCGGTGGCTATGCGCCGGATAACGATGCGCTGAACCGCTTCTTCTCGCTCCACTATCTTCTGCCGTTCGTGATCGCCGGCTGCATCATCCTGCACATCTGGGCGCTGCACATTCCGGGCTCGAACAACCCGACCGGCGTGGACGTGAAGGGCCCGCAGGATACGGTGCCGTTCCATCCTTACTACACGGCCAAGGACGGCTTCGGCGTCGGCGTTGCGCTGCTCGTCTTCTCGCTGTTCCTGTTTTTCATGCCGAACGCGCTCGGCCACCCGGACAACTATATCCCGGCCAACCCGCTCTCGACGCCCGCGCACATCGTGCCGGAATGGTACTTCCTACCCTTCTACGCGATCCTGAAGGCCTTCACCGGCGACTTCCTGTGGATCCCGGCGAAGCTGTGGGGCGTGCTGGCGATGTTCGGCTCGATCCTGCTGCTGTTCTTCCTGCCGTGGATCGATCGCTCGCCGGTCCGCTCGTCCAACTATCGCCCGCTCTACAAGAAGTTCTTCTGGGTGCTGGTGGTCGACGTGATCCTGCTCGGCTATCTCGGCCAGGCGGAGCCGAACTGGAAGACGGTGCTGGCGAGCCAGATCTGCGCCGGATATTATTTCGCGCACTTCCTGATCATCCTGCCGATCGTCTCGATGATCGAGCGGCCGCTGCCGCTGCCGCGCTCCATCTCCGAGTCCGTGCTGCACGGCGAAGATGAGGAGAGCGCGCCCTACGGCGTCGCCGATGCCAGCCATGCAGGCCACGGCCCCGCGCCGCAGCCCGCCGCCTGAAGCCCAAGGAGCGACACACACGATGTTCCGCCTGTTCGCCCCGCTGATCGCGCCGATCGTCGGCCTTGGCTTCCTCTTGTCGCTGCTGTTCGCGATCGTCACCGCCTCCTACGAGTCGGAGCCGGAAAGCACGCAGCAGCGCTTCCACCTCGAGCATAAGGAGCTGAAGCTCGCGTCCGATGGCCCGCTCGGCAAGTATGACCGGGCGCAGCTGCAGCGCGGCTTCCAGGTCTACAAGGAGGTTTGCGCGGCCTGTCACTCGATGCGGCTGGTCGCCTTCCGTCACCTCGAAGCGCTCGGCTTCACCGCACCCGAGGTGAAGGCGATCGCCAGCCAGTGGCAGATCGAGGTTCCGTCGATCAATCCGGACACGGGTGAGCCCGCGACGCGCAAGGCGCTGCCGTCGGACTTCATGCCGAGCCCCTATGCGAACGAGACGGCCGCGCGTGCTGCGAACAACAATGCGCTGCCGCCGGATCTTTCGCTGATTACCAAGGCGCGCGAGGGCCATGCGCCCTACGTCTATTCGCTGCTGACGGGCTATCGCGATCCGAAGACCTACAAGAACGAGCATGGCGAAGCGCTGCCGGCCGACGGCCAGCCGCCCGCAGGTCTGCACTTCAACCCGTACTTCCCGAACCTCAACATCGCGATGCCGCCGCCGCTGACCGCCAACGGCCAGGTGACCTATACGGACGGTACGCCTGCGACGGTCGAGAATTACGCCAAGGACGTCTCCGCCTTCCTCGTCTGGACGGCCGAGCCGGAGCTGGAAGGCCGTCACCGGGCGGGCGTGGCGACGATCATCTTCCTGCTGATCGCGACGACGCTGGCCTACATGGCCTACCAGAACATCTGGCGGGACAAGAAGAAGCACGGCAAGCGCACCAGCCTGACCGACGCCTGAGCGTTCGACACATGACAGGAACGGGGCGGGGGCATCGGTCGATGGCTCCGCCCTTTTCGTTTGATCGGGGCCGGCCGCATCAGCAGTCGCACCCTCAAGGAGCGCACAGGTGACGGCGAGCGGCAGGCTGGGCATCATCGGCGGCAGCGGGCTTTACCGCATGCCCGGGCTGGCCGATGCAGCGTGGCGGACGGTCGAGACTGCGTGGGGTCACCCGTCCGACCAGCTGTTGTTCGGAACGCTAGCAGGTCGGGAGATCGTGTTCCTGCCCCGCCATGGCCGCGGCCACCGCATCGCGCCGGACGAGATCAACGCCAGAGCCAACATTGCGGCCTTGAAAGCGGCGGGGTGCACCGAGCTGCTCGCCGTCTCCGCTGTCGGCAGCTTCCGCGAAGATCTGGCGCCCGGAAGCTTCGTCGTCGTCGATCAGATGGTCGACCGCACCGTGCGCCAACCGCGCAGCTTCTTCGGCGACGGCATTGTCGGCCATGTCTCCTTCGCGCGGCCGACCTGCGCCCGCCTCGGTGCGCTCGCAACGGCCGCGCTGATCCAGTTGGGCGTGCCTCATGCCACATCGGGCACGATGCTGGTGATCGAGGGACCGCAATTCTCCACTGCCGCCGAAAGCCGGCTGCATCGGGCGTGGGGCATGGATGTGGTTGGCATGACCGGCCTGCCCGAGGCGCGGCTCGCCCGTGAAGCGGAGCTTTGCTACGCCAGCGTGGCGATGGTGACGGATTACGATGCCTGGTCGGACGCGTCCGTCTCCACGGACGACATCGTTCGCGTGCTTGCGGCGAATGCCGGCACCGCGCAGGCGCTCGTCGCCGCAGTGGTGGCCACGCCTTCAGGCGCGACGTGCGGCGAGGGGTGTCGCCACGCGCTGACCGATGCGGTGATCACGGCGCGGGATGCGTGGCCGGATGCGAGCCGCGCACGGCTGGCCCTGTTGAACCAGGAGCGTTTTGGATGAGCGACAATCAAGACTTGCGCGCACTGGTGCGCACCATCCCCGACTTTCCGAAGCCGGGCATCCAGTTTCGCGACATCACCACGCTTCTGCTGGACCCATGGGGCCTCGCACAGACGGTTGAGCGGCTGACGGCGCTCGCACCCGAGGGAATCGATCTCGTCGCCGGGATCGAGGCGCGGGGCTTCATCTTCGGGGCGGCTGTCGCCGCACGGCTGGGTGTCGGCCTCGTCCTGATCCGCAAGGACGGCAAGCTGCCGGGCGCGACCGTCGCGGTCGACTATGCGCTCGAATATGGCAGCGATCGCATCGCCATGCATGAGGATGCGGTGATCCCCGGCCAACGCGTGTTGCTGGTGGACGATCTGCTGGCGACCGGCGGCACCGCGCTTGCGGCCGCGCGGCTGATCCGGCTGGCAGGCGGCGAGGTGGCGGCGGCGGCGTTCGTGATCGACCTGCCCGATCTCGGCGGCGGAGAGGCGCTGGCCGCCGACGGGGTGCCGGCGCGCAGCCTGATGGCGTTCGACGGGGATTGAAGCGTCTCACGCCTCTGGCCGCGCTGCTTGTGCTGGCGGGATGCCAGCCACCGCACGTGGAGGGCGCGGCCTGCGACGCAGGCGGTCGGCTTGGCTTCGCGCTCGGCGAGACTGCTGGCTGGTTCGGCAGCTCGCCCGCGCGGCCGAAGAGCGTGACGGTGATGCACATTGGCGGCGGCGAGCAGGTTTGGAACAGCCGTGCACCGGATCATGGCCTGATCGCGCGGATGATCGGCGCCGGGGAGCCGCAGCGTCCGATCCTCCTCTACGGCGCGGCGCTGCCCGGCTGGATGACGAGCGAGCCTGCTGCATCGCTGTTGAGCGGCGAGCATTATTGGGCGCACATCTGGACGGACGGGGGAATGGCGACGATCGAATGGACGCAGGGTGCCAAGTTGCCGGCATGCCCAGGTTCGGCGGGGCGGCTGGCGCCTGGCTGAGCCTTCGGGTGTAGCGAGGACGCGCTCGGCTCAGCCCGGCCGCCGCCGCCCCATCGGTCCCGCGATATAGGAGCAGACGCGCTCCCCATGCTGGTTCAGCACCGCGTTGCGCAGGCGAAAGCTGCCCATATCGGGGCGCGAGCGCGAAGGGGGTGACCTCAAGCACCTCGGTTTCCATGCTCAGCACATCGCCGGGGTAGACGGGCTTGTGCCAGCGCAGCTCGTCGATGCCGCCGGCACCGAGCGACTGGAAGCCGGTGCGATCGATCTCCTCAACCGTCATTGCCATCGCCATCGAGCAGGTGTGCCAGCCCGATGCGGCAAGGCGGCCGAAGTGCGTGCGTGCCGCCGCTTCGTCGGAGAGATGAAATGGCTGGGGATCGTAGGCCCGGGCGAAGGCGAGCACCTCGTCGCGATCGACTTCGTAGCGGCCGAAGCGCCGGATTTCTCCCACGCGCAGATCGTCCAGCCATTCCTCCGCATGCGCATAGACGAAGGCGGTGGAGCCGTCTTCGAGCGAGACGAGGATACGGGCGTAAGCGTCGGTCTCGTAAGCGTCGGCGGCGTGCAGGTCCGCCTCGCTCAGCGCGTAGACCATGCCTTCGATGCGGTCGGCCGGATCGTGGCTGCGGCGGAGGATCGGATAAGTGCCGCCCCCGCCGAGCTCAGTGGCGGGGGAATCGTCCAGCTGGATCGTGCCGGCGGAGAAGCCTGTCAGCACCGCCGGGGCGCCGTCCAGCAGACGACCGAACAGCGCCTGCTGCACCTCGGGCCGCTGCAGCGTGCCGTAGCTGAACAGCCGCGCTTTAGACATTGAAGCGGAACAGCAGCACGTCGCCGTCCTTCACGACATAGTCCTTGCCTTCGGAGCGGAGCTTGCCGGCCTCACGCGCACCGGCCTCGCCGCCCGTCGCGATGTAATCGTCATAGGCGATCGTCTCGGCACGGATGAAGCCGCGCTCGAAATCGGAGTGGATCGCACCTGCCGCCTGCGGCGCCTTGGAGCCGGCCGGGATCGTCCAGGCGCGCGCTTCCTTGGGGCCAACGGTGAAGAAGGTCAGCAGGTGGAGCAGATCATAGCCCGCGCGGATCACGCGGGCGAGGCCGGTCTCGGTCAGCCCCAGATCGGCGAGGAAGTCGGGCCGGTCCTCGGGCGCCATGGTGGCGATCTCCGCCTCGATCGCGGCGGAGACGACCACCGCCTTTGCGCCTTCGGCCGCTGCCTTTTCGAAGACGCGGGCGGACAGCGCATTGCCATCGGCCGCCGCACCCTCATCGACGTTGCAGACATAGAGGACGGGCTTGGCGGTGATGAGCTGCGCCTGTTCGAAGTGGCGGGCCTCATCCTCGTCCTTCGGCACGGTCAGCCGGGCGGGCTTGCCGTCGCGCAGAAGATCGAGCGCCTGCGCCAGCACGCCGGCGGCAGCCTTTGCTTCCTTGTCGCCCTGCGCCGCCTTCTTGGCGAGTGCGGGCACGCGCTTTTCGAGGCTTTCGAGGTCGGCGAGCATCAGCTCGGTCTCGACCGTCTCCGCATCGGCGATGGGATCGACCTTGCCCTCGACGTGCGTCACCTCGCCCTCGAAGCAGCGCAGCACGTGGATGATCGCGTCCGTCTCGCGGATGTTGGCGAGGAACTGGTTGCCGAGGCCTTCGCCCTTGCTGGCGCCGCGGACAAGGCCGGCGATGTCGACGAAGGCGAGCTGCGTAGGCACGACCCGCGCCGACTTGGCGATCTCGGACAGGCGGTCCAGCCGCGGATCGGGCACGGCAACCTGGCCGACATTCGGCTCGATCGTGCAGAAAGGATAATTGGCCGCCTGCGCCGCGGCAGTCTCCGTCAGCGCGTTGAAGAGAGTCGATTTGCCGACGTTCGGCAGGCCGACGATGCCGCAGCGGAAACCCATTCGATGCTCCGGGAGGGAAGGATTGGCCCGCCCGTTACCGGTTGACGGCGCCGATGGCCAGAGCGGCGGACGCTTGCCTCAGTCCGGGCGGGCGGCCGCCTTCAGCGCGCCGTCACCCAGCACGATCGTTGTCGCGCCCTTGGTCGCCTCGATCGCCTGGAGGAGGCGCAGATTGGCCAGCGCCGGATTGTCGGTGACGAGCCGCGCCGCATTGGCGAGCACGCGCAAGGCGGCCTGCTCGCCGCGCGCACGTTCCAGTGCCGCCTGCGCTTCCACCTTTGCGCGTGCGACATCGGTGAACATCTTGCGCGTCTCGGGCGGCAGATTGATTGCGGTGAGCAGCACCTGCGGGATCGCCGCACCGGGCAGTGCATCGGCAAGGCGCGCGGCGATCGCCTCGACCAGCGGCTGGGGCTCGGCGATCAAGTCGGCCAGCATGTGCCGGCCGGTCTCCTCCAGGGCCGCCGCAGCGAGAAGCGGACGCAGCGCCGGGTGGGCGGCAGACAGCGGGAGTTCTGGCAGGTGTGCTGGCGGCGCCGCAATCGGCTGCGATTCGGCGAACAGGCGAGCGTCCTGCACCGCCACGACCGGGACTAGCACCAATCGGAAGGCGAACTGGTCGCGCGAGAGCACGCTCATCTCGGGCACGGTCACAGGCAGCGGCAATGTCGGGACGGTGAGCACGCGCGAGCGGGTGCCCATGTTCCACCAGCCATAGCGGCCGGGCGGCAGCTCCCGCACGAAGCGGCCGTCACGGTAGAGCAGGCCAGTATTGCCGGGATAGATCGTGACGTGCTGGCGCTGGCTCCAGGCCCCCGCCGCCGCCACGAGGATCGCCAGCGCCAAGGCGATCAGGAGCAGCTCGGTCATGCGGTCACTTTCCGGCGCCACGGCAGCGCGGCGGGGGCCCGAAGCCCGCAGAGCCGCGCCACGGCTGCCCGGAGGCCGGCGCCGGAAAGATCATCCAGTGCATTTGAAGCACGTGCTACCACAGCGAAGGGCCACTCCCATCTGTGCTGCCGCATCCAGCGATGCGCGTTCGGGAGAGACCCGGACCGGGGAGTCGAACCCCGAACTTGTGGTCAGGCGAAGGGCCGCCCGTGTCAAGCGGCCCGCCGACCTCAGGAAACGATGCGAACGGGCACGCTCTTGGCTGCAGGCGTGTGCGACTCCTCGTCATGATACCAGAGCGGCATCAGCGGGTTCATCTCCGGATAGTAGGCGCCGAGGCAGCCGCGCGGCAGCAGGAAGGGCGTGACCGTCAGGCCGCCGACCTGCCGATCCTCGCCATCCTCTGCGTCGCTGGCGAGACCGACGACCTGGCCGGCCCGCAGTCCGGCCGCTTTGATATCCTCCGGGTTCATCAGCAGCACGTCCCGCGTGCCCTCGATGCCGCGCAGGCGGTCGGAATAGCCGTAGATGGTGGTGTTGAACTGATCGTTGGAGCGCATCGTCATGAGGCGGTAGCGACCCTCCGCCTCACCGACGCCCATCGAGTTGAGCGCGGTGGGTACGGTGAACTGCGCCTTGCCGCTCTTGGTCTTCCACACGCGCTCACGTGCCGAATTGCCCCGATAGAAGCCGCCGGGGGTGAAGACGCGGTCGTTGAAGTCGTGAAACTGCTCGGGATAGGTTTCCGCGATCAGGCTGCGGATCTTGGAATAGTCGGCGGTCCATTCCTCCCATTTCACCTTCGGGTTCTCCGGCAGCGTGGCACGCGCCATGCCGGCAACGATCGCCACCTCTGACAGCAGCTGCTTCGAGGCGGGCGTGTTGCGGCCGATCGAGCCGTGGATGCAGGAGAGCGAATCCTCCATCGTCACCGCCTGCCGCCCGGACACCTGCATGTCCTCCTCCGACCGGCCGAGGCAGGGGAGGAGATAGGCGACCTCGCCGTTGATCAGGTGGCTGCGGTTCAGCTTGGTGGCGATCTGGACGGTGAGGCGCAGCCGCGTCCATGCCGCTTCCATCTTGTCGCGCTCGGGAATGGCGCGGACGAAGTTGCCGCCCAGGCCGATGAACGCCTTGACCTCACCGGTCAGGATCCTCTCGCACGCCTTGACGGTGTTCATGCCTTCGTCGCGCGGCGGCTCGAACCCGAACTGCTCGGCCAGCTTGTCGAGCGGCACCAGCTCCGGCTTTTCAGAGATGCCGACGGTGCGCTGCCCCTGCACGTTGCTGTGCCCGCGCACGGGCGACACGCCGGTGCCGTCTCGGCCGATATTGCCGCGCAGCAGCCAGAGATTGACCAGCGCCTTGATGTTGCGCGCGCCGCCGACATGCTGGGTCAGCCCCATGCCGTACATCGCGATGGCGCGATCCGCGTCGCAATAGATGTCCGCCGCCGCCTCGATATCGGCGCGGGCAAGGCCGCTTTCGCGCTCGATCTCGGCCCAGCTGGTCGCATCGACCTTCGCCTTCAGCTCGTCGAAGCCGGTGGTGTGCTGCTCGATGAAGTCCACATCGAGCACGTGGCGCTTGTCGCGCGCCCACAAGGCCTCCTCGCGGGCGAGGACATGCTTGATCATGCCGGTGATCGCCGCGATGTCGCCGCCCGTCTTCACCTGGAGGTAGAGCGTCGAGATCTGCGTCGACTTGGGCGTCAGCATCTCAACCGGGCTCTGCGGGTTCTTGAAGGTCTCCAGCCCCTTCTCCCGCACCGGATTGAACGTGACGATCTTGCAGCCGCGCTGCACTGCTTCCTGAAGCGGATGGAGCAGACGGGGCGAGTTGGTGCCGGGGTTCTGGCCGAAGAAGAAGATGGCGTCGCACAGGTGGAAATCGGCCAGCACGCTGGTGCCGACGGGTGACCCGATCGAGCCTTTCAGCGCGACCGAGGTCGTCTCATGGCACATGTTGGAGCTGTCGGGCAGGTTGTTGTGCCCGTAGAGCCTGGCGAACAGCGCATAAAGATAGCTCGTCTCGAGGCTCGCGCGGCCGGAGGCGTAGAAGACGGATGTGCTGGGATCGATCGCCTTCAGCTCGCTGCCGATCGCGGCGAACGCCTCATCCCAAGTGCAGGGCACATATTTGTCGCTCGGCCGGTCGTAGCGCATCGGGTGCGTCAGGCGGCCGGTCTGCTCCAGCTGATGGTCGGTCCAGCCCTTCAGCTCGGCCAGCGTGTGATTGGCAAAGAAATCGGGCGTGGCGCGGCGGCTGGTCAGCTCCCACAGGGTTGCCTTGGCGCCGTTTTCGCAAAATTCGAAGGCGTGCGGCTCGGCAGGCTTGGTCCATGCGCAGGACACGCACATGAAGCCTTTGACCTTGTTCTGCCGCCGCAGCGTGTTCAGCGCACCGGGCGAGGGCCGTTCGCGAAGCGCGGTCTCGGTGATGCCGCGCAGCGAACCCCAACCGCCCTCCGACCCGGTATAGTGGACGGTATCTTTCTCGTCGGCCATTGCGGCAATCCTCTCGCCTTGAACCGACCGAACCCTTCGCGGGAGCCGCCGTTCCGTGAAACTGCTGTCACCCGAGCAGGTTACAGCGTGCGCAGCCGATCCAGCGTGGCGCGATATTCGCGCTTCAGCCGGTCGACCAGCGTCGCCGCGGGCACGACCTCGCTGACCGCGCCGATCCCCTGGCCGCAGCCCCAGATATCCCGCCACGCCTTGGCCAGGCCGTCGCCGAAATCCATTGCGGTCGGATCGGCACCGGCCAGCTTGTCCGGGTCGAGCCCGGCGGCGGCGATGCTGGGCTTCAGGTAATTGCCGTAGATACCGGTGAACAGGTTGGAATAAACGATGTCCGCCGCGGCATGCTGCGTCACCATCGCCTTGTAGGCAGGGTCTGCATTCGCCTCCTCCGTCGCGATGAAGGCGGAGCCGATATAGGCCAGATCCGCGCCCATCGCCTGCGCCGCGGCGATCGACGCCCCGCTGGCGATTGCGCCGGACAAAGCCAGCGGGCCGTCGAACCAGGCGCGGATCTCCTGAACCAGTGCGAAGGGCGAGAGCGTGCCGGCATGGCCGCCGGCGCCCGCCGCCACCGCGATCAGGCCGTCGGCGCCCTTGTCGATCGCCTTGTGGGCGAAGACGTTGTCGATCACGTCGTGCAGCACGATGCCGCCATAGGAATGGATCGCGTCATTCACCTCCGGCCGCGCGCCGAGCGAGGTTATGATGATCGGCACGCGATATTTGACGCAGAGGGCGAGGTCTTCCTCCAGCCGCGCATTGGTGCGGTGGACGATCAGGTTGACCGCGAACGGGGCATCATTCGGCGTCAGCTCGTCATTCAGCCGTTGCAGCCACTGCTCGAGCATGCCCGATGGGCGTGCATTGAGCGACGGGAACGAGCCGACCATGCCGCTGCGGCACTGGGCGAGCACCAGCTCCGGCTGCGAAATGATGAACATCGGTGCGCCGATTACGGGCAGCGGCAGGCGAGCAAGCGGATCGAGCAGCGTCATCGGGTCCTCCGACCATCGCCTTAGAACCAGCCCGGTGCCGGTGCCAGAGCGCGCAAACGCACAGTCGGGAATTGCCTATTTGCCGCCGGAACGGTAGCGCTTGCAGCGATGTCGCATGCGCACGCTATGATTCTGTCGACCGGAAGGCGCTGAAAAGCTTGCTAGGAGACGAGAGGAGCGAGCAGACGATGCCTGACGTGGGTCCGGAGCCGGCCTGCGCGCGCCTGCCATTCGGCCGCCTCGAGGTGGACGCCACCGGGCGCATCCTCAGCCACGACTCGATGATCTGCGAGCCAGCGGGCATGTCGTCGGATGAGCTGATCGGGCGCGATCTGTTCCGCGACGTGGCGCCGGGCACCCACCTGCCGGCCTTCCACGGGCGGTTCCTGTCCGGTGTCCGGCTCGGCCGGCTCGCTGCCGATTTCGAGTTCGTCTTCGGCTGCGATCCGCAGCCAGTGCGCGCAGAGGTGGCGATGCGGGACGGCGATGCGCCCGGCCGCTACCGGATCGACATCCGCCCGCTCGGCGTGCTGCCGCCGACGCGTCAGCGCTCGATGATGCTGGCGGCCGAGGCGGTCGATCGGCGGCTTCGGGCCGAGCCGATCGATCCATCAATCTGCGAGCGTGAGCCGATCCATGTGCCCGGTGCGGTGCAGCCGCATGCCGCGATGCTGGCGCTCAATCCCCAGAGCCTGATCGTCGAAGTCTGCAGTGACAATGCGGGCGAGCCGTTCGGACGGGCCAAGACGGCGCTGCTCGGCTGCCACGTCCGCGACCTCATGCCGGCGGATGTCGTCGAGCGGCTGCGGATGTTTGCCGCCGCCGACGACAAGCAGGATCCGACGCGGCCGCTGCGGGGGCGCGTGGCGTTGGGCGAGGCACGCTATGAGCTGACCGCGCATTGCCATGGCGGTCGGCTGGTGATCGAGCTGGAGCTGCTGCCCGACCGGCCCGAGGATTTCGGTGCGGCCACGCCGCTTCAGGCGCAGGATGCCATCGCCCGGATGCGCGACGCGCCTGATCTCGTGTCAGCCGCCGTCGCGTGCGTCGAGGAAGTGCGCGCCATGACCGGCTTCGACCGCGTTCTGGTCTACCGCTTCGACGAGGATTGGAACGGCGAGGCGATCACCGAATCGGTTGCCGAGGATTGGGGCGACCGGCTGGAGGGGCTGCGTTTCCCCGCGTCGGACATTCCGGCGCAGGCACGGGCGCTCTACACCCGCGCGCCCGCGCGTTTCGTCGTCGATCGCGATGCCAGCCCGGCACCGCTCCTCGCTGATCCGGAGGCAGGCAACGGGCCTGTGGATCTGAGTTTTGCGCAGTCCCGCGCGCTGTCGCCGGTGCACCTCGAATATCAGCGGAATCTCGGCGTCAACGGCTCCATGTCCGTCTCGATCGTGGTCGAGGGAAAGTTGTGGGGCCTCGTCATCGGTCATCACCGGCGCCCCCGCTATGTCGAGCCGGAAACGCGCGCGCTGGCGACGCTGGTGACGCAGGGCTTTGCGCTGCGCGTCCATGAGCTGGAAAGCCGCGCCGCGTGGGACGCGCGGCAGCAGCATCTCGCCACGCAGCAGAAGCTGTTCGAGCAGATGGCCAGCTCGGACGATTATGTCGACGCCATCCTGACCGAGGAACGGACGCTCGTCGGCCTGTTCGTCGCCGACGGCGCGGCCGTGGTGCGCGACGGAGAGGTGCGCGCAGTCGGCGGCACGCCGTCCGAGGCGGCCGTGCTCGCGCTGGCCGACTGGTTGCGGCGCGGTCCGCTGGCAAGCGACGCCAGCTTCGCCACGGATGCCTTGCCGGAGCTGTTCCCCGAGGCCGAAGCGTGGCGCGAGGTGGCGAGCGGCCTACTCGCGGCGGCGATCGATGCCGATCGGCGTCACCTGCTGATCTGGTTCCGCCGCGAGGTGGCGGGTACGATCGCGTGGGGCGGTGATCCGAACAAGCCGGTGCTGGGCGATGCCGCCGCGCAGGTGGTGCTGCCGCGTCGCTCGTTCGAGCGGTGGGTGGAGGAACGGCGCGGCCGGTCCGATCCCTGGGAGCCGTGGCAATTGAGCGCGGCTGCCGCCTTCGCCAGCGGGATCGAGGGCGTGATCCTGCGCCAGAACCGCCGCATCCAGGTTCTGACCGAGCAGCAGGCCGAGCTGACCCAGGCCCTCACTCAGAAGGACGTGCTGGCGCGCGAGGTCGATCACCGGGTCAAGAACTCGCTCCAGATCGTCGCCGCAGTCATGCTGATGCAGGCGCGCAAGGTGGAGGAGCCGACCGCCCGTGCGGCGCTCGAGGAAACCTATGCCCGCGTCATGAGCGTGGCGCGCGTCCATGACAGCCTCCAGCAGACCGAAGACATGGAGAGCGTCGATGTCGGTGAGACGCTGCGCCAGCTGTGCAACGATCTGCTTGCCGGGATGGCGGGGGAGGGGCTTGCCGTCGCCGTCCACGCCGATCACCCGGTGATGGTGTCCAGCCAGACGGCGGTGGCGCTGTCGCTCATCGCGACCGAACTCGTCACCAACGCACTCAAATACGCTTATTCGCCGGGCGAAGCGGGCCGGGTCGACGTGTCCGTCTCGCCGGAAGGTCCGGGGCTCATGATGCGCGTCTGCGACAATGGCCGCGGCCTGCCGGACGGGTGGGAGAGCCGCGCCGAGCAGAAGACCGGCGGCGGCCTCGGCATGCGCATCATTCGCGCTATGCTGCAGCAGATCGATGCGCGTCTTGAGGTCGGCTCGGCGGAGCCGAGCGGGGCGTGCTTCACGGTGCGGGTTTGAGCGGCCTCGCGCTGCGCCTGCGCGAAGCGACCCGCGATCTGCACGATGACGCCGAAGGCGCGGTCGATTGGGAAAGCCGAATCGCCACGCCGGCCGGCTATCGCCAGCTGATCGAGCGCTGGTGGGGGTATCATGCTGCACGCGAGCCGCGGCTGATCGAGGCTCTCGGCGCTGAGGCGCTGGAAGGCCGAACGAAGTTGCCAGCCCTGGCCGCGGATCTTGCCGCGCTCGGGCAGACGCGGCCAGACATCTTGCCGCTCTGCCAACCCGCCGCCGCACCGCTGACGCGCGAGCAGGCGCTGGGGGCGCTCTACGTCAGCGAGGGGGCGACGATGGGTGGCCAGCTGATCGCCCGCACCGTGCGCGAGCGGTTCGGCGCCGACGCACCAACGGGCTTCTTCCATCCTTATGGCGCTCGCACCGGGGCGATGTGGCAGGACATGCGCCGCATGCTCGACGCGCATGAGGCGGAGGGCGATGCGATCGTCGCAGCGGCGCGCGACACGTTCCGTCTACTGGCGGAGTGGCTGAAGGCCTGATCTTGGCGGCGGTCGGTGGACAGACCAGCGCCGACGCTGCAAAGCAGGCGGCATGAAACGGCATACCGGACAGGATCGCGACATCACCGCCTGCTGGCGCCCGGCCACCCGTGCGGTGCGCGGCGGCACCCGCCGTAGTGAGTTCGGCGAGACGAGCGAGGCGTTGTTCCTGACCTCGGGCTACGCTTACGATTGCGCCGCAGACGCCGCCGCCCGCTTCGCCGGCGAGCAGGCGGGCATGACCTATTCGCGCCTGCAGAACCCGACCGTCGAGATGCTCGAACAGCGCATCGCGCTGATGGAGGGCATGGAGGCCGCACGCTGCACCGCCAGCGGCATGGCGGCGATGACGGCGGCGTTGCTGTGCCAGCTCAAGGCCGGCGATCATGTTGTTGCGGGGCGCGCCGCATTCGGCTCCTGCCGCTGGCTGACCGACACGCTGCTGCCGCGCTTCGGCGTCGCCACGACCATCGTCGACGGGCGCGATCCCGATCAGTGGCGCGCGGCGATCCGGCCTGAAACCAAGCTGTTCTTCTTCGAAACGCCCGCCAACCCCACGCTCGACATCGTCGATCTCGCCGCTGTGTGCGGCATCGCGCGCGAGGCGGGGGTGCGCACCGTCGTCGACAACGCCTTCGCCACGCCTGCGCTGCAGCGCCCGGCGGAGTATGGCGCGGACATCGTGGCCCACTCCGCCACCAAGATGATGGACGGGCAGGGACGCGTGCTGGCCGGCGCGGTGTGCGGCAGCGAGGATTTCATCCTGAACGAGCTGCTGCCCTTTACCCGCAACACCGGGCCGACGCTCTCCGCCTTCAACGCCTGGGTCGTGCTGAAGGGGCTTGAGACGCTCGACATGCGCATCCGCCGCCAGAGCGAGAGCGCGCTGAAGGTGGCGCGCTTCCTCGAAGGTCGCGTGCCGACGATCCTCTATCCCGCGCTGGACAGCCACAAGCAGCACGCGTTGGCGATGCAGCAGATGGGCAACGTCGGCGGCACCATCCTGGCGCTGGTGCTCGACGGGGGGCGAACCCAGGCGCACGGCCTGCTCGACGCACTGGAGCTGGTCGATATCTCCAACAATATCGGCGATTCGCGCTCGCTGATGACGCATCCGTCGTCCACCACGCACAGCGGTCTGTCCGCAGACGTGCGCGAGGGCATGGGCGTGACCGAGGGCATGTTGCGGCTGAACGTCGGCCTTGAGGATCCGGACGACCTGATCGAGGATTTCGACCGCGCGCTGAAGACGGTCGGCCTCTGAACCATGAAGGCGCTGTTCCCGCATGTCGCGACCACGCGGGGGCTGGCCGTGCGCGTGTCGGTCAGCTTCCTGCCCGAACAGTCGGACCCCGCGCGTGGGCGCTGGTTCTGGGCCTATCACATCCGCCTGGAGAATGAGGGACCGGTCAGCGTGCAGTTGCTCACCCGGCACTGGATCATCACCGATGGTCGTGGCGGGCGGCACGAGGTGCAAGGCGACGGCGTCGTCGGTGAGCAGCCGGTGATCGCGCCCGGTGGCTCCTATGATTATGTCTCGGGTTGTCCGCTCGATACGCCGACCGGCACGATGCAGGGCAGCTATCACATGGCCAGCGAGGATGGATCGACCTTCGATGCCGCCATTCCGCGCTTCTCGCTGATCGCGCCTGCGGTGACGCGCTGATCGGCCGTCTCGCGACGCCTTTTGCCGGAGCCGCGGGGTTCGTTATAGACGGCGCACCATGAAGCGCACCCATCTGCCCCTCAACGGCCTCCGCGTACTCGATGCCGCGGCGCGCCACCTGTCCTTCACCCGTGCGGCGGACGAGCTGGCGGTGACGCCGGCGGCGGTTGGCCAGCAGGTCCGCGCGCTGGAGGATACGCTCGGGGTCGTGCTGTTCCGACGCACTGCCAAGGGGCTGGAGCTGACGCCCGAAGGCGAGGCGGGGCTGGAGCCACTGCGCGCCGGTTTCCTGATGTTCGAGGAGGCGGTGCGCGCGATGCAGGCACAGCAATCGTCCAAGACGCTGACCATCGCTGCGCCGCGCGATTTCACCGCCAAGTGGCTGGCACGGCGGCTGGCCGATTATGCCAAGACCGATGCGGAGCTGAGCTTCGTCATGGTCGCGGCGGACGACGAGCTGGATTTCACGCAGGCCAATCTCGATCTCGCCATCCGGCTCGCGCCCGGCAAGGGTGAGCTTGAGGGGGTGCAGCTCGGCGCATCCGGTTTTGTGACAGTCGCGGCAGAGGACGGGATTGAGGGGGCGATTGCATGGCCTGGCTGCCCGGCGGAGGACGGCAAGCCGGTTGCGCTGCGCGTCGGCGATGCCGGCCTTGCCATTGATGCGGCGGCGAACGGCATGGGCGAAGCGTGCGTACCCGCTTTGCTCGCCGAGGCAGACCTCGCCTCGGGCTGGGTCGTCAGCCGCGGCGAGCCGCAGCCGAGCCCGCTCGCTTACTGGCTGGTCGCGCCCGTGCCGCAGTGGCGGCAGAAGAAGGTCAAGGCACTGGTCGCGGCGCTGACGCAGTGACGGAATGCTGACGGCGCCTCAGGCGTCGATTGCATCCTCCTCCACATGCGCCGCATTCTCCTGGATGAAGGCGAAGCGGTGCGCCGGATTGGTGCCCATCAGGCGCGAGACGAGATCCTTCACCGCTGCCCGCTCCTCATATTCGGCGGGAAGCGTGATGCGGATCATGCTGCGTTTGCCCGGATCCATCGTCGTTTCGCGCAGCTGCATCGGGTTCATTTCGCCCAGCCCCTTGAAGCGGCTGACCTCGACCTTCTTGCCGCGGAACTCGGTCCGTTCAAGCTCGGCACGGTGCGCATCGTCGCGCGCGTAGAGCGACTTGGCACCGGCAACCAGGCGGTAGAGCGGCGGCTGCGCGAGGTAGAGGTGCCCGCGGCGGACGAGATCGGGCATCTCCTGGAAGAAGAAGGTCATCAGCAAGGTTGCGATGTGTGCGCCGTCGACATCGGCGTCGGTCATGATGACGACCCGTTCGTAGCGTAGCGCCGAAGCATCGCATTTGTCGCGCGTGCCGCAACCGAGCGCCTGGATCAGATCGGCAATTTCCTGATTCGCCAAAATCTTGGCGGAGTTAGCTGAGGCGACGTTGAGGATCTTGCCGCGGATTGGCAGGATCGCCTGTGTCTTGCGGTCGCGCGCCTGCTTCGCCGATCCGCCTGCGGAGTCGCCCTCGACGATGAACAATTCGGTGCCGTCGGGCGCGTCGGCGGCACAGTCGGTCAGCTTGCCGGGCAGGCGCAGCGAGCGCTTGTTGACCGCGGTCTTGCGCTTGACCTCACGCTCCTGCTTGCGGCGTAGCCGCTCGTCCATCCGGTCGAGCACGTAGCCGAGCAGCGCCTTGCCGCGCTCCATATTGTCGCTGAGGAAGTGATCGAAATGGTCGCGCACCGCGCCTTCGACCAGGCGGGCCGCGTCGGGCGAGGTCAGACGATCCTTGGTCTGCGACTGGAATTGCGGATCGCGAATGAAGACGGAGAGCATCAGCTCCGCCCCCTGCATCACGTCCTCGGGCGCGAGATCCTTGCCCTTTTTCTGACCGGTCAGCTCGGCAAAGCCGCGCATGCCCTTCACCAAAGCGGCGCGCAGCCCCGCCTCGTGCGTGCCGCCATCGGGCGTCGGGATGGTGTTGCAGTAATAGCTGTAGCTGCCGTCCGACCAGAGCGGCCACGCCACCGCCCACTCGACTGAACCCTGATCGTTCGCGAACTCCTGTCGGCCGGAGAAGAACTGGCTGGTGGCGCATTCGCGCGCGCCGACCTGTTCCTTCAGATGATCGGCGAGACCGCCGGGAAATTGGAACACCGCTTCCGCAGGCGTGTCGTCCGTGATGATCGATGGATCGCATTTCCAGCGGATCTCGACGCCGGCGTAGAGGTACGCCTTGGAGCGGGCGAGGCGGTGCAGGCGGGCGGGCTTGAACGCCAGCTCGCCAAAGATGGCGGTGTCCGGCACGAAGCTGACCGACGTGCCGCGACGATTGGGTGCGGCGCCGACCTTTTCCAGCGTGGTCGCGGCATGCCCTTGCGCGAAGCGCTGGCGGAACAGCTCGCGATCGCGGGCCACCTCGATCACCGTCTCGGTCGACAGCGCATTGACGACCGAGATGCCGACGCCGTGAAGGCCGCCGCTCGTCGCATAGGCCTTGCCGTCGAACTTGCCGCCCGAGTGGAGCGTGGTGAGGATCACCTCCAGCGCCGACTTGCCGGGGAACTTGGGGTGCGGATCGACGGGGATGCCGCGGCCATTGTCGACGATGGTGAGGCGATTGCCGGCGGACAGCGTCACCTCGATGCGGGTGGCGTGTCCGGCGACCGCCTCGTCCATCGCATTGTCCAGCACCTCGGCGGCGAGATGGTGGAGCGCGCGCTCGTCCGTGCCTCCGATATACATGCCCGGGCGGCGGCGGACGGGTTCCAGCCCCTCGAGCACCTCGATCGTCGAGGCGTCATAGCTTTGCGGGGTGGCGGGGGATTGGAACAGATCGTCGGCCATGGCGGAGGACATAGTGTGAACGGAGGCGGATGTCAGCCTTGCCGCGGTTGCGGCTCGCCGGGGGGCGCGTCAGAGCACGGCGCATGGACCAGTATCTCGCTCGCATCGCTGCCGCTCTCGAGCGGATCGCGCCGCCGCCGCTGCCCGTGGCCGACCCCGCGGTGCATCCGGCCTATGTCTGGCAGCGTGGCGGGCTGGAGGAAGCGCGGGCCTTTGCGCCGCTGCCGCTGGGGCTGCTGACCGGGATCGATGCGCAGAAAGAGACGCTGCTGGCGAACACGCGGCGGCTGGCGGCGGGGCATGCGGCGCATGACGCCTTGCTGTGGGGAGCGCGGGGAACGGGCAAGTCGGCGCTGGTGAAGAGCGTGGTCGGTGCGTGCCAGGCGGAGGGGCACGCCATCGCGCTGGTCGAGGTGGCGGGGGATCGGCTGGAGGCGTTGCCGGCGCTGTTCCGGACCATCGCGGGCGTCCGCCGCGCCTTCATCCTGTTCATCGACGACCTCGGTTTCGAGGAGGGCGCGGATGCGCCGCGGGCGCTGCGGTCCTTGCTGGAAGGCGGGGCGGAAGCGCGGCCGGACAATGTGCGGCTCTACGTGACGGCGAACCGGCGGCATATTGTGGCGCGGCAGGCGACAGAGCAGGCGGACGCGCTCAGCCCGAGGGATGCGATGGACGACAAGCTGGCGCTGGCGGACCGCTTTGGGCTGAGCCTCGGCTTCCATGTGGTCGATCAGGCGACCTATCTGGCGATGGTGGAGCGCTATGCCATGCGGGCGGGGCTGCCGTTCGACCCGGCCGATGCGATCCTGTGGGCGACGCAGCGCGGCGGGCGATCAGGGCGGGTGGCGTGGCAATATGCGGTGGAGCTGGCCGGGCGCGCGGGCAGGGCGATGGCTTAAGTTGACAAAGTTGACACTCAGAGGCCCTTTTCCGACATGACCCGACCAGCGGGTTGTTTTCAAAAAATCCTTGCTGTTGAATGTCCTGCAGACTGACGCGGCTATCCGGTGTAAAGCGGCCGATCCCGAGCGTAGCGGGCGATTTCCGACAAGGCCAGAGCCGCGCCACTGGGCCACGACCGCTCGCTTCGTCGTCGACGAACGACACTGGCGCGGGTGAGAGCGGGCGGATTAAGGCTGGCGGATCAACGAGAAACGGACACATGCCCATGGACCGCCGCCAGTTCCTCGCCTCCGCTGGGGCCGCTGCCCTTGCGACAACATTGTCTCCTGCCGCCGCCTTCGCGCAGGCGCCCAGCGATCCGAAGGTCGCCGCCGAGCTGGACCGGATCTTCCAGGCGCGGCTGCGGCGGAGCCCGGAGCTGGCGACCTCGCTGGGGCTCGACAAGGGGGCGCTGAGCGGCCTGCGCGGGCAGCTGGACGCCGAGGGACGCACCGCGGCGGCGGAGCGGCTGGCCGAGAACAAGGCGGCCCGCGCGGCGCTGGCGAAGTTCGCCTCGGCCAAGCTGAACGATGCGGATCGCGGCAACATCGCGGTGATCGATTACTGGCTGGAGACGCAGATCGCGCCGCGCGAGGCGTTCGGGATCGAGAGCGCGATCCGGCCCTATCGCCTGTTCCAGCAGGGCGGCGCCTATTTCGCCACGCCCGACTTCCTCAACTCCGCCCACACGATCGATAGCGCCGCGGATGCAGAGGCTTACCTCGCGCGGCTGGACCAGTTCGGCCCGCTGCTCGACACCGAGACGGGCTTGCAGCGCGAGGAGGCGGCGCGCGGCTTCGTGGCGCCGGCCTGGTCGCTCGACCTGACGCTGGGGCAGATGCGCAAGCTGCGCGGCAGGCCGGCGGCGGAGTCCACGCTGGCGCAGTCGCTGGCGACCCGCGCGCAGGCGAAGGGCGTGGCGGGTGACTGGCAGGCCCGCGCGGCGAAGATCGTCGAGGGCAAGGTCTACCCCGCGCTCGACCGGCAGATCGCGCTGGTCGAGCAGCTGAAGGGATCGACCGCGCCGGGGGACGGGCTGTGGCGGCTGCGCCAGGGCGATGCGATCTACGCCATGGCGCTGGCGCAGGCGACGACGACCAGCATGACGCCCGACGAGGTGCACCGCGCCGGTCTCGAGCAGGTGGCGGAGATCAGCGGTCGGCTCGACACGATCCTGAAGGGGCAGGGGCTGACGAAAGGGAGCGTTGGCGAGCGGCTGGTCGCGCTCAACAAGTCGCCCGCGCAGCTCTACGCCAACAGCGAGGCGGGCCGCGCGGAGCTGCTCGCCGGGCTGAACGAGGGCGTGGCGGCGATGCAGAAGAAGCTGCCGCAAGCCTTTGCGACGCTGCCGACGCAGCCGCTGGAGATCCGCGCGGTGCCGGTGGAGATCCAGGACGGCGCATCGAACGGCTATTACCGCACCGCCGCGCTCGATGGATCGCGGCCGGCCATCTACTTCATCAACCTGAAGGATGTCGGCGACTGGCCGAAATATACGCTGCCGGCGCTCAGCTATCACGAGGGCGTGCCGGGGCATCACCTGCAATTGTCGCTGACGCAGGAGGCAGTCGACATGCCGATGCTGCGAAAGATCATCTTCCTGTCGGCCTATGGCGAGGGCTGGGCGCTCTATGCCGAGGAGGTGGCCAAGACGCTCGGCGGCTATGCCGGGCCGGTGGAGGAGGCGGGCTATCTCCAGTCCTTCCTGTTCCGCGCGGCGCGGCTGGTGGTGGACACGGGCATCCACGCCAAGCGCTGGACGCGTGAACAGGCGACCGATTACCTCGTCAAGGCAACGGGCTTTGCGCAGCCGCGGTCGCAGCGCGAGGTGGAGCGTTACTGCACACAGGCGGGGCAGGCGTGCAGCTACAAGATCGGCCACATGGCGTGGGCGCGGGCGCGGGCCAAGGCCGAGGCGGCGCTGGGGCCGAAGTTCGACGCGCGCCAGTTCCACGAGATCCTGAAGGAAGGGGCGATGCCGCTGACCTTGTTCGACGCGCGGGTGGATGCGCGGATCGCGGCGATGCGGGCTTAGGAACGGGTCCGCATCGGACGCGTTCCGGGTCGGCAACAATCAGAAAGGGCCGACCATGTCCGACGTGCGCAGCGACGAAAAGGTGGTGGTGGAGCGCAGCAGCTTCAACGTGGCCAACGTGATCGCGGCCATCGCGCTGCTGATCCTGGTGCTGGGTCTGCTGAAGTTCATGGGCGTGTCCCCGATCTGAGCGCGCGCTTGATCCTGGTGGCCGATGCGGGGCAGGGTGCGCCCGCATCGGCCATGAGGAGAGGCACGTGACGGCGATCCAGGACATCCCGGTCAACACAATCGACGGCAAGCCGGCCAAGCTGGCCGACTGGGACGGGCAGGTGGCGCTGGTCGTCAACGTCGCGTCCAAATGCGGGCTGACGCCGCAATATGACGCGCTGGAGAAGCTGTACCGCCAGTATCGCGACCGTGGCTTCGTCGTGCTCGGTTTTCCCGCCAACGATTTCGGCGCGCAGGAACCCGGGACGGACGCGGACATCGCCGAATTCTGCTCGACGACGTTCGACGTCGATTTCCCCATGTTCTCCAAGATCGCGGTGACGGGCGAGAACACGCACCCGCTCTACCGCGCGCTGATCGCGGAGCACCCGCAGGTGGACGGGCCGGCGGACGAGTTCCGCGAGAAGCTGAAGGGATATGGCATGGAGCCGAACCCGGCGCCGGGCATCCTGTGGAACTTCGAGAAGTTCCTGATCGGCCGCGACGGCAAGGTGGCCGCCCGCTTCGCACCCAGCCTGGCGCCGGATGACGCCAAGGTGGTGGAGGCGATCGAGGCGGCTCTGGGGTAAGATAGGGATCTCAGTCCCGTTCGCCCTGAGCCTGTCGAAGGGCCGCCCTTCTCCGCGCGTGAGAAGGACAGTGCTTCGACAGGCTCAGCACGAACGGGACAGGGCATCGTTGCCCGGCCGTTTCGCCGCCGGACTCTTCCCTCGCCCGCCTGCATCTGCGACAGGCGCGGGGATGACGCTCCTTGCGGCGCCGCCGCTTCTTGGCATTGCCCGCTCGATCCTCGGCCAGCCGTGGCGCTGGCGGGGGGAGGGCAGTTTCGACCTTGAGTTCGCGCCCGACGCGCTGATCGACCGGCTGCTGCTGACCCGCGGCGCGCCGCGCGAGGCGCTCGATGCGCACCGCGCGCCGACATTGCGCGGTTTCATGCCCGATCCCTCCATCTTCCGCGACATGGACCGCGCGGCGGAGCGCCTGGCCGATGCGGTGCAGGCGGGTGAGCGGGTGACGGTGTTCGGCGATTATGACGTGGACGGGGCAACCTCGGCGGCGCTGCTGGTTCGGCTGCTGCGGATGCTGGGGCTGGAGCCTGCCGCCTACATCCCCGACCGGCTGATGGAGGGCTATGGTCCGTCAGGTGCGGCGTTGGTGCGCATCGCCGAGGGCGGCGCGACGCTCTGCGTGACGGTGGATTGCGGCGCACAGGCGTTCGAGGCGCTGGATCAGGCGGCGGCAGCGGGCCTCGACGTGATCGTCGTCGATCATCACAAATGCGCGACGGCGCTGCCTGTCGCGCATGCGCTGGTGAACCCCAACCGGCTGGACGAGGAAGAGGGGGCGAGCCACGGCCACCTTGCTGCGGTCGGTGTTGCCTTCCTGCTGGGCGCCGCGCTGCTGCGGACGCTGCGCGGGCGTGGCTGGTTCGGCGAGGGGCGGGCCGAGCCGAAGCTGATCGAGCTGCTCGACCTCGTGGCGCTGGGCACCGTGGCCGATGTGGCGGCGCTGCGGGGCCTGAATCGCGCCTTCGTCGCGCAGGGGCTGAAGGTGATGGCGGCGCGGCGCAATGTCGGCTTGGCCGCGCTGGCGGATGCGGCGCGGCTGAAGGCGGCGCCGACCTGCACCGACCTCGGCTTTGCGCTGGGGCCGCGGATCAATGCGGGCGGGCGCGTCGGCAAGGCGGATCTGGGCGTCCGGCTGCTCACCACCGAGGATGAGGAGGAAGCGCGCGGGATTGCCGCCGAGCTGGACCGGTTGAACGAGGAGCGGCGGGCGATCGAGGCGGCCGTCTCCGAGACGGCGGAGGCGGCGGCGCACGGCCAGGCCAATCGCGCGGTGGTGACGGTGGCGGGGGTCGGCTGGCATCCCGGCGTGATCGGCATCGTCGCGGGGCGGCTGAAGGAGCGGCTGGGCCGGCCGGTGCTGGTGATCGCGCTCGACGCGGAAGGGCGCGGCAAGGGATCGGGCCGCTCGATCGCGGGCGTCGATCTCGGCGCGGCGGTGCTGGCGGCGAAGGACATGGGCCTGCTGGAGGCGGGCGGCGGGCACGCCATGGCGGCGGGCGTGACGGTGGCGCCGAACGGCGTCGACGCGCTGGCCGACTTCCTTGACGAGCGGCTGGCGGCGGATGTGGCGCGCGCGCGGGACGACCGGGCGCTGCTGCTTGATGCGGTGGTGGCGCCGGGCGGCGTCGCGACTTCGCTGGTGGAGGCGCTGGAGGGCGGCGGGCCATATGGCGCGGGCTGGCCGGCACCGCGCGTGGCGGCGGGCCCGGTGCGCGTGCTGCGCGCCGACGTGGTGGGGGCGGGGCATGTCCGCGCGCTCGTCTCGGGCGAGGATGGCCGCACGATCAAGACTATCGCCTTCCGCCAGGCGGACGGGCCGCTGGGCCAGGCATTGCTGGCCGCGGGCACGACGCGGCGGCTGTGGCTGGCCGGCCGGGTGCGGCGTGACGAGTGGAGCGGGCGCGGCACGGCGGAGATGCACATCGAGGATGCCGCCTGGGTCTATTGAGCCGTTGACCGGGGCGAACGGCTCGCCTAATGGGCCGCTCTCGCTTGGCCCCTTCGTCTAGCGGTCTAGGACGCGGCCCTTTCACGGCTGAAACACGGGTTCGATTCCCGTAGGGGTCACCACGAGATTCGAAGCATGCCGCGGCATGTTTCGGCTCGTGATGATGGTGGCGCACAGCCGCCGCACACCGATCTGCAAGCGGGTCCACGGATGATGCGATGCGCACCCGTTCGCCTCCCGGCGGCGCGACAAGCGCTGTTGACCTTCCTGCGGCCTTCATCCGACAACAGGGCGGCCATATCGGGAGTTCGCCATGCAGCAACGCACGCTCGGACGCAGCGGGATCGAGGTGTCTGCCCTCGGCCTCGGCTGCATGGGATTGAGCTTCGGCATCGGTGAAGGCGTGGCGCGGGTGGATGCCGTCGCGCTGATCCGCGCGGCGGTGGAGCGAAGCGTCACTCTCTTCGACACGGCGGAGGTCTATGGCCCGTTCGTCAACGAGGAAGTGGTCGGCGAGGCGCTGGAGCCGGTGCGGCAGGACGTGGTGATCGCCACCAAGTTCGGCTTCAAGAGCGGGGAGTCGCGCGGCGGCGTGGACAGCCGGCCCGAGCGGATCCGCGCGGTGGCGGAGGCTTCGCTCAAGCGGCTGCGGACGGAGCGGATCGACCTGTTCTACCAGCACCGTGTCGATCCGGACGTGCCGATCGAGGATGTGGCGGGCACGGTGGGCGAGCTGATCCGCGAGGGCAAGGTCGGCGCTTTCGGCATGTCGGAGGCTGGTGCGGCGACGATCCGGCGCGCGCATGCGGTGACGCCCGTGGCGGCGGTGCAGAGCGAATATTCGCTGTGGTGGCGGGCGCCCGAGGCGGAGATCCTGCCGCTCTGCGAAGAACTGGGCATCGGCTTCGTGCCGTTCAGCCCGCTCGGCCGCGGCTTCCTGACCGGCACGATCGACGCGGACACGCAATTCCCGGAGGGGGACATCCGCAACACGGTGCCGCGCTTCACCGCGGAGGCGCGCACCGCCAATCGCACGCTGGTGGACCTGCTCGGCCGGATGGCGGCGGACAAGGGGGCGACGCCTGCGCAAGTGGCGCTGGCCTGGCTGCTCGGGCAGCGGCCGTGGATCGTGCCGATCCCGGGCACGACCAAGCTGCACCGGCTGGAGGAGAATATCGCCGCCACCCAACTGGACCTGTCGGCGGAGGACCTGCGCGCGATCGGCGATGCCCTGGCAGCGATCGAGGTGATCGGGGACCGCTATCCGCCGGCGCTGGCGGCAATGACGGGGCGCTGAGACAGCGTCAGGCGCGGGCGGTGGCGCGCACCGCGTCGAACCGCTCATGCAATTGGGCGAGGGCGCGAGGGTGGGTCGTCCGCACCAGCAGCTCGTCGTTCAGCCAGCGTGATTTTGGGTTGTAGTTGAGACTGCCGATCCATGCGTGCGGCATCGCGGCGGGCGGCTCCACCAGGATATATTTGTCGTGCATCGGCAGCACATGGCCGTCGCCGACGCGGTGCGTGGCGATGCCGGCTTCCGCAAGCGCGCGGACGGCGCGTTCGGGCACGCGCCGCTCGGTCGCGTGGGCGAGGAGCGCGACATCGGCTCCGCGGCGACTGGCCGCCATCATCCCATCGAGCAGGCCGCCGCGCTTCAGGTGCGAGATCGCCGCGCGGATCCGCCAGCCGCGACCCGCTTCGGCGAGATCGCGCTCGACGACGCCGGGCGACAGGCGCGGGTAGAAGTAGAGGGCTTCGTCCGTGCCCTGGACGATGCGGTTCTGCGCCGGCGACAGCCGCCGGCCGAGCCCAGCCGTGCCGCCGGCGATGCGCCCGACATAGCGGCCGAGCGCCGCGACCAACGAGGGCTGGATGATCGCGTAGAGGAGATTGTAGCCGGCATCCTGATCGCCAATCTCCTGCACCACCGCCGGATCCGCCGCGTCCGCCGCAGCATCGCCAGACGGGTTGAACGAGCCGACGAGCGCAAGGGCGGGGTCGGAGAAGGCGTAGATCTTGCTGTGGAGGTGGCCGGGGCTGAGCGCGCGACGGCGGAGCACGAAGCCGCCGCGCAGGCCATGCGCCGACAGCATCGCCACCACCTGCGCATTGGCCTCCGCGCGGCGCGGCGCAGCATCCATGACGAGCCGCACCGCCACGCCGCGATCGGCGGCGCGGATCAGCGCGGCGGCGAGGGCGGTGTCGCGGAAATAATAGGTTGCCCAGTCTATCCGCGCGCTGGGCGGCGCGGCCTCGACCAGATCGAACAGGGCGTCACGCAACACGCCGCGGGGGGCAGGAGGGCCGCCGAACAGGATCGGCCCATGCCCGGCGGCGTGCGGCAGCGACGTGCTCAAGCCTTGCGGTGCTCGCCCTTCACCCAGCGCACGGTGCGCGAACTGGCGCGCATGACGACGCTCTCGGTCGTCATGCAGCCGCCGGCGCGGCGCTTGACGCCTTCCAGCAGCGACCCGTCGGTGACGCCGGTCGCGGCGAAGATGGCATCGCCCTTCACCAGATCGTCGAGCGAGTAGATGCGGTCGAGATCGGTGACGCCCCACTTGGCGGCGCGGCTGCGCTCGGCATCGTTGCGGAACAGCAGGCGGCCCTGGAACTGCCCGCCGACGCACTTGAGCGCCGCGGCGGCCAGCACGCCTTCGGGGGCGCCGCCCGAACCCATGTAGATGTCGATCGTGGTGTCGGGATTGGTCACCGCGATCACGCCGGCAACGTCGCCATCGGGGATCAGCACGACGCCGCAGCCGAGAGCGCGCAGCTCCGCGATCATCTTGTCGTGGCGGGGGCGATCCAGCACGCAGGCGATGATCTCGTTCGGCTCGACGCCCTTGGCGGCGGCAAGCGCGCGGACATTCTCGGTCGGCGACTTGTCGAGCCCGACAATGCCCTGCTCATAGCCCGGCCCGATCGCCAGCTTGTCCATGTAGACGTCGGGCGCGTTCAGCAGGCCGCCTTCCTCCGCGATGGCGAGCACGGCGAGCGCGTTGGGGCCAGCCTTGGCCGTGATCGTCGTGCCCTCGAGCGGATCAAGCGCGATGTCGATCTTCGGCCCCGTGCCGATCGCGGCGCCGACCTTCTCACCGATGTAGAGCATCGGCGCCTCGTCGCGCTCGCCCTCGCCGATCACGACGGTGCCGTCGAATTCCAGCGTGTTGAACGCGGCGCGCATCGCCTCGACGGCGGCGGCGTCGGCCGCCTTCTCGTCACCGCGGCCGACGAGCTTGGAGGCGGCGATCGCCGCGGCTTCCGTCACGCGCACCATTTCGAGAACCAGCACGCGATCCAGCGCCTTGCTCGGCCTCACCATATTCTTGCCCCATCCTGCCTGATCTTCGGTGGCCGTCGATAGGCAAGGCGGCGCGCAATGTCGAGAACGGGGCTGGCGCTGCCGGTGCCGCTGCGGCCGGCGGTCGTGTCCCCGTT
The DNA here is from genome assembly GCF_900113315.1 of Sphingomonas jatrophae. Classification (GTDB taxonomy): domain Bacteria; phylum Pseudomonadota; class Alphaproteobacteria; order Sphingomonadales; family Sphingomonadaceae; genus Sphingomonas_P; species Sphingomonas_P jatrophae. Next base: position 1,234,849 of record NZ_FOZG01000001.1, on the reverse strand, counting down.
CGGGGCGTGCTCGGAGGTCTGGTGCGCGACGCGGGTTGCCAGCAGTCGCAGCCACCGATGATGGGCGAGCCCGGATTGGAAAGCGTGGTGCGGACGGCGGGACTCGAACCCGCACTCCATCAGGAAGCGGATTTTAAGTCCGCTGCGGCTACCGGTTTCGCCACGTCCGCCTGAGGCCGATCAAGGCGTCACGAGCGGGTTCGTCAAGGCCTCAGACGTTCAGCTTCTGCCGCATTTCCTTGCCGGGCTTGAAATAGGGCACCCGCTTGGCATCGACATCGACCGCATCGCCGGTGCGCGGGTTGCGGCCGGTGCGGGCGTCGCGCGCGCGCGTGGTGAAGGTGCCGAAGCCGCGCAGCTCCACACGGCCGCCCGTCGCCAACTGTTCGACGATCGCGTCGAAGAAGAGCGCCACCACGCGCTCCATCTCCTTTGCGGTGAACTCCGGATTGTCGCGCGCCAGGCGCTGCACCAGTTCCGATCGGATCATCTTCTTCCCCGCGCCGGATCGCGCGCGCAGGAGGGCGGGTCGCGCTGTTCCGATACAACCTCGATCAATGTCGAATTCTTGTGTGCGGTGCAACCATAATGGGGCCTGTTCCGGTCCCGTTTAGGGCCAAGCGACGGAAAGGCAGGGTAAAAAAAAGAAGGCGCGCCGGTTGCCCGACGCGCCTCCGAAATGAACTGAACGGGAACGTCAGTCGCGGTTGTTGCGCGCCTTCAGTGCCGCGCCGAGGATGTCGCCCAGCGACGCGCCCGAGTCGGACGAGCCATACTGCGCCACGGCCTGCTTCTCTTCGGCCATCTGCATCGCCTTGATCGAGAAGTTCGGCTTCTTGGAGCGATCGAAGCCGATCACCATCGCGTCGAACTTCTGGCCGACCTGGTAACGCTCCGGACGCTGCTCGTCGCGGTCGCGGCCGAGATCGCCACGCTTGACGAAGCCGATCGCGCCATCCTCGCCCGCCTGCACGTCGAGGCCGCCGTCGCGCACGTCGAGGACGGTGACGGTGACGACCTGGTTGCGCTGGAGACCGCCGGCCGAGCTGCCGCCGACCGCGGGGGCGCCACGCTCAAGCTGCTTCATGCCGAGCGAGATGCGCTCCTTCTCCGGATCGATGTCGAGCACGACCGCCTGCACGGTCTCGCCCTTGTGGTGCAGCGCCAGCGCTTCCTCGCCGGTGACGCCCCACGCGATGTCGGACATGTGGACCATGCCGTCGACGTCGCCATCGAGGCCGATGAACAGGCCGAACTCGGTCGCGTTCTTGACTTCGCCCTCGACCTGCGAACCGATCGGGTGACGATCCGCGAACGTCTCCCACGGATTGTTGATCGCCTGCTTGAGGCCGAGCGAGATGCGACGCTTGTCCTCGTCCACCTCGAGGATGACCACATCGACTTCCTGCGAGGTCGACACGATCTTGCCGGGGTGCACGTTCTTCTTCGTCCAGCTCATCTCCGAGACGTGGACGAGGCCCTCGATGCCGGGCTCCAGCTCGACGAAGGCACCATATTCGGTGATGTTCGTCACGCGGCCGGTGAACTTGCCGCCGACCGGGTACTTGGCGCCGGCGCCTTCCCACGGATCGCTCTCGAGCTGCTTCATGCCGAGGCTGATGCGCTGCGTCTCGCGGTTGATGCGGATGATCTGGACGCGCAGCGTGTCACCGATGTTGATGACCTCGGACGGATGGTTGATCCGCTTGTAGCTCATGTCGGTGACGTGGAGCAGGCCGTCGATGCCGCCCAGATCCACGAAGGCGCCGTAATCGGTGATGTTCTTTACGACACCCTCGACCACCTGGCCCTCGGCGAGGCTCTGGATCAGGCCGGTGCGCTGCTCGGCGCGCGTCTCTTCGAGGACGGCGCGGCGCGACACGACGATGTTGCCGCGGCGGCGATCCATCTTGAGGATCTGGAAGGGCTGCGGGATGTCCATCAGCGGGGTGACGTCGCGCACGGGACGGATGTCGACCTGCGAGCCGGGGAGGAACGCCACCGCGCCATTGAGGTCGACGGTGAAGCCGCCCTTGACGCGGCCGAAGATCACGCCCTCGACTCGCTTCTCGGCGGCGAAGTCGCCCTCCAGCTTGTCCCACGCGGCTTCGCGGCGCGCGCGATCGCGGCTGAGCATCGCCTCGCCATGCATGTTCTCGACGCGATCGACATAGACCTCGACCGTGTCGCCCACGCTCAGCTCGGCCTTCTGGCCGGGAGCGGCGAACTCACGCAGCGGCACGCGGCCTTCGGACTTCAGGCCGACGTCGATGACGGCGAGATCATTCTCGATGGCGGTGACGGTGCCCTGGACGACGCGGCCTTCGAAGCCTTCCGTGTCGCCGAAGCTTTCGTTGAGCAGCGCGGCGAAATCGTCGCGGGTTGGAGTGGCGGCAGTTGCCATGCGTTCAGCGTTCCTACTCAGTCTGTTTTTCCGGCCATCCGGTTGTATCCGGAGGTCTTTTGGCCAGAACTGCCGCGCCGGCCGGATGCCGCCGCGGCGCCCGGACATGCGGATGATCGGACGGAGGGATCGCCAATGCGAAAAGGGCGCGTGAGAGAGACGGCTTGCCGCCGCCCGCTCCGCGCCTGCCTCCGCGAGCACCCACCCGCCGGACGTGCCTTCATAGCGCATGGGACGATGCGCAGCAAGGCGGATGGCGGAGGAAGATCAGCCGCGTTTCGCCTCGACCGCCGCAATGGCGGCGGCGACGGCTTCGGCGACGTTCAGGTCGGTCGTGTCGATCAGCACCGCATCGTCGGCCATCCTGAGCGGGGCCGCGGCACGGGCGCTATCGCGTTCGTCGCGCGCGCGGATGTCGGCGAGGACGGCATCGAGGCCGGGGCTGGCTCCGCGGCCGGCGAGCTCGGCGTGGCGGCGGGTGGCGCGGACCTGCGGATCGGCGGTGACGAACAGCTTGGCCGCGGCCTCCGGCGCGATGACGGTGCCGATGTCTCGCCCGTCGAGGATCGCCCCGCTCGGCTGGCCGGCGAAGCGGCGCTGGCGATCGACGAGCGCTGCACGCACGGCCGGATGCGCCGACACGACCGAGGCGGCGGCGCCCGCCTTTTCCGAGCGGAGTTCGGGATCGCCGAGCAGCAGATCGTCGAACGCGCAGGCGGCGAGCGCGTCGGCAGGGTCGGCCGGATCGCCATCGGCGCGCAGCACGGTGATGGCGACGGCACGGTAGAGCAGGCCGGTGTCGAGATGCGGCAGCGCATAGTGGAGCGCGAGCGCGCGGGCGATAGTGCCCTTGCCGGACGCGGCGGGGCCATCGACGGCGATGATCATGCGTCCTGCTCCGCGAGGAAGCCGGCGACGGTGTGGAGCCAGGCGGGCCGCGCGTCGCTCAGCGTCGAGTGGCCGGCGCCGGGCAGCACGGCAAAGCGTGCGCCGGCCGCCTCGGCAAAGGCGCGGATCGTTTGCGGGCGCGCCTCGTCATGCTCGCCCGTCATGAACAAAGTGCGTTCGCGGGCGAGGCGGGAAAGGAGGGGCGTGCCGTCATAATCTTTCAGCGTGCCGGTGCAGCGGAACTCGGTGCGGCCCCACATGGCATGATAGAGCGGGGGCGTGAAGCTGCGCGGCATGGCGTCGCGATAGGCGGCAACCGCAGGATCGCGCGGGTGGCGCATGTAATAGGCCGCCTCGAACGCGGCATTGCCTGCCTCGCACGCCGCCGCGTTCGCGGGATCGGCATCGCAGGCGGCGATGGCCGCGCGCGCGGCGGGCGGCAAGGCGCCGACCAGCGCCTGCGCATCCTCGATCCAGCTGGCGGTGGAGATGAGCGGACTCGACAGGATCAGCCCGGCGAGCGCTGCGGGTGCCCGCGCGCCATATTCGAGCGCCAGCGTGCCGCCCCAGCTATGCCCCAGCACATGCCAGCGCTCGATGCCGAGCGCGGCGCGGATCGCCTCGATCTCGGACAGGAAGCGCGGCACGGTCCAGTCGGCCGGGTCCATGCGCCCCTCGGAGCGGCCGCAATCGAGCTGATCGTAGAGGATCAGCGCGCGCGTGCCCGCCAGCGCGAGCGCCTGGGTGAAGGCGTAGTGGCTGCCGCCGGGCCCGCCGTGGATCAGCAGCAGCGGCGGGCGGGACGAGGCGAGATCGCCATCGATGCGGACGTAGAGCCGCCCGCCCGAGACGGGCACCATCAGCTCGCGGCCGGGCGCGAAGGCGGGGGCTGCGGCGAGGGCGGCGGTGCTCATGCCGCCGGCCCCGAGCAGAGCGAGCAGGTCACGACGGGCGAGCGGCGTTGCCACGCGATCATGCCGGAGCGAGCTGGCGTCGTTCGGCGCCGAGCGTGGTCATCAAGGCCTCGAAACCGGGGAAGCTGGTGGCGACGGGCGCCATGTCGTCGATGATGACGGGCGCGTGGCTGACGAGGCCGGCGACGGCGAAGCTCATCGCGATACGGTGATCGAGGCGGGCCGCGACGGTGGCGCCGCCGGCCAGCCTGTCGCCGCCCGTGCCCTCGACGATGAGGCCGTCTGCCGTCTCTTCGACGCGCGCGCCGATGGCGGCGAGGCCCTGCGCCATCACGGCGATGCGATCGCTTTCCTTGACGCGCAGCTCCTCCAGCCCGGTGAAGACCGAGCGGCCGCGGGCGAGCGCGGCGGCGACGAACAGGATGGGATATTCGTCCACCATCGAGGCGACGTCGCGCGGATCGTTGGCAAAGCCGGAGAGCGCCGAGCCGCGCACGCGGATGTCGGCCACCGGCTCGCCCCCGATCTCGCGGGCATTCTCGAAGCTGAGATCCGCGCCCATCGCCTGCAGCGCGGCGAACAGGCCGGCGCGCGTGGGGTTGAGGCCGACATGCTCGACCAGCACGTCCGATCCCGGCACCAGGCAGGCGGCGACGGCGGGGAAGGCGGCGGACGAGGGATCGCCCGGCACGGCGATCTCCTGCGGGCGCAGCTCCGCCTCGCCGCGGATGGTGATGATGCGTGTGGCCGTGCCGTCCTCCTCGACGGTCAGCTCCGCGCCGAAGCCGCGCAGCATCCGCTCGCTATGATCGCGTGTCGCCACCGGCTCGATCACGCGGGTGAGGCCGGGCGTGTTGAGGCCGGCGAGCAGCACCGCCGACTTCACCTGCGCGGAGGCGACGGGCAGGCGATATTCGATCGGCACCGCCGGGCAGAGGCCGCGGACCATCAAGGGCAGGCGGCCACCGGGCGATGCGGTGATGTCCGCGCCCATGCGCGCGAGCGGTTCGATCACGCGGCCCATGGGGCGGCCGGACAGCGACGCGTCGCCGGTGAAGGTGGCGGTGATCGGATGGCTGGCGACGACGCCCATCAGCAGCCGGGTGGAGGTGCCGCTATTGCCCATGTCGAGCGCGGCGGCGGGCTGGAGCAGGCCGCCGACGCCGACGCCGTGGACCATCCAGCGGCCATCGCCCTCGCGCACGCATTCCGCCCCCATCGCCCGCATCGCCGCGGCGGTGGCGAGCACGTCCTCCCCGTCCAGCAACCCCTCGATCCGGCTGGTGCCGACCGCCAGCGCCGACAGCATCAGCGCGCGGTGCGAGATGGACTTGTCGCCCGGCACGCGCACCGTGCCGCGAAGCGGGCCGGGAGCGTGGAAAGCGGCGGGGGCGGGGGGAGCGGGCTGCATCGGGCGCGGCTTTTGACAGCGCGCATACCCTGTGGCAAGGCGCGCCCCAAGCGTTCGGCCGGGCCGGTTTCCGGCATCCGGCCGTTCTTCGTTTATCCTGACCGAAAGGCCATGAGAGCCCATGATCAAGCCTGAGTGGGGCACCAAGCGCAGCTGCCCGAAGTGCAACACGCGCTTCTACGATCTCGGCAAGGACGATCCGGTGACCTGCATCGAGTGCGGCACCGCGTTCGAGCCCGAGCAGATCCTGAAGTCCAAGCAGCCGATGCCGTTCGAGGCGCCCAAGAAGGAAGCTGTCGAGAAGGAGGATTCGGACCTGTCCGAGGATCTCGACATCGACGAGGAGGCGGAGCCGAACGCGGACGACGATGTCGACCTGGGCGGCGACGACGATATCGGCGTCGACACGAGCGACAACGAGGACGAGAACTAAGTTTCGGCGCGTCCTTGGGCCCTGTGCGTTTCCCTGTTGCGAAGCGCGGCGGGTCGCTCTAAGGACGCGCTCCTCGCCCCGGTGGCGAGGCGGCGCCGGCTCCCAGGCCGGCGAGAAGGATGGGGACGTAGCTCAGCTGGGAGAGCGACGCGATGGCATTGCGTAGGTCAGGGGTTCGATCCCCCTCGTCTCCACCATTCACCTGATCGGTCGGATTATCCAAATCGCGCCGGGCTGACCAGCCTCGGCGCGATTTTGCGTTCGGGGCGCGGGGCGATCCGACTCGGCAGACCCGCGTGGATGCAGCAAAGCGTCGCAGCCTATCCGGCCTCCTACCGATAGGGCGGCAGGCCGAGTTCCGCCTCGACCAGGCCGATCCACCGGCGGATCGCAGGAAAGGGATCGAGCGAGAGGCCGGCATCGCCCGCCATGCGGGTGTAGGCGACCAGCGCGACATCGGCGAGGCTCAGCCGTCTGCCGACGAGAAAGCCGTCTGCCACGCCCGCCTCCAGCCGCGTCAGCGCGGCGGCGCATTTCGCGAGCAGCGCCGGATCGAGATCGTCTGGCGACTGACCCTGATAGAGCACGCGGAAGCGGGCGACGGCGACCGCGGGCTCATGGCTATATTGCTCCCAGAACAGCCATTCGAGCATCTTGGCGCGGGTGAAGGCATCGGCCGGGATGAGCGCCGACCCCTCCGCCAGATGGAGCAGGATGGCGTTGGACTGGGCGAGCGTGCGGCCGTCCGGCCACCGCACCAGCGGCACCTGACCCGCCGGGTTCATCGCCAGAAAGGCGGGCGAGCGGGTGTCGCCGGCAAGGATATCGACATCGATCCAGCGATGTTGGAGGCCGAGCCGATCGGCGATCCATTGCACCTTGAGGCAATTGCCCGAGATCCTGTCGCCCCAGATTTCCACGCTGTTCGCCCCCGCCTTGCCGTGCCGCCCCGGCTGGATTACATCTCGTGCCACAGCTTCAGGCCGCTCCGCGAGGGGCGGCCCTTCTTTTATCTGAAAGGTGCCGAACGATGGCGCAGCCGCTGATGCCGCACGCGACCGCTTCCTGGCTGGTCGACAACACCGCGCTCTCCTTCGAGCAGATCGCCGCCTTTTGCGGCCTGCACATCCTGGAAGTGCAGGCGATCGCCGACGATACCGCTGCGACCAAGCTGACCGGCCGCGATCCCGTGCGCGCGGGCGAGCTGGCGATGAGCGAGATCGACAAGGCGCAGGCCAATCCCGCCTATCGGATGGTGATGAACAAGGGGCCGGAGCAGGTCCGCCGCACCAAGGGGCCGCGCTACACCCCTGTCTCCAAGCGGCAGGACAAGCCGGACGGCATCGCCTGGATCATCCGCAACCATCCGGAAGTGTCCGACGGCCAGATCAGCAAGCTGATCGGCACGACGCGCACCACCATTGCCGCGATCCGTGACCGGACGCACTGGAACATCGCCAACATCGTGCCCAAGGATCCGGTGACGCTGGGCCTCTGCTCGCAGCGCGAGCTGGACGCGCTGGTCGCCAAGGCGGCGAAGGCGGCCGGCATCGAGGCGCCCGTCGACACGCGTCTGGACGGCGACCGCGAGGCGCTGATCGAGCAGCTGCGCCATGAGCGCGAGGCGGCGGCCTATGCCGCGGAGCATGGGGAGGACGAGCCGGTCGGCTCGCTGCCGGGCGGCTTCGTCGATCCGTTCAAGCGCTGATCGCTCCTCCGGCATGAGCGACGTCGGGTTTCGCGACCAGGGTCTCGTGCCGACCAGCCATCGCGGGTTGACCTATCCCTTCGGGGATCGCGTGCCCGATCCCGCCACGCCGACCGAGGTGGCGCCGGGCGTCACCTGGGTGCGGCTGCCGATGCCGTGGGCGCTCGATCACATCAACGTCTGGCTGCTGGGCGAGGCGGAGGATCTGGCGCTCGTCGATACCGGGCCCGATCTGCCGCCGGTGCGTGAGGCCTGGCAGGCGCTGTTCGCCGGCGCGCTGGCCGACCGCCGCCTTGCGCGCGTGATCGTGACGCACATGCATCCCGACCATGTCGGGCTCGCCGGATGGCTGTGCGAGCGCGACGGCGCCACGCTGGCGATGACGCGCGGCGAGTGGCTGACCGCGCGGATGCTGCGCGCGCACGCCAGCGACACGCCGCCCGCCGAGGCGGAAGCGTGGTGGCGCATGGCAGGCTATGACGATGCGCAGATCGCCGAGGCGCGCGGGACGGGCTGGGCGCTGTTCGCCAAGGGCACCTCGCCGATCCCCGGCGCCTTCACGCGGCTGAGCGACGGCGACGTGCTGAATGCGGGCGGGCGTGACTGGCGCATCGTGGTCGGCAGCGGCCACTCGCCCGAACATGCCTGCCTGTGGGACGAGGCGGGTGGCGTGCTGATCGCGGGCGATCAGGTGTTGCCGCGCATCTCCCCCAACGTGTCGGTCGGCGTGCACGAGCCGGACGGCGACCCGTTGGGCGACTGGCTCGCCTCGATCGACCGGTTGCTGGCGCTGCCCGCGGACCTGCTGGTGCTGCCCGCGCACGGCAAGCCGTTCACCGGCCTCCACCGGCGGCTGAAGGCGCTGCGCGACGGTCATCTCGGCCGGCTGGATGCGATGGCGGCGGCGCTCGACCGGCCGAAGACCGCGCTGGAGGTGTTCGCGCCGCTGTTCGGCCGCGCGATCCGCAGCGGCGAGCGCAGCATGGCGGCGGGCGAGGCGCTGGCGCACCTCCACCGCCTGGAGCGGGACGGGCGCGCGCGGCGGCTGGTGGAGGACGGGGTGGCGCGCTTCGTCGCCGCCTCGGCTTGACCGGCCGGTGACCCGGCTTACAAGCCCCACCATGGCGGCAGACCCGGAACAGATCGAGCAGCTTTCCTTCGAAGACGCGCTGAAGCGGCTGGAGGCGATCGTCCAGCGGCTGGAAAGCGGCGAGGCGAGCCTTGAGGAGTCGATCCGCCTTTATGGCGAGGGGGATCGCTTGCGCAAACAATGCGAGGGGCGGCTGGCCGCCGCGCAGGCCCGGATCGAGCGGATCGTGGCCGGCGCCGACGGCCGCGCCACCGGCACGCAGCCGTTCGATGGCAAGTGAGGCCATGACGGACGCGGTTCCGGTCGTCCTCGGCGCCGCTATGGCGCGCATCGGGCCGGAGATCGACGCGATCTTCGACACGTTGCTGGCCGTGCCCGAGGATGATGGCCGCGCCCGCCTGTTCGAGGCGATGCGCCATGCCGCGATCGGCGGCGGCAAACGGATGCGGCCGCTGCTCGTCTGCGCCGCGTGCGACCTTTACGGCGTCGCGCGGGACGGCGCGCTGCGCGTCGGCGCGGCGATCGAGGCCATCCACGTCTACAGCCTGATCCACGACGATCTGCCCTGCATGGACGATGACGACATGCGCCGCGGCAAGCCGACGGTGCACAAGGCGTTCGACGAGGCTACGGCCGTGCTGGCGGGCGATTCGCTGCACGCGCTGGCGTTCGAGCTGCTGGCCGACCCCGACACGCATGCCGATCCGTTCGTCCGCGCCGAGCTGACGCTGGAGCTGGCGCGCGCCTCCGGCCCGTCGGGCATGGCGGGCGGGCAGATGATGGACCTTGAGGCGGAGCGGGTGCCGCTGACCGAGCTCGCCACCGTCACCCGACTGCAGCAGCTGAAGACGGGCGCGCTGATCGGGTTCTGCCTGGAGGCGGGCGGCATCATGGGCCGCGTGCCGCCCGAGGGGCGCAAGCATCTGCGCGGTTACGCGCGCGACATCGGCCTCGCCTTCCAGATCGCCGACGACCTGCTCGACCATGAGGGTGACGAGGCGACGGCGGGCAAGGCGCTACGCAAGGACGAGGCGGCGGGCAAGGCCACCTTCGTGTCGCTGATGGGCGCAGAGGCGGCGCGGCGGCAGGCGAGCCTGCTGGTGGAGCAGGCGGTGGCGCATCTGCGCGGCTTCGGCACGGAGGCGGACCTGCTGCGCGCCATCGCGGCTTACGTGGTGGAGCGCGACCGATGAACGTTTCCGCGCGCGAGCGGGTGGGCGTCTATCCCGGCACCTTCGATCCGGTGACGCTGGGGCATCTCGACATCATCCGCCGCGGCGCCAAGCTGGTCGACCGGCTGGTCGTCGGCGTCACCACCAACCCGTCCAAATCGCCGATGTTCACCATCGACGAGCGGATGGCGCATGTTCGGCGCGAAGTGGCGGAAATCTCCCCCACGATCGAGGTGGTGCCGTTCGATTCGCTGCTGATGGAGTTTGCCGAGCGGCAGGGCGCCAGCATCATCGTGCGGGGGCTGCGCGCGGTCGCCGATTTCGAGTATGAATATCAGATGGCGGGGATGAACCAGCAGCTGAACAACCGCATCGAGACCGTCTTCCTGATGGCCGACGTGGCGCTGCAGCCGATCGCATCCCGGCTGGTGAAGGAAATCGCGCTTTATGGCGGCGCGATCCGCAAGTTCGTCACCCCCGCCATCGATGCGGAGATGCGCGCGCGCGTCGAGCAGGTGGGCAGGAAAGGTTCGTAGCGGTTCAGCGTCGGGCAAGCCGACGCGCGCAACCGACGGCAAGAGCATCGGGAACGTGGAAAATAGCATGCGCAAGCTGATCGCCGCCGGCATCGTCGCCGGCCTGATGGCGGCCCCCGCCATCGCCAAGGACAAGCCGGCTCCGGCACCCGCCACCGCGGCGGTTTCATCGGTGCCGCCGCTCACCCCGGAGAACACCTGGGTGCTGGACCTGTCCACCGGCGGCCGCGTCGTCATCCAGCTGCGGCCCGACAAGGCGCCGCTGGCGGTGGAGCGGATCAAGACGCTGACCAAGCGCGGCTTCTATGACGGCCTCACCTTCCACCGCGTGATCGAAGGCTTCATGGCGCAGGGCGGCGACCCGAAGGGCACGGGCGAGGGCGGATCCGAGCTGCCGGACCTCAAGGCCGAGTTCAACGACATGCCGCATGTCCGCGGCGAGGTGGCGATGGCGCGCGCGCAGCAGCCGGACAGCGCCAACAGCCAGTTCTTCATCATGCTGATGCCGAACCTGTCGCTGGACGGCAAATATTCGCCCTTCGGCCGCGTCGTCTCCGGCATGAACTATGTCGACGCGATCAATCGGGGCGAGCCGCCGGCCGAGCCGAGCCGCATCGTCCGCGCGACTCTGGGTGATGGCGGCGCGAGCGTCGGCACCGCGGCGGCGGCGCCCGTTGCACCGACGCCGGCCGCGCCCGTCCTGTCCACGCCCGCCTCGCCCGCGAGCAACGCGCGGGACGTGCAGCGCGCGATCGAGGCGACGCGCAAGACCCTGCCGGCCAGCCAGCAGGACGAGCGCTAAGGCCGGCCCGATGCGGGTCGACCTGTTCGATTTCGAACTGCCGCCCGAGCGGATCGCGCTCAGGCCCGCCGATCCGCGCGATGCCGCGCGCCTGCTGCTGCTCGATGGCGCGCGGACCGAGGATCGCACCGTCCGGGATCTGCCGGCGCTGCTGCGCCAAGGCGACTGCCTCGTGTTCAACGACACGCGCGTCATCCCGGCCCAGCTGGAGGGGCGTCGCGGCGAGGCGCGGATCGGTGCCACGCTGCACAAGCGCGAAGGGCCGCGGGCGTGGCGGGCGTTCGTCCGTAACGCCAAGCGGCTGCGCGACGGCGATCGGATCGATTTCGGCGAGGGCGTCGAGGCGCAAGCGGGCGAGCGTGGTGCCGATGGCAGCTGGCAGCTGACCTTCGCCGGCGACGAGCCGGTCGAGCTGCTGCTGGAGCGCGCCGGCCGCATGCCGCTGCCCCCCTATATCGCCGCGCGCCGCGCCGCCGATGCGGCGGACGCGGCGGATTACCAGACGATGTTCGCGCGCGAGGCCGGCGCCGTCGCCGCACCCACCGCCGCGCTGCATTTCACGCCCGCGCTGATGGCGGCGCTGGCGGAGGCGGGGATCGGGCACGAGACGCTGACGCTGCACGTCGGCGCGGGCACCTTCCTGCCGGTCAAGGCGGAGGATACGGCGGACCACGCGATGCACGCCGAATGGGGCCGCATCGACGCCGCCACCGCCGAGCGGCTGAACCAGGTGCGCGCGCGCGGCGGCCGGGTGATCGCGGTCGGCACCACCAGCCTGCGCACGATCGAGAGCGCCGCCGGTGCCGACGGCCGCATCGCCGCGTGGGAGGGCGACACCGCCATCTTCATCACCCCCGGTTACACCTTCCGCGGCATCGACGGCCTGCTGACCAACTTCCACCTGCCGCGCTCGACCCTGTTCATGCTGGTCTCGGCGCTGATGAGACTGGACCGGATGAAAGCGGCTTACGCTTATGCCATTGAGAATGGCTATCGTTTCTATTCTTACGGGGATGCCTCGCTCCTTCTGCCATGAAGGCCTCTTCCGTCGATGGCGATGGGACTTCCTGCGCAAAGCACGCTCATGTGGGTTGGCGATGGGCGCCGAGTTAGAAGCGCTTAGCCACGTTCACGATCTTTTGCGGCGTGTCTGCCAGTTCGGTCGAGTCAGCACTTCGCCAGTAAACATTGCCATCCAGATAGCACAGTTCGTTCTGTGACGGTATGCTGATAACGATGATGCCGAGCCCAAAGTAAGAGTTGAAATCAACATGAGAGAGAACGCTGTCACGCACGCTGGGCGTCAACGTAGAGTGTTTAATAGAATCCTTCCACTTGGCCAAGTATTGCTCAGGAGAGATTTTCAAGAACGCGGACTCTCTCGAAACTCCTACTACTTTCCTTTTGCCAACCTTCCTCGGTTCGACTCCATCAAGCTTCTGAACACGAACGGCGTCGGCGTCTTTGTCGCAGACCCCGATCAGCACTCTACCATCGCGCCCAGGACCATTGTTAGCCATAGCACAAATAGTTCTCAAAACCTTATTGATGACATTATCATCTATCTTGCGGTTATCTGATAAAGTTAGCAAACCCTGCTTCAGTTCGTAATCACTGAGCTCTACTTCCGACCGTCGAATTGCAGAATCAATGTCCGCAGTGCTGTGGTTGGCGTATATTTTTGGCTTCGGGCTTGCCACTATGAAGCAGGAGCGGATCAAGCCTTTAACAGCATCAACGTTTTTGCGTCGTTCGTCTGGAGACGTTGCTTTACGTCCCCGCTCAATACGCTCGGCAATATCTCGCATGGAAGATTTAACGCCGTCATAATCAGAAATAACGAGACCGTCACCAACGATTAGTTCATGAAATGCGATAAACAGAACGGCAAATACAGACGGGAAAGCGTTGGTCTGGCTTTTCTTGAATATCAACTCTCTTAGCTTGATTGGGGCTGTTGACGCGCAGACTTTAAGAATCTCATCAATGCAGTACTTGAGTTCATCAGCAAAATTATCTGCCCCGTATATTGTAAGAGCATTGCTAATGCGGACTTCTTCCGGGCTTCCCTCCGTGTAGACCGCGTCAAGCGCATCCTTGGACCTGTCGATTAACGTTCCGCCGACGACACAAGCAGCAAGGTCTGCAATACACTGCTCATCCATACTGTCGCGGAGATCAGTGGATCGAAGGATACCGTGCTCCACCCACATCACCTCGTCTGCCTGAACATCATAACCGTGCTTGGTCATGGGCAAGTCGATGCTGATGGAAGGCATGCTACGTAAGGGAAGCACTTCTGCAGAGGCGTCTCCGCGTAGAGTGCAAGCTATGTCTCGGACCATATTGGAAAAATCGTTCTGAACACCCGCCTGACGTCTCTCTTGATCGCTGAGGCGATGACCGTACGTGTTGATACGGTCAAAGACGTCGTTGATTTCTCCTTCTGACGCCCCACGCATATACGAGGTCGCCAAGTTGTAGTTGAGCATGTCGCCGACCTCGCGGGCAGACAAGTAGCTGTCAGCTTCGATTGCAGCGAAGCCTCCCTCGTCAGCTACCCGTTTGGCCGTGGGAAATGCTCGATTGCGAATCTTTTGTCCTCCAGAGACGCGAAACCGGTTTCGATAAAGGAGATTATGGCGTGGAGCCTCTGCAGGCCATCGATGATCTCGTAGGTTCCCGGAGAGTCCTCGCGTTCTGCAATCAAGATCGCAGGAATTGGATACTTCTTCTGAATCGACTCAATTAGCTTTTGCTTTTCCTCAAGCGTCCAGACGAGTTTTCGTTGGTAGCGCCGATTAACGAACAGCTTTTCGTCGCTGAACATCGCATAGATCGTCTGGATTGACGTTGGTTGTGACGAAAGCTCAGCCATGTGTACCCCCCAGCAATTGCGCGTGAACATAGCGGCGGGTGCTGTCCAATCAACCGCTCAGCGCAGCGACAAGCACGCGCAAGGTTTGGTATCTTTTAATGGAAAGGCTTAGAAGCATCGCTCGCGCCTGCGTAGGCCTATTGCGATCCGCCCACCAGCCCTCCATGATCGCTTTGCCTCCCGTGAAAGCCGGGGGGCGGGGCGTGGAAACCCCTCTTGAGACATCTCGGTCGCCGATCTTCGGGGGCCGGGTGGCACGTGCGCATGTCCAACCGGCTTGCCGGTAAAGGCACGTGCGCTCGTTGTCTCAGCGGGTTTCCAACATCCGGCTTCGGCCGTCGCCCCGAGAGGAACATAGGGGCGGCGCGAGGTTGAAGCCGAAGGTCGCTCCGTAACGGGGGCGACGCGAATGACAGAAGCACCACCATCCGACGTCAGCGCCGCCGGCGCCTGACGCGATCCCGTGCGTCCGCGCGACGCCCTCTCCCGAAAGGACATCCATGATCGAGAACCGCTTCAAGCGGCCGCTGGCGGCGGTCGCCCTTCTCATCGCGCTTGCAGGTTGCAGCGGTGAGCGAAAAGCCGCCGAGCAGGCCGTGCGCGACGTGCTGAAGGACCCCGAGTCCGCTCAGTTCGAGGAGTTCTACTACAACAAGGAACTGCGGCGGGCCTGCCTCACCTTCAACGCCAAGAACGAGATGGGCGGCTATGGCGGCAAGTCGCAAGCGTATCTCATCCGCCAGGATGGCGTCTGGCATTGGAACGGCGAGCACGAGGAGTCGCCGGAGGAGTGCCGCCGCACTTGGGCGGACGACAAGAGCTTTCCCACCCGCAAGGTCGACTGACGTGGTGGTCCGCCTCATCCTCGCCATCGTCGCCTTCGCCTTAGCGATGGCCGTCCTTCAGATGGCGCTCGTCGGGCTGGTGCTCGCCGGGCTCATCTTCCGCCCAAAAGAGACGATCGGCCTGCTGCTGATCTGCGGCACCATCTCGTTGTTCGCCGCGCACCCTTACATCTGCCTGGGGCTGCTCGCCGCCGGCGGGCTCGTCGCCTTGGCCAAGTCCAAGGGCACAGACGAGGGCGACGAACCCAAGCACCTCGAATGAGGCGATCCGACAGCACCGATCCACCATGACCCCGGCCATCGCGCCGGGGTTTTTAATTTCAGGGATCCCCCATGCAACTCATCGACACCACCGCCGCGCTCGCGCGTGCGCTCGTCTCGCCCCTCGCCCCCAACATCAAGCGCCTGCTGACGCTTCGCCGGACGCAGCTTGGCACCATTGAAGGCGCTGCCCGCTTCATCGTCGTCGAGCCCGGCGACACGGTTGCCGACGTGGAACGGGCGCTCGCCTTCCCGCTCGCCGACGAGGGCGAGCCTTGCTTCGACTGGGCGGCTGACCATGACGGCCTGTTCGAAGCCGCCTTCAACCTGTCCGACGATAGTGCCGCCGACGTCATGCTCGTGCCGGACACGGACGGAATCGATTCCGATCTGCTGGCGCTCTGCCGGTTCCACGCGACGACACCGCTCACGCCCTGAACCGCCCAAGGCGGCGCCGTCTTGAACGGCAAACGCTCGGAAATCCTCAAAAACGCCGCCCCCGCGCGGCCCCACCATCGGAGATGCCCCATGAAGACGTTGGGTCAGATCGTCGGCCTGTGCCTGCTCATCACCGCGCTGCAGCTGGCGGTGACGGGCTTCGTCCTGCTGCTCGCCACCTGCTGCGTGCTCGCCTTCGTCGCCCGCCCGCGCGAGGGCATGCTGGTCCTGCTGGCGCTCGGCGTCGGACACCTGACGATCACCTACCCGCTGCCGGTGTTCGGCGGCCTTGCCTGCCTAGCCGTCGTCGGCTGGATCGTTCGCTGGCGCCGGCTTCGACGTGCGGCCCCGCCGCCGCTGCTGCTCCCGCCGCCTAGCGCCTAGCTCACCCCAAGCCGCTCCAGCGCCCAGGCATCCCGCCTCGGGCGCTTTTTCTTTGCCGAAAGGATCTCCAGCATGATCAGGATCTACAACGCCGCCGACAGGGTGCGCGTGCTCACGCTCGACTTCGACCCTCGCTTGCGCGATCTGCTGGAGAGCCGCTTCACCGCACTCGCCGACCTACTCGACTGGACGGAGTTCGTGATCGTCGAGCCCGGCGACACCGAGGCTGACATCGTGCGCGAGGTCGGCTTCTCTCCGCTTGTTGAGCCGATCGACGGGGTTCGCTTCGGCGAGGAGGGCTTTCAGCCGTTCTGGGATCATTTCGTCGATCACGGCGGCTGGTTCGAGCTGTCGGTCAGCTTCGGCAGCTCCTTCGCCTACGTCCTACTTATCTCCGCTGAACAACCCGCTTGGCCCGAACTCTACCAGCTATGCCGAAGCTACGTTGGGACGAGCGGCTGACGCTTGCATTAAACGCAACTAAAAACGACCTACAATCTCCTTGACCATGTTCCGCCCGAACATATGTTAGGGCCACCTGACGGTTGGTGAGGCGCTCCTGGCGAGCGTCCAGCCGATTGTCGCTTCTCTGCAGCACATGGCCTGACCCGCCGTTCGAGTTCGCTCGAGATTGTGGCTGCTCCAAATGCATGTCGCCCCGAAGTCTCTTCGGATCAGCGGGCTTGCGTTTGAGCCGCCGGGATCAGCGAAAAGCTCAACACGCAAGCCCACAACATTGATCGCGTGAAGCCACGCGCATCTTAAGTGGGTTAAATCATTGAAGCACGACACGAATTTCCAGATAGCGGCCGAGACTTCGATTTCGTCCGACAGTCTCAACACGATCACGGCACCGACGCCCGCCGACGCGGCGCCTGCGAGCAGCAGTGAGGCGCCCGAGCCGGCGACGAATCCGACCGACAACCCCGGCGAAGGGGGTGAAGGTGGGAAGGGGGCCACGCCCCCATCACCCCCTTCCGACGCCCCGGCTAGCGAAAGCGGCGCCCCGGCCGCACCGCAGGCGGAGGCCCGCGACATCTACCGCCCGGCGCCCGAGACGAACCCCGTCATCGATGCGCTGGCCCGCAGCGGCCTCTATCGCGACGAGCCGCACGAGGGCGAGCATCGCATCACCTGCCCCTGGGCAGGCGAACACGCGCCCGGCGAACAGGGCGACGCCTTGTACTTCGCGCCCACGGAGGCGGTGCCGTCCGGCCTGTTCCATTGCCCATGCAGCCATGAAAAGGCGCGGGGGATCGGCGCGCTGTTCGATCACCTGAAGGTCGATCGGCACGCGGCGCGGTGCAAGGCGACCATCCGCGTCATCAACGGGGAGGTGCATCGCGTTGTCACGGCGGCGGAGAAGGTGCTTGCCGCACGCGGTGCCTTCTATCGCTCGAACGGCGTCATCGTAACGCTCAAGACCGATCCGGCCACGGGTGACGTGACGACCGATGCGGTCACGGAGCAATCGCTTACGCTGCATCTGTCGGCCGCAAGCGACTGGATGAAGTATGACGCTCGTTCCGAGAAGTGGGAGCGGCGCGACGTCCCCAGCAACGTTGTCAACGCTCTGCACAAGTCGCAGGGCACCGGCGAGCTGCCGGCCCTGACCCGGCTGGCGCGGCAGCCCTATTTGCGTCCGAGCGACGCCCGGCTGGTGTCCACTCCGGGCTACGATCCCGTCACTGGCATCTATGCAGCGTTCGATCCATCGCACTATTCGATCCCGCTGCTGACAAGGGAGAACGCGCTGGCGGCGCTCAACCGCCTGAAATCCCTGCTCACCGAGTTTGAGTTCGAGTCGAGCGAGGATCGTTCGGCGGCCCTGTGCGCGATGCTGACGGCCAGCATCCGCGACTCCCTGAAGGTGGCGCCCGCCTTTAACATCACTGCTTCGTCGCCGGGCAGCGGCAAGAGCTATCTCGCCTCGGTGATCGCACCCTTCGCGGGGCCGGGCGAAGCGCGCAGCATCAGCTATCCGGTGACGAACGAGGAGGCGACCAAGGTCGTCCTCTCGCTCGCGCTGGAGCAGCCTGCCGCGGTCTGCTTCGACGACATGCCGACCGATTGGCTGCCGCACGGCGCGATGAACCGAATGCTCACTAACGGCTCGATCACCGAACGCGTGCTGGGATCGAGCAGGGTCGTCACCGCGGGCGGCGAGCTTCGTCATGGGCACCGGTAACAACATCCGGCCGCTGCGGGACATGGCCCGGCGCGTCGCCTCCATCTACCTGCTGCCGAAGACGGAGATGGCGGCCACGCGCGACTTCACCGGGCGTCCCGCCGATCGCGTGCGGGAGGCGCGGGGCCGCTATGTAAGCGACGCGCTCACCATCATCGCCGCGTGGCGCGCGGCGAAGTGCCCGAAGGCGAACGTGCCCAACATCGCCGGCTTCGAGGAATGGTCGGACCTGTGCCGCCACAGCCTCATCTGGCTGGGCGAGCCTGACCCGGCGACGAGCTTGATCGAGCAGATCATGCATGATCCCGATCGCGAGCAGCTCGGCAACCTGCTTCTCGCGTGGAAGGATGCATTCGGTCAGCGCGGCACGCTCGTCCGTCAGGTGCTCAAGCACATCGACAACGACAAGCATGGCGATCTGCACGATGCCGTCATGGACCTGCCCTGCGTGGAGCGGGGCTTCGTCAACCAGTCGAAGTTCGGGCGTTATCTGGCACGCAACAGGAACCGCATCGTCAACGGCTTGCAGCTGCTGGAAGCGCCGCACTCGGAGCGGCGTGCATGGGCCGTGATGGCCGTGTCGTCTGAGCCGGCTGCAGCGCTGCCGGTGATGCCCGCCGCGCCGGAGGATTTCGCCGGCTACTGGCCGAACGACCTGCGTGAACGAGCCCAGGCCTCAGCCCTGAACCCGTCCAGCCCGCAGAGCTAACTCCACACCATCGTCAATCGAATGCAGCCGCCCCGGAGCCTCAGCGATGAGGTTCCGGGATCGGCAAGTCATGTCTTCAGCAAAGGAAGCATCATGCCCAGCATCACCCTTAGCGCCGCCGCCGTTCAGGCGATTCGTGCCACGCCGCGCACGAAGCCCGAGACGTTCTTCGATGAGATCGTCACCGGCTTTGTGCTCGACGCTCGTCCGCGTGGAGGCGCAACCTACGCGCTGCGCTACAAGAACCAGTACGGACGCCAGCGTCAGTATAAGATCGCCAACGCCGCCGACGTCACGTTCGCGGAGGCGAAGAAGGAAGCCGTCCGTGTCAAAGGGCTTGTCGCTCTTGGAATCGATCCGCAGGAGAAGCGGGAAGAGAACCGCCGTATCCCGACCGTTAAGGAATTGTCGGAGCGCTATCTCGATTTCATTCGCTCCAACAAGAAGTCGCACGATATCGACGAACGCATCCTTCGGCTGCACCTGCTGCCGAAGTTCGGACGACTTCACCTTGATCAGCTGCGACAAGAGGAAATCATCGACTGGCTCAACCGACAGGTGAAGTCAGGCTACTCGCAATCCTTCGTGAACCGCTGGCAGGTGATCTTCGGCTATATGCTCCGGCTCGCCAAACAGTGGGGCCTGCCTGGTGCTGACAAGAACCCGTTGGAAGGCGTCAGGCAGAAGGATCCCGACAACCGGATCGAGCGGTTCCTCAAGCCGGACGAGACGAAGCGGCTGCAGAAGGCGGTGCAGGAGAGCGAGAACCCGATGCTCCAGTACATCGTCGCCCTGCTGCTGCTCACCGGTTGCCGCAAGCGCGAGCTGCTCGACGGCCGCTGGGGCGACGTCGACCTTGAGGGCAAGGTCTGGCACCTGCCGTACAGCAAGACGGGCAAGCGCGATGTACCACTGTCGGACGAGGCGATCGCGGTGCTTCGGCAGGTGCCTCGGTTCGAGGACTGCCCGTTCATCGTGCCGAACCCGAAGACGCGTGAGCCGTTCACGTCCTTCTTCAATAGCTGGGACACGGCCCGGCGGCGGGCTGGGCTCCCCGATCTTCGCGTGCATGACCTTCGGCACAGCGCAGCGAGCAACCTCGTGAACTCGGGCCACTCGCTGTTCATCGTGGCGAAGGTTCTCGGGCACGCGCAGACGCGGACGACGGAGCGGTACGCCCATGCCGACAAGGGCGTGCTCTTGAACGCCGTGAATGCGGCGGCGAGGGTTACGGGGACGACGTGGGCCGAGCAGGTGCTGCCGTCGGTCTGATCCTAGCCGTCGATACGCCGTGTCGGTGGGCTGTAGGCGACTTTGCCAAATCCGATCCGACCAAAATGCCTCCAGCAGGAAGCGTGGCCTAGGTCGGTTTCGGCCGAAAATGGGAGGTTGGTGGGAGTCGTCGCCAAACGGCTCTCACCGCCATCTATCTAGATGTTATTGCACGGGAAAATTAGCTGTCACCAGTATCTGTTCATGCTGGTCTCGGCGTTGATGGGGCTGGAGCGGATGAAAGCGGCTTACAGCCATGCCATTGAAAATGGCTACCGCTTCTACTCCTACGGGGATGCCTCGCTGCTCTTGCCCGTCCGTTAAACGTCAGTACCACTTCGCATCTCTTCTCGGTGACGCAATCCTGTTGCAAAGCACCCGAGCTATCGCGGGAGACGAACGTGGCGACATTCACCGGAACCGCAGGTGCCGATATCTTCGCCGGCAAGACGAACGTGGCCGATCTCTTCCTGTTCACGCCAGAAACGCTGACCAGCGCGGACGCCGTGACCGGCGGCACGGGCAGTCCCATTGACATCCTGCGCTTCACCGCCGCCGGCACGATCTCCGCCGCCGCGCTGTCGCGGGTCACGCAGGTCGAGCGGGTTGAGTTGGCGGATGGCGTCAACGTCATCACGCTGCCGGCCAGTCTGATTGGATCGAGCAGTGAGCTGACGATCGTCGGCGGCAGCGGCGACGACCGGATTGATGCCGCGCAAGCCACCAGGGCGGTGACCTTCCTGTCCGGCGCGGGACGTGACACACTGCTCGGGGGCAGCGGGGCGGATAGCTTCACCTTCGCCGCGGGCGATCTCGACGGCAATGACATCGTCGACGGCGGCGGCGGGACCGACGTGCTGACTCTTCTGCCGACGACGGGCACGACTGCCTTCACGCGCGCGGATTTGGCGGGCATCTCCGGGATCGAGCGGATCGTGCTTGGCGAGGGTCAGTTGATCGAGCTGACCGATCGGATGGGCAGCACGGCGCTCGGCAACGTGGTGACTGTGAAGGCCGGCTTGGTTGCGCGGATCGACGGTTCGGCAATGACGAATGCGGGCCTCGTTGTGGAGACGCTCAGCCAATCCGTGCAGTCGCTGACGATCATCGGCGGCCAGGCGCCCAACGTCTACCGGCTGAACAACAATATCGGCGCTGCGGTGACGATCGTCGGATCGGGGCGTGACACGCTGTACGCCAATGGCGGCACCGCAGCACAGCTCGCCAACATCTCGGGTATCGAGACCTACTTTGCCACAAGCTCGGTGGAGATCAGCAATGCCTTCGCACAGGCCAACGCGCCGGTCCTGAAGCTTACCGTCGGCGATGGCGGCGTCGACGCGTCGGGGATCACCGATCCGACGCGATCGGTGAACGTGACGGGCTATCAGGAGCACACCTTCCGCGGCGGTGCGGGCGCGGACGTGTTCGCGCTGCCGGGCGGGAACTTCACGGCGGCCACCGTCGTCGATGGCGGTGCGGGCTTCGATACGCTGAGATTCCGCTCGAGCGCCTACATCGTCGATCCAGTCGGGCTTGCCGGCGTGACGGGGATCGAGCGCTTCCAACTGGCGGACGGCGGGACGCTGACGGTGGGCGATGCGCAGCTTGGCAGCGACGGCACGCTCATATTGGAAGGCGGGCGCTACCAGGCCAACCGGCTGCATGCCTCGGCGGTGACGCTGGTCGAATCCCGCGTGATGCTGACCGGCGGCGACTTGGCCGACGTGCTGGAGGGCGGTCGCGGGAACGACACGCTGGCCGGTGGCGCCGGCAGCGATGTCGCCAGCTATGGCGGCGCAAGCGGCGGCGTGACCGTCAGCCTCAACGTTGCGGGGGCGCAGCAAACCGGCGCCGCGGGGAACGATACGCTCGTCGGAATCGAAAATCTCACCGGGTCCGCGTTCGCCGACGTGCTGACCGGAGACAGCGGCGCCAATGAACTGCGTGGGCTGGCAGGCGATGATCGAATTCTCGGCGGTGGCGGCAACGATACGATCTCAGGTGGTGCCGGGAACGATCAGATCGACGGGGGAGAGGGGATCGACGCGGCTTCCTACGCGGAAGGCGGCGCGGTGACCGTCAATCTGGCGATCACCACGGCACAGGATACGGCCGGTGCCGGGATCGACACGCTCGTCTCGATCGAGTCACTCTATGGCTCCGCCTTCGCCGACGCACTCTACGGCAATGCGCAGAACAACCTGTTCCTCGGCGGCGGCGGCAATGACATGCTGCAGGGCTTCGCCGGCAACGACGTGCTGCGCGGCGGCGAGGGAGATGACATGCTGGTCGGCGGCGCGGGACAGGATGTGCTCGACGGCGAGGCGGGTCAGGATATGGCCAGCTATTATTCGGCGACACGGGGCGTCAGCGTGCGGCTCGATACGTCGGCCCTGCAGGACACCGTGGGCGCGGGGCTCGACCAGCTGATCGGGATCGAACAGCTGCTCGGCTCGACCTTCAGCGACATCCTGCGCGGTAATGGTGGCGCCAATCGGCTCGCGGGCGATGCCGGAGACGACACGCTGATCGGCCTTGGCGGCGCTGACCGCCTGGTCGGCGGGGCCGGAGCGGACCGCTTCGTCTATTATTCGACCTTCGACTCAGGGCCCTACAGTCGCGACACGATCCAGGATTTTACCGCTGGCGATCTTCTCGACCTTTCCGCGATCGATGCCGATCAAATGTCGCCCGGCAACGAGGCCTTCGTGTTGACCGACCGCTTCACCGGGCAGGCGGGCGAGTTATCGCTGATCTGGATCGAGTCGCAGGGGCGCACCAACCTGCTTGCCGACGTTAATGGCGACCGCGAGGCCGACATGATCATCTCGCTAATCGGCGACGTGCGGGGGCTGACCGACTGGTTCGTGCTGTAGCGCCTGCGCAGCGGTTTGTTGGACAACCGACCCCCGGGATTATAGCCCAACCCGCAAAGGCGGCGGGGAGGGCGGGCGTTGCTCGATGTCAAGTTGATCAGGCGGCTGGCGATCGTGGCCGTGCTGGGCGCGAGCCTCGTCACCATCCTGCTGGCAGCGATCTACGCGCGCTTCGCTTACCCCTATCTCGACGATTTCTGCTTCATGGGCAGCAGCGGGGATCCGGTCGCGACCGCCAACTTCTATTATCGCACATGGTCCGGCCGGTGGTCGGCGATGTTCCTCTATGCGTTGCTGGCGCAGGGGCACGATTATGCCGGCGAGGATGTCGGCGGTTTCGTCATCTGGTCGGGGCCGATCTGGTATGCGGGATTCTACCTGATCTGCGCGACGGCGATGCGAGCGCGCAGTGTGCGCGACAAGGCTGGTGCGGCGCTGATCCTGCTGGCAGTGTTCTGGTCCGCCAGCCCCGGCATTTCGGACCTGTTCTACTGGCTGGCGGGCATCATCAGCTACCCGGTGCCCTTCTTCTTCTCGGCGCTCGCCCTCTACCTCCTGCTCAAGCCCGGCGCGCGGCTGCGCCATATCGTGCCGGGCATCGCCGCGGCGTTCCTCGCGCCGACCTTCAACGAGTTGGCGGGCATCGCGCTGGCCCCTGCGCTGGCGGGTGTGATTCTCGGCAAGCTGCTCGACCGCGAACGCCCGCTTGGCCTCGCCGCGGCGCTGGTGGCGACACTTGCCGCGACGGCGCTGGTCGTGTTCGCGCCGGGCACCGACGTGCGGCTGAGCGCCGCGCCGGCCGGCGATGTGGGCCTGCTCGGCTCCGCGGTGAAGCTGTTCCGGCCCTATGACTCGGCCTTCGCCTACGCGGTGGATCCGCGCATCCTGGCACTCGTCATGATCGCCGCCTGTTCGACCTCGCTCGGTTTGGCGGGGGGGCGACGGTGGTGGCAGGTGGCGCTGCTCAGCCTTTGTGTGGCGGCGACGGCGAACGCGGCCTTCGTCCTCGCGACCGGGCAGGTGCCGTCCTACCGCGTGCTCGGTTCCTGCTTCGCCATCCTGCTGGCCGGCAGCGCCTTCGTCGCCTGGCATGTGCGCGGGCGGACGGCGCATCCGGCGCTGGAGATCGCGGCGCTGGCGGCGCTTGCCGGATCGATCGTCACCGCGCCTAACGTCGCGATGGCGCTGCACGATCTGCCCAAGGCGGCGGCATGGAAGGCGAGCCAGGCGGCGTTCTGGGCTGAGCTGAGCCGGGCGCGGGGGCGGGATGTCGCCGTTGCCGACCTGCCTTATTATCCGTCCATCTTCTTCAACCGGCAGATCGATCCCGATCCGGCCGACCGCTCCAATCGCTGCGTCGCCGCCCGCTTCGGGCTGCGGTCACTGCGATCGGTGGGGCCGGCGGGGGCACGGTGGCGCGTCTATTAGACGGGCTCTGTGAGAGGGTCAGCGCGCGCTCGTCTCGGTGACGGACGAATAGCCGCGCGCGATCAGCTGCGTTTCACAGCATTGGGGGGCCAGGACGGTGGTCAGCGCTTCTATGGCGCGCTCCACATGCGCGCGGCCGCTGCACAGGAAGATGTCGACCGCGGCATAGCGGTGCTCGGGCCAGGTGTGGATCGAGACGTGCGATTCCGCCAGCAGCGCGACGCCGGTAACGCCCTGGCACCCACCGAAATGGTGCAGCTTGAGACCGAGCAGGGTGGCGCCAGCGCCCGCCACCGCGGCGCGCAGGGCGCGCTCGATCAGCGCGGGCTCGTCCAGCCGGTCGCAGCCGTGCAGGTCGGCCAGCAGGTGGGTGCCGTCGAACGGGCTCATGCCAGCAGCGACGTGAACGGGCGGCCGAGATGCGCCATCGCCTGCTCGGCCGCCAGCGTGCCGCGATAATGCGCCTCCTCGAACAGGGAGAGGCCGCTCAGATCGGAGTGGGCGAAGAACAAAGGCGGGCGGGCCTCCGCCGCCGCTTCGCGCGCCGCGCCCCACAGGAAGCCCGGCACCGGCCGGATCATGCCATGGCCCCAGCGCCACACGTCGATCCGGCGGATGGCGCCTTTTAGGTCGGGGTTCATCGCCAGCAGATCGTCCGCCACCAGCCGCTGCCATTCGCCCAGCGGGCGACTCAGCATCAGCCGGCGCGCAGCGGCCGGGGGCATGCTCGACAGCGCATCATACCAGGTGAGCACGGTCGGCCCGTCCACCGCGCCCTGCGACTGGTGCGTGGCGACGACATAGCCGAGCGAGGGGCTGGTGGACGACACATTGTCCCACGCCAGCGCCGTGCCGGGCCCGCGCGGCAGCCGGTCCACCGTGACGTTCGCGACGACCCACGGCGCGTAGGAGAAGCCCTCCGCCGAGCCGCCGACCAGCCGCGCGGCGACGAAGCGCGGTGCCGCGACGATCGCCGCCTGCGCTTGCCAGCGGATGGTGCGCCCCGCCGCAACATCGTAGCTGTCGATGACGGCGCCCGCGCCCTCAGTCCGCACCGCATGGACGACCTGCCCGCCGCTTATCCGGCTGGCGACGCGGCGGGCCATGGCCTGCGTCAGGTGGCCGTTACCGCTAGGCCACGTCAGCACCGCATCGCCGTCGACATTCGCAGCCTCGCCGCGGCGGCCGGCGAAATAGTGGATGCCGGCCCAGGCGGAGGTGTGTTCCGGCTCGCAGCCATAATCGTCGCGGCAGCAATAGCGCAGGTGCGCGCGCAAGGCGGGCGAGCGGAAGCCCTTGCGGTCGAGCCAGGTGGCGAAGCTGATCCGGTCGAGCGCGAGCAGTTCGGCATCGCGCGAGCTGAACGTGGCGGGCAGGGCGAAGGCGGGGCGACCGTCCCGCCCGCGCATCGCCCGATAGTTCGCCATGGCCGCGAAGAATGCCTCGCTCTCGCGCCGCTCGCCCGGGGACAGGGCAAAGCTGGGCTCCAGCCCCTCCTGCCAGCGGCCGAGGCGGAGCAGCCGCTCGTCGAGATCGGCGACGACCTGATAGGGATCGAAGATCGGCTTGCCGCCCGACCAGCCGGTGATGATGCCCAACCGCTCGAGCAGGTGGCGGACACTGGTGGCCTCGGCGTTGGGGATCGGCAGATAGTGCGCGCCGAGCGGGAAGGCGGAGACGGCGTTGCGTCCGCTGCGGGCATTGCCGCCGGGCTGATCCTCCAGCTCGAACAGCGTGACGTTTTCGTGCCCCGCCTCGGCCAGCGCCCACGCCGCCGCGAGCCCGGCGACGCCGCCGCCGACGATGGCAATGCCCGTTTCGCGCGTTTCGGCAGGCGGGGGGAAGCGGCCGTCGCGCAGCTTATGACCGCGCGCGGCATCGGCACCGCCGAGCGTGCCGGGCCAGCTCTCCCGCCGCAGCGCCAGCGCGCCCGCGCCGGCGGCGGCGGCCGTCGCCGCGGCACCGCCCAGCAGGACGCGGCGGGAGACGTGCGGGCTCATCCCTCCACCCGGCTCCATTCGGCATCGAAGGCGCGAACCAGCGCCTGATTGTCGAGCCGGTTCACCGGCGTCGGCCGCCGCGCCATGTCGGGCGGGAAGAAGAAGGCGAGCTGCTCGGCCCGCGCGTTCAGGAAGCGCAGGCGCGGCGGCAGCGCCCGCACGGGGGCGCCCGGCGCGGTGTGGCCGGCCAGCACGAAGCCCCATTCGCCGAAGCTCGGCACATAAGCGTGATAGCCGCGGGTCGCGAAGCCTGCCGCCTCCAGCGTCGTCGCCACCGTCCAGTAGGCGTTGGGCGCAACGAGCGGGGAGGTGGCCTGCACCGCCGCCATGCCGCCCGGCGCGACGGCGCGGGCCAGCTCACGGTAGAAGCTGAGCGTGTAGAGCTTGCCGACGGAGAAGTTGGTCGGATCGGGAAAGTCGACCAGAACCGCATCGAACCGCCGCCGATTGGCGCGCAGCCAGCCGAACGCGTCGGCGGTGACGACATGCACCTTGGGCGAGCGGAACGCATTGCCGTTCAGCGCCGCCAGCATGGCGCTGGTGCGGAACAGGTTGGTCATGGCGGGATCGAGATCGACGAGCGTGATCGAGGCGATGCCGGGATATTTGAGGATCTCCCGCACGGCCAGACCGTCGCCGCCGCCCAGCACCAGCACGTCGCGCAAGGTGGCTGCGCGGGTGAGCGCGGGATGCACCAGCGCCTCGTGATAGCGATATTCGTCGCGCGACGAGAATTGCAGATTGCCGCTGAGATAGAGGCGGATCTCGTCGTTGCGCTTGGTCAGCACGAGGCGCTGATAGGGGGTGGAGGCGGCGTAGATGATCGGCTCGCCATAAGCGGCGACTTCCGCGGCACGCTGCAACCGCTCGGACGAGACGAAGCCGGCGAGCAACGCGCCGGTGACGAGCAGGCCGGCGACCAGCTCGGCCGTCAGCCGGCGCCGCTCGGGCAGCAGCAGGATCAGCGCGATGGCGACGCCGGCATTGGCCAGTCCGAACAGAAAGCCGGTGCGGATCAGGCCGAGATGCGGCACCAGCAGCAGCGGAAACAGCAGGCTGGCCGCCAGCGCGCCGACATAGTCGAAGGTCAGCACCTTGGCGACGAGATCGCCGAATTCCAGCCGATCCTTGAGGATGCGCATCAGCAGCGGGATTTCCAGGCCCACTAGACCGCCGATCGCCAGCACCAGCCCGTAGAGCGGCAGGCGGAAATCCTCCACCCGGTCGAACAGCAGGAACAGCACAGCCGCGGAGCTGCCGCCGATCGCGGCGATCAGCAGCTCGACCCGGACGAACAGCCGCAATTCGCCCGATTTCACGTAGCGCGAGCACCAGCTGCCGACGCCCATGGCGAACAGATAGCTGCCGATGACGGTGGAGAATTGGGTGACGCTGTCGCCGAGCAGGTAGGATGCGAGCGTGCCGGCGAGGAATTCGTAGATCAGCCCGCAGGTGGCGACGACGAAGGCGGAGGCGAGCAGCGCAAGCCCGATCCGCGACCGGCCGGCACCTTCGGCAGCATCAGCCATGTATCGCCGAGGAGATGATGAGCGCGAGGGCGATGGCGACCGATCCGGCCAGGATAGCGATGGCGCTGTTCTGGTTGACGCAGATCTCCTTCCACAGGTCGATCGGGGTCAGCCGGTCCCACAGCAGGAATCCGACGGCGAAGATCACGATGCCGATCAGCGCGTAGACGAGCGTGGCGAGCAGGACGGCGGCGGAGAGCATGGTTGTTCCTTTCGGTCGGCGTCACTTGTGATGGGGCCCGGAGGAGACGCCTCCGACATAGGTGCCGGTCGGACGGTCGCCCGGAACGGTATAGCCGGCGAAGGTCCGCGCGATGTGCAGCGTCACCACTGCCATGCAGAACAATGTATAGACCACGGTGGACCAGCGCATGACGATCAATCCTCCTCGTCTTTGCGCTTGATCGCGCGCCAGATCAGGAAACCCGGCCACAGGGCGACGAGGAACAGCGAGAACCAGAAGCTGTCCATCGAGCTGACGCCGCGGCGCACGCGGATGCGCGAGGTGATCGTCTCCCCCGTTCCGAAGGACGATATGCCGCGCTCGGGCCAGTTGCGTGCGGACGCCTCGACGATCAGGTCGTAAGTGCCGGCGGGCACGCCGAGCAGGGCGGTGTGGGGTGAGCTGTCACCCTCGCTCCAGCTATCGTCGCCGCTGCCGCCGCTATAATATTCGGCGACGGCGGAGCTGTCATAGCTGGTCTGCGTGCGGCGATCGACGAGCGAGTAATCATACTCGACCCACTGGTTGCTCAAGCGGCCGCCCCGCGTCTCGATGGTCAGCGCGTCGGGTTCGGTGAGCGTGATGGGGGTGATGACGGTCATCCGCGTCGGCCCGTCGACGGGCAGGTCGATCGTGCCGGAGGCGAGCAGCGGGCGCCGCGCATAGCCTGCCGCGCTGACGATCAGCAGCGCGACGACCGTGAGAAAGGCGACGAGCAACGCGCCCGGGATCGCGCTGCCGGGCCCGGGCGGGCGGGTGGCGCGGGCCGACTGCTGGATGCCGAACGCCAGCATCACCTTGCCGCCGTCCAGCCGGCGGCTGCGCGTCCACGTCCGCTCCTGCTCGTTCGTCTCGGCGCTCAGGCTGATGCCGCCGGGGCCCGAATAATCGAGAATGTCGACCGTCTCGCCCACTGCCACGCGCCAGTAGAATTCACCGACGACGAAGGTGACGCGTGCGGGATAAGCGGGCTCGTCCAGCGTGAACCTGTTGCCGTCGAGCGTGACCCGATCCTCGCCGCCCTCGGGCGCGCGGTCGAGCAGTTCGCCCAGATAGAAGCCGTCGTCGCTATCGACGAGGAAGCGATAGCCGCGATACGGGTTGAACAGGAGATATTCGGACCAGCCGCCATCCTCGGAGACGCGCTCCATATAGCCGACGGCTTGCCACTCGGTGCCTTCGATCGTGCCGCGCGTGCCGAGTGCGATGCGGGGGCGCTTCATCGCCTTGTGCGCGCGGGTGAGCAGCGCGAGATCGCGGTCGGTCGCGTCCAGCGTGCTGCCGCAGTGCGGGCAGATGAAGCTGACGGTGCTGCCCGCCGCGCGCATCTCGATCGCGCCGCCGCAATTCGGGCAGGTGAGCGCGCGGACGGCGAGGGCGGGGGCGGCGCTGCTCATGCGCGGGCGAAGTCCGGCACGGGCCAGCCCTCGATCGTGCGCAGGTTGCGGGGCTTGAGATCGGCCAGCGCGACATAGCGGCCGAGGTAGACGGCGGGCTTGTCGATATCCTCGATCTGGACGCTGGCGCAGCGCCCGTCGTGCCCGATCAGGTCGACGCTGAACATCTCCAGCCCTGCGGGCGCGGCGAAGGGCAGTTCGCCTTCGCTGCCGAGGCACGTCACGATCCGGGCGTCGTTCACCTCGTAGGCGCTGCCGTCGAGCATGACGCGCAGACCCGGCTTCACCGCGCCGCCGCGCATCCGCGCGACCAGATCGGGCACGTCCGCCGCACGCCCTTCACGCGGCAGCATCATCCAGCGGCTGGAGGATTCGCTCAGCCAGCCATGGCTGCCGTCGCCGAACAGCATCAGCCATTCGCTCCACGCGCCGTCCGTCCAGCGCCAGCGGACGCGGCCGACCAGCTCGAACGGGCGGCCGGTGGCGGTGCCGGTGGTGCCAATCTGCAGCGGGCTGACACCCTCGGGCACGGTCGCGGCCTCGCCCGCCAGCTCCAACGCAGGGCCGCGGCGGATCACGGTGGATCGGCAGAAGTCGCATACCTTCACCGGCAGCGCGGCCGAGCGGAAGGCGAGGGGCGCGCCGCAATTCGGGCACGCAGGCGCGTCCATGGCCGAAGTCAGCCGATCTTGGCGAGCAGCGCCGCCTTCTTGGCGTCGAACTCCTGCTGGCTGATCGCGCCGGCCTGGAGCAGGCGATGCAGCTTGTCGATCAGCGCGAACGGATCCTCGGCCGGGGCCGATGCGGCAGAAGTGCCGCCCGCCATCGCCTGGCCGATCGCCATGCCCGCCGCCGCACTCGCCCCCACGCCCGCGACGCCGCCGGGATTGGCGGCCGCGGCGGCGATGCTCTCGGCCGTCTGGAACTTGGTATAGCTATCGAGATTGCCGAGCGCGCGGATCGAGGCGGCCTTGTCGATATGCGCCTGCACTTCGTCGGGCAGCGACAGGCTCTCGACGAGGAAGCCGGTTAGCGTCAGCCCGAAGCGGGCGAATTCCGGCGCCACCGCTTCGCGCAGCGTTTCCGACAGGGCCGCCTGGTTCTGCGCCATGTCGAGGAAGGCGATGTCGCCCTGGCCGAGGCGTGTGGCGAAGGCGGTGATGATCGCCGCGCGCAGCTGCGGCTCCACCTCCTCCGTCGTGAACCGCTCGCCATTGCCGACGAGCGTGCGCCAGAACAGCACCACGTCCGAAACGGCGAAGCTGTAGCGGCCGTGCGCGCGCAGGCGGATGGGGCCGAAATCCTTGTCGCGGATGGTGATCGGCTGGGCGGTGCCCCACTTCCGGTCGACCTGCTCACGCAGCGAGAAGAACCACACGTCCGACTTGAACGGGGACTGGAAGCCCTTGTCCCAGTTGGAGAGCGCGGTGAGCAGCGGCAGGGTGGACGTGTCGAGCGTGTAGAGGCCCGGCTGGAACACGTCGGCGATCTGGCCCTCGTCGAAGAAGGCGGCGGCCTGCGCCTCGCGCACGGTCAGCTTCGCGCCGTTCTGGATCTCGCGATCCTCCGCCGGATAGCGCGCGGCGAGCACGCCCGGCTCATCCTCCCGCTCGATCACGTCGATCAGCTGCTTGCGGAAAAAGCTTCCCAGACCCATCGCGTGCCTCCCCAAAGGTCGGCGCGAACCTAGACTATCCCGCCGCCGCGGCAAGGCTCTCCCGCACCCGCGCCAGCGCCGCCGCCTCCACGTCGGTCTGCCCCATCGCTGCCCAGCTGCCGGTCAGCGCGAAGCTGGCATGGCCGTGGACGGTGGCGACAAGCGAACGGGCGAGGGTGGCGACCGCCTCGTCGACGGGGCGGTCGAGCGTGCGGGCCACCTCGTCCGTGACGATGCCGAGCAGCCGCGCGCGGGGTGCCTCGTCCTCGGGCGTATAGGTGTCGTCGCCGGGGCGGTGATCGTAGAGCGCGGCCCAGCGGTTGAGATTGTCCGCGGCGAAGCGGAAATAGGCCAGCACCAGCGCCTCGATCCGGTCCTCGCCCGCCTCCGCCAGTGCGGCGTCCAGCGCGTCGGCCCAGGCGGTGAAGGTGCGCGTGTTGATCTGCGTCACCAGCCCGTCGACATTGCCGAAGACGTTGTGGATCGTGCCGATCGTATAGCCGACCCGCTTGGCCACCTCACGCGCGGAGAAATCGGCATAGCCGGTCTCCGCGATCAGCTGCTCGCCCGCGACGAGGATCAGCTCGCGCAACTCGTCCCGGCTGTGATCGGATCGCCTGCCCATCGACGGGGGCGCTAGTCCGCTCGACCAAGGCAATCAAGGCAGGCTTTGCAAGGCGGACCCGGATGGGCATGCTGCCGGCAGATCGGGGGACTGCCAGATGCTCGAAATTCGTGACCTCACGCACGTCTACGCCAATGGCACGCGCGCGCTGGACGGCGTGACGCTGGACGTGCCGCGCGGCATGTTCGGGCTGCTCGGGCCGAACGGCGCGGGCAAGTCGACGCTGATGCGCACCATCGCCACGCTGCAGACGCCGACCTCGGGCAGCATCAGCTTCGACGGGCTGAACGTGATCGCGGACCCGGAGGCGCTCCGCCGCACGCTCGGCTATCTGCCGCAGGATTTCGGTGTCTATCCGCGCGTGTCCGCTTACGACATGCTCGATCACATGGCGGTGCTGAAGGGCATCGGCCATGCGGGCGAGCGGCGCCAGGTGGTCGAGGCGCTGCTCAACCAGGTGAACCTGTGGGCGGTGCGCAAGAAGGCGCTGGCGGGCTTCTCCGGCGGCATGCGCCAGCGCTTCGGCATCGCGCAGGCGCTGATCGGCAATCCGCGCCTGATCATCGTCGACGAGCCGACCGCCGGCCTCGACCCCGAGGAGCGCAACCGCTTCCTCAACCTGCTGGCCGAGATCGGCGAGAATGTCGTCGTCATCCTGTCCACCCACATCGTCGAGGATGTGGCGGATCTGTGCCCGCGCATGGCGGTGCTGGCGGGCGGGCGCATCCTGCTGGAAGGCGCGCCGGTCGCGCTGATGGCCGATGCGCGCGGCCGCGTGTGGCAGAAGACGATCGACCGGCACGAGCTGGACGATCATGCCGCGCGCCACACGATCATCTCCACCCGCCTGTTCGCCGGGCGCACGGTGATCCACGTCCTGTCGGACACGTCGCCCGGCGAGGGCTTCAGCCATGCCGAGGGCGGGCTGGAGGACGTCTATTTCTCGACGCTCGCCGCCGCGCGCCGCGCTGCCTGAGGAGCGATCCCATGTTCCTCAAGATTGCGGGCTTCGAGCTTCGCTACCAGCTGAAGAACCCCGTCTTCTGGGTGACGGTGGCGATCTTCTTCCTGCTCACCTTCGGTTCGATGACGATCGACCAGATCTCGATCGGCGGGGGCGGCAACACGCACAAGAACGCGCCTTATGCGATCATCCAGATCCACATGATCTGGACCCTGTTCTTCATGTTCGTGACGACCGCCTTCGTCGCCAACGTGATCGTCCGCGATGACGAGAGCGGTTTCGGCCCGATCGTCAGGACGACGCGGATCACGCGCTTCAATTATCTCTTCGGCCGCTTCACCGGTGCCTATGCCGCGGCGCTGCTGGCGTTTCTCAGCGTGCCGCTCGGCATCCTGGTCGGTTCGTGGATGCCGTGGGTCGATCCCGACACGCTGGGGTCAAACCGGCTCGGCGATTATGCCTTCGCCTTCGCGCTGTTCGCCGCGCCCAACATCCTGATGACGTCGGCCCTGTTCTTCATGCTGGCGACGGTCACGCGATCGATGATGACGACCTATGTCGGCGTCGTCGCCTTCCTCATCCTCTACGGGCTGACGACCAGCGTGCTCGGCCGCCTGCCGCAATATGAAACGCTGCTCGCCTATGTCGAACCGCTCGGTTTCGGCGCGTTCGATCTCGCCACCAAATATTGGACGGCGACCGAGCGGAACAACCTGCTGCCGCCGCTGACGGGCATCTTCCTGTGGAACAAGGCGCTGTGGCTGGGTGTGGCGGCGGCATCGCTGGCGCTTGCGGCCAGCCTGTTCCGCTTCGGGGTGAAGGGCAAGAAGCAGTCGAAAAAGCAGCGGCTGGCCGAGATTGCGGACGCGACCCCGCCGCAGGGCGCCGCAGGACCGCTGCCGGCGCCGCGTTTCGACCGCGCCACCGCCCGCGCGCAGCTCGTCACCCGCACCCGGCTGGAATTCGCGCAGGTGCTGCGCAGCCCCGCCTTCCTCGTCCTGATGGTGCTCGGCCTGTTCAACTCGCTTGGCGCGCTGCTCTCGCCCGGCGACCTGTTCGGCACCGAGGTGCTGCCCGTCACGCGCGAGGTGATCCAGACGCTGCTCGGCGCATTCGGGCTGATCCCGATGATCGTCGCCATCTATTATTCGGGCGAGCTCGTTTGGCGCGAGCGCGATCGCAAGACGCACGAGATCATCGACGCGACCGCATTGCCCGACTGGGCCTTCGTCGTGCCGAAGACGCTCGCGGTGGTGCTGGTGATGCTCTCCGCTCTCGCCATCAGCGCGGTGGGCGGCATCCTGGCGCAGCTGATCCGCGGCTGGACGGCGATCGAGCCCGGCAAATATCTCCTCTGGTATATCCTGCCCGAGGCGGTCGACTGGACGCTGCTGGCGGTGCTCGCCGTGTTCGTGCAGGCGCTCAGCCCGCACAAGTTCGTCGGCTGGGGCATCATGGTGCTCTACATGATCGCCACGATCACGCTGTCGAACATCGGCCTTGCCGACAATCTCTACCAATATGGCCGCGGCCCGCGCGTGCAGTTCTCCGACATGAACGGGCTCGGCCGGTTCTGGATCGGTGCCTGGTGGTTCCGCCTCTATTATGCGGCGCTGGCGATCGTCATGCTGGTGGCGGCGCATGTGCTGTGGCGGCGCGGCACGGAGACGCGGCTCAGGCCCCGGCTGGCGCGCGCGCCATCGCGGCTGCGCGGCATGCCCGGCCTGATCGGCGGGGCGGCGCTCGTCGTGGCGGTCGGCACGGGCGTGTGGATCTACACCAACACGCATGTCTGGAACGAGTATCGCACCGGCCTGGATGACGATCGCTGGGCCGCGGATTACGAGAAGGCGCTCTACCGCTTCCACACCGCGCCGCAGCCGTCGGTCACCGACGTGAGACTCGCCGTCGATCTGCGGCCCTCGGCACCCTCGATGCGGACGACGGGCAGCTATGCGCTCGTCAACCGCACCGGCGCGCCGCTCCGCGACGTGCATGTCCGGCTGACCAGCCGCGACCTGAAGCTCGTCTCGCTCGACGTGCCCGGCGCCAGGCTGCTGCGCGAATGGCCGCGCTACGGCTATCGCATCTATCGTTACGACACGCCGCTCGCCCCCGGGCAGACGGCGGCGATCCGATTCGAGACGCTGCGTGCGCAACGCGGCTTCCGCAACAGCGGGGATGAACGGCGCGTCGTCGCCAACGGCACCTTCCTCAACAATAGCGAGTTCGCGCCGCAGATCGGCATGACCCGCGATGCGCTGCTGACCGATCCGACCAAGCGCCGAAAATACGGGCTGCCGGCACAGCTGCGCCCACCCAAGCTGGAGGATGTCGCTGCCACGCGCTTCAACTACGTCAACCGCGCCGACTGGGTGAATGCCGACATCACCGTGACGACGGATGCGGACCAGACGCCGATCGCACCCGGCAATCGCGTGTCCGATACGGTCGCGAACGGCCGCCGCACCGCGCATTTCGTCACCGAGGCGCCGATCCTGTCCTTCTTCTCGGTGCAGTCCGCCCGCTATCTGGAGAAGCATCGCCGGCACGGAAACACCGATCTGGTCGTCTATTACGATCCGCATCACCCGATGAATGTGGACCGGATGCTGGCGGCGCTGGCGGCAGGGCTCGATTATTACGAGCCGAACTTCGCGCCCTACCAGTTCCGTCAGGCGCGGATCATCGAATTCCCCGGCTACGAGCAGTTCGCACAGGCCTTTGCCGGCACGATGCCCTATTCGGAGAGCATCGGCTTCATCGCCGACCTCTCCGACAAGGAGAAGATCGACTACGTCACCTATGTCACCGCGCATGAACTGGGCCACCAATGGTGGGCGCATCAGGAGGTGTCCGCCGACATGCAGGGCGGCACGATGCTGGTAGAGACGCTGGCGCAATATTCGGCGCTGATGGTGATGGAGAAGCTCTACGGCCCCGACCAGATCCGCCGCTTCCTGAAATATGAGCTGGACCGCTATCTCCGAGCCCGCGGCGGCGAGCGGGTGGAGGAGCTGCCGCTCGTCCGCGTCGAGGATCAGGGATATATCCACTACCGCAAGGGCTCGGTGGTCATGTATCTGCTGAAGGACGAGCTGGGCGAGGCGAAGGTCAACGCCGCGCTCCGCCGCTTCCTCATGCGGTTCCGCTTCAAGGGCGCGCCTTATCCCCGCTCGGTCGACCTGATTGCCGAGTTCCGCCGAGAGGCGACGACGCCCGCGCAACAGGCGCTCATCACCGATTTGTTCGAGCGCATCACCCTCTACGACCTGAAGGCGGGTGCGCCGAAGGTGACCAGGCGCGCCGACGGCCGCTACGACGTGGCGCTGACGGTGAATGCCAGGAAGCTCTATGCCGACGGCAAGGGCGCGGAAAGGCAAGCACCCATGGCGGAGGCGGTCGATATCGGCCTGTTCACCGCCATGCCCGGCCGCGGCAGCTTCGCCGCCAAGGACGTGGTGCTGATGGAGCGCCGCCCGATACGCTCGGGCACGCAGGTGCTGCGCTTCGTCACCGCCCGCGCGCCGACCTTCGTCGGGGTGGACCCGTATAACAAGCGGATCGACCGCAATTCGGACGACAATGTCGTGCCGGTGAGCTGAGCGCCCGGCCGGCGCCCATGCGTGCCGGCCGCGGCTATATGCCAGCTATATGCGGTTCTCCGGAATCGCCGTCGTTTCCGCACCGCGCCCCCGCCTAACTCCGCCTCCTCACCATAGCCGGGAGGGCAGGCGATGCAGGACTTTTTGTGGCTGTCGGCGGTGGCCGGGCTGCTGGCGGCGACGCTGGCTTATGCCCGGCTGTGCGACGACGCCTGAGCGCTGGGGACCGCTCTCATGACGCTCGATCTCTGGCTCGCCGCGCTCTGCGCGCTCGGGCTGCTCGCCTATCTCGTGGCGGCGCTCGTCCGCCCCGAACGCTTCTGAAAGGGGCCCGGCCATGACCGCTCAGGGCTGGATCCTGATCCTCGTCTTCGTCGCCATCCTGCTCGCGCTGACGCGGCCCGTCGGCGCGTGGTTGTTCGCGCTCTACGAAGGGCGGCGCACCCCGCTCCACGCGCTGCTCGGGCCCGTCGAGCGCGCCTACTACCGCGCGGCCGGCATCGATCCGGCCAAGGAGCAGGGCTGGCGCGCCTACGCCGTCCACATGCTCATCTTCAACGTCGCGCTGCTGGTGCTGACCTATGCCGTGCTGCGCGCACAGGCGCTGCTGCCGCTCAATCCGCAAGGCTTCGGCGGGCTGTCGCCCGATCTCGCCTTCAACACGGCGGTCAGCTTCACCACCAACACCAACTGGCAGAGCTATGGCGGTGAATCGACCCTGTCGAACCTCAGCCAGATGTTCGGCCTGACGATCCACAACTTCCTGTCGGCGGCAACCGGCATCGCGCTCGCCTTCGCGATGTTCCGCGGGTTCGCACGCAAGGAGACGAAGACGGTCGGCAATTTCTACGCGGATGCGACGCGCATCACGCTCTACCTGCTGCTGCCCGTCTGCATCGTCTACGCGCTCGTGTTGATCGCGTGCGGCGTGCCGCAGACGCTGGACGGCGCGATCGATGTGACCACGCTGGAAGGCGCGCGGCAGACGCTCGCGCTCGGGCCCGTCGCCTCGCAGGAGGCGATCAAGATGCTCGGCACCAACGGTGGCGGCTTCTTCAATGCCAACAGCGCGCACCCGTTCGAGAATCCCAGCGCCTTCACCAACCTGCTGCAGATGCTGTCCATCTTCGTCCTCGGCTTCGGCCTGACCTCGGCGTTCGGCCGCGCGGTGGGCGACAGGCGGCAGGGCTGGGCGATCCTGGCGGCGATGGTGCTGCTGTTCCTCGCCGGCACCACCGTCGCCTATTGGCAGGAAGCCGCAGGCAATCCGGTGCTGCACCAGCTCGGCCTTCCTGGCGCCAACATGGAGGGCAAGGAAGTCCGCTTCGGTGCCGCCGCCTCCGCCTTGTTCGCGGTGGTGACGACGGCGGCGTCGTGCGGCGCGGTCAACGCCATGCACGACAGCTTCACCGCGCTCGGCGGGTTGGTGCCGCTGTTCAACATGCAGCTGGGCGAAGTCGTGATCGGCGGCGTGGGGGCGGGCATCTACGGCTTCCTGCTGTTCGCCATCCTCGCCGTGTTCGTCGCCGGGCTGATGGTCGGCCGGACGCCCGAATATGTCGGCAAGAAGATTGAGGCGCGCGAGGTGAAGCTGGCGGTGCTGGCGATCGCGGTGCTGCCGCTCGTCATCCTCGGCTTCACCGCGCTGGCCTCGGTAACGGCAGCGGGTCTGGCCGGGCCGCTCAACAAGGGGGCGCACGGCTTTTCGGAGATCCTCTACGCCTTCACCAGCGCGGTGGCGAACAACGGCTCCGCCTTTGCCGGGCTCACCGCCAATACGCCCTTCTACAACGGCCTGCTGGGCGTCGCGATGTGGGTCGGCCGCTTCTTCATCATCGTGCCGATGCTCGCCATTGCGGGCAGCCTCGCGGCGAAGAAGGGCGTGCCTGCCGGTCCCGGCTCGCTGCCGACGACCGGGCCTTTGTGGGTCGGCCTGCTGATCGGGATCATCCTGATCCTTGGCGGCCTCACCTTCCTGCCGGGCCTGGCGCTCGGCCCCATCGCCGATCATCTCGCGATGATCCGCGGCCAGACCTTCTGATCCGGGATACCATCATGGCCCAGGCCCAATCCCTCTTCACCCCCGCGCTGATCGCACCCGCGCTCGGCCAGGCGGTCCGCAAGCTCGATCCGCGCGTGCTGATCCGCAACCCCGTCATGTTCGTCACCGCCTGCGTGGCGGCGCTGCTCACCGTGCTGCTGGTGATCGGGCAGGACGGCCTCGCCACCGGCTTCAAGCTCCAGCTCGTCGTCTGGCTGTGGCTGACCGTGCTGTTCGGCACCTTCGCCGAGGCGCTGGCGGAGGGGCGCGGCAAGGCGCAGGCGGCATCCCTGCGCGCCGCCAAGGCGGAGCTGACCGCCCGCCGCATGAAATCCGGCGGGGAGGAGCAGGTGCCCGCCAGCAAGCTGCGCTCGGGCGACACGGTTCTCATCAAAACGGGCGAGCTGATCCCGGCCGACGGTGAGGTGATCCAGGGCGTCGCCAGCGTCAACGAGGCCGCCATCACCGGCGAGAGCGCACCCGTGATCCGCGAGGCGGGCGGCGATCGCTCCGCCGTCACCGCGGGCACGCGCGTCCTCTCCGACGAGATCCTCGTCCGCGTCACCGCCGATCCGGGTCAGGGCTTTCTCGATCGCATGATCGCGCTGGTCGAGGGAGCGGAGCGGCAGAAGACGCCGAACGAGGTCGCGCTCACCATCCTGCTCGTCGGCCTGACGATCATCTTCCTGATCGCGGTCGCCACCGTGCCGGCCTTCGCCGCTTATGCGGGCGGCGCGATCCCCGTCGCGATGCTGGCGGCTTTGCTCATCACGCTGATCCCGACCACCATCGCGGCCTTGCTCTCCGCCATCGGTATCGCCGGCATGGACCGGCTGGTGCGGTTCAACGTGCTGGCGAAATCGGGCCGCGCGGTGGAAGCGGCGGGCGATGTCGATGTGCTGCTGCTCGACAAGACGGGCACGATCACCATCGGCGACCGGCAGGCGAGCGAGTTCCGCCCCGTTGCCGGCACCACCCCGGCCGAACTGGCCGACGCCGCTCTGCTCGCCAGCCTGGCCGACGAAACGCCCGAGGGCCGCTCCATCGTCGTCCTCGCCCGCGAGGCATTCGGCGTCGCCCGCAATACCCTGCCGGAGGGGGCGGAGGTGATCCCCTTCACCGCGCAGACCCGCCTGTCCGGCGTGCGCTTCGGCGAAACGCTGGTGGAGAAGGGCGCAGTCGACTCCGTCCTCCGCGCGCATCCGGGCCTGGGCGAGACCGCCGCCGCCACCGAACTGCGCCGCGTCACCGATGAGATCGCCCGCGCCGGCGGCACGCCGCTGGCGGTGGCGCAGAATGGCCGCCTGCTCGGCGCGATCTTCCTCAAGGACGTGGTCAAGGCCGGCATCCGCGAGCGGTTCGCCGAACTGCGCCGCATGGGCATCCGCACGGTGATGATCACCGGCGACAATCCGCTTACGGCCGCCGCCATCGCCGCTGAGGCCGGCGTCGATGACTTCCTCGCGCAGGCGACGCCCGAGGACAAGCTGGCGCTGATCCGCAAGGAGCAGCAGGGCGGGCGGCTCGTCGCGATGTGCGGCGACGGCACCAACGATGCGCCGGCACTCGCCCAGGCCGATGTCGGCGTGGCGATGAACACCGGCACGCAGGCGGCGCGCGAGGCCGGCAACATGGTCGATCTCGACAGCGATCCGACCAAGCTGATCGAGGTCGTGGGCCTCGGCAAGCAGCTGCTGATGACGCGCGGCGCGCTGACCACCTTTTCGGTTGCGAACGACGTTGCCAAATATTTCGCGATCATCCCGGCGATGTTCGTGGCGCTCTATCCGGGCCTCGGCGTGCTGAACGTCATGGGCCTCGCCACGCCGCAGAGCGCGATCCTTTCGGCGATCATCTTCAATGCGCTGATCATCCCGCTGCTGGTGCCGCTGGCGCTGAAGGGCGTCACCTACCGGCCGATGCCTGCCGGGCCGCTGCTGGCGCGCAATCTCGGCATCTACGGCCTTGGCGGGCTGGTCGCACCGTTCGTCGGCATCAAGCTGATCGACCTCGCCGTCGCTGCCACCGGCCTCGCCTGAAGGAGCTGTTCATGGGCAAGACTCTTACCGCCGCGCTCCGCTCCGCCATCGTCATGGCGCTGCTGTTCGCGCTGCTGCTCGGCCTCATCTATCCGCTGGTGCTGACCGGCTTCGGCCAGATGCTGTTCCCGGCACAAGCCAATGGCAGCCTCGTCGTCGAGCAGGGTCGAGTGATCGGTTCGACCGTCGTCGGCCAGGCTTTCGTGTCGGAGCGCTACTTCCGCTCGCGTCCGTCGGCGGCCGGCAAGGGCTATGACGGGCTCGCCTCGTCCGGCTCCAATCTCGGCCCCACCTCGGCTGCCCTGGCCGAGCGTGTCCGCGCCGATCTCGCTTCCTATCGCACATCACCGGGATCGCTTGTTCCGCCCGATCTGGTGACGGCCTCCGCCTCGGGACTGGATCCCGATCTCAGCCCCGAGGCGGCTTTTTATCAGGTGCCGCGCATCGCCCGCGTCCGCTCGCTCCCCGAGCCGCGCGTCCGTGCGCTGGTCGAGGCGAATGTCCGCCGCCCCCTGCTGGGCGAGCCGCACGTTAACCTCCTCGCCCTAAACCGCGCGCTCGATCGGCTAGGACCCGCCGGATGACGACTGACGACCGCCCCGATCCCGACGCCCTCCTCGCGCTCGCCCGCGCGGAGGGCAAAGGGCGCCTCAAGATCTTCCTCGGCGCCGCCCCCGGCGTCGGCAAGACCTTCGAGATGCTGACCGACGCCGCCGCGGCCCGCCGCGACGGCGTCGATGTCGTGATCGGCGTGGTCGAGACGCACGGCCGCGTCGAGACCGAGGCGCTGACGCGCCCCTATGAGATCGTGCCGCGGCGGCAGGTGCCCTATGAGGGGCGCGTGCTGGCGGAAATGGATCTCGACACCATTCTCGCCCGCCGCCCGCGGCTCGTGCTGGTGGACGAACTGGCGCACACCAATGCGCCCGGCAGCCGCCATTCCAAGCGCTGGCAGGATGTGGAGGAGCTGCTCGCCGCCGGCATCGACGTCTATTCCACGCTCAACATCCAGCACATCGAGAGCCTGAACGACGTCGTCGCCTCGTTCACGCGCGTCCGCGTGCGGGAGACGGTGCCGGATCGCATCCTCGACATGGCGGAGATCGAGCTGGTCGATCTGCCGCCGGACGAGTTGATCGAGCGGCTGAAGGCGGGCAAGGTCTACCTGCCGGCGGAGGCGACGCGGGCGCTCGCCCATTTCTTCTCCAAGCCCAACCTGTCGGCGCTCCGCGAGCTTGCGCTGCGCCGCGCCGCGCAGGCGGTGGATGCGCAGATGCTGGAGCATGTCCGGGCGCTGGGTGTCGGCGGCACCTGGGCGGCATCCGAGCGGATCGTCGTCGCCATTGGCGAGCTGCCGGGCACCGATGGCCTTGTCCGCGCGGCCAAGCGGATCGCGGATGCCCTGCGCGCGCCATGGACCGCCCTGTTCATCGAGACACCGCGTGTGCTCGGATTTGGCGAGGCGGAGCATCGCCGCGTCGCGGCCGCCATGACGCTCGCCACCAGTCTCGGCGGTGCGGTGGCGACGGTGCCTGCGGCGAACGTGACGGAGGGGATCACCGCGTTCGTCGCCGACGCGCGCGCGACGCAGCTGATCCTCGGCAAGTCCCGCCGCTCGCGCCTGTTCGAGCTGCGCCATGGTTCGGTGGTCGATCGGCTGGTCCGCGGAATGCCGGGCGTCGCCGTCCACGTCCTGCCGTTCGAGGAAGGGCCGCCCCCCGCACGCGGCGGAGCGCGCGCCCGCTCGCGCGGATGGGGTGCGCCGGCCGGCTATGCCGTCGCCACCGGGCTGATCCTTGCCGTCACCGCCTTCGGCCGCGGGCTCATCCACATTCTCGACATCGGCAACGTGGCGCTGCTTTACCTGCTACCGGTGATGGCGGCGGCCACGCTGTACGGGTTGCGCACCGGCATCTTCGCCGGCCTTGCCGCCAGCCTCGCCTACAATTTCTTCTTCCTGCCGCCGACCGGCACGCTGACCGTCAGCAATCCCGAGAATATCATCTCGCTGCTCGTGCTGCTGGGCGTCGCGGTGGCGACCAGCCAGCTCAACGCCCGCGTCCGCGCGCAGGCCGATCTGGCCGCCGCGGGTGCGCGGACCAACGCCGCGCTCGCCGGCTTCCTGCGGGACCTGACCGGCCTCAACGATGCCGACCAGGTGCGTGCGCGCATCTGCGAGGAGATTGCCCGCCTGTTCGACGCGCAGGCGCTGCTGATCGCGGGCGGGGAGGGGGAGGGCGTCGCCGTGCTGGCCGCCAGCGCCCCCGGCCACCGGCTGGAGACGGTCGATCTCGCCGCCGCACGCTGGGCGTGGGATACGGGCACGCCCGCCGGCCGCGGCTCGGGCACGCTCGCCGCCTCCGAATGGCTGTTCCAGCCACTGAAGGCGGGGGAGCGGACGCTCGCCGTCCTCGCCCTCGCGCGCGACGATGGCGGCGATCCGGTGCGGGCCGACCGCCTGCCGCTGCTGATGAGCCTCGCCGATCAGGCCGCGCTCGTGCTCGAGCGGCTGCGACTGGAGGGCGAGATGCGCGATCTCGATGCGGTGCGTACGCGCGACCGCTTGCGCGCGGCGTTGCTCTCGTCCGTCAGCCACGATCTGCGCACCCCGCTCACCGCCGTGCTCGCCGCCGCCGATGCGCTCGATGCCGGGGCCGATCCCGCGCTGGTCGATACGATCCGGGTGGAAGCGCGGCGGCTCAACCGCTTCGTCGCCAACCTGCTCGATATGGCGCGGGTGGAGGCGGGGGCGCTGCGCCTGAAGGTGGAGGCGACCGATCTGTCCGATGCCGTCACCGGCGCCGCGCACGACGCGCGCGCCGCGCTCACCGGCCATGCCGTGCTGCTCGACGTACCGCCCGATCTGCCGCTGGTGCGCGTCGATCCGCAGCTGCTCCACCACATCCTGCTCAACCTGCTGGACAATGCCGGGCGCTACGCCGATCCCGACAGCGAGGTGATCGTCCGCGGCCGCCACATGCATGGGGAGCTGCGCCTGTCCGTCCTGGATAGCGGCCCCGGCCTGCCACCGGGACGGGAGCGGCAGGTGTTCGAGACGTTTCGCCGGCTGGAAGGGTCCGACCGCGCGGCCGGCGGCACCGGCCTCGGCCTCGCCATCGTCAAGGCGTTCGCCGAGGCGATGGACCTGAGCGTGGAGGCGGCCAACCGCACCGACGTGGCCGGCGCCTGCTTCACGCTCGTCTTCCCCGCCGCGCTGATCGTCCGCGGCGGCGGGGAAGGGGAGAGCGTCTGATGCCGGCCCGTATCCTCGTCGTCGATGACGAACTGTCCATCCGCCGCCTGCTCCGCGCCACGCTCGAGCGGGCGGGCTATGCCGTGTCCGAAGCGGTGAACGGGCGCGATGCGCTGATCCGCGCCGCCGCCGACCAGCCGGATGCCGCGCTGATCGACCTCGGCCTGCCCGACCGCGACGGGCTGGAATTGATCCCGCTGATCCGGCGCGAGGGGGCGCCCGCCATCCTCGTCGTCTCCGCCCGCGATGCGACGGAGGAGAAGGTCGCCGCGCTCGATCTCGGCGCGGACGATTATGTCACCAAGCCGTTCGACAGCGAGGAATTGCTCGCCCGCCTGCGCGTCGCGCTCCGCCACCGCACCGGCGCGGGTGC
The DNA here is from genome assembly GCF_900113315.1 of Sphingomonas jatrophae. Classification (GTDB taxonomy): domain Bacteria; phylum Pseudomonadota; class Alphaproteobacteria; order Sphingomonadales; family Sphingomonadaceae; genus Sphingomonas_P; species Sphingomonas_P jatrophae. The sequence goes on along the minus strand of NZ_FOZG01000001.1, from coordinate 1,190,503 downwards.
GCCGCCCAAGCCCGTCCATGCCGGGCCGGTGACGATCGATCTCGACCGGCGGCTGGTGACGCGCGGCGCCGAGGAGGTGCATCTGACCCGCAAGGAGCATGACGTGCTCGCCATCCTCGCCCGCGCGGCCGGCCGCGTCGTCACGCATGATCGCATCATGGCGCAGGCCTGGGCGGGGGATGCCGATGCGCGCATCGAATATCTCCGCATCGTGGTGCGCAACCTCCGCCAGAAGCTGGAGGCGCCGCAGCCGGTCGGCAGCCTGATCGCGAACGAGCTGGGTGTCGGCTATCGCCTGCTGGCGGACTGATCCGCCCACTACGCCCGCTATATGCCAAGCCGCCGCTTCGCTCTCGAAGCCCTATGTCGCGCGGGATAGCTGAACGGCCACATCGGAGCATGTGGCATGAAGACTGTCCTCCACGATCTCGCGCTGCGCCTTGGCGGGCTGGCGCTCATCGCTATGGCTGCGGGCGCGTTCGCCGCGCTGAAGCATCATTGTCCGTCGGCCGGTGACTGGTCGGACGCCGCGGTCTGCACGCTCGCCTGGGCGCTGGCGGCGGCCTGTTTCCTTGCCGCAAGCGCTGGGCTGGCGCTGCTGGCGCTCGGCCGCGGCATCCTCGCGCGGGTGGAGGTGAGCGCACGCTGGCGGCCGGTCAGCGCCCCGCCGCCAGCCGCTCGTTGACCCAAGCCGCGGCCCGCGCCAGCAACTTCGCCGCGACCGGCGTGGCGAACTGGACGAAACCGTGTGGTGCATCGGGCACGACGTGCAGCTCCACCGGCGCGTGCCGACGCCAGCGCTCCGCCATCTCTACCGTGTCGTCGATCAGCGGATCGAGCGCGCCGACCACCATCAGCGCCGGCGGCATGCCTGCCAGATCGCCATAGAGCGGCGACAGCGCCGGTGCGCGGCGGCCTGCGTCGTCCAGCCCCGGCGTCAGCAGCCGCAGTGCATCGAGCATGCCCGGCCCATGCAGAACCAGCGTCTCCGGCCCGGCAATCCGCACGCCCGGCAGGCCGCTCAGATCATAGACGCCGTAATAGAGGAGGGCTCCGGCGATCCGCGCCATCTCGACCCGTCCGTCCCGCAGATGCTGCAACGTCGCGGCGGCAAGGTGGCCGCCCGCAGACTCGCCGGTCACGATCACCGGCAGCCCATCATACTCGACCGCCTCGCGCAGCAGCCAGGTGGCGGCGGCGAAGCAATCGTCGAGCAGCGGCCGCAGCGGCGCCTTCACTGTCGCCAGCCGGTAATCGACAGAGATCACCGCCACCCCGCACGCCCGCGCCAGCGCGGCATTGCGCGCGTCGTCGAGCGCGGCATTGCCGATCACCCAACCACCGCCATGAATGTCGAGCACGACGCCGCGCAGTGGCCCCGGCGGCGTCAGCACGCGCAGCCGCACCCGGTCCGCGCCAACCCGCAGCGTGTGCAGCTGCACGCCGCGGCTGCGCACGCGCCGGTCCGCGCCGATCTGCGATAGCTTGAGCAGCGACTGGTAGAGGAGCGGCTCTACCCGGCTACGGATGCGGAAGCGCGGCATGTGCGCCAGCCGGCGGTTGAGCTGGCGGGCGGCCGCCAAGTCGGCGGGGGTGAGATCGAGCGTCATGGGGCACGAACCAGCAGGCGCCGGTCCGGTGCCGTCGCTTACCCCGCGAGAATGTCGCGGATGCGCGTCGCCAGCACGTCGATCGCGAACGGCTTGGTGATCATCGCCATGCCCGGCTCCAGGAAGCCGGAGGCCAGCGCCGCATTCTCGGCATAGCCGGTCATGAACAGCACCTTCAGCCGCGGCCGCAGCAGCCGCGCGGCATCCGCCACCTGCCGGCCGTTCAGCCCGGGCAGTCCGATATCGGTCACCAGCAGATCGATCCGCCGCTCCGATTGCAGCACGTCCAGCCCCTTGGGCCCGTCCGCCGCCTCGATCGCGCTGTAGCCAAGCTCTTCCAGCACCTCGACGATCAGCCCGCGGACGACAGGCTCGTCCTCGACGACGAGCACGACGCCGTTGCCCGTCTCCACATGCGCAGGCGATGCCGCTGCCGCTGGCTGCTCCGCCTCGTCCTCGCCGCGGAAGCGGGGCAGATAGAGCGTGATCGTCGTTCCCTCACCGACCTCGCTGGCGATGCGGGCATAGCCTTCGGACTGGCGGGTAAAGCCATAGACCATCGACAGGCCAAGGCCCGTGCCCTGGCCGATCGGCTTGGTCGTGAAGAACGGCTCGAATGCGCGCGCCATCGTCGCCTTGTCCATGCCCGTGCCAGTATCGGTCACGCAGATGCAGACATAGTGGCCGGGCTTCACGTCGCGCTCGCGCGCGGCATAGGCCTCGTCGATATAGGCGTTGCACGTCTCGATCGTCAGCTGCCCGCCATCGGGCATCGCATCGCGCGCGTTGATCGCAAGGTTGAGGATCGCGCTCTCCAGCTGGTTCGGATCGCAGCGGGTGAGCCACAAGCCTTCCGCCAGCACCAGTTCCAGCCCGATCCGCTCGCCCAGCGTCCGTCGCAGCAGATCCTCGATCGATCCGATCAGCGGGTTCGCGCGGATCGGCCGAGGATCGAGCGGCTGGCGGCGGGAGAAAGCGAGCAGGCGGTGGGTGAGCGCAGCGGCACGTCCGGCCGAGGCTTTCGCGCCCGTCAGCCAGCGCGTCAGATCGTCCGTCCGGCCCTGCCGCACGCGGGATTCGAGGATGTCGAGGCTGCCGGATATGCCTTGCAGCAGGTTGTTGAAATCGTGGGCGATACCGCCGGTCAGCTGGCCGACCGCTTCCATCTTCTGGCTCTGCCGCAGCGCTTCCTCCACGCCGCGCTGCTCGGTGATGTCGCGCCCGACGGCGTGGATGCGATCCTGCTCGGGCACCGCCGTCCAGGCGAGCAGGCGATAGCTGCCGTCCTTGGCGCGGTAGCGATTCTCGAAGGCGAAGGTGGTGGTGCCCCCACCCAGCTTGCCCACCTCCTCGGCGGTCGCGGCGGCATCGTCGGGGTGGACGAATTCGGCCAGCGCGTGCCCGACCATCTCTTCCTCCGTCCAGCCGAGCAGCCGCTCGGCGGACGGGTTGACCGCGGTGATGATCCCGGTGAAATCGCACACCAGCATCAGTTCGCGGCTGAGCCGCCACAGCCGGTCGCGATCCTTGGCGTGGGCCACCTCGGCCTGCTTCTGCGCGTCGATATCGGTGTTGGTGCCAACCCAGCCGGTGATGGCGCCCTCGGAATCGCGCTGCGGCAAGGCACGCGTCAGATGCCAGCGATAATCGCCGCTGTGATGGCGCAGCCGCAGCTCGATCTCGAATCCTTCGCCGGAGACGAGCGCGTCGCGCCACTGGAGGGTGGCGCGGCCAACATCATCCGGATGCACCACGCGCACCCAGCCGATGTCGCGGACGTCGTCCACGGGCAATCCGGTGTAGGCAAAGACCTGCGCGTTGCACCAATCGAAGCTGCCGTCGGGCCGCGCGGTCCACGCCTGGTTGGGCATGTTCTGCGCCAGCGCGCCGAACCGCGCCTCGCTGCGTTCCAGTGCGGTCTGCACCGTACGCTGCTCGGTCACGTCCTGCACCGCACCGATCATCGCGATGGGCAGGCCGTTCGCGCCGCGCTCATATTCCGCCTTGCGCGCGATGATCCGCACCTCGCCCGTATCCGCGCGGCGGATGCGATATTCGATATTGGCAGGGGCGCTGGCGTCGCTCCGCCGCGTCGCGTCGGAGGCGAGCTGCGCATCCTCCGGCAGCACCAGCCGCTCGAACGTCTCGGCCGGCATGTCGGCCGCGGGCGGAACGCCGAAGATGCGGCAGAATTCGGGCGTCACCCGCACCCGGCTGCTTTCGATGTCGAGCGCGAACAGGCCGATGCCGCCTGCCTGCTCGGCCCGGCGGAGCTGCGCCTCCGTCTCCGCCAGCGCCTGTTCGGCGCGGTGTTCGGCGGTGCGGTCGCGGATCAGCTTGACGAAGCCGACGGTCCGGCCGTCGCCGTCGCGCAGCGGCGTCATCTCGCTCAGGCCCCAGAACCGGTCGCCTGACTTGCGCAGGTGCCAGCGCGCGTCATGCGCCCGGCCCGTCTCCAGCGCCTCGCGCCGCTTCTGCGCGGGCCGCCCGACCGCGCGATCCTCGGGCGTGAAGAAGGTGTCCATCGGCTGGCCGAGCATCTCCGCCTCGCTCCAGCCGAGCATCTCCGACGCGCCGCGGTTCCATAGCGTGATCCGGCCGTCCGGGTCGGTCGAGACGATGCCGTAATCGATCGCGCTGTCGAGGATCTGGCGGTTGCGGGCCTCCCGCTCGCGCAGCACCGCTTCCGCGCCGACGCGCTGGATGTGCGCCCAGCTCCGCTCGGTCACCTCGTGGATCACCGACAGGTCATAGTCGCTCCACCGGCGCGGCTGCGCGGCGTGGATGGCCATCAGCGCGGTCAGCCGCCCGTCCTTGCGCAGCGGCATGCAGATGGTGGCGGCGATGCCGATATCCTGGAAGGTCTTCGCCTCTTCCGGCGCCAGTTCGGCGAGATTGTCGTTGACGATCAGCGGGCGCCCGGCACCCAGCTCCTGCACCGCCAGCCGGCCAAAGGCGGCGAGGCTGTAATGGCCGACGATCGAGGGCGAACCTGCCGCCGCCCAATCGCCGCGGATGGAAAAGCCGTCCTCATCCTCGTCCATGTCGGCATAGGCGCAGTTGGACAGGCCGAGATGCTCGCCCGTCATCCGCGTGGTGATCGACAGGATCTCCTCCGCGCTGCGGCAGGCGGTGACGGCGCGGCCGAGATCGTCGAGGAAGCGCAGCCGCGTCTCGCTCGTCTCCAGCGCGCGCTGCGTCCGCACGGTGTCGCTCGTCTCCACTACGAAGGCGATCACGCCGGCGGGCTTGCCGTCCTCGCCCAGCACCGGGGAGTAATCGAGATCCATCCACACCTGCTCGGGCCGGCCGTGGCGGTGGAGAATCAGTTCCTTGTTGCGATAGCTGAGCGTCTCACCGGCGAGCCCCACGCGCATCACGTTGGCGTTGAACTCCGCCACCTCGTCCCAGCCTTCGAGCACGTTGGAGCCGAGCAGGCGGCTGTCACGCCCGCCGGCAAACACCGAATAAGCGTCGTTGTAGATCATCACGCCGTCCGGGCCCCACAGCAGCACCAGCGGCACCGGGCTGCGCAGCATCAGGCTGACGGTGTGGCACAGGCTTGGCGGCCAGTCCGCAATCGCGCCGATCGGGGTCGCCGCCCAGTCGAACCGGGCGATACGGCGGCCGAGCTCGCCGCCGCCTGCAAGGAATGCAGGCCCGTCGATCGACTGCGCCGTGTCGCGCTCCATTCCGGCTCCAACCCCTTTTGCCGCAGGCGAACGGCGCGCCTAACATGCTTGTCCCTTCGGAGGCACAGGAATCCTGCCGGCGCGCAGTGGTTCCGTCGCGCGCGGGGGTCAGGCCATGGCGGGCAGCTTGTCGATCAGCTTGTCCAGCGTGATCGGGTAATCGCGCACGCGCACGCCCGTCGCATTGTAGATGGCGTTCGCCACCGCGCCGCCGACGCCGCAAATTCCCAGCTCGCCAACCCCCTTCGCCTTCAGCGGCCCGGCAATCGGGTCCGTCTCGTCAAGGAAGATCACCTCTTGGTGGGGAATATCGGCATGGACCGGCACTTCATATCCGGCAAGGTCGTGGTTGACGAAGAAGCCGAAGCGCTTGTCCACCACCGCATGCTCCATCAGCGCGGCGCCCACACCCATGGTCATCGCGCCGATCACCTGGCTGCGCGCGGACTTCGGGTTGATGATGCGCCCGGCGGCGCACACTGCCAGCATCCGCCGCACGCGCACGGTGCCCGTCCACGCATCCACGCCCACCTCGACGAAGTGGCCGGCAAAGGTGGATTGCTGGTAGGTCTTGCCGAGATCGCCATATTCGATGCCGTCCTCGGCGCTCGAGCCTGCCGCATCGGCCAGCGTCGCGCTGCGATTGCCGCTCGTCACGCGGCCGCCGGTGAAGGCGGCGTCGGCGGAGTTGAAGCCGAGCTTCGCTGCCACTGCCTCGCGCAGCTTCATGCATGCGGCATAGACGCCCGCGGTCGAATTGGCCGCACCCCATTGCCCGCCGGAGCCTGCGGCTTCCGGGAAGCTGGAATCGCCCAGCGTCACCTTCACCTGATCGAGCGGTACGCCCATCACCTCGGCGGCGGTCTGCGCGATGATGGTGTAGCTGCCCGTACCGATGTCGGTCATGTCCGTCTCGACGACGATCCCGCCCTTGTCGTCGATCCGCACGCGTGCGGCGGACTTGGTCGTGATGTTGTTGCGGAAGCCCGCCGCCACGCCCATGCCGACCAGCCAGTTGCCGTCGCGCATTTGGCCCGGCTTCGGATTGCGCTTGGCCCAGCCGAACTTCTCCGCGCCGAGCTTCAGGCAGCCCGTCATGTTGCGCATCGAATAGCGCCGCTCCGGCTTCATCGGATCGACCTGCGTGTCGTTCAGGATGCGGAACGCAACCGGGTCCATGCCCAGCTTCTCCGCCATCTCATCCATCGCGACCTCGAGCGCCATCATGCCCGGCGCCTCGCCCGGCGCGCGCATGGCATTGCCCTCCGGCAGATCGAGCGTCGCCAGCCGCGTCGCGATCAGCCGGTTGGCCCCTGCGTAGATCAGCTTGGTCTGCGACGGTGCCGTCTCCGGCCCCCCGCCCGGCAGGTCGCCCGACCAGCTTTCGTGCGCGATGGCCGTCAGCTTGCCGTCCTTCGTCGCGCCCAGCCGGATGTGCTGGACGGTCGCGGGGCGGTGCGTCGTGTTGTTCATGATCTGCGCGCGGGCCAGCGCCACCTTCACCGGCCGCTTCGCCGCGCGTGCGCCGAGCGCCGCCATCAACGCATCGGCACGGACCCACAGCTTCGACCCGAAGCCGCCGCCGATATAGGGAGAGACGAGGCGGACCTTCTCCTTCGGGATCATCAGCGTCTGCGCCAGATCGCGCACCCCCCAGGCGATCATCTGGTTGGACGTCCACAGCGTCAGCTTGTCGCCCTCCCACGCCGCTATGGTCGCATGCGGCTCCATCATCGCGTGGCTCTGGTCGGGCGTGCGATAGACTGCGTCCAGCTTCACCGGGGCAGCAGCGAAGGCGCCATCGAAGTCGCCATGGCGCGCGATGGGCGGGGAGTGGCTGCCTTCGCCGCTATCCTCGCCCACCGGCGGCGCGGACTTGATCTGCGCATCGAGGTCGAAGCGTCCGGGCGCGCGCGCATAATCGATGCGCACCATCCGCGCGGCGGCGCGCGCCTGCTCGAACGTCTCGGCGACGACGATCGCGATCGCCTGGTCGTAATGCTCGATCTCCGGCCCGGCGAGCAGCTTGGCCGTGTGGCTCTTGGATTTGCCGAGCGGGCCGGCATTCTGCCATGTGACGATCTCGATCACGCCGGGCGCCGCCTTGGCCGCGGCAAGGTCCACCGCGTTGATCCGGCCCTTCGCGATGGCGGAGCCGACGATATAGCCATAGGCTTGGTCGGACGCGACATCGTGCCGCTCATAGGCATAAGGCGCGGTGCCGGTTGTCTTCAGCGGGCCGTCGATGCGGTCGGTCGGCTTGCCGACCACCTTCAGCTGGTCGATCGGATTGGTGGTGGCGGGCTTGTCGAACTTCATGGCTCAGGCCCTCGCTTGCGCCAGCACCGCGCCGAGCGCACGCTCGGCCAGGGTCAGCTTGAATGCATTTTCCGGTGTCGGCGCGGCACCGGCAAAGGTCGCCCCGGTCACTGCCTTGGCGCCCTGCGGCATCGCTGCCTCGGCCGCCTCGACGCGCCACGGCTTGTGCGCGACCCCGCCGAAGGCGACGCGCCCGCGCCCGTCCGGCTGCACCACCGCCGCGACGGAGACGAGCGCGAAGGCGTAGGAGGCGCGGTCCCGCTCCTTGTGGTAGAAATGCTTGCCGCCGAGGGGCTTCGGCAAGGTCACCGCGGTGATCAGCTCGCCCGCCTTCAGGTTGGTGTCGATGTGCGGCGTTTCGCCGGGCAGGCGGTGGAAATCGGCCATCGGAATGGCGCGGGTCTGGCCCTTGGGGTCCACCGTCTCCACCGTCGCATCCAGCACGCGCATGGCGATCGCCATGTCGCCCGGATGCGTCGCGATACATGCCTTGCTGCTGCCGATCACCGCCAGCTGGCGCGAAAAGCCGCCGATGGCGCTGCAGCCGGAGCCGGGCTGGCGTTTGTTGCAGGGCTGGTTGGTGTCGTAGAAATAGGGACAGCGCGTCCGCTGGAGCAGATTGCCCGCGGTCGTCGCCTTGTTGCGCAGCTGGCCCGATGCACCCGCCAGCAGTGCGCGGCTGAGCACGCCATAATCGCGCCGCACGCGCGCATCCGCCGCCAGATCGGTGTTGCGAACCAGCGCGCCGATCCGCAGCCCGCCCTCCGCCGTCGGCTCGATCCGGTCGAGCTTCAGATCCTGCACGTCGATCAGGTGCGACGGCGTCTCGATCTCGAGCTTCATCAGGTCGAGCAGGTTGGTGCCGCCCGCGATGAACTTCGCGCCCGGCGCGCTTGCCGCTTCGGCCGCCGCCTCCGCCGGGGATTTTGCGCGGCTATAGGTGAACGGCCTCATGCCTTGGCTCCCGCGACGTCAGCCATCGCCTCGATGATGTTGGAATAAGCGCCGCAGCGGCAGATGTTGCCACTCATCCGCTCGCGCATCTCCGCGGCGGTGAGCGCGGGGGCAGCGGTCAGGTCGGCACTGACATGGCTGGGGATGCCGGCGCGGATCTCCTCCAGCACCGACACTGCCGAGCAGATCTGCCCTGGCGTGCAATAGCCGCACTGATAGCCGTCATGGCGCACGAACGCCGCCTGCATCGGGTGCAGCTTGTCCGGCGTGCCGAGGCCCTCGACGGTGGTGATGCGGTCGCCCTCATGCATCACCGCAAGGCTGAGGCACGAATTGATCCGCCGCCCGTCGACGATCACGGTGCAGGCGCCGCACTGGCCCTGGTCGCACCCCTTCTTGCTGCCGGTCAGCTTCAGATGCTCACGCAGCGCGTCGAGCAGGGTGGTGCGCGTATCCACCTCCAGCGACTGGCGCCTGCCGTTCACCTCGAACGACACCTTCGCCATGGCCGGTTTCGGCGCGGCCGGCGCACGCTGGGCATCCGCAGGCGCGCTCACCGCACCTGCCGCCACCGATGCTGCGCCACCGACGAGCAGCCCACGCCGGGAAACTTCCACTTCGCCGGGGCCGTGCATGCGATTCTCCTGTCCGGGCGAGGGCCCCGTCAGACGGGAGGGGCCAAACTGATCCACAGCATAACGCCCGGACGCGGAAATGGCATCAGCCGAATGACGCGGCTCGGCTCAGGACGCTGCCGGGCCGGGTTCGGCGAAGTGCCGCGCCGCCGCGCCGATCGCATCCCACACCCGGTCGAGATCGGCCTCGTCAATGCAATAGGGCGGCATCACGTAGACGGTATTCCCCATCGGTCGGACCAGCAGGTCCCGCGCACGGAAGAAGGCGGCGAGCGCCGGGCCGATCGGATTGAGATAGGCGCCGTCCGCCGCGCCCAGCTCGACCGCCGCGATGGTGCCGAGCGCGCGGGCATTGTGCACCGGCGCCGTGGCCGCGACGCGCTCCAGCCGTTCGCGCTGCCGTCCGGCCAGCGTTGCGATCCGCTCCAGCACCGGCTCCTCGCGCCAGATGGCGAGATTGGCCGCAGCAGCCGCGCAGGCGATCGGGTTGGCGGTGTAGCTGGAGGAGTGGAAGAACATCCGCGCCCGGTCCGCCGCGTAATGCGCCTCGAAGATCGGCTCCGCCGCCACCGTCACCGCCAGCGGCAGCGATCCGCCGGTCAGCCCCTTGGACAGGCAGAGCAGATCCGGCACCACGCCCGCCTGCTCGCACGCCAGCAGCGTGCCGGTGCGGCCCCAGCCGGTCATCACCTCGTCCGCGATGAACAGCACGCCGTGGCGCGCACAGATCACTGCCATCTCGCGCAGCACTCGCGCCGGGTAGATCAGCATGCCGCCCGCGCCCAGCACCAGCGGCTCGACGATCAGCGCGGCGGGCTTCTCCGCACAGGCTGCCTCCAGTGCATCCAGCGTCACCTGCTCCGCGCCGACGGCCGGGAAGGGCAGGGTGCCGACATCGAACAGCAGCGGCTCGTAGGCGGCGTTATAAGGCCCCCGCGCGCCGACCGACATCGTGCCGATCGTGTCGCCATGATAGCTGTTCGCCATGACGAGGATGCGGTGCCGCGGCTCCCCGCGGTGCAGCCAGTAGCCGAGCGCCATCTTCAGCGCGACCTCGACGCTGGTCGATCCCGAATCCGAAAAGAAGACGCGGGTGAGCGAGGGCGGCATGATCCGCGTCAGCTCGCGCGCCACCTCCTCCGCCGGATCGTGCGTCCAGCCGGCGAAGATGATCTGGTCCAGCCGCTGCGCCTGTTCCGCGATCGCGGCGGCGATGCGCGGATGGCGATGGCCGTGCGTCGTCACCCACCAGGACGAGATCGCATCCACGATCCGCCGCCCATCCGCGGTGAACAGGGCGGCCCCCTCGCCGTGGGTGACGCGCGGGATCGGCTCGTTCAGGCCATGCTGGGTAAAAGGGTGCCAGATGGGGGAGTGGGTCATTCCGCCCCTCTATCGTCATGCTCGCACCGTTGCAGCTTCAACGGTGCAGGGCTGTTCGTGCGAACGTGCGGAATGCTTTCTTCCGTCATGCTGAACTCGTTTCAGCATCCACCGTACGGCGCATCCTGCGGCCGCTCAGCCAAGCCGCCCGGTGGATCCTGAAACAAGTTCAGGATGACGATGGCAGGGTGAAGTCCGCCAGGCTGAACCCCGCCCGGAACGCGGCTCCGAGCGTCCCCGCATCCAGCGGATCGACCCACGCAAGCCGTCCCAGTCGCCTGACGCCCGCAATGCGGCAGATCGTCGCCTCGCTATCCTCCACGGCCTCGCCGACGAACGCGATGCCGAGCAGCGGCACCCCGCGCCGCCGCAACGCCTCGACCGACAGCAGGCTGTGGTTGATGGTGCCGAGCGCGGTCCGCGCCACCAGCACCACCGGCGCCTGCCAGCGTGCGAACAGATCGGCGTAGAGCAGATCGTCCGCCAACGGCACCAGCACGCCGCCCGCACCCTCCACCACCAACGGCCCGTCCACCGCAGGCAGCGTCAGCCGCGCACGATCAATCGTTACGCCGTCCAGCGCGGCGGCGCGGTGGGGCGAGCAGGGGGTGGTCAGCCGATAGGCCTCGGGCAGCACTCGGCCGACGCCCAGCGCGCGCACCCGGTCGCCATCGCCGCCGCCGTCCAGCCCGGCCTGCACCGGCTTCCAATAGGTCGCGCCCAGCGCCGCAGCGAGGGCGGCGGCGAACACCGTCTTGCCGACATCGGTGTCGGTGCCGGTGACGACGAGCGTGCTCACGGCCGTGCCCGTGCATCGGCCAGCACGTCCACCAGTGCCGCCACGTCCGTCTCGCTGGCGTTCAGCGTCAGCGAGATGCGCAGCCGCGCGCTGCCGAGCGGCACCGTCGGCGGGCGGATGCCGCGCACGTCGAAGCCGGCCGCCTGGCACGCCGCCGCCAGCCGCATCGCCTCCGCATCACGCCCGACGATCAGCGGCAGGATCTGCGATCCCGTCGCCTCGACGCCGACCCGCGCCAGCAGCCGCTCCGCCGCGGCGACCAGCGCGGACAGGCGCTCCCGCCGCTCGGGCTCATCGACCGCCGCACGGATGGCCTCGCGTGCCACCGCCGCCATCAGGGGCGACGGCGCGGTCGAGAAGATGAACGGTCGCGCCCGGTTGACCAGCACGTCGCGCAACACCGCCGGCCCGCTCACCAGCGCGCCTTCCGCGCCCAGCGCTTTGCCCAGCGTGTGCAGCGTCACGACATTCTCGAGGCCCTGCAACGCCGCCGCCAGCCCGCGCCCATCGGGGCCGAACACGCCGCCGGCATGCGCCTCGTCGATCAGCAGGAAGGCATCGTGCCGGTCCGCCACCGCCGCCAGCGCCTCCAGCGGTGCCTGGTCGCCATCCATGCTGTAGAGGCTCTCCACCGCGATCCACGCGCGTCCGCGCCCGCCCGCGCGGCGCCAGGCTTGGATGGCATCGGCAAAGGCGTCCGCATCGTTGTGCGCAGCGGCGAAATGCTCCGCCCGCGCCAGCCGCATTCCGTCATGCGCGCTGGCATGGATCAGCGCATCGTGGACGACGAGATCGCCCCGCCGCGGCAGCGCCGCGAACAGCGCGGCATTGGCGGCGAAACCCGCGCCGAAGAACAAAGCGCTCTCCGCCCCGGTCCACGCCGCACCCTCCGCCTCCAGCGCCTCATGCTCCGCGTGGTTGCCGCGTAGCAGCCGCGATCCGCCGGAGCCGATCGGCACGCCGCGCACCACCGCCTCGCGCGCCGCCTCGGCCAGCCGCGCCGATCCGGCAAGCGCGAGATAGTCGTTGGAGGCGAAATCCACGCCGTCGCGGGGGCGCAGCGTGCGCAGCCGGTCACGCGCGTGCAGCTTGGCGAGATCGCCGCGATGATCGTCCAGCAGGCTCATTCCGCCGCCCATAGGCCAGCCACCGTCGCATCCCCAAGCCCTTCGCCCTTGTGCCCGCCGCGCCGCTCGGGCACTCGGCTCCTTGGATGCTGCGTGCGCTCCTCCTCCTGCTCGCTCTGCTCGCTGCGCCGGCCCAGGCCGCGCCGGGCGAGGTGCGCGTGCTGCTCAAGACGTCGCTCGGCCCCATCGTGCTGGCGCTGGAGACGAAGCGGGCGCCGGTGACGGCAGCGAATTTCCTGAAATATGTCGATGCGAAGCGCTTCGATGGGCGCCGCTTCTACCGTGCCGCGCGCAGCCGAAAGAACCCGCAGGTCGGGCTCGTCCAGGCGGGCCTCGATCATGACATCGCCAAGTCCTTCTTCCCCATCAAGCATGAGCCGACCAGCAAAACGGGCCTGCGCCACGTCGATGGCGCCATCTCGATGGCACGCAACGATCCCGGCACCGCGATGGGCGATTTCTTCATCTGCGTCGGCGACAATGCCTATCTGGACGCGCGGCCCAATTACCCCGGCTATGCCGTGTTCGGCCGCGTCGTCTCGGGCATGCCACTCGTCCGGCGTATCCTCGCGCTGAAGACCTATCCCGGCGGCTTTTCCCAGACCACCAAGGGCCAGACGATCATCGCGCAGCCGGTGATCCTCTCCGCCCGCCGCCTGCCCTGAGGAGACCAGCATGACCGAGCGTGTCGCCCGCATCGCCCGAACCGGCGGGCCCGACGTCATCGAGTGGCACGATGTCGACCTGCCGCCGCCGGGCCCCGGCGAAGTGCGGCTGCGGCACAAGGCGGTCGGCCTCAACTTCATCGACACCTATCATCGCAGCGGCCTCTACAAGGTCGATCTGCCCGCCGGCCTCGGCAGCGAGGCGGCGGGCGTGATCGAGGCGGTGGGGGAGGGCGTCACCGGCTTCGCCCCCGGCCAGCGCGTCGCCACCTTCGGGCCGAGCCGCGGCGCCTATGCCACCGCTCGCAACGTCGCCGCGGCCGAGCTGGTCGCGTTGCCCGACGACATATCGGACGAGGTCGCCGCCGCCGCGCTGCTGAAGGGCGGCACCGCCGAGTTCCTCGCCGAGCGCTGCGCCAGGGTGGAGGCGGGCTGGCCGGTGCTGGTCCATGCCGCCGCCGGCGGCGTCGGGCTGATCCTCGTGCAATGGCTCGCCAGCCTCGGCGCGCGGGTGATCGGCACCGTCGGCGATCAGGCCAAGGTCGCGGCCGCGCGCGCCGCGGGGGCCGGGCATGTCCTCCTCTCGCGCGACGAGGACATTGCCGCACGCGTCCGTGAGCTGACCGGCGGGGAGGGCGTGCGCGTGGTGTTCGACGGCGTGGGCGAGGCCACGTGGGAGGCGTCGCTCGCCTCGGCCGCCCGGCGCGGGCTGATCGTCAGCTACGGCAATGCCTCGGGCGCGGTGACGGGCGTGGCGCTGGGCACGCTCTCCGCCCACGGCTCGCTGTTCGTCACGCGGCCGACCATGTTCGATTACTGGCGCGAGCCCGAGGAGCGTGCCGCTGCCGCCGAGCGGTTGTGGGCGATGATCCGCGAGGGCAGGATCAAGCTGACGATCGGCGCGCGCTACCCCCTAGAGGATGCCGCGCAGGCGCATACCGATCTGGAGGCACGCCGCACCAGCGGGTCGACGCTGCTGCTGCCCTGAACCCGGGAGGCCGTCACCCCGGCGCGGGCCGGGGTCTCCGGCCGGACTTAGGCCTTCACCGCCCCCGCGATCAGCTTGTGCAGGCGGCTGTGCAGCGCGTCGTTCGCCGCCACCAGCTCGCGCCGCTCGACCGCCTTGTCGCCGCCGCGATAGTCGGTGACGAAGCCGCCCGCTTCCTTGACCAGCAGGATGCCCGCGGCCACGTCCCACACGTCGAGATCGTCTTCCCAGAAGCCGTCCATCCGTCCCGCCGCCACCCAGGCGAGATCGAGCGCGGCCGAGCCGAACCGCCGCACGCCCGCAACCTCCGGCGCCACCGACGCATAAACGCGCGCCCACCGCGCCACGTCGCCGCGGCCGAGATGCGGGATGCCCGTGCCGATCATGCTCTCGTCGAGGTTGCGCCGGGCCGACACGCGCAACCGCCGGTCATGCAGCCACGCGCCGCGGCCCTTCTCCGCCCAGAAGCTCTCGTCGGTGACGGGCTGGTAGATATAGCCGTGCGTGATCTCGGGCCGCCCGCCCGCGCCGCGCGGATCCTCCACCGCGATGGAGATGGCGAAATGCGGCACGCCGTGGAGGAAGTTGGTCGTCCCATCCAGCGGATCGACGATCCAGCGCGGCTTGTCGGGATCGCCCTCGATGATGCCCCGCTCTTCCATGACAAGGCCCCAGCCGGGCCGGGCGCGGCTCAGTTCCTCGAACAGGGTCTGCTCGGCCTGTTGGTCCGCCTGGCTGACGAAGTCGGCCGGGCCCTTGCGGCTGACCTGCAGCTGCTGGACCTCGTTGAAATCGCGCCTGAGCTTCGGCCCCGCCTTGCGGGCGGCGCGCTCCATGACGGTAATCAGACCGGAATGGGCAACCATGACATAACTCCACTCCTCCCTGGGCGGCGAGGAGTCACAGACACTCGATCAGTCGGCGCGGCGGACATATTCGCCGGTCGCGGTATCCACCACGATCCGCACGCCCGAGGCGATGTGTGGCGGCACCATCACGCGCACGCCATTGTCGAGGATGGCCGGCTTGTAGCTGGACGAGGCGGTCTGCCCCTTCACCACGGCATCCGCCTCGACGATGGTCGCTTCGATCGTGTCGGGCAGCTGCACGGAGATGGGCTCCTCGTCATAGAGCTCCATCACCACGTCCATGCCGTCCTGCAAAAAGGCAGCGGCATCGCCCAGCAGATCGCGCGGCAGCGTCGTCTGGTCGTAGGTTTCCTTGTCCATGAAGGTCAGCTGCTCGCCATCGGCGAACAGGAACTGGAAATCCTTGGTGTCCAGGCGCACGCGCTCCACCGTCTCGGCCGAGCGGAAGCGGACATTGTTCTTGCGGCCGTCGCGCAGGTTCTTCATCTCGACCTGCATATAGGCGCCGCCCTTGCCGGGCTGCGTGTGCTGGATCTTCACCGCACGCCAGATGCCGCCTTCATACTCGATGATGTTGCCGGGACGGATGTCCACGCCGCTGATCTTCACGCCGATCGCCTCGATTTTGTCTGGAAAGAGCCGGCGCGCGCCTTAGCTTGACCCGCGTCCGCCCGCAAGGCTGGCCCGCCTCAGCGAACGCCGCGCAGCAGGGGATAGGGGTTCACCGCACGTCCCTCATGCCACGCCTCGCCCGGCTCCATCCGCTTCAGTGCGAAATGCAGGTGCGGCCCCTCCGCACTGGCATTGCCCGTAAAACCGACCTGACCGACCGGCGCGCCCTTCTGCACGTAAAGCCCCTCACGCAGGCCGGGTGCATATCCGTCGAGATGCGCATAGTAAGCGACCCAGCGTCCATCGGGAGAGCGCAGATAGGCGGTGGTGCCGCCTTCCGCGCTCTCGAACAGCTTCTCCACCGTGCCCGGCATCGCCGCTACGACAGGCGTGCCGCGTGGCGCCATGATGTCGATCGCGCCGTGGACATGGCCCGTCCGCGGATCGCGGAACGTGTCGGCCAGCTGTTCCGGCTGCACGCCCGCGACCGGTACGGTGAGCGGCCCGGCACTCGCCATCGGCGCAGGCGGCGGGGGGGCGCTTGCCGGGGCGGGAGCCTCCTCCGCCTGCTGCCAGCGCAGCATGGAGGCGAAAGCGATCACGACGAGGATGAGCAGCCCGAGAAACAGCCGGCCGAACCGAGTCACCTGCGCCCCCTTGATCGTTGCAGCAGTGGATCAATCCGGAACGCGCCCGGTCGTTCCGCCACAACCGTTCGGCCAAGTGTGTCTGCGCTGCTGCATTGCAGCAAAACTATGTTACCCTTGATCAGTAGACCGGAAGGATCGGGCTCCTAACTGATGCTGCCAAGCAGAGAAGGAGCTTACCCGCGTGCGCAAGACAGACCATGATCGTGCTGCCGCAAGCAATCGCCTGTGGTCCAATGTTCTGTTGCTGTCCTTCGGTCTCGCGCTGCTCGCTTTCCTCGTCGGGATCGAGCGGCAGAACTGGTTTCACATTCGCCCGGCATCGGGAACGGCCCAGGCAATGTCTTATGCGGCCGATCGGCCGCTGATCGACGACACTCGTGCCAAGACGAACTGGATGAAGACGAACTGATCGATACGGCAGACAGGGCGGGCGCGTACGTCCGCCCTGTCGCCGACGATCGTCAGGCCTGGAAGATCGCCGGCGTGCCGGGTTTGATCATCAGGCTGACGCGAGCCGCATCCCAGTTGGTCAGGCGGATGCAGCCATGGCTCTCGGATCGCCCGATCGTCTCCGGCTTGGGCGTGCCGTGAATGCCGTAATGCGGCTTGTTCAGATCCATCCAGATCACGCCCACCGGCCCGTTCGGCCCCGGCGGCAGCAGCGCCTTCTCGTCCTTGGACGAGGCATCCCAGAACAGGTCCGGATTGTAGTGGAAGGGCGGCAGGTAGCTCATGCCCTGCACCTTCCACGTGCCCAGCGGCAGGGGATCATGCTCGCTGCCCATCGTCGCCGGGAATTGGGCGAGCAGCTTCTCGCCGGCAAACACCTTCAGCACGCCTTCCGACTTGTCGACGACGATGCGGTCGCCCTGCGGCTGCACCGCGCTGACGTTCAGCATCGACAGCGTCTGGCGCCATTCCGGCTTCAGCTTGGCATCGTAATCGCGTGAGGCGGGCAGGATGTTGGGGAAGCGCAGCGCCACGCCGGCGGCCACCCGCCCGCCGGGATTGAGCGCGGCGATCGTCTCGGGCGTGGTGTGGAACCGCTCCGCCAGCCGCTCCAGCGGGTTGGCGTAGCCGAGCGCCGGCAACTTGGCCTGGTCCGCCTCCTTGTCCGGGATCTGGAAGAACGGTCCGGCAATGTCGCTCTGCGCCACCTTCAGCGTGCGCACCGGCCGGATCGCCTTGTAGCGGGCGAGCGCGCGCAGCGTCGGCCGGTCGATCTCGCCCGTCACGGGCAGGTTGCGCGCCCGCTGGAAACCCTGCAGCGCCAGCTTGGTCGAAAGCCCGCCGCGTCCGTCGATCACGCCGGGTCCGAAGCCGAGATGATCGAGCAGCACCTGCACGTGCAGGGTCGTCATGTCAGGGGCCGGCTTGGCCGGCGCTGTGGATTTCGCGGCAGGGGCGGGAGCCTGGGCAAGCGCCGCAATGCTGAGACCAGCCGTGCCTGCAACGAGACAAAGGCTTGCAACAAAACGTGATTTCATGCGGCAATGCTCCTATCTCTTGAATCAACGCGGCGGGGGCCGCTTCTTTCCACGGGAACGAGATGATCGAGACGGACACCAGCCGTCGCGGCCTGCTGGGGGCTGCGCTGGCGATCGGAGCGACTTCGCTGCTCGGCGGCGTGGCCCATGCAGGCCGGGCGCCGCTGGCGGAACGCCGGCTCGCTTTCCGCAACATCCACAACAATGAGCGGGTCGACGCCCGCTGGCTCACGCCGCGCGGCCTCGATCCGCAGGGCCTGGCGGAGATCAACCATGGCCTGCGGGATTGGCGCAACGGCCACGTCGCCCGCATGGATCCGCAGCTCGTCGACCTGCTGACCACGCTGCGCGACCGGCTCGGCGTCGATCCGCGCCGTGGTTTCGACATCATCTCGGGCTATCGCTCGCCCGGCACCAATGCCGCGCTCCGCGCCAAGGGCGGCGCGCACACCGGCGTCGCGACCAAGAGCCAGCACATGCTGGGCAAGGCGACCGACATCGCACTGCCGGGCGTCGGGCTGGATCGCGTCCGGACGGCCGCCTTGTCGATGGGGCGCGGCGGTGTCGGCTATTATCCGCGCGACGGCTTCGTCCATGTCGACACCGGGCGCGTGCGCCACTGGTAACGTCCAACGTGAAAGATATTTCACCTAGGTAATGAACCGGACATTTGGCAGTGAGTTGCGGGGGTTAACGACAGCCGTCCGGCCCGGCCGGCAGGAGACTGCTCGTGCGACCCATCGTGCACATCGGCTATCACAAGACGGCCACGACCTGGTTCCAGCAATCCGTCTATCCGGCGTCGGCGAGCCATTATGCGCTTGAGCGGAAGGCGATCCGTGCGGCACTGATCTACCCCTCGGCCTATGAATTCGATCCCGTCGCCGCGCGTCACGCGCTCGCCTCGCCGGACGGGCGGCCGGTGCTGCTGTGCGAGGAGGGGCTGTCCGGCTATTTGCACAATGGCGGTCTGAACGGCCATCTGTCGCGCACCGTGGCGGAGCGGATCCACGCCACCTTCCCCGATGCCCGGATCGTGATCTCGGTACGCGCCCAGCCGGCGATGATCGCCGCGGTCTATCAGCAATATGTCCGCGGCGGCGGTACCTATCTGCCGCATCGCTATCTCTTTCCGGACCAGTATCTCCGCGGTGCCTTCGCCGAGAGCCACCGCGTGCCGCGCTTCAGCTTCGACCATTTCGCCTATGACCGGCTCGTCGCGCATTATGACGCGCTGTTCGGTGCGGAGAATGTCCACGTCCTGCTGCACGAGCAATTGTGCGCGGAGCCGGCGGTCGCGCTGCAACGGCTATGCGCGGCGACAGGGCTGTGCCTCGGCGATGCGGTGCCGCCGGCGGAGCGGCGCAACGCCTCCTACGCGCTGCCGCTGGTCTGGCTGGCGCTGCTGCTCAACCATTTCACCCGTCGCACCGTGCTGGACAAGCGCACGCTGATCCACATCCCCGGCTGGTACTGGTTGCGCCGCGCCTTGCTGGAGAGCCTGAACCGCACCGGCTGGTTCGGCCGCAGCCCGTCGGCGGAGACGCTGCTCGGCCCGCAGATCGCCGCCCACATCCGCGATCGCTTCCAGGCGAGTAACCGGCGCCTCCGCGCGATCCGGCCCGAATTGCCGCTGGAGCGATTCGGCTATCCGCTCGTCCCCGGAGCGGTGCCCGATCGCGCCCGGCCGCTCTGGGCGCTGGTCGAGCAGCCGATCCTCTAGCGCGCCGTCGCCGCGCCCGATTGCTGGTGCGGCATGCGGGCGAGCAGCTTGTCTTCCGCGTCGATCACCTCGATCAGCTTCGGCAGGATGACGCGCGCGGCCACGGAGAAGCCGGGCCAGTCGCGCGCGACGTTCATTGTCGGCCACGCATCGACGAAGTCGCCCCATTCCATCTGCAGCGCAAACAGCCGCTCGGACAGCGGCAGAGCCGCGCCCGCATGCTCATCGTGCGGCGCATAGTCGATCGACGATTCGCTCGCCTCGTGATCCACCAGCAGATCGACGATCTCACGCAGCAGGCCGGGCGCAACCGCGCGATAGCCTGCCTCCGTCTCGGTCACACTCAACAGCCGCTGCGCCGCGGTGCGAAGCGCCGCATGCTCGGCCAGCAGGCGTTCGAATTGCGCCACGGTCCCACTCTCCCCCCAGTCCCTTGGGCAGGCGCCGCCTAACACGGCCCGGCCTCCGGTTCCTTACGGAATATTGGGATAACGCGGCTTTGGGTCCGTTGTGGAGCGTTTACCGCGCCAGTGCCGCAACGAATGCGCGCACCGCGGCATCCGGCCCGTCCGGGTGGTTCCAGACAGAGCCGCTCGCGGCCACGAAATCCGCGCCCGCCGCTGCCAAAGGTCCGCAATTGTCAGGCGTGATCCCGCCGATCGCCACGCTCGGCAGCTCGAACAGGGTGGACCACCAGCCGAGGATCGACGGCTCCGGCCGGTGCCGCACCTCCTTGGTGGTGGTCGGATAGAAGCTGCCGAACGCGACATAATCGGCGCCGGCTTCACCCGCTTCCATCGCGAGGTGGCGGCTGTCGTGGCAGGTCACGCCGATCTGCGCCGTCGGCCCGAGCAGCGCCCGCGCATCGCGCGGATCGCCATCCTCCTGCCCCAGGTGCACGCCGTCCGCGCCGATCCGCTTGGCCAGCCCCATGCTGTCGTTGACGATGAACGCGCAGCCTGCCTCCGCGCAAAGCCGCTGGATCGGCTCGGCCGCGGCGGCGATGCGATGCTCGTCAATGCCCTTCAGCCGCAGCTGGAACGCCGCGACCGGTCCACCGTCGAACGCCCGCGCCAGAGAGTCGCGGAAGCCCGCATCGATCGCGGGCGGCGAGATCAGGTAGAGCTGGCAGGCAGGCCGCTGCTGCGCCTCGAATCGATGCGCGAAATCGGGATCGAGGCGGAGGTCGTCATCGGGCAGATCGTCGGTCATGCCGCTTATGTAGTGCCGCAAGCCGCCCCGCGTCACCCCGCGCCGTCATCCGGCACGTCGCCCGCTCACTCCGCGGCGATCGTCCGGAGGTAACGCGGCGCGACGCGCGCCTTCGCCGCCTGCTCGAACGCATAGCCCGCCGCCAGCAGCCGGGCCTCGCCCGACCGCCCGCTCGGCCCGAAGAAGGACAGGCCCACCGGCAATCCGCGCACCAGCCCCATCGGCACGGTCAGGTGCGGATAGCCCGACACCGCCGGCAGGCGGCTCGCGCTCGGCCCGTTCGACTGGTCGCCGTTCACCGGATCGGAGAGCCATGCCGGCCCGCCGCTCGGGCTGACGATGAACTGCGCCTTGGCCGCGAAGCGCATCGCATCGATCGCCGCCGCGGCGGTCCGCCGGCTCATGATCCGTGCGGCGCGATAGGCGGGATCGTCCAGCCCTTTGGTCTGCGCCGCTTCCTCGAACAGCTCCTGCCCGAACCAGCGCAGCTCCTCGCCCGCATGCGCCCGATTGAAGGCGATCAGCGCGTCCAGATCGCGCGCGGTCACCGCCGGTGCCGCCTTGGCCAGATAGGCCGCGACCGCCGCCTTGAACTCGGTCTTGAGCACCAGATATTCCTGCTCGCCGAGCGTCTCGGTCTTGGGCCGCTCCACCGGCACCAGCACCGCGCCCGCCGCTTGCAGCGCCTTGCAGGCCGCGTCGAACCGTTCGGCCAGGTCCGCCGCCATCGCCGGCCGCAGCACCGCCACCCGCACGCCACGCAGCGCTGTCGGGGACAGCGGCGCGGGCGACCCGCTCATCACCTCGAACAGCGCCGCCACGTCCGCCACGCAGCGCTGTCGGGGACAGCGGCGCGGGCGACCCGCTCATCACCTCGAACAGCGCCGCCACGTCCGCCACGCTGCGCCCCATCGGCCCGGGCACGTCCTGGCTCGGGCTGATCGGGACGATGCCGTCCTTCTCGCCCAGCCGCGTCGACGGCTTCAGCCCGACGAGCCCGTTGCTGGAGGAGGGGCATATGATCGACCCGTCCGTCTCCGTCCCCACTGCGGCCGCCGCGAAGCTCGCCGCTGCCGCCGCGCCAGATCCGCTGGAGGAGCCGCACGCGGTCCGGTCCAGCGCATAGGGGTTGCGCACCAGCCCGCCCACCGCGCTCCACCCGCTCATCGACCGGCTGGAGCGGAAGTTGGCCCATTCGCTCAGGTTCGTCTTGCCGAGGATCACCGCACCCGCCGCACGCAGCCTTGCGACCAGCGGCGCATCGCGTCCCGTGCGATTGTCCCTGAGCGCGAGGCTGCCCGCCGTGGTCGCCATCTCGCGCGTCTCGATATTGTCCTTGATCAGGATCGGCACGCCGTCGAGCGGCCCGATCCGGCGTCCGGCCTTGCGCCGCGCATCCGCCGCGCGTGCCTGCGCCACCGCATCGGGTGCCACCGCGATCACCGCGTGCAGCGCCGGCCCCCGCCGGTCCATCGCCGCGATCCGGGATAGATAGGCACGCGTGATGCTCTCCGCCGAGACACCCCTGGCCATCATCGCCTGCAACCCGGCGATGGAGCGTTCCTCAACCGTCACCGCGGCGGCCGCCGGAACGGCACAGAGGAGGGCGGCAAGAAGTGCGACTCGATGAAACATCCGGCCAAGCTGGCCCAGGTGGCAAGCTGTTGGAAAGCGGCTTCCTACCGCCCCTCGCGCCGCGCCACGATCTCGCGCGCCAGCGCGAGGTCGGTCGGCTTGTCGACGTCGATCGCCGCCTCCGCCTGGCTCAGCGGCACCAGCCGCGCCGTCATGCCCAGCCGCCCGCCCGCCTTGCGGATCGCCGCCTTCAGCCCGATCGTCCGCGTGATCGCCCGCGCGAACAGTGGCCAGCCGAAGGCGCGGAAGACGTGCCACACGCGCTTGCGATCCTGCTCGACCCCCGACCACAGCGACAGGGCCGGCATCACCTCGGGCCCGGCCAGCGCGAACAGATTGGCCCCCGTCCACGCGCCGTCGGACAGCTTCAGCCACGTCCGCCGATTGCCTGGATAGGCGGACAGCACCACGCGCCGCTCCACCATGCCGACCGCAAGATCGACGTTCTCGGTACCAGCGAGCAGTTCGCGCACGGTCGCCACCGTCAGCAGCGGATGATCGGCCGTGGTGACGAGCAGTGGCCACGGCGCCGCCGCGCTGCCCGCCACGCTTGCAATGCTAGTCGAGATGCCCGCGCCGCTGGCATGGCATCCGATCCGCGGCTCCGTCGCCGCCCAGGCCAGCGACCCGGTCAGCAGCGCCTCGGGTGCCTGCGCCAGCACGACGATGCGCGCGATTTCCGGCACGGCCAGCAGCGTCTCCAGCACGCGGCCCAGCATCGGCTTGCCGCCCACGTCGATCAGCGCCTTGGACCGGACGCCTTGCGCCTCGACGAACGGATCGGGGCCGGGCCGGCTGCCGGCGAGCACGATGGCGGTCCAGCCGGATCGCGGGGGAGGGGAGGGCATCGCGCCGCTCTGCCAGATCGCCGGGCCCCGCGGCAACCGCTGGTGACTTGGCAGCGCCGCATCGCTAGCGACGCGATCCATGATGAACATCGCGATCGTCGGCGACGCGCCAGCGCGCCTGTGGAGCCTGACCGGGCGTGAACGGATAACCCGCATCGCGCGGGCGCAGGGTCTCGGGCTGGTCGATGCGCCCGCCTCCGCCACCATCCTCGCCAACGCCGCCTTCGCCTTCGAGCCTTTGTGGCTGCGCCATGTCGCGGCGCATCCCGGCATGGTGCTGACACTCGGCGGCGTGCCCGTCCTCGCGCATGTGCCGCATCCCGGCCGGGCCGCCGCGGTCGCCGCGGCGATGGCGGCGATGGCGCCCGCCGATGTTGCCGGGCTCGACGTCTTGGCCGGGGAGGACAAGCCCGAGCTGGTCAACCCGGCGCTGCGCAAGCGCATCCGCCCATTCGTCGATCGGCTGCTGCCCGAGACGGTCCGCCCGCTGCAGGAGGCGAGCTATTCGGCGAGCTACAAGGGCGTCACCGATCTGCTCACCAAATATCTCTGGCCGCGCTGGGCCTTTCACCTGACGCGCGCCGCCGCGCATCTCGGCATCACGCCCAATCAGGTGACGCTCGTCGGCTTCATCGCCTGCGTCGCCGCCACCTTCCTGTTCGCTTACGGCTGGTATTGGGCCGGCATCGCGTCGGGCATGGTGCTGATGGTGCTGGACACGGTCGACGGGAAGCTTGCGCGCTGCACCATAACCTCTTCCAAATGGGGCAACGTCTTCGATCACGGCATCGATCTCATCCATCCGCCCTTCTGGTGGGTCGCGTGGATCTGGGGCCTGACGCCTTATGGCAGGCCGCTACCGGCGGAGACGGTGACGTGGGTGCTGGCGGTGATCCTCGGCGGCTACGTCGTCCAGCGGCTGATCGAGGGGGCGTTCATGCGCCTGTTCGGCGGCATGCACATCCACGTCTGGCGGCGGATCGATTCGCAGTTCCGCCTGATCACCGCGCGGCGCAATCCGAACATGGTGATCCTGTTCGCCGCCATGCTGTTCGCCCGCCCCGATCTCGGCATCGTCGCTGTCGCATGGTGGACGGCGATCTCGCTCGCCGTGCACATGATCCAGCTCATCCAGGCACTCATTGCCCGCTCGCAGGGACGTGCCGTCATCTCGTGGCTCGATTGAGGACACCGCGCATGAACCCCACCATCGAGAAGTTCGGCTGGCCCGCCACGCTGGTTGCTGAGACCGCGCATTGGCTGGTCCTCCTCCGCCCGGCGCAGCCGACGCTCGGCAGCCTCGTTCTCGCCGCCAAGTCGGACGCGACCGCATTCGCCGATCTGCCGCCCGCCGCCTTCGCCGATCTTGGCGAGGCGGTTCCGCGGCTGGAGGCGATGCTTTGCGCTGCCGTCGCCTATGACAAGCTCAATTACCTGATGCTGATGATGGTGGATCCCAACGTCCACTATCACGTCCTGCCCCGCTACGAGGGGCAGCGCGCCGCGCACGGCCTGACGCTCACAGACGCAGGCTGGCCGGGCCAGCCCGCGCTGGGCGACGCGACCACGCTCACCCCCGACCAGATCGTCACCTTGCGCGATTGGCTGAAGGGCCACTGGCCCGCCTGAACTGACAGCCGCCGCCCCAGCGCAGGCTGGGGCCTAGAACCCGCCCGCTACGGCCCACTTGGCCGTCAGCGCCTTCGCTGCCACCAGGTCGGGCGGGAAATCCACCTCCTGCCACGCCGCCTCGCCGATCGCGACGGTGCCGACGATGCCGCCTGCCGCGATCCGGTCGATCGCCTTCAGATACCAGCTCGTCACCCCCTCGGGCCGCCGCATCCACGCCTCCACCTCGGCGAGGAACGCCGCGCGCCCCGCACCGGCAAACGCCATGAAGCCGATCGACTCCGCGTCATACGCCTCGATCGTCTTGCCCACGCGCAGCAGGCGGCTGCCCTCGCGCAGCACCTTCATGTCGTCCGCGTCGAAGTCGTCCTTCTCGTTCACCGACAGCGTGATCGCGTCCGCCGCCGCACCCTCGCGCAGCAGCCGCACGATGTCGGGCGAGATCAAGGTATCGCCGTTCAGCACCGCGCAGTCGCGATCGAACGCACCCCGCGCCATCCAGATCGAGCCGAGATTGTCGGCGACATGGTAGAAGGGGTTGAACAGGGTCGTCACCGCCCGCCCGGCGGCGCGCTGCGCCTCGGCCACGCGCTCCACCTTGTCCTCGCGGAAGCCGGTCACGATCACCGCCTCGGTGAAGCCGCCCGCGAACAGCGCGTCCAGCTGCCACTCCAGCAGCGTCTTGCCCGAACAGTCGAGCAGGCACTTCGGCGTGTCTTCGGTCAGCGGCAGCAGGCGGGAGCCCTTGCCGGCGGAAAGGATGATGGCCTTGTCGATCGTCATCGCGCGCTCGTCCGTCATGTCCGTGGCGGCATTATGGCGGAGCCTCGGCGATTGCCGCACGTTGGCCCCCGATGACCGATCCAGCGCGCCCCCTCCGTCTCGGCATTCCCGTCAAGGTGATGGCCAAGCCCGGCCTGAAATCGAACGATACGCGCCGCTGGCAGAAGAACCCGCACCTGAAATGCTCGCTCGACCATGTCGACAAGATCCTCGATCACCTCGCGGCCGAGCGGATCCACATGTATCGCCTGTCGTCCGATCTCGCGCCCTACGCGACGCATCCCGATCTGCCGCAATTCCACAACCAGCTGAGCGAGGCCGATGCCGAACTCGCCGCCTTCGGCGCGAAGGCGCGGGCGCTGGACATTCGCCTGTCCTTCCACCCCTCGCAATATGTCCTGCTCAACTCACCCGATCCGAAGATCACCGCCAAGTCGATCTGGGATTTCTCGTCGCAGGCCGAGATCCTCGACCGGATGGGCTGCGGCCCGGAAGCGGTCATGGTGACGCATGTCGGCGGCGTCTATGACGACAAGGATGCCGCCCGCGCCCGCTGGATCGACGGCTGGAACCAGTGCCCCGATCACGTCAAGGCACGCCTAGTCCTCGAGAATGACGACATCCGCTTCTCCGCCGCGGACGTGCTCTGGATCCACGAGCGTACCGGCGTCCGCCTGATCTTCGACTATCAGCATTTCTGGTGCCTCAATCCCGAGCGGCTCGACATGCGCGAGACGCTGATCAAGTTCCTCGCCACCTGGCCCGAGGGCGTCCGCCCCAAGATCCACTTTTCGTCGCCCCGCACCGAGATGCGCGAGGTCAAGCAGGCGATCACCCCCAAGCAGCGCGCCGCCGCCAAGGCGGGCAAGGCACCGAAGAAGGGCGAGCTGACCAAGAGCGTCGTCAAGCCCACCGCCCGTGTGAAGACGGTGCTGCGCCCGCCCATCTGGACGGGCCATGCCGATTTCACCAATCCCTTCGAATTCAGCCGCTTCATGCGCGACGCCGACGGGCTCGAATTCGACGTGATGCTGGAGGGCAAGTCCAAGGACGTCAGCCTGATCAAGCTCCGCCCCGACCTCCTCCGCTACGCCCCCGACGTCGCCGCGCGGTTCGGCCTCTATGCCGAGGATGCCGCCGCGCTCGCCGCCGACGAAGCCGCGCTGGAACAGGGCGTCGCCACCGAGGAAACGCAGGACGTGGACGAAGGGCTGATGGCGGCGGAGTAGCA
Organism: Sphingomonas jatrophae; assembly: GCF_900113315.1. Lineage (GTDB taxonomy): Bacteria > Pseudomonadota > Alphaproteobacteria > Sphingomonadales > Sphingomonadaceae > Sphingomonas_P > Sphingomonas_P jatrophae. Next base: position 1,163,652 of record NZ_FOZG01000001.1, on the reverse strand, counting down.
GTCGCCATCGTCGCCCGAGCGAAAGACCGGAGGCTCGGCCTAGATACGCGCGCCGGGTCTCAGATCCCGGCCCGGCAACGATGGTATGTGCTCAGGCTGTCCCAACCCGCCGGGGTGCCTGCCGCGCGTGCTTGGCGTCGTACATCGCCGTGTCCGCGATCCGTAGCAACGTGTCGGCATTGATCCGCCCCGCGGTTGCAGTGGCGCTGCCGATCGAGGCCCCGACAGTGACGCTGCCCTCCGGCAGATGGATCGGCCTGGCCAGATCGCGCGCGATCCGGCGCATCGCCGCCTGTGCGTCCCGGGCGGATTGGACATGCAGGAGAAAGCCGAACTCATCGCCGCCCAGCCGCGCGACGAAGCCGCCACGCTCGCTCGCCCTGATCTTCATCAGCCGACGCGACACCTCTTTCAGCACCTCGTCGCCGCCGGCATGGCCGTGGCGATCGTTGATCGACTTGAAGCCGTCGAGATCGATCAGCAGCAGCGCCGTCTCCTCGCCCGCCATGTCGTCCAGCCGCTCGACCAAAGCGAGCCGGTTGGGGATGCCGGTCAGATAATCGTGGCGCGCCGCCTCGCGCGCGGTCTGCTCCTGCTCGGCCACGAATTTCAGCTGTCCGCGCAGCTGCCACTCGCGCCGGGCGAGCATGATCGCGGTCACCGTCATGAAGACAGCGCCCGCGCCGACGAACTCATCGAGCTCATATCGCTCGCTGCGGCGGAGCGTCATGCAGAGGTGGTCGAACCAGCCGTTCACCACGCACGCGATCGTCACAGCCGTCGCCAGCAGGAAGGCGGCGCCTCCCTCGATCGACAGTCGGGCAGGGCTGTGAGTGCTCAAGATCGTGCCGGCCCCTGCGCTTCGCGAAGCGGCGAGCTAGCGCCTAACACCCTAATTTCTGCTGAAGATCTGCAAAATACAGGATGGCAGCCGTGCCATGCTGGGCCGCGTTCAGGGGCGTACGGGCGTCGCCGCATCCCGGCCAGCCACCGTCGCCCAGCGCCGCACCCGCCAGCCGGTCACCAGCCCTTCGCAGACATAGGGATCGGCCGCGGCAAAGGCCTCCGCCGTTTCCGGGCCGTCGCCCAAAAAGAGCAGCAGCGCATCCTCGACCGGATCGCCGACGGCGCCCGCCAGCAGCAGCTCGCCCCGCTCCGCCGCGGCCCAGGCGAGCACCAGATGCTTTTGGCGGTACTGCGCGCGCCGCTCCAGGTAATCGGGTGCCAGCGTGTAGCTGAGCAGCCAGTGCGCCATCACGCCGCCTGGCGCATCTCCAGCCGGTCCCAGATCTCGACCAGCGCGGCAGTCAGCTCGCGCATCATCGCTTCGTCGTGGGACGGGCCGGGGGTGAAGCGCAGCCGCTCGGTGCCGCGGGGCACCGTCGGATAATTGATCGGCTGCACGTAGACGCCATATTCGGCGAGCAGGATGTCGCTGATCCGCTTGGCCTTCACCGGATCGCCCACCATCAACGGCACGATGTGCGTGGTGGAATCCATCACAGGCAGGCCCGCTCCGGCGAACATCGCCTTCAGCCGCGCCGCTGCCGCCTGCTGGCCGTCGCGCTCCTCGGACGAGGCCTTGAGGTGCCGCACGCTCGCCAGCGCGCCGGCCACCAGCACGGGCGACAGGCTGGTCGTGAAGATGAAGCCCGGCGCGTAGGAGCGGATCACGTCGATCACGGTGCGATCGGCGGCGATATAGCCACCCATCACGCCGAACGCCTTGCCCAACGTCCCCTCGATGATCGTCAGCCGCTTCGCCGCCTCGTCGCGGTCGGAGATGCCGCCGCCGCGCGGGCCATACATGCCGACGGCATGGACCTCATCGAGGTAGGTCAGCGCATTATACTTGTCGGCAAGGTCGCAGATGGCGTGGATCGGCGCGACATCGCCGTCCATCGAATAGACGCTCTCGAACGCGATCAGCTTCGGCGCCTCGGGGTCCGCTGCTGCCAGCAGCTCCTCCAGATGGGCGAGATCATTGTGCCGCCACACGCGCTTCTCGCAACCCGAATTGCGGATGCCCGCGATCATCGAGGCGTGATTGAGCTCGTCCGAGAAGATGATGCAGCCCGGCAGCACCTTGCCGAGGGTGGAGAGCGTCGCATCGTTCGAGACGTAGCCGGAGGTGAACAGCAGCGCGGCCTCCTTGCCGTGCAGGTCCGCCAGCTCCCACTCGAGATCGATATGGTAGTGCGTGTTGCCGCCGATGTTGCGCGTGCCGCCGGAGCCCGCGCCGACATCGTGCAGCGCCTCTTCCATCGCCGCGATCACCTTGGGATGCTGCCCCATCGCGAGATAATCGTTTGAGCACCAGACGGTGATCGGCTTGGGCCCGTTATGGCCGTGGAAGCAGCGCGCATTGGGGAAGGCCCCCTTGTTGCGCAATATGTCGATGAACACGCGGTAGCGCCCCTCGGCATGCAGCCGGTCGATCGCTTGCGTGAAAACGCGCTGATAATCCACTCGCCTAGAGCCTCTTCGCCCCGTCAGATCGCCCGCGACATAGCGTCGCCGGAGACGTTTGACCACCGTGGCGTGAGCGAAGAAGCTCGATTAGAGCGAGCGCAAATCACAGCGTTGCGATTTGTTCCAGGCCGAACCGGGCAAGGCTTGCGGCCAACCCGGCGGGCGGCAAGAAGCTTTGCGTGAACAGGGCTATGCCGGGTGCCGGCGTCTCCGGCCAGGGCTGCCCCTCGGTCAGGAACGCCACGCGGCGCGCAATGCCAGCGCCGCCATCGACGAAGCCGACCTGCGGCCCGAACGCCGCCGCCAGCTCGTCTGCCAGCAGCGGGAAATGGGTGCAGGCCAGCACCACCGTATCGAGCGCCGCCGCCTCCGGATGGTCGATCATCGGCGCGACCGCCGCCGCCACCTCCGCCGCGGACACCGGCTCACCCGCCAGCTTCGCCTCCGCCAGCCGCACCAGCGCGGCAGAGCCGTGGCGGATCACGGTGCAGTCCGCCGCATGGCGTGCGGACAGCCGGTCGACATAAGGCTGGCGCACCGTCGCCTCCGTGCCCAAGACACCGATCACCCGGCTGCGCGAGGCGAGCGCGGCGGGCTTGATCGCGGGCACCGTGCCGACGACGGGCAGGTCCAGCGCCGCGCGCACGCCGTCGAGCGCGATGGTGGAGGCGGTGTTGCAGGCGATCACCACCAGTCGGGGCGCATGCCGCTCCGCCAGCCGGCCGAGCAGCGCGGGTACGCGCGCGGCGATCTCCGCCTCGCTCTTGGTGCCGTAAGGGTAGCCGCCATTGTCCGCGACATAGACGACCGGCGCCCGCGGCAGCAGCGCGCGCGTGGGGCCAAGGACGGATAGGCCGCCCACGCCGGAATCGAAAAAGAGGAGAGGGCGGTCCGCATCCATGCCGCCGCCTATAGCGTCGCGCGGGGCAGATGCACGTACCGGCAGATCAATGATCCATGTGGTTTGAGCTTCGGCCCCGTTCCCGCTATGGTCCGATCCGTGGGGGACGTTTCGCTTCTGACAACGCCGTGGATCGGCGCGCTGGTGACGCTGATCGCGTCCTATCTGCTGGGGGCGGTGCCGTTCGGCCTGCTGCTCACGCGGGCCTCGGGCGCGGGCGATCTGCGCGCGATTGGCTCCGGCAATATCGGCGCGACGAACGTGCTGCGGACCGGCCGCAAGGGGCTGGCCGCCGCCACGCTGATCCTCGATGCCGCCAAAGGCGCGGTGGCGGTGCTGGTCGCCGGGGCGATCCAGCCGGATTGGGCACCGCTCGCCGCCACGGGCGCGTTCCTGGGGCACCTTTATCCCGTCTGGCTGCGCTTCCGCGGCGGCAAGGGCGTGGCGACGATGCTCGGTGTCGTGCTCGCGCTGCATTGGCCGACCGGGCTGGTCTTCGCCGCGGTTTGGCTGCTGTCGCTCGCCGCGACGCGCATCTCGTCGGTCGGGGGCATGAGCGCGGCGATCTCCGCGCCGGTCTCCGCCGCCTGGTTCGGCAATTTCTCGCTGGTCCTCCTGTTCATCGCGCTGGCGCTGCTCGTCCTGTGGAAGCACCGCGCCAATATCGACCGGCTGATGGCGGGCGAGGAGCCGCGCGTCGGCGGCCGCTCCGGCACCTCGTCGGCCGAAGGCTGACTTGGCCGAGGCGGACGCGCCCGACGACAGGCTGGCCCGGCTGCGGCTGATCCGCACGCCCGGCATCGGCCCCGTTTCCTATCGCCAGCTGCTCTTGCGCTTCGGCTCGCCCGCGGCCGCGCTTGCCGCGGTGCCCGATCTCGCCCGCCGCGGGGGCGGGGCCGCGCCCGTGCCCCCGCCCGCCGCGCAGGTGGAGCGGGAGATGGCGCGCGTCGAGACGCTGGGCGCGCGTTACCTGTTCCTCGGCCGCGGCCTCTATCCCGCCGCGCTGGCGGAGATCGAGACGGCGCCGCCCGCCTTGATCGTCCGCGGCGATCTGCGCCTGCTCGATCGGCCGATGGTGGCGATGGTCGGCGCGCGCAACGCATCCGCCGCCGCGATCCGCTTCGCCCGCCAGCTCGCCGCCGAACTCGCGGCAGGCGGGCGTTGCGTCGTCTCCGGGCTTGCCCGCGGCATCGACACCGCGGCCCATCGCGGCGCCCTCGGCGGGGAGGGCGGCACTCTGGCGGTCATCGCGGGCGGCATCGACGTCGCCTACCCGCCCGAAAATGCCGCCTTGCAGGAGGAGATCGCGAGCGCCGCCCTGCTGGTCGCCGAAATGCCGCCCGGCACCGAGCCGCGCGGCCGCCACTTCCCGCATCGCAACCGCATCATCGCCGGCCTGTCCGCCGGCACCGTGGTGGTCGAGGCCGCGCCCAAGTCCGGCTCGCTCATCACCGCGCGGCTGGCGGCCGAGCAGGGGCGGGAGGTCATGGCGGTGCCCGGCTCCCCGCTGGATGCGCGGGCGCAGGGCTGCAACCTGCTGATCCGCGAGGGCGCGACGCTCGTCCAGTCCGCCGCCGACATCCTCGAAGCGCTGAGCCCCCTACACCCCGGCGTGGCTGCCCCTGCCGGCCGCTTCGATGCCGCGCCCGTCGCCACCGACGTCGCCGAATCGACGCGTCGCTGCATCACCGACCTGCTCGGCCCCGTCCCCGTGCCGGTGGACGAGATCGTCCGCCTCGCCGGCGAAAGCCCGGCGGCCGTGCAGACGGTGCTGCTCGAACTCGAGCTCGCCGGCCGCCTCGAACGCCACGCCGGCGGCCGCGTCAGCCTCGCCTGAGCCCCCGCCGCGCGATCGCCGCACAGGCCGCGCCGGTCAAAGCGAGCGCCAACATCGGCTCGGGCGAGGTCCGGCTCGCCAGCAGCCCGGCGCCGCCAGCAATGGCCACCCCCGCGCCGATCCACACTCCCCATGCCGCCGCCGCCTCATACCGCCGCGCGAGAAAGGTGAGCGCGGTGGTGCCGAGCGCGACCGGCAGGCAGGCCAGCACCGCGCCGAACAGTCCGGTCAGCGGCAAGATGGCCAAGGCAGGGACCACGCTGCCGAAGATGTTTCCGACCGGCAGCGGCCGGGAACTCGCCGCATCGACAAACGCTCCCGCCGCCAGCACGCCGACGAAGATCGGCCCGGCGACAGCGCATGCAATCACCGCGGCCCCAAAGTTGTAGCGGTAGCCCGTGTCGCTCATGATCCCACTCCCACAAGCAAGCAGGGCGGCCTCCCAGCCGCCCCGCCGCGCCTCACGCCACTGCCAGCCGCTGTGCCAGCCAGCCGTTCACCTTGCGGCCGAACCGCGCGATCGCGCCCATGTTGAAGAAGTGCATGCCGCCCAGCACCAGCACCGCAAGGCCCACCTTGGTGCTGAGGAAGCGCATCGCATCCGCCACCGTGTGCGGCTCCGCCCCCAGGCTGAGCGTCAGCGTGATGAAGCCGATATTGACGAGGTAGAAGCCGACCACCAGCAGGTGATTGGTCGATTCCGCCAGCGCCGCATCCTGCCCGAAGCACTGCCGCAGGAAGACGATGCCGTTGTGCGACAGCGTGCGCGCGACCCAGACCGTGATGCCGAGCGTGATGGCGAGATAGAGCAGATAGGCGATCTCGGTCATTGGTCGTCTCCTTCGCTTGCTTCAGTAAAAACAGAAAGAATTTGGCACAGTCCGGCCCATCGTGGGCCGACCTCAGTCCGCCGCCGCATCTCCCTTGCGTCCGAACGGCGAGACGAAGCGCGCCACCTTGCCGCCCAGCTTCATCAACGCGACGAGCGTCGGCTTGGGCAGGCCGCGCACCTGCTCGTACCAGCCGGACAGGGTGCCGATGAACTCATGCATCCGCGCGATCCGCTGGCGGACATGCGGCGGCAGTGCGCCATCCGCCTCCGCCTCGCGCGCCAGCTCGGCCAAGTGCGCGATGGTCGGGTCGATCTCGCGGCGCTTGCGCTCGGCGGCGATGCGCAACAGCATTTCCCACAGGTCTGTCTCCGCGACGAAATGATCGCGGCGGTCGCCCGGCACATGCGTGCGACGGACAATGCCATAGCCCTGCAATTCCTTGAGGCCGGTGGACACGTTGGACCGCGCAAGGCTCAGCGCCTCGACGATCTCCTCCGCATGCAGCGGCCGGTCCGACAGGTATAGCAAAGCATGGATCTGGCTGACCGACCGGTTCACGCCCCACTGCGAGCCCATCTCGCCCCAGTGCAGCACGAACTTCTGCACGGCAGGATGATCCATCAGCGGCATCGACGACTCACTAATTTCTGTAAAAACAGAAATGACTGATGAAACGCGCTTCGTCAACGCCTCGATGGCGTGAGCCGCGTCGGCAGGATAGACAGCGCTGCAGCGGAGGGGCGGAATGCTGAGCGGATCCTGTCATTGCGGCGCTACCGGATGGACCTTCTCGGGCGATCCCGGCCCGGTCACGGCATGCAACTGCACGCTTTGCCATCGCTACGGCGCGCTGTGGGCCTATGATTATGAGCGCGAGCGGATCGCGATCCGGGGCGACACGTCCGCCTTCCGTCGCCCCGGCAAGGCCGATCCGGCGCTCGAGATCCTGTTCTGCCCTACCTGCGCTGGCGTGGTCGCATGGCGTGGCCTGCGCCTTGAGGCCGATGGCCGCCGGCGCATGGCCGTGAACGTGCGCCTGGCGTCACTCGACGACGTGGCGCACCTGCCGATCGACCATTTCGATGGGCTGAACACATTCGAGGACATGCCGTCAGATGGGAAGACGGTGCGCGATCTCTGGTGGTGACGCACTGCCTCGCCGGTCTGCGCGCCCCCGCTTGACGGCCCCCTCCGGCGATCCCCACCCTCGCACGTACGCGTAAGCCCTCTATACGGACGCCCCATGAAGCTCGTCGTCGTCGAATCACCCGCCAAGGCCAAGACCATCGAGAAGTATCTCGGGCCCGGTCACCGCGTCCTCGCCTCCTACGGCCATGTCCGCGATCTGCCGCCCAAGGATGGCAGCGTGAACCCGGACGAAGGCTTCGCGATGGAGTGGGAGGCCTATGCCGACAAGGCCAAGCAGCTGAAGGCCATCGCCGACGAGGCCAAGGGCGCCGATACGCTGATCCTCGCCACCGACCCTGATCGCGAGGGGGAGGCGATCAGCTGGCATGTGCAGGAGGTGCTGAAGAAGCGCCGCGCGCTGCCCAAGGACGTCCGACGCGTCACCTTCAACGCGATCACCAAGCCCGCCGTGCTCGATGCGATGGCGAACCCGCGTGAGCTGGATGGCGACCTGATCGACGCCTATCGCGCCCGCCGCGCGCTGGATTACCTCGTCGGCTTCACCCTCTCGCCGGTGCTGTGGCGCAAGCTTCCCGGCGCGAAATCCGCCGGCCGCGTCCAGTCGGTGGCGCTCCGCCTGATCGTCGACCGCGAGCGCGAAATCGAGGCGTTCCGCGCGCAGGAATATTGGTCCGTCACCGCCGCGATGGAGCATGACGGCATCCCGTTCAGCGCCCGCCTCGTTCGCTGGCGGGGCGAGAAGCTGGATCGCCTGTCGATCGGCAATGGCGGCGATGCCGAGGCAGCCAAGGCCGCGGTGGAGGCCGGCCGCTTCTCCGTCGCCAGCGTCGAGACCAAGCCGCTTACGCGCAATCCGCCCGCGCCTTTCACCACTTCGACACTGCAGCAGGAGGCCGCGCGCAAGCTCGGATTCTCCGCCAGCCACACGATGCGCGTCGCCCAGGCGCTCTACGAGGATGGCGCGATCACCTATATGCGGACGGACGGCGTGCAGATGGATGGCAGCGCCATCTCCGCCGCGCGCCACGCCATCGCCGATCGCTTCGATGCCGGTTACGTGCCCGACCGCCCACGCGTCTATCAGGCCAAGGCCAAGAATGCGCAGGAAGCGCACGAGGCGATCCGCCCGACCGATTTCGCCCGCGATCGTGCCGGCTCGGGCGACCATGCCAAGCTCTACGACCTCATCTTTAAGCGCGCGCTGGCCAGCCAGATGGCGTCGGCCCGGCTGGAGCGGACGACCGTCGAGCTGACCGACGGCACCGGCCAGCATGCCCTGCGCGCCACCGGCCAGGTCGTCCTCTTCCCCGGCTATCTCGCGCTCTACGAGGAGGGCCGCGACGACGAGGGCGATGAGGAAAGCCGCCGCCTGCCGCGCATGCACGAGGGCGATGCGCCCGCGAAGAAGTCGGTCATGGCCGAGCAGCATTTCACCCAGCCGCCGCCGCGATATTCGGAGGCGAGCCTCGTCAAGAAGATGGAGGAGCTCGGCATCGGCCGCCCCTCCACCTATGCCTCGATCCTCCAGGTGCTGAAGGATCGCGACTATGTCGTGCTCGAGAATAACCGCTTCACGCCGGCGGAGAGCGGCCGGCTGCTGACCGCCTTCCTCGAGCGCTTCTTCGAACGCTACGTCTCCTATGATTTCACCGCCGGGCTGGAGGAGAGCCTCGACGACGTGTCGGGCGGCCGCGCCCAGTGGCAGGCGGTGCTGGAAGCCTTCTGGCGCGATTTCAAGCCGAAGACCGCCGAGGTGATGGAGCAGCGGCCGAGCGACGTGACTGCCGCGCTAGACCAGTTCCTCGCGCCCTATCTCTTCCCCGAAACGGGGGAGGGCACCGATCCGCGGCTCTGCCCCGCCTGCCATGCCGGCCAGCTGGCGCTGCGCGGCGGACGCTTCGGCGCGTTCGTCGCCTGCTCCAACTATCCCGAGTGCAAATATACCCGCCGTTTCGCGCAGGGCGGCGCAGGCGAGGGCGAGGGTGCCGATACCGGCCCCGTCGTCCTCGGCACCGATCCGGTGAGCGGTGAGGAAGTCTCCCGTCGCTCGGGTCGTTTCGGCGCTTATGTCCAGCTCGGCGACGGCAAGGAGGCGAAGCGCTCGTCCATCCCCAAGGACGTGACCGAGGTCGATCTCGACGCGGCGCTGCGGCTGCTGTCGCTCCCGCGCGAGGTCGGCCTGCATCCGGAGAGCGGCAAGCCGATCACCGCCTCGATCGGGCGCTACGGCCCCTATCTCCAGCATGACGGCAAATATGCCCGGCTCACCTCTACGGCGGAGGTGTTCGAGACGGGCATGAATGCCGCCGTGGTCAAGCTGGCGGAGGCGGCGGCGGGCGGCGGCCGGCCGCAGCGCGGCGCCGCGCGCGAGCCGCTGGCGACGTTCGGCGACTCGCCCGTCACCGGCAAGCCTGTCCGCCTGCTCGAAGGCCGCTTCGGCCCTTATCTGACCGATGGCGAGACCAACGCGACCCTGCCCAAGTCCGCCGACCCCTCCGCACTCACGCCCGAGGAGGCGCTCCGCCTGCTGGAGGAGCGCGCCGCCAAGGGCCCGGCGAAGGGCAAGAAGCCGGCGCGCAAGGCCGCGGCGAAGAAGGAGCCTGCAAAGAAGGAGGCCGCCGCCAAGAAGTCCGCGGCCAAGAAGGCCGCACCGAAGAAGGCGGCCAAGCCGAAGGACTGAGCGGGGCTGGCCTTGTCGGCTTCGGCATGGTAGAGGAACCAGATTGGTTCTTTGACATGCCGGCTGCGGCAACTCACACCCGATGTTCCGACGTGTCCGGGGTCCGCTCCGGCCATGTCGGAAAAGGGCCTCTGAGTGTCAACTTTGTCAACTTAACCGAGGTACGGCGCGCCTAGAGCGCCACCAGCCGATCCTCGCCAAGCGTCTCGATCAAGCTCACCAGCCCGCCGCTGGCAAAGCGCGGATCGACCGTCGCCATGCTGATGCCCGCCAGTTGCAGCCCGCTCTGGCACAGGATCGGCTCCACCCCGAGCGCCAGCGCCTCGTCCATCAGCTGCGCCAGCGTCGGCAGCCCCGCCGCGGCATAAGCGCCGTCCTCTGCGCTCTCCAGCTTACCCCCCGCCAGCGCCACCGCGCTGCCGTCGAGGAACAGCCGCGCCCGTCCGCCCAGCGCCGCCGCAGCGCAGGCGAGGTTCAGCGCCGCCCGCAGCCGCTCCGGATCTGCCGCCGCCAGCGTGACCGTCAGGCCGCGCACCGGCATCCCGGATCCTTGCCGAGCGTGATCGTGCGGAAGCGGAAGGCGAGCGCATCGACGATCAGCAGCCGGCCGACCGGGTCCGCCCCGAACGGCACGATCGCGCGCACCGCCTCCACCGCCGCCAGGCTGCCGATTACGCCGGTCAGCGCGCCCAGCACGCCCTGATCCGCGCAGGACACGTCCGGCCCTTCAGGCGCCTCGCCGACAAGGCAGCGATAGCAGGGCGCACCCGCCTCCCACCCGCGATAAACGGCCAGCTGCCCCTCGAACTGCCCGACCGCCGCCGAGACGAGCGGGATGCGAAGTGCAGTCGCCGCGTCGGAGACGATCAGCCGCGTGGCGAAGCTGTCGCTGCCGTCTAGCACCACGTCGGCGCCCTCCAGCAGCGCTGTGGCATTGTCCGCCTCCAGCCGCTGCGGCCGTCCGTCGATCCGCACGTCCGGGTTCAGCCGCTGGACCACGTTGGCCGCCATCGCGACCTTGCCCGATCCCACGTCGCGCGTCGCGAACAGGGTCTGCCGCTGGAGGTTGGACCTGGCGACCGTGTCATCGTCGATCACCCGCAGCGTGCCGACCCCGGCTGCGGCAAGATACTGGATCACCGGCGATCCGATGCCGCCCGCACCGACGATCGCGACGGTCGCGCCGAGCAGCCGCCGCTGCCCTTCGCCCCCGATCTCGCGCAGCACGATGTGGCGGGCGTAACGGTCGAGCTGGTCGTCGCTGAGCGAGTTTGAGCGGCTCACTTGGGCTGCGGCTCGTCGGCGACGGGCTCCGCCTCGATCCGCGGCGCAGCCGGCCAGCCGGCGAGGAAGGAGCTGGCGCGCCAGAAGGGCGGCCCCGCACCCTCCGGAGGCTGCAGCGTCTTGGGGCCTTGCTGCATCGCGAACTGCTCCACCAGACGCGCGAGGGCAGGGCAGCCCGGCATCTCCGCCTGCGCCTGAAGCACCTTGCCACCCTTGTCGAGCCGCACGACGAACGGCACGCGCAGCCGCACGATCCCCTCCACCGGCGCGGGCATGGTGCAGCCTTCGCTGCCCTGAAGCGCATTCGCCCGCTGCACCCATGTCACGCGCGGCTTGTAGTCCGCCTGGTAGGCCAGCCGCGGCAGGGCGTTCCAGCGCGACACGGGCGGCACCGGCTCTTCCGTGGCAGGTGCCGCCGCGAGCAGAAGGGCGAGCGCGGCGATCATCGACCTGTCGATCCGAAACCACCGCTGCCGCGCACGGTTTCATCCAGCGCGTCAACCTCGACGAAGCCGGCGCGCTGGACGGCTGCCGGGACGAGCTGCGCAATCCGCTCCCCCCGGCGCAGCGCGAACGGCTCCTGCCCGAGATTGGCGAGGATCACCTTCACCTCGCCGCGATAGTCCGCATCGATCGTACCCGGCGTGTTGAGGCAGGTGACACCATGCTTCAGCGCCAGCCCCGAGCGCGGCCGCACCTGCACCTCATAGCCGACCGGAATGGCGATGGCGAAGCCGGTCGCGACCGCCGCCCGCGCGCCCGGCGCCAGCGTCAGATCCTCGGCCGCCACGATGTCCAGTCCAGCGGCGTGCTCTGTGGCATAAGCGGGCAGCGGCAGCCCTGCACCATGTTCCAGCCGCTTGAGACGGATCTCGATTTCAGAGGGCATCCGATATTCGCTCCGCCAATTTCCGGGCTACTGCATCCTTCGGCGCCTCGTCCCAGGTCTCAACGCCGTCCGCGGTGATGATATGAACCCGGTTCAAAGCGCCGCCCATCACGTTGCCGGAGACGTCGTTGGCGACGATCCAGTCGCACCCCTTTCGCGCCAGCTTGGCCCGCGCATGGTCGATCACATGCTCCGTCTCGGCCGCGAAACCGATCAGCAGGGAAGGGCGCCGGTCGGAGCGGGCTAGGCCAGCGAGGATGTCGGGGTTCTCGGCGAGCGTCAGCGTGGGCGTGTCGGCGCCCTTCTTGATCTTCTGCCCGGCTGGAGCCTCCGCCCGCCAGTCCGCCACCGCCGCGACCAGCACGGCGACGTCGGCCGGCAAAGCCGCATCGACCGCGGCTGCCATTTCACGCGCCGTCTCCACGTCCACCCGATCGACCCCGGCCGGCGTCGCCAACGTTACCGGCCCGGCGACCAACGTCACCCGCGCGCCGAGCGCCGCCAGCGCACCGGCGATGGCGAAGCCCTGCTTACCCGAGGAGCGGTTGGCGATGTAGCGGACCGGATCGATCGGCTCATGCGTCGGCCCCGCGGTGACGAGGACGTGCCGGCCGGCGAGAGGGCGCGGGACGGGGGCGAGCGCCGCATCGATGGCAGCGACGATCGTCGCAGGATCGGGCAGGCGGCCGGGGCCATATTCGCCGCACGCCATCGGACCTTCGTCGGGCTCCAGCACCGTGATGCCGTCGGCGCGCAGCTGTGCCACGTTGCGGCGCGTGGCGGGGTGCTGCCACATGCGCACGTTCATCGCCGGCGCGGCGAGCACCGGCTTGTCGGTCGCGAGCAGCAGGGTGGTGGCGAGGTCGTCGGCGAGGCCGGCGGCCATGCGCGCGAGCAGATCGGCGGTGGCGGGTGCCACGACGACGAGATCGGCCTGACGGCTGAGCTGGATGTGGCCCATCTCCGCCTCGTCCTTCAGATCCCACAAGGAGGTGTGGACCTGCTGTTCGGACAAGGCGGCGAACGTCATCGGTGCGACGAACTGCGCGGCGGCGTCCGTGACCACGCAATGCACGCTGCCGCCGGCCTTGCGGATCAGGCGCACGATCTCGCACGCCTTATAGGCAGCGATACCGCCGCCGACGATCAGGAGGATGCGCTTGCCCTGCACCCGGCTGCCCTAGCCGCGGTGGCGCGCCGCCTCAACTGCTGGCATGTCGGGATGCGCTGACCGGAGGAGACGTTCATGCCCCGCATTGCACTCGACCTGCCTGCCGACGGCGGCACGATCGACGCCACGCTGCACCTGCCGGAGGGCTCGGGCCCGTGGCCAAAAGTGCTGATGCTGACCGACATTCGCGGCCCCCGGGACGCCTTCTACGGCATGGCGGATCGTCTCGCGGGGCAGGGCTACGCCGTGCTGCTGCCGAACGTCTATTGGCGGCTTGGCCGCGCGCCCGTGCCGGATCTGTCGGCCGACCCGAACCATCCCGACACGTTCCCGAACCTGCTGAAGCTGAAGGCGACGCTGACGCCCGAGGTGATGCGCGCTGACGCGGTCCGCTTCCTCGATGCGCTTGAAGCGCGAACGGAGACGATGGGCGGGGCGATGGGCGTGGTCGGCTATTGCATGAGCGGCCCCTACGCCATCTACGCGGCGGAGGCGGGCGGTGAGCGCGTCGCCGCAGCAGCCGCCTATCACAGCGCCGGCCTGATCGTGGACGGGGAGGACAGCCCGCACCGCATCGCTGCGCGCGTTTCGGCCGCTCTGGTGTTCGGCCATGGCGACAAGGACGAGACCCTGCCCGAGGCACGGCTTCCGGAGCTGGACCGGATGCTGGCGGAGGCGCGGCGCGACTTCGTCAACGAAGTCTATGCCGGATCGCCGCACGGCTTCGCCGTCCCCGGCTCAGCCCGCTATGACGAGGCAGGGGCGGAGCGGCACTGGCGGACGATGACGCAGCTGTTCGGGCGCTGCCTCAAGTAGCGCCCGAACCGCGGTTGTCGGATCAGCCCGCGCCGCGGGCGGGCGTGTTCACGCCCATGCTCTGAAGGTAGCGCTTCACGTTGCGCGCCGCCTGGCGGATGCGCTGCTCATTCTCGACCATGGCGATGCGGACGAAGCCTTCGCCCTCCTCGCCATAGCCGACACCCGGCGCCACCGCGACGCCCGCCTCGCTGAGCAGCTGCTTGGAGAATTCGAGCGAGCCCAGGTGGGCGAGCGCGGGCGGCATCGGTGCCCAGGCGAACATGGAGGCCCGAGGACTGGGGATGTCCCAGCCGGCACGGCCGAAGCTCTCGACCAGCACGTCGCGGCGCTTGCGGTAGAGCGTGCGGTTCTGCTCGACGATGTCCTGCGGGCCGTTCAGCGCCGCCACGGCCGCCGCCTGGATCGGCGTGAAGGCGCCGTAATCGAGATAGGACTTTACCCGCGTCAGTGCCGCGATCAGCCGCTTGTTGCCGACCGCGAAGCCCATTCGCCAGCCCGCCATCGAGAAGGTCTTGGACATGGAGGTGAACTCCACCGCCACGTCCTTCGCGCCTGGCACCTGCAGCACCGATGGGGTTGGCACGCCATCATAATAAAGCTCGGAATAAGCGAGGTCGGACAGGATCCAGACCTTGTGCTCCTTCGCCCATGCGACCAGCCGCTCGTAGAAAGCGAGATCGACGACCTCGGCGGTGGGGTTGGACGGATAGCCGACCACCAGCACCGAGGGGCGCGGCACGGTGAACTTCATCGCCCGATCGAGCGAATCCCAATAGGCCTCGTTCGGCGTCGTCGGCACCGAGCGGATGGTGGCGCCGGCGATGATGAAGCCGAAGGTGTGGATCGGATAGGACGGATTGGGCGCCAGGATGACGTCGCCCGGCGCCGTGATCGCCGTCGCGAGGCTGGATAGGCCCTCCTTGGAGCCCATCGTCACGACCACTTCGGTTTCCGGATCCAGCTCCACGCCGAAGCGGCGGCCGTAATAAGCTGCCTGTGCGCGGCGGAGCCCCGGAATGCCCTTGGAGGCCGAGTAGCCATGCGCGTCGGGCTTTTTCGCCACCTCGACCAGCTTGTCGATTACGTGGGCGGGCGGCGGCAGATCGGGATTGCCCATGCCGAGATCGATGATGTCCTCCCCGCGTGCGCGCGCCGCTGCCCGCATCGCGTTGACTTCGGCGATGACATAGGGCGGCAGCCGCTTGATGCGGTAGAACTCCTCGGACATGATGTTCCTCACGACCTTTCAAGATCAGGGGCGCGCCCGGGCGCTCGTCACCCGGCGGAAACACGCCGCCGGCAGCTATAGGCCGAAACGGCGCGGCGCGACAGGGCGTCGGACAGAGAGGATGGCGCAATGACCGACCAGACGGAAAAAGACGCGGGCAGCGGCATCCCCACGCTCGAGCAGATGCAGGCGTGGACCGGCGCGATCGGCTCCGTGCAGCAGATGATGCTCGAATATGTCTCTTCGCAACTCGCCCGCGGCAAGCCGGCAGAGGGGGTGGGCGCACCCGACATGAGCCGGCTGATGCAGGCGCAGGCCAATTTCTGGTCGGACTCGATGATCCTGTGGCAGCGTTTCATCACGCCAGAAACCGCCCCGCCGCCGCCCGCCGATCACGAGAAGGATCGCCGCTTCAAGGGGGCAGCATGGCGCGAGAACCCGATGTTCGATCTGATCCGGCAAAGCTATCAGCTGCTCTCCGATCATCTGCTGCAAGGTGTCGATGCGGTCGAGGGGCTGACCCCGGCGCAGCGCGAGCGGCTGCGCTTTGCCACGCGGGCCTTCGCCGATGCGATGAGCCCGTCCAACTTCGCCATTACCAACCCCGAGGTGCTGGCGCGCACGCTGGAGACCAACGGCCAGAATCTGGTGAAGGGGCTGGAGCATATGCTGGCCGACATCGGCAAGGGCCAGCTGACGCACACCGACAGCAAGGCGTTCGAGGTCGGCCGCAACATTGCTGCGACCCCGGGCAAGGTGATCAAGGAAACGCCGCTTTACCAGCTGATCCAGTATACGCCGGTGACGGAGACGGTCGCGCGCATCCCGCTCGTCATCTTCCCGCCGTGGATCAACCGATTCTACATCCTCGATCTGTCGCCCGAGAAAAGCTTCATCCGCTGGGCGGTCGCGGAGGGGCTGACCGTCTTCGTCGTGTCGTGGAAATCGGCGGACGCCGCCATGGCCGCGACGACGATGGACGACTATCTGCTGCGCGGCGAACTGGACGCGATCGACACGGTGCGCGAGCTGCTGGACGTGCCGGCGGTGCATACGGTGGGCTATTGCGTTGCCGGCACGGCGCTGGCGGCCTTGCTCGCGCTGCTGGCAGCGCGGGGCCAGGCGGACAAGGTCGCCTCCGCCACCTTCTTCACCGCGCAGGTCGACTTCGCCGATTCGGGCGATCTCAAGCTGTTCGTCGACGATGAGCAGCTGGCGCTCGCGCAGGCACTAGCGAAGGACAATGGCTATCTGGACGGGCGCTATATGGCGGCCACGTTCAACCTGCTGCGCGGCCGCGAACTGATCTGGAACTATGTGGTCAACAATTACCTCATGGGCGACGATTATCCGCCCTTCGACCTGCTGCACTGGAATGGTGATACGACCAACCTGCCCGTCGACTGGCACAACGCCTATCTGCGCGATCTGTATCGCGACAACCGGCTGGTAGACGGAAGCTACACGATCGATGGCACGCCCATCGATCTCTCGCGGATCGAGACGCCCGCCTACGTGCAGGCGGGGCGCGAGGATCATATCGCGCCGGCGAAAAGCGTGTGGAAGCTGATGCATTATCTGAACGGGCCGGCGCGTTTCGTGCTGGCTGGATCAGGCCACATTGCGGGCGTCGTGAACCCGCCCTCCGCCGGCAAATACCAGTTCTGGACGTATGACGGAAAACCGGAGTCGCTCGACGAGTTCATCGCGGGCGCGACGGAGACGAAGGGCAGCTGGTGGCCTGACTGGCGTGCTTGGCTCGCCGGGATCGATCCGGCGACCGTTGCTGCAGATGGCGCACGACAGCCGGGCTCGGGCAGCCTTCCCGCCCTCGAGGATGCGCCGGGACGCTACGTAAAGCTGCGATAAGGCGGGGCAGCAGACTGTTCAAACGACTTTGCTGCACCGCACAAGCGCACTTGCAACATTTCGGCAATTCGGTTATTGTGCGCTGCATCACGGGGTGTTGGAGCCTGCACATGGTCGAGACCGCAACGTCCAAGAGGCGGGGCCGCAAGCCCGCGCCGGCGATCCTTGCCCAGCCGGCGGTCGATGCCGAAGTGCCACCGGTCTCGTTTGGTGAAACGGCGGCGATCGCTTTCGCTCCGGTCGAGCCGGCTGCGATCACGATCGACGCGCTGGTCGGCGCTGCGCCGACGGCCGAGCCGAAGCAAGAAGCTGCTCCTGCGCCGGTGATCGAAGCGGCCGAGCCGGTCGAGCCGGCTTCCGAAATTACCGAAGTAATCGAAGAACAGCCTGTCGCCTCTCTCTCCTCGGCGGTTGCCGAGAACTCATCTGAAGGATCTTCTGCAATGGCCACTGCCTACGAAGCTGCCAGCACCACTGCCGATTTCTCGGACAAGGCCAAGGCCATGTTCGGTGACTTCAACGACCGCGCCAAGAGCGCGATGGAGAAGTCGGCCAAGCTCGGCGAAGAAATGACCGAGTTCACCAAGGGCAATGTCGAGGCGCTCGTGACGTCCGGCCGTGTCGCCGCCAAGGGTTGCGAGACGCTGGCGCAGGACTTGGCCGAGACCATGAAGAAGAACTTTGAGAGCGCGACCGCGACGATGAAGAGCTTCGCTGCGGTGAAGTCGCCGACCGAGCTGTTCCAGCTGCAGAGCGACTATGCGCGCAGCTACTTTGACGGTGCCGTCGCCGATGCGTCGAAGTTCTCGGAAGCAATGATGAAGCTGATGGGCGACATCGCTCAGCCGCTCTCCAGCCGCTATGCGCTTGCTGCCGAGAAGATCAAGGCGACCGCGCTCTGATCTGAGCCGCTCCGGCCGGAAACGGCCTGACGGATGTGACGGCCGCTCCGGCGACGGGGCGGCCGTTTCGCATGTCAGGCGCTGGAGCTCGCTCTTGCCTCCACCCCGCGGCTTGCCATATTCTGGCGACACACTCCCGAGCGATGATCCGATAAGATGAAGGCACAGGCCGTCACCCACCGAGCTGCTGCGATCCCCGCCGAGGCGGCAGGCGCTTGCCTCCCGCTTGCCCCGCACATGGGCAACCGGCGCGGCGATGAGGAGGAGAATGACGGCACCGGTCTCGGGATCGCCACGCGCACCCGCACGCGGACCAAGAAGCCATCGCCCTACAAGGTGCTGATGCTGAACGACGATTATACGCCGATGGAGTTCGTCGTCCTCTGCCTTCAGCGCTTTTTCCGGATGAGCATGGAGGATGCGACCCGGGTTATGCTGCACGTCCACCAGCGTGGCGTGGGCGTTTGCGGCGTCTTTTCCTACGAAGTCGCCGAAACCAAGGTCAGCCAGGTGATCGATTTCGCGCGGCAGAACCAGCATCCGCTGCAATGCACGCTTGAGAAGGCCTGAGGCGGCCGCGACCGACTGTCGCAGCCCGCCTCAGCGCGCCGCTGGCAACCAGCCGGTATCGAGCCGGCTATAACGATCGACATGCTTCGCGATCCGCGCGAGCCGCTGCTCGTCGAGGATCTCCACACGCGACCCTGAACGCGCGATCACGCCATCCTCGACCAGCGTCCGCATCATCCGGTTTACGTGCACTGCGGTGAGCCCGGTCGCGTCGCCAATCTCCTCCTGCGTCAAGGGCAAGTCGAAGCCCCGGCCGAGGTCCGGCTTGGTGATGCGCAGGCGGCCGGCCGTCTCGAGGATCAGCGATGCGACGCGCGCGCGCGCCGGCGTGCGGCCGATCGAGGCGAGCCGATCCACCACCGCGACATAGTCCAGCTTGGCGAGCATCAGCACGATCGCGGCAAGGCGCGGATGATCCTCGAACAGGTCGCGCAGCAGGCCGCGGTCGAACGGGTGAACCCGCGCGTCGGTCAACGCCACCACCGCTTCGGGAGACTCGCCGAACGCGGCCGCGGACAGACCGATCACATCGCCCGGCAGATGCAGCCGTACGATCTGGCGGCTCCCATCATCAAGCAGGATCGAGCTGAACAGCCAGCCGCTGCGCAGCACGAACAGCTCGGTCGAGTTGTCGCGCTCCCGCCGCACCATGGCGCCGCGACGCACCGGCCGCTCGTTCTCCTCCAAACGCGCGAGCGCCTGCTGTTCCCGGTCCGTCAGGCGCACGTAATGCTCCAGCCGATCCGCCAGACAACTCCTTCCCACCCTTCGAACGCCCCCGGACCTCTTTGATCTTGCAGGGGATGTGGACGAAGGCGCGGGCGGCCGCTCTAACTACGATCAATCGCTGCAAACATTCGGCGCCGGTGCGGCACGCTTGCCCCCGCGATGCGAACCGTTAAGGCGTGCGCATGGACAGGATCGTCATCCGCGGCGGCCGCCGGCTTGAGGGCCGCGTGCCGATTTCCGGCGCCAAGAACGCCGCACTCACCCTCATGCCGTGTGCGTTGCTGAGTTCGGCACCGCTCACGCTCACCAATCTGCCGCGGCTCGCCGACGTCGAAAGCTTCGGCCATCTGCTGAACGAACTCGGCGCCTCGACGACGGTTGCCGGGCGGGGCGCCGGTGCGACGCGGGCGATGACCATCGACGCGGCTGCGGTGCAATCCACCGTCGCGCCCTACGACATCGTCCGCAAGATGCGCGCGTCGATCCTGGTGCTCGGCCCCCTGGTCGCCCGCGAGGGGCAGGCGACAGTGTCGCTGCCGGGCGGATGTGCCATCGGCAATCGTCCCATCGATCTCCACCTCAAGGCCCTCGAGGCGCTGGGCGCTGAGCTCGAAATTGCGGCGGGCTACGTCAAGGCGACGGCACCGCGGGGGGGACTGGTCGGCGGGCGCATCGTCTTCCCGCTGGTCTCGGTCGGCGCGACGGAGAATGCGGTCATGGCTGCAACGCTCGCCCGCGGCACGACCGTAATCGACAATGCAGCACGCGAGCCGGAGATTATCGACCTGTGCCGCTGCCTCATCGCGATGGGCGCATCGATCGACGGCGTCGGCAGCGAGCGGCTCGTGATCGAGGGGCGCGATGCGCTGCACGGCGCGACGCACGAGGTGATGCCGGATCGGATCGAGGCGGGCAGCTATGCCTGCGCTGCGGCGATCACCGGCGGGACGCTGGAGCTGGACGGTGCGCGTGCCGAGGACATGGCGGCGATCCTCCATGCGCTCCGCGAAGCGGGTGTGGAGATCGAGGAAACGGAGCGGGGGCTGACCGTCACTGCTGCGGGCGAGATCCACCCGCTGACGCTCTCAACCGCACCGTTCCCGGCTTTCCCCACCGACATGCAGGCGCAATTCATGGCGATGCTGTCGCTGGCGAACGGTGCGTCGGTGCTGACCGAATCGATCTTCGAAAACCGCTACATGCACGTGCCCGAACTGGCGCGGATGGGCGCCGACATTCAGGTGCGTGGCCGTTCGGCAGTGGTGCGCGGCGTTCCGCGGCTGATCGGGGCCGAGGTGATGGCGACCGATCTGCGCGCCTCGATGGGCCTCGTTCTCGCCGGGCTGGCGGCGGAAGGTGAGACGCAGGTGCACCGCGTCTATCATCTCGACCGCGGTTACGAGCGGCTTGAGGACAAGCTCTCCGCCGTCGGTGCCGATATCGAGCGGGTCGGCGGGGCCTGAGCCCCGCCATCTGGGCTCACGCAGCGGGGACGAACTGCACGCGGCGATTGCCGGGCGCGCCGGCGCCGCGGCCCGGCAGCGGCTTGTCGAAGCCGTAGCCCTTCGCTTCGACGCGGTCCGCGGGCACGCCGAGCGACACGATGTAGCTGACGACCGACGCGGCACGGCGCTTCGAAAGATCGAGGTTGTAGTCGCGGTTGCCGACCGAGTCGGTATGCCCTTCGACAACGAAGCGGCGGCCGGCGAGCTGCGGCATCGCCATCGCCTTGGCGAACTGCGCCGCCTCAGCGCGCGCCTGCGGCGTCAGATCGGCCGAACCCGAGGCGAAGTTGATCCTCATGTCGAGGCCCGACGAAGCGGCAGCGGGTGCAGCGGCGCGGCGCATCCGGGCCGGCTCAGCCACCGTCGCCGTGCGGACGGATGCAGCCTTGGCGGGCGGCGTCGGCTTGGCACCACCGGGACGCGTGAAGCTGAATGCCGCCTCCGCCGGGCGCTGTGCGCGCGGGCCGTCGCTTGCGGCGGCGCAGTCGCCGGTCAGGGCGCAGACGATCTCTGAGGCCGAGCGGCTTGGCTTCGGATCGGCGGCGAGGGCAGGGGTGGCGAGCAGCGCGCCCGAGAGCGCCAGGGTGAACATGCGGGTCATCGGACTTCTCCTGCATACGGTGTCGGCAGAGCCGTAGCGGCGAGCGCGTTAACGCGCTGCCTCCCGCCCGTCCCTGCCGCGATGGTAACGACGAGTCGCACCTGTCTAGGCGCCAGGCTCGTACCCCGCTGTGCCGCAGGTCATATCAGCGTATCGAAGGTGTGGATCAGCAGGCCGACGAGGCCGCCGACCAGCGTGCCGTTGATCCGGATATATTGCAGATCCCGCCCGACTGTCTGTTCCAGTCGGCCGGTAAGCGTCTCCGTATCCCAGCGACGCACCGTTTCCGAGACGACGCGGACGATCTGATCGCCATAGCCCGTCGTGATGCCGACCGTCGCACGCCTGGCGAAGCGGTTGATCGTGTGGGCGAGCCGCGGTTCGCGCTGCAGCGTGTCGCCGAGTTGGCGCAGGCCATCGCCGATGAAGCCCGCAACGGCAGTATCCGGCGAGCGTGCAGCCCGCAACAGCCCGGCGCGCGCCTGCTCCCAAACGCCCTGCCACCACAAGCTGATCGCGGGATTGTCGAGGATCTCCTCCTTGGCGTGCTCCACCTTCGCACGCAGCTCGGGATCGTGCTGCAGGCGATGCGCCAGCTCCGCCATGCCTTCTTCCGATTTGGCGCGCACGGGATGGTCCGGATCGGCCGCCATCTCGGCCAGCAGCTTGTGCAGCGCATCGAGGATCGCGTTAGCCAGCCGCTCATCGAGGCCTGTCCAGCGCAGGAGGGAGCCTGCACGCTTGGCCACCGATTCGCGGATCAGCACCTGGTTGGCGTCGAGCGTGCGATCGGCCCACAGGATCATCGTGTCGATAATCGGCCGGTGCCGCCCGTCCGTCATCGCTGCGGCAAGCGCCTGACCGATCAGTGGTGCCACCTCCAGCCGGCGCAGCTGCGCGACAAGGCCGCCGCGCACCATCGTGCCGAGCCGTTCGGGATCGAGCGCCTCCAGCGCATCGGCGAGCAACCGGCCGGCCCCCTTGCGCAGGCGCCCTCCGGGAACCGGATCCGCGAGGAAGCGGCCCACCGCACCGGCGACGTCGATCCGCTGCATGCGGCGCGACACGATGATCGGCGTCAGGAAATTCTCGCGCAGGAAGCGGGCGAGCGTCTCTGCGATCCGGTCCTTGTTGTTCGGAATGATGGCCGTGTGCGGGATCGGAATTCCGAGCGGATGGCGGAACAGTGCGGTGACGGCGAACCAGTCCGCCATGCCGCCGACCATCGCCGCCTCGGCAAACGCCCGGACGAAGCTCCAGGCGGGGTAGGCGGGCTCCATCCACCGCGCAAGCCCGAACAGGCCTGCCATGACCACGAGCAGGCCGGTGGCGGTGCGCCGCATCGCTGCTGCGCGGTCGGCTCCGTTCGCCGCTGGTGCTGCCCCCATCTTCATGCGGGAGGGACAATCGCGGATAAGCGTTTTGGTTCAACCATGCGCTTGGCAAGCGCTGCCGCACGCCCATATCGGACCTTCATGGCTTCTTCCGAAATCGACGCGCTGACCCAGGCGCTGGCGCGCCTGCCCGGGCTCGGGCCCCGGTCCGCACGGCGCGCGGTGCTGCACCTGATGAAGAAGCGCGAAACGGCGCTTACCCCGCTGCTGCGCGCGCTGGAGGCGGTGAGCACGACGCTGTCCACCTGTTCGACCTGCGGCAATGTCGACACGCGCGATCCGTGCGCGATCTGCGCCGATCCCCGCCGCGACGGCGCCATGCTGTGCGTGGTGGAGGAGGTGGCGGATCTTTGGGCGCTCGACCGGTCGCGCCTGTTCCCCGGCCGCTTTCATGTGCTGGGCGGGCGTCTTTCCGCACTGGAGGGCGTGCGCCCGGAGGATCTCGCCATTGACACGCTGATCCGCCGGCTGGAGGAAGGTGGCGTGGACGAGGTGGTGCTGGCGATGAATGCGACGCTGGAGGGGCAAACCACCGCCCATTATCTGGCGGATCGCATCGGCCGGTTGCCGGTGCGGCTGACGCAGCTGGCGCATGGGCTGCCCGTCGGCGGTGAGCTCGATTATCTCGACGAGGGCACGCTGGCGCAGGCGCTCCGCGCGCGGCGCCCGGTTGCCAGCTAGAGCGATCAGGCTGATCGGGTCGGTTTTCTTGACCCGGCGCGCCCGCAAACCTACCTTGTGGGCATGGCTATCCGTCCCATCCTCGAGGCGCCCGATCCCCGGCTGCGCGTGAAATCCACGCCGGTGGAGACGTTCGACGACGCGCTCCAGACGCTGATCGACGACATGTTCGAGACGATGTACGACGCGCCCGGCATCGGCCTGGCCGCAATCCAGATCGGCGTGCCTCAGCGCGTGCTGGTGATCGACCTTCAGGAAGACGAGGATGCGGAGGGCAAGCCGGTCCGCAATCCCCGTGTCTTCATCAATCCCGAGCTGTTCGATCCTTCGGACGACAAGACCCTCTACAATGAGGGCTGCCTGTCGGTGCCGGACCAATATGCCGAGGTGGAGCGGCCGACGCGCATCCATGCCCGCTGGCGCGACCGTGACGGCAATTCGCATGAGGAAGCGCTGGACGGTCTGCTCGCCACCTGCCTCCAGCATGAGATGGACCATCTCGAGGGCGTGCTGTTCATCGACCATCTCTCGCGCCTGAAACGCGAGATGCTGCTGAAGAAGCTGGACAAGGCACGCCGCACGCGCCGCGCGGCCTGATCGGGGCCGCCGCGGTTCTTCTCAGGCGATAGGCAGATCGAGCAGGCGAGAGACCTCGCCGAAGTCTGCGGCGAGTTCCGTCACGCCAAGTCGGCGAAGTGCGGCACCATGGTCTGCGCCGCAGTGCAGGCCGGCGCACAGCCCGATCACGCGGGCACCCGATGCGACCGCGCCGGTGACGCCGACAGGCGAATCCTCGAGAATGGCGCAGGCCTGGATCGGCACGCCCAGCTGCTCGGCGGCATGAAGGTAGATGTCAGGCGCGGGCTTGCCGCGGGCCACATGCTCCTTGCCGCTGTAAATGTATCCCTCAAAGGCATCGCGCAGGCCGACATGGTCGAGGTGACGCGTGATCCACGCAGTGCTGCTCGACGAAACGATCGCGCGGGGCAGATCGGCCGGGAGTGCGCGGACGAAGGCGATGGCGCCCGCCACCCCGTCGATCCCCTCGCGCATGACGCGCTCATTTTCCGCCTGACGTGCGCTGTGGAAATCATCGGGCAGGGAACGGCCGATCGCGGCTTCAATGGCGCTGAGGAAGTCCTGGCCCGACAGGCCCATGAAGCTCGCCATCGCCTGCTCGGGCGTGGTCGGGTGGCCGATGCCAGTGAGGTAGGCCGCGACATGCGCGTTGCCGCTATATTCGCTCTCCACCAGCACGCCGTCGAAGTCGAAGAGGAGGGCGGCCGGGCATGTCATGGCGCGCGGGATAGACGCCGCCGGGCCTAGAGGTCCACCCCGGCGGCGATTGCCTCCAGCTTGCGCAGCCTCTCCTTCAGGTCGGCCAGTTCGATCCGCGCCGCGGGGCTGGGCGGGGCGGCGGAATCGCGGCGTTGCTCCAGCTCGAACCGGCGGAGCGCCAGCCAGCCGCGCCACCCGCTCAGGAGCGCCGCCGCGGCGATGGCGAGGCCGAGCAGCGCGGCGCCCGCGAGGATCAGCGTGTCGAGCGGGTCGGTGGGCATGGCGGCACTCCCCTCGATCAGGGCCGGTCACGCAGCCGCTCGATCTCGCGGTCGAGCATGTGGCTGCGATCATTCTCGGTGGCGATCCGCTCGAGCACGGCGATCCGTTCCTTGAGGTTGCGGATTTCCTCCCGGGCACGTGCGGCATCGGGATCGGCGATCGGATATTGGTTGCCTTCCGCATCTTCCCGGATGCCATAACGGGCCCGCAGCACACTCGCGACGGCACCGATCGCCACGATCAGGACGATCATCTCCCAGATGTTCATGTCATTCCCCTAAGTTCAGCAGAGTGCCGCGGGCTTCCCCGGTGCGGCGGCGATGGCGATGGAGCGACCGGCGGGGGGGCGTGCGTCGGCTTGGCGATGCGTGCCCCCGGTCCGCGCCACTTCTGCCCGGACCTTTGCCTCAGCGCAGCGCGTCGATCTCGTTGGCGAGGCGGCTGTTGTGGCTCGTCACCTGTAGCTCGATGTCGGCGAGGCGGCGATCGATGTCGCGGAAGCGGTTGCGCACATCCTTGACGCTGGCGTGCGGCTTGGTGCGGACGCGCTGCCAGAAGCGCGCATCCTCGTCGCTCATGTCGTCCAGTTCGCGCGGGCGGTCGGTCGCCACCCAGCCGAGCACCAGATAGGCGACCGGCGCGATCGGCCCGAGCGCGAAGACGGTGAGCAGGACGACACCGACGCGGACCAGCGTGACATCGACGCCGGTATAATCGGCCAGCCCTGCGCAGACACCCATGATCTTGCCGTTGCGCTTGTCGAGGTAGAACTTCGTGCGACGCGCGGACATTGCGGTCACTCCCTGTTTGTGGCGGGCCGGATCAGAGGTCCGGCGACCGGTCGCTGGTGATGCCGCCCGTGGTCGGACGGCGATATTCCGGATGATCGGCGGCGATAATCCGCTCGATCGTGTGGAGCCGTTCGTCGAGGCGGCGGGCCGTCTCGTACAGCTCGTCCATCAGCTTCTCGTCCTCCGCCGTCAGGCTGGCATGTTTCTTCCAGCTCATCAGATAGTGGAGGACGATCCACGGCATGCCGATGAACAGCATGCCGCAGATGACGATGGGGAGAAGGACGTCCTCCATCGCCTCAGCCCTCGCGGCCGGCGGCCTTCGCCTTCAGCGCGGCGAGCTCGGCCTCGACCTTGTCGGCGGAGCGCAGTTCGGCAATCTCCTCCTCCAGCGTCTTGGGCGCAGCCCCCATGCCGGCGGCATCGGCGCGGCCCTCGGCCAGATCGACGCGGCGCTCCATCAACTCGAAGCGGGAGAAGGCCTCGTCAATGCGCGGGCCGGTATGGGCCTGGCGCAGCTTGAAGCGGTTCTCGGCGCTTTCCAGCCGGGTGGCGATCGAGTTCTGGCGGGCGCGGGCCTCGCGCAGCTTGTTCTGGAGCTTGGCGATGTCGGCCTCGTTAGCCTTGAGCGCGTCGTCCAGCACGGTGATCTCGGCCGAGAGTTGCTCGGCCAGGTCACCCGCCTTCTGCTTCTCGACCAGCGCCGCCTTGGCGAGATCCTCGCGGCCCTTGGAGAGAGCGAGCTCGGCCTTTTCGGTCCAGCTTGCCTGCACCGTATCCAGCTTGGCGATGGAGCGGCGCATCTCCTTCTGGTCGGCGATGGTGCGCGCGGCCGACGCGCGGACCTCGACCAGCGTTTCCTCCATCTCGAGGATGATCATGCGGATCATCTTGGCCGGGTCTTCCGCCTTGTCGAGCAGGTCGGTGACGTTGGCGGCGATGATGTCGCGGGTGCGGGAGAAAATTCCCATCTGAACGATACTCCTGGGGGCTTGAGGCGAGGCTATCAGTAGCGGACCGCGCCGACGAGGCCGGTGGTGGCCGGCGCAGAGACGACGACCTTGGCGACGGACACGGCGGGGTTGGCGCGGGCCGGGCCGGCGGCACCGACGAGGCAGGTGGCCGAGGCCACGAGCGCGCCGATGGCGGAGAGAAGGATGCGGCCAAATTCGCTGGTGTTGGACATTGTGGTGACTCCCTGAACCTTGGCTTGTCTTGGCCGCCGGGCGGCGCCCGACGGTGTTGCAAAGGGTTTTGCAGGAGGCGTGCCAGTTTCAGGAATGGCGGTTTTCCGCGAAGGTCACGAAAGTCGCGCCAAGAACGGCCTGAGGCACTTGCCGAATATTAGCGAAATCCGCTAAACAGTGGCGATGGCGAGCGACACCCAGTTCATTGGCGAATCAACGGCCTTTTTCGACTCCGTCGAACGGGCGAGCCGCGCCGCTGCGCTCAATCGTCCGGTGCTGGTGATCGGCGAGCGGGGGACGGGCAAGGAGCTGATCGCCGAGCGGCTGCACCGCCTCAGCCCGCGCTGGTCGGGCCCGCTGGTCACGCTCAATTGCGCGGCGATGCCCGAGACGCTGATCGAGGCGGAATTGTTCGGCCATGAGGCGGGCGCCTTCACCGGGGCGACCAAGGCCCGCGCGGGCCGCTTCGAGGAGGCGGATGGGGGAACGCTGTTCCTCGACGAGCTGGCGACGATGTCGTCGGGCGCGCAGGAGCGGCTGTTGCGCGCGGTGGAATATGGCGAGGTGACGCGGATCGGCTCGTCGCGCGCGATCCGGGTGGATGTGCGCATCGTCGCCGCGACCAACGAGCATCTGCCGGGCTTGGTCGAGCGCGGCCGCTTCCGTGCCGACCTGCTGGATCGGCTGAGCTTCGAGGTGGTGACGTTGCCGCCGCTCCGTGCGCGCGAAGGCGACGTGCCCGTGCTGGCGGCCTATTTCGGGCGGCGCATGGCGAGTGAGCTCGGCTGGACGCAGTGGCCCGGCTTCTCCGATGCGGCGGCCGAGCAGCTGGCGGCGCATGACTGGCCGGGCAATGTGCGCGAGCTGCGCAACGTGGTGGAGCGCGCCGTCTACCGCTGGGACGATCCCGAGCGGCCGGTAGGCGAGATCGAGTTCGATCCCTTCGCCTCCCCCTGGCGTCCGCGCGATCCTGCGCCGGCGGAGCGCACCGGAGGCGTGGCGCCTGCGAACGCGGCGGTGCCCGTGGCACCTGAGGTGGAGGCGGTGACCGACTATAAGGCGGCGGTGGAACGCTTCGAACGGCGGACGCTGGAGGCGGCGATGCAGGCCAATCGCTTCAACCAGCGCTCGACGGCGAAGGCGCTGGGGCTGACCTATGACCAGCTGCGCCATTCGCTGCGGCGGCTGGGCATGCTGAGCGGGTGAGGGCAGGCTGCCAGACGCAGGCCTGTTCGCCTAAGCCATTGGCCGTCAAGGCCGTAATCCATCGAAGATGGATGCGAGCGGGCGTCACACGGCTTCCCGTCGGCCACGTTCCGCGGCATGGAGGCGCCGAGGTGAGAAGACATGCGGACGGCCTACCTTGTACTCGGCGGGCTCGTGGCGTTCGGGCTGCTGCTCTTCGCGATCGAGCGGATCAGATATTATCGCTGGCGATCCCACCGCCTGGCAGAGCGCGAGCGGCGCGCGCAGAAGCATGGCGGGCGCGGCCCCCGGCCGGTGGGCAAGATCCGCGTGGCGAAGGACGATGAAGGGCGGGACGCTTAAAGGCCCCGAGCCATAGGCTTCGGGCAAAGCTGCGATGATCGATGAGTATGGTGAGAACCACTCGCAACAGTCGATTTTCCGGGACGAGCGGCGCGGCGGGGCGTTAGGACGCGCGACGCCACCGAAACACCCCCTCAAGAGGAGCAAGCCATGGCTTTCCAGCTTCCCCCGCTGCCGTTCGAGCCGAATGCGCTCGACCCGTACATGTCGGCCGAGACGTTCGAATATCATCACGGCAAGCATCACAAGGCCTATGTCGACAAGACCAATGGCTGGATCGACGAGAAGGGCCTTGCCGGCATGTCGCTGGTCGAGGTGATCAAGAAGTCGAAGGCCGACGGCGACAAGGGCCTGTTCAATAACAGCGCGCAGATCTGGAACCACACCTTCTTCTGGAACTGCCTGGCGCCGGCCGGCCAGAGCCCGACGGGCGAGCTGGCGGAGCGCATCAACGCCACGTTCGGCGACCACAAGACCATGCTCGACAAGCTGGCCGCCGAGGCGGTGGGCCATTTCGCGAGCGGCTGGGCGTGGCTGGTGCTGGACGGCGATCAGCTGAAGATCACCTCCTATCACGATGCCGACACGCCCGTCGTGTATGACGGCGTGAAGCCGCTCTTGACGCTCGATGTGTGGGAACATGCCTATTACATCGACTATCGCAACGCGCGGCCGAAGTTCGCCGAGAGCGTGCTCGGCAACGTGATCAACTGGGAGTTCGTGGCGCAGAACCTGGACGGCCAGGGCGTGTCGCGCGCGGACCAGACGCAGGGTTGAACCTTCGGACGGGTGGGCGGAAGCTTCTGCCCACCCGTTCGTGCTGAGCTTGTCGAAGCACTGCATTTCCTCAACCGCGTGGACGGAAGAAGGACGGCCCTTCGACAGGCTCAGGGCGAACGGCCTCCTTCCAGGTGAAGCCTCGTCTGAACCGCATCTTACAGGCGCATACCGGCAGCGTTCAGCCCGACTCGCGCATTTACGTCTCCGGACAAGGAGACGTGTCATGAAGATGCTGACGATTGCCATTGCCGCCGCCGCCACCCTCGCCGGGATCGCCGTTCCCGTCTCCGCCGCCGAGGCGCAGAGCCGGCGCGACCGGATCGAGTATCGCCGCGACGTGATCGACGCCCGGCAGGATCTGCGCCGCGACCTGCGCCGTGCGGACGACCGGGGCGACGTGCGCCAGGCCTATCGCGACTATAATCGCGACCTGCGCCGCGCCGGCCGCGATTACCGCAACGACCGGCGCTGGAACGGCAACCGCAACTGGCGCGGCAATCGCTACGGGTGGCGCGACGGGCGCCGCTATGGCCCGCGTTATGGCTACGGCCCGCGTTACGGCTACAACCAGCCGTACCGGCCGGGTTACTATCGCGGCTGGTAAGCGCGAGACGCCTTCGGCGTGAAGATCGGGGTGGCGGGAGTTCGGCTCTCGTCACCCCGAACCAGTTTCAGGGTCCACCCGGCGGCGTGAGCCAGCGGCCATTGGATGCGCCTCCCGGTGGATGCTGAAACGAGTTCAGCATGACGATCTGAAGTTCGTAGGCCTCAGCTGGATGGCGGCGCGTCCGGCTCGCCGGCGGTGCTGGTCAGGCCGTGGCGCAGCAGCATCGGCACGTTGGCGACGGCGAACAGCAAGGTGGCGGGCAGCGCACCCCAGAGCTTGTAGCCGAGCCACAGGCTGGTCGTGGTGTTGCGCCACACCGCCTCGTTGGCGACCGCCAGCACCACGAAGAAGATTGCCCAGTTGCGCGTCAGCAGCGTCCAGCCCCGCTCGGTCAGGCCGGGGTAGGCGGCGCCCAGCACCAGCTTCAGCGTCGGCCGCCCGCTCCACAGGCCGAAGGCGAGGATGCCCGCGACGACGAGATAATAGAGCGTCGGCTTGACCTTGATGAACGTCTCGTCGCGCAGCCACAGGGTGGCGCCGCCCATCAGCAGCACCATCGCGCCCGAGAACCACAGCATCGGCGACACGCGGCCATGCGTCAGGCGCGAGGCGATCATCGCGACGGCGGTGGCGGCCATGAACAGGCCGGTGGCGATGTAGACGTCCTTCAGGATCGCATAGGCGCCGAAGAAGATGATCAGCGGGCCGAGATCGAGCGCCAGCTTGAGCAGCGGCGAGGGTTCGGGACGGGGATTGGCTTGGGAAGTCATTCGCTCTCTACCTCGTCATGCCGGACTTGTTCCGGCATCCACCGCGCGGCGCAGCAGCCGGCGGGGGGGGGGGGCAGCCAGGTGGACCCCGGAACAAGTCCGGGGTGACGACCGCATCACGCCCCCGCGATCGCGCGGGCGACTTCCTGCGGATCGAAGGGGCGGAGATCGTCGAGCGTTTCGCCGACGCCGATGGCGTGGATCGGCAGGCCGAACTTCTCCGCCGCCGCGACCAGCACGCCGCCGCGCGCGGTGCCGTCCAGCTTGGTCATGACGAGGCCGGTGACGCCGGCTTCCTTGCCGAACACGTCGATCTGGCTGATCGCGTTCTGCCCGGTGGTGGCGTCGAGCACGAGCACCACATCATGCGGTGCCGCGGGGTTGAGGCGGCCGAGGACGCGGCGGATCTTGGCGAGCTCGTCCATCAGGCCTGCCTTGTTCTGGAGGCGGCCGGCGGTGTCGACGATCAGCGCGTCGGTGCCCTCCGCGGTGCCGCGCTTGACGCCTTCCCAGACGAGGCTGGCGGCATCGCCGCCTTCTTTCCCCGAGATGATCGGCACGCCGATCCGCTCCGCCCAGACCTTGAGCTGGCCGATGGCGGCAGCGCGGAAGGTGTCGCCGGCGACGAGCATGACCGAATAATCCTGCTCCATCAGCAGGTGGGCGAGCTTGGCGATGGTGGTCGTCTTGCCTGAGCCGTTGACGCCGATGACGAGGATGACCTGCGGGCGGGGAAAGGCCTCGATCTCGAGCGGCTTGGCGACGGGCATGAGGATCTTGGCGATCTCCTGCGCGGTCACTTCGCGGACGCCCGCCTCGTCGATGCCGCGATCGAACCGCTCACCCTCCAGCCGATCCCGCACGCGGGCGGCGGCGGCGGGGCCGAGATCGGAGGCGATCAGCGCTTCCTCCACGCCGTCGAGCGTTTCGGCATCGAGCGTCGCCTTGGTGAAGAGGCCCGAGAGATTGTCGCCGAGCTTTTCGGACGTGCGGCGAAAGCCGAGGCCGATCTTCTCGTGCCAGGCGAGATCGCGATTGTCGGTCATGCGGGGGTTCCGAGAAGCGTGTCGCCATCGCGGGCGACGATGCGGAGGGGGAGGAGGGTGTTGGCGGCGGTGGCGGCGGGGAGCCGCACGCGCGCGAAGTTAGCGGCGTGGCCGGTCAGCCCGTCGCGCTCGATCAGGACGTGCGCGACGGTGCCGATCTGGCGATCGAGCCATGCCGCCTTCCGTATCGCCGCGCGGGTGCGGAGCGCGGCGGCGCGGGCCTTGATCGTCGCGCCATCCAGCTGCGGCATGCGCGCGGCGGGCGTGGCGGGGCGGGGGGAATAGGGAAAGATGTGGGCGAAGGTGACGTCGCAGCTGTCGAGCAGCGCCAGGTTGGCGGCGTGATGCTCGGCCGTCTCGGTCGGGAAGCCGGCGATGAGGTCCGCGCCGACGGCGATATCGCGCTGTGCCTTGAGGCGCTCGACGAGGCGGATGGCCTGCGCCGCGAGATGGCGGCGCTTCATGCGCTTGAGGATGAGATCCGCGCCGTGTTGGAGCGCGAGGTGGACATGCGGCATCATGCGCGGCTCGTTGGCGAGCAGATCGAACAGCCCGTCGTCTACCTCGACCGGATCGAGCGAGCCCAGGCGGAGGCGCTGGATGGACGTGCGCGCCAGGATGGCGGCGCAGAGGTGGCCGAGGCGCATCCCGTCCTCGGCCCAGCTGGTCAGATCGACACCGGTCAGCACCGCCTCGCGGTGGCCGGCGGCGGCGGCGCGGGCGACCTGCTCGACCACATGGGCCAGCGGCAGCGAGCGGGAGGGGCCGCGGCCCTGCGGGATGACGCAGAAGGTGCAGGCATGATCGCAGCCATTCTGCACCTCGATGAAGGCGCGGGCATGTTCGGCAAAGGCCTCGACCAGCTGGGGGGCGAGGCGGGCGACCTGCATCACGTCGGACACGCGGACGCGCGGGGCATAAGCGCGGAAGGCGGCAGGATCGTGCTTGTCGGCATTGCCGACGACGGCGCTGACCTCGGCCATGGCGGCGAAGCGACCCGGCTCCACCTGCGCGGCGCAGCCGGTGACGACGATGCGCGCGTCCGGCCGGCGGCGGTGGGCGCGGCGGATCGCCTGTGCCGCCTGACGCGCCGCCTCGGCGGTGACGGCGCAGCTGTTGACGATGACGAGATCGTCCTGATCGGCAGCGGCGACGCGCATCGCCTCGCTCTCGGCGAGGTTGAGGCGGCAGCCGAAGGTGAGGAGTTCGGGGCCGCTCAAGATGCGATCGCTCCGAGGCTCATCCTTTGCCGTTCGTGCTGAGCTTGTCGGAGCACCGTCCTGCCCTGGCGCGCGCAGAAGAACGGCCCTTCGACAGGCTCAGGGCGAACAGTGGAAACGCTCACAGCTCGGTCTCGCCGGTGAAGACGTGGGTGGCGGGGCCCTGCATCAGGATGCGGCCATCCTGTTCGGAAAGGGTGAGCGTGCCGCCGGGCAGGTCCATGCGGACGCGTTCGTCGAGCAGGCGGAGGCGGCGGCCGCTGGCGAAGGTGGCGCAGGCGCCGGTGCCGCAGGCCTGCGTCAGCCCGGCGCCGCGCTCCCACGTGCGCATGGCGACATGGGTCCGGGACAGGATGGTGGCGACGTTGACGTTGATCCGCTCGGGAAAGGCGGCGTCATGCTCGATCTCGGGGCCGAGCGCCTCCAGCGGCACGGCCATGTGATCGGGCACGAAGAAGGCGAGGTGGGGATTGCCCATGCTGGCAGCGGCCGGGCGGGCAAGCTCCCCCCAGGCGAGCGGCAGCGCGGCGGTGTCCATCGGATAGGCGAGGGGCACCTCGTCCCAGCCGAAGCGGGGCGGCCCCATGTCGACGGCGGCACCGCCCTCTTCCAGCCGCGCGTGGAGCAGGCCGGCGGCGGTGCGGACGGTGACGTCGCGGCCGACCAGCACGGGGACGCAGCGCGTGGCATTGCCGCAGGCGGACACTTCCGACCCGTCGGCGTTGAAGATGCGCATCGACACGTCGGCATCGTCGGCCGGGCCGATCAGGATGAGCTGATCGCAGCCGACGCCGGTGCGCCGGTCGGCCAGAGCGCGGGCGCGCGCGGCATCCATCGCCACCGCGCCCTCGCGCGCGTCGATCACGACGAAATCGTTGCCGAGGCCGTGCATCTTGTGGAAGCGAAGCGCCATCGCCCGCGATCTAGGAGCGGCGGGCGGCCAAGTCCACCGAAGGACGAGGCCGAACGGGGATCGAGCCTCAGCCCGCCTTCCGCGCCGGTTCGGGATCGGTGCGAGCGGTGGGGATGAGCGCGCGTTCGGCGAGGAGGGTGCGCGCGGCGGCGACGGGCATGGGCTTGCCGAACAGCCAGCCCTGACCCTTGCGCAGGCCGAGCGCGCGCAGACGCTCCTCGATGCCGCTCGTCTCCACGCCCTCGGCGGTGATCGGCAGGTTGAGGCTGTCGCCGAGCCTGGCGATCGCATCGACGATGGCCGCGCTTTCCTGATTGTCGACCATGGACAGGACGAAGCTCTTGTCGATCTTGATGCGGTCGAACGGCAGCGCGCGGAGGTGGGCGAGGCTGGAATAGCCGGTGCCGAAATCGTCGAGCGCGATGCGGATGCCCTGATTCTTGAGGCTGCCGACAGTGGCTTGCGCGAGGCCGAGATTTTCGAACAGCGCGCTTTCGGTCAGCTCGATCTCGAGGCGCGAGGGCGGGAAGCCGGTCTCGGTCAGCAGCTTCAGGATCTTCTGCGCCAGCCACGGATCGCGCAACTGGGCCGGCGAGACATTGCAGCTGAGCGAGAGCGACGGATCCCAGCCGCGCGCCTGCTCGAACGCCTGGCGCATGACCGACATGGAAAGATCGCCGATCAGGCCGCATTCCTCGGCCACGGGGATGAAGGTGTCGGGCTCGATGATGCCGTCGGTCGGATGCTCCCACCGGGCGAGCACCTCGAAGCCGATCAGGCGGCCGGTCGAGAGATCGACCTGCTGTTCGTAATAAGGCACGATCTGGCCGGCAGGGATGGCGGTGCGCAGCCCCGTCTCGATCCGGGTGCGCGCCTGAAGCTCGCGCTCCATCGAGGCGTCGAACCAGGCGAAGCGGCCGCGGCCGGCCTTTTTCGCGGCATACATGGCGATGTCGGCCCGGCGCAGCAGCGCATCGATCGAGCCATTGTCCTCATCCGAGCGGGCGATGCCGACGGAGGCGCCCGATTGCAGGCGAACGCCGGGAAGATCGACCGGTTCGGCGAGATTGGTGACGATGCGTTCGGCCACCGCATCGGCGACGCGCGGCTGATCCGCATCGAACAGGAAGGCGCAGGCGAATTCGTCGCCGCCGATGCGTGCGGCGATGGCGTTGGGCGGCAAAGCGGCGCGCAGCGCCTCGGCGACGGCGCAGAGGAACTGGTCACCCACCTGATGGCCATGGACGTCGTTGATGTTCTTGAACCGATCGAGGTCGATCAGCGCCAGTGCCATGACCTTGCCGCGGCGCGCGGCGCGGGCGAGCTCCGCCCCGCCATGCTCGATCAGGGCGCGGCGATTGTGGAAGCCGGTCAGCGGATCGCGCAGCGCCAGCGTCTGGGCGCGCTCCTCGGCGGCGGTGCGGACCTCCACCTCGCGCGTCAGATCGCGGTAGCGGCGCCAGCCGAACAGCACTAGCGCGAGATTGAGGCAGAGCGTGGCGGCGAGGACGTTGTCGGCGACGCCCACGTCGCTGGTCAGCCCAAGCAACCGCGCGGCGTGGGGCACCAGCAGCAGCACCGAGGCGACGAGGATCGCGCCGGTGGTCGCTTCGCGCCTGGCCGCGGTGAGATGTCGTGCGGGGCCGTGGCCCGTCTTGCTGCTCATTCGACCGCTTGTCCTCAAGGGTGTCGGAATGCCACGGGCGGCGTGGAGAAAGCGTTAATCGGCGTTGACGCTGAGGCGCGCCGGCGGGGCGGATTGCGTTTCGCCCGCACCCACGCTAAGGCGCGGCCCACGTCCCCCAAGCGGGACGCCCAGGCAGAAGCGCCAAGGCTCCGTTGCATCGGGGCGGCGCGCGCCGGCCGGCGAGGTTTCGCCCGCCGGCGCTTTTTGCGTTGTGCGTCTCGTGGCCGGGCCTGTTCGAGGAGTGCCGCGCCATGTTCGAGAGCCTGAGCGACCGCCTGTCCGGCGTGTTCGAGCGCCTGCGCGGCCGCGGCGCGCTCAATGAGGCGGACGTGCGCGCGGCGATGCGCGAGGTGCGCATCGCGCTGCTGGAAGCCGACGTGGCGCTGCCGGTGGTGCGCGACTTCATCGAGCGCGTGACGGAGAAGGCGGTCGGCCAGAGCGTGCTGCGCTCGATCACGCCGGGGCAGCAGGTCGTCAAGATCGTCCACGACGCGCTGGTTGAGATGCTGGGCGGCGAGGGCGCGGACGGGGCGGCGAGCGAGCTGATGCTCAATGTCGCGCCGCCGGCGGTCGTGATGATGGTCGGCCTGCAGGGCTCGGGCAAGACGACCTCCACCGCCAAGATCGCCAAGCGGCTGAAGGAGAAATCGGCCAAGAAGGTGATGATGGCATCGCTGGACGTGAACCGTCCGGCGGCGCAGGAGCAGCTGGCGACGTTGGGCGTGCAGGCGGGCGTGGCGACGCTGCCGATCGTGCCGGGCCAGTCGCCCGTCGATATCGCGCGGCGGGCATTGCAGGCGGCGAAGCTGCAGGGCTTCGACGTCGTCATGCTCGACACGGCGGGCCGCCTCCACGTCGATCAGCCGCTGATGGACGAGATGAAGGCGGTGGCGGAGATCGCCGATCCGGCCGAGACCCTGCTCGTCGTCGATGCGCTGACCGGTCAGGATGCGGTCAACGTCGCGCGGTCCTTCTCCGATCAGGTGGCGCTGACCGGCGTGGTGCTGACCCGGATGGACGGCGATGCGCGCGGCGGCGCGGCGCTCTCCATGCGCGCGGTCACCGGCAAGCCGATCAAGTTCGCCGGCACGGGCGAGAAGCTGGACGGGCTGGAGGCGTTCCAGCCGGGTCGCGTCGCCGGCCGCATCCTCGGCATGGGCGACGTCGTCAGCCTCGTCGAGCGGGCGGCGGAGACGATCCAGGTCGAGGAGGCCGAGGCGCTCGCCGCGAAGATGGCGAAGGGCCTGTTCGACATGAACGACCTGCGCAACCAGCTGAAGCAGATGACCCGCATGGGCGGCCTGGGCGCGCTGGCCGGCATGCTGCCGGGCGTCAAGCAGGTGAAGAACGCCATGGCCAACGGCCAGGTGGACGACCGCATCCTCGTCCGCATGGACGCGATGATCGGATCGATGACGCCCAAGGAGCGGAGCAAGCCCGAGCTGATCAACGCCAAGCGCAAGATCCGCATCGCCAAGGGCTCGGGCACGACGGTGCAGGAGGTGAACAAACTCCTGAAGATGCACCAGGACATGTCCACCGCGATGAAGAAGATCAAGAAGATGGGCGGCCTGAAGGGGCTGGCCGGTCTGTTCGGCAAAGGCGGCATGGGTGGCGCCATGGGCGGGATGGGTGGCATGCCCGGCCTGCCCGGCGGCGGTGCGGGCGGGATGCCTGGTCTGCCGGGCCTCGGCGGTGGCGGCCCCGGCGGTCTGCCGCCCGGCTTCGAAAAGTTCATGAAGAAGTGATCATGAAGTGCGTCATGCCAGCGCAAGCTGGGATCTCGTGAGGTCAATCACGGCCGCTTGAGATTCCAGCTTTCGCTGGGATGGCGAGTGTATCGGTATCAGAAAGGAAGTAACGTAATGGCTCTCTCCCTTCGTCTGTCGCGTGGCGGCTCCAAGAAGCGTCCTTATTACCGCATCGTCGTGGCCGATGGCCGCGCGCCGCGCGACGGCCGCTTCATCGAGAAGCTGGGCACCTACAACCCGCTCCTCGCCAAGGATGACGAGAAGCGCGTCGTGCTGGACGGCGAGCGTGCGCGCCACTGGCTGTCCGTCGGTGCGCAGCCGACCGATCGCGTCGCCCGCTTCCTCGATGCGGCCGGCGTGAAGGAGCGTGCGGCGCGCAACAACCCAAAGAAGGCGGAGCCCGGCGAAAAGGCCAAGGAGCGCGCGCAGGAGCGGGCCGACAAGGCGGCCGCGCTGGCCGAGGCGGCTGCGGCGCCGGCCGAGACGGCCGAGGCCTAAGGCACTCATGGCGCGGGCAGGCGTTCTCCCGGTGAACCACCAGGAGGACAGCCATGCCCGCACCAACCCAACCCGATCAGGCCGAGGGCGAGCGCAACGATGAGCCGCGGCCCGACAAGGGAAGCAACCAGGGCGTCTCGACCGAGGAACCCGCGGAGGGCGGCGACGACGTCCCCGCCGGTGCCGCCGGCGCCCCCCGGGGCTGACGCGCCCGCGCCGCCGCCCCGCGCGCCGGCCGATGGCGAGGTCGTCCTCGCCGTCGTCACGGGGGCGCACGGGATCGGCGGCGAGGTGAAGCTGAAGGTCTTCGCCGAGGATCTGTCCGCTTATGCGGCGTTCAACGGCGGGACGCTGACGCTGAAAGCGGTGCGACCCGTCAATGGTGGCGCGGTCGCCCGCTTTGCGGAGGTGCGCGACCGGACCGCGGCGGAGGCGCTTCGCGGAACGTCGCTGACGGTGCCGCGTGACATGCTGCCGCCGCTGGCGGAGGGCGAATATTATCATGCCGACCTGATCGGTCGCCCCGCGGTGAGCGATGCGGGCGAGGCTCTCGGTCGGGTCGTCGCGGTGGAGGATTTCGGCGCGGGCGATATCGTCGAGATCGAGCGGGCGGATGGCGGCCTGTTCATGGTGCCCGTCGCCAAGGCGGTGACGATCGAGGCGGAGCGGGTGGTGGTGGACGCGGCCTTCGTGCCGTGACGCAAGCGCGGGGTGCCGTGCTGCGGCACGCCCGCATCGACACGCGCCGGATCGCAATGTATATACGTTTGTGTATACGGGAGGCTGCGATGGGTCGCGAGTGGACGATGAAGAGCTTCCAGTCGGGCAATTCGATCGCGCTCCGCGTGCCGGCGTCGGTCGGCATGACGGCCGGCGAAGAGTGGCGGCTGGTCGAGGATGGCGATGGCTATCGCCTCGAGCGCGCGGAACGGCCGAAGCGCAAGTTCAACATCGGCAAGGTCGCAGGCTCCGCGACCGGACTGAATTATGTCCGCACCGGAGACCGCGTGTTCGACGATCGCACGCTGCACTGGGCGGGTGGCACGATGGAGTGAAATACCTGCTCGACAGCAATGCGGTGATCGCGTTGGTGCAGAACGACAGTGCGGCGCTGGTGGGCCGTGCCGCCACGTGTGACGAGGGTGATCTTGTCACCTCCGCCATCGTCTATGCCGAGGTCGCGTACGGCTCGTCGCGGGACAAGCCGCCCGCGGTGGAGCAACTGCGGGCGCTCGTCGAGGAAGTGCCTGTGCTTCCGTTCGATCAGGCCGCCGCCTCGGTCTATGCCGGCCTGCCGTTCCGGCGCGGCGGCTATGACCGCCTGATCGCCGCGCATGCGCTGTCGCTGGGCCTGACGCTCGTGACCGATAACGTCGCCGACTTCGCCGACGTGCCCGGCCTCCGGGTCGAGACCTGGACGGCATGACCTTTTCCGCGACGATCCTGACGCTCTACCCGGAGATGTTTCCCGGGCCGCTCGGCGCATCCATGGCGGGGCGGGCGCTGCGCGAGGGGCGCTGGGCGCTGGATGCGGTGAACATCCGTGACTTTGCCACCGACAAGCACCGCTCGGTCGACGATACGCCGGCAGGCGGCGGCGCGGGGATGGTCATGCGGGCGGACGTGCTGGCGCGGGCGATCGATGCGGTCGCCGATACGCGGCCGCTGATCGCGATGAGCCCGCGCGGGCGCCCGCTCGTCCAGGAGCGGGTGCGCGTACTGGCCGCAGGGCCGGGGGCGATCATCCTGTGCGGCCGCTTCGAGGGCATGGACGAGCGGCTGTTCGAGGCGCGGCCGATCGAGCTCGTCTCCATCGGCGACTATGTGCTGTCGGGCGGGGAGATGGCGGCATTGACGCTGCTGGACGCTTGCGTGCGGCTGCTGCCCGGCGTAATGGGCGCCGCTTCAAGCGGGGATGACGAGAGCTTCGAGATGGGGCTGCTCGAATATCCGCATTATACCCGACCAGTCGAATGGGAGGGGCGCACGATTCCCGAAGTGCTGCGATCGGGGGATCATGCGCGCATCGCGGCGTGGCGAAAAGCCATGGCCGAGGATGAGACACGGCTAAGGCGGCCGGACCTGTGGGAGCGCCATGTCGGGGCTCGGGTCCAGTCGCCCTCTGGTGCGCGGCACGGACAGAAGGATTGATGAGATGAACCTCATCCAGACTCTCGAGGCGGAAGCCATCCAGGCGCTGACCGCCAAGCGCGCGATTCCCGAATTCCGCCCCGGCGATACGCTGAAGGTCGGCGTGAAGGTGGTCGAGGGTGAGCGCACCCGCGTGCAGAATTACGAGGGCGTGTGCATCGCCCGCGCGAACAAGGGCATGGGCTCCTCGTTCACCGTGCGCAAGATCAGCTTCGGCGAGGGCGTCGAGCGCGTCTTCCCGCTCTATTCGCCGAACATCGACACGATCGAGGTGGTGCGCAAGGGCGTCGTGCGGCGCGCGAAGCTCTATTATCTGCGTGGCCGCCGCGGCAAG
The DNA here is from genome assembly GCF_900113315.1 of Sphingomonas jatrophae. Classification (GTDB taxonomy): domain Bacteria; phylum Pseudomonadota; class Alphaproteobacteria; order Sphingomonadales; family Sphingomonadaceae; genus Sphingomonas_P; species Sphingomonas_P jatrophae. The sequence goes on along the minus strand of NZ_FOZG01000001.1, from coordinate 1,123,295 downwards.
TCGGCGCGTATCGCCGAGCGTCGCGATCCGCGCGCGGGCGAGTAAGCTCCACCGCAAGGTTGCCTGAAGGGCGTCGGGGCGGGTCCGCTCCGGCGCCCTTCTTGCGTGTAGGCGGGGCCGGGGGCAGGAGGGGGGCATCAAGTATCCGGAGAGACTATGTCCGCTCGTTTTCCTCGTCGTCACCCTGACCTTGTTTCAGGGGCCACCGGACGGGTTTCAGGGGCCACCGGACGGCGCATCCCGGCGGCCGCTGGTCTTGCCGCGCGGTGGATGCTGAAACGAGTTCGGCATGACGGGCTGAGAGCGAGCGCGGCGATGCTGGCAGCGATGGCGGTCCCCGCCCTCGCGCAGCAGCCGCTGACGCTCGACCGCATCTTCGCCAGCCCGGATCTGAGCGGGCCGAGCCCGGTCGAGCTGAAGCTGTCGCCCGACGGGCGCTATGCCGCGCAGCTGAAGAACCGGGCGGACGATATCGACCGTTACGACCTGTGGCTGATCGACACCGCCACCGGCGCGCAGCGGATGCTGGTGGACAGCAAGGCGATCGGCTCGGGCGCGGCGCTTTCCGAAGAGGAGAAGATGCGGCGTGAGCGGGCGCGCGTCGGCGGGCGGACGGGCATCGTCAGCTATGGCTGGGCGCCCGACGGGCAGAGCCTGCTCGTGCCGCTGGACGGCGACCTCTATCTCGCGACGCTGGACGGCAAAACGCGCCGGCTGACCGCGACGCCGCAGACCGAGGTGGACGCGCAGGTGAGCGAAGGCGGGCGCTATGTCTCGTTCGTGCGTGATCAGAATCTGTTCGCCTATGATCTGCGCACCGGGCGCGAGCAGCAGCTGACGCAGGGCGGCGGCGGGGCGCTCAGCTGGGGCACGGCGGAGTTCGTCGCGCAGGAGGAGCTGGATCGTAGCGTCGGCAGCTGGTGGTCGCCCGACGACGCTCGCGTCGCGGTGCAGCGATCGGACGAGTCGAAGGTGCTGGAGGTGACGCGCGCGGCGATCGGCGCGGAGGGGACGACCCTCGTCCAGCAGCGCTATCCGCGTGCGGGCACGCCGAATGCGACGGTGGATCTCTACATCCTCGATCCGGCGAGCGCGAAGCAGGTCAAGGTGGATCTGGGCGCGGACCCGGACTTCTATCTGGCGCGGGTGGACTGGGCGGCGGATGGCCGGACGCTCTACGTCCAGCGGCTGTCGCGCGATCAGCAGCGGCTCGACCTGCTGGCGGCGGACCCGGTGACGGGACGGACGCGCATCCTGTTCAGCGAAACGTCCAAGACGTGGATCGACCTGCTCGAGAACAATCTGCGCGTGCTGAAGGATGGCAGCCTGATCTGGGCTTCGGCGCGGAGCGGGCACACGCATCTCTATCGCTGGCAGGGCGGCAGGTTCGCGCAGATCACGCGCGGCGACTGGGACGTGACCGAGATCGAGGCGGTGGACGAGGCGGGCGGGCGCATCCTGTTCACCGCGACCAAGGACACGCCGATCGAGCGGCACCTCTACGCCGCATCGCTGGACGGCAAGGGGGAGCCTGTGCGGCTGACCGAGGCCGGCTTCGTCAATGTGCCGTCGGTGGATCGCGGTGGCCGCCACCTGCTGATCAAGCGATCGAGCGAGGCGCAGCCGCCGCAGGTCTATCTGGCGGATGGCGCGGGCAAGCGCACCGCGTGGGTGAGCGAGAACCGGGTGGAGGGCAGCCACCCGCTCGCCGCCTTCCGCCTGCCCGAGACGCGCTACGGCACGCTCAAGGCGGCGGACGGGCAGACGCTGCACTGGCGGATGACGAGCCCGGTGCGCGAGCCGGGCAGGAAATATCCGGTGTTCGTCTATGCATATGGCGGGCCGCACGGGCAGGACGTGCTGCGGCAATGGGGGCGGCGGACGCTGGTGCTCGACTATATGGCGTCGAAGGGCTGGATCGTCTTCACCATCGACAATCGGGGCACCGGCTATCGCGGCACCGCCTTCGACGCGCCGATCTTCCGCGCGGCGGGCGGCGCGGAGGTGGCGGACCAGCTGGCGGGCCTCAAGTGGCTGAAGGCGCAGCCTTATGTCGATGCCGACAAGGTGGCGGTGATGGGCTGGTCCTATGGCGGCTACATGACGCTGAAGCTGCTGGAGGCTGCGCCGGGCGCCTATGCGGCGGGCGCGTCGGTGGCGCCGGTGACGCGGTGGGAGCTGTACGACACCGCTTATACCGAGCGTTATCTGGGCGATCCCACCAAGCTGCCGAAGGTCTATGCCAAGGCCAATGCGCTGGACGATGCGGTGAAGATCACCGATCCGCTGATGGTGATCCACGGCATGGCGGACGACAATGTCGTGTTCGAGCATTCGACGGCCTTGTTCGCCAAGTTGCAGGCGGAGCGGCGCCCGTTCGAGGCGATGGTCTATCCGGGCAAGACGCACTCCATTTCGGGTGCTGCCGCGCAGGTGCATGTGTGGGGGACGATCGAGCGGTTCCTGGACCGGACGGTGAAGGGCAAGTGACCGCGCTCGACTGACGAGCACGGGGGGTGGTGGCGAGATCGCCGTTGCCTCCCTATCTCCCCTCCTCAGCATCGAGGAGCGGGCGCGTGGCGGACGGGTTGGGCCGGGTGGACGGCAATGGCGAGGGCGTGGCGTTCGCCGGCGAGGTGGACAGCGCGCTGGGCTTCCTGATCCCGTCGCTGCACGTCCGCGGCCGCGCGGTGCGGCTGTCGAGCGTGCTCGACCAGATCCTCGCGCACCATGATTATCCGCCGGCGCTGGAGCGGGTGCTGGCGGAGGCGCTGACCGTCACCGCGCTGCTCGGCTCGACCCTGAAGGACGAGGCGGGGCAGCTGACGCTGCAGGCGCAGACCGAGAATGGCGCGGTGGACCTGCTGGTGTGCGATTACCGGGCGGGCGTGATGCGCGGCTATGTCCGCCACGATCCCGAGCGGCTGGGCAGCCTGCCGGCGGACCCGATCCTCGCCGACCTGTTCGGCACGGGCTACCTTGCCATCACCTTCGACCTGGCGACGACGGGCGAGCGATACCAGGGCATCGTGCCGCTGGAGGGTGCCAGCCTGGCAGAGGCGGTGGAAAGCTATTTCGCGCAGTCCGAGCAGCTGCCGAGCCTCGTCCGCGTCGGGCTGGCGGGGGCGCGGGGCGCGCATGTCGCGGGCGGGCTGCTGGTGCAGCACCTGCCCGAGGGCGAGGAAGGGCGCGAGCGGCTGCACACGCGGCTCGACCACCCCGAGTGGGAGGCGGCGGCGGCGCTGGCGCAGACGGTGCGCGGCGGTGAGCTGTCGGACCCGGCATTGCCGCTCGACGGGCTGATCTGGCGGCTGTTCAACGAGCAGGAGGTGCGCGTGCTGCCCGCGGTGCCGCTCAGCCATCGCTGCCGCTGCGATCCGGAGCATTTCGCGCAGGTGCTGGCGCGCTTCCCCGAGGAAGAACGCGCCGAGATGGCGGACGAAGCGGGCGACATCCTGGTGGATTGCGAGTTCTGCGCATCGACCTACCGGATCCCGCTCACCCGCTTCGATTGAACCCGGGCGACGAAGCTGCGGCCGTGACCGACGAGCCGACGAAGGCGGCGGCATTTTCGACCGGAATGCAGGCACCGTTACGGGTCCGCCATCGCCATCAGGGTGGCTCTGTGCTATAGGGACTGCGCGGCGCCGATGTGTCCGGCCCATGCCGGATCGGGCCGCGACAGGTTGGGCGCGGGCGGGTTCCCGCGCTGCCAGACAGGGAAACGTTCGTCATGCCGATGCGTCGCGCGATGCTTTGCGCCGCCATTTTCTGTGCCGCTGCCGGGGCGGCAGCCTCCGCCCGCGGGCCGGCCGTGTCGGCGCTGGGCAAGGTGGAGCCGGGCCTGTGGCAGGTGCGCGCGGAAGGGGAGCCGGTGCAGAATATCTGCCTGGCCGATCCGGCGGCGCTGACGCAGGTGCGCCACGCAGCATCGTCCTGTGCGCGGATGGTGCTGTCCGATGCGGGCGGCAAGGCGGTGGTGCATTATAGCTGCCCCGGCGCCGGCTGGGGCCGCACGACGGTGCGCGCCGCATCCGCCACGTCGGTGCGGATCGACACGCAGGGCATCGCCGACAATGCGCCATTCGCCTATGTCGCCGAGGCACGGCGGACCGGCGCGTGCGGCGGCGCCACGCGCACCTCGATGGTCCGCTGATCGCATTCCATGCCCCGCGGTGGACAGCCGTTCAGCGGCGGTTTACCGCTGATGCGCTAGCGCCGGTCTCGGGTGACTCCACCGGCCTGGCGACGGGCCGCTCGGGCCGCGCGGAGGCGATGTTTCGCCCCGGCGCGGCCCCTTCTTTATCCGGCCCTTGCGCAGGCTGCGTGCCTTGCGCCGCAGTGCAGCACGTCCTAGCTCTGCGCGCGTGACCCAGACTTCTCCTGCTGCCGTCGTGCTCCTTTCCGGCGGCCTCGATTCGATGACCGTGGCGGCGCTGGCGCGGGAGCGCGGCTTCCGCCTGATGGCGCTGACCATCGACTATAACCAGCGCCACAAGGTGGAGCTGGACGCGGCGCGGCGGCTGGCGGCGGCGCTGGGGGCGGAGCGGCACGTGATCCTGCCGGTTGACCTTACCGCCTTCGGTGGATCGGCGCTGACCGCCGACATCGATGTGCCGAAGGATGGTCTGAAGGACGACATTCCCGTCACCTACGTGCCCGCGCGCAATACCATCTTCCTCAGCCTCGCGCTCGGCTGGGCGGAGGCGACGGGGGCGCGCGACCTGTTCCTCGGCATCAATGCGCTGGATTATTCGGGCTATCCCGATTGCCGCCGCGAATTCATCGATGCGTTCGAGGCGTTGGCGGCGGTGGCGACGAAGGCCGGCACGGAGGGCGATCGCTTCCGCGTCCATGCGCCGCTGGTCGCGATGACCAAGGCGGACATCGTCCGCGAGGCGGCGCGGCTGGGGCTGGACGCGGGCATGAGCTGGTCCTGCTACGATCCGGCGCCGGGCGACCTGCATTGCGGCCTGTGCGACAGCTGCCGCCTCAGATCGCGCGGCTTCGTCGAGGCGGGCGTGGTCGATCCGACGCGCTATGCGGTCGGGCCGGCCTGATGGCGGGCTATGCCGTCAAGGAGATGTTCCTGACGTTGCAGGGCGAGGGGCTGCAGGCGGGCCGACGCGCGGTGTTCATCCGCTTCGCCGGCTGCAACCTGTGGTCGGGCCGCGAGCAGGACCGTGCCGGGGCGGATTGCACCTTCTGCGATACCGACTTCGTCGGCACCGATGGCGACGGCGGCGGTCGCTATGCCGATGGCGGCGCGCTGGCGGACGCGGCTCTCGGCCTGTGGGGCGAGTGGCTGGAGGAGCCGGGAGCACCGCCGTTTGCCGTGCTGACGGGCGGCGAGCCGACGTTGCAGGTGGACGAAGCGCTGATCGCCGCATTGAAGGCGCGCGGCTTCGAACTGGCGATCGAGACCAACGGCACGCGCCCCGTGCCGGACGGCATCGACTGGATCTGCGTCAGCCCGAAGGCGGGCAACGAGGTGGTGCAGCGTTCCGGCGACGAGTTGAAGCTGGTGTGGCCGCAGCCGGGCGTCGACTTCAAGGCGATGGAAGCGTGGGACTTCACGCACCTGCTGATCCAGCCGATGGACGGCAATTCGGCGGTGGACACGAGAAATAGCGCAATCAAGTTCGTCCTGACGCATCCGCGCTGGCGATTGTCCGTGCAGACGCACAAGCTGGTCGGTCTGCGCTAATCCAGTCGTCTGGGCTGTGTCCTGCGCAGCGAAAGTGGACGCGTCGCATCTTGACTTGTGAGGCGACGAAGGCTCCACCTTCTCTTGTCTACGAAATTGTCGGAGACTTGGAGCGTGCAGGGGGCGGATCGTGTAGATCGCAATCTGTTGGCGAGTGCGCTCCTGCAAGCCGTTCGTGAGGGTGGCCTCGTGCAGCGTGAAGGCGTGCGATCCCTGGACATCACCGGCACGCTGGAAGCGCTCAGCCTGACGACCGCGATGGTGCTGAGCCAATTGCCCGCTGCTCGGGTGGAGGAGGTGGCGCGCGCCATGGCAGAGGCGATGATGGACGATATGCTGCGGCGGCTGCGCGAAGTGCGCGCCTTTTGCGACGAAACCGGCCTCCGCCTGTTCGATGTCGATCCGGACGCCAGCGCGCCCAGAAAGCGCTGATCGGCGGCTGAGCGGGTGGCGATTTGGTCCGTTTTGGGTTAAAACTCTGGTGAGTCGGGCGGTATGTCGTCAGGCGGGCTGCGTCCGGGTGGCAAGAGCACAAGGCGGGGATGCGATGACCATCGATCCGGAGCTGTGGGCAGAGGCGCTGCGTATCGAATCAGCGCTGGGGGATTTCACGCCGATCTGGGTGGCGGATCGGATCGGCTATCTGGCGAGCATCGGCGATGCGGCGGGGGCCGAGCGTTACAGGGCTGTGGCGCAAGCGGTGGCGAGGCTGGTGGCAGGCAGCGGCGTCGCCTGACCTGAGCGGACGGACGGGGCTTATCCCGCCTGTTCCCGCTCGATCAGCCTGCGCTTGCGCTCCACTCCCCAGCGATAGCCGGAGAGGCCGCCGTCGGTGCGAACGACGCGGTGGCACGGGATGGCGACGGCGTGACGGTTCGCTGCACAGGCGGCGGCGACGGCACGGGTCGCGGCGGGCAGGCCGATGGCGGCGGCCACCTCCGCATAGGATGAAGTTCGGCCGGGCGGGATGCGGATGAGGGCTGCCCAGACACGCTGCTGGAAGGCGGTGCCGCGTATGTCGAGCGGCAGGGCCAAAGCGGTGCCGGGCGCCTCGACATGGCCGATCACCGCGGCGACATGCGCCTCGAACGCGGCGTCGCCGCCGACCAGATCGGCCCGGGGGAAGCGGCGTTGCAGATCCTCAACCAGCGCGTGCGGATCGTCACCCAGCAGGATGGCAGCGACACCCGTCGCACTCATGGCGACGAGGATGGAGCCGAGCGAGCAGAGGCCGATGGCGAAGTGTAGCGTCTCACCGCTGCCCCCGGCGCGGTAGCGGGCGGGCGCCATGCCGAGCCGGTTCGCGGCCCCATCGTAGAAGCGGCTGCTGGAGCCATAGCCGGCATCGTGGATGGCCGCAGTGACGCTGGCGCCGCCTTCCAGGGCGGTACGCGCGCGCGCTGCTCGGGCGGCGAGCGCGAACTGCCTGGGGGTGACGCCGGTCGCGGCCCTGAACATGCGGTGGAAGTAAGCCGGGCTGAGCTGCACGCTGTCAGCCAGCTGGGCGAGCGAGATCGGCGCTTCGGCCGCCTCGATCATGCGGCAGGCGCGCTCGATGAGCAGCGCATCCTCCGCCTCGCGCGACAGGCCATCGGGGTTGCAGCGACGGCAGGCCCGCGCGCCTGAGGCACGCGCGTCCGCCAACGTGTCGTGCAGGCGGACGTTGGCAAGGCGGGCATGCCGCGACGGGCAGGAGGGGCGGCAATAGACGCGCGTCGTCGCGACCGAATACCAGAAACGACCGTCCGCCGTGGCATCGCGGGCGAGGATCGCGGCCCAGCGGGGATCGTCCGGGATGTCGATCGGCATCGTCTCTACCCTCTAGCATGGTCTGGAGAGCGGACGTAGCCGGCGGAGGATCGGCGCGCTTCCCGAAGCTTGCGGTGCAATCCGGCGCGCCTGGTGAAAACATGGAGTTTTCAGATAAAGGATGCGGCGCCGCAACGCTGGTTTAAGAACGATTTGGTAGAACTTCCGCGTGGCTTCGATGCTGTATGACACTTGCGGCAGCCTGCCGCACCGGGAGTTGGAGCAATGGGGGCAGGGGCACGTCGCATGATGTCGGCGCGGGATCGGATCAAGCGGTTCGGTCGCCTGGGCGTGCGCGAGCCGACGCTGCGGACGGTGTCGACACGGGCCGAACGCTATCGTGCGGAGCTGGAGGTGGCGGTGCTGAGCGCGACGGGCACGACGCTGCACGCCACCGTCCGCGACCTGTCGGTCAGCGGTTTTCGTGCCGACCTGCCGCAGGCGCTGCCCGTCGGCGCGGTTGCGCGCATGCTGTTTCCGGGTGGCCGGACCAAGCATTTCCGCGTCGTGCGGCTGGAGGGCGCGAGCGTCGCCGGCGAATTCTTCGCGCCCTTCACCGACGAGGAGTTCGACCGCGTGCTGGCGGGCGGGGCGTGACCTGATCGGTCAGGCACGCTCCTTGGTGGCGGAGAAGCGGAGCGAGCGATTGCGCTCCTCCACGTAGGACAGCTCCCAATTGTCCTTCGCCATGAACACGGCGCGGCCGTCGCGATCGGTGGCGATGGCGGCGCGGTGATCGGCGATGAAGGTCTTGAGCACGTCCGCTTCGCCCGCGATCCAGCGCGCGGTGTTCCACGGCGACGGCTCCAGCATCGCATCGACCTTGTATTCGACCTCAAGCCGGGAGATCAGCACTTCGAGCTGGAGCTGGCCGACGACGCCGACGATCCACTGGCCGCCCACCTCCGGGTAGAAGACCTGGATGATCCCCTCTTCGGCGAGATCGTCGAGCGCTTTCCGCAACTGCTTGGTCTTGGTCGGATCCTTGAGGACGACGCGGCGCAGCTGCTCGGGCGCGAAATTGGGCAGGCCGGTGATGGTGCGGGCGGGGCCGTCGGTCAGCGTATCGCCGACGCGCAGCGTGCCGTGGTTCGGGATGCCGATGATGTCGCCGGGGAATGCCTCCTCCGCCGTTTCGCGGTTCTGCGCGAAGAACAGGATGGGCGAGTGGACGGCGATCGCCTTGCCCGTGCCGACCTGGTTGAGCTTCATGCCGCGGCGGAACTTGCCCGAGCAGAGCCGCATGAAGGCGACGCGGTCGCGGTGCATCGGGTTCATGTTGGCCTGCACCTTGAAGATGAAGCCGGTGACGGCGGGATCGTCCGGGCTGACGGGCGCGGGTTCGGCCGGCTGCGGGCGCGGGGAGGGGGCGAAGCGGGCGAGCGCGTCGATCAGGTCGGCGACGCCGAAATCCTTCAGCGCCGAGCCGAAGAAGACGGGGGTGAGATCGCCGTTCTGATAGGCCACTTCGTCGAACGCGGCATAGCCGGCGCCCGCCAGCTCCGCATCCTCGCGCAGCTGTGCGGCGGCCTGTGCCGAGATGAGCGTGTCGAGCCTGGCGTCGTCGAGGCCGGTGGTCGCGGTGACGTCGCCGTCATAGCTGCGGTCCGCCTCGCCCGAGGGGCGCTGCACGTCGCACCGCTCGAGGCTGTAGAGGCCCTCGAACTGGCCGCCCATGCCGATCGGCCAGTTCATCGGCGACACGTCGAGCGCGAGCTGATCGGCCACCTCGTCGATCAGCTCGAACGGCGAGCGGCCCTCGCGATCGACCTTGTTGATGAAGGTGATGATCGGCACCGAGCGCAGGCGGCACACCTCGAACAGCTTGCGCGTCTGCGCCTCGATGCCGCGGGCGGCGTCGATCACCATGACGGCGGAATCGACCGCGGTGAGCGTGCGATACGTGTCTTCGGAGAAATCCTCGTGGCCCGGCGTGTCGAGCAGGTTGAAGGTAAGCCCCTCGCGCTCGAACGTCATCACCGAGGAGGTGACGGAGATGCCGCGCTGCTGCTCGATCTTCATCCAGTCGGAGCGGGCCCGCCTCGCGGCGCCGCGGGCCTTGACCTCGCCGGCCGCACGGATCGCGCCGCCGAACAGCAGCAGCTTCTCCGTCAACGTCGTCTTGCCGGCGTCGGGGTGGGAGATGATCGCGAAGGTGCGGCGGTCGGGCCGCGTGGTCGGACGGGAAGCCATGCGCGCGCTTACCCTTGGAACGGCTCAGCCGCCAGCGGGATGCGGGCCGGATCTTGCGATTCGGCCCACTGATGTGCGGCTCAGGCGGCGTCGACGAGGACGAGTTCGCTATCCTCCAGTGCCGTGACGCGGATCGTCTCCACATCGCGGATGGCGGCGCCGTCACGGGCGTTGACCCGCACGCCTTCGATTTCCACCGCGCCGGTCGCGGGGACGAGATAGGCACGCCGATCCGAGCCGATCGGATAATCCGCGCTCTCGCCCGCCTTCAGCGTGGCGGCGACGACGCGCGCATCGGTGCGGATCGGCAGCGCATCGCCGTCGCCGTCGAAACCGGAGGCGAGGGTGACGAACTGGCCCGCCCGCTCGCCCTTGGGAAAGGGCCGTGCGCCCCAGCTCGGCTTTTCGCCGGTGCGGGTGGGGATGATCCAGATCTGGAAGATCCGGGTCTCAACATCCTCCTTGTTCCATTCGGAATGGGCGATGCCGGTGCCCGCGCTCATCACCTGCACGTCGCCCGCCTCGGTGCGGCCGCTATTGCCGAGATTGTCGGCGTGGCTGATCGCGCCTTCGCGGACATAGGTGATGATCTCCATGTCGCGGTGCGGGTGCGGCGGGAAGCCGGTGTTGGGCGCGATCACGTCATCGTTCCACACGCGCAGGTTGCCCCAGCTGGTGCGGGCGGGATCGTGATAATTGGCGAAGGAGAAATGATGCTTGGCATCGAGCCATCCGTGATTCTCGCCACCGAGGCTGCTGAACGGGCGAAGGTCGATCATGGTGCGTCTCCTGGGGGCCGGGTGGGTGGGGTCGCCGGCTGTTGGCACCCATGTAGGCGCGCTCGACTTATCCGTTCAGCCGGATAAACTTGGCCGGAACGTTCGAGGAAGTTGAATGAGCGAGCCGGGCACGCCCACTTTCGACCAGCTGCGCATCTTACTGGCGGTGGTGGATACGGGCAGCTTCGCCGCCGCCGGGCGGCGGCTGAACCGGGCGGTGTCGGTGATCAGCTACGGCATTGCCAATCTGGAGGCGCAGCTGGGCCTGCCGCTGTTCGACCGGGAGGGCACGAGGCGGCCGACGCTGACCGAGGCGGGCCGCGCGGTGCTGGCGGAGGCGCGCACCGTCTCCAGCGGGATCGACGGGCTGAAGGCCAAGGTGAAGGGCCTGCTCGACGGGCTGGAGGCGGAGGTGAACCTCGCCGTCGACGTGATGCTGCCCGCGCGTCGGCTGGGCGAGGTGCTGCGCGCCTTCGCCGCGGCCTTCCCGACGGTGACGCTGCGCCTGCATGTCGAGGCGCTGGGTGCGGTGGCGTCGCTGGTGCTGGAGGGCAAGGCGGAGATCGGCCTGTCCGGCCCGCTGGCGGCGAGCATCAGCGGGCTCGACGCGCGCGCGGCGGGGTGCGTCGCGATGGTGCCGGTGGCGGCGCCCGATCATCCGCTGGCGCTCAGCGACCCGATCCCGCCGGGGGCCGGGCGCGGGCATGTCCAGCTGGTGCTGACGGATCGCTCGCCGGTGACCGAGGGGCGCGACTTTGCGGTGATGAGCCCCAGGACATGGCGGCTGGCCGATCTCGGCGCCAAGCACCAGTTGCTGCGCGAGGGCATTGGCTGGGGCAACATGCCGCTGCCGCTGATCGAGCCGGACCTGATGGCGGGCACGCTGAAGCGGCTGATCATGCCGGACGATCCGGGCGGCATGTATCGCTTCTGCGCGGTGTGGCGGCGCGATCGGCCGCCGGGCCCCGCGGCGACATGGCTGCTCGACAAGCTGGTGGAGCTCGGCCGCGACGATGCCGACCTGCCCGGCGCGTCGGACGTCTGAGCAGGCGGGATCAAGGCTGCGGCGGGGCGGCTCCGTCCATCCTCCTGCCCGGCGATGCTGGCTTCGGGCGATGTTGGGACAGGACATGACGCGCATGAATGCATTCCGATGGGGCTTCACGCTTGCAGCACTCGCGGCGACGCTGCCGGCCGCGGCCAGCGTCGATACGTCGCCGCCGCCGGGTGGGGTCTATCGGCTGAAGCCCGGCATCTATGTGCGGCAGGGCGTCGCATGCGGCGATGCGCCGAATGCAGCCATACGCCGCTATGACGGTCGCGGCATCGCCGATGCGCACAGCCGCGCCTGCCGCGCGCGCGTGCTGGCGCGCAAGGGCAATCGCTACACCGTCAGCCAGTCGTGCATCGACGCGGGGGCCGGACCGGCGCCGCGGGTGACGGAGCGCCAGACGGTGACGGTGGCGGATGCGCTGACCTTCGCCGTGCGGACCCGGGGCCCGGCTGCGACCTATCGCTACTGCCCGGCCTATATGCTGCCGGCCGGCCTGCGCGGAGCGGCCAAGTGAGCGGCCGGGCGCTGGTCGGCGCGGTGCTGCTCGCGCTCTGCGCCTGCGCGGCCCAGCCGGGCAGGGTGGATGCGGGACATGCCGCGCTCGGCACGATCGAGGTGGCGGTGGGCCCGTGTTTCGGTTTCTGCCCGGTGTTCGATGCGGCGATCGAGGCGGACGGCACGGTGACCTTCACCGGCCGTCGCCACACCGCTTTGCTCGGCGTGCAGCAGCGCGAGGCGGGGGCGGATGCCTATCGCGCGCTGGATCGCGATCTGGCGCCGTTCCGGCCGCAGCCGGGCACGGAAGCGCGCGTGCCGTGCGACGCGGCGCTGGCGGACACGCCGAGCTACACGATCCGCTGGAGCGATGCGGCGGGCCAGGCGACGGCGACGCATCAGGGTGGCTGCCCGTCCGGGCCGGGGCATGAGCTGGACGCCGTGCTGCGTGACCTGCCCAAGCGGCTCGGCATCGAGAACCTGGCGAAGCAGACGACCCGGCCGGGCGAGTCGCGCGGCTAGATCAGCCTTCGCAGCGCACGCCCAGCCCCTGGAGCAGCGCGACCGAGGTAATCGCGGTCACGCCGCCGGCCATGATGCCGAGCAGCACATCCTCGAAGGCGTGACCGGCGGCGAGCGCCGCCACCAGCGCGATCAGCGAAATGGCGAGCAGGACCGCCATGCCGGTTTGCGGCTGCGGGTGGGAGCGGCCGCGCGTCATTGCACGAAATCGAACGAGCCGCGGCCGACGGCGATCAGCGCCTCCATGTCGACGGCATGGGCGGTGGCGTGTTGGGCAGGAGCGGGGCTGCGGCCTGCGCTGGTCTCGACGCGGGCACCGGCGGTCAGCGTGCGGTGAACGGGGCAGCGATCCGCCACCTCCAGCAACCGCGCGCGCTGATCGGGATCGAGATCGCCGTCAATCTCGATCCGGCGGGTGAACAGATCGGGCGGCGACGCCTTCGCATCGCGATCATGGCCGACGGCGGTGTGGATGCGCCGCACCGGCCAGCCCTTGTGCGTGGCATAAAGCCGCACCGTCATCGTGGTGCAGGCGGCGAGCGCGGAGGCGAGCAGCTGGTACGGCGTCGGCCCGGAACCGAGGCCGCCCGCGGCGACGGGTTCGTCGGCGAGCAGTTCGATCCCGGCGGTGCGGATGCACGTCTGGAACGTGCCGGCGCCGCTATCCTCCGCAATCGCCTCATCCATCATGGGTTCGGTGTCGGTCATGGCAGGTCCTTCAGGGGTAGCGGACGGGGCGGGGATCGGGCGGCAGGGGGATGAAATCGGTCTCCTCCGGCACCGGGGCGAAGCGCTGCGCCCGCCAGTCGGCCTTGGCCTGCTCGATCCGCTCGGGCCGGCTGGAGACGAAGTTCCATTCGATGAAACGCTTTTCGGGGAAGGGTTCGCCGCCGATCAGCATCAGCCGCGCGCCACGCTCGCTCGACAGCAGGATCTCGGCACCGGGCTTGAAGACGACCAGCTCGCCAGCGGCGAAGGCGCCGGTCTGGCCGTCGGCGGCAACCTGGCCCTCGACGACGTAGATGGCGCGCTCGATATGGCCGGCGCGCAGCTGGTAGCGTGCGCCGGGGGAGAGGGCGATGTCGGCATAGACCATGTCGGACAGCGTCTCGACCGGGGAAGCGAGGCCGTCATGGCGGCCGGCGATCAGCGTCAGGCGCACGCCCGCATCCTTGATCGTCGGGATGCGATCCGCCGCATAATGGGCGAAGGCGGGGGCGGCCTCCTCCTGCGCGGCGGGCAGCGCGACCCAGGCCTGAAGGCCGGCCAGGCGGCCGCCACTGGCGCGCAAAGCGGCACCGGTCCGCTCCGAATGGACGATCCCCGCGCCTGCCGTCATCCAGTTGACCTCGCCCGGGCGGATCGCCTGGACGGAGCCGACGCTGTCGCGGTGAAGGATCTCGCCCTCCAGCAGATAGGTGACGGTGGCGAGGCCGATATGCGGGTGCGGCCGCACGTCGAGCCCCTCGCCCGAGGAGAAAGCGGCAGGGCCCATCTGGTCGAAGAAGATGAACGGGCCGACCATGCGGCGGTGCGCGCTGGGCAAGGCGCGGCGCACCTTGAAGCCATCGCCCAGATCACGGACGGGCGGCAGGATGATCGTGTCGACGGCGGCGTGCGGGCTGGAACGGACGGTCATGGCAGCGCCTTTCAGCGGGCAAGCAGGCCGAGCGCGTCGATTTGCGCCCGGTTGAAGCCATGTTCGGCAAGCGCAGGCGCGATCTCGGTCGCGGGGGCGCGGCGGCGATAGCTGGTGCAGACGAACTGCCGCACCGCCTCCAGCCGCGGATCGGCGAGCGGATTGGGGCGGCGGCGCCCGGTGAGGAAGGTGGCCAAGCGGCGGACCGGGCCGGCTTCCTCGCCGATCGCCTCGGCGGTGCAGCCGCAGCGCTGCGCATCCTTGAGCGCGATGGCGACGGCATTCCATTCGGAGGTGGAGAGGGTGGGCTGGGCGAGTGCGGGCATGGCGGCCTCCTGTTGGCGTGGCCCGGTTATGAGCGTGCCCGACTTTCAGCAGCAGCCGCATAAACTCGCACGGATCATTCGACCGAGTTGAAAAGCCATGCGTCGAACATGTTCGCGGGGGTCGGGGGATGGCGGGACGGACGAAGCCGGGCTAGCAGGCGGGAACCACCGCGAGCCAAGGCATGTCCGGCCTCGAAGCCATCTTCCTCTCCCACCGCGACGCCCTGCTGCGCTTCCTGCGCGCGCATGGTGCCGGCGATGCCGCGGAGGACGTGCTGCACGAATTGTGGCTGAAGCTGCAGGCCGCACAGACGGGGCCGATCGCATCGCCGACCGGATACCTCTACCGCGCGGCGAACAACCTGATGCTGGATCGCTACCGCGCCGAGCGGCAGAGCAGCTTGCGCGACCGGGCGTGGAGCGAGGCGGCGGGCCCCGTCGTGCCGGACCGGTCGGAGGATCCCTCGCCCGAGCGGGCGCTGATCGCGCGCGAGACGCTGGCTGCGGCGGATGCGGCGCTGGCGACGGTGGGGGAGCGTGCGGCGCGCATCTTCCGCCGCCACCGGATCGACAACGTCGCGCAGAAGGCGATCGCGGCTGAAATGGGCCTCAGCCTCAGCACCGTCGAGGCCGATCTGCGCAAGGCGATGCGCGCGCTGATCGACGCGAGGAGGCGGATCGATGAGGCTTGAGGCTCGCGAGTCCGTCCTGTCGGTGTGGAGGCGCGCATGACGGGGCAGGACGGGGTGGAACAGGCGGCGCTCGATTGGGCGACCCGCACCGGCGATCCTGCCTTTGCGGAGTGGGAGACGTTTGCCGCGTGGCTGGAGGCCGATCCGCGCCACGCCGCTGCTTACCATGCCATTTCGGCAGAGGTGGCGGAGATGACCGAGGCAGTGGCCGCCTTGCCGGCCGAACCGACGCAGCGCGAGGGGACCCCGCGGCGGCCCGACCCGCGGCGGTGGATGGCGGGCGCTCTGGCAGCCTCGCTGGTCGCAACCGTCGGGATCGGCGCGTGGGAGCGGCGCGCGCAGCCTTATGCGGTGGAGACGGCCGACGGTACCACGCGCACCATCGCGCTGGCGGACGGCAGCAGCATCGCGCTGAACGGCGGCACGAAGCTGGTGCTCGACCGCCGCGACACGCGGCTGGCGCGGCTGGAGCGGGGCGAGGCGCTGTTCAGCGTGCGGCACGATGCGGCGCGGCCGTTCCGCGTCGACGTGGGCCAGGACCGGCTGGTCGACATCGGCACCGTGTTCGACGTGACCCACGCGCCCGGCGTGACGCGCGTCGCGGTGGGGGAGGGCGCGGTGATCTTCAACCCTGAGGGTGAGAAGGTGCGGCTGGATGCCGGCCGTGCGCTGCGCAGCGGGGCAGATGGCGTGGTCGTCTCGGACGTCGCCGCGCACAGCGTCGGTGGCTGGCGGTCGGGCCGGCTGGATTATGACGGCGCACCGCTCCGCGAAGTGGCGGCGGACGTGGCGCGCGCGCTGGGGCGGCCGATCACGGTCGCGCCGGATCTTGCCGAGCGGCCGTTCCGCGGCACGATCCAGCTGGACGGCATCACCCGCGATCCGGCAGGATTGGGCGCGCTGGTCGGCGCGAGGATGCAGCGTGCAGGCCAGGGATGGGAGATCGTCGCGACACCGTGATCCGCCTTGCGGCTGCTTTGCTGGCAACGACCCTGCCTGCCGCGGCGATTGCGGCCGGGCCGCTGGCGCTCGACCTGCCGGCAGGGCCGCTCGGAGCAAGCGTGGCGCAGCTCGGCCGGGCGGGCGGGGTCAGCATCGCGGTGGAGGGCGGCGCCTTGTGGTCGCGCCCGGTACCGGCGATGCGCGGGCGTTATTCGATGCGGGCGGCGCTCGACCGGCTTGCCGCAGCAGCCGGGGCGGAGGTGCAGGCGCTCGGGCCGGGGCTGTGGAAGCTGGCGCCGCGACGCGTGGCGGCCGCAACGCTGCGGCCGCGGCCTGCGGTGCCGCGGCGGGCGCCGGTGCTCGTCGCATCGGTGGAGCCGGTGGCGGTGGACGTGGTGGTGACCGCCAGCAAGCGCGACGTGCGGCTGCGCGACGTGGCGGGGATGGCGGCGGTGATTGCCGGGCGAGAGTTCGAGACCAATGGGCCCACCGGCACGGACGGCGTGCTGGCGCGCGTGGCGAGCCTGTCCTCCACGCATCTGGGCGCGGGGCGCAACAAGCTGTTCATCCGCGGCATCGCCGATTCCAGCTTTACCGGGCCGACCCAGTCGACCGTCGGCCAGTATCTCGGCGACGTGCGGCTGACCTACAATGCGCCCGACCCGGATCTGCGGCTGGTCGACATGCGCGACGTGGAGGTGCTGGAGGGGCCGCAAGGCTCGCTCTATGGCGCGGGGTCGCTCGGCGGGATCATCCGCCTGACGCCGAATGAGCCGGGCCCGGCCTTTGCGGGCGCGGCGGCGGTCGGCGCGACGGTGACGCAGCATGGCGATCCGGGCGTGGATGCCAGCGGGATGCTGAACCTGCCGCTGGCGGACGGCCTCGGCGTGCGGCTGGTCGGCTATGGCTCCAGCGAGGGGGGCTATATCGACAATCCGGTGCGGGGCGTGCGCGACATCAACCGCACGCGCATCGCCGGTGGCCGCGCGACGGTACGGATCGAGCCGGCAGCCGGATGGACCGTGGATGTCGGCGGCGTGGCGCAGCGGACGCGGGGCGAGGATAGCCAGTATGCCGATCGCGATGCGCCGCGGCTGATCCGGCGGAGCGCCGTCGCCGAAGGCTTCGCCGCGGATTATGTGCTGGGGCAGATCGTCGTCTCGGGCGAGCTGGGGAGCGTGCGGCTGCGATCCTCCACCGCGGTGATCGAGCAGCAATTGCGTGAGCGCTATGACGCGACGACCGCGGTGGGGCAGCCGGTGGCGGGCGTCGAGCTTGCCGGCGCGCCGCTGTCGCGCGGGGAGGCGCGGCTGTTCGCGCAGGTCAACCAGACGAGCCTGTTCGCGCATGAAACGCGGCTGTGGCGGCCGATGGCGGCGGGGTGGAGCTGGCTGCTGGGCGGCAGCTATACCGACAATGGCACGCGGCTGGGCCGTGCCCTGGGCCCGCCCGGCACGCTCGTCTCCGTCACCGGCGTGAAGAACCGTGTGCGCGAGCAAACGCTCTATGGTGAGCTGAGCGCCGAGCCGCTGAGCGGGCTGATCGTCACCGGCGGCGCGCGCCTGTCCCACGCGCGGGTGAGCGGGGCGGTGCGCGACGTGGTGCCGCAGGTGGCGGTTGCGCGGGCGGCGGTGACGGCACGACGGGGTGCGACGAGCTTCCTGCCGTCAGGATCGGTGCTGGCGCATGTGCGGCCGGGCGTGACCCTGTTCGCGCGATATCAGCAGGGCTTCCGGCCGGGCGGGCTGGCGATCGAGGGCTTGTTCGTCCGCCGCTTCGAGGGCGACCGGCTGTCGACGCTGGAAGGCGGATTGCGGCTCGGCCGGGCGGGGGCGCCGGCGGAGCTGTCGCTGGGCGTGTCGCACACACGCTGGCACGACATACAGGCGGACTTCATCGACGGTTTCGGCCTGCCGAGCACCGCGAATATCGGCGATGGGCGGATCTGGACGGTGAGCGCGGCGGGCAATTGGCGGCCGCTCACCGGCTTCCGGCTCGATGCGGGCCTCGCGTTCAACGACAGCGCGGTGACCGCACCTGCGGCCGCGCTGTTCGTCGCGCTGGCGCGGGGCAGCCGGGTGCCGAACGTTGCGCGTTATGCGGCGCGGGCGGGATTCGAGTGGACGCACGAGCTGGGCGACGGGCTCGATCTCAGGGCGACGGGCTGGGTGCGCTATGTCGGCCGCTCGCGCCTGGGCATCGGGCCGCTGCTGGGCGACCTGCAGGGCGACTATCTGGACAATGCGCTGACGCTGCGCATCGGCCGCCCGCGGCTGGGCGTGACGCTGGGCCTGACCAATATCGGTGATGCCGCGGGTAACCGCTTCGCGCTCGGCACGCCGTTCACCACCGGGCGCGAGCAGGTGACCCCGCTGCGCCCGCGCACGCTGCGGATCGGGCTGGACGCGGGCTTCTGAAATCAGTGCCGCGGCGGGCGGGGTCCGCGCGGGCGCTCCGGCCGGCGTGCGCCGCCCTCGGGGCCGCCTTCGGCGGGCAGGATGATCAGCTCGGGATCGGCCTCCGCCGTCCGCTTCACCGCCGCCATGAAGCGGCCGGCGACGCTGCGCGGCACCTCGAACATCGTCTCCCGCTGGCCGATGCGGATCGCGCCGACCTCACGCTTCTGGATGTGGCCGCGGCGGCAGAGCAGGGGCAGCAGCCAGCGCGGATCGGCGCGATGCTCGCGCCCGATGTTCATGCGGAACCACACGCTGTCACCGATGCCGGGAGCGCCATCCTCTTGGCGGCGCTCGCGCGGGGCGGGGGCGTCGAGCAGTTCCTCGGCGGCGGGCAGGCGCGCGCGGTGGGCGCGGACGAGCATGGCGGCAATCTCGTCCGGCTGGCGTTCGGCCAGCAGACGGGCGCCGAGCGCGCGATCCTCGTCGTCCAGCTCGACCGGCGCGGAGAGCGCCGCCAGCAGTCGTTCGCGATCCGCCTCGGCGACCTGTTCGGGCGTCGGCGGCGTACCCCATTCGACGGTGACGCGCGCGTCGCGCAGCATCGCCTCGGTGCGGCGGCGGCGCGGATAGGGCACGATCAGCGCGGCGATACCCTTCTTGCCCGCACGCCCGGTGCGGCCCGAGCGATGCTGCAACGCCTCCGCATCGCGCGGCAGCTCGGCGTGGATGACGAGGCTGAGGTTCGGCAGGTCGATGCCGCGGGCCGCGACATCGGTGGCCACGCAGACGCGGGCGCGGCGATCGCGCAGGGCCTGGAGCGCATGGTTGCGCTCGCTCTGGCTATGCTCGCCCGACAGCGCGACGGCGTGGAAGCCGCGATCGACCAGCCGCGCGTGCAGCTGGCGCACCGCCTCCCGCGTCGCGCAGAAGATGATCGCGGTGTCGGGCTCATGGAAGCGGAGGAGGTTGACCACCGCATTCTCGATATCGGACGGCGCGACGGTGACCGCCTGGTAGCTGATGTCGCCATGCCCGCGCTCGGCCCCGAGCGTCGAGACGGTGAGCGCGTCCTTCTGGTAACGGCGGGCGAGCGCCACGATCGGCCGCGGCATCGTCGCCGAGAAGAGCAGGGTGCGCCGCTCCGCCGGGGCGGCATCGAGCAGCTCCTCCAGATCCTCGCGGAAGCCCATGTCGAGCATCTCGTCCGCCTCGTCGAGGATGACGGCGGCGAGACCCGACAGATCGAGGGCGCCGCGCTCAAGATGGTCGCGCAGGCGGCCCGGCGTGCCGACAATGATATGCGTGCCGTGGCTGAGCGCGCGCCGTTCGCGCGACGGATCCATGCCGCCAACGCAGCTGGTGATGCGCACGCCGGCACGCGCATAGAGCCATTGCAGCTCGCGGCTGACCTGAAGCGCGAGTTCGCGCGTCGGCGCAATCACCAGCGCGCGGGGCAGGCCGGGCACGCCGGCGCGGCCTTCCTCGTCGAGCAGCTGGCCGGCAATGGCGATGCCGAAGGCGACGGTCTTGCCCGAGCCGGTCTGCGCCGAGACGATCAGATCGCGCGTGCCGCGATCCTCCTCCAGCATGGCGGCCTGCACGGCGGTTGGGGCGGCATAGCCGCGTTCGGTCAACGCTTCGCGAAGCGGTACGGGCAACAAGCTGAACGGCATCGGACGCACTTGGGGGCATAGGCGCGCGGACGCAAGGCGTGATGCGCCCCAAGGGTCGCTTAACGCGCCCTTTTCTATTCGCCGGTGCGCGTCTTTACCTTGTTGGGCAGATCCTTGCCCTTGGTGCGGCGGGAGGGGCGCTGCACCGGGTTCTTCTTCTTCCACTCCGCAAAAGTCATCGGACCGTCGGGTGTGTCGATGATGGTGTCGTCGAGGCTCATGGCGGGAGCATAGACGCTTGGCCAGCCGAATGGATGCGGCGGCTGCCATGAGGGCCGCCTGCAACTCCTGCGCGGGCGGGGGATTACCCATCTTCCGCAGGCCGATGGGCGAAAGGCAGGACCATGACCGACGAGACGCACGCCGACCTGCCGCCGCTGCCCTCGCCCGAGCGGTTGCTGGAATTGCTGCACGATGCGGCGCGGATCGGGCGCGATGACGTGATCCCGGCCTTGCTCCAGGCGGGCGTCCCGATCGATGCGCGGGATGCGCGCGGTTACACGGCGCTGATCCTCGCCAGCTATAACGGGCAGGAATCGACCACCGCGCTGCTGCTGGCCGAAGGAGCAAACCCCGATGCGCCCGATGGCGCGCGCGGCAATACGGCGCTGATGGGTGTCGCGTTCAAGGGCTATGACGCGATTGCGCGCCTGCTGCTGGATGCGGGCGCGACGGTGGACGCCCGCAACAATGCCGGGCAGACCGCGCTGATGAGTGCGGTGATGTTCGGCCACGGCGCCATCGTCGATCTGCTGCTGGCGCGCGGCGCCGATCCGCGCGCGGAAGACGAGGCGGGGAACAGCCCGGCGCGCGTCGCCGCGGCGCAGGGCAATGCCGCGATGCTGGAGCGGATCGAGGCGGCGAGCGAGATAGGCGGCTGATATGGCCGCGGAAATTGGGCCTTCTCCGCAGCTGACCGGTTCGGCTAGCAGGACCGCATGATCGATCTCGCCATCCTTTACGAGCATCCCGCGTGGTTCGCGCCCCTGTTCGCGGCGCTGGACCGGCGCGGCGTCGCATACCGCGCGATCCATGCGGATGGCTTCGCCTTCGATCCGGCGGAGAGCGCACCGCCCGCCCGCGTCGTGTTCAACCGGATCGCGATGTCGAGCTTCCTGCGCTCGCCCGAGCACCCGATCTTCCATGCCGCCGCGGCGCTGGCGCATTGGCAGGATCGCGGCGCGCGGGTGCTGAACGGGGCGCAGGCGATGGCGGTGGATGCCTCCAAGGCGCGGCAGCTGTCGCTGATCGCGGGGCTGGGCCTCGGCATCCCGGCGACGCGCGTGGTGCACCGGGCGGCGGACCTGCCGGAGGCCGCGGCGGGGCTGCGCTTCCCCATCGTGGTCAAGGCCAATATCGGCGGATCGGGTGCGGGGATCGTCCGCTATGACGATGTGGGCGCGCTGGCCGCGGCGGTGGCGGACGGCAGCGTGCCCGACAGCATCGACCGGGTGCTGCTGGTGCAGGAATATGCGCCTGCGCGCGGCGGCACGATCACGCGGATCGAGACGCTGGCGGGCCGCTTCCTCTACGCCATCGAGGTGGATGGCGGCGGCAGTTTCGATCTGTGCCCGGCGGATGCCTGCGCGGTGCCCGGCCGCCCGACCGTCACGATGACGCGGGTGGAGCCGGACGCTTCACTGGTCGCCTCGGCGGAGGCGATCGTCGCGCGGGCGGGCATCGACGTGGGCGGTGTCGAGGTGCTGATCGACGACCGTGATGCCACGCCCCGCTTCTACGACATCAACGCCTTGTCCAACTTCGTCGCCAATCCGCAGGGCGTGCTCGGCTGGGATCCGCACGAGCGGCTGGTCGACTGGCTGGAAGGCGTCATCGCGGAGAGCCGTGCATGAGGTTCGGCTACTGGATGCCCGTTTTCGGCGGGTGGCTGCGCAACGTGCCCGACGAGGGGATGGAGGCGAGCTGGGATTATGCGAAGCGGCTGACGCAGGCGTCCGAGCGCTGGGGCTATGACCTGACGCTGATCGCCGAGCTGAACCTCAACGACATCAAGGGCATCGAGCAGCCCGCGCTCGACGCCTGGTCGACCGCGGCGGCACTGGCCGCAGTGACCGAGCGGATCGAGCTGATGGTGGCGGTGCGGCCCAACTTCCACCACCCGGCCTTGTTCGCCAAGGCGGCGGCCAATATCGACCGCATTTCGGGCGGGCGGCTGGCGCTGAACGTCGTGTCAAGCTGGTGGGCGGACGAGGCGCGGCAATATGGCCTCCAGTTCGACCAGCATGACGATCGCTATGCGCGCACCTCCGAATGGCTGGACGTGGTGGACGGGCTGTGGACCGAGCAGCGCTTCAGCTACGAAGGCCGCTTCTACCGCACCGAGGAGGCGGTCTGCGCGCCGAAGCCGGCGACGCGGCCGACTGTCTATGCCGGCGGCGAGAGCGACGCGGCCAAGACGATGATCGCGCGGCAATGCGACGCCTATGTGATGCATGGCGATCCGGTGTCGGCGGTGGCGCCCAAGATCGCCGACATGGCGCGCCGGCGCGAGGCGGCGGGCGGCGCACCGATGCAATACGGCATGGCCGCTTATGCCATCGTGCGCGACAGCGAGGCGGAGGCCAAGCGCGAGCTGGAGCGGATCACCAGCGTGACCGAACTGCCCGCCGGCTATGCCAATTTCGATCAGTGGCTGTCGGGCACGCAGCTGGAGCGCGAGCTGAAGCTGCAGGAATATTCGGTGTCGAACCGCGGGCTTCGGCCCGATCTGGTCGGCACGCCCGAACAGCTGAAGCAGCGCATCGCCGATTATCAGGGCGCGGGGCTGGATCTGCTGCTGCTCCAGATGAGCCCGCAGGCCGAGGAAATGGAGCGGTTCGCGGTGCAGGTGATGGGGACCGCCTGAGCGCCTGCTTCGTTGGGCGCCTCGGAGGTGCCTTACGCATGAGTCTAACAGAAGAAGACGAACGCTGGATGCGCCGCGCGATCGAGATTGCGCGGTCCAAGGGATCGCACCCGTCCACCTCGCCGCTCGGCTCGGTGATCGTGCTCGACGGCGAGGAGATTGCGGGCGAGCGCAACCAGACGCACGAGCTGCCCGACGCCACCGCGCACGCCGAGATGATGGCGATCCGCCGCGCGTGCGAAGGGACGGGCGAGCTGGAGCTGCGCGGGGCGACGCTCTATTCCACGCTGCAACCCTGCGGCATGTGCACCATGGCATCGATCTGGTCCAAGGTCGGCCGCGTCGTCTACGGTGCCGGGCGCGCGGATGTGCACGAAATGTATTTCGAGGCGCGGCATGTCGATACGCTGGGCTTCATCGCGGACGCCTATCGCGACGACATCGTGATCGAGGGCGGCTGCCTGCGCGAGGAATGCGCGACGCTCTATTATCCGCCCGGCGCCGACCTGCCGCAGGAGGAGCAGGCCAACCTCTGATCCTCGGGCAGCGCGGCGAACCAGTCGGCATAGCTGCTGTTCTTCGCCATGCGCCGGTTCTGGTCGGGCGCGCCGTCGCTCCACCAGACCGGGCCGCGCTCCCCGAGCGACACCTTGGCCGCGTGCACCTGCGCGCGGGCGGCGGCGAGTGCGCGGGCGTCGTCGCTGCGGAGCGCCGAGCGGACGGCGCTGCGGGCCGCCATCAGCGCGTTCACCAGCGCCTGCCGCGCGGCGGGATCCAGCGCCGGATCGCTGCGCCGCCACAGCCGGCCGCGCACGACGATGTAGCGGCCGTCCGGCGTGGCGAGCGGGTCTAGCTGCGCCGCCGCCACAGGATCGCGCCCAGCGCCGCGACGCCGACTGCCGCGGCACCCGCGGCAACCGCCGCCTTGCGCCGCTGATCGGGCCGGCGGCGGCCGCCGTCGATGCCGCTCGCGCCCGGTGCGGGATCGTGCAGCGCGCCGCTGCCATCCTCGCCATCCTCCGCATGGTCGGACCAGTAATCCATGAAGCCGTTCATCACCGCCGCGCCGAGATTGGGCACGAGGAAGTCATTGAGCTTCAAGGCGATAGCCGGCGCGCCGACCGCCGTCGTGTTGCGCGGGCGATCCGCCAGCCGCACCACCGCCTTGGCCACCGTCTCGGGCGCGAGCGCACCGGGCGGGATGGAGAGCTTCGCGCCCGTATAATTGCCGGCATGATCGATGCCCGGCGTGTCGACGAACGTCGGATAGACATCGCAGATGTGGATGCGCGGGTGCTTCGAGACTTCGCCGCGCAGCGCCTCGCTGAAGCCGCGCAGGCCGAACTTGCTGGCCGAATAGGCGGCCGCATAGGGCGTCGCGACGAAGCCGCCGACCGAAATCATGTTGACGAAGATGCCGTGATCCTGCGCGAGGAAGATCGGCAGCACCGCATGGGCATCATTCATGTGGCCGAGCAGGTTGGCGGCGACGACCTGCGTGTGATCGGCGATCGGCACATCCTCATATTTGCCGACGACGCCGACGCCGACATTGCTGAACCACAGATCGATCCCGCCGAGCAGATCGCGCGCCTCCGCGGCAAGCCGGGCGACGGCCGCGGCGTCAGTGACGTCGACGGTGCGGGGATGCGCCTGGCCGCCGGCCGCGCGGCAACGTGCGGCGATATCCTCCAGCCCTGCCTCACCGCGCGCCGCGATCACCAGCTGCGCGCCACGCCTGGCGAAGGCGAGGGCGGTAGCCGCGCCGATGCCGCTGGATGCGCCGGTGATGACAACGCGCAGCGCCTTGCTCTTTTCTGCCATGTTCGCTTCCCGATCTGTCGTGCGAGGGAGACGCTTGCCGCCGCCTGGGCGTTCCGCGGCGCGCCTCCGTGTCGCTTTTGCAACAATCGTTACATGTTTGTTCAGCCCGGTCCGGACCGATGGACGGGGGTGCGGAGGGCTGCGAGACACGTCGGCACAGGTCTGTGACTTGAGGGGGAAATCATGTCGCTTCGTCTATGTCTTGCCGCGTCCGCATCCGCGTTCGCGCTGCTGCCCGTTGCCGCAATGGCGCAGGAAACCCCGTCGGATGCGGCAATCGCCTCCGATGCGGCGAACGTCGACAGCGCGGTGGCCGACAGCGGCACCGTGATCGTCACCGGCACGCGCCGCGCCAACCGCACCATTTCCGACAGCACGGTGCCGATCGACGTGCTGACCACCGATGCGATCCAGAATAACGGCTTCACCGAGACGAACCGCATCCTCAACCAGCTGGTGCCAAGCTTCAACTTCCCCCAGCCGTCGATCACCGACGGCACCGACGTCGTCCGCCCGGCGACGCTGCGCGGCCTGTCGCCCGACCAGACCCTGGTGCTGGTCAACGGCAAGCGCCGCCACACCACGGCGCTGCTCAACATCAACGGCTCGGTCGGCCGCGGTGCGGCGGCGGTGGACATCAACCTGATCCCGTCCATCGCGCTGTCGCGGGTCGAGGTGCTGCGCGACGGTGCGGCTGCGCAATATGGGTCCGACGCGATCGCCGGCGTGATCAACTTCCAGCTCTCGCGGGAAACGGGCGCGCGGATCACCGCCACCTACGGCCAGTATGAGAGCCGCGTCGACGGCATCGAGGCGTTCACCGGCCTGCAGACCAACGCGGCGGGCCAGCCGGTGCTGACGCCCGACGCCAACCGCAACGGCAATGGCGACGTGTTCGCGACGAACACGACGGGCAAGGACCGCAAGGTTTCGGATGGCGAGACGCTGACCGTTGCCGCCACCGTCGGCGTGCCGGTGTTCGGCGAGGGCAATCTCAACGTCTCGTTCGAATATCAGGATCGCAACCCGACCAACCGCACCGGCTACGATCCGCGCCGGCAGTATAACCGGCTGGCGAGCGGCGCGGTCGATCCGCGCGAGTTCACGATCAATCGCCTGAGCCACCGCTATGGCGATGCGGCGACCAAGGATCTCAAGCTGTTCGTGAACACCTCCGCGCCGCTCGGCGAGAATGCGGAGCTGTATGCGTTCGGCAGCTACGGCTATCGCGAGGGCACGTCGGGCGCGTTCGTGCGGTTGGCCAACGATGCGCGCAACGTTGCCGCCATCTACCCCGACGGCTTCCTGCCGCTGATCAACACCGATCTCGACGACATTTCCGGCGTGATCGGCATCAAGGGCGAGATCGGCGACGGCTTCCGTTACGACCTGTCGGCGAACACCGCGCGCAACGCGTTCGATTTCCTCATCAGCAACACGCTCAACCGCTCCTACGGAACGCTGCCGGGGCAGAAGACCGCGTTCGATGCAGGCGGGCTGCGCTATACGCAGACGGTCGCCAACCTCGACCTGAGCAAGGACATCACGGTCGGCTTCGCCAAGAGCCTGACGCTCGCGGCGGGCGGCGAATATCGGCGCGAGACCTACCAGCTGAAGGCGGGTGAGCCGTCCAGCTACAATGCGGGCCCGGTCGTCGGCACGCCGTCGGGGGCACAGGGCTTCCCCGGCATCGCGCCCCTGATCGGCGGCCAGCGCGTCGACCAGCTCAATGCGCGCCACAACTGGTCGGCCTATGTCGAGGCGGACCTCGACGTGACGGACGCGTTCAGCGTGCAGGCGGCCGGGCGCTACGAGGACTACTCGGACTTCGGCTCCGACTGGAACGGCAAGCTGGCCGCGCGGCTCGAGCCGGTGGAAGGATTCGCACTGCGCGGTGCGATCTCGACCGGATTCCGGGCGCCGTCGCTCCAGCAGCAGTTCTTCGCGGCATCGGCCACCAACAACGTCAACGGCGTGCTGCTGGAGACGGTGACGCTGCCGGTGAACAACCCGATCGCCGTCGCGCTCGGCTCCCAGCCGCTCGATCCGGAAACTTCGGTGTCCTATTCGGCGGGCGTCGTCATCACGGCGGTGCCACGGCTGAACGTGACGGTCGACGTCTATCAGGTGTCGATCGACGACCGCATCGTCGTGACGGACAACCTGACCGCAAACCGTGCGGCCGGGGCGACCAACCCGGGCGTGTCGATCGCGCGCATCCTCGATCAGGCGGGCTTCACCGCGACCAATGCGGCGCGCTTCTTCGTCAACGGCGTCGACACGCGCACGCGCGGCATCGATGCGGTGGCGACGTACCGCATGGAGCTGTTCGACGGGCGGCTGAACGCCACCGCCGGCTTCAACTACAACAAGACCAAGCTGGAGCGCATCCTTGCGGCACCCGGGCCGCTGGCCAACATTCCCGGCCTCGTCCTGTTCGGCCGGCAGGAGCAGCTGCGTCTGACGCAGGGCCAGCCGCGCACCAAGATCAACCTGTCGCTCGATTATGAGCGCGGGCCGTTCGGCATCACGGCGCGCACCAACCGGTTCGGCCGCGTGCTGGCGGCGGGCGCCGACCAGTTCGGCGACGTGCGGCTGGGCGCCAAGTGGGTGAGCGACCTGGAAGTGCGCGCGGATGTCGGCCAGCATCTCGAACTGGCGGTCGGCGCGAACAACCTGTTCGACGTTTATCCCGACCGTGTGCCGGTCGGGCTCGGCACCGATCCGGTGACGGGCGCGGCGCGGGCCTATTCGGCGACCAACTATGTCGCGCCCTGGTCCAACTTCTCGCCATTCGGCTTCAACGGGCGCTTCCTCTACGCACGCGTGACCGCCAAGTTCTGATGCGGGCGGCGCCTCTCCGGGGACGGAGGGGCGCCGTTGCCGGCGATGTTCTCTCGTGTCGATGCTCGGCCGATGCACCGACTTGCGGCAAGCTGCGTTAGTGACCACGGCACCGTGTTCCCTGGGGGCGTCGGGGCCTGGAGCAAGCGCAGGTGAGCGAAGACGTCGAGATGACCGCCCAACTCGTATCGTCCGACCTCGGCTTCCTGAATGGCGATGACGAGATTGCCGCACTGATGCGGCAGCATGACTGGACCAACTCTCCCCTCGGCACCCCGGACACATGGCCGCACGCATTGCGGCTGGTCGTCTCGTTGATGCTGTCTTCCAGATTTCCGATGTTCGTCGCGTGGGGACCAAAGCTCGGCTTCCTCTACAACGAAGCCTATGTGCCGATCCTGGGAATGAAGCATCCGCAGGCGCTGGGCACGCCGTTCGAGGATGTGTGGCCGGAGATCTGGCCTGACATTTCGCCGCTGGTCGATGCCGCGATGGCAGGCAGGGCGACCTACCAGCAGGATCTGCCGCTCATCATGCGCCGCAGGGGCTATGACGAGCGGGCATGGTTCACCTTCTCCTACTCGCCCGTCCACGACGATGAGGGCCGGGTGGCAGGCATGTACTGCGCCTGCACCGAAACGACGAAGCAGGTGCTGGCCGAGCGGGCGCTGAGCGAGAGCGAGGCGCGATTTCGCAACATGGCCGATCACGCGCCCATGATGATGTGGGTGACGGATCCGAGCGGCTATTGCACCTATCTCAACCGCGCATGGTTCGAGTTCACCGGCCAGTCGCCGAGTGCGGCGGAAGGCTTCGGCTGGCTCGATCCGATCCATCCGGACGACCGCGCCGAGGCGGAGCGCGTGTTCCGCCAAGCCAATGAGGCGCGCACCGCCTTCCGGCTGGAATATCGCCTGCGCGGGGCGGATGGATGCTACCGCTGGGCGCTCGATGCCGCCGCACCGCGTTTCGGCGACGATGGCGACTATCTCGGCCATGTCGGATCGGTCGTCGACATCGACGATCGCCGCAGCAGCGAGGAGCGGCAGCGGCAGAGCGAGCAGTCGCTGCGTCGCCTGACCAATTCATTGCCTGCCATCGTGTGGTTCGCGACGCCTGACGGCGAGCTGCATTACTTCAACGACCGCTGGTACGAGTTCACCGGGCAGACACCGGAAGCGGCGCTGCCCGACGGTTGGGTCAACACGCTCCACCCCGACGATGTCCGCCCGACGGCGGAGCGCTGGGCCGATGCCCGCGCGCGCGGCGTCACCTACGAGATCGAGATCCGGTATCGCCGGCACGATGGCGCCTATCGCTGGTATGTCGCCAGGGCAGAGCCGCAGCGCGGGGAGGACGGCGCGATCACCGCGTGGGTCGGCAGCTCGATCGACATTCACGAGCGCAAGGAAGCCGAGACTGCGCTGCGCATCAGCGAGGCGCAGTTCCGCGTGATGGCCGATGCGGTGCCGCAGATCGTCTGGATCACCGATGCGGAGGCACGGGTCGAATTCTTCAACCGGCAATGGTTCGCCTATACCGGCGCGGCGCCCTTGCCGACCACCGCGGGCGAAGTGGCGGAAAGCCAGGTCCATCCGGACGATGGCGAGGCGACGATGATCGCGTTCGACCGCGCACGGCAGACGGGCACCACCTTCCTCGTCGAGCATCGCATCCGCTCCGCCACGGGCGAGTATCGCTGGTTTCTCGTCCGCGGCGAGCCGTGGCGCGATCCGGACACGGGCGAGATCGTGCGCTGGTATGGCGCGTCGATCGACATCCACGATCGCAAGCTGGCCGAGCAGGCGCTGCTCGCGCTTAATGCGGATCTGGAACGGCAGGTGGTGGAGCGCAGCCGCGAGCGCGGCATGATCTGGCGCTACAGCCTCGACCTGCTGTCGGTGATCGACATGGAAACGGCCGCCTTCGACGCGGTGAACCCGGCCTGGACGACGTCCCTCGGCTGGTCCGCCGCCGAGATCGTCGGCCAGCCTTATGTGCAGTTCCTGCACCCCGACGATGTCGACACCAGTGCCGCCGCGTTCGAGCGCGTGCGCAGCAGCAGCCCCGTCATAAACCTCGAGAACCGCTATCGAACCAAAGCGGGCGAGTGGCGCTGGCTGTCGTGGATGGCGGTGCCGGAGGGTGGCAAGCTCTACTCGATCACGCGTGACATCACCGAGGAGAAGGCGCGGCAGGCCGAGCTGGAGGCGGCGCAGGAAGCGTTGCGGCAGAGCCAGAAGATGGAGGCGATGGGCCAGCTGACCGGCGGCGTCGCGCATGACTTCAACAATCTGCTGACCCCCATTGTCGGCTCGCTCGACATGCTCCAGCGCCGTGGCGTGGGCGGCGAGCGCGAGCAGCGGCTGATCGCGGGCGCGATGCAATCGGCCGAGCGGGCGCGCACGCTGGTGCAGCGATTGCTCGCCTTCGCGCGGCGCCAGCCGTTGCAGCCCGTGCCGGTGGACGTGGCGGCGCTGGTCGCGGGCATGGGAGAGCTGGTCGCCAGCACTGCCGGCCCGCAGATCAAGGTGGTGGTGGAGACCGCGCCGGATCTCCCGCCCGCCAAGGCGGATCCGAACCAGCTCGAAATGGCGCTGCTCAACCTTGCGGTGAATGCGCGCGATGCGATGCCGGATGGCGGCACGCTGCGGATCGCGGCGACGGACGAGGCGATCGACGCCGGCCACCCCGCCGATCTGCCCGCCGGCCGCTATATCCGCCTGTCGGTCGCGGATACCGGCATCGGCATGAGCGAGGGGACGCTGGCGCGCGCGGTGGAGCCGTTCTTCTCCACCAAGGGCATCGGCAAGGGGACGGGCCTCGGCCTGTCGATGGTGCACGGCCTCGCGTCGCAGCTGGGCGGCGCGTTGACCATCCGCAGCCAGCCGGCGCTCGGCACCTGCGTCGACCTGTGGCTGCCGCGCAGCAGCGCCGCACCGGAGCAGGCCGGCGCGCGCCCGGCGGCGACACAGGCAGGCGGCGGGCGCGGCACGGTGCTGCTGGTCGACGACGAGGATCTGGTGCGGATGAGCACCGCCGACATGCTGAGCGATCTCGGCTTCCGCGTCACCGAGGCGACATCGGCGGAGGAAGCGCTCGCGCTGGTCGGCTGCGCGACGCCGTTTGACGTGCTGGTGACCGATCACCTGATGCCGGGCATGACCGGATCCGATCTGGCGCAGGCGGTACGGTCGCTCAGGCCGGGGACGCCGGTGCTGCTGGTGTCCGGCTATGCCGAGCAGGACGGCGTCGCCCCCGATCTGCCCCGCCTGGCAAAGCCGTTCCGCAAGGACGAGCTTGCCGACAGCCTGTTGCCGCTGGTGGGCGGCTAGGCAGGCGGATCCATTCTAATCTCGCGGCCCGCTTCCTATCTCCTGCGGACCGATGTCCACCTCATCCCCGCTCATCCTCGCGCTCGGCGACAGCCTCGTCGCCGGCTACGGTCTGTCCCCGAGCGACACCTTTCCTGCCTTGCTGGAGCAGCGTCTGCGCGCGCGGTATTCCGGCGCACGCGTGGTCAATGCCGGGGTATCAGGCGACACCACGGCCGATGTTCTGCGCCGCCTGCCGCGCGTGCTGTCCGCGCTCGATCGGCGGCCCGACCTCGCCATCGTGCAGGCGGGGCCGAACGATGTGCTGCGGCAGGTGCCGCCCGCCACCACGCGGGCGAGCCTTGAGGGTCTGCTGACCGAGCTTGGCCGCTGCGGCGTGCCGGTGCTGCTGACCACCGTCGCGCCGCCCGCTTTTCTGCGGCAGCGCGCGGCCGGCTATCTCGGCATCCATGCGGCGCTGGCGGAGCGGCATGGCGCGAGCATCTGCGACTTCTTCCCAGACGGTGTGCTCGGCCATCCTGACATGGTGTTGTGGGATGGCGTGCACCCGAACGGGCGCGCGATCGCCCGGGTGGTCGATGCAATCCTGCCTGCGGTGGAGCGCGTGCTGGAGCCGGCGGCGGAGGCTGCCCGCTAATCCTTGCCGAGCAGCAGCTGACTGCCCTTCTTCTGCACCGCCGCGCTGATCGCGCCGGCCATGAAGGCGAGCATCGGCGGCAGGGCCATCGTCACGCGGATGATCCGATCCTGGATGTCGAGCGTGGCGGAGAGGCGCTGACCCATTGCGGCGATGTCGAGCGCGAGTTCATGCTCGCTCCGCCACGTCGAATGCACCTCGGCGGCGCCGCCGGGCAGGTGCCCCGGCAGTTCGCCCAGCCGCGCGGCGACCCGCCGCTTGGCCTCCGCGCGGCCGAGGCTGTGGGGCAGATCGACGACGGTCGGCGCGGGCAAGGCTCAGTCCTCCGCTTTGCTTCCAACGCCCGGGACCTGGCTTCCGCCGCCAGGCTCGATGGTGAAGCGGGCAAGGGCCTTGGACATGGGCAATCTCCTTGATCGAGAAGCTCAACGTGCCGCGCGCTGCGAATGTCCCTCAGCGCGGCGCGCCGTAGCGGACGGTCTTGATGCGCGTGCCGGGCGTGAGCGCGGTGTTCGCCGGCAGATCGTTCAGCAGCAGGAACAGCGCCTGGGGGTGCGGATCGGCGACGCGGCGGCTCAGCGTGGTGGCGGTGTCTCCCGGCTTGGCAACGACTGTTTCGATGACGCGCGGCCTGAGCGTGGCGGCCTCGGCCGCGGACAGCCGCGTGAAGGAGCGGAACAGGTCGGCAATCTGCGCGGTCTGCGGATCGGACGGGGAGGCGATGATGACGAAGTGGAAGGCACCGCCCGCGCCATCGTCATAAACGGCGATGGACAGCGGCACGGGGCCGTTGCGCCCGGCAAGGCTGGCGCGCAGCGCGACGGCGGAGATGCCGTCCAGCGGGATCCGCTCCGCCGCCTCCACCTGGGCGGGCCCATCGCCGACGATCTGGCGGAGCAGCTGCTCGGCATAGGCCTCGACGCCGCCTGACGGCATCGGTCCGCCGCCAAACTCACCGCGCAGGCCGGCCGGGCCGCTCAGCTGCACTGCGGTAGGGCTGTTGGTCAGTGCGAAGCCGGGCGGCGCCTCGAACGCGATGCGCATGACCGGGTGGGCGAAACGCCGGCCGAGCACGAAGCCCTGCTGCGGATCGTCGCCGTAGAGCATGCCGTCCACCGCATCGAGATAGGCCTGCTTGCGCTCGGGCAGCGCATCGTCGGCAAGGCCGGTCTCCCGGGCTGCGGTGAGCGCGCGTTCGACGCGGTGTTCGGTCAGCGGGTGGCTGAGCGCCCATTCCGGAATGCCGCGCGCCGCGTCGCGCCCGCCGGATGCGGCCATGAACCGCTCCTGCCGCTGCAGGGCGCCGAGCATGCCGGCCGCGGCATAGGGATCGTAACCGGCCTGCTGGAGATAGTGCAGGCCGAGATCGTCCGCCTCATATTCCTGCGTGCGCGAATAACGCAGCGTGAAATATTGCGCGGCCTGACCGGCGAGCCGGGTCATCGCCTCGGAGCCGCTCAGGCTGACGGCGAGGACGCCCAGTGTTCGCCACACCGAGCGGCGCTGCTGCCGCTGCGCATGACTGCCGAGGATGTGCCCGACTTCATGGCCGAGCACGGAGGCGAGCTCCGCCTCGGTGCGCACCACCGCGACGAGGCCGCGGGTCACGTAGATGAAGCAGCCGGGCACCGCGAAAGCGTTGACCACGTCGCTGTTGACCAGCGTGAAGGTGCAGCGCCCGGGCAGGCCCGCCGCCGTGGCGATCCTCTCGCCCAGCGCTGCGACATAGGCGCTCTGCCGCCCGGCATAGGCGCCGCCGAACTCCGCGAGCAGCTTGGGATGCTGCTCGGCGCCATAAGCGCGATCCTCCTCCGAGACGGAGGGCGCGCTGCCCTGCTCAGGCGAAGAGCCGCAGGCGGCGAGCAGGAGCGCCAGAGCAAGCGTGCCGAAGCGCCTCGGCCGGCTCACAGCCAGCCCATAAGGAAGAGCAGCAACAGGCTGAGGCCCAGCGAAACCAGCAGCGATCCCGCGCAGCCCAGCTTGCTGGAAAACAGGACGAACATCGCACCTCCACGGCCTCGGCCAGCTCCAACGGACGGGCCTCGGGCTGGTTCACCGCCGGTTGCGGCGGAACAGGCGCGCGGGCCGCTTCGTTCGATTAGAGCTTAAGGAGATTGACCATGGGCGATGACAACCTCACCGATCGCGTGTCCGACCAGGGTGCCGCCGCAGGCGGCCCGTCCGAAGGAACGGCCGACGATACGATGATGACCGAAGCGCAGCGGATGGAACTGCGCCGCCGCCGCGCCATGTCCAGCGCGACCGACGATGCCGATGCCAGCCATCAGGGCGGCATGGGTGCGCAGGGCGGCCAGGCCGATTTCGGCAAGCCGAAGAATTACGGCTTGCCCGAGTGATCGGGACGGGGGCTGCAGCCGTGTGCTGCGGCTCCCCCTACTGATCAGGATGGATAGACGACGTCCTTGATCCGCACGCTCTCAAGCCCGAGCCATCCGGCCATCCGCTCCAGCTCGGCCATGAGCCGCGTGATGGCTTCCGAAGACGCGCCGGGTTCGATGCTGACCCGCTGAGCGAGCAGGGTTCCCGCACCACGATCGGCCTTCAGATCGACGCGGGCGACCAGCGCCTCGTGGAGCAGGAAGGGCAGGACATAATAGCCGAATGTGCGCTTCGGCTGCGGCACGTAGATTTCGATGCGATAGTGGAAGCCGAACAGCCGCTCGGTGCGGCTCCGCTCCCAGATCAGCGGATCGAACGGCGCCAGCAGAGCAGCGCCGCGAACCGGACGCGGGGGGCGTGCATTGCGGTGCATCCACGCTTTCTGGCGCCACCCCTCGACCGCCACCGGAATGAGACTGCCGGCTTCCACCTCGGCAGCAATGGCGTGATCCGCCTGATCCGGCCTCAGCCGAAAATAGTCGCGCAGGTCGGCTGCGGTGGCGACACCGAGGGCACGGGCGCTGCGCTCGATCAGGGTGCGTTGCGCACTGGCGGCATCGGGCGTCGGCAAGGCGAGGATGGCGGGCGGCAGGACGCGTTCGGGCAGGTCGTAGACGCGGGTGAAGCCGGCGCGCCGGGTGGCTGTGGTGATCTGGCCCGACCAGAACAGCCATTCCAGCGCGCGCTTGGTGTGGCTCCACTCCCACCAGCCGCTCCGGCTCGACCCGTTCTCGAAGTCTGCGGCGGCGAGCGGACCTTCCGCGGTGATGCGATCGAGCACGGCCTGCGCTTCATGGCGCAGGTCGGACGCGAAGACCCTCAGGCCCTTGTAGCCGGCGTCACCCCGTTCAGCCTGCGCCATCCGCCAGCGGAGCAAAGGATGGAGGTCGAGCGGCAGCAGCGAGGCTTCGTGCGCCCAATATTCGAACAGGCGGCGCTGGCGCCTCGGCCCCCACGCCGCCTGCTCGAGCAGCGCGCGATCATAGATGCCCAAGCGCGAGAAAGCGGGCAAATAGTGCGCGCGCGTGAGCACGTTGACGCTGTCGATCTGGAACAGGCCAAGACGATCGATGGTGCGGCGGAGGTGCGTGGCCGATGGCTGCGACGGAGGCGGGCTGCCGAAACCCTGCGCCGCAAGCGCGATGCGGCGGGCATCCCTGGAGGAGAGGCTGAGCGTCACCGCATTCCGCTTGGCGTGCTGCGAGGGGGTGCGTCAATCCGTCAGCTGGCTGTCCGACGTAGCGCAGGAAAGGGCCGCACCGGAACCAAATGTCGATGCCCGGCGCTTAGGCTGCGAAGCGCACGAGGGCCGTATGAAGATCATCAGGTTGCCGACCGGACAGAGTGCGCCTCCGGATGCCGATTGCATCTCGATTGAAAGCCATCCGGAGGACGGCGTCACCCTGATGGGGACGGCCATGTGCGGCGACGACTCCGTGGCGCTGACCGGCGTGCAAGTGGATACGCGGGAAGCGGCGGAGGAGCAGGGGATCGCCTGGGCGGAGAGCCAGGGGGTGGAGACGCTCTACATCGCCGTGGACGCTCCGATGACGCCGGGCGACTGAACCATCCCAGGTTTTTGGACGACGATAGAAGAGCTTGCTTCGTAAGTCGGTGTCGAGGTCTGCGCCCGCGATTTGGCGGGGCGGGGGTGTTGCGGTTAAGGTCCGTTCCGTTCGCGTATCGGTGCGAGCGGAGGAGCGGATTGAATGGCGCAGGGTCCCGAGCAGGCACGGACAGGCATTGCCGGCATGGACAATGTGCTGGCCGGCGGGCTGGCGCGCGGGCGGCTGTTTCTGCTGGAGGGATCGCCCGGCACGGGCAAGACGACGATCGCGCTGCAATTCCTGATGGACGGCGCCGCGGCGGGCGAGCGCGTCCTCTACATCACCTTGTCCGAGACCGAGGATGAACTGCGGGCCAGCGCGGAATCGCACGGCTGGTCGCTCGACGGGATCGACGTGTACGAGCTGGTGCCGCCGGAAAGCCTGCTCGACGACGAGCAGCAGCAGAGCCTGCTCTACTCATCCGACCTTGAGCTTGGCGAGACGACGCGGCGCATCTTCGACGCGGTCGAACGCGTGCAGCCTGCGCGCGTGGTCCTCGACAGCCTGTCGGAGATCCGGCTGCTGGCGCAAAGCTCGCTGCGCTACCGGCGGCAGGTGCTGGCATTGAAGCACTATTTCGCGCGGCAGAAGTCGACCGTGCTGATGCTCGACGATCTCACCGCCGACGCGCACGACAAGACGGTGCACAGCGTGGCGCATGGTGTGATGCGGCTGGAGGAGCTTGCGCCCGATTATGGCTCCGATCGCCGGCGGATGCGCGTGATCAAATATCGCGGGCGGCGCTTCCGCGGCGGTTATCACGACATGGTGATCGCAACCGGCGGCGTCCGCGTGTTCCCGCGGCTGGTCTCAGCGGAACATCGTGGGGAGTTTCGCCGCGATCTGATCGAATCCTCATCGCCGGAGTTGACCGCATTGCTCGGCGGTGGGGTGGAGCGGGGAACGAGTGTGCTGATCCTCGGACCTGCGGGCACGGGCAAATCGACGCTGACGCTCACCTTTGTCGTGACGGCGCTCGCCCGGGGTGAGAAGGCGGCGATGTTCGTGTTCGACGAGGAAATCGGCCTGCTGATCGACCGAGCGAAGGGGGTGGGCATCGATCTGAAAGCGATGATCAACTGCGGTCAACTGATCCTCGAACAGGTCGACGCTGCGGAACTGACGCCCGGTGAGTTCACCGAACGGGTGCGCCACTGCGTCGAAGTCCACGGGGCAAGAACCATCGTGATCGACAGCCTTAACGGCTATCAGGCGGCGATGCCGGGTGAGACGGCGCTGATCCTGCACATGCATGAACTGCTGCAATTCCTGAACCGGCAGGGTGCGACGACCTTCCTGACTGTCGCGCAGCACGGCCTGGTCGGCGACATGCGCACTCCGGTAGACGTGACCTACCTGGCAGACATCGTCATCCTTCAACGCTATTTCGAAGCGCGCGGGCGCGTGCGGCGGGCGATCTCGGTGGTCAAGAAGCGGACGGGCGTGCACGAGAATACGATCCGCGAGTTCCGGATCGACAGCCGGGGCGTGACGCTCGGCGAACCGCTGACGAACTTCCAAGGCGTTCTGCGTGGCGTGCCGTCGCTGATCGGGCCCGATGCGGCGCTTCTTGAGGATGAGGAGTGACGATCGAGAATTCGGAACGAGGTCTGCTGCTCGCGCCGCGGGGGCGCGATGCGGCGATTGCGTCGGCGATGCTGAAGGAGGCGGGGATTGCGGCCACCGCCTACGCTTCGCTGCCTGCTTTGGTGGATGGGCTGGATCTCGGCGCCGGATTCATCCTTGTCACCGAAGAAGCGCTGGTGACGGTCGATCCCGCGCCGCTGGCCCGATGGCTGGCGCGGCAGGAGGAATGGTCGGACCTGCCGGTCATCCTGCTCACGACGCGCGGGGGCGGGCTGGAGCGCAATCCCTCCGCGGCGCGCTACCTTGGGCTGCTCGGCAACGTCACCTTCCTTGAGCGGCCGTTCCACCCGACCACGCTGGTGAGCCTCGCGCACGCCGCGCTGCGGGGGCGACGCCGGCAGTATGACGCGCGCGAGCGGTTGATGGAGCTGCGCGAGCTGACCTCCTCGCTCGAACAGCGGGTGGAGGAGGCGACCGCCGAGCGGCAGATCGTCCTGGCGCAGCTGCACGAGGCGCAGAAGCTGGAGACGCTCGGCCAGCTGACTGGCGGTGTCGCGCACGATTTCAACAATCTGCTGACGCCGATCACCGGCGTTCTCGATCTGATGCATCGCCGCTACGGCAAGGATGATGCGCGCGCCGACAAGCTGATCGGCGGTGCGCTGGAATCGGCAGAGCGTGCGCGCACCCTTGTCCAGCGGCTGCTCGGCTTTGCGCGGCGGCAGGCGTTGCAGACGCGGGCGGTGGATCTGGGGGCGCTGCTCGATGGCATGCGCGATCTGATCGCCAGCTCCGTCGGCTCGACCATCGAGGTGCGGATGCGTGTCGATCTGACGCTGTCCGCGATCACGACTGACCCGAACCAGCTTGAGCTCGCGATCCTCAACCTGTGCGTCAATGCGCGCGACGCGATGCCGGCTGGCGGCACGCTGACGCTGGTCGCGGAGGGGGCGTCGCTTGGGCCCGGCGAGGTGGCGCAGGTTCCGCCCGGCCTTTATGCGCGATTGTCGGTGATCGACACCGGCATCGGCATGGATGCGGCGACGCTCTCGCGCGCGGTGGAGCCTTTCTATTCGACGAAGGAGGTCGGCAAGGGGACCGGGCTCGGCCTGTCGATGGTGCATGGCCTCGCCTCGCAGCTGGGCGGCGGTTTTCGCCTGACCAGTGTGGTCGGCGAGGGAACCCGCGTCGACCTGTGGCTGCCGGTCGCCGCGGAGCGCGCCGTGCCGCACGACAAGCGGGCGGACGAGCCTGCGCCGATCCGCCGACCCTTGTCGGTTCTGCTGGTGGATGACGAGCAGCTTGTCCGCGTCGCCACCGCCGAGATGCTGCGCGAGATGGGCCATGACGTGGCGGAGGCGAGCAGCGGCGCCGAGGCGCTGGCGCGATTGCCGGATCTGCCCGTCGACATCGTCGTCACCGATTACAAGATGCCGCGCATGGACGGGGCCGAACTGGCGCAGCGTGTCCGCGCGCTTCGGCCCGGCCTGCCGCTGCTGCTGATCACCGGCTATACCGGGCCGGCCGACAAGGCGCCCGATCTGCCGCGTCTCGACAAGCCCTTCCGCCGCGCGGACCTGGCTGCCGCGATCGATCGGGTGGTCGATCCCGACCGGAAGGTCGTGGCGCTGCGGCGGTGAGCGGAGCAGGTCAGCTGCGCAAGTGTTGCATCTCGCGGCGGAGGTTCTCGTGCGCCTGTGCCTCTAGCGGCGTGAATGAAGCAGTCCGGAAGATGACGCGCCTGTCAAAGCCGTCGAGGATCTTGATCCGGGCCGCCCGGTATGTGTCGTACGGGACGAAATCATATTCCATGCGGATCTGGCGGGCATAGCGATCATAGGCAGCGGGCGCGGCGCTCAGGATGCCGAGATCGAGGTCGATCAGCGCCTTCTCCAACTCGGTCGCCGCATCGTGCCGCTTGGTGGCCATGATCAGAGCCGCGACGGTGTCGGCGTGCAGGCCGCTTCCCGCCAGATCGTGCAGCGCCTGTTCCGCCGATCGCTCTTCATTGTCACTGGACCGCGGATCGTAGACGATGTCGTGCAGCCAGATGGCGGCGACAAACTCGCGCTGGTGGAGCGGGGCGATAGCATTCGGCTGATTCCATTCCGACGACACTTTGTCGACGTGGGCGAGCATGGCGGTGACATGCTCCAGCGTGTGGTAATGCCGTTGCGGCTCGGCCAGTTGCTCGAGCCAGCGATCTGTCGTCGTGGTGGGCAGAGCCAGCAATTGGAGGGACTCGGCTGGCGTCATGAGGCGATCCTGAGCGTGGTCGCTGCATCGTTCGGGCAGTGCCCACTGCCGTCGGGCGGCAGTGGGCGTGTCGTGCATGACGTCAGTAGCGGATCAGCGGGCGCAGCCGAGTGCCGCTCATCGCCGCATTCATTGCGGCTTCACGAGGCTGGGCCACTTGATGCCGAGCTGTTCGAGATAGGTGCCGTACTTTTTAGGATTATAGTAGAGCGGCCGCATCTTCTCCCGATATTGCGCCATGATCTCCGAATTGATTTCGATATACGGCTTCTCGTTGGTTATCATCGGTTGGTATTTGGTGTTTTTGGTCTGGACGTCGGTGAAGTAGCTTTTCGCCTGGGCAAGCAGGTCCGGCCGGGTGAGCAGGTCCAGCATTGTCATCGCCATCGCCTTGCCGCCCGCGACAGCGCCCTTGTGCGCGATCGGCGTCGCCATGGCGATTGCGTTCGACCAATTGTGCCCGGGCAGTTCGGGGATGTTGGAGGGGTAGCGGATCGTGATGGTCGGCTTCGTCCAGGAAACGTCGCCGATATCGTCCGAGCCGCCGCTCTTCGGCTCGGCATCGGGGGCCTTCAGCTCCTCGATCTTCGTGTCGAGACCTTTTTCCTTGCCGCCGACCAGCTTCTGCACGGCGCGGGCGAATTGCTGCTCTTCGGGCGTCCACTCGGGCAGGCCGATCTTCTTGATATTTTCATAAGCCGCCTCGGCCATCGGGCGGTTCATGTGCTGCGGCGCGGCGGTGCCGACGATGCGATGCTCGACGGTGGTGTCCGTCATCTTGGCCGCGGCTTCGGAGATGGTGTTGCCGATCTCGAAATTCATGCGGATGTTGTCGAAGGATTGTTCGCGGAAATAATACCAGGTCGTCGCCTTCGATGGCACGACGTTCGGCTGATCGCCGCCATCGGTGATGACGGAGTGCGAGCGCTGTTCGGGGCGCAGATGTTCGCGGCGGAAGTTCCAGCCGATGTCCATCAGCTCCGCCGCGTCGAGCGCGCTGCGCCCGCGCCATGGCGCGCCGGCGGAGTGCGCGCTTTCGCCCGTAAACGTATAAAGGACGGAGACGACGCCGGTGCCCTGCGGCTGGCCCCAGCTGGTCTGCAGGTTCGAGCCGACATGCGTGAACAGCACCGCATCGACATTCTTGAACAAGCCGTCGCGCACGAACCACGCCTTCGCCGCCACCGGTTCCTCGGCGACGCCGGGCCACAGCAGCAGCGTGCCGGGGATCTTCTCCCGGATCATGATGTCCTTGACCGCGAGCGCTGCGGCGATGTTGACCGCCTGGCCGCTATTATGCCCCTCGCCATGGCCGGGCGCGCCTTCCACCAGCGGCTCGCGCCAGGCCACGCCCGGCTTCTGGCTGGACTTGGGGATGCCATCGAGATCGGAGCCGACCGCGATCACCGGCCCCCCGCTGCCCTGCGTCCACGTGGCGGACCAGGCGGTCGGGATGCCCGAGATGCCGCGCTGGATGGTGAAGCCGTTCTTCTCCAGCACGGCGGTGATGTAGCGTGAGGTCTCCACCTCCTGCATGCCGAGCTCACCGAAGCTGAAGATCGAATCGATCATTTCCTGGACGAGCTTGGCGCGCTTCTGCACGCCGGCCGCCGCCTCCGCCTTCAGCGCGTCGAGCTTGGCCGGGGCGATCTGCGCCGCAGCCGGAGCCGCCATCATCAAGGCTGCCGCTGCCACCGTTGCCGTCCACATCACGCGCATGTTGCCCCCCGCTTGCGATTCACGGCGGCTACAATGGCGGGGCGGGGGCGATCCGCAAGGTGCGAAACAGCGTCGCACGGAATGCCTGTAACTGGTGGATGCGAAAGCTGGGTTGTTTGCGCTGGAACAAATACCGGCGGCCCCGGCCGTCCTGATGTCGGCCGGTGGCGCGCGAGCGTCGCTCCAACTGGCCGAGGAATGTTCGATGGCCAAGCCGCTTTCCGCCGAGACGATGGCGATCGTCAAAGGCACCGCGCCGGCCCTCCACCAACATGGCGTCGCGCTCACGACCCGCATGTACGAGCGGCTGTTCAGGGACGAGGGCATCAAGGCGCTGTTCGACGAGGCCGCTCACGTCTCGGGCGAGCAGCCCAAGCGGCTTGCGGCCGCGATCCTCGCCTTTGCCCAGAATGTCGACAAGCTCGACGTGCTGAAGCCGGCGAGCGAGCGGATTGCAGAGCGGCACGTCGCAAGGCGCATCAAGCCGGAGCATTACCCTGCAGTGGCAGATGCTCTGCTGCCCGCCGGCCATAAGGCGCGGGCTGCGCCGGAGGAACCCGTCTGCTCTTGGTGGAGGGGTATCGTCGAGCGCCGACTTAGCGCGACGACCTGCTGCGCCGGCTGCTCTGCATGTGGGCCGTAGCTACTCCTTTACGACTGCCGGGCAGAGTCGGCGCGCAGCGATGGCGCCGTCCGCACCCGCCCGGCAGCCGCCAGCCCGCTTGAGCGAGCGCCCGCGTCCGCTGCAGACGAAGGGCTGCGCCACTTGAGGCGCAGCTGCTCCTGGTAGTCCGCGATGTGCTGGAAGTGGGCGCCCTCGAAATAGGTCAGCTCGGAATACATGGACGGCCCTTGCTAACATGGGTTGGTCCAAACCCCATGACCGCGCGCGTAGTTCCGACATTGCGGCGACTGGATACATGGCCATGGCGGCCCGAACCGACTTTGATCAACACATGGTTATTAGCGTTGCAAGGTAGGCAGTTCTTGGTGCGTGCCTCCCAGTTCGAAATGAGTGCAAATGCACGCGATCACGCGTTTGATGGGGGGCGATCGGCGGCTGTTGTATGGAGAGCAGCTGATCTTTGCTCGGTAGGCCTTCCATTAGGTCAGCATCGCCGTCATCGCGCACGCTGGCAACCGCCGCAGCTAGGCCGTGCTGCGACCATCAGCCTTCACTCCCAACTGGCGCCGTATGCCGGTCAGCGCCGTTTCCGCGTGCCCACCGCAAAGCTTCCCGGCGAGGGCCAGCTGGTGCCGGAACCCGTCCACGTCGGACGTGTCGAAACAATAAGGCCGCAGCACCT
Organism: Sphingomonas jatrophae; assembly: GCF_900113315.1. Taxonomy (GTDB): domain Bacteria; phylum Pseudomonadota; class Alphaproteobacteria; order Sphingomonadales; family Sphingomonadaceae; genus Sphingomonas_P; species Sphingomonas_P jatrophae. The sequence goes on along the minus strand of NZ_FOZG01000001.1, from coordinate 1,080,683 downwards.
CCAAAGCGGCTGTGACATGGGGATCCGGAACGCGCTCTTCGGTATAACGGCAGGCGTAGATTGCCCGCTCAAGCACCGACAAGGCCGTGTCGATCGCCGCTTTGTCGGGGAAGTCCGCCGGCCCACGCCTGCGCAGACTGCGCTCGTCCTCACGGTAGATCGGACGCAGGGGAGCGGGGCGCGCCGGGATCGGCTTCGGGCGCATCGCCATCGCAACCGGCCTGAAGCGCAGATCCCGGCTTCCACACGGACACAGGAACCGCTTGATCGCGTCGCCGGCGGCCACCGACCAACCCCGCTCGCTGAAGCATCTCGCCGCGGCAAAGTCGCAATAGACCGTCACCACGCCGCAGCGCAGGCACTCGACGCCCACGTCCGCATCCACCCAGCCATAGTGTCCGATCGCTCTCGGTCTGCGGTTCGCGCCCATGCCGGAACTGAGAACACAGCGGGAACATGTAGGAAAGAGCCTTCGGCGCCGCGTCGTTTCGTCGGCTGCATCGTTGAGCCGCCGATAACGGGAGAACCATGTTGCCGCAGCCGCTGGAGCAGATCGTCGGAGAGATAGCGGCGGACATTGTCGACAAGGCGGCCGAGATCGAGGCTTGCGCGGACGCCAAGGAAGAGGGGCTCGAGCCAGGTCCGTTCGGGATCGCGGTGGTGACGCGTGAGGGCGAGATCGTCCATGCGGGGGCTGCCGCCACCCCGTTTCCGATCCAGAGCATCGCCAAGGTGTTCGCGCTGGAGATGGCCCTCTGTCTGGTCGGGCGGCGGCTATTCGAGCGGGTCGGACGCGAGCCGTCCGGTGATCCGTTCAACTCCATCATCGATCTGGAGCGGACCAAGGGCATACCGCGCAACCCGTTCGTCAATGCCGGCGCGCTGGTGATCGTCGACATCCTGGTCGAGCAACTCGGCGACGACATGCAGGCGAGCGCGGTCATGGATTTCGTCCGCGGACAGATGACGGACGGCACAGTCGGCCTGGACGACGCGGTCCTCGCCACCGAGCATGACGGTGGCGATCTCAACCGCGCGATGATGAGCTTCATGCGGCACCACGGCAATTTGCACTCACCGCTCGACGAGGTGATGGAAGCCTATGTCCATCAGTGCGCGATCGCGCTCGACTGTCGCGGGCTGGCGCAGGCTGGCCTGTTCCTGACCCGCACGCGCCGCTCGCCGGACGACAAGGGCGAGGATGAGCGCGCAAAGCGGATGCGCGAGGTGTCGGCGTTGATGATGACGTGCGGTCACTATGATGGATCTGGCGACTTCGCGCTGCGCGTCGGGCTGCCTGCCAAAAGCGGCGTCGGCGGCGGCATCCTTGCCATCGCCCCGGAGATCGCCTCCATCGCGGTCTGGTCGCCCAATCTGGACCAGCACGGCAATTCGATGCTGGGCGTTCGTGCGCTCGAGATGCTGAGCCATCGGACAGGCTGGTCGGTTTTCGGCCCGCCGCTCTGATCGCAAGCGATCTGATCCGCGTGGCTGCCGATCCGGCGTGATCTGGGGCCGGGCAGGCGTTCGCCCGGTAAGCTCCTCTAAAGACATCAACCATAAGATCGCCTCATGTTTGCGTCGATTTCCGGTCGAATCGCCGGGCTGGGGCTGATCGTGCTGGTGGCCTTGGTGTCGCTGGCCGGGCTGCTGATGGACGCCTCGCATCAGACGACCGAGAGTTTCCGCTGGGTCACGCATTCCGCCGCCGTGATCGAGACGACGCAGGAGGCGCTCGATCATCTCCGCGAAGCCGAATCAGGCCAGCGCGGCTTCATCATCACGCATGAACCGGCTTATGCCCGATCTTTCGGAGCCAGCGTCGGCGAATCTGCCGCCGCCATCAAGCGCATCGTCGCGCTGACCCGCGACAATCCCCCACAGCATGCGCGTGCGCGCGAACTGGCCGGCTTGATGGCCAGGCGGGCGACGACGTTGCGAGGGCCGCTCGATCTCGGCCGCCGCGGCGACTTCGCCTCCGCCGTCCGTGCCATCCAGAGCGGCACCGGCCGCGACCTGATGGACGCGGTCAACGTCCGTGCCGAGGCCTTTCTCGACGAAGAGCGCAGGTTCCAGAAGGAGAGGGTCGGGGCAGCCGAGCAGCGCGTCGCGCGCGGCGAGCGCCTGGCCCTGTTCGGGGCGACGATCGTGGCGCTGATCGTGCTCGTCGGTTTCGCCTTCCTGGTCCGCAGCATCCGCCGCCCGCTCAAGACCATCCTCGAGGCGATGACTGGGCTGGGGCATGGCGTTCGCGGTGCGCGGGTCGGCCCGGGCATGGGCTCGATCGAGTTCAGGCGGCTGGCGCGCGGCTATAACGACATGGCGGATCGGCTGGAGCGCGCGCTCGACGAGCAGGAGCAGAGCGAGCAGCGGCTGCAAAGCGCCAATGCTGAGCTTCTGCAGAATACCGCGACGCTGCAGAAGCGTGGCGAGGCGATCGAGATCCTTGGCGGCATGGCGCACCGGATGCAGGCCGCGCGCACCGACGAGGAGCTGGCCTCGATCATCCAGGTGTTCGTGCCGCGGATCATGCCCGACCTTCCCGGCACGCTGTACGCGCACAACAATTCTCGAAACCTGCTGCTGCCGCTCGCTTCGTGGGGTGACGACGCCACCTTGCCGGGTGGTTTCGCGCCGGATCAATGCTGGGCGCTTCGCCGCGGGCAGAGCCATTTCGTCAGCGCGCCGGGCTGCGACATCGTCTGCGGCCATGCGCACGAGGGGGAAGTCTATCATTGCGAGCCGCTGCTGGCGGGCGGCGAGGTGATCGGCGTGCTGACCTTGCGAGGATCGGTCGAGGGCGAAAGCCGCTATCACCTGACCGTGCTGACGGAGAACATCGCCTCAGCGCTCGTCAATCACCGCCTCCAGCGATCGCTGCGCGAACAGACGATCCGGGATCCGCTCACCGGGCTGTTCAACCGCCGCTACATGGAGGAAGCGCTCGCACTGGAGATTGCGCGCGCTTCTCGGTCCGGCACCCCGCTCAGCCTCGTCATGTGCGACGTCGACCATTTCAAGCGGTTCAACGACGAGTTCGGCCACGATGCGGGGGATGCGGTGCTTCAGACGGTTGCGGCCGAGATGCGCAGCCGGTTTCGCGACGGGGACGTCGTCTGCCGCTATGGCGGCGAGGAATTCACGATCATCGCTCCGGGAACGAACGCCGAGACGCTGCTGCACCGCGTCGAGATCGTGCGGCAGGCGATCACCGAGCTGAACATCCGCCAGAACGGGCAGACCTTGGGCTCTACCAGCATGTCGTTCGGCGTGGCGACCTGGGACGAGAGCATGGCGCGGGACGGATCTACGCTGGTGCGCGCGGCAGATGCTGCCCTTTACGAAGCGAAGCGAAGCGGCCGGAACAGGACGGTGGTGAGCCGATTGGCGGCGTGATCCGGCCTGTCCGCTGCGGTCTCTTCGCTCGACCGGTCTTTACGAGCGATCGCCGCGGCTGCATGCCGCGCACGAATAAAAGACATCCGATTCTGAGCTAAGCAGCCAGTGGCGCAGTTCCAACCTCACGCAGATGCATGCGCGCAATGCTGCTCGCGATGGGACGCGTGAGCCGTTCCATCATGGCGAACACGTCCTCTCCTGTCCGCTGGGCAGGCGCAAGCTGGCTGGCCATAGACCACAGGCCGAACTGCCGGCGCGGCACGGAGCGCATGCTCAGCACGCCGACGCGCCAGTGCCGCGGATCGCGCTTGATGCTGGCGTAGATGGCCTGGACAGCGTCACACTTGCCTTCCAGTGCCTGCAAGAAGCGAGAGCCATCATGGACGAGAAGGCCGGTGATGCCTGCAGCCAGGTTGCGGCTGCGAGAGGCGGCGAGAATTTGTTCGAGCGCGTCGTGGCTTAATCCGGGAACGACGTTACTGATGTAGGTTAACTGCAGCAAAATTCCATCCCCGCTTATCGCTCTTGAGGGCAGCAACTAGTTCTTGCCGGTAAAGTGTCCGTAAATCATCCAGGTCCGGCTTGCGTCAACCTGCCAGGCAGATGTCAGCTGGATCTTGCGGTCGTCTTGGTGAGAGCATGTTTGCAATTGCCGTTCGCAGACTGGCCCGCCGCCCGAGACGGTAGAATGGCAGACAGAGGATGTCGGGCATCAGCCTTGGGGCCGGATCAGCCTGCCATCCCTGATGTGGTTGGCCCCGGCATGCTTCATCATGGTGCTGAACTCGAAAATTGAGGGATCGATAGGAGCCTGCCATGCGAGCGGCTGTCGCATAGGCCAGATTGGCCATCGTCGAGCCGACAAGAGGACCGTCAGGCACATTGATTGTCGGCTCGCACGCGGGGCATGACGAGCGATCATCAAATTTGGCGAGATCGCATGACCGCATACATTTTAAGTCTGTCGTGCCCGGATCAGCCGGGGATCGTCGCGACAGTCACGGCCGAGCTGTTTCGCCAACAGGCTAACATCATTCAGGCGGCCCAGTTCGAAGATGCCGAGACGAGACGCTTCTTCATGCGCGTCGTGTTCACGGTGGTTGATGAGGCCGCAGCGTCAGCGGTACGGCTAGCCGTGGAACCGCTTGCTTCTCAGTTGAGCATGACCTGGACGGTGCGTCCTCGCGACCGCCGGCAGAAGGTGCTGCTGCTCGCGTCCAGATTCGACCATTGCCTTGCTGACTTGCTCTACCGGCAGCGTATCGGTGAGCTGAACATGGATGTGGCTGCGATCATCTCCAATCACCCGCGTGACACGTTCGGGGATCTTGGTGGCGCCCCATTCCATCATCTGCCCGTGACTAGAGAGACCAAGCACGAACAGGAGGTGCGCATCCGCGCCCTTGTCGAGGAGACTGGCACCGAACTGGTGGTACTGGCGCGTTATATGCAGGTGCTGTCAGACGATCTCGCGTCATTCCTGACTGGCCGTTGCATCAACATCCATCACAGCTTCCTGCCGGGCTTCAAAGGAGCCAAGCCGTACCATCAGGCGCATGCTCGCGGCGTTAAAATGATCGGTGCCACCGCGCATTACGTCACGTCCGATCTCGATGAAGGGCCCATCATCGCTCAGGACGTGGAGCCGGTCAGCCATGCCGACACGCCTGAAGCTCTGGTTCGCAAGGGGAGAGACATTGAGCGGCGGGTTCTGGCTCGGGCGGTACGGGCCCACCTAGAAGACCGGGTTCTGATCAATGGCACGAAGACGGTTGTCTTCCCAGATTGATTGCAGCCGCAAGGCCAGGTCGATCCGAGGGTGAGAGGCGTTCCGGTGCGCCTTGCCCATCGAGCGCGGGGAGAGTAACATTTCGTTACAGGAAGAGGACTCGAGAACATGCCGGCTCAGACCGTCCGCAGCGTCTTCAACGCGACCGGAACGCAGGCGCAGCGGTTCAGTCCGGATGGCGCCACGCTTTACACGCTCGAAGGCAGCTACATCTCCCGCTACTCGGTCGAGACGGGTGCCTATGCCGGCTCGGTGTTGAGCGAGAGGGGCGGGCTGAGCGGGTTCGACGTGACAGCAGACGGGCGGTTCGTCATCGCCACGTCCTCGAAGGCTGCGAACGAAGTTTCCTCCGGCGAAAGCAGCGCGCGTGACATCAGCGTCTTCCGCTACGACCTGACGACGGGCGCGACGGACACCTATACCACGCGCGTGACCGGGCTTGCCGGGCCGTTCGACGATGTCGAGGTGCTGGCTGATGGGCGTGTGCTCCTCACGCAAGCAGGCCAAAATGGCGGCGGTACTTTCCCGCTTGTCACGCTCGATCTCGTCACCGGGACGTTCGCATCGGCAGGAACGGAGGCCCTCCCCGCCTATGTGAATGTCTCTGCCAGCGCGGGCGGCACCTACAATCTGGTCAGCGGGGGTATTTACCCGGGGCGAATCGCGCTGCTGGACGCCAATGGCACGCTGCTCGCCACGCGCGAACCGCTGGCGGATGCTATCCCGGCCTTCAAAAACGGGTTGGCGGCGGTAAGCAGCACTGGACAGGTCCTGCTCGGCACAGACGATGCCCTTAATCTCTACGACGTCAGGCTTGCTCTCCAGCGCGATATCTTGCCGGAGTTGCGTGAGCAACTCGGTGCGGGGCAGTTCAGCGCGATCGCCTTCAGCGCTGACGGCAGTCGTCTCTACGGTGCCAATCCTGCGACGAACGCGGTCTACGAGGTCGCGACCGCCAATTGGACGGTGACCAACGCCTGGGCGGTCGGAACCACCATTCCAGGGGAGTTCTTCTCGAACGCTGATCCGCTTGTGCTCGCACCCGACGGCCGCACGCTGCTCGTACAAGGGACGTTGATCGATCTCGGCACCGACAACCGGATCATCGCGGGCGATGGCGGCGGCCAACTCGTCGGCACCGATCAGCCCGATTTCTTGCAAGGCGGCGCAGGTCGCGATCGCATCGATGGCGGCCTTGGTTCGGATACGCTCGCCGGCGGTGCGGGTGACGACACGTACGTGATCTCGGCGCAGGCGCCCAGCGGCACACTGTCACCGCCGGACGTGATCATCGAGCGCGCCGGCGAGGGCCAAGACGAGGTAATTACCTCGGTCGACTATCGCCTGCCAGACAATGTCGAGACGCTCCGCCTTGCCGCGGGCGCAATCGCGACGATCACTGGTGGCGACCAGGGCGGCACCCTGATCGGGAACGAGCTTGGCACGCTGCTGGTCGGCGGTGCCGGCAACGACGTGTTCGTCGGCGGAAAGGGCAACGACACTTTTCAATCGAACGGCAAGGGCGTTGATACCGCAGTCTTCGCCGACACGATCGCGGATGCAAGGCTGGAGCTCGTCAAGCAGACAATCTACCGCGGCACTCAATACCATCTTTACGTCGAAAGCGCGGATGGTCGCGATGATGCGGGCGTGATCGGCAACAGCTTCGGCTCGAGCGGCGGCATCAGCAGGCTGCAGTTCGACGATGGTGTGATCGAGACGCGCAGCCTCGTGGCGGTCGATCAGGGCTATGCCAGCTACGTGGGCCGGGCACCCACAAACAGCGAGCTGGTGACGTTGGCGGTGGCGCTTGGGAGCGCTGGGGATCCACGCCAGGCGCTGTTTGAAAATGCTACGTTCGGCTCCGCTGTCGGAAACCGCATCGATCAGGCTTACGAGCGGTTCGCCGGACGGGACGCGACCGCCGACGAGATTGCCGTCTGGAAGGGCAAGCTCTTCTATGAGAACTACTCGCTGCGAGCCTTCGAGCAGGTGGTGATCAATGCGCCGCTTACGGCCGATGCCATCGGTCATGTCTATGGTTCGCTGTTCGGCCGGGCGGCGTCCACTGCCGAGATCGAGACGTGGCGCAGCCTGTTCAGCCAAGGCGCCGATCTCAATACGGTCCGCTCCACGATCCAGGCCGAGATCGACACGCGCAACGCGCCGCTTAATGCGCAGATCGATGCTCTCTACCGCGATTATGGCGGGCGTTCGGCAAATCCTGAAGAGCTGGCCTTCTGGCGGGAGCAGGTTGAGGGAGGTGCGCCGGTGGGCGCCATCAAGAGCGCGATCCTTGCCGATCCGCTTAGCGTTGCTGCGATCGGCGACACCTATCTCGACCTGTTCGGACGTGCGGCGACCGCGCAGGAAGTCGCCACCTGGCGTTCACTGTTTGGCGACGGCCGCGACTTGGGCGATCTGCGCGCCGAGATTCTCGCCGACCCAGCAGGCCGGGCGTATACCGGTGCGGTGATCGTGGACGCCTATCAGGACCTGTTTGGCCGCGCGCCGACGCCGCAGGAGGCCGCCACCTGGCAGGACTTATTCCGGGCGGGCAAGGATGCCGGCGACCTGCGCGCCGCGATCCTCGCCGAGCCGGCAGGCCAGGCCAATGTCCGCAGCGTCATTGCCGACGCTTATCAGGATCTCGGGGGCCGCGCGCCGACTGAGGCGGAGGTGGCGACCTGGCTGGACGCGTTCCGCGGCGGCGCGGACGCCACCAGCCTGCGCGGTGCCATCCTCGACGATCAGGTGCTGGGCGCCAGCGCGCGCGGCGAGATCGCCGACGCCTACCAGGATCATTTCGGCCGCGCGGCAAGTGCGGACGAGACCGCCACCTGGCTCGCGCTGTTCCGGAGCGGCACCGAGACCGACACGCTGATCGACACGCTGTTCACGCACCCGCAGGCGCGCGCCAACGGGGTTTTGGAAGTGTTTGGCACCGCCAATGCCGACAGCTTTGCGCTCGGCGGTGCCGAGGACCTGCTGATCCGCGGCTTCGATCCAGCGCAAGACTTGATCGATCTGCGCGGCTCCCCGCTCGCCGGCAGCAACCCGCTCGCCTTCGCGCACGAGGTGACCGCACTCGACGGCCGCATCGACGTGCTGATCGACACGCTCAGCCACGATCTGCTGTTCACCGGCCTGCGCCTCGACCAGCTCAGCACAAGCGACTTCCTGGTGTGAGGCGGGGTTAGTAGTTGAGGTGCGGCCGCTTCCGCAGGACCGCCTAAAAGGCGAAGCTAGCCGCTTTCCCGCGAGCTGTTCCGATCATTGTCGACCTGAGGCGCGTGGAAGGTCGAGGTCTGGTTGGCGCCGGCAATCTGACTGCGCTAAGACACGGCTCGAGTGGCCGCTTGTGAAGCGGTATGTTCGTCAGCCGCGGTCGCGGCAACTGTGCCTGCCTATACCTTTCCCTCACCTAAGCGAGCGATGACATGGCGATCCGCGGCGTGACGTATAACGTGATCGACGGCACCTCCGCCGGTGAGACCATCACCGGCACCGATGGACCAGACCTTGTCACTGCAAAAGCGGGCGACGACACCGTTTACGGCGGCCTGGGTAATGACGACCTTTCCGGTCAGGATGGAGACGACACGCTCTTCGGCGGCGGTGGCAACGACAGTATCGGCGGCAATGAGGGTGAGGACGTCCTCTACGGCGAGGATGGGGATGACGTGCTGTGGGGCGTGAACGGCGGTGATCGCATCTACGGCGGCGCGGGTCGCGATGATCTTCGCGGTGGGCAAGGCAATGATCTACTGGTTGGCGGCGACGGCGACGATCGCATGATCGGTGAGCAAGGCAGCGACCGTCTGATCGGCGGGCGTGGTGACGATAGCTATTACGGTTTGTTCGAAGATTATCGCTTCATCATCGATGATGGTCGGGACAGTGCGGTCGTGAACGCAACCATGGCGGAGTCACTGCTTGATTTTGCCCGCACCGGGGCCAGTTCGCCGTGGAACGGGTATTTGCCTAGCGTCAGCACCGTGTTCGTGATCTCTCCGGATGGCACCGACACGTTCAACTCGATCGGTGGGATCGAGTTTAACGACGGGCTGGTGCTAGGCTACGCGATCACATCTCTCCAAGTGTTCGCCGCGTACGAGATGCTGATGGAACGCCGGCCAGACACGTCCGAATATGCGTTCTGGTCGGGCAGGCTGGTCAATCTCGGATCCGGAAACGGCAACCTTCTGATGCGCGACGCGATTCTGGAATCGGCGGAAGGTCGTGCGGTATTCGCCGGCAACGTGGACGAGGCGTATCGTATGTTCGTCGGCCGTGCGGCAACGGCGGCGGAGGTGAGCGCCGAACACTCCGCCGCCTTAAGCAACCGCGACTATGAACTGTCGTTCGACGCCATGCGCGAGCATGTCATCGACAGGCATCAGGCAGAAGTCGGCGAGATGATCACGCAGACCTACCGGGCGATTGCCGGACGAAGCGCCACGACCAGCGAAATCGCAGTGTGGATGGACCTGTTCGGTTCGGCCAAAAGCAATGAGTCGCAGCCGTGGGGCTATTCACTCCATGACACGTTTGCCACACCCGATACGTTGGTGAATGCGCTGATGTCCGATCCTGGCACCGGCGGCAATGTTCTCCAGCTGCGCGGCACCACGGATAGCGACCTGTTCGTCATCCCGGCAAATTCCACGAACGTACGGATCACCAATTTCGACGCACGGACTGATCGCATCGTCATCGAAGGCGGTGCATATTCGAGTGCGGATCTGTTGGATCCGGCCAAGGTTCGGCAAACGACTGACACGTACCTGTTCGGCGGCCAAACCTCGGTTGTCGATGGAAATGTGCTGATCGAGCTCGATGCCACTCACCGCATCATCGTGGAGGGGCAATATGGCACGTTGGATCGCGAACAATATCTGTCCCGCACCACCGATACGATCGATACCTATTACCAGCGCCATTTCGGTCGCATCGCGATGGTGGGCGAGGTGGAGGCGTGGGACGATCTGTTCGCGGGCGGCGCCACCTACGACACGCTGGTGGATGCGCTGATAAAGGACGGCGCGGCTATCAACGTGCAGCGGCTGGCCGGTACCGCAGGGGCGGATACGCTGGCGCTGGATGCCGGCTTCCGGACTGCCGTCGTCACGGGTTTCGATCCCGCAGCGGACACGCTATCGCTGCGTGGCACAGCTTATGCCGGAACAGATCCGCTGGCGCTCGCTCGCGAGGTCACCGGCCTGGACGGTTATACGGACGTGCTCGTCGCCTTCGATGCCGCTCACTCGCTATTGTTCGACAACATCACCCTCGCACAGCTGAGTAGCAGCGACTTCCTGGTCTGACATGCGCGAACGCGGCTGAGACGGCGGTGTGTTCCCCGTCGCAGCTTGATGAGTACGGGCCAAATTGCCAAGCAGCTGTGGGCCATCCGGGACATCTATGCTGTCCAGCAATGGGGGCGGAACAAGGCAAGGCATAGTGTAGCAACGTAAGCCGGTGGACCGGCTTGCGCCTCTGATCCCCCGCTCGGCGAAAGTGCGATCATAGGTGTGCTCGCCATTCCGGCGTTCCTGATGTCGCAAGCTCCGCTCTGGATCCGCGGCGTGATCTGATCCCTGGCCGCGCTGCGGTTGAGCCGAAAAGTCGACCATGTCATTGGCGCGCCCGGCTGGATTCGAACCAGCGACCACGAGCTTAGAAGGCACGTGCTCTATCCAACTGAGCTACGGGCGCGCGCGGTGCAGCACATAGCGTGGTTCCGTGCGCGCCGGAACCACGTTAAGCCTGTCCGCCATGGCGACCGATCCGCGATCCGCATCTCCGCAAGCCACCAGCGCGCAGGCTCTGGCGGAGCGGCCGTTTGCCTGGTTCGATTTCGTCATGGCCGCCTTCGTCACGATCCTCCTGTTGTCGAACGTGCTCGGCGCGGGGAAGGTGGCGGTGATCCAGCTGCCCGGGATCGGCCCGTGGCCGTTCGGCGCGGGCATCCTGTTCTTCCCCATCGGCTATGTCCTGGGTGACGTGCTGACCGAAGTCTACGGATATGCCCGCGCGCGACGCTGCATCTGGGCGGGCACTGCGGCGCTGCTGTTCATGGCGATGATGAGCTGGGTGGTGGTCGCGCTGCCGCCGGCCCCGGAATGGGGCGGGCAGGCGGCCTATGAGGCGGTGTTCGGGCAGGTGCCGCGCATCGTCTTCGCCTCCATCGTCGCATTCTGGGCGGGCGAGTTCGCCAACAGCTACGTGCTGGCGCGGATGAAGCTGCTGACCGGCGGGCGGCACCTGTGGATGCGCACGATCGGGTCTACGATCGTGGGGCAGGCGGTGGACAGCCTGATCTTCTATCCGCTCGCCTTCCTTGGTGCGGCGGGGTGGACGGGGTCGCTCGTCCTCAAGGTGCTGGCGACGCAGTGGGTGCTGAAGGTCGCGTGGGAGGTTCTGTTGACGCCGCTGACCTATGCGGTGGTGGCCACGCTGAAGCGGCGCGAGGGGGTGGACGTGTTCGATGCGGGAACCGATTTCACGCCGTTCCGGGCACGACTGTGACGACCTTGACCGGACCTGCCGCGGCCGTGCTGGGCGCGCTGATGCTGGCCGCTTTCCTGCTGGCGGCAGGCGGCGCGTGGCTGCTGGTGCAAGGACGCGACCGCCGGCGTGCGGCGCTGATGCTGATCGCGGCGGCGGTGTTTGCGGCGAACGTGCTGATCTGGACGGTCTAGGGCAAGCGGGGGAGCGGCGTCGTGCAACAGCAGGTCTCCGTGATGACGCTCGGCGTGCAGGCGCTGGATCGATCGCGCCGCTTCTATGTGGACGGTTTCGGCTGGCGCCCCGTGTTCGAGAATGAGGAGATCATTTTCTATCAGATGAATGGTTTCGTCCTTGGCACCTGGCTGATCTCCGCGCTGGAAAGCGACATGCAACGCGGCACGCTGAGCCTGCCGGGCGCGTTTGCGATGGCGCACAATGTCGCCGATCGAGGGGACGTGCAGCCGCTGCTCGATCGGCTCGTTGCCGCAGGGGGTCGGTTGCTCCGTGCCGCCGATGCGCCCGCGCACGGCGGCTATCGAGGTTATGTCGCGGACCCGGACGAGCATGGTTGGGAGATTGCGTGGAACCCGGCCTGGTCCATCGACGCCCAGGGCCATGTGACGTTCAGTCTCTGACATCGCGCGCGGCGGGACGGCCGCGTCGCCAGCTACGAACGGCTGCCCAGCACCGCCGCCACCTGCTCCGCCAGCCACGCCGCATCGCCTTCGCCGGCAAAGCCATGGCTGGCACTCGGCCGCACGCGCACGTCGAGCGCGAGGTCGCGCCAGCGTCCGCTTCGCGCCGCAGCGGCGAAGGCGATGGCGGTGGCGTCACCCTCCGCCAGCAGCACGGTGGTGGGCAGGCGCGCCGCAAGCAGCGCCGCGGCCAGCTGATCCGTCAGCGCTCCTGAGCGGCTCAGCGCAGCGGCCAGGCCGCGCGCCACGCGGCGCAGATCCAGCCGGCCGGTGAGCAGCCGGCGCCATGCGTCGACGTCCCCCAGCTGCGCGCGATAGCGGCTGCGGATGGCGGCGGGGGGCGGCAGGCCGGCGGCGGGCTCCACCACTTGAGGGTTGGCGAGGATCAACGCCTCGAGCCCGGCCGCGCGGCCGTGCAGCGCCAGAGCCGCGGCAGCATCGCACAGGCCATAGCCGACGATCCGCGTCAGCTGCGGTTGTGCCCGGCGCAGCGCAGCGGCGGCAGCGGCGATGTCGGCCAACTGGTCGCGCCAGCCGGGATCGTCGCCATCCGAATCGCCGATGCCGCGCCGGTCATAGCGGAGGACGGGATGGCCGGCGGCGGCGAGGAGGGCGGCCAGCCGGGCCTGCCCGCCATGCGCGCCGCTGCGCACCTGCAATCCGCCGGTGACGATCAGCAGGCCCGTCGTGCCCGGCGCCTCGTCGAGGCTGGCGACCAACGTCGCGCTTTCGCAGGCGACCGTCAGCGCGCGTCGCACGTCGCGATCCAACGGGCGAGATCGGCGGCCAGCGTCTGAGCGACTGCCGGGTCACGCCCCGGCTCCGCGCGCCGCCAGGGTGGCGTGCCGGGCCATTCCTGATCGGAGACGGGGCAGGTCGGGCAGGGCAGGGTTGCGGCGTGCAGATCCTCCTCAAATGCCGGTGAGATCGCCCACCCGCCAATGCCTGCACTGTCGCCATGCCGCCCCGCGCGGACCAGAGGTCGCAGCACCGCTGCGCCGTCGCACGCATTCAGTCGCCAGAGCGAGCGCGCCTCCTCCACCAGCAACGCACCGCCACGGACCGCCGCGACGTGCGGCGCATGGCCCGTCTCCGCCGCGACATGTGCCTGCACCGCGCGCACTGCCGCGCGCCAGTCGACCAGCCGGATCGCGGCGAGCGGCACGATGCTGTCACCCTGCGCGGGCAGGTCGAACAGCCAGGTGCCGATGCCGTCACCCAGAGCGCGCAGCAGATCGCTCGCGAAGCTGCGGGTGAAGTTCGCCTCCTCGAACAGCGGCTGCACCAGCAGCAGCTGCGGCGCATCCGCTGGCCCGCGGCGGATGGTCAGTTCGGGGCCGTGCGCGGTCTCGTAGCTGCCGAGCCGCAGGCCAGCGGTCACGCCAGTGCCTTGGCCCGGACGAAGCTGTGCAGTGCGCCGAAGCTGGCGAGCGTGTCGCCATCGATATCGTCATCATCGATGACGAAGCCCATGCGATCCTCGATCTCGGTCAGCAGATTGCCGACCGCCATCGAGTCGAGTTCGGGCAGCGCGCCGAACAGCGGGGTAGCATCGGTGAAGGTGGCGACGCGCGCGGGATCGATCGCCAGCACGTCGGCAAGCACCGCCCGGAGCGTCGCCTCGACCTCGCCTGCGTCGTCCGTCACCTGCCGCTTGCCCCCAAGATCATGTTGCGGCGCACCTAGCGGTTGCGGAGCGTGCGGACAAGCTTGCCCGCCACGTCGCGCGCCAGGCCGGCCAGCCCGTTGAGGTTGCGCGGGTTCCACGCGTCGAGCCGGTGGAGCGGGCGCACCTCGTCCATCCAGTCCGCCTTGTAGGCGTCGTCGCCGGTGCCGAAGTCGATCAGTCGCACGCCGTCCGCCTCGATGACATGGCGGAACATGGCGTGGCTGAGCAGCGTGCCGGGCGAGCGGGCGCGGTCGGCCTCGTCATGTGCCAGCTTGTGGATCGTGGCGGTGCCGCCCTCGACCAGCCACAGCTGCGCCGCCACCGGACGCGCGCCATCATAACCGAGGCCGAGGCGGAGCGTGCCCGCAGCGCCTTCCTGCTCGGCCAAGACGTGCAGGAAGGCCGGCGCGCCCTCCGCCCGCTTCCAGCTGCGCGCGTAAACTGCTTCATAGTCGCGCCATGCCGCCGCATCGAAACGGTCGAGGATGACGAGCCGGAACGGATCGCCACGTCCCCTCCGGCGCACTGTTTCGCGCAGGGCGCCCGGCCGCGCCGCCCAGTAGGTCGGCCAGTCGGTCACCGCGACGTGCCGATTCACCGATGCCGCGCTCAGCCGCGTGCGCCAGCCGGCCGCCGCAAATACATGCGCCAGGTGTGTGTCGGCGAGAGGCCAGAGCGCGACATGGCCGATCCCCTGATCCGCCAACGCGCGGGCGAGCGCGGGCAGGCACGCGTCCGCCGCGCCGATCCGCGGCGCATCGAAGCGCAGGCTATACCAGCTGACCATCCCCTCGGCGCGCGCGCCCTCCCGCATCAGGAACAGCCACGCCGCCGCCGCGCCATCCCGTGCGCGCAGGATCAGCGGCCGGCCGCGCAGCGGCGCATGCGCCAGCGTCAGGCGATACCAGTCGAGCCTATCAAACAGCGACGCCTGGCGCCCCCGGTCCAGCGCGCCTGCGGCATCGGCGGCCACCGCGTCGAGATCGTCAAAGATGCGGACCTCGACCAATCCATCTCCGTCGCTTGCCATGCGCGGCCACCCGCGCGAAGGACGCGCTAGCATGGTTCCGCTTAACGAGACGCCTTCGCCGCTCGATCATCTCGCGCTTCGCGGTGCGGGGCAGGCGGCCGCGATCGAGGACCGCGCGGGCGTCGTCACCTATGCCGAGCTGGATCGGATGACGGGCGCGCTCGCCGCGGCACTCCGCGAACGTGCGGCCCCCGGCGCGCGCATCGCCTCGTGGCTGGCGAAGTCGCGGCTCGCCTGCGTGCTGCCGCTGGCCTGTGCGCGGGCGGGGCTGGTCCATGTGCCGATCAATCCGCTGCTCAAGCGGGCGCAGGTGGCGCATATCCTGGCCGATAGCGGCGCCGTGCTGCTGATCGGCGGCGAGGCGCGGCTGGGCACGCTGGCGGCCGATGACGTGCCCGGCGCCTGTGTTGCCGTGGCGGAGACGGATGCGGCCGGTTGGCTCATCGGGGAGGGACTTGCGCCATCGTCCGCCGATCCCGCGGCCTTGGTCGCGATCCTCTACACGTCGGGGTCGACCGGCCGGCCGAAAGGCGTGATGCTGAGCCACGCCAATCTTTGGCTCGGCGCCATCTCCGTCGCGCATTACCTGCGTCTGGCCGACGATGACGTGCTGCTCGCCGCCCTGCCGCTCTCGTTCGATTACGGGCAGAACCAGCTGCTCTCCGCCTGGGCGGCGGGCGCGCGGGTCGTGCCGCTCGATTATCTGCTGCCGGCTGATGTGGTGAAGGCGTGCGCCCGCCACGGGGTGACGCAACTGGCCGGCGTGCCGCCCTTGTGGGTGCAGCTGGCGGAGGCGAACTGGCCAGCGGAGGTCGCCGCACGCATCCGGCGCCTGACCAATACGGGTGGACGGCTGGCGGTGCCGCTCGGCCGGCGGCTGCGCGCGCTGTTTCCTGATGCCGAACTGTTCTCGATGTACGGGCTGACCGAGGCGTTCCGCTCCACCTTTCTCGATCCCGCGCTCTACGATGCGCATCCCGAGTCGATCGGCAGCGCGATCCCGTTCGCCGAGGTGATGGTCGTGCGCCCGGACGGCAGCCTCGCCGCGGACGGTGAGGCGGGGGAGCTGGTCCACGCCGGGCCGCTGGTGGCGCAAGGTTACTGGCGCGATGCCGAGCGGTCGGCCGCCCGCTTCCGCCCGGCGCCTGCCGCCTCTACCCACGGCGGCGTCGCGGTTTGGTCGGGCGATACGGTGGTGCGCGATGCGGACGGGCTGATCCGCTTCGTCGGGCGGGATGACGAGATGCTGAAATCGGCCGGCAACCGCATCAGCCCGACCGAGATCGAGGAGACGGCGGTGGCGAGCGGCGAGGCGATGGAGGCGGTGGCGTTCGGCGTGCCCGATGCGCGGCTGGGCCAGGCGATCCGGCTGGTGGTGGCGGGTCCGGGCGACGACGCCGCCCTCGCCGCCTATCTGAAGCGCGAGCTGCCCGGCTTCATGCAGCCGCAGGCCATCCGCCGCGCGGACAGCCTGCCGCGCAATCCCAACGGCAAGCTCGATCGCCGCGCCATAGCGGAGGCATTCGCATGAAGCCGATCGGTCCCATCCCGCCCGGTTTCGCCGCGGGCGGCGATGGATCGCTGATGATCGCGGGCCGCAGCGTCGAGGCGCTGGTCGCGGCGGCGGAGGATACGCCGCTGTTCGTCTACGATCTGGCGACCATCCACGCGCAGGTGATCGCCTTTCGTGCCGCTTTCCCGAACGTCGCGCTGCATTATGCCCTCAAGGCCAATCCGTGCCGCCCGCTGGTCGCCGCGATGGTGGGGCTGACCGACGGCATCGACGTCGCCTCCGAGGGCGAGCTGGCGCTGGCGCAGGAGGCCGGCGCGCGGGAGATCAGCTTCGCCGGCCCCGGCAAGCGCAACCGTGAACTCACCGCCGCAATCCGCGCGGGCGTGACGATCAACCTCGAATCGGAAGGGGAGGCGGCCCGCGCGCTGCGCATCGCCGACGGGATCGGCATTCGGCCGAAGCTGGCGGTGCGGGTCAATCCGGATTTCACGCTCAAGGGTTCGGGCATGAAGATGGGCGGCGGCGCCAAGCCGTTCGGCGTCGATGCGGAGCGTGTGCCTGAACTCGCCCGCAGCCTGATCGAAGCGGGGGCGGACTGGCGCGGCTTCCACATCTTCGCGGGTTCGCAGGGGCTGGATGCCGATGCGCTGATCGAGACGCAGGGTGCCACGCTCGATCTTGCCGCGAAGCTGGCGGAGGAGGTCGGCGCATCGCCGCCGCTCGTCAATCTCGGCGGCGGCTTCGGCATCCCCCATTTCGCGGGCGACCGGCGGCTGGACGTGAGCGTCATCGGCGCGGCACTGGCCGAACGGCTGGCGCAGCCGCCCGAACCGCTTGGCCAGACGCGCTTCGCCATCGAGCTCGGCCGCTGGCTGGTGGGGCAGGCGGGCGTCTACCTCACCCGCGTGATCGACCGGAAGGTCAGCCATGGCGAGACGTTCCTCGTCGTCGATGGCGGCCTGCACCATCAGCTCGCCGCCTCGGGCAATTTCGGCACGGTGGTCCGCCGCAACTATCCGCTGGCCAATGCCAGCCGCTTCTCGGCCGAGCCGACGGAGCAGGTGAGCGTCGTCGGCTGCCTCTGCACGCCGCTCGACCGGCTGGGCGATCAGGTGATGCTGCCGCGCACCGAGGTGGGGGATCTGATTGCGGTGTTCATCGCAGGCGCCTATGGCCGGTCCGCTAGCCCGGAGGCGTTTCTCGGCCACCCTGCGCCGGTTGAGCTGCTCGTCGGCTGAAAGGGCCGGGAGTAGGGTTAACCGCCACCAATCCTAACCGTCTGTTCACCTCTGTGCGGCATAGCGAAACGTGAACAGATGCCCGTCGCCCAAGGTGGCGGGCCCGCACAGGCGTGAGGTGACGATGAGGGGTTTGCGGTCTTCGCGGATGGCGCTCGCGCCGGGAATGGCGGCAGCGGCGCTTGCGCTGCTGTCCGGCTGCACCACGGCGACGGGCCCGCAGCTGCCGCCCGCCTCCTTCGTCGCGACGGAGGAGAAGCCGAGCGAGGATTATGTCATCGGCCCGCTCGATCAGCTGACCATCTTCGTGTGGCGGAATCCGGAGCTTGGCGGCAAGGTGCAGGTGCGCCCCGACGGCCGCATCACCACGCCGCTGATCCAGGATCTGCCCGCCACCGGCAAGACGCCGACAGAGCTTGCCGCCGACATCACGCAGCGCCTGACGAAATACGTCAAGGAGCCGCTCGTCTCGGTCATCGTCGATCAGTTCTCCGGCACCTATTCGCAGCAGGTGCGCGTCGTCGGCGCGACGGAGAAGCCCGCCAGCCTGCCGTACCGCGCGAACATGACCCTGCTCGACGCGATGATCGCGGTGGGCGGCCTCAACGAATTCGCCAGCGGCAACAAGGCGCGGCTGATCCGCTTCAACAAGGAAACGGGCAAGCAGCAGGAATTCGATCTGCGGATCGGCGCGTTGCTGAAGCGCGGCGATTCCAGCGCGAACGTGAAGCTTGAGCCGGGCGACGTCATCATCATCCCCGAAAGCATGTTCTGAGGAGCCGCTGATGGGGGGGCTGATCAACGAGCTGCTGATCGCGGCACATGGCGTGTGGCGTCGGCGTTGGCTGGCGCTGGCGATCGCGTGGGGCGTCGCCCTGCTCGGCTGGCTGGTGGTTGCGCTGATCCCCAACAGCTACGAATCGCGCGCCCGCGTGTTCGTCCAGATGCAGACGCTGCTGCCGGGCAAGATCGGCATCACGACGGGTGAGCAGCAGCGCACGATCGATCAGGTCCGCCAGACGTTGACCAGCGGGGTGAACCTGCAGAAGGTGATCCGCGGCACCGATCTGTCGCAGGAAGTGCATAGCGACGCCGATCTCGCCGCCGCGGTCGAGAAGCTGTCGCGAGCCATCACGATCAAGGCGCAGCAGGACAATCTGTTCGAGATCACCGCCCGCGCCAGTGCCGGCGGCCTGTCCGATGCGCAGAACGCCAAGCTTGCCCGCGCCATCGTGCAAAAGCTGATCGACATCTTCGTCGAGGAAAACCTCGCCGGCGACCGTGACGAGACCGAGCAGACGATCCGCTTCCTCGACGGCGAGCTTGCCCGCCGCCAGGCCGGGCTGGACGCGGCGGACCGCAAGCGGGCGGAGTTCGAAAGCAAGTTCATGGGCATGCTGCCGGGCTCCGGTTCGCTCCAGCAGCGGCTGGAACAGGCGCGCACCGAAATGTCCTCGGTCGACATGCAGTTGATCGCGGCGCAGAGCGCGGCCTCGGCGATGAGCGGCCAGCTCGGCTCGACGCCCGCCACCATTCCGGTGCCTGGCGCCACCACCGGCGGCGGCCGTGTCGCCGCGCTGCAAGGTCAGCTGGCCGACGCCACCGCCAAGGGCTGGACCGACGCGCATCCCGACGTGATCGCAATCAAGGGCCAGATCGCGCGCCTGCGTGCCGCCGGTGGCGACGGGGCGAGCGGCGCGGGCTCGATGGCGAACCCGATGTACGCCTCCGTCCGGGCGATGCTGGCTGAGAAGCAGGGCACCGTCGCCGCGCTCCAGGCCCGCAAGGCGCAGCTGGCAGGCGACATGGCCGCCTTCGCCGCCAAGCAGGTGGAGGAGCCGGAGATGGCCGCGCAGCAGGCGCAGCTGAACCGCGACTATGAGGTGCTGAAGGCGCAGTATGACAAGCTGCTGCAGGATCGT
Source organism: Sphingomonas jatrophae (assembly GCF_900113315.1). Classification (GTDB taxonomy): domain Bacteria; phylum Pseudomonadota; class Alphaproteobacteria; order Sphingomonadales; family Sphingomonadaceae; genus Sphingomonas_P; species Sphingomonas_P jatrophae. Next base: position 1,060,915 of record NZ_FOZG01000001.1, on the reverse strand, counting down.
GAGGACGTGCGCCTGCGCTCCGAGGTGGCGAGCAAGACGGATGCGGTGCAGTTCCGCGTGATCGATCCGCCGTCGTCGCCGCGCCTGCCGGTCGCGCCGCCGCGGCCGCTGCTGCTGTTCGGCGTGCTGATCGTGGCGCTCGGCGCCGGCGTGGCGGGCGCCTTCGCGCTCGGCCAGCTGAAGACCACCTACACCACGCCCGAGAAGCTGGCGCAGGCGAGCGGCCTGCCCGTGCTCGGCGCGATCGGCGAGGTGGTGACGCCCGGCCGGGCCGCCGCGGCGCGCCAGCGGCTGGTGTGGTTCGCCGGCGGCTCCGGCGCGCTCGCCGCATGCTGCGCGCTGCTGCTGGTGGTAGAATTCGTGCGCCGCGGGCTGGTGGCGTGAGAGGGAGCCGAGCATGACCGACAGCCCCGCCCGTTCGCTGCTGGAGCGCGCTGCCCGCGCCTTCGACTTCGAGGCCGCCGCCCGCGCCCACGCTCTGCCTGTCGCGGAGGATGCACCCGCGACGGTGGTCGAGCCCGAGGGCGGCTGGCGCCGTGCCGCTGCGCGCCGCGGCACCATCCCGCGCGACCTGCTGGAGACGCAGGGCTTCATCCTGCCCGATGCGATCCCGTCCGCGCTCGCGGAGGAGATGCGCATCGTCAAGCGCCAGCTGCTGCTCGCGGCGGGCGCACCCGGCGCCACCGCGCGTGACCGCATGGTCCTGATCGCTTCCGCCCGCGAGGGGGAGGGCAAGACCTTCTGCGCCGCCAATCTCGCGCTCAGCCTCGCGAGCGAGCGGGATTGGGAGGTGCTGCTGGTCGATGCCGACGTGGCGCGCCCGTCCGTGCCGCGCGTGCTGGGGCTGGAAGAAGGGCCGGGGCTGCTCGATGCGCTGGCCGATCCGCATGTCGATGTCGAAGGCTGCATCGTCCGCACCGACATTGGCGCCCTGTCCGTCCTGCCCGCGGGCCAGCCCGTGCCGAACGCGACCGAGCTGATCGCGTCCGATCGGATGGGCTCGCTGCTGGAACGCTTGAGCAGCCGCAGCGATCGCCGCCTGATCATCTTCGATTCGCCGCCCGCGCTTGCCGCGTCGCCTGCCGCCGCCCTCGCGCTGCATGTCGGGCAGACCTTGCTCGTCGTCCGCGCGGACAGCACCGGTGAGGCGGAGCTGAAGGAGGCGGTGGGCCTGCTCTCCGCCTGCCCGCGGCTCCAGCTGCTGCTCAATGCCGTCACCTATCATGGCGGCACGCGGCGCTTCGGCGGCTATTACGGAAAGGACGCCTGATGGCCCCCCGGTTCGCCATTGCGGGCCTGCTCGCCGCGTCGGCGCTCGCCGCCCCGGCCGCGGCGCAGCGCACCACGATCCGCCCCTATGTCGAGGCGAACCAGACCCTCGTCGCGCAGATTGCGGGGCCCAGCTTCGACGACGATGTCGTCACCTATACCGGCGTCGCCGCAGGCGTGGACGGCACGATCGACACGCGCCGCCTGTCGGCCGGCATCTCCTACCGCTACGAACATCAGTTCAGCTGGGACGACAGCTACGGCGATGCGGATACGCATAGCGGCGTCGCGCGGCTCAACTACAAGCTGGTCGACAACCTGCTCGATTTCGAGGCGGGCGGCATCGCGGCGCGCACCCGCGTCGACATTCGCGGCTTCGCCCCGGCCATCATCACCGGCAACCAGCCCAACGTCGCCCAGACCTTCGGCGCCTATGCGGGCCCGACGCTGGCGACACGCGTCGGCGATCTCGACATCAACGCGCTCTATCGCTTCGGCTGGGTGCGGGTCGACAACAAGGGCGATCTCGGCCTGCTGCCGGGCGAGCAGCGCATCTCGACCTACGACGAGTCGACCAGCCACCTGCTCAGCGGCAGCGTCGGCATGCGTCCTGGTGAGCTGCCGTTCGGCTGGAGCGTGTCGGGCGGCTATGTCCGCGAGCAGGTGAACGAGCTCAGCCAGCGCTTCCACGATTACTATGTCCGCGGCGACATCGTCGTGCCGGTCAGCCCCACGCTCGCCGTCACCGCCGGCGCCGGCTATGAGTGGATCAGGTCGTCCAGCGCCACGCCGCTGATCGGCCCGGGCGGCGTGCCCGTGCTCGACAATGGCGGCCGCTACGTCAAGGATCCGACCCAGCCGCGCATCCTCGCCTATGACGATACCGGCATCTATTACGACGCCGGCGTGATCTGGAAGCCGAGCCGACGTACCACCCTGGTCGCGACGGTGGGCGAGCGTTACGATCAGCTCGCCGTCACCGGATCGTTCAACCATCAGATTTCCAGCACATCCAGCGTGCAGGTCGGCGTCTACAATGCGGTGGACAGCTTCGGCCGCTCGCTTAACCGCAGCCTGTCCGCGCTGCCGACGACGATCGCCGTGCCGCGCACCGCATTCTCCAACCGGGGCGGCGGCTGCGTCTTCTCCAACAATGGCGCGAACGGACCGGGCGGCTGCTTCGACGATGCGTTCCAGTCGCTCGCCACGGGCGATTTCCGCTCGCGCGGCGTTTATGCCGTCTATTCCGCCAGCCGCGGGCCGCTCTCGCTCGGCTTCGGGGCGGGTTATGCGCAGCGGCGCTATCTGACGCCGATCTATGGCACCATCTTCAACATCGCCCGCGTGAAGGATGAAAGCGTCAGCGCGCAGGCCAATCTCGGCGTTCGCCTGTCACCGCAGACCACGCTCGAAAACGCAATCTATGTCGATTGGTACAAGGCCGGGCTGCTCGACGGCGGAGATATCGTGACGGGCGGTGCAACCAGCGCGCTCTATCACGATTTCACCGGCAGGCTGAGCGGGACGGCAGCAGCCGGCGTCTATGCCACCGATCAGGAAGGCTATGATACCATCGTCTCGGGGCAGTTGCTGGTCGGCATGCGCTACCAGTTTTAAAGATACGCCGGGTTAGCGCCCGACGCGGAGGCGTTTCGCATGTATGATGAACATTACGGCCTGGCCGACCGACCCTTCCAGCTGACGCCGGATCCGCGCTTCTATTTCGACAGCGCGACGCACCGGAAGGCGATGGCCTATCTCGGCTATGGCCTGGCGCAGGGCGAAGGCTTCATCGTCATCACGGGTGACGTCGGCACCGGCAAGACGACGCTGGTCGCGCACCTGATGGAGACGATCGATCGGGCGCGGCTGAACGTCGTCCAGCTCGTCTCCACCCAGGTCGGCGCGGACGATCTGCTGCGGCTGGTGGCGCAGACGCTCGGCCTCGCCACCGAGGATGTCGCCAAGGCGCAGCTGATCGACCGGATCGAGCGGCGGCTGCACGACTCGGCCCGCGCGGGCAAGCGCACGCTGCTGGTGGTCGACGAGGCGCAGCTGCTCGGCCGCGACGCGCTGGAAGAGCTGCGCATGCTCTCCAACTTTCAGGGTGGCGGCCAGGCGCTGCTCCAGATCTTCCTCCTCGGCCAGCCGGAGTTCCGCGCGGCGCTGAACGGCGAGGAGCGGCTGGAGCAGCTGCGCCAGCGTGTCATCGCGACGCACCACCTCGATCCGATCGGCGCGGATGAGGTTGGCCCGTACATCCTCCACCGGCTGAAGAAGGCCGGCTGGACGGGCAATCCCGCCTTCACCGCCGATGCCTTCGCTGCGCTCCACGCGCATTCGGCGGGCGTGCCGCGGCGGGTGAACATGCTCGCCGGGCGCACGCTGCTGATGGCCGCCGTGGAGGAGGCGACCACCATCGACGCACGGCTGGTCGAGGCTGCCGCCGCCGACATGGCCAAGGACGATCTGGCCGCCCCCGACAGGCCGGCCGAGGCGGCCGTGATCGATTCCGGCCTTGCCGATCGCCTCGCCCAGTTGGAGGCACGCCTCTACGCGCAGGACGCGCGGCTCGAGGAGCAGGATGCCGTGCTCAAGCGCGTGCTGAGCCTGCTGGTCGAATGGATCGAGAGCGACGACCGCAGCGGCCGCTATCCCCGTTCGGTCGCCTGACGCGATGAGCGCGCCCGAGGGCCGCATCACGCGTGCGCAGGATACGCGCATCGTCAACGCGATGTCGGTCGATGTCGAGGACTGGTATCAGGTCGGCGCGTTCGAGCGGACGATCGATCGCGCCGGCTGGGACCTGTGCGAGAGCCGGGTCGAGCGCAACACCGATGCCTGCCTTGCTCTGTTCGAGCGGGCAGGGGTGAAGGCCACCTTCTTCACGCTCGGCTATGTGGCGGCGCGCCATCCCTCGCTGATGCGCCGCATCGTCGCTGCGGGGCACGAGCTGGCGAGCCACGGCTGGGATCATGCGCGCGTTTTCACCATGACGCCGGACGAGTTCCGCGCGGATCTGCGCCGCACGCGCGACACGCTGGAGGATGCCGGCGGCGTCGCCGTCACCGGTTACCGCGCCCCCAGCTTCTCGATCGACGCGCGCACGCCCTGGGCGCACCCGATCCTGGCGGAGGAGGGCTATGCCTATTCCTCGTCCGTCGCGCCCGTGCGGCACGATCATTATGGCTGGCCGGACTCGCCCCGCTTCGCCTGGTCGCCGGTCAAGGGCAGTCCGCTCGTCGAGCTGCCGGTGACGACGGCGCGTGCCGCCGGCCGCACGCTGGCGGCGGGAGGCGGGGGCTTCTTCCGCCTGTTGCCCTTCGCCTTCAGCCGCTGGGCAGTGGGTCAGGTGAACCGTGCCGGCCAGCCCGCCATCTTCTATTTTCACCCGTGGGAGATCGATCCTGAGCAGCCGCGCGTCGAACAGGCGCCGCTCCGCTCGCGCCTGCGCCATTACAGCCGACTGTCGGCGATGGAAGGCAAGCTGGAGAAGATGCTGCGCGCGGTGGCATGGGATCGCACCGACCGCGTGGTCGCCCGCCGGGCTGCCGCGTGAAGGAAGGTCCGCTGCTGCGCACCCGCATCCGCCTGGGCGAGCTCCATGACGATGCGCGGCTCGATGCTTATGCGCGCGAGCATCCGCAAGGCACGCCGTTCCATCTCGCCGCTTGGGGCCGCGGCGTCGCCGCCGGCTGCGGTCAGCGTCACGTCGCGCTGGTGGCGGAGCGGGGTGGCGCGCTGACCGGCTTCGTGCCGCTGACGGAAGTGCATTCGCCTTTGTTCGGCCGCGCGCTCGTCTCGTCGGGCTTCGCGGTCGGCGGCGGCATCATCGCCGATGACGATGCGACCGCCGAGCTGCTTGCCGAGGCGGCGTGGGATCAGGCCGAACGCCGCGTCTGTCCGACGCTGGAGTTGCGTGGCGGCCACCTTCCCGAAGGCTGGGCGCGCGACGAGACGAGCTACGTCGGCTTCACCCGCCCCATCGCCGCCGATGACGAGGCGGAGCTGAAGGCGATCCCGCGCAAGCAGCGCGCCGAGGTGCGCCGCGCGCTCGGCTTCGATCTCGAGGTCGAGATCGGCCGCGACGTCGCCACGCACCACGCCGTCTACGCGACAAGCGTGCGCAATCTCGGCACCCCCGTCTTCCCCCGCCGCATGTTCGCCGAGGTGCTGGAGCGTTTCGGCGAGGAAGCGGACATCCTCACCGTCCGGCATGACGGGCGGGCCATCGCCTCCGTCCTGTCGCTCTACTGGCGCGGTTGCGTCATGCCCTACTGGGGCGGCGGCACGGCGGAGGCGCGGACGTGGCGCGCGAACGACCTGATGTATTTCGCGCTGATGCGCCATGCGCGGGAGCGGGGCTGCACCTCATTCGATTTTGGCCGCTCCAAGGTCGGCACCGGCGCCGCCGCGTTTAAGCGCAACTGGGGGTTCGAGGCCGTGCCGCTCGCCTACGCGTCGCGCACCGCAGCGGGCGAGGCGAAGCGCGAGATCAACCCGCTCAGCCCGAAATATCGCATGCAGGTGGCGCTGTGGCAGAAGCTGCCGCTGCGCGTCGCCAATCTCCTCGGCCCGGGGATTTCGCGCGGGCTCGGTTGATGGGCGACATATTGTTCCTGGCGCACCGCACGCCCTGGCCGCCCGACCGCGGCGACCGCATCCGCTCCTACCACCTGCTCCAGGCGCTCACCCGGCTGGGTCGCGTCCACCTCGTCGCCTTCGCCGATGGGGAGGGGGAGGATCCTCTGCGCGACCGTCTCGGCCGCGTGGCGCTGGTGCCGCGTCGCCGCTCCACGCCTGTCGCCGGACTGATCGCACTCGCCCGCGGCACGCCCGTCTCGGTCGAGGCCTATGGCGAACCCGCTTTCGCGCGCGCGGTCGCGGACTTGCTGGCGGCGGAGCCGATCGACACGATCGTGGCCTTCTCCGGCCAGACCGCGCGCGCCGTGCCGGCGGAGTTCAAGGGGCGCCTGCTGCTCGATCTGGTCGACGTCGATAGCGCCAAGTTCGAGGCTTATGGACAGGGCAGCGGCCCGATGGCGTGGGTCCACCGCCGCGAGGGCCGCCGTCTCGCCGCTTACGAAGCCGCGCAGGCGAAGCGCGCGCACGCCGCCAGCTTCGTCAGCGAGGCGGAGGCGGCGCTGTTCCGCACCCGCTCGGGCGCCACGAACGCGGTGGTGATCGAGAATGGCATCGATCTCGCCCGCTACGATCCCGCCGCCGTGCCGCCCATCGCACATGACGGCCCGCTGATCCTGTTCACCGGCCAGATGGATTACCCGCCGAACGTCGGGGCGGTGACGCGCTTCGCCACGGATGCGCTGCCGCTCATCCGCACCGCGCATCCTGTCGCCGCCTTCGCCATCGTCGGGCGTGCGCCTACGCCCGCGGTGCGCGCGCTGGCGGCGCTGCCAGGCGTAACCGTGACCGGCGAGGTGCCCGACACGCGTACCTGGCTCGCCCGCGCCGACGTGGTCGTCGCGCCGCTCACCATCGCGCGCGGCGTGCAGAACAAGGTGCTTGAGGCGATGGCGATGGCCCGCGCGGTCGTCGCCTCCCCCCAGGCGCGCGAGGGCATCGACGCCGTGCCCGGGCGTGACCTAATCGTCGCCGAGGGAGAGGCGCTGGCGGCCGCGGTGATCGACCTCCTCGCCGATCCGGCCCGTTGCAGTGCGCTCGGCGACGCAGGCCGCGCCCGCATGATCGCCCGCTATGGCTGGGAGGCGCGGCTGGCGGGTCTGCCCGCGCTGCTCGGCCGCGCATGACCCTGATCCGCCCCGTGGTCGTCCAGCCTGTCACGGCGCCGTCCGCCTCCGCCACCCGGGACAGGTTGGGTGACTATGGCTGGCCGCGCGCGCTCGCGCTGCTGGCGACGGCAGAGGCGGTCCTGCTCCTTCTCTTTCACCGCGATCTTGCCGACATGGCGGGCATCTGGTGGAACAGTTCCACCTTCCAGCATTGCCTGTTCATCGCTCCGATCACCGCCTGGCTCGTCTGGCAGCGGCGCGGCGGGCTCGCCCGCATCGCGCCGCGCGGCTGGTGGCCGGGGCTGCTGCTCGTCGGCGTGGGGGCGGTGGGCTGGCTGCTCGGCGATGCGGCGGGGGTCGCGCTCGCCCGGCATCTCGGCCTCGTGCTGATGGTGCAGGGCATGGTCGTGGCGACGCTCGGCCTGCCTGTCGCCCGTGCACTCGCCTTTCCGCTCTTCTACCTCCTCTTCCTCGTGCCCGCGGGCGAGGAGCTGGTGCCGCCGCTGCAAACGCTGACCGCAAAGATGTGCATGGCGCTGCTGGCGCTCGCGGGCATGCCCGCCACGCTCGACGGCGTGTTCATCACCACGCCGCATGGCTGGTTCGAGGTGGCGGAGGCGTGTTCGGGCGTGAAGTTCCTCGTCGCCATGCTCGCCTTCGGTGCTTTGGCGGCGAACCTCTGCTTCACGCGGCTATCCCGCCGCATCGCCTTCCTCGCCGCCTGCATCGTCGTGCCGGTGCTGGCGAATGGGGTGCGCGCATGGGCGACCATCTGGGTGGCATCGAAGCGCGGGCTGAAGCTCGCCGACGATTTCGATCACATCGTCTATGGCTGGATCTTCTTCGGCCTCGTTATTGCCGCGCTGCTGGCGATCTTCTGGCGCTGGTTCGACCGGAGCCCGACCGATCCGTGGTTCTCCCCCGAGCGGCTCGATCCCAGTCCGCGCCATCACCGGCTCGGCTGGCCGCAGGCGCTCGCCGGCCTGGCGCTCGCCGCCGCGCCGCTCATCTGGTCGCATGTCGTCGCCGCCGCTGCGCCGCCGCTCGACCGCCGCCTCTTCCTGCCCGCCGTGCCCGGCTGGACGCGCGTGCCGATGGAGGATGCGGTGCCGTGGGGTCCGTCCTTCCGCAATCCCGATCACAGCCTGATTGGCCGTTATCGCAATGCCGGTGGCCACGAAGTCGATCTCGCCGTCACCGTCTTCGCGCGGCAGGAGGAGGGGCGCGAACTGGTCGGCTTCGGCCAGGGCGCGACGGGTGAGGACGGCGTCTGGACATGGACCAGCGCCACCACGCCCCCGCCCGGCGGCCGGGCGGAGCGGATCACCGCCGGATCCCCACGCGGCCCCATTGTGCGCGAGGTGGCGCTCTTCTACCGCGTCGGCGATGTCACGACCGGGAACGAAGCGCGCGTGAAGCTGGAAACGTTGCGGGCGCGATTGCTCGGCGGCCCGCAGCGCGCGGCCGCGATCCTCGTCTCCGCGCCCGAACCCGGCGCGCGGGCCGCGATCGACGCCTTCCTGCCCGCGCTCGGATCGCCCGAGCGCGTCGTCGCCGCCATGCTGGACGAACGCTGATGTGCGGCATTGCCGGCATCTTCCACCGCGAGGGACTGAAGCCCGTCGATCCCGCGCGCGTCGCCGCGATGACGGACGCCATCGCGCACCGCGGCCCCGATGGTGCGGGCGTGTGGACCGGCCCCGGCGTCGGCCTCGGCCATCGCCGTCTGTCGATCATCGATCTCGCGACAGGCGACCAGCCGATGCTGTCGCCGGACGGCCGCATCTGCGTCGTATTCAATGGCGAGATCTACAATTTCCGCGCCGTCCGCGCCGAACTGGAGGCGCACGGCCACGTCTTCCGCACCGCCAGTGATACGGAGGTGATCCTCCACGGCTGGCGGCAATGGGGTCCGGACTGCCTCGACCGGTTCGACGGCATGTTCGCCTTCGCGCTGCACGATGCGGATCTCGGCCTGTTTCTCGCGCGCGACCGGCTCGGCGTGAAGCCGCTCCATTATGCGGAGCTGGGGGACGGCACCCTGCTGTTCGCCTCCGAACTGAAGGGCATCCTCGCCCATCCACGCTTCCGCAGCACGCCCGATCCGCGCGCGATCGAGGATTATCTGGCGTTCGGTTACGTGCCCGACGATGCCTGCTTCGTCGCGGGCGTGCGCAAGCTCCCCGCCGGCCACCGCCTGCTCGTCCGCCGCGATCTCCCGCTGCCGGAGCCGCAGCGATGGTGGGACGTCAGCTTTGCCGATCGCGCCACCGGCAGCGCCGCCGCGCTTGAGGAGGAACTGGCCGATCTGCTCCGCCAGGCGGTCCGGTCGCGCATGGTTGCGGATGTGCCGCTCGGCGCCTTCCTGTCGGGCGGCGTCGACTCTTCGGGTGTTGTCGCCTTGATGGCGGAGGCGAGCGGGCAGGCGGTTGAGACCTGCTCGATCGGTTTTGCCGAGGCCGGCCATGACGAGAGCCGCTATGCCGAGCAGATCGCCCGCCGTTTCGCCACTGCGCATCGCAGCCGCACCGTCGAGGCGATGGACATCGGCCTTGTCGACACGCTCGCGCATCATTTCGACGAGCCGTTCGCCGATGCGTCTGCACTCGCCACCTACCGCGTGGCCGAGCTTGCGCGCGAGCGGGTGACTGTCGCGCTGTCGGGTGACGGCGCGGACGAGGCCTTCGCCGGCTATCGCCGCCACGCTTTCTTCGCCGCGGAGGAGCGGGTGCGGGGCCTGCTGCCCTCGGGTTTCCGGCGGAACGTCGTCGCCCCGCTCGCCGCGCGCTGGCCGAAGCTCGACTGGGCGCCGCGGCCGCTCCGCTTCAAGTCGACGCTGGAGGGCATCGGGGCGGAGGCGGGCGCGGCCTATGCGCAGGCGGTCGGGGTCACGCCGCCCCGCATCCGACAGCGGCTTTATTCAAACGGCTTTCGCCACGCCATCGCCGGCCACCGCGCGGAGGAGCGCTGGGAACGCCTCTACGCCGCCGCGCCCGCCCGCGATGCGCTCGACCGCGCACAATATTGCGATCTCAAGCTGTGGCTGCCGGGCGACATCCTGACCAAGGTCGATCGCACCAGCATGGCCGTCAGCCTTGAAGCGCGCGAGCCTCTGCTCGATCACCGCCTGATCCAGTTCGCCGCGACTTTGCCGGCCGGGCTGCGGCTGAAGCGCGGGGAGGGCAAATATCTCCTCAAGCGCACGCTGTCGCGCTGGCTGCCCGACGACATCCTCTACCGGCGCAAGATGGGCTTCGTCACGCCCGTCAGCGCCTGGTTCCGCGGACCCCTGGCGGACACCGCCGCCGCGCTCGGCCGCAGCGAGATCCTCGCCGGCACCGGCTGGTTCGACATGCCCGCCATTGCCCGCATCGCCGCCGAACACCGTGCCGGACGCAGCGAGCAGGGCCGCTTGCTGTGGCAGCTGCTGATGCTGGAAAAGGCGCTGCCGCGGCTGTTCTGAGCGCGAACCAGGGCATAGGGTCGCGCTATGTCCCCGCTCGATCGCCTCGGCCTTTCCATTCCGCTGATCCAGGCGCCGATGGCCGGCGTCTCGACCCCTGGAATGGCGGCGAACGTCTCCAATGCGGGCGCGCTCGGCTCGATCGCGGTCGGCGCCACCGATGCATCGGGCGCCCGCGCGATGATCGACGCGGTGCGCGCGGGCACGGATCGTCCGTTCAACGTCAACCTGTTCGTCCATGCGTCGCCGGTTGCGGATGCCGTGCGCGAGGCCGCGTGGCTCGATGCGCTGCAACCCCTGTTCACTACCTACGGCGCGCAGCCACCCTCTCGGCTGCGCACCATCTACCGCAGCTTCGCCGATGATCCGGAGATGCTGGCGATGCTGCTCGACGCCGCACCGCCCGTCATCAGCTTCCATTTCGGCCTGCCGTCCGCTGCCGCGGTCGCAGCGCTGAAAGATCGCGGCATCCTGCTGATCGCAACCGCGACGGGCCTTGCCGAAGCGACCGCCATCGCCGCCGCCGGCATCGATCTGGTCGTGGCGCAGGGGTTCGAGGAGGGCGGGCATCGCAGCATGTTCGATCCCGACGCAGCGGACGACGAACTCGGCACGCTCGCGGTCACCCGCCTGCTGGTGCGGGAAGGCAAGCTGCCGGTGATCGCAGCGGGTGGCATCATGGATGGTGCCGGAATCGCCGCCGCGCTCGCCCTCGGCGCAGTCGCCGCGCAGCTCGGCACCGCGTTCATCGCCTGTCCGGAATCCGCCGCAAGCTTTTCCTACAAGGAGCGACTGTTCGGGTCCGCCGCGCATCATACCACGATGACCCGGCTCATCTCCGGTCGGCCGGCCCGCGTGCTGGCCAACCGCTTCAGCGCGCTGGAGGCGGAGATCGGCGAGCGGCGTCCACCCGATTACCCGATCGCCTATGATGCCGGTAAAGCGCTGCACGCCGCGGCGAGCGCGGCGGGAGAGCATGACTTCGGCGCGCACTGGGCTGGACAGGGTGCCCCGCTCGCCCGCGCCATGCCAGCGGCTGAACTCGTGCGGACGCTGACTGCGGAGCTGGCCCGCGTGCGAACCGGCTAGGCGCCCCGCAACCCCGCCGCTTCGCGCGCCAGCGTTTCGACCCGCCCGACGTCCAGCGGCCCCTTCGGCACCACCCAGCTACCGCCGACGCAGAGCACCGCCGGCTCCGCCAGCCACGTCGCCGCCGTCGCCGCGGTGATGCCGCCGGTCGGGCAGAAGCGGACCTGGCCGAACGGGCCGGACAGTGCCCGCAACGCCGGCAACCCGCCCGAAGCCTCCGCCGGGAAGAATTTGAAGCGGTCCAGCCCGTGATCCAGCCCCCGCATGATGTCGGACGCATCGGACACGCCCGGCAGGAACGGCACGTTGTTTGCCCGCGCAAATCGCGCCAGCGGATCGGTCAGGCCGGGGGAGACGATGAACTCCGCGCCCGCGGTGAGGCTCGCCTCCAGCTGCGGCACGTCCAGCACGGTGCCCGCGCCGACGATCGCGCCCGGCACCGCCTTCATCGCGCGAATCGCGTCCAGCCCGTGCCGCGTGCGCAGCGTCACCTCCAGCACGCGCAAGCCGCCCGCCACCAGCGCCTGAGCAAGAGGCAGCGCATGCGCGAGATCGTCGATCACCAGCACCGGGATCACCGGCGCCGTCCGCATGATCGTCTCGATGTCGCTCATTCCCGATGCTCCTGCGCGAAGGCGGCTGCGGCGCCGTAAAGGCCCGGCTGTTCGTGGGTGAGAAGGCGGACCGGGATGCGGCTCATCATCGCCTCGAACCGCCCCTTCGCGACGAAGCGCTGGTCGAAGCCCGAGCGCGCGAGATGATCCGCCAGCCGCAGCCCGTGCCCGCCTGCGATCACCACCGAAGTCGCCCCCTGCGCCAGCGCGATGTCCCCGGCCACCGCGCCGAGTGACAGACAGAAGCGGTCCATCGCCGCATTGGCGAGGCTGTCGCGCCCCTCCAGCGCTAGCGTCCAAAGCGCCCTGTCGTCGAGCGAGGGCATTGCACGCCCCTCCAGCCGGGCGAGCGTGGCATAGATCGGCACGATGCCCGGCGCGGCGACGATCCGCTCGACCGAAACGCGGCGATGCTGCTCGCGCAGGTCGGCGAGGATGGCATCCTCCAGCGGATCGAGAGGAGCGAAATCGATATGCCCGCCCTCGGTCGGCACGACATGATAGGTCGTGCCGCGGATCAGCAGCTGCGCGACGCCGAGGCCGGTGCCGGGGCCCACGATGCTGATCGTCTCATCCGCCTGCCGCGCGCGGTCGGGTCCGCACAGATGGCGGAACTGATCGTCGCCAAGCTGCGCCACCGCATGCGCCTGCGCGGCGAAATCGTTGACCAGCACATAGCGGTCGACGCCCAGCCGCTCGCCGATCAGGGCGGGGCGGATCACCCAGGGGTTGTTGGTGAACTTCAGCACCTCCGCGCCGACGGGCGTCGCCACCGCAATGCCCGCCGCACGCGGCAGCGGCCGATCGATGCGCGCGGCGAATGCCTCCCACGCGGTCTGGAGCGAGGCATGATCGGCCGTGCGGATCGTCACTGGCTCGCCCAGCGCCTGCACGCGCCCGTCCGCCACCTCGGCGATGGCGAAGCGGGCGTGCGTGCCCCCGATGTCGGCTGCGACGATCTCTGTCATGCCGCCCTAGAGGCCCGCCGCCGCCAGCATCGCGGATGCGCCGCGCTCCGCCTCGTCCGCACCATGGCGCATGAAGGCGAACAGCTCGCGCCCCGTGCCGTCCTGCGCCTTCGGCGCTTCGGCCGATGCGCGCGCGGCCCATTCCACCGGATCGACCAGCGCGTCCAGCCGCCCCGTCACCGCATCCACGCGCACCACATCGCCGTCCCGCAGCCGCGCCAGCGGCCCGCCGCCCAGCGCCTCAGGGGAGAGGTGGATGGCGGCCGGCACCTTGCCCGACGCGCCGGACATGCGCCCGTCCGTCACCAGCGCGACCTTGAACCCACGATCCTGCAGGACGCCGAGTGGCGGCGTCAGCTTGTGCAGCTCGGGCATGCCGTTCGCGCGCGGCCCCTGGAAGCGGACTACGACGACCACGTCGCGCTCCATCTCGCCCGCCTTGAACGCGGCCAGCACCGCCTCCTGATCGGCGAAGACGCGCGCGGGCGCCTCGACGATCCAGCGCGAGGGATCGACCGCCGAAGTCTTGATCACCGCTCGGCCGAGATTGCCCTCGACCAGCCGCATGCCGCCATCGGGCTGGAACGGATCGCCCACCGGCCGCAGCATCGTCGCGTCATGCGTGTGCGGCACCGCCCGCCAGCCGAGCGCCTGGCCGTCTTCGGTGCCATCCAGCACCGGTTCCTGCGCATAGGCCTCCAGCCCGCCGTCCCACACCGTCGCGATGTCCGGATGCAGCAAGCCACCGTCGATCAGCGTGCGGATGGTGAAGGCCATGCCGCCTGCCGCGTGGAAGTGGTTCACGTCGCCCGCACCATTTGGATAGACGCGCGCGACAAGCGGCACCGCGGCGGACAAACGATCCAGATCCGCCCAGTCGATCACGATCCCCGCCGCGCGGGCGATGGCGGGCAGGTGAATGGCGTGGTTGGTCGATCCGCCCGTCGCCAGCAGGCCGACGCAAGCGTTGACGATCGCCTTCTCGTCCACCAGCTGCCCGAGCGGGCGATAATCGTTGCCGTCCGCGCCGATCGCGGCCAGCCGGTGGACGGCGGCGCGCGTCAGCTCGCCTCGCAGCCGCGTGCCCGGATTGACGAAGGCGGCGCCCGGCACGTGCAGGCCCATCACCTCCATCATCATCTGGTTGGAATTGGCGGTGCCGTAGAAGGTGCAGGTGCCCGCGCCATGATAGGAGGCGCTCTCCGCCTCCAGCAGCTCGGCGCGGCCGACCTTGCCCTCGGCGTAGAGCTGGCGGACGCGCTGCTTTTCCTTGTTGGCGAGGCCCGACGGCATCGGCCCGGCGGGCACGAAGATGGCGGGCAGGTGGCCGAAGCGGAGCGCGCCGATCAGCAGCCCCGGCACGATCTTGTCGCAGATACCGAGCAGCGCCACGCTCTCGAACATGCCGTGGCTCAGCGCCACCGCGGTCGAAAGCGCGATCGTGTCACGGCTGAACAGCGACAGCTCCATGCCGCGCTGCCCCTGCGTCACGCCGTCGCACATGGCCGGCGTGCCGCCCGCCACCTGCGCCGTCGCACCCACTTCACGCGCGGCCAGCTTCATCGCCGCGGGATAGCCCTCATATGGCTGATGTGCGGAGAGCATGTCGTTGTAAGCGGTGACGATGGCGATGTTCATCGCCTGCCCGCCGCGGATCGCCGGCTTGTCCTCGCCGCTGGCGGCAAAGCCGTGGGCGAGATTGCCGCACGCCAGATGCGGCCGATGCACCCCGCCGTCCCGCTCGCGCGCGATCAGGTCGAGATAGGCCGCGCGTGTCGTGCGCGACCGCTCGATCACCCGGTCGGTGACGGCGGCGATCTCGGGATGGAGGGTCATCGGCTCGCCCCCGTGTTCAGGCCCGCTCGGGCAGGCTCACTTGGCGCACCAGTGGATGTCGATCGGTTGCTCCGCGCCCGCCAGCACGCGGCCGATCGGCAGGGTGGACTTGGCGCCGTCCTCGATCGCCTTCTCCAGCAGCTTGCGCTTGGCAGAGCCCGTCAGCACCACCGTGATCGCGCGCGCGGACAGGATCGCGCCGCGGGTCAGCGTCACGCGCGGCACGGGCGCATCCTTCGGCATCGGCTCCGGCAGCACGCCGACGGCGCGGCGGCCCTTGGGTGCGTCCAGCGCGGCTTCGAGGTCGGGGCCGGGGAAGATGGACGCGGTGTGGCCATCCTCGCCCATGCCCAGCCAGACGAGATCGGGCGGCCACGGCAGGTCGGCCAGCCGCGCATTGGCGGCATCGCCCGCCTGCCTGTGATCCTTGTTCACGGTGGCGATCGGCAGCACGCGGGCGCCGAGCGGAATGAAGGTCTTCGCCAGCGCGGCCACGTTGGACATCGGGCTGTCCACCGCGACCAGGCGGTCGTCGCCGGGGATGATCGTCACCCGCTTCCACGGCAGCTTGGCCTTGGCCAGCACGTCATAGATCGGGCCCGGCGTCGCGCCGCCCGGCAGCGCGATCAGCGCGGCGCCGCGCGCATCCACCGCGCTCTCGATGATGAAGCCGACATCGCCCGCCACCGCCTGGGCGAGCTCTGCCCGGTCGTCATAGTCCCACCACTCGGCTTCAATCATGCCAGCTCACTCCGTCCCGCTCTGTCAGTGCAATCGCGGCGGAGGGGCCCCAGGTTCCCGCAGCGTATGGTTTCGGCTCCATGCCGTTGGCCGCCCAGCCGGCGCGGATCGCGTCGATCCACTCCCACTGCGCCTCCACCTCGTCGCGTCGCACGAACAGGGTGGGGTCGCCCTCGATCAGGTCGAGCAGCAGGCGTTCGTAGGCGATCCGCCGCCGCACGTCGGCAAAGGCGTTGGCGAGGCCGAGATCAAGCGGTACCTCGCGCAGGCGGATACCCTGCCGGTCTAGGCCCGGCTGCTTGGCCATCATCATCAGGCTGATATTCTCCTCCGGCTGGAGGCGGATGACCAGCTTGTTCGCCTGCAGGCGCGCGCCGCGCCCAGCGAACATCGAATGCGGCACGTCGCGAAACTGGATGAAGATCTCCGACGCGCGCTCGGGCAGGCGCTTGCCGGTGCGCAGATAGAAGGGCACGCCCTGCCAGCGCCAATTGTCGACATGCGCCTTCAACGCGACGAAGGTCTCGGTGGCGGAGGGCTGGCCCAGCTCCTCGGCATAGCCGGGCACGCCAGTGCCATCCTGCGCGCCCTTGCCATATTGGCCGATCACGCTGTGCGTCGCGGCGCTCTCCGCATCGATCCGGCGGAGGGAGCGCAGCACCTTCACCTTCTCGTCCCGGATGGTGGTCGCGGTGAACTGCGCCGGGCTCTCCATCGCCACCAATGCGAGCAGCTGGAGCATGTGGTTCTGCACCATGTCGCGCAGGGCGCCGACGCCGTCATAATAGCCGACGCGCCCCTCCAGCCCGACCGTCTCGGCAACGGTGATCTGGACGTGGTCGATGCCCGTGCGGTTCCACAGCGGCTCGAACATCAGATTGGCGAAGCGCAGGGCCAGCAGGTTCTGCACCGTCTCCTTGCCGAGATAATGATCGATGCGGAACGTCGCCCCCTCAGGAAAGCGCGCCGCCACCGCATCGTTGATCTCGCGGGAGGAGGCGAGATCGGTGCCGAGCGGCTTCTCCAGCGCCAGCCGCACCGCCGGGCCGGTCAGCCCAACCGAGGCGAGCCCCTCGATCGTCGTCTCGAACAGCGATGGCGCGGTGGACAGGAAGATGGACAGGCCCCCGTCCGGCGCGCCGATCCGCTCGGCCAAGGCTGAAAAGCCCGCGGGATCGGACGCGTCGAGCGACACATAGCTCAGCCGCGAGAGGAAGCGCTCGACCTGATCGGGCACCAGCCGCTCGGCCTCGACGAAGCGGCCGAGCGCCTCGCGCGCGATGGTGCGATAGTCGTCATCGTCATGTGCCGAGCGCGCGGTGCCGACGATGCGCAGCTCCGCCGGCAACAGCCCGTCGCAATCGAGCCCGTAGAGCGAGGGGATCAGCATGCGCTGGGCGAGATCGCCGGTGGCACCGAACAGCAGGAGCGTGCGCGACGGGGTGGGCGCGGTCACTCTGGTCTCCTGCGGTCGTCAGTCATGCGGCGTTGCAGCAACGGTCAACGCCGGAAACGGCTCCGAGGCCCGAGCCGGAATCGAACCGGCGTGCAAGGATTTGCAGTCCTCTGCGTAACCACTCCGC
The DNA here is from genome assembly GCF_900113315.1 of Sphingomonas jatrophae. Classification (GTDB taxonomy): domain Bacteria; phylum Pseudomonadota; class Alphaproteobacteria; order Sphingomonadales; family Sphingomonadaceae; genus Sphingomonas_P; species Sphingomonas_P jatrophae. The sequence continues at coordinate 1,043,602 of NZ_FOZG01000001.1, read as the reverse complement.
CATCGGGCCCCGGAGCGAGCGCGCCGAATGGGGGCAGATGGCCGCGAGGTCAAGCCCGGATGGGCCTCAGCGTGGTGCCGCGGCGCGGCGCAGGCGGTCGGCGATGGCGAGGCCAAGGCCATCGGCCGGGATCGGCGCCACCGCGATACGGGCACGCGGGCTCGCATCCGCCTCGTGCAGCGCATCGAACAAAGCGGCCGCCGCCTCGACGAGATCGCCCGCCGGCGAAAGGTTGCGATCGCCCGCAATCGCGCCGAAGCCGATGAGCCATTCGTCGGCCTCGGCATGGCGGGCATTCAGCCGCAGCGTCTTGCCCGGCGCATAATGGCTGGCGAGCTGCCCCGGCGCCTCGATCCGTCCGTCGCCCGCCACCTCGACCGGCATGCTGGCCGCGGCGCTCAGCGCCTCCATGCCGATCGGGCCGGGGCGGAGCAGGCGCAGCCGGTCCGCCTCCACCGCGACGATGGTCGATTCGAGGCCGTGACCCGTCGCCCCACCATCGATCACCAGCGGGATGCGTCCGCCGAGCGTCGCCAGCACATGCGCCGCACGCGTCGGGCTGATCGTCCCGCTGGTATTGGCGGAGGGCGCGGCGAGCGGCGTGCCTGCCGCCGCGAGCAGATCCCGCATCGCGGGATGCGCCGGCACGCGCAACGCGACGGTCTCGAGCCCCGCCGTCGCAAGGCTCGCCAGCCCGGCATCGGCCCGCCGCGGCAGCACCATCGTCAGCGGACCCGGCCAGAAAGCGGCGGCGAGCGCGCGGGCGGCATCGCTCATCTCGGCCACCTGTGCGGCGGCTTCCACGTCCAGCAGGTGCACGATCAGCGGGTTGAAGGCAGGCCGTCCCTTGGCCGCATAGATGCGCGCCACCGCCTCGCCCGAGCGCGCATCGGCGGCGAGGCCGTAGACCGTCTCGCTCGGCACCGCGATCGGCTGGCCCGCCGCGATCAGCGCGGCGGCGCGCGCGATGGTGTCCGGCGTATAGGGCAGCAGATCGGTCATGCCGCCCCTTAACCGGCGGCAGCTATGCCGTCATCCGCTCCAGCAGCGCGGCGGGGTCGATGTCCAGCCGCCGGATGGTCGCTGCGATCTCCGGCCAGCGCTCGTCGAGGAAGGCGCGCCGCTCGGCCTCGCGCAGCCGTGCCGCAGCACCCGACGCCACGAACATGCCGACGCCACGCCGCACCGTGACCAGCCCGTCATCCTGGAAGCTCTGATAGGCTTTCGCCACGGTCAGCGGATTGGCCCCGTGGCTCGCCGCAAAGGCGCGGACGGAGGGAAGGGGATCGCCATCCCGATAGGTCCCATCCAGGATCGCGGCGACGATGTGGTCGCGCAGGCGGAGGTAGATGGGGCGCTCGTTCATCGTGAGCGCTATAGTGTGCTAATACAGCATGGCGCGTCAAGCTATGCCGAGGGAGAGGGCGTCCAGCGCGAGATCACCGTCTCCGCCGCCGGCCGCGGCCGTTCGTCGAGCGGGCGCGAGGGCGTGCCGATGAACATGAAGCCCGCAATCCGTCCGTCATGCGGGGCAAGGCCGAAGGCGGCGGCGACACGCGGCGAATAGGCCGCCCACCCGGTCAGCCAACCGCCGACGAAGCCCTCGGCATGCGTCGCCTCCAGCAGGTTCATGCAGGCGGCGCCGGCGGACAGCTCCTGCTCCCAGATTGGGATGTGGCTGGCATGCGCGGGCGTCGACAGCGCGACGACGAGGCAGGGTGCCTGATGGGCGAACTGCTCGATCGCCTCGATCTCCAGCCGGCCCGGCTCGGGCTTGTCGTCGCGATAAGCCGCCTGCAGCAAAGCGGCGAAGGCGTCGCGCTGATCCTCGCCCACCACCACGAACCGCCACGGCGCCAGCTTGCCATGGTCGGGCACGCGCGTCGCGGCGGCAAGGATGCGGGCGAGCTGCGTCGCATCCGGCCCCGGCGCCACCATGTCGCGCGGCTTGCCCGATCGGCGCGTGGCGAGCAGGGCGGCGGGGGAGGAGAGATCGTTGAACATGGCGGAGAGGTAAAGCGGCGCGGCGGCGGCTTCAACCATGCCCGGTCACGCTCAACCGTGACTTCCAGCCGTCATCCCGGACTTGGTCCGGGATCCACCGATCGGTTGCGCCTCGTGGCGCCAAGCCGGGCGATGCCTCGAGGCTTGCCTGTCACTTTCAGCCGCAGGGCGCCACGCCCGGTGGATGCCCGCCTTCGCGGGAATGACGAAGTGGGCGGAGGACCGCCACTTCCAGCCGTCATCCCAGACTTGGTCCGGGATCCACCGATCGGTTGTGCCTCGTGGCCGCAAGCCGGGCGATGCCTCGACGCTTGGCTGTCACCTTCAGCCGCAGGGCGCCACGCCCGGTGGATTCCCGCCTTCGCGGGAATGACGAGGAGGGCGGAGGACCGCCACCTCCAGCCGTTATCCCGGACTTGGTCCGGGATCCACCGGTCGGTTGGGCCTCGTGGCGCCAAGCTGGGCGATGCCTCGACGCTTGGCTGTTACCTTCAACCGCAGGGCGCTACGCGCTGTGGATTCCCACCTTTGCGGGAATGACGACGATCAGAAGTCGACGAGACGGACTACGCCCCGGCAGATGGTTGCATCTGCAACAAGCCTCTTCCCTCCCCCGTCCGAGCCGTTAGGGTCGCGCGATGCCTGAAACGCCGACCGCGGACAGCCCCGCAGAACCCGATATTAGCCACGTCAACCCGGCCGCGGAGGCGACATGGTTCGGCCATCCCCGGCCGCTCGCCCGCCTCTTCACCACCGAGGCCATGGAGCGGTTCGGCTTCTACGGCCTGCGCGCGCTGCTCGCGCTTTATCTCTCCACCTGGTTCCTGTTCGACGATCAGACCACCAACGGCCTCTACGGCGGCTATATGGCGCTGGTCTATCTGACGCCGCTGGTCGGCGGCCTGCTGGCGGACCGGTTCCTCGGCTTCAAGCGCGCGGTGAAGTTCGGCGCGGTCGTCATGGCGGTCGGTTATTTCATCCTCTGCTTCGAGGGGCGCCCGGCGCAGCCTTTCGCCACGATCGAGGGCCAGCGCTACGAAGTCAGCGTCGGCGCGCCCGATAATCCCAAGCAGCAGTTCGTCATCGACGCCGGCCGCCGCCTCGCGGTCAAGGGGCAGGATGACGGCTCCGTCCAGCTCGTCGCCGAGGATGGCAGCGTCGCCCGCACCGTCGCCAAGGATGCGTTCGTCGCGGGTGCCGTCCGCTCGCCCTTCTACATCTTCACCATGCTGCTCGGGCTGACGCTCGTCACCATCGGCAACGGCTTCTTCAAGCCCAACATCTCGACCATGGTGGGCGAGCTCTACGCGGTGGGCGACCGACGACGCGAGGCGGGCTTCACCATCTTCTACATGGGGATCAATCTCGGCTCGCTCGGCTCGCAGATCCTCTGTCCGCTGCTGTCGGTCACCGTGGGCTGGTGGGCGGGCTTCGGCCTCGCCGCGCTGGGCATGCTCTTCTCCTGGTATCTCATCCAGTTCGAGCGCGGCGCCCTGGCCGGCATCGGCGACGCGCCGGTGCGCAAAGGGCCGGAGCGCGCACCGCTCATCTACATCCTGTCGCTCTGCGCCGCGCCGCTCATCCTGTTCCTGTTCTACAACCTGATGAACGCGCCCAAGCCCGAGCCCGGCGCCGGCTTCGTCGGCTACCTCCTCGCGCTGCCGCTGATGGGCAAGCTGATGTTCGGCACCTTCCTCGTCGCTGTGCCCGGCATCCTGATCTGGTCGGCCAAGGCGGGCAGCCGGGTCGAGTTCCAGATGATGGTCGCGGCCATGGTGCTGATCGTGTTCAACGTCGTCTTCTGGACGCTGTTCGAGCAGGCGGGCTCCTCGCTCACCCTGTTCGCCGATCGCAACACGGATCTGCGGATCCTCGGCAACATCTCCTTCACCGCGGGGCAGGTGCAGTTCTTCAATGCCATCTTCATCGTCATGCTGGCGCCGCTCTTCGCGATCATGTGGAATGCGCTTGGGCGGCGCGGGCTGGAGCCGGGCATCGCCGTTAAGTTCGCCATCGCGCTCGCGGGCGTCGGCCTCGGCTTCCTCGCTCTGGTGTGGGGCACCAACTATGCGGGCGCGGACTTCAAGGTCAGCGTCTGGTGGCTCGCCTTGCTCTACCTCATCCATTCCGCGGCGGAGCTGTGCATCTCCCCGGTCGGCCTCAGCATGATCACCAAGCTGTCGATCGTGCGCATCGTCGGCATGATGATGGGCGTGTGGTTCCTGTCGATCAGCTGCGCGCAATATGTCGGCGGCCTCGTCGCACAGGTCGCCAGCGTCGAGACGGTGGGCGGGCAGGTGACCAACCTGCGCGTCAGCCTGGAGACCTATGCCGGCGTGTTCCAGACGATCGGCATCGCCGCCATCGTGCTCGGTGGCCTGCTCCTGCTCCTCTCCCCGCTGCTCAAGAAGTGGATGCACGGTGTCAATTAAACGCCTCGCTGTCCTCCTGCTGGCTGGCGGGGCGGCCGCCTGCACGCAGGCGGACAGCCGCCCGCAGACCGCCTCCGCCACGCCACAGGCGGAGCGGATGCGCGTGAACCCCGATCCCTATCCCTCCACCTACCGCGCCTATCCGGGCGTCCCCACGCGGGTCGTGAACGTCACCATCTATGATGGCGAGGGCGGGCGGATCGAGCGGGGCGAGGCGCTGTTCGCCGACGGCAAGGTCGTCGCGGTCGGCCAGACCGTCGCGGCGCCTGCCGATGCCGTCACGGTGGACGGCACCGGCAAGTGGCTCACCCCCGGCATCATCGACGTCCACAGCCACCTTGGCGACTATCCCACCCCCGCGGTGCAGGCGCATTCGGACGGCAACGAGGCGACCGGTCCCGTCCGCCCGGAGGTCTGGGCCGAGCATAGCGTCTGGCCGCAGGATCCCGGCTTCAGTCGCGCGCTCGCCAATGGCGGCGTCACCACGCTGCAGATCCTGCCCGGCTCCGCCAATCTGTTCGGCGGCCGCTCGGTCACGCTCAAGAACGTCTATGCGCGCACCGTGCAGGGCATGAAGTTCCCGGGCGCGCCCTACGGCCTCAAGATGGCGTGCGGCGAGAATCCGAAGCGCGTCTATGGCAGCCGCAACATCATGCCGCAGACGCGCATGGGCAACATCGCCGTCGATCGGCAGACCTGGGCCAAGGCGCAGGAATATCGGCGCAAGTGGGATCGCTACGAGGCCGACGGCAAGGGCGATCCGCCAACGCGCGACATCGCGATGGATACGCTCGCCGGCGTGCTGCGCGGCGATATCCTGATCCACAATCACTGCTACCGCGCCGACGAGATGGCCATCGTCCTCGATATGGCCAAGGAGTTCGGCTACAAGGTCGGCACCTTCCACCATGCGGTGGAGGCCTACAAGATCGCCGATCTGCTCAAGGCGAACGGCACCTGCGCCGCGGTGTGGGCCGATTGGTGGGGCTTCAAGATGGAGTCCTACGACGCGGTGAATGAGAATCTGCCGCTGCTGCACAAGGCCGGCGCCTGCGCGATGATCCATTCGGACGACGCCAACGGCATCCAGCGGTTGAACCAGGAAGTGGCCAAGGCGCTCGCCGCCGGTCGCCGCATGGGCCTCGCCATCACCGACGAGGAAGCGTGGACGTGGCTCGCCATCGCCCCCGCCCGCGCGCTCGGCGTCGACAAGTGGACCGGTAGCCTCAAGCCCGGCAAGATGGCCGATGCGGTGCTGTGGAACGGCAATCCCTTGAGCGTCTATTCGCGCCCCGAAAAGGTGTGGGTGGACGGCGCCTTGCTCTACGACGCCAACGATCCGAAACGTCGCCCGGTCAGCGATTTCGAACTCGGCCAGCCCGGATCGGGAGACGTGAAGTGAAGCGGCTCCGGACCTTCCTTCTTCGTCATCCTGAACTTGTTTCAGAATCCACCGTGCGGCCCGGCCAGCCGGTCGCAGGTCGTGCTGCCCGGTGGATGCTGAAACGAGTTCAGCATGACGGGGCAAGGGTGATGGCAGCCGCCTTGCTCGCCCTCATAGCCGCGCCCGCCGCCGCGCAGGACGTCGCCATCGTCAACGCGAGGCTCGCCATCGGCGACGGCTCCGCGCCGGTGGAGAACGGCACCGTCGTGATCCGCGGCGGCCGTGTCGTCGCGGCGGGCAGGGGCGTCGCCACGCCGGCCGGCATCCGCACCGTCGACGCACAGGGCAAATGGGTCGCCGCCGGCATCGTCGCGGGCTTCACCCGCATGGGCATCGTCGAGGTGGACGGCGTGCAGCCGACCAACGATGCCGGTGCGGCCCGCGCGCGGTTCAACGCCGCCATCGACATCGCCCCCGCGGTGAACCCACGCTCCAACAGCATCGGCGTCAATCGCGCCGCGGGCGTCACCCGCGCGGTCGTCGCGCCCTCCACCGGTCAGGCGATCTTCGCCGGGCAGGGCGCGGTGATCGATCTCGGCACGGACAGTGATCCGATCACGAAGGCTCGCGCCTTCCAGTTCGTCGAGCTGGGCGAGGACGGCGCGCGCACGGCCGGCGGCAGCCGCCCCGCCGCCTTTGCCGAATTCCGCAACGCCCTCGCCGACGCGCAGGATTATGCGAAGGGCGCGCGGACCTACGGCGCCGACGGCCACCTGCTGACGAAGCTCGACGCCGCCGCGCTCGTGCCCGTCGTCGAGGGGCGCCAGCCTCTGCTCGTCCATGTCGAGCGGGCGAGCGACATCCGCGCGGTGATCGCGCTCCGCCGCGATTTTCCGGCCCTCAGGCTCGTGCTGGTCGGCGCCAACGAAGCGTGGCTCGCCGCGCCGGAGATCGCCGCCGCGCGCGTCCCCGTGCTGGCCAGCGCGCTCGCCGATCTGCCTTCCAGCTTCGAGCAGATCGCCGCCACCCAGTCCAACGTCGGCCGGCTGAAGGCGGCGGGCGTCACCGTCGGCATCGGCATGATCAACGACGATGAGGCGCGGCAGGCGCGGCTGGAGACGCAATATGCCGGCAATCTCGTCGCCCTGACCAGGGTGCCCGGCGCCTCCGGTCTCGACTGGGGCGCCGCCTTCGCCGCGATCACCAGCCAGCCCGCCGAGGCGCTGGGCATGGGCGGCGAGATCGGCTCGCTCCGCCCGGGCCGCCGCGGCGACGTGGTGATCTGGGACGGCGACCCGCTCGAACTCTCCTCCGCCCCCGTGGCGGTGTGGATCGACGGCGTCGAGCAACCCGTCCGCAGCCGCCAGACCGAGCTGCGCGATCGCTATTCCGTCCCCCAGGAGGGCGCGCTGCCCAAGGCTTACGAGCGGCGGTGAAGCTGTGCAGGCGCGGCGACAGGTAAAGCGCCGCGCCTGTGCTGTAGATCATCCCCCGGCTGTTGAGTTAGCCTAACGGAGTCGCCACGCCGCTCATCAGGTGCGGCCGTCGGCAGCAGGGGGAGATGTCATGGCAACGCTGAGCGCGATGTGGAAGGATGCCAAGAAGAGTTTCGAATCGATCACCGGCAAGAGCAAGCCGAAGGAAAGCAAGGGCTTGGCCAATGCCTTCGGTTCCCATACCGGGCTGTCCGGTTCGCTTGAGAAGTTCGACAAGCTGGACGCCGCATCGGTTGCGACGGACAATCGGAGCCCGGCCGACTGCGCCAAGGGTCAGAAGATCGTCAAGGAGATGCAATCCACGCTTGCATCGTTCGCCAAGGCGAGCACGGCCTATAGCGGCGTGCTGAGCAAGACAATCGCAGGCGAGATCGACAAGCGCACCGAGCTCGAGGCCAAGACGACCTATGAGCGCGCCCTGAAGATGCTCACCAAGTCGCTCACGGCGATCGAGGATACCGCCGAGGCGCGGATCAAGGCTGCCCAGCAGCGCTTCGACGCCGCCGAGAAGGATCTCGGCATGAAGCAGAAGATGCTGAACAACTGGAAGAAGAATATGACCGGTGCGGTTGCCCGCGGCATCGCCGGTGCGGCCAAGGTCAAGGCCAAGCCGACGGTCGAAGTCTATAACTCGATCTTCCCAACTGCCGCGCGCGACATCACCATGCAGCTCGTGTTCGCCAAGGACATCGATGGGCTGCTGGCCGATCCGACGCCGATCCTGAAGTCGATGAACCCCTGGGCCTCCCAGAGCGGCGGCGCGCCCGCAAGGCTGCCGACCACTGCGACGGAGGCGGACGTGAAGAAGTATCTCGCTGGCTTCATCGCGGAACTGAAAAAGGCGGACAAGCTGGTCTCTACAAAGGATGCCTATTCCTGATGATCGTCCGGGGCGGCGCGGCTCCCGCCGTGCCGCCTTCGCTCCGCGCCAGCCGCGTCTGTTCACCCCGTCTCAACCCCGCTACCGCAAAGCGGCACGCGCGCGACGACGAGGGCTTTCATGAGCAGACGCTATTTCGGCACCGACGGCATCCGCGGCCGCACCAACACCGCGCCGATGACGGCGGAGATCGCGATGCGCGTCGGCCAGGCGGCGGGCGCTCGTTTCGTGCGGGGCGATCACCGCCACCGCGTCGTGATCGGCAAGGATACGCGGCTCAGCGGCTACATGATGGAATCGGCGCTAGTCGCGGGCTTCACCTCGGTCGGCATGGACGTGGTGCTGGTCGGCCCGATGCCGACGCCCGCCGTCGCGATGCTCGCCCGCTCGATGCGCGCGGATCTCGGCGTGATGATCTCCGCCAGCCACAATCCCTTCATCGACAACGGCATCAAGCTGTTCGGCCCCGACGGCTACAAGCTGTCGGACGAGGACGAGCTGGCCATCGAGGCGCTGATCGATGCCGAGCCGCAGCTTGCCGACCCGCGCGAGATCGGCCGCGCCCGCCGCGTCGAGGATGCGCGCGGCCGCTACATCCATGCGGTCAAGGCGGCGTTCCCGGAGCATCTCCGCCTCGACGGCCTGCGCATCGTCGTCGATTGCGCGAACGGTGCCGCCTATCAGGTCGCACCCTCCGCGCTGTGGGAGCTGGGGGCGGACGTGATCGCCATGGGAGTCAGCCCCAACGGCCTCAACATCAACGATCATGTCGGCTCGACCGACCCGGCCGCGCTCAGGGCCAAGGTGCTGGAAACGCGCGCCGATCTCGGCATCGCGCTCGATGGCGATGCCGACCGGCTGATCGTGGTGGATGAGCGTGGGCAGATCGTCGACGGCGATCAGCTGATGGCGCTGATCGGGCGCAGCTGGCACCGCACCGGCCGGCTGAAGGGCGGCGGCATCGTCGCCACCGTTATGTCCAATCTCGGGCTGGAGCGGGTGCTGGAGGCGGACGGCCTCAAGCTCCACCGTACCAAGGTGGGCGATCGCTACGTGGTCGAGGCGATGCGCGGCGGCGGCTTCAATGTCGGCGGCGAGCAATCGGGCCACATCGTGCTCTCCGATCACGCGACCACCGGCGACGGCCTCGTCGCCGCGCTGCAGGTGCTGGCCGAGCTGGTCGGCACGGGCAAGCGGGCCAGTGAGCTGCTCCGCCAGTTCGATCCGCTGCCGCAGCTGCTCAAGAACGTCCGCTTTGCCGGTGGCGCTCCGCTGGAGGCAGACAGCGTCAGGGCCGCCATCGGCGCGGCCGAGGCGCGGCTTGCGGCGAGCGGCCGGCTGGTCATCCGCGCCTCCGGTACCGAGCCGCTGATCCGCGTCATGGCCGAGGGGGAGGATGACGCGCTGGTCCGCGAGGTGGTCGACGAGATCTGCGCCGCGGTGACGCGCGCGGCGGCCTGAGGCGCCGCTCACCGGTTCGCGCTGAGCTTGTCGAAGCGCCGTTCTTCTGTTGAGGAAGGGCGATGCTTCGCTCCGCACTGTCCGCCGCATGATCCCCCGCATCCTCGTCATCGCGGGATCCGATTCGGGCGGCGGCGCCGGTATCCAGGCGGACATCAAGACGGTGATGGCGCTGGGCGGTTTCGCCACCACCGCGATCACCGCCATCACCGCGCAGAACACGCTCGGCGTCACCGCCGTCCACCCGCTCCCGCCCGAGATGGTGACGGCGCAGATCGACGCCGTGCTGGATGATATCGGCGCGGATGCGGTGAAGATCGGGATGCTCGGTTCGGCCGCGGTGGCGGAGGCTGTGCATGAGCGGCTGGCCACGCGCTGCGCCGGCCTGCCCATCGTCGTCGATCCCGTGCTGGTCGCCACCAGCGGCGCGGCGCTCGGCGGGGCAAGGGTGGTGGACGGCTATCGCCGCCTGTTCGACCTGGCCGCGCTGGCGACGCCGAACGTGCCCGAACTGGCGACGCTCAGCGGCGATCCGGTCGACACGCCCGAGCGGCGCATGGCAGCGGGCGGTCGGCTCGCATCGGCGCACGGAACGGCGATTCTCGCCAAGGGCGGCGACGCTGCGGGTGACGAGGTGATCGACATCCTCTGCCGGCCGGACGGCGCGGAGCCGAGCCTCTGGCGCGATGCGCGGATCGACACGCGCCACACCCACGGTACCGGCTGCACGCTCGCCAGCGCCATCGCCACCGGCCTCGGCCGCGGGGAGCCGCTGGAGGCGGCGATCGCCAGGGCTCGCTCCTATGTCCGTGCCGCGATGCTGGCAGCGCCCGGCTTCGGTGCCGGCCACGGCCCGATGGGGCACGCGCTCTGACTTTCTAACCGCCTGATCGCGGGCTAGAAGCGGCCATGCCCCGCTGCACCTTCTCTCACGAACGCCTCCATCCCGATCCCGTCGCTGGAGTTGACGAGGCAGGGCGCGGGCCGCTCGCCGGGCCGGTGGTCGCCGCCGCGGTCATCCTCGACCGCAAGCGCTATCCGCGCGGTATGGACGACAGCAAGAAGCTGACCGAGGCGCGCCGCGCCGATCTGCATGGCGAGATCCTGCTGAAGGCGAAGGTCGGTGTCGGCATCGCAACGGTCGAGGAGATCGACCGGCTCAACATCTACTGGGCGACGATGCTGGCGATGGAGCGCGCGGTGGACGCGCTGTGCGTGCAGGTCGGCTGCGATCCGGCGATGGTGCTGGTGGACGGCAATCGCGCGCCCCGCTGGCGCCACACCGCGCTTGCCATTGTCGCGGGTGATGCGAAGTCGCTGTCCATCGCCGCCGCCTCCATCGTCGCCAAGCATGAGCGGGATGCGATGATGATCGCGCTCGATGCGGCGCATCCCGGCTATGGCTGGGCGCGCAACAAGGGCTATGGCACCGCCGACCATCGCGATGGGCTCGCCCGCCTCGGCCCCACGCCGCACCACCGCCGCAGTTTCGCGCCGGTCGCGCAGCTCGAACTCACGCTCGACCGGCAGCCTGTCTTCAGCTGAGCGCGGCGTCTGTCACCGCGGTTTCGCAGCCGCGCTGGAACGTCCAGCCTCGGATGGTGCAGTCGGTCGTGGTACGGATGCCGCTGTCCTTGGCCCAGCGATAGCCCTCGTCCCAGTCGTTCGACTCTTCACGCCCGCCGCTCAGCCCGTCGATCCACGTATCGCCGACTTCCTGGAACAGATCGGGCTCGCGGCGGACGGGAACGCCGTAAGCACCCGCAAGCCGCTCGGTCACGACCGCGTCGGGGCGCATGCCGGTGACGGTCGCATGTCCCGCAACGCCGCCCATCGCCGCACCGGCCAGCAGCGCCGCACCGGCAAACAGCGCAAGCTTCGCCATGCCTCTCTCCCGTTCACATCGTCGTCCGCCGCAACGGCACCGCCGACGACCCGTTCCATGTCGTCGACCAGACGAGTGCGCGCGCCGATAAAAAGCGGCTGAGTCTTTCCCGCCACACCACAGCATGTTGAGTCGGCCGCCGTCACCGGACTCAAGCTGTTGCGGCACTGGGCCCAAGCGTCCGGCCATCCCGCACCCGATTGCGACGACCCGTGCTTGACCGCGGAGTCCGGCTGACTCACGGTCCGGCCACAGGGTTTTTCGGGGGCAGCGATGGCGGCGATCGGGCGCGGGAATGCGAGGGCGAAGCTTGTCGGGGTCGAGACGCGGCCGGCCTTGCACCTCCTGTCGCTCGACACCGTCATCCAGGGCGATTGCCTGGCCGAAATGGCGAAGCTGCCGGATCGCTCGGTCGATCTGATCTTCGCCGACCCGCCTTATTACCTCCAGCTCGGCGGCGATCTCTACCGGCCCGAGGGCGGCCGCGTGGATGCGGTGGATGACGAGTGGGACAAGTTCGACGATCCCGAAAGCTATATGCGCTTCACCCGCGCCTGGCTGGCGGAGGCGCGCCGCGTGCTGAAGGACGATGGCGCGCTGTGGGTGATCGGCAGCTATCACAACATCTTCAAGGTCGGCTCTGCCTTGCAGGATGAAGGATTCTGGATCCTCAACGACGTCGTCTGGCGGAAAGCCAATCCGATGCCGAACTTCAAGGGCACCCGCTTCACCAACGCGCACGAAACCTTGATCTGGGCGTCCAAGGGCCCGAAATCGCGCTACTGCTTCAACTATGCCGAGATGAAGGCGCTCAACGACGATCTGCAGATGCGCTCGGACTGGGTGCTGCCGATCTGCGCGGGGGCGGAGCGGCTGAAGGACGATGCCGGCCACAAGGCGCACCCGACGCAGAAGCCGGAAGCCTTGCTCTACCGCGTGCTGCTCGCCTGCACCAAGCCCGGCGACATCGTGCTCGATCCCTTCTTCGGCACGGGCACGACAGGTGCCGTCGCCGCGCGCCTGCGCCGCCGCTGGATCGGCATCGAGCGGGAGCCGGCCTATGTCCGCGTCGCCCGCGAACGCATCGCCGCCACGCTGCCGCTCGATGAAAGCGCGATGACGGCGATGCCCTCGCGCAAGTCGGCGCCGCGCGTCGCGTTCGGCCAGCTGGTCGAGACGGGCATGGTCCAGCCGGGCACCGTCCTGTGCGACGCCAAGCGCCGCTGGGAGGCAACGGTGCAGGCCGACGGCAGCCTCGCTCATGGCGAGCAGCGCCTGTCGATCCACAAGCTCGGCGCCGCGCTCCAGAACGCGCCGTCGTGCAACGGCTGGACCTTCTGGCACGTCGTCGAGGCGGACGCCCTCGTCCCGATCGACGATCTCCGCCGCCGACACCGCCTGGGCGAGGAATAGCCTCGCCTCGTCCGTCATGCTGAACTCGTTTCAGCAGCCACCGCGCGGGTGACGAAGGATCACGATGTCGACTATCCCGCCCTCCGCCGATCTCTATCTCCGCCCCACCGCCTTCGTCGATGCGCCCTTCGGTCTCGACGGCCAGGTGGCGCGGCTGGCGGGCGGGCTCGTCTGGTTCTCCGCGGTCGAGCTGATCGTGATGGATGGCGGCCGCCGCGTCGCCGCGCCGCTCGTCACCGTGGCCGACATGGACGCGCTGTTCGCCCGCGTCACGCCTGCGCAAGCCGAGCGGCTGCGCACCATCTGGTCGCGCCTCACCAGCCCCCGCGCCGCGCTCCAGATGGGCCCGCGCACCATCCGCCTCGATCAGCCGCAGGCGATGGCGATCCTCAACGTAACGCCGGACAGCTTCTCCGACGGCGGCGCCCATGCCGCCGATCCCGCCGGCGCGGCCGAGGCGGGCGCGCGCATGGCAGAGGCGGGCGCGGCGATCCTCGACGTCGGCGGCGAATCCACCCGGCCCGGCGCGAAGGCGGTCTGGGAGGGGGACGAGATCGCGCGCGTCGTGCCCGTGATCGAGCGATTGGCCCGCGGCGGCGCTGCCGTCTCCATCGACACGCGCAAGGCCGCAGTGATGGAGGCCGCGCTCACCGCCGGCGCCGCCCTCGTCAATGATGTCTCCGCGCTCACCTGGGATGACCGCGCGCGTGAGGTTGTCGCCCGCGCCGGCTGCCCCGTCGTCCTCATGCACCATCAGGGCAGCCCGGAGACGATGCAGAAGGAGCCGCGCTATGGCGACGTGCTGACCGAGGTCTACGATTGGCTGGAGGCGCGGATCGATGCGGCCGTGGCAGCCGGGATCGACCGGGCGCGCATCCTCGTCGATCCCGGCATCGGCTTCGGCAAGACGCTGCGGCACAATCTCCAGCTGCTGAACGGCCTGTCGCTGCTCCACGGCCTCGGCTGCGCGATCGTGTTGGGGGCGAGCCGCAAGCGGCTGGTCGGCGCGCTGTCGAACGAGGCGCCCGTCGAGGCGCGGCTCGGCGGCTCCGTCGCGCTGGCGCTGCTCGGTGCCGCGCAGGGTGTGCAACTCCTCCGCGTCCACGATGCCTTCGAGACGGTCCAGGCCCTCCGCGTCTGGCGCGGCCTGCGCGACACGGCGCTCAGCCCCGCCGGCTGAGGCTGATCAGACGGGCGGTCTCCACCGCCATCCTGACAAATCATGTCCGAAGCTGGACAGCGCTTCCCCGGCACCCCATCCATGCGGGCCTGCCATCTGCCCGGAGAGCCCGCTTGATCGTCGATTCCGTGCCCCGCGCGACGCAGATCGTCCGCGAAGTCTGGCGGCCGCTCGTGGCGCTGTTCATCTGGGATTGCATCGTCACGGCAATCTACATCTTCCAGCCGTTCCGCGCGCCTTCGCTGCCGCTTACTCTGTTCGGCACGGTGCTGGCGCTGTTTCTCGGGTTTCGCGCCAATGCAGCCTATGCGCGCTGGTGGGAGGCGCGGGGCCTCTGGGGGCTGATGATCAACGCCTCGCGCAGCCTGTCGCGCGCGGCGCGCAACCTGCTGCCGGCGGATGCGAACGATCTGAAGCGCACCATCGTGCTGCGCCAGGTCGCCTACGTGAACGCCCTGCGCTGCCAGCTCCGCCGTCAGCCGCATGACGGCGAGGTGCTGCGCTTCCTGTCGCGCGGCGAGGCGGAGCCTGCGCTGGCGCGGACCAACGCGGCCAACGGCCTGCTCGACGGCACGTCGCGCCGTGTCGCCGATGCGCAGCGCGCCGGCTGGATCGACACCATCCAGCAGACGCACATCGAGCAGTTGCTGGTCGACATCTCCAATGCACAGGGCGGGATGGAGCGGATCAAGAACACGCCGCTGCCCAATCAATATCGCTTCCTGCCGACCCTCTTCTCGCGCATCTTCTGCATCCTGCTGCCGATCGGCCTGGTCGAGACGCTGGGCATCGCCACGCCGATCGGCTCGACGATCGCCGGGCTCATGTTTCTCGCCGCGCTGGCGATCGGCGACGATCTGGTCGATCCCTTCGCCGACACGGTGCACGATGTGCCGTTGACCGCGATGTGCCGCACGATCGAGATCGATCTGCTGCAATCGATCGGCGATCCCGCGCCGGAGCCGTTGAAGCCGGTCAAGGGCGTGCTCTGGTGAGCCGGCCTGCGGCTCAGGCCGCGCTGTCGATGCCGAGTTCGCCCAACCGCCGGTAAAGCGTCGAGCGGCCGATGCCGAGCCGCCGCGCGACCTCGCTCATCCGCCCGCGATAATGGCCGATGGCGAGGCGGATCACGTCCGCCTCGATCGCGTCGAGCGAGCGAAGGTGCCCGTTCGGTTCATAGAGCGGCACCGCCGTCGCGGCCCCGCCGGCGGCAGCGGGATCGCCCTGCGCCAGGCTCTCCGCCGCGATCTGCGGGAAGTCGGCGGGGGTCAGCGCATTGCCCTCGCACAGCACTGCGGCGCGGAACAGCACGCTGTAGAGCTGCCGCACATTGCCCGGCCAGCCATAGCCTTCCAGCAGCGCCAGCGCGGATTCGGTGATGCCGAGCGGGCGGAGGCCGGGCTGCCGCTCGATCCGCCGCAGCAGGTGACGGGCGAGCGCGACGATGTCGCCCGGCCGCTGGCGGAGCGGCGGCACATTCAGGCGGACGGCACCCAGCCGGTAGAACAGATCCTCGCGGAACTGCCCGGCGGCGACTTCGGCGGCAAGGTCGCGGCTGGTCGCGGCGATCACGCGCACGTCCACCGCCTGCCGCGCGCGCGCGCCGACCGGCTGCACCTCGCCCGATTGCAGTACGTGCAGCAGGCCGATCTGCGCATCCGCGGGCAGTGCGCCGACATCGTCGAGGAACAGCGTGCCGCCATCCGCCTCGGCGAAGCGGCCCTGCCGCCGGTCGAACGCACCGGTGAAGGCGCCGCGTTCGTGGCCGAACAGCTCGCTGGCGGCCAGATTGTGGGGCAGGGTGGCGCAGGTCACCACCACCATCGGGCGGTTGGCCCGGGGCGAGGCGGCGTGGATCGCCTGCGCCACCATCTCCTTGCCGACGCCGCTCTCCCCCTCGATCAGCACCGCCACGCGGGCGCGGGCGGCATTGGCCGCCACGTCCAGCGCGGCGCGGAAGGCGGGCGCGGTGCCGACGATCTCGTCGAAGCCGAGCGCGGCGGGCATCTTCTCCGCCAATGGCCGCAATTCGCCGCGAAAGCTGCGCGCTGCCGCCGCGTCCAGCGCGGCGAGCAGACGGTCCGCGGCGATCGGCTTGACGAGGAAATCGGCCGCGCCCGCCCGCATTGCCGCCACCGCCTGCGCGACCCCGCCCTGCAGCGTCAGCACGATCACCGGCACGGCCGGCAGGCGGGCGCGGATCTCGGCGACGGCGGCATGCGCCTCGCTGCCGGGATGATCGAGCAGCACCGCCTGCGGCGGCTCCGCGTCGGCGGCACCCCATGCCTCCGCCAGCCCGCTCGCGCGCACCGTGCGCCAGCCGCCGCGCGCAGCGATGGCGGCGACGAGCCGCGCCTGTGCCGGTTCGTCGTCGATCAGCAGCAGCGTGCGTTGCGGCATGGCCGCCATCCGTCCTCGTCCCCCGCTTGGGCCTGGCCCCAGGCGGCCATCCCTAGCGCGAACGGGTAAAGCGGGGCTTAAGCCAGCGGGGGTTGAGGCGGCCGGGCGGCTTCGATAAGGGCGGCGCCATCACGGGACCAAGGGGATGACCGGCATGGCGGCAAGCGGCGACAGCAAGGGCGACATGAAGGCGCATGTCGGCACCTACACCGGCTTTCTGGGCCTGCTGAAGTGGGGCACGATCATCTCGATCGTGCTGGCGGCGATCGTCGTCCTGCTCATCGCCAGCTGATCGGGCCGGATGATCCGCACGCCTCGGTCGTGGCCGGGGCATGCGGCAGCGGTCATGCTTCCGGCAGGAAGTCCGGCACCGACAGGTAACGCTCGCCGGTATCGTAGTTGAAGCCGAGGACGCGGCTTCCCGGAAACTCGCGCAGGCGGTCGGCGATGGCAGCCAGGGTCGCGCCCGACGAGATGCCGACCAGCATCCCCTCCTCACGCGCGGCGCGGCGGGCCATCTCCTTGGCGTCCGCCGGATCCACCTTCACCACGCCGTCCAGCAAAGCGGTGTGCAGGTTTTCCGGCACGAAGCCCGCGCCGATGCCCTGGATCGGGTGCGGCCCCGGCTGGCCGCCCGAGATGACGGGCGACAGGGTCGGCTCGACCGCGAACACCTTCAGCTGCGGCCACTGCGCCTTCAGCACCTGCGCGCAGCCGGTGATGTGCCCACCCGTGCCGACCCCGGTGACGAGCAGGTCGGGCGGCGATCCGTCGAAATCGGCGATGATCTCGCGCGCGGTGGTGCGGACATGGACGTCGATGTTCGCGGGATTCTCGAACTGCTGCGGCATCCACGCGCCCGGCGTCTCCGCCACGATCTCCAGCGCCCGTTCGATCGCGCCCTTCATGCCACGCTCGCGCGGGGTCAGGTCGAACGTCGCGCCATAGGCCAGCATCAGCCGCCGCCGCTCGATCGACATGCTCTCGGGCATGACGAGCACGAGCTTGTAGCCCTTCACCGCCGCCACCATGGCGAGGCCGATGCCGGTATTGCCGCTGGTCGGCTCGACGATGGTGCCGCCCGGCTGCAG
Organism: Sphingomonas jatrophae; assembly: GCF_900113315.1. Taxonomy (GTDB): domain Bacteria; phylum Pseudomonadota; class Alphaproteobacteria; order Sphingomonadales; family Sphingomonadaceae; genus Sphingomonas_P; species Sphingomonas_P jatrophae. The sequence goes on along the minus strand of NZ_FOZG01000001.1, from coordinate 1,025,976 downwards.
CGCGCCCGTTGCTTCCGCATCCTCGATCATGGCGAGCGCGATGCGATCCTTGATCGACCCGCCGGGGTTGGACCGCTCCGACTTGATCCACACCTCGGCCTCCGGAAACAGCCGGGAGACGCGGATGTGCGGCGTGCCGCCGATCGTCTGGAGGATGGATTCCGCCTTCATGCTGCCTTCTCCTGAACAGGCCCGTCGATGCCGGCGGGCGGATCGAATGTGCGTGCGCGCTTCAGCTCGGGGAACCAGCGGGCCCAGGCCAGCGTGACGAGGATTGCGCCGATCCCGCCGCCGACCACCGCCGCCACCGGCCCGATCGCCGCGGCAAGGAAACCGCTCTCCGCCTCGCCCAGCTCGTTGGAGGCGGAGACGAACAATGTCGACACTGCCGCCACCCGCCCGCGCATGGCATCGGGCGTGTAGAGCTGGATCAGGGACGAACGGACATAAACCGACAGCATGTCCGCCGCACCCAGCACCGCCAGGCAGGCGAGCGACAGGGGTATCGAGCGGGACAGGCCGAAGCCGACGGTACAGGCGCCGAACACGACGACCGCGGCCAGCATCTTCAACCCCACGTCATGCTTGAGCGGGCGGAATGCGAACAGCAGCGCCACCGCCGCCGCGCCCGCCGCCGGCGCCGCGCGCAGATGGCCCAGCCCCTCCGCGCCGACATGCAGCACGTCGCGCGCGAAGATCGGCAGCATCGCCGTCGCCCCGCCCAGCAGCACCGCAAACAGGTCGAGCGAGATCGCCCCCAGCACCAGCCGGTTCTGGCGGACATAGGCGAGGCCGTCGATCATCTGCCGCCACGGATTGACGCTGCGATCGATCGCGACCCTCGCCACCGGCCGGATCAGGAACAGGCACAGGCACGCCGTGGCGAACAGCCCGCCGCTCACCGTATAAGGCAGCCAGTGGCTGTGCGCGTAGAGATAGCCGCCCGCCGCCGGCCCGATGATCGCGCCTGTCTGCCACGCGATCGAACTCAGCGCGATCGCGGTCGGCAGCACCTCGCGCGGTACGAGGTTGGGCGCCAGCGCGGACAGCGCCGGCCCGGCGAACGCCCGCGCCACGCCCAGCAAGGCGGCGATGAAGAACAGCCAGGGCAGGGTGGTACTGTCCGTCGCGGCGAGCACCGCCAGCGTCGCCGCGCACCCCGCCTCCAGCGTCACCGCGCCGCGCGCGATCCAGCGCCGGTCCACCCGGTCCGCCGTCCAGCCGACGATCAGCGTCAGCAGGAACAGCGGCAGGAACTGCGCGATGCCGATCAGCCCGAGCTGGAGCGCCGCCTCGCGCGGCGTCATCCCGCCGCTGCGGGCGATGTCATAGACCTGCCAGCCGATGACGACGACCATACCGTTCTGCGCGATGGTGGTCGCCAGCCGCGCGATCCAGAAGGCCCGGTAATCGCCATAGGTGAAGGGGTGGCGGGGTTCGGCCATGTCCATCCTTACGAGCGGCCAAGCAGCCGCCGCAAGCGCAGCGAAACTGTTGCGGTAGAAAAGAGAGATGGCGGACGATCCATGCCGAACTCAACGTCCGCTCGCCCTGAGCCTGTCGGAGGGCCGTCCTTTTCCGCGCTTGAGAAGGACAGCGCTTCGACAAGCTCAGCACGAACGGATCGGGTCGACCCTCGCTGCTTAAGCCGCGGTGCCCAGGAAGCGCAGCAGATCCTCGATCACGCGGTCCCGATCCGTCAGCAGCAGGCCGTGCGGCGATCCGGAATATTCGATCAGTTCGGCCTGCGGCACCAGCTTCGCCACCGTCCGGGCGGAGGCGTCGATCGGCACCGTATTGTCCGACGTGCCGTGGATGACGAGCGTCGGCACCGTCAGCGCGGACAGATCGGGGCGGAAGTCGGTCTTGCCGAACGCGTCGACGCAATCCAGCGTGCCCTTCAGCCCGGCCTGCATCGTCATCATCAGCGACCAGTCGAGCGCTTCCTGGCTGACGGGTGAGCTGATCCAGCCGACGCCGTAGAAGCTCTGGAAGAAATTGGCGAAGAAGTGCGGCCGGTCCTTCAGGATGTTCGCCTTCATGTCCTCGAACACGGAGGCATCGACGCCGTCCGGATTGTCGTCCGTCTTCAGCAGATAACCGGCAACCGACGCGATCAGCGCGGCGGAATGCACGCCCTTGCCGCCATGGCGCGACATGTAGCGCGCGACTTCGCCGCCACCCATGGAGAAGCCGACCAAAGTCGCATCCTGCGCGCCGGTCACCTCCAGCACGGTCGCCAGATCGTCGGCGAACGTGTCGTAATCATAGCCGCTCCAAGGCTGGCCGGATCGGCCGAAACCGCGCCGGTCATAGGCGATCACCCGGTGCCCGGCCTTGGCCAGCGCGAAGGCCGTATCGTCCCAGCTGTCGGCGTTCAGCGGCCAGCCGTGCATCAGCACGACGGGGCGGCCGCTGCCCCAGTCCTTGACGTAGAGGTCGGTCGAATCCTTGGCTTTGACGTAGGGCATCGGGATCTCCATCGCGCGCCGTGGCGCCCGGCGCCTGAACGTCGGACGGCACTTAGGTTTCCGCTGGCGGAACGATCGCGCCGGTGCGACGATGCGCCATCAACGAACCAGAAGGGGGAGGCCGCTTGTGGCCCGATTGACGCCGTTTCTTGCCGCTCTGCTCGCCGCCGCGGCGCCCGCTGTGGCGCAGGCACCTGTCGCGGCCCCGTCCGCCGCCACCACGGCGACGCCCTTCGCCAGGTTCCAGCAGGAGGTGATCGAGGCGGCCTTCCGCGAAAGCCCGACGTTCGGGGTCTCGCAGGGCCGTCACGAATTCGACGGCCGCCTGCCCGATTGGAGCGAGGCGGGGCTGAAGCGGACCGCCGCCACCTTCCGTGCGCTGCGCCAGCGCGCCGCCGACTGGAAGGGTCTGTCGCCCAAGGATGCGTTCGGCCGCGACTACACCGTCGCGCAGCTCGACAATTACCTGTTCTGGCTGGAGGAGGCGGATCAGCCGCACACCAATCCGGCTTATTACCTCAACAACGGCCTGTTCCCCGATCTCTATACCGCGCGCACCTGGGGCACGCCCGAGGCGCGCATGCGCGGCTTCATCGCTTATGCCGAGGCGCTGCCGAAGGCGGCGACGCAGATCCGCGCGAACCTGCGCACGCCCATGCCGGAGACCTTCGTCTATCTTGGCAAGGCAGGCTTCCAGGGGCTCGCCGACTTCTTCCGCGGCAATGATGGACGCGCGGCCTTCAGCGCGGTGAAGGACAAGGCGCTGTGGGCGCGCTTCGATGCCGCGACCAAGCGCGCGGGCGATGCCATGGCGGGCCTGTCCGCATGGATGGACGAGGCGAAGGCGACGCAGACGCAGGATTTCGCGCTGGGCGGCGAACGCTTATCGCGCATGCTTTATGCGACGGAGCGGGTGGCGACGCCGGTCAAGGAGCTGGAGCGGATCGGCCGCGAGGATCTCCGCCGCAACCAGGCTGCGCTCAAGCAGGCCTGCGCCGCTTACGCGCCCGGGGCCAGCATCGTCGATTGCATCGCCAAGGAAGAGGCGCAGAAGCCGGACGGCGGCGTGGTCGAGGCGGCGCGCGCGCAGCTTGCGGGCCTGCGCAAGTTCATCGAGGACAAGCAGCTCGTCACCATTCCCGGCCCCGAGCAGGCGCTGGTGGCCGAGGCGCCGTCCTATAACCGGCAGAACTTCGCCTATATTGACATTCCCGGCCCGTTCGAGCTCGGCCAGCCGTCGACTTACTATATCGCGCCGCCCGATCCGTCGTGGAGCAAGGCGGTGCAGGAAGGCTACATTCCCGGCAAGGCGAACCTGCTGTTCACCTCCGCGCACGAAGTGTGGCCCGGCCACTTCCTCCAGTTCCTCCACGCCAACCGCTCGCCCGATCTCTTCGGCCGCGTCTTCGTCGGCTATGCCTATGCGGAGGGCTATGCCCATTATGCCGAGGAGATGATGTGGGATGCCGGCCTCGGAAACGGCGATCCGGAGGTGCATATCGGTCAGCTCTCCAACGCGCTGCTGCGCAACTGCCGCTATCTCTCCGCCATCGGCCTGCACACGGCGGGCATGACGGTGGATCAGTCGCGCAAGCTGTTCATGGACGAATGCTATCAGGATGAGGGCACCGCCCGGCAGCAGGCGGCGCGCGGCACCTATGATCCGGCCTATCTCAACTATACCCTCGGCAAGCTGATGATCCGCCGCCTGCGGGACGACTGGACGAAGACGCATGGCGGCCGCGCCGGCTGGAAGGCGTTCCACGATGCCTTCCTCAGCTATGGCGGCCCGCCCGTTCCGCTCGTCCGCAGCCAGATGATGGGCGTCCGCGCCGACGCGGTGTTCTGAGCCTATCCGGCGCTAGATCAATGACTTGGATGCTCAGAGGCCCCGTGTCGGAAAAGGGCCTCTGAGTGTCACCTTTGTCACCTTAGCGGACAGCGCCCTCCGGCTGCGCATCCGCCACCTCCTCCATCGCCGGCAGCCGCACCGCCGGCCGCAGCCGCGCCGCACTGGCGAGGCCCGCCAGCGCCGCCAGCCCCGCCGCCACCAGCGCCGGCGTCCGACTCGCCCCCAGGCCCGTCGCCAGCAGCGCCGCCGCCAGCGTCGCCCCCAGCGTCTGCCCCAGCAGCCGCGTGGTCGAGATCAGCCCGCCCGCCGACGCCGTCCGCTCCCGCGGCGTCGAGCCGAGGATCAGCCGGGCATTGGGCGACAGGAACATGCCGAAGCCGGCACCGGTCAGCGACATGCGCCAGCCCACGTCGATCACGCCCGCTTCCGCCGGCAGAAAGGCCAGTGCCAGCAATCCCCCCACCGCCATCACCATGCCGATCGCCCCCAGCAGCCCCGCGGGATAGCGATCGGACAGCGCGCCCGACAGCGGCGCCACCACCATCGACGTCGCCGGCCAGAACATCATCGCCGCACCCGTCTGCCCCGGCGTGAACTGCCAGCCATGCTTCAGCCGGAACGGCAGCGACAGAAGGAACGTCATCGACGCCAGGAACGCCGTCAGCGCTCCCGCCACGGACAGCGCGAAGACGGGCCGCGCCAGGAGATCGACCGGCAGGATCGGCCGCGGATCGCCCAACTCCCGCCGCACGAACACCACGCCCGCAACGAGGCCCGCGACGATGATCGCCGTCGCCACCACCGGAGAGTCGCCATGAACGAGGGCCTCCAGCCCGGCGACGGTCAGTCCGAACGTACAGGCGGATAGCAACGCGCCCGCCAGATCATAAGGCTCATCATGCGGCTCGGGATCGGGCAGCGCGCGGCCGATGGCGAGGCTCATGAGCGCAAAGGGCAGGGTGGAGGCGAAGATCCACGGCCACGGCGCCACCGACAGGACGAACCCGCCCAAAGTCGGCGCCAACGCGCCCGCGGACGCGATCACCACCGTGTTGATGCCCAGCCCGCGCCCGAGCATCCGCGCCGGATAGATGCTGCGCACCAGCGCGGAGGAAACGCTCAACGCCGCCGCCGCCCCCAATGCCTGCGCCACCCGCACCACCAGCAGGAAGGGCAGGCTGCGCGCGAAGAAGCAGAGCAGGGTCGCCGCCGCGAACAGCAGCTGCCCGCCCTGATAGAGCCGCCGGAGGCCGATCCGGTCGCCAAGCGCCGATAGCGGCAGCAAGGTCGTCACCAGCGTCAGCTGATAGACCGTCACCACCAGCACCGCCGCAGCGGGCGAGGTCCCAAGATCCGCCGCGATGGTCGGCAGCGCGACGGTGGCGATAGCCCCGTCGATCATCGTCAGCGCCGAACCGAGCGAGATGGCGACGATCGCGCGCAGCCGCCGGGGCATGGGGAGGCCGTCGGTCATCCTCCTCCGCTACCGCAACAGGGCGGCGGGCGGAACAGCGCTGGATCAGTCGGCCAGTTCGAAGCCGGCAAAGTCGAAGGCCGGCGCCACCACGCAGGAAACGAGCGTCCAGCCCGCATCCGCCTGCGCCGATTGCCATGCCAAGGCCGGCACACGCGCCTGCGGCGTCTCTCCGGCCAGCACGTCGGGGCCGAGGCGGACGGAGCCGACACCCTCTATCTCAAGCGTCAGCGGCGCGCCCGCATGCCACAGCCACAGCTCGCTTGCGTCCACACGGTGACGCGCCGAGCGCTGCCCAGCCTCCAGCAGGAACAGGATCGCGGTGGCGAGACCGCGGCCGCCACCTGGCGCTGGCTCCCGCCACGTCTCGCGGAACCAGCCGCCCTCCGGGTGCGGCGCCAGCGCGAGCCGCTCGATCAGTGCGGCGGCATCGCTCACCGGGCGGCGCTCCGTGTCGCCAGCCGCGTTGCAGCACTCTCGCTGGCGGCGAGCGCCGTCACCAGCCGGCCGCTCTCGATCGGCGCCGCAAACGAGGTGCCGGTGCCCATAGCCGGCTGCCCCGCCGCCGTCGCGCCGACCACGTCCACCCCAGGTTGCCAGACATAGGCATAGCCGGACGCGGCGTGCGTCGGCCGATTGGTGCCGGACCAGGGGCGTCCGCTCGCGTCGAGCGCGCCGACCAGCACCGTATTGGGATAGCCGGCGCGGGCCACGGCAAGGTTGCCCGGACGATCACGCCCCTCATTGCCAGCGGCCAGCACGATGGTGGCGCCCGCCTTGGTCGCATCCGCGACGGCTGCCCGGATCGCAGGGTCGCTCTTCAGCGTGAGCGAGATGTTGATGACGTTCGCGCCGAGCGCACTTGCCTTGCGGATCGCGGCGGCGAGCGGCGCTGCATCGGGCTGGCAAGGCGGTGTCAGATCGGGCGCACACCCGGCCGGGTCGTCGACGCGCAGCGAAATGATGTCCGCACCGCCATGCGCCGCGCGCGCCAGGATCGTTGCGACCATCGTGCCGTGATCGTAGCGCGGGTGGAATGCGGGCCGGGGTGCCAGCGGCGAGCCGAAATCGTATTCTGCGCGCAGCAGCGGACGCAGTTCCGGAGTCATCGCGACACCGCTGTCAATGACCGCGACCAGAGGCCGCGCGGCGACCCCAGCGGGAATGACGGCAAGCGCCGCCAGAAGCGGATACAGACGCAAGCGAACGGCCCCCCGACCGAGCTGAGAGTGACGCGACATCGCTGCCGCGGACGCAGCATAACCGCCGACGACTCCACGCCGCTACGACTTTGTTCCCTCACGTTGCCGCAACTTAGCCCCGGTTCGTCGGTTCCGTATCGATCTAGTTTGCCGGGCTTACAAAGCTGTCGAGCACGCGCTTGCGCCCCGACTGCTCGAAATCGATCTCCAGCTTGTTGCCCTCGATCTCGGCAATGGTGCCATAACCGAACTTGATGTGGAACACGCGCTGGCCGATGGCGAGGTCGCCGCGTGGCTTGGCGGCGTAGCTGGCGGCGGAGGCGCGCGCTTCCAGTACTCGCGCGGGCCGCGTATCCAGCCCCGCGACCGCAGCGCGCTGCCACCCAGGCCCGCGCGTCGCGGCTTGGTCCGGCCGGGCGCGGGCGACATGCGCGAACGGATCGTCATGCTCGCTCCACTGCGCCCGCCAGAGCGATTCACCGCCCGTCATCGTCGTCTCGGCATCGACATGCTCGTCCGGCAACTCGGCGACGAAGCGCGACGGCAGCGAGGAGGTCCACTGGCCGTAGATGCGGCGATTGGCGGCGTGCATGATAATTGCCTCCCGCCGCGCACGCGTGATCGCGACGTAAGCGAGGCGGCGTTCCTCCTCCAGGCTGGCGAGACCGCCTTCGTCGAGCGCGCGCTGCGAGGGGAAGACGCCTTCCTCCCACCCGGCGAGGAATACCGTGTCGAACTCCAGCCCTTTTGCGGCATGGATCGTCATCACCGTAACCTTGGCGGCATCACGGTCCGCATCATTGTCCATGACGAGACTGACATGTTCAAGGAAGGCGGGGAGCGTCTCATACTCCTCCATCGCGCGGGCAAGCTCGGCGAGGTTCTCCAGCCGACCGGCGCTCTCGGCCGAACGATCCGCCTGCAGCATCGCGGTATAGCCGCTCTCGTCCAGCATCTGGCGGGCCAGCTCGGCATGGGGCAACTGCGAGAGCCGGTCGCGCCAGCTGGCGATATCCGCCACCAGGCGGCCGAGTGCCTTGCGCGCGGCCCCGGTCAACTCGTCCGTGTCGAGGATGCGCGCGGCGGCGAGCGTCAGCGGCACGCCCTCGGCGCGGGCATGCTGGTGCAGCTTGGCCACCGCCTTGTCGCCCAGCCCGCGCTTCGGCACGTTCACGATCCGCTCGAACGCGAGGTCGTCCGCCGGCTGCGCGATCACGCGCAGATAGGCCAGCGCATCGCGGATCTCGGCACGCTCGTAGAAGCGGAACCCGCCGACGATGCGATAGGGCAGGCCGATCGCGATGAAGCGGTCTTCCAGCTCGCGGGTCTGGAACTGCGCACGCACCAGGATCGCCATGTCGTCGAGCTTGCCGCCGCGGCGCTGCGCAGCCTCGATCTCCTCGCCGATCCGGCGCGCCTCCTCGGGCCCGTCCCACACGCCGATGACGCGCACCTTTTCGCCGTCCGCCGCGTCGGTCCACAGCGTCTTGCCGAGACGGCCGCCATTGTTGGCGATCAGCGCGGAGGCGGCGGCGAGGATGTGCGGGGTGGAGCGATAATTCTGCTCGAGCCGGATCACCTTGGCGCCGGGGAAGTCCCGCTCGAAGCGCAAGATGTTTGCCACCTCCGCCCCGCGCCAGGAATAGATGGATTGATCGTCGTCGCCGACGCAGCAGATGTTCTTGCGCGATTGGGCCAGCAGCCGCAGCCAGAGATATTGGGACGAGTTGGTGTCCTGATACTCGTCCACCATGATGTAGCGAAAACGCTGCTGATACAGCTCCAGCACATCCCGATGCTTCTTCAGGATGGTCAGCATGTGCAGCAGCAGATCGCCGAAATCGCACGCATTCACGGCGCGGAGCCGCGCCTGATAGGCGGCATAAAGGTCCTGCCCGCGTCCGTTGGCAAACGCCTCGCTCTCGCCCGCATCGATCTCCGACGGCACGAGCCCGCGATTCTTCCAGCGATCGATCAGCCCGGCAAGGCTGCGCGCCGTCCAGCGTTTCTCGTCCAGATCGGCGGCGACGATCAGCTGCTTCAGCAGGCGCAGCTGGTCGTCCGTGTCGAGGATGGTGAAGTTCGATTCGAGCCCGACCAGCTCGGCATGGCGGCGGAGCATCTTGGCGGCGATGGAGTGGAAGGTGCCAAGCCACGGCATGCCTTCGCCCGCATCGCCGAGCATGCGGGCGACCCGCTCCTTCATCTCGCGCGCGGCCTTGTTGGTGAAGGTGACCGCGAGGATTTCCGACGGCCAGGCCCGCCGCGTCGCCACCAGGTGCGCGAGGCGGGCGGTCAGCGCCGCCGTCTTGCCCGTGCCCGCGCCGGCCAGCACCAGCACCGGCCCTTCCGCGCTCAACACCGCTTCGCGCTGGGGCGGGTTGAGTCCGCGGAGGTAAGGCGGTTCGGGCGTCGGGGCGGGAGCGTTCGTCACACGCGAACAGCTAGGGAACGAAGGCGTGAGCCGCAACGCCGGATGTCGCGGCGGCTTCCGCACGCCACCGCAAAAAAGACGATTGTTTCGCCTGTAGATGAACGAGCGTGGCAGCGCCGTTTGCCTTGCATTCATCCGCACGCAACATTGTTGCGGTGTACATAGGCCCGACGTTCAAGATGTTGCTGTGTCGATAAACGGCGGCTGACAGGACGGTTGCCGATCGGTTCACCTCGAAAATCCTACTCCGCTTAGCAACGGCCAGACATGGAGGACGCTATGCTGACGAGGATCGGGAGAACGGCCCATGGCAAGCCATGGGATGAGGCGGCGGATGCGGAGCTGCGCAGCCGGGTTGAGGCGGGCGAGCTGCTGCCTGCGATCGCCAAGGCGATGGGCCGCACGCAGGAGGCTGTGCGCAGCCGGGCCAACATCATGCACGTCCCGGTACGATCTTCGCTCGGCCGCGGGCGGCGCGCTCTGACGCAGCTGCCGCTGGTGGATGAAACGCTCGAGCAGTGAACCCAATGGCGGCGCGTGCGAGGAGGCTTGATCGCGCGCGCCGCCTGCCGCAAGCGTAAGCGATGGCATCCGGCTGGCGGTTCGCGATCGATCGCGGCGGCACTTTCACCGATATCGTCGCCGCCGCGCCGGATGGCCGCCTGCTGACGGCCAAATTGCTGTCCGAAGATCCCGGCCGCTACGAAGATGCCGCGACGGAGGGCATAAGGCGCCTGATGGCGGCGCATGGCGGCGGCATCCTGGCGGAGGTGCGGATGGGCACCACCGTCGCCACCAACGCACTCCTGGAGCGCAAGGGCGCGGCCACCTGCCTCGCGATCACGCGCGGCCATGCCGATGCGCTCGCCATCGGCACGCAGGCACGGCCCGACATCTTCGCACGCCACATCCGCCTGCCTGAGCCGCTCTACGCGCATGTCGTCGAGATTGACGAGCGCATGAGCGCGGAGGGCGAGGTTCTGCGCCCGCTCGACGGGATTGCGGCGGAGGCGGCCTTACGCGAAGCACGGGCGGCCGGCTGCACCGCATGTGCCATCGTGCTGCTGCACGGCTGGCGGTGGACCGCGCATGAGACGCGTGTGGCCGAGATCGCACGGACGCTCGGATTCGAGCAGGTCTCCGTCAGCCACGAGGTGGCGCCGCTCGCCCGGCTGGTCGGGCGCGGCGATACGACCGTGGCGGACGCCTATCTGTCGCCCGTGCTGCGCCGCTATGTCGATCGGGTGAAGGCGGCTTTAGGGCGGGACGCGCCGCTCCTCTTCATGCAATCCTCGGGCGGGCTGACGGCGGCGGATGCATTTCGCGGCAAGGACGCCATCCTGTCCGGCCCGGCCGGCGGTATCGTCGGCATGGTGCGTATCGCGGAAGCGCTGGGGCACCAGCGGCTGATCGGGTTCGACATGGGCGGCACCTCGACCGACGTGTCGCATTATGCCGGCACGTTCGAGCGGACGGCGGAGACGATCGTGGCGGGCAGCCGCATCCGCGCGCCGATGCTGGCGATCGAGACGGTGGCAGCGGGCGGCGGATCGATCTGCCGCTTCGCCGGCGGACGCCTTCAGGTCGGGCCGGAAAGTGCGGGCGCGGTGCCGGGCCCGGCCTGTTACCGCCGCGGCGGTCCGCTGACGGTGACGGACTGCAATCTTTATCTCGGCAAGCTCGACCCGAGCCGCTTTCCCCGCGTCTTCGGGCCGGGCGGCGACGAACCGATCGATCCGATCGTGGTTTCCGACAAGCTGGAGGCCATGGCCGCGGAGATTGGCGGCACCAATGCGCGGGCGCTGGCCGAAGGCTTCATCGCCATCGCGGTCGACAACATGGCGCGCGCGATCAAGCGCATCTCGGTCGCGCGCGGGCACGACGTGGCGGATTATGCGCTCGTCTGCTTCGGCGGGGCGGGCGGGCAGCATGCCTGCCTTGTCGCCGACGCGCTGGGCATCGGCACGGTGCTGGTTCACCCGCTGGCGGGCGTGCTCTCCGCCTACGGCATCGGGCTGGCCGATCGGGTCGTCCTGCGCGAGCGGACGTTGGCGCTGCCGCTGGGCGAAGCCGGGATCGAGGCGGCACTTGGATCTCTTGTCGGCGAAGCACGCCAAGCGCTGATCGCGCAAGGCCTGGCGCTGGAGGCTGTGACGGTCGAGACCCGCCTCGCGCTGCGTACCGCGGGCGCAGACAGCACCATCGAACTGCCCGCCAGCGGCGATCTGCCCGCTGCGTTCGAAGCGGCGCACCGCGCAAGGTTCGGCTTTGCCGATCCGGATGTCGCACTCGTCGTCGAGACCGCGATCGCGGAGGCGACCGGCCGGGCGGCACCGCTCGGCACACCCGATACCGCGCCGACGCCCGGCAGTGCCGAGGGCCGCGTGATCGACCGCGCTGCGCTGGCCTCCAATGCGCGCATCGTCGGCCCCGCGCTGATCGTCGATCCCTCCGCCACGACGATGGTGGAGTCGGGCTGGAGCGCGCGCGTCGCCGAAGAGGGCACGCTGATCCTCCAGCGGTCCGAGCCGCGCGCCGCCAACCCGCCTGTCGCCGGCACCGAGGCGGATCCGGTCCGGCTGGAGCTCTACAACAATCTCTTCATGGGTCTGGCGGAGGAGATGGGGGTCGCGCTCCAGAACACGGCATCGAGCGTCAACATCAAGGAACGGCTGGACTTCTCCTGCGCATTGTTCGACCGCGACGGCGCGCTGATCGCGAATGCGCCGCACATTCCGGTCCACCTCGGCTCGATGGGCGAGAGCATCCGAACCGTCATCGAGGCGCGGGGGGACGGCGCGGATGGTCGGGGCATGAAGCCGGGCGACGCCTACGTGCTGAACGCACCCTATAATGGCGGCACGCACCTGCCTGACATCACCGTCATCATGCCCGTCTTCGCCGACGATGCGGATGCGGCACCCGCCTGGTATGTCGCGGCGCGCGGCCATCATGCGGATGTCGGCGGCATCGCGCCGGGCTCCATGCCTGCCAACAGCTGCACGGTGGACGAGGAAGGCGTGCTGATCGACGACCTGTTGCTGGTCGATGCGGGCAGATTCCGCGAGGCGGAGATGCGCGCAGTGCTCGCAAGCGGGCGCTGGCCGGCGCGCGATCCCGATCGCAACATCGCCGACCTGAAGGCGCAGGTCGCCGCCTGCGCGCGGGGTGCCGCGGGGCTGCGCGCGCAAGCAGCCGAGCAGGGGCGCGCGACCGTGGACGCCTATATGCGCCACGTCCAGGCCAATGCCGAGGCCGCCGTGCGCGATCTGATCGGCGGGCTGGCCGATGGCCGCTTCCGCTACCTGATGGACAATGGCGCGGCGATCGAAGTCTCTGTGACGGTGAACCGGGCGGAGCGTTCCCTAACCATCGATTTCACCGGCACCAGCGCGCAGCTGCCTGACAATTTCAACGCACCTTATGCGATTGCGCGTGCCGCCACGCTCTACGTGCTGCGCAGCATGATCGATGCGGCCATTCCGATGAACGACGGCTGCCTGCGGCCGGTGACGCTGATCGTGCCGGAAGGCTCGATGCTGCGTCCTCGCTCCCCTGCCGCGGTGGTCGCGGGCAATGTCGAGACCAGCCAGGCGATCACCGACACGCTGTTCGCCGCACTGGGAGGCCTCGCGCCTAGCCAGGGCACGATGAACAACTTCACCTTCGGGGATGAGCGCCGCCAATATTACGAGACGATCGCAGGCGGGGCAGGAGCAGGGCCGGGCTTTCCCGGCGCATCCGGCGTGCAGACCCACATGACCAACAGCCGCCTGACCGATCCCGAGATCCTCGAAATGCGCTTCCCCGTGCTGGTCGAGCGCTTCGCCTATCGCCGCGGCTCGGGCGGGCAGGGACGTTGGACGGGCGGCGACGGCCTCATCCGCGCACTGCGCTTCCGCGAACCGATGACCGCGACGATCCTGTCCAACCGGCGGATCGTGCCGCCGGCCGGGCTGGCGGGCGGTAAAGCGGCGGCGGCTGGCATCAATCGGGTGATCCGCGCTGACGGGCAGGAAGAGTCGCTCGGGCCGACGGCGAAGGTGGCGGTCGCCGCGGGCGACACGATCGTGATCGAGACGCCCGGTGGCGGCGGCTATGGCGCGGCCTGATCCAATGGGCCCGGCGGCTTGAGCCTGCTGCCGCTCCTCGGCGTCGCGGTGATGGCCGGCGGCTTCCTGCTGCGGCTGAACCCGCTGCTCGTGGTCGCGGCGGCGGCGGTTGCGGCGGGTCTGGGCGCAGGGCTCCCACCGGCCGAGATCCTTGCTGCATTCGGCAAGGCGTTCAACGACAGCCGCTTCGTCACGCTCATCTACATCGTGCTGCCTGTCGTCGGCCTGCTCGAGCGCTATGGCCTGCAGGAGCGCGCGCGCTCGCTGATCCTGTCGCTGCGGGGTGCGACGACCGGGCGGCTGCTGCTCGCTTATATGATTTTCCGCCAGATCACCGCGGCGCTCGGCCTCACCTCCATCGCCGGCCATCCGCAGACGGTCCGCCCGCTGGTCGCCCCGATGGCTGAAGCGGCGGCAGGCGACGATCCCGACCGGCGCGAGGAAGCACGCGCCATGGCGGCGGCGACCGACAATATCGGCCTGTTCTTCGGCGAGGACATCTTTCTCGCCATCGGCTCGATCCTGCTGATCAAGGGCTTCTTCGCGACGCAGGGGATCGTGCTGGAGCCGCTCCAGCTCTCCGTCTGGGCGATCCCCAGCGCGATACTGGCGCTGCTCATCCACGGTGGACGGCTGCTGTGGCGGGATCGCGCGCGGTGATCGGGATCGGCTTCGCCTATGCGCTCGCCGGCGCGATGTTCCTGGCGATGGCGGCGCGGACGCTGGCCGATGCGGCGCACCCCAAACGGTGGGGCAATGCCGCCTTCTTCGCGCTGCTGGCGGTCAGCTTCTGGGCCGGCGACCGGATCGGCGACACGGGCAACGGCCTGCTCGCTCTGGCGCTGGTGGCGCTTGCCGGCACCGGCTGCATCGGCCGCGGCCCGGTGCCAACCAGCGCGCCCGAGGCACGTGCCGCCTCGGCCGAGCGGCACCGCAATCGGCTGTTCCTGCCTGCGTTGATCGTCCCCGCCGCCGCCGTTCTCGGCACGCTCCTGCTCAAGGACAGCGGGCTGATCGATCCCAAGCAGGTCACGCTCGTCTCGCTGGCACTCGGCGTCATCGTGGCGCTGGGCGTGCTGATCGCATGGCTGCGCCCGCCGGCTGCGGCGGCCGTGGACGAGGGGCGCCGGCTGCTGGAAGGCGTCGGCTGGGCGGCGGTGCTGCCGCAGATGCTGGCGGCGCTGGGCGCCGTGTTCGCGCTGGCGGGCATTGGTGAGATCGTCGGCCGGTTCGCGGCAGGCGCCATACCGGAGGGGAGCCGTCTGGCTGCCGTCGCGGTCTACGGGCTCGGCATGGCGGGCTTCACCATGCTGCTCGGCAACGCGTTCGCCGCATTTCCGGTGATGACCGCCGCGGTGGGGCTGCCCGTGCTGATCCGCGGCATGGGCGCGGACCCCGCCGTCGTCGCCGCGATCGGCATGCTGGCGGGCTTCTGCGGGACGCTGATGACGCCCATGGCGGCCAACTTCAATCTCGTGCCTGCCGCGCTGCTGGAGTTGCGCGATCGCAACGCCGTGATCCGCATGCAGCTGCCCACCGCCTTGCCGCTGCTGTTCTGCAACATCCTCCTGATCTGGTGGTTCGCCTTTCCATGACACCTGCCCTTGCCGAGCGGCTGGCGCGCATCGCGCTGTCCCACGTCACCCGCGAATATCCGCACAAGCTGGATCATGTGCTGGGGAGCGACGCGGATGCGGCGACGCCGCGCGCGCTGCACCCGATCTTCTTCGGCAGTTATGACTGGCACAGCTGCGTCCATACTCATTGGACGCTGCTCCGGCTGGCGCGGCTGCACCCCGATCTGCCCTTCGCCGCCGATGTCCGCCGTCTGGCAGCCGACAGCTATACGGCAGAGAAGGTCGAGGCAGAGCGCGCCTATCTGGATCGCCCGAACACCGAAAGCTTCGAGCGGCCTTATGGCTGGGCCTGGACGCTGGCGCTGCACGGCGAGGCGGCGCTTGGCGAGCATGGCGCGGCGCTCGAGCCCCTGGCGCGTGCCTTCGCCGCCCGCTTCGCCGCACACCTGCCAAAGCTGACCTATCCCATTCGCGCGGGCACGCACGGCAACACCGCCTTCGCCTGCCTGCTCGCGCTGGACTGGGCCGATGCGCACGATCCCGCACTCGCCGCGCTGATCCGCACGCGGGCGGGCGACTGGTATGGCGAGGATCGCGACTGCCCGGGCTGGGAGCCGGGTGGCGACGAATTCCTGTCCGCCGCGCTGGTGGAGGCGCTGCTCGTCGCGCGTGCGCTCGCGCCCGATGCACGTGGCGAATGGCTCGCACGGTTCCTGCCGGGGCTTGCGGAGGGACGGCCAGCGCCCTTGTTCGTGCAGGCGCACGTGTCCGATCGCGCCGATCCGAAGATCGCCCATCTCGATGGCTTCAACCTGACTCGCGCATGGTGCTGGCGGAGTCTCGCGCCCCTGCTCGCACCGCCCGCCGCGGCGCGCGCGCTCGATGCGGCGGAGGCACATCTTGCCGCCAGCCTGCCGCATCTCGACGATGATTATATGGGCGCGCACTGGCTCGCGAGCTTCGCTTTGTTGGCGCTGACCGCTTGATGGGTCCGGACGCGCGGCGGCGCGTTGGTGGGGCGATGCGGATGTCGCTGCCCTGCCTTGCCCTCGCGCTCGCCGGCTGCGCCACCACGCCCGACGCTACCAAGCCGCCGCCGCCCGTGCCGCTCACGCTCGATCTGGCCGATCCTGTCGTGGAGGCGGAGATCGCCGGTGTGCCGCTACGCCTCCGGGTCGATTTTCAGCAGAAGGACGTGATCGAGCTGAACCCCGCCGCCGCCGCACGGTTGGCTGTGAAGTGGGAGGATGGGTTCGACGTCGCGGTCGGCCGCGTCGTGCTGCAAGGGCGTCAGGCGCGGGCGCCTGTGCTGATCGGCGGCGTGGCGATCGAGAGCGTTGTCGCGGAACATGGACGCGATTGCTGCGCCGGAGTGGATGGAGCGATCTCGCCCGCCTCCTTGCCGTACGATCCCGTCCGTCTGGTGCGACAGAGCGAGCCCGAGGGCCGCTCCGCCAGCTACCCAGCCACGATCAGTGCCGAGACAGGGCTGACGCTCGCCCAGCCGCTCGGTCGCGAGACCCTGCGCGTGCGCCTCGCGCTCGATGGCGAAACGCCGATCGCCACCGCGTCGGCGGGTGCGGTGCTGGCCAAGGCGCAGGGCGGACGGTTCGTCGGGCCGGTGTTCCGCGTGACGCCCGCCTTTGGTGTCTCGCGGCAGGCGCGGACGATGGTGTTTGCGCGGCCGCCGCTGGTCGCCGGCTTCCCGCTGGAGCGGGTGGCGGTGCGCTTTGCCGACTTTTCCGGCGGGCGGACGCTGCCGTTGCCGGGGGAGGGCGATGGCGAGGGGATCGAGGTGCGCGGACGGGCGCCGCCGCCGCAGCGTGACTGGCCATCCGTTTCGCTCGGCCGCCAGCAGCTCGATCGCTGCCGCGAGATCGCCTTCCACCGCGCGCAGAGCGTCATCACGCTCGATTGCCGGTTCGGCTCGTGAAGGCCGGGGCTGCGGCGCTTGCCGCGCTGCTGCTGATCGGCGCCGCACCGATCGACCCGGCCGCGACGTTCGACCGCGTGTGGGAGACGGTGGAGCGCCGCTATTGGAACGTCGATCGGTTGGGGGAGCGCTGGGAGGCGGCGCGCATCCGCTGGCGGCCGCAGGCGCTTGCCGCGCGAGACGATGCGGCACTCTATCGCGCGCTGGATGGATTGCTGCGCGAGGTGGGGGACAGCCATGTCTTTGCGAGGGACCCGACCGAAGTCCGCTTTCAGGCGCCCGATCGCGACGAGGCAGCGGAGGATGGCGCGTTCGGCTTTTCCAGCGATGCCGCGCCGGGCGGCTGGACGGTGTTCGCGGTTGATCCGGGCGGCCCGGCAGCGCGGGCCGGCGTGCAGATCGGCTGGCGGCTGGTGTCGGTCGACGGGCGCCCGGTCGATCAGCATTGGCATGCGCGCATCGGCCAGCGCGCCACGCTCGGCTTCCTCGACGATGGCGGCCGCCCTCGCAGCCTGACGCTCACTGCGGAGCGGCTGCCCGATCCGGCGCCACGCCGATCCGCGCTGCTGGCGGATGGCGTCATCCACCTGACGCTGGACACGTTCGAGCGCGGGGCGGATCGCTGGATCCGCGATGAGATCGAGCAGGCGCAGCCCCGCGCCGTGGTGCTCGATCTCCGCGAGAATTATGGGGGGGAGGCCATCGCGATCGCACGAGTGGCGGGCGCCTTCTTCGCGGAGAAGCGCACCCTGCTCGTCCGGCAGGGGCGCGGCAAGGCGACCGACGTGCCGATCCTCGGCTATGGCTCTCGCAGCTGGACGGGCCCGCTCGCCGTGCTGGTCGGGCCGCGGAGCGCCAGCGGTGCGGAACTGCTCGCCGCCCTGGTCGCCGAGAGTGGCCGCGGCGCAACGCTGGGGGAGCGGACCTCCGGAGCTGTGACCGGGGCCACGCTCTACGATCTGCCGGGCGGCGGCCAATTGTCGGTCGCGGTGTTCGACATCCGCACCGCGGGCGGCACGCGGCTGGAGGGCCGCGGCTTCACGCCTGCGCAGATTGTCCGGCCCACCATCGCACAGCTGCGCGCCGGCAATGATCCCGTACTGGCGGCTGCACTCGCCAGCCTGAGGCGATCATAGAAACTTAACCCTGCTCGACAGGTCGCCCGCAACTTATGCGGAATATGTGCAAACCACAGGCGCGGCTTGGAGACGCATGGATGCACTTGTGGGCGAAGCGGAACGGCGGCGGCGCTGGGGCATGAAGGCCCGCTCGCCCCTCGTGCTGCTCGCGGCCGGTGCTGCGGCGCTGGTGCTGCTTGCCGGGCTGGTCGCGGGGGCGATGGCGCTTGCCGGCGCGAACAGCGCTTCGGCCAGCCCGTGGGTCGATCGCGCGCCCGGGCTGCTCGCGCTCGTCGTGGCGGCGGCGGCTCTGGCTCTGCGGGTCTGGACCGCGCTGCGCGGCCGGCGAAGCGACCCGGCAACCGGCCTGCCGAACGCCGCTGCGCTGACGGCGGATCACCCCGCCTTTCCGGGTGCGCTCGCCGTCGCGCGGATTGCCGACTTCGCCCGGATCGCCGCCGTCACCGGGCCCGCCGATCTCGCCATCCTCGTGCAGCGCGTGGCGGAGCGGCTGCGCCTCGGCTCCGGCGGGCGGGCAATCTACCGTATCGACGAGGCGGCGCTCGCCTGGATCGTGCCGGACGAGGCAGGCGACACGGCGGACGACCGCTTCGCCGGCCTTGCCGCGGTGCTGCGCGCGCCGATCGCGGTGGGCGGTCGCGCCATCGACGTGTCGGTCAGCTTCGGGCTGGCCGAGCGGGGTGCCGCAGACGACGCGCCCGGCCTGATCGCGGCCGGCCTGCTCGCAGCGCAGCGCGCGCACGCCGCAGGGCGCCGGTGGGAGCGTGCCAGTGCCGACGAGCGGGAGGCGATCGACTGGCAGCTGAGCCTCGTCGGGGAGCTGGATCAGGCGATCGCCAGCGGGGCGCTGTGGGTCGCCTACCAGCCCAAGCTGGATATTGCGAGCGGGCGGATCACCAGTGCCGAGGCGCTGGTCCGCTGGCAGCATCCGCGCCGCGGCAACATTCCGCCCGATCAGTTCGTCCCTTCCGTCGAGGCGCATGGCCGGGCGCAGGCGATGACGGCGCACGTCCTCCACACCGCGCTGGCGGACGCCGCATCCTGGCGCAAGATCGGGCGGCCGATCGGGGTTGCGGTGAACGTCTCGGCGACGCTGCTGTCCGACGACCGGCTGGTGGCGGAGATCGGCGCTGCGCTCGCCCGCTGGCGCATCCCGGCGGACATGCTGACCCTTGAAGTGACGGAGAGCGCCGCCATTGCCTCGGCCGACGCGGCGATCGAACGATTGGGGGAGTTGCGCCAGATGGGCGTGCGCATCTCCATCGACGATTACGGCACCGGTCAGTCGACGATGACCTACCTCAAGCGCTTCCCTGCGACCGAGCTGAAGATCGACAAGAGCTTCATCCAGAACCTCGCCACCAGCCGCGCCGACCTGATCCTCGTCCGCTCCACCATCGATCTCGCCCATGCGCTCGGCATGTGCGTGGTGGCGGAGGGGGTGGAGGATGCCGACTGCCTCGCCAAGCTGGTCGAACTCGGCTGCGATACGGCGCAGGGCTGGCATATCGGGCGGCCGATGCCGGGGGAAAATCTGGCGCTGATGCAGGCCTGGCAGCGCGCGGCCTGAAAGCTGCTCCATTTCAGCGATGTAATTCCCCGGCCAGATTGGGCAGTAAAGGCGGGATGATGAGGCGCCTGCTTCCCCTTCTCGCCGCCATGCCGCTCGCCGCCTGTACGGTCGGTCCGAACTATCGGCCGGCATCCACTGCCGACCTCAAGGTGCCGGAGGCGTTCGCCACGCCGGCGGCGCAGGGCGCCCAGGCCGTGCAGCTGGCGGACTGGTGGAAGGCGTTCGGCGATGCTGCGCTGAGCGGGCTGGTGGAGCGGGCGCTCTACGCCAACAACGATGTCGATGCGGCGGTCGCACGCCTGCGACAGGCGCGTGCCAGCCTCCGCGGTGCAGAGGGTGCGCGGCTGCCGTCCGCCGGCGTGTCGGGCTCCGTCGCGCGCAGCCTGGGCGCGACCGGGCGTACCATCGTCGATCCCACGACGGGCCAGACGATCAGCACCGGCGGCGACACGACCATCTACCGCGGCGGCTTCGATGCGTCGTGGGAGGCGGACATCTTCGGCGGCCTGCGCCGCGGGGTGGAGGCGGCGGAGGCCGATCTCGGCGCGGCGCGGGCGAACCTGGCCGACGTGCAGACCAGTATCGCGGCGGAAGTCGGCACCAACTACGTCTCCGCCCGGCTGGCCCAGGCACGGCTGGAGATTGCCCGCCGCAATCTCGTCACGCAGGACGAGACGGTGCAGATCGTCGGCTGGCGGGTGCAGGCGGGGCTCGTCTCCTCGCTCGACCTCGAGCAGGCGCGCCAGCTCCGCGCGCAGACCGCGGCGACCATCCCAACGCTGGAGACGAACTATCGCAACGCCGCCAACCGGCTCGCCATCCTGATCGGCGAGGCGCCCGGCGCGGTGGATGCGGTGCTTCAGCCACGCGCGCCCGTGCCGCTGGCACCGGGTGCGACCGACATCCCTGCACAGGTGATCGCCCGCCGACCGGACGTCGCCGCCGCCGAGCGCAGCCTTGCCGCGGAGACGGCGCGGATCGGCGTGCAGACGGCGGAGCTTTACCCGGCGCTTAGGCTGCAGGGCAGCTTCTCCGGCCAGTCCACCTCGATCGGCAACGTGCTGGATGCGGGCATCGGCAATCTCGTCGGTGCGATCACCGCGCCCATCTTTCAGGGCGGCCGAATCCGGGCCGCGATCGAGGGGCAGCGTGCCGCCACGCGCGCGGCGCTGGCCAGCTATCGCCAGACCGTGCTGCTGGCGCTGGAGGAGGTGGAAAATGCGCTCGTCGCCCGCCGTGCGGCGGACCTGCGCGAGCGGGAGATCGACGTCGCGGCGGAGGCGGCGCGCAATGCGGTGATCTACGCCCGGTCGCAATATCGCGCCGGGCTGATCGACTTCCAGACCCTGCTCGATTCCGAGCGCAGCCTGCTCTCCAGCCAGGACAATCAGGCCAGCGCCCGCGCCGACCGCGCCACCGCGACGGTGCAGCTCTACAAGGCGCTGGGCGGCGGCTGGCAGGCGGCGCCCGTGCCGATGGGCGCGCGGCCGGGCGGCGAGGCGATCACCATTTCAGAGACGGGACGTTGACGATGGATCAGGTGACGACGCCCGAGCAGGACGTGGACGCGTTCCTCGGGGTCAAGCGCACCAGCCCGCGCGCGCGGCTGCTGAAGTGGGTGGCGGTGGCGGTGGGCGTGCTGCTGCTCCTGTGGCTGGCGTGGCGCTTCTTCTTCGCTTCCGCCGCGCCGGTCAGCTACGTGAGCGAGCCGGTGACGCGCGGTGACCTGACCGTCACCGTCTCGGCCACCGGCAATCTCGCGCCGACCAATGAGGTGGAGGTCGGCTCCGAACTGTCGGGCCTCATCACCAACGTGTTCGTCGACAATAACGACCGCGTGGCCAAGGGGCAGGAACTGGCGCGGCTGGATACCAGCCGTTTGCAGGACGCGATCAACCAGAGCCGCGCGCAGCTCGAATCCGCGCAGGCGGGTGTGATGCAGGCGCGCGCGACGGCGGATCAGGCTAACGCCAATCTGCGCCGCCTGATGGAGGTCTACCGCCTGTCAGGCGGCAAGGTGCCGTCCGCCACCGAACTCGACACCGCCCGCGCCGAAGCGGCGCGCGGCACCGCCGGCATCCGGACGGCGCAGGCCGCGGTGGCGCAGGCGCGCGCGCAAATTTCGTCCGACCAGACGCAGTTTTCCCGCGCGTCGATCCGCTCACCAGTGACAGGTGTCGTCCTGTCCCGCTCGATCGAGCCGGGGGCGACCGTTGCGGCCAGCCTGAATGCGCCGGTGCTGTTCAAGATCGCCGAGGATCTCTCCGCCATGCGCCTCGAGGTGAAGGTGGACGAGGCGGACGTGGGCCAGGTGAGCAAGGGCCAGCGCGCGACCTTCTCGGTCGACGCCTTCCCCGGCCGCCGCTTCCCCGCGACGATCGAGCGGGTGGATGTCGGCGCCAATGCCAGCGGCAGCAGCACATCGAGCAGCTCGACCGCGGCGGCCTCCACCACCGGCACCGTCGTCGCCTACACCGCCCGCCTGACGGTGGCGAACCCGGATCTGTTGCTGCGCCCCGGCATGACCGCCACGGCGGATATCGTCACCACCGAGAAGAACAACGTGCTGCTCGTTCCCAATGCGGCATTGCGCTTCAACCCGAACAGCGGCGGCGGTGCGGCGTCGCGCGGGGCGGGCGGCGCGCTGATGATGGGTCCGCGGCGCGGCGCCCGGCCGGCGCGTGAGGTGGCGATCGGCCGCGGCAGCAAGCAGGAGATCTACGTGCTGGGCGCGGACGGCGCACCCAAGCCCGTCGAGGTGACAGTCGGCGACAGCGATGGCAGCCAGACCGAGGTGAGCGGCCCCGCCCTCCGCCCCGGCATGCGCGTCATCACCGCGCGCCGTGCGTCTGATCAGTCCGGCGGTGGTGCGCGGGGTGGCGGCGGCGGGCAGCGGCGGCAGGGCGGCAATCGTGGCTAGTGCCGGGCAGCCGCTCATCCGCCTGCGCGGCATCACAAAGCGTTATGGCGAGGGGGCGGCGGCGTTCCAGGCGCTGAAGGGCGTTGATCTCGACATCCAACGTGGCGATTTCGTCGCGGTCATGGGCCCATCCGGGTCGGGCAAGTCGACCACGATGAACATCCTCGGCTGCCTCGACGTGCCGTCGGGCGGCGAGTTCCTGTTCCGTGGGCATCATGTCGAGACGCTCGACCGCGATCAGCGCGCCTTGCTCCGTCGCCGCTATCTCGGCTTCGTCTTCCAGGGCTTCAACCTGCTCAGCCGCACCACTGCGCTCGAGAATGTCGAGCTGCCGCTGCTCTACCGGGGCGAGCCGGCGAAGCGGCGGCGTGAGCTGGCGATGGGCGCGCTCGACAAGGTCGGCCTGAAGGAATGGTGGGATCACACGCCCGCCGAACTGTCCGGTGGCCAGCAACAGCGCGTCGCCATCGCCCGCGCCATTGTTACCCATCCCGACGTGCTGCTGGCGGACGAGCCGACGGGAAACCTCGACAGCGAACGATCGGTGGAGATCATGGAGCTCCTGACCGACCTGAACGGCAACAGCGGCATCACCGTGCTGATGGTGACGCACGAGCCGGACATGGCCGCCTTCGCCCGCACTGTCGTCCACTTCAAGGATGGGCTGATCGA
The DNA here is from genome assembly GCF_900113315.1 of Sphingomonas jatrophae. Taxonomy (GTDB): domain Bacteria; phylum Pseudomonadota; class Alphaproteobacteria; order Sphingomonadales; family Sphingomonadaceae; genus Sphingomonas_P; species Sphingomonas_P jatrophae. Next base: position 1,002,617 of record NZ_FOZG01000001.1, on the reverse strand, counting down.
GCGGATCGACCACGGCATGCGGGCAAAGGCGGGCGCATGAACGCGGAGACGATGCCTGCGGTTGATCCGACACTGGTGCCGCCCGATCCGCCGAAGGGCGTGAACGGCGTGCAGCTGGTGCTGACCACGGTGGTGCTCGCCGCGCGGCAGATTCGGCGGCACCTGATGCGCAGCTTCCTCACCATCCTCGGCATCATCATCGGCGTGTCGTCGGTGGTGACGATGGTGACGCTGGGCAATGGCGCGGCGCAGGCGGCGCGGGAGCAGGTGTCGGCACTCGGCGCGAACATCCTCCAGATCCGTCCGGGCCAGGGCTTCGGCCGCGGCGGCGGCGGGCCGCAGCCGCCCGATTTCAAGCCGGAGGACGTGGAAGCGATTGGTCGTCAGATTGCGGGCGTGAAGGCGGTCGCCCCGCAGGCACAGTCGAGCGGTATCGCCGTCTACAATGCGGCCAACTGGTCGACCACGATCAACGGCACCACGCGCCAATATTTCACCGCGCAGAACTGGTTTCCGGCGCAAGGGCGTATCTTCTCCGGCGCGGAGGAGCAGGCGGGCAAGGCGGTGTGCGTCATCGGCAGCACTGTCGTCGCCAACCTGTTTCGCGACACCGATCCGATCGGCAAACGCTTCCGCCTGCGCGACTTGAGCTGCGAGGTGATCGGCGTGCTGACCACGCGTGGGCAGGGCGGTTTCGGCAACGATCAGGACGATGTCGTGCTGATGCCGATCAAGGCGGTGCAGCGTCGCTTCACCGGCAGCCGCGATATCCGCAACATCATGGTGGCGGTAGACGACGGCGTCGATACGGCGGGCGTGCAATCGGCGATCGAGGATCTGCTGCGCGAGCGGCGCAAGCTCGGGCCCAATGAGGACAACGACTTCAACGTCTTCGATACCAAACAGATTTCAGACACGGTGACCGGCATCTACTCGCTGGTGACGAGCATCGTGACCGGCGTCGCCGCCATCTCGCTGCTGGTCGGCGGCATCGGCATCATGAACATCATGCTGGTCAGCGTGACCGAGCGGACGCGCGAGATCGGCATCCGCCTTGCGATCGGGGCGGTCGGGCGCGAGGTGCTGATGCAATTCCTCGTCGAGGCGGTGGTGCTGTCGTGTCTTGGCGGGTTGATCGGCCTTGTGCTGGCGGCGGTTGCGGTGGCGGTGATCGCGCCGTTCATGCAGGTGCCGGTGCTGTTCGATCCCAAGATCAACCTGCTTGCCTTCCTCTTTTCCGCAGCGATGGGCGTCATCTTCGGCTTCTTTCCGGCATGGCGTGCGGCGCAGCTCAACCCCATCGATGCGCTGAGGCACGAATGATCCCCGCTCTCCTCCTGCTGCTGGCGGCACAGCAGCCCAACACCAGCATGGCGGGTGACGACAGCGTCACCGTGACCGTCACCGGCAAGCGGCCGAGCGATCCTTGCGGCATCGTGCGGCAGGTGTTCATCTCGCCCGTCGGCCAGCCGTTCCGCACGTTGGCGGGGGAGGGCGATCCCGTCGCCAACTGGTTCGCGCTCACCGACCGGGACAATAGCGGCACGCTGGATGCCGCCGAGTTCAAGGAGGATGCGGACACCTGGTTCGAGCGGGTCGACAAGGATCATGACGGCGAGATCGGGCCCGACGAGATGATCGTCTATGAGCGCGACACCGTGCCCGAGGTCTCTACCTTCGAGCGCACCTCGAAAGATCGCGATGCCGCACGCGAGGCGATGAAGAACCGCAAGCCCGCACCCTATGGCGCCCCTGTCGGCGCGGCCCGTTTCGGCCTCACCAACGTGCCGCACCCGCTGGCGAGTGGCGACACCGACTATAATCGCGGCATCAGCCGCGCGGAGCTGGAGGTGGTCGCCCAGCGCGCCTTCGAGACGCTTGCCAAGGGCAAGACGGAGATCGCCCTGGCCGATCTGCCGAAAACGCCGCAGCAGGAGCATATCCGCCGCTGCAAGGGCGTCGCCCCCAGCGCGGGCACCGTCCGGGCGCCCGCGGGCACCAAGCGGAGGCCGCGATGAGCGAGACCATGCCCGTGCCGCCCCGCATTCTCGTCGTCGACGATGATGCCGAGTTGCGCACGCTGATCGCCGAGTTCCTTGAGGCGAACGGCATGGCGGTGCAGGGCGCCGGCGACGCGCGTGCGATGGATGCCGCGCTTGCCGCCGGCAAGTTCGACCTGATCGTGCTCGATCTGATGCTTCCGGGCGAGGACGGCCTGTCGATCCTCCGCCGCATGCGGGGGCCGGGGCGGCCGGCGATCATCATGCTTTCCGCCATGGGTGAGGATACCGATCGCATCATCGGGCTGGAGGTGGGCGCCGACGATTATCTGCCCAAGCCGTGCAACCCGCGCGAGCTGCTCGCCCGGGTGCGCGCGGTGCTGCGGCGGCGCGAGGATGGGCCGGTGGCCGGGCCGATGCGCCGCTTCGGCGATTGGACGCTGGATCTCGTCGGGCGGGAGCTGCGCCGTCCGGGCCAGGCTTCAGCGCAGTTAACCGATGCCGAGTTCCGCGTGCTCACCGCCTTTCTCGACCGGCCTCAACGCGTGCTCAACCGCGACCAGCTGATCGAGGCGGGCAAGGGGCAGGACAGCGATGTCTATGATCGGGCGATCGACGTGACGATCAGCCGGCTGCGCAAGAAGCTTGGCCCCGGCGATCCGATCCGCACCGTTCGCAACGAAGGCTATATGTTCACGCTCGCGGTCAGCGAAGGATGATGCGCGCCTATCGCCGGCTGTCGATCCTATGGCAGACCTTGCTGCTGCTGATGGCGGCGCTGCTGCTCAGCCAGGCGATCTCGATCACCTTGTTCCTGTCGATGAAGCCGCCGAGGGCCGACTTCAACCGCCTGTCCGACATCGCCGATGCGCTGGCGGGCGTGCGCGACAAGGATCCGCGCGACCGCGTGCTCACATGGCGACGACAGAGCGCTGCTCCGGCCCCTGAGCCGGGCATGCGGGGCGATCCGCGGTTTACTGCCAAGCTGGCGGAGCGGCTGGGCACGACGCCGGCGCGCGTGCGGCTGTTCTTCGAGCCCGACCAGCGCGGCGGCTTTCCGTACAACGGCCGCCTCGAAAACGGCGTGCCGATGCGGCGCGGTGAGCCGATGTTCTTCAACCGCATGATCGCGGGCGTGGCCGCGCCTGACGGCTGGCATGTGGTGGAGACGCCGAAGCGCCCGATCGTCAGCGCGTGGCAGCGGCGAAGCCTGCTATGGTTTCTCGTCTCCGCGCTGGCACTCGTGCCGCTCGCCTGGGCGTTTGCGCGCGCGCTCAGCCGCCCGATCCGCCGCTTCGCCGATGCGGCCGACCGGCTGGGCGCGGACCCCGCCGCGCCGCGCGCGCCGGAAGAGGGGTCGGCGGAAATCGTGCGCGCCGGGCAAGCGCTGAACGCCATGCAGGCGCGCCTCGCCGCCTATCTGGATGAGCGGACAGCGATGATCGGCGCCATCGCGCACGATCTGCGCACCCCGCTCGCCCGCATCGCCTTCCGGATCGAGGCGGCGCCCGATCCCCTGCGCGCGAAGGTGCAGGCGGATGTCGAGCAGATGCGTGCGATGATCGCGGCCACCATCGGCTTCGTGAAAGGCCTGCACACCGGCGCGCGGGAGCCGGTGGCGCTCGATGCGCTGCTTCGCCGCATTGCGCATGACGAGGCGGAGATCGGCCGGCCCGTGCGCCTGGAGGAGATCGAACCGGCGACGATCCCGGGCGATCCGCTGGCGCTGGAGCGGCTGGTGCAGAACCTGGTCGACAATGCGGTGACCTATGGCGGCGAAGCGGCGTTGAGCCTGCGCGTGCAGGACGGCACGACGCTGCTGCGCGTGGCGGACCGCGGCCCCGGCGTGCCGGCGGATGCGGTGGAGCGGATGTTCGCACCCTTCCAGCGCGGCGATCCCTCGCGCAATCGCGACACGGGCGGTATCGGCCTCGGCCTCACCATCGCGCGCGCCATCGCGCAGGATCATGGGGCGACGCTCAGCCTGCTGAACCAGCCCAGTGGCGGGCTGGTGGCGGAGCTGCGCTTCGGGCGTTAGCTCAACGGCTCACCTGCGCGATCAAAGCGGCACAGTTCATGTCGGGGGCAGGGGCCTCCCGCTTGCGGAACAGGTTGCCGATCGCGGCGCCCAGCGTCCGCAGGATCGTCTTGGCCGAGCCGATCCCCGCATCCGCCGTCTCGATGGTGGGGGCGGACAGCGTGCCGCCAATCTCGATCGGGGCGGGCAGGCGGACGAGCCCCGGATGCTTGGATCGGCCATCCAGCGTCAGCGCCACCTGCTCATCGCTCAACCGCACCCAACCGCGTCCCTCGCCGCGCATCACGCCGGTGTCGATCGCGAGCAGATCGGGCCGGAGCATGCCCCGTGCCGCGCGCATCCTGACGCCGAGGCAGCGGAGCGGCGTGCGCTGCGCCTCGTCGCCGAGCAGGGTTGAGAAAGCGGCGCCGGCATTGCGCCCGAGCAGCTCCGCCGCCGCCCGGTCGACCGACCCGCCGCGCGCCGCCAGCGTGACCCGGCCGTCCGCTTGCGCCAGTGCCGCCCGCATCGTCTTGCCGCGCCCTGCCAGGACGATGCGGCCGTTCAGCGGGCCGGTGACCTTGCCGCCGTCGATAAAATCCTCCAGCCGGGCGCCGATCATCGCGAGCGACAGCGCAAGCCTCGGCGGGGCGCCCGCGCGCTGATCGATCTCGGCGCGTCCTTCCATTCGGCCATGCGCCATCGGCAGCACCAGCGGATCGGCGACGAGCCGCGAGCGATCCAGCGTCAGCGTCGCCGAGAGGCCGCGCAGGATCGACCGCTCGCGCGTGCGCAGCCGCCGGGCCTCGACGACCAGCCGCCCGTCGGTGCGGGCGAGCTTGGCGAGATCGATCTTCGGATCGGGGATGATGCGCGGGCCGATCGTCCGCCGCTTCGCCGCGCCCCGTGCCAGCTGAGCATCCGAGGCGAGATCGTCGAACGAGAAGCTGTCGCTCGCCAGGCGTCCTTCGATGCGACTGCGGCCGTCCTGACGCGTCACGGTCAAGCGTCCCGTCACGTCCGATCCACCGATCCGCCCACGCACGGCGGTCAGCGCCCAGGCCGTGCCGTCATGCCGCACCTTGGCACGCAGCGAGAGCGGCTGCGTGTGGAACAGCCCTGCCTGGATCACATCGTCCACCCGCTCCAGATCGCGGCCTGCCGCGCTGACGATGCCATCGAAGCGATCGAAACCGAAAGGCCGCTCCGCCACGGCGTCGAGGCGAAGTTGCGCCAGCGGTGAGCGGAAGGCGGCACGGAAGGGCCATGCGCCGCCGCTCACACGCCCACCGCGCAAGGCGAAACGCGCGGGCGTGCTGCGGTGCGTGCCCGCGGCATCGAGCCGCAGCCCTGCCGGGGCGGAGGTGAGAGCGCCGTCGAACTTCATCCCACGCCGCGCATCGCTCAACGTGATGCGGCCATCCGAAACGGTAAGTTCACCCCAGTCGGTTCGCCCGCCGCCGCTGTCCGCCTGCGTCCAGTTGGCGCGGCCGTCAGCGTCGCGGACAAGCGCCAGCCGCAATCCGCTCACGCGCAGTGCCCGGGGTCGAACGACGCCGCGGAGCAGCGGCAGCAGCGGCAAACGCAGCTCGGCCGCGCGCACCACCAGCATGTCGCCGGCGCCCACCCAGCCGGGCTGCGCCACGCGGACGTCGCGCAGCCGCAGCAGGGGCACCAGCGAGGGATTGCCTGCCCGCTCCACCGCGCCGATCCGCACGGGCCGGCCGAGCCGCGCGGACAGGGCACGCTCCGCCGGATCGCGCAACCAGCCAAGCGGCAGGAGCGCCAGCGTGCCGATCATCAGCAGAACCAGCAGCCCGATGCCAAGCGCAAGGCGCGGAGCGAAACGGCGGAGGCGTGGGTCGATTCTCAAGCGATGATCCGGCTCCGCCCAGCAGAAGGACAGGCGGAGGCGGCGCGTTCAACCGAGCGACCGGAGCCGGGTTCCCCTTCCGCTTTGTCCGCTAGCGTGCTTGAACGGCGCCAACGATAGATCGAGGGATTGGCAATGAGTATCTGGGGGCGCCGCAAGGCGATGGACGCGGCGCATCGGCCCGGCACCGCGACGCTGCGCCGTACGCTCGGCTGGCCGCATCTGGTGGCGCTGGGCGTCGGCGCGATCGTGGGCACCGGCATCCTGACGCTCACCGGCGTCGGAGCGGGGTTGGCCGGGCCGGGCGTGATCCTGTCCTTCGTCATCGCCGGCGCGATCTGCGCCTGCGCCGCGCTCTGCTATGCGGAGTTGGCGACGATGATCCCAGCGTCGGGCAGCGCCTATACCTACAGCTACGTCGCCATCGGTGAGCGGGTGGCGTGGATCGTCGGGTGGAGCCTCATCCTCGAATATTCGGTCGTCTGCTCCACCGTCGCGGTCGGCTGGTCAGGCTATTTCGCCGGCTTCATGCAGGCGATCGGATTGCCGTTGCCAGCCGCGCTGGCCGCCGGTCCCGACGCGGGCGGCGTGTTCAACCTGCCGGCGGTGCTGATCGTCGCGGCGGTCGCGGGCCTGCTGCTGGTCGGCACGCGCGAGAGCGCGACGCTGAACGCCTGGCTGGTGCTGCTGAAGCTTGCTGCTCTGGTCATGTTTGTCGTGCTGGCGCTGCCGCACTTCGACGCCGCCAACTTCAACCCGCTCATGCCCTACGGCTTTTTCGAGACGGTGGGGCCGGACGGCGGCAAGCGCGGCGTGATGGCGGCTGCTGCGATCATCTTCTTCGCCTTCTACGGCTTCGATGCGGTCTCCACCGCGGCAGAAGAGGCCAAGGATCCCGGCCGCGACATGACGATCGGCATCGTCGGCTCGATGGCGGCCTGCGTGCTGATCTACATGGCGGTGGCTGCCGCAGCACTGGGGGCGCTACCGTTCGGCGACTTTGCCGGTTCGCCCGAGCCGCTGGCGCATGTGCTGCGATCACTGGGGCAGGGGCAGGCGGCCAAGATCTTCGGGATCGTCGCGATCGTCGCGCTGCCGACGGTGATCCTTGCCTTCCTCTATGGCCAGACGCGCATCTTCTTCGTCATGGCCCGGGATGGCCTGCTGCCGGAACGGGCGGGTGCGGTGGACGCGAAATCGGGCGTGCCGGTCGTGACGACGGTGGCGACCGCAGCGGTCGTCGCCGCCATCGCCGCCTTCCTGCCACTGGGAGAGATCGCCGCACTGGCCAATGCCGGCACGCTCGCCGCCTTCGTCGCGGTCGGCGCATCGGTGATGATCCTGCGGCGTACCGCGCCCGACGCACCGCGCCGTTTCCGCCTGCCCGCGGCACCCTTGTTCGGCTGGGGCGCGATCCTCGGCTGCCTGTACCTGTTCCTCAACCTCCCAACGGGCACGCAGCTCCGTTTTCTGGGGTGGAACGTCATCGGCTTCCTCGTCTATGTCGGTTGGGCGGCGCGGCACAGCCGGACATTGTCCCGGCATAATGATGGCGCTTGAAACAAAGTAACAATATGGTGCAACTATCGATTCGCCGGTATTCGCCGGCGGAACGATGCCGACGACCCTTCGTAGGGTGCCCGGAGGAGTTGGAATGACGGACCGGACGCGTGCGAATCTGCCAGCAATGTCGCTGCACGTGCCGGAGCCGCGCTTCCGGCCGGGCGATGCCGTCGATTATGCTGCGTTCGATCGTGGCGAGGCCGGGCGCACGCCGCGCCCGGATACCGCCGTCAATCCGGCCGACATGCGCGATCACGCTTATGATCTGATCCGCGTGCTGGACGATGAGGGCCGCGCCGTCGGCCCGTGGGATCCGCGTCTCTCGCCCGATAAGCTGCTGCGCATGCTGAAGGTGATGGCGCTCACCCGCGCGTTCGACGATCGCATGTATCGGGCCCAGCGGCAGGGCAAGACCAGCTTCTACATGAAGTGCACGGGCGAGGAAGCGACCGGCGTCGGCGCCGCCTTCGCGCTCGCCGGCGACGATATGATCTTCCCGTCCTATCGCCAGCAGGCGATGCTGCTGGCGCGGGGCTGGCCGCTCGTCGACATGATGTGCCAGATCTATTCCAACCGCGGGGATCGCCTGAAGGGGCGCCAGCTGCCGATCATGTATTCGGCCAAGGAAGCGGGCTTCTTCTCCATCTCGGGCAATCTCGCGACGCAGATGCCCCAGGCGGTGGGCTTCGCCATGGCATCGGCCAGCAAGGGCGACACGCGCATCGCCAGCGCCTGGTGCGGCGAGGGATCGACCGCGGAGGGCGATTTCCATTCCGCCGCGATCTTCGCCTCGGTCTACCGCGCGCCGGTGATCCTGAATGTCGTCAACAATCAGTGGGCGATCTCGTCCTTCTCCGGCATTGCCGGCGCGGAGAACACCACCTTCGCCGCGCGCGCTGTCGGGTACGGCATGGCGGGGCTGCGCGTGGACGGGAACGACATCCTCGCCGTCTATGCCGCGACCCAGTGGGCGGCGGAGCGGGCGCGCACCAACCACGGCGCGACGATTATCGAATTCTTCACCTACCGCGCTGAGGGCCATTCGACCTCCGACGATCCGAGCAAATATCGCTCGGCTGAGGAACGTGGAGCCTGGCCGCTCGGCGATCCGCTGGTGCGCCTGAAGCAGCACCTCATCGGCCTCGGCGTTTGGGATGAGGAGCGGCACGCCGCAATGGACAAGGAACTGGCGGAAGAGGTGCGTGACGCCGCCCGCACGGCAGAAAAGGACGGGATCCTGGGCGAAGGTCTGCACCAGCCGCTGGAGACGATGTTCGAGGACATCTTCGAGGAGATGCCGCGGCACTTGAGGGAACAGGCGGCCCAGCTTCTGGCCGAGAGCAAAGCGGCGGGGCGCTGACGCATGCCGACGATGAACATGATCCAGGCGATCAACTCCGCGCTGGACGTCTGCCTGGGCGCGGACCCGAACATGGTCGTGCTGGGTGAGGACGTCGGCTATTTCGGCGGCGTCTTCAAGGCGACCGAAGGGCTGCAGAAGAAATACGGTCTCACCCGCGTGTTCGATACGCCGATCAACGAGCTCGGCATTGTCGGCGTCGCGGTCGGCATGTGCACCTATGGCCTGCGCCCGGTGCCCGAAATCCAGTTTGCCGATTACATCTATCCGGCGTTCGACCAGCTCGTGTCGGAGGCGGCCCGCCTGCGCTACCGCTCGGCCGGTGAGTTCACCGCGCCGATCACGGTTCGCTCGCCCTTCGGCGGCGGCATCTTCGGTGGGCAGACGCACAGCCAGTCGCCCGAGGGCATCTTCGCCCATGTCGCGGGCTTGAAGACGGTCATCCCGTCGACGCCTTATGACGCGAAGGGTCTGCTGATCTCGGCCATTGAGGATAATGACCCCGTTATCTTCTTCGAGCCGAAGCGCATCTACAACGGCCCGTTCGACGGCCATTACGGCAAGCCCGTCACGCCCTGGAGCAAGCATCCGGCAAGCGAGGTGCCCGAAGGGCATTATCGCATCCCGCTGGGCGAGGCGAAGGTGGTGCGCGAGGGCGAGGCGGTGACGATCCTCGCTTATGGTACGATGGTCCACGTCGCAGTCGCGCTGGCGGAGAATGACGGCATCGATGCGGAGGTGATCGACCTGCGCTCGATCGTGCCGCTCGACGTCGAGACGATCGAGAAATCTGTCAAGAAGACCGGCCGCTGCGTCGTCGTGCACGAAGCGACGCGGACGGGCGGGTTCGGTGCGGAGCTGTCCGCGATCGTGCAGGAGCGGTGCTTCCACCATCTCGAGGCGCCGGTGCAGCGCGCCACCGGATGGGACACGCCGTATCCGCACAGTTTGGAATGGGCCTATTTCCCGGGGCCCGTGCGCCTGCGTCTGGCGATCCAGCGCGCGATGGAGGATTGACGTGGCCCGGTTCGATTTCAAGCTCCCCGACATCGGCGAAGGCATTGCCGAGGCCGAGATCGTCGCGTGGCACGTCAAGGTCGGCGATGTCATCGAGGAGGATCAGCCCCTCGCCGACATGATGACCGACAAGGCGACGGTGGAGATGTCGTCGCCGGTCGCCGGCACCGTCACCGCGATTGCGGGTGAAGTGGGCGAGCTGATCGCTATCGGCTCCGTGCTCGCCAGCTTCGAGGTGGCCGGTGAGGCCGAGGTCGAGCATGGCGAGGAAGCGACGCTCTCCGACGTCTGCATGGTCGAGGAAGCGCAGCCCGAGGGCGCGCCCGAGCCCGCCGCGCCGGAGCCCGGCACCAAGCTGCCCGGTGAAGAGCCGCCGGCCGCACCCGTGCCGATGCCGGCTGCCGCCAAGGTCGAGGCGCCTGCCGCCGCGCACCGCCAGGTGCTCGCCTCGCCGGCGGTGCGTGCGCGTGCCAAGTCGCTCGGCATCGATCTCGGCGAGGTGAAGCCGGCCGAGGACGGCCGCGTCCGTCACGCCGATCTCGATGCCTTCCTCACCTATTCGCAGGGCTATCGCCCGGCGGCAGCCGCGCGCGCCGACCAGCAGGTCAAGGTGATCGGCCTGCGTCGTCGCATTGCGGAGAACATGGCCGCGGCGAAGCGCGCCATCCCCCACTTTACCTATGTCGACGAGATCGACGTGACGAAGCTGGAGCTGCTGCGCGGCGACCTGAACGAGACGCGTGGCGGCAAGCCGAAGCTGACGATGCTGCCTCTGCTGATCGTCGCGATCGTCAAGGCCCTGCCTGAGTTTCCGATGCTCAATGCGCGCTACGACGACGAAGCGGGCGTGGTGACGCGGCACGGCGCGGTGCATCTGGGCATCGCGACGCAGACCGACGCCGGGCTGATGGTGCCGGTGATCCGCGATGCGCAGGGCATGAACATCTGGCAGCTGGCGGGCGAGATCCGCCGTCTGGCCGATGCGGCGCGCACGGGCAAGGCAAGCTCGGCGGAGCTCAGCGGCTCGACGCTGACGCTCACCTCGCTCGGGCCGCTTGGCGGCATCGCCACCACGCCGGTAATCAACCGGCCGGAAGTGGCGATCATCGGCCCGAACAAGGTGGTCGAGCGGCCGGTGTTCCGTGACGGTCGGGTCGAAGCGGCCAAGCTGATGAACCTGTCGATCAGCTGCGATCACCGCGTCGTTGACGGCTGGGATGCGGCCAGCTTCGTCCAGGCGGTCAAGCGCCTGCTGGAAACGCCGGCGCTGCTGCTGATCGACTGATCGGCAGCAGCCCCGCTGGTCAGCCAATCAGCGGGAGCAGCGCGCTGACGATGTGATAGAAGGACGAGCCCGGTGCAGGCTCGTCCACGATGTGGCCGTCCGGCTTCATCCGATCGAGCCACAGGCCCCGCACCGGCACGTCCAGAAAGCGGCGGATCGCGGCCAAAGCCTCGTCCGCATCCTTGTCGTGGCCGAGCGTCAGCGCCGTGCGCAGCCGCTCCGTCTGTGACCAGAGCCGCGCATCGGGATCGATGATGCGGCCCTCCGCATCCATCTCGAACACCGCCACGCCGCGCGCCGGGTCGACACCATGCTGTGCACCGAAGGCGTAGAGGCGCTGAATGTGCGTGCTGCTGCTTGTGCCGAGCAGCCGATCCGCCTCGCCGAGCAGATAAGCCCATTCGAACTGATGTCCGGGCTCCCGCACGCCGCCCTTGTCGCCAGGCATGAAGTGCCAGTCGCCGTCGAAATATTCGCCGATGGCGCCCGTTGCCGGATCGATGAAACGAGTGCGCGCCAGCTCCGCAATCTGGCGTGCCCGCGCCTCATACGCGCCACCCACGCCCCTCTCGGTCCAGGCGAGCAGTGCTTCCAGCATGTGCATGTGCGGGTTGGAGCGGAGGGGGAGGGCACGCGGGCGGGCCTCCTCGAAGCCGGCGAAGGGATGCGCCAGTAGCGTGTCCAGGCGGCCGAGCAGGGCGTCGGCCTCGGCCCTTATCTCCGCTGGCTGCCCCAATGCGCGATAGGCGGCGTTGAGCGCCAGCAGCGCGAAGGCCTGATCGTACAGGTCATAACCATCGTCCGCCGGCGTCCCATCGGGGAGGACAGCCTTGCGGAAGAGCCCATCGGACCGGCGATAGCGGGATAGCAGATAGTCCAGGCCGTGGCGGATCGCATCATCTGCCGGCCCGCGCCAGCCAAGCCGCTTCGCCTGAGCATAAACGAACACCATGCGCGCCTGCACACGGGCGCGCCGAGGATCGTCGGTCGGCTTACCTTGCTGGTCGAGCCGCTCTGCCCAGCCCCCCCAGGTGCGATCGGCCGCGGCCTCCCACCACAGCGGCAAAGCCGCATCGAGGAGCCATGAGCGCGCCCAATCGCGCCCTGCGGAGAGGTTTGAATCGGTCACATCGGTGGCTCAAGCACAGGCCTGCGACGCTTGCAACGGCGGCCCGGCCCGAACGAGCACTCAGGCGATGAACGGGACGAGGATGACCGACCAGAGGAGGAGCGACGTACCGGCCATCATCGAAACCCGCCACGGCATCGGCATCTTGACCCGGCCGGTCGCCGCTGCATCGTGGCCGCCGGCCAACGCTCCGTATATCATCCTCTCCGCGACCTTCTTTTATCGGTTGAGTTCGGTCTCAGAACGTCGGGAACCACAAAAGGTTTCCGTTGTATGTTGAAGGACTTGCTTGCTGCGGCTGCGAACAAATTCGTGTAGATCCTGTAAACAGTCCCAGGCCGTGGCGGCTAGTTGCGAATCATTCTCACGGGCGCTCCGCCTTGCTTCGCATGTGCGGCAAGACTAGAGGCTGAAGCGCCCGGCCGGCTCCGCGGAAAGCGCGGGAGCCCGGCTCCCGGAGGAGAACCCAATGGCGTCGGTTGCCGCCGGATATTTGCCCATCCTGTTGTTCGTCGCAGTGGCGCTGCTGCTGTCGACGGCTTTCGTCGTGCTGCCGATGATCGTCAGCCGGCTCACGGGTGCGGCAAATCCCTATCCCGACAAGCTCGCCGAATATGAGTGCGGTTTCCCGGCCTTCGAGGACAGCCGCTCGCAGTTCGACGTGCGATTCTATCTTATCGCGATCCTCTTCATCGTGTTCGATCTCGAGGCCGCATTTCTGTATCCGTGGGCGGTCTCGCTCGGGGCAATCGGCTTCGGCGGCTGGCTCGCGATGATGATCTTCCTGGCGGAGCTGACGCTGGGCTTCGTCTATGCCTGGAAGAAGGGAGCACTCGATTGGGAGTAGAAATCTTCCGGGATCCCGCCGCGCCGTTCTTGCCCGAGAGCGCGCAGACCGAGCCGGATCGCGCCTTCTTCGATGATCTGAACGCGCAGGTGCAGGACAAGGGCTTCCTCGTCACCTCGACGGAGGAACTGTTCCAGTGGGCGCGCACCGGCTCGCTCTGGTGGATGACCTTCGGTCTGGCCTGCTGCGCGGTGGAGATGATCCACGTCAACATGCCGCGCTACGATCTGGAGCGGTTCGGCGTCGCCCCGCGCGCATCCCCGCGCCAGTCGGATGTGATGATCGTCGCGGGCACGCTGTGCAACAAGATGGCGCCGGCGCTGCGCCGCGTTTACGACCAGATGAGCGAGCCGCGCTACGTCATCTCGATGGGCAGCTGCGCCAATGGCGGCGGCTATTACCATTACAGCTATTCGGTGGTGCGCGGTTGCGACCGCATCGTGCCGGTGGACATCTACGTCCCTGGCTGCCCGCCGACTGCGGAGGCCTTGCTCTACGGCGTGATGCAGCTGCAGCGGAAGATCCGCCGGGTCGGGACGGTCGAGCGGTGAGCGGCACGCATCCGAAATACAGCTCCAACGAGGGCGTGATCGACGCGGCCCGAGCGGTGCTCGGCGGCCATCTGCTCGATGCCGTGGAGGCGGTCGGCGAGGTCAAGCTGTTCGTCGCGCGCGAGGGTGTGGCAGCGGCGTTGCGCGCGCTGCGCGACACGCCGGGCCTCGCCTATCAGCAGCTGATGGAGATTGCCGGCGTCGACTATCCGGATCGCGGGGTGGAGCGGTTCGAGGTGGTCTATTGCCTGCTGTCGCTGACGCGTAACCACCGCATCCGCGTCCATGTCCGTGCCGACGACGTGAACCCGGTGCCGTCGGTAACGGGCCTTTGGCCGGTCGCCGGCTGGCTGGAGCGCGAGGTGTTCGACATGTTCGGCGTGCTGTTCGAGGGCAATCCGGACCTTCGCCGCATCCTCACCGACTATGGCTTCCGCGGGCATCCGTTCCGCAAGGACTTCCCGATGACGGGCCATGTCGAGATGCGCTACTCGGAAGAGGCCAAGCGCGTGATCTACGAGCCGGTGCAGCTGGCGCAGGATTTCCGGCCGTTCGACTTCATGTCGCCGTGGGAGGGCGCGGAATACGTGCTGCCGGGTGACGAAAAGGCGGCGGGCTCGCCGGTCCAGCCGGGGGCGCAGACGCCCGCGCCGGCGCCAGCCAAAGCGGACGACAAGAAGTGAGCCAGAGCGACGTCAGCTACCATGTCGGCACCGCCGACGATCCCGGCACCGTGCTGCCGCCGTCCGAGGCGGACACGCCCGTCGCGGCGTCGGACGAGGTCGCGATCCAGAATTACACCATCAACTTCGGCCCGCAGCACCCCGCCGCGCACGGCGTGCTGCGCATGGTCATGGAGATGGACGGCGAGATCGTCGAGCGCGTCGATCCGCACGTCGGCCTGCTTCACCGCGGCACCGAGAAGCTGTGCGAGTACAAGACCTACCTGCAGGCGCTGCCTTACTTCGACCGGCTCGATTACTGCTCGCCCATGTGCATGGAGCACAGCTATGTGCTCGCCATCGAGAAGCTGCTCGGCGTCGAAGTGCCGATCCGTGCCCAGTATCTCCGCGTCTTCTTCGCCGAGCTGACGCGCATCATGAACCACATGCTGAACCTCGGTTCGCACGTGATGGACGTCGGCGCGATGACGCCAAACCTGTGGCTGTTCGAGCTGCGCGAAGACACGATGAACTTCTACGAGCGGGCGTCAGGTGCGCGGATGCATGCGGCGTTCTTCCGCCCGGGCGGCGTCCACCAGGATGTGCCGTTGAAGCTGCTGACCGACATAGGTGACTGGCTGGACAAGCGCCTGCCGCGCCTGTTCGAGGATGCCGTAAGCCTCGTCGCCGACAACCGCATCTTCAAGCAGCGCAACGTCGATATCGGCACCGTCAGCCGCGACGATGCGATTGCGTGGGGTTTTTCCGGCCCGATGATCCGTGCCGCCGGCGTGCCGTGGGACATCCGCAAGGCGCAGCCTTACGACGTCTATGATCGCATGCAGTTCGAGGTGCCGACCGGCACGCAGGGCGATTGCTACGATCGCTTCATGGTGCGTGTGGAAGAGGTCCGCCAATCGGCGCGGATCATGCGCCAGTGCCTGAACGAGATGCCAGAAGGGCCGATCGCCAGCCTCGATCGAAAGGTGGTGCCGCCGAAGCGCGGCGACATGAAGCGGTCGATGGAAGCGCTGATCCACCACTTCAAGCTCTACACCGAGGGCTTTCACGTGCCCGCGGGCGACGTCTATGTCGCGACGGAGAGCCCCAAGGGCGAGTTCGGCGTGTACCTGGTCAGCGACGGCTCGAACAAACCCTATCGCGTGAAGATCCGGCCGACGGCGTTCAGTCACCTTCAGGCAATGGATTTCATGATGAAGGGCCACATGCTGGCCGATACCACCGCGGTGCTCTCCGCGATTGACGTCGTTTTTGGTGAATGTGACCGCTGATGGCTGACGCTCCCCACATCCCCGACGAAGCCGAGATGCGCGCCCGCTGGGGCGGCTTCGCCTGGGACGACCAGTCCGCGCCGCAGGTCGACGGCATCATCGCGCGCTATCCGCCGGGGCGGCAGCATTCAGCGATCATGCCGCTGCTCTATCTCGCGCAGGCGCAGGTCGGGCGTGAGACGGGCACCTATGGCTGGCTGCCCGTGCCGGTGATCGAGCATGTCGCCCGCACGGTCGACATGCCGTACATCCGTGCGCTGGAGGTCGTTTCCTTCTACACGATGTTCAACCAGGCGCCGGTCGGCCGGCACCTCGTGCAGGTGTGCGGCACGACGCCGTGCATGCTGCGTGGGTCGGACGACGTGATGGCGGCGTGCAAGAACAAGGGCCTGATCAAGGGTAAGACGACGCCCGACGGCCTGTTCACGCTGATGGAAGTCGAGTGCATGGGCACCTGCGCCAACGCGCCGATGGTGCAGATCAACGACGACAATTACGAAGACCTGACCTACGACAGCATGACCGAGATCCTCGAGACGCTGGCAGCCGGCGGCACGCCCAAGCCCGGTCCGCAGATCGACCGGCACGCGTCGGCGCCCGAGGGCGGGCCGACGACGCTCAAGGCGATGGTCAGCGAAAATCACGATTATCGGGGCGAGTGGGCATGAGCGCCATCCAGCCGCTGGCGGACAAGGACCGCATCTTCACCAACATCTACGGCTTTCAGGACTGGAAGCTGGCGGGTGCGCGCGCACGCGGCGATTGGGACGATACCAAGTCGCTGATGGCGGTGGGCCAGGATGCGATCATCGACGCGATCAAGGCCTCCGGCCTGCGTGGCCGCGGCGGGGCGGGCTTCCCCACCGGCATGAAGTGGAGCTTCATGCCGAAGGAGCCAAAGCCCGGCAAACCCAGCTTCCTCGTCATCAATGCCGACGAGTCCGAGCCGGGATCGTGCAAGGATCGCGAGATTATCCGGCACGAGCCGCACAAGCTGATCGAAGGCGCGCTGATCGCCGGCTTCGCGATGCGCGCGCGGGCGGCCTACATCTACATCCGTGGCGAGTTCATCCGCGAGGCGGAGCACCTCTTCGCCGCGGTGGCGGAGGCCTATGATGCGGGCCTGCTCGGCAAGAATGCGGCGGGCTCCGGCTACGATTTCGATGTGTTCGTCCATCGCGGCGCCGGCGCTTATATCTGCGGCGAGGAAACGGCGCAGATCGAGAGCCTTGAGGGCAAGAAGGGCCAGCCCCGGCTGAAGCCGCCTTTCCCGGCAGGTGCGGGCCTTTATGGCTGCCCGACGACGGTGAACAACGTCGAGTCCATCGCGGTCGCGCCGACTATCCTGCGCCGTGGTGCGGCATGGTTTGCGGGCATCGGGCGCGACAAGAACCAGGGCACCAAGCTGTTCCAGATCAGCGGCCATGTGAACCGGCCGTGCGTCGTCGAAGAGGCGATGGGCATCTCCTTCCGTGAGCTGATCGACCGGCATGCCGGCGGCATCCGTGGCGGGTGGGACAATCTGCTGGCGGTGATCCCCGGCGGCTCGTCCGTGCCGCTCGTCCCCGCGGCGCAGATCATGGATGCGCCGATGGACTTCGACGGTCTGCGCGATCTCAAGTCCGGCCTCGGCACCGCGGCGGTGATCGTGATGGACAAGTCGACCGACATCGTCCGCGCGATCAGCCGGCTGAGCTATTTCTACAAGCATGAGAGCTGCGGCCAGTGCACGCCCTGCCGCGAGGGCACGGGCTGGATGTGGCGCGTGATGGAGCGGTTGCGCGAGGGCAATGCGCAGCTGCACGAAATCGATCTGCTCGAGGAAGTCACCCGCCAGGTTGAGGGCCACACCATCTGCGCGCTCGGCGATGCCGCGGCCTGGCCGATCCAGGGCCTGATCCGCCACTTCCGCCCGGAGATCGAACGGCGGATCGTGGAAAAGCAGGGTTCCGCACCCCTCGCGGTAGCGGCGGAGTAAGCGACAATGCCGACGTTGACCGTTGACGGGATCGAAGTTGAAGTCCCGGCGGGTGCCACCGTGCTCCAGGCCTGCGAGGCTGCGGGCAAGGAGATACCGCGCTTCTGCTATCACGAGCGGCTGAGCATCGCCGGCAATTGCCGCATGTGCCTCGTCGAGATCGCGCCGGGCCCGCCCAAGCCGCAGGCCAGCTGCGCCATGCCCGCCGCCGACAAGATGGTCGTCACGACCAATTCGGAGAAGGTGAGGAAGGCGCGTGAGGGGGTGATGGAGTTCCTCCTCATCAATCACCCGCTCGATTGCCCGATCTGTGACCAGGGCGGCGAGTGCGACCTGCAGGATCAATCAATCGCCTACGGCAAGGGCCATAGCCGCTTTGCCGAGAACAAGCGGGCGGTGACCGACAAATATATGGGCCCGATCGTCAAGACGATCATGACGCGCTGCATCCAGTGCACCCGCTGCGTCCGCTTCGCGGAGGAAGTGGCGGGCATGGAGGAGATCGGCGCGCTCGGCCGCGGCGAGGACATGCAGATCACCTCCTATCTGGAGCGAGCGGTCACGTCCGAACTGTCTGGCAACGTTGTCGATCTCTGCCCCGTGGGCGCGCTGACGGCCAAGCCTTATGCGTTCGAGGCGCGGCCGTGGGAGCTGCGCAAGACCTACGCGATCGACGTGATGGATGCGGTCGGCACGAACATCCGCCTCGACAGCCGTGGCCGGCAGGTGCTGCGCTGCGTGCCGCGGATCAACGAGGACGTGAACGAGGAGTGGGCGCACGACAAGACGCGCCATCACGTCGACGGCCTCGTCCGGCGGCGGCTCGACCGGCCGTTCGTGCGCCGCGAAGGCCGGCTGGTGCCCGCCACCTGGGCCGAGGCATTCGAGTCGGTGAAGGCGGCAGCGGAAGCGGCGGGCGACAAGGTGGCGGTGATCGCCGGCGACCTCGTCGATGCCGAGACGATGTACGCGGCCAAGCTGCTGGCGCGTTCGCTCGGTTCCGACCTGCTCGAAGGCCGTCAGACGGGCATGGCCTACGACGTGTCGAGCCTCGCCGCGGTCAATTTTAACACCACCATCGCAGGCGTCGAGACGGCGGACGCGATCCTGATCGTCGGCTCCAACGTTCGCTGGGAAGCGGCGCTGGTCAACACCCGCATCCGCAAGGCGGTGAAGGCGGGCGCCAAGGTCTATGCCATCGGCGAGGAGGTGGATCTCACCTATCCGGTCGAATGGCTGGGCAACGACATCGGCCTGCTCGGCCGCCTGCCGCAGGCGCTGCTCGACACCTTTGCCGATGCCAAGCAGCCGATGCTGATCGTCGGCGGCGCGGCGCTGAAGGACGGGCAGGGCGCCAGCCTCGCGCTGGTCGAGACGCTCGGCCTGATCAAGGACGGCTGGAACGGCTACAACGTCCTGCATTTCTCCGCATCGCGGATGGCGGGGCTGATGCTCGGCTATGCGCAGGCGGGCGGCATCCGTTCGATCGCGCAGGCAGCGCCGAAGCTCACCTTCCTGCTCGGCGCGGACGAGGTGGACTTCGCCGCCCATGCGCTCGGCACGCTCGTCTATGTCGGCCATCATGGCGACAAGGGCGCAGCCGCGGCGGACATCGTCCTGCCCGGTGCGGCTTATGCCGAAAAGTCGGGCACCTGGGTGAACCTGGAAGGCCGGGTGCAGCGCGGTGATCGCGCCGTCTTCCCGCCGGGGGATGCACGCGAGGACTGGGCGATCTTCCGGGCGCTGAGCGACGTGCTCGGCCGGACGCTGCCGTTCGACACGCTCGATGCGCTGCGCGCTGCCATGGCGCGCGACGTGCCGATGCTGGCGGAGCCGGGTCTCGCCTCGATCCCGTGGAGCGCACCCGCGCTGCCCATCTCGGCCGAGGGCGGTGCGCTCGGTCTGCCGATCAAGGACTTCTATCTGACCAACGCCATCTGCCGCGCCAGCCCGACGATGCAGCGTTGCTCGGCCGAACTGCTGCATGGTGAGACTTTCGCGGAGGCGGCGGAATGATCGCCTGGTTTCAATCGGTCCTCGGCACCGGCCTCGGCTGGTTCGTCGCCAATCTCATCCTGATCCTGCTCATCGCGCTGCCGCTGATGCTGGCGGTGGCGATGGTGATCTATGCCGATCGCAAGATCTGGGCGGCGATGGCGCTCCGCCGCGGGCCGAACGTGGTCGGCCCGTTCGGGCTGCTGCAGAGCTTCGCCGACGGGTTGAAGGTGTTCCTCAAGGAAACGATCGTCCCGGCCTCGTCGAACAAGGGCCTGTTCCTGATCGCGCCGATCCTGACGTTCACCGTGGCGCTGATCGCGTGGGCGGTGATCCCGTTCGGGCCGGACATGGCGCTGGCGGACATCAATGTCGGCCTGCTCTACATCCTCGCCGCCTCGTCGCTCGGCGTGTACGGCGTGATCATCGCCGGCTGGTCGTCGAACTCGAAATATCCGTTCTACAGCGCGCTGCGTGCGGCCGCTCAGATGGTGTCCTACGAGGTGTCGATCGGCTTCGTGCTGATCTCGGTCGTGCTCTGGGCGGGCACGTTCAACATGGGCGCGATCGTCGATCAGCAGCGCGGCCACATCCTCGGCATCATCAACGCCTTCGGCTTCAATCCTTTGCTGTTCCCGATGGCCGTGGTGTTCCTGATCTCGGCCATGGCGGAGACGGCGCGCGCGCCCTTCGACCTGACCGAGGCGGAGAGCGAGATCGTCGCCGGCTACCAGACCGAATATTCGTCGATGAGCTTCGCGCTCTTCTGGCTCGGCGAATATGGCAACGTGCTGCTGATGTGCGCGCTGAACGCCACCCTGTTCTGGGGCGGCTGGCTGCCGCCGCTCGACTGGGCGCCGCTCTACTACGTGCCCGGCATCATCTGGCTGTTCGCCAAGATCCTGTTCTTCTTCTTCGTCTTCTCGTGGGTGAAGGCGACCGTGCCGCGCTACCGGTACGACCAGCTGATGCGGCTGGGCTGGAAGGTGTTCCTGCCGCTCTCGCTCTTCTGGGTGTTCCTGGTGTCGGGCTACCTCATGCTGACAAGGTATTCGTGATGAGCCTGGCGCACATCATCAAATCGTTCACCCTTTGGGAGTTGGTGAAGGGCCACGCCCTCACGCTGAAATATTTCTTCAAGCCCAAGGTGACGATCAACTATCCGTATGAGCGCGCGCCGCTCAGCCCGCGCTTCCGCGGCGAGCATGCGCTCAGGCGGTATCCGAACGGCGAGGAACGCTGCATCGCGTGCAAGCTGTGCGAGGCGGTGTGCCCGGCGCAGGCGATCACGATCGAGGCCGAGCCGCGCGACGACGGCAGCCGCCGTACCACGCGCTACGACATCGACATGACGAAGTGCATCTATTGCGGCTTCTGCCAGGAGGCGTGCCCGGTGGACGCGATCGTCGAGGGGCCGAACCTCGAGTTCAGCACCGAGACGCGCGAGGAGCTGATCTACGACAAGGCGAAGCTGCTCGATAATGGCGATCGCTGGGAAGGCGCCATCGCGGCGAACCTTGCCGCCGATGCGGCCTATCGCTAGGCCGCGCCGCGTGAGCAGCCATTCCGTCATGCCAGCGCAGGCTGGCATCGCTTCAGGCTGGGGTAAGCCCCGGTCGCACGAGACCCCAGCGTCCGCTGGGGCGACGATCTGCAAGGCGCGCGCGTCGTGATCCAGGTCTTCGCTTTCTATCTCTTCGCCACCCTGGTGGTTGCCGCAGGGGGCCTGTGCATCCTGTCGCGCAATCCGGTGCACAGCGTGCTGTGGCTGATCTTCGCCTTCTTCAACGCCGCGGGGCTGATGCTCCTGTGCGGGGCGGAGTTCATCGCCATGCTGCTGATCATCGTCTATGTCGGCGCTGTCAGCGTGCTGTTCCTGTTCGTCGTCATGATGCTCGACATCGACTTTGCCGAGATGCGCGCGGGCTTCGTCAAATATCTGCCGGCGGGGCTGCTGCTGGTCGTGGCGCTTGGCGCCGAGATCCTGATCGCGGGCTCGGCATGGCGCGCGGGCGGTCTCGCGCTGTCGCAGCGTACCGCGCCGACGCCTGAGGAGGTGCCCAACATCGAGGCGCTCGGCACTCTGCTCTACACGCGCTATCTGTTCATCTTCGAGGGGGCGGGTCTCGTTCTGCTCGTCGCGATGATCGGCGCCATCGTGCTCACCCACCGCATTCGCGGCGGCGTGCGCCAGCAGAACATCATGCGGCAGAACATGCGGCGGCCGCAGGATGCGATCCGCAACGTCGATCAGCCAGTGGGCCAGGGGGTCGA
This sequence comes from Sphingomonas jatrophae, assembly GCF_900113315.1. Taxonomy (GTDB): domain Bacteria; phylum Pseudomonadota; class Alphaproteobacteria; order Sphingomonadales; family Sphingomonadaceae; genus Sphingomonas_P; species Sphingomonas_P jatrophae. Next base: position 980,774 of record NZ_FOZG01000001.1, on the reverse strand, counting down.
GCTCTGATGATCGGGCTACAGCATTATCTCGCCGTCTCCGCGATTCTGTTCGCGATGGGCGTGTTCGGCATCTTCCTCAACCGGAAGAACATCATCATCATCCTGATGGCGATTGAGCTGATCCTGCTCAGCGTGAACATCAATCTCGTCGCCTTCTCCGCCTATCTCGGCGACCTCGTCGGCCAGGTCTTCGCCATGTTCGTGCTGACCGTGGCGGCGGGCGAGGCGGCGATCGGGCTCGCCATTCTCGTCATCTACTTCCGCGGCCGTGGCACCATCGCCGTCGACGACGTCAACCGGATGAAAGGCTGACCGCGGCATGATCCTCGCCATCGTTTTCCTGCCGCTGCTCGCCTCGCTGGTCGCGGGGCTGGGCGGCCGCATGATCGGCGCGACCGCCGCCAAGATCGTCACGACGGGCGCGCTGTTCGTCGCCTGCGCGCTCAGCTGGCCGGTCTTCGTGTCCTTTCTGTCGGGCGATGCGTCCGCCACCGTCACGCCGGTGCTGGCCTGGCTGCGCTCGGGCGACCTCGTGGTCGATTGGGCGCTGCGCGTTGACGCGTTGACTGCGGTGATGCTGGTAGTGGTGACGAGCGTGTCCGCGCTCGTTCACCTCTACAGCTGGGGCTATATGGCGGAGGATCCTTCGCAGCCGCGCTTCTTTGCCTATCTGTCGCTGTTCACCTTCGCCATGCTGATGCTGGTGACGTCCGACAGCCTGGTGCAGATGTTTTTCGGCTGGGAAGGCGTCGGCCTCGCCTCCTACCTGCTGATCGGCTTCTGGTATGAGAAGCCATCGGCGCAGGCGGCGGCGATCAAGGCGTTCGTCGTCAACCGCGTCGGCGATTTCGGCTTCTCGCTCGGCATCTTCGGCACCTTCCTGGTGTTCGGCACCGTGTCGATCCCGGCGATTTTGGCGGCGGCACCGGGCATGGCAGGCTCGACCATCGGTTTCCTCGGCGGCCGCTTCGATACGATGACGCTGCTCTGCCTGCTGCTGTTCGTCGGCGCGATGGGCAAGTCGGCCCAGCTTGGCCTGCACACGTGGCTGCCCGATGCGATGGAGGGGCCGACGCCCGTGTCCGCGCTGATCCACGCCGCCACGATGGTGACGGCGGGCGTGTTCATGGTCTGCCGCCTGTCGCCGATGTTCGTCACGAGCGAGACGGCGATGACTGTCGTGACCTACGTGGGAGCAGCCACCGCGCTGTTCGCCGCGACCGTCGGCACGACGCAGACCGACATCAAGCGCGTAATCGCCTATTCGACCTGTTCGCAGCTCGGCTACATGTTCTTCGCAGCCGGCGTCGGCGCGTTCGGCGCGGCGATGTTCCACCTGTTCACGCACGCCTTCTTCAAGGCGCTGCTGTTCCTCGGCGCTGGCTCGGTCATCCACGCGATGCACCATGAGCAGGACATGCGCTTCTATGGCGGCCTCAGGAAATCGATCCCGCTCACCTTCTGGGCGATGATGGCGGGTACGCTCGCGATCACGGGCGTCGGGGTGGCGGGCGTGTTCGGCTTTGCCGGGTTCTACTCCAAGGATGCGATCATCGAGGCGAGCTATGCCGCGGGCACGGTGCCGGGCGGGGTCGCCTTCGCGGTCGCGGTGTTCGCCGCGCTGCTGACCAGCTTCTATTCGTGGCGGCTGATGTTCCTCACCTTCTTCGGCAAGCCGCGCTGGGCGGGGTCGGAGCATATCCAGCATGCGGTTCACGACGCGCATGGTCACGGCCACGGCCATCACGACCAGGAAGCGCATCCGGAGGACGAGCATGCCGGACACGAGCCGCACACGCATGATGCCGGCGCGGATCAGGTCAAGCACGGCACCGCGGGCTATCACCCGCACGAAAGCCCGCTGCCGATGCTGGTACCGCTGATTATCCTGTCCATCGGTGCAGTGTTCGCCGGCATCGGCTTCCACCACTGGTTCATCGAGCCGGAGGCGGGTGAGATCTTCTGGAAGGGCAGCCTCGCCTTCAACGAGCATCTGATGCACGAGATGCATGGCGTGCCGCCCTGGGTGAAGCTGTCGGCCACGGTGGTCATGCTGATCGGCCTTGCGATCGCCTGGTATGCCTATCTGAAGGACACCAGCGCGCCAGCGCGCTTCACGGCCACGTTCCGCGTGCTGTACGATTTCCTGCTCCACAAATGGTATTGGGACGAGCTCTACCATCTGCTGTTCGTGCGGCCGGCCTTCTGGTTCGGGCGGCTGTTCTGGAAGCGGGGCGATCAGGGCACGATCGACCGGTTCGGCCCGAACGGCATCGCCGCGCTGGTGCAGGGCGGCAGTGTCGCGGCTCGCCGGCTCCAGTCGGGCTATCTCTACACTTATGCGCTGGTGATGCTGCTTGGCCTCGCCGCCGCGACGACCTGGGCGGTGGTCCGCTAAGATGAGCTTCCCGATCCTCTCCGTCATGCTCCTCGTCCCCGCGCTCGCGGCGGTGGGATGCCTGTTCCTGTCGCCCGGCGGCGCACGCTGGCTGGCGTTGGCCGCAACGCTCGTCGATCTGCTGCTCGGTGTCCTGCTGTGGGTCGGCTTCGACAATGCCGGCGCGCAGTGGCAGTATCAGGAATATTCGCCCGTCTTCGGCCGCTTCGCCTGGGCGCTCGGCATCGATGGCATCGCGCTCATGCTGATCATGCTCAGCGTGTTCCTGATGCCGATCTGCATCGCCGCCAGCTGGGACGCGATCGAGAAGCGCGTGCCCGAATATATGGCCGCCTTCCTCCTGATGGAGACGCTGATGATCGGCGTCTTCGCAGCGCAGGACATGTTCCTGTTCTACATCATGTTCGAAGCCGGCCTGATCCCGATGTATCTGATCATCGGCATCTGGGGCGGCGCCGAGCGGATCTATGCGTCGTATAAATTCTTCCTCTACACGCTGCTCGGCTCGGTGGTGATGCTGGTCGCCATGTTGTGGATGGTGCGTGAGGCTGGGACGAGCTCCATCCCCGAGCTGATGGCGTATGACTTTCCGCCCCAGGCGCAGACGTGGCTGTTCCTCGCCTTCTTCGCCTCGTTCGCGGTGAAGATGCCGATGTGGCCGGTCCACACCTGGCTGCCCGACGCGCACGTCCAGGCGCCGACTGCGGGTTCGGTGATCCTCGCCGGTGTGCTGCTGAAGATGGGCGGCTACGGCTTCATCCGCTTCTCGCTGCCGATGTTCCCGGAGGCGTCCGCCCAGCTCTTCTGGCTGGTCATGGGCCTCAGCATGGTGGCGGTCGTCTATGCCAGCCTCGTTGCGCTGGTGCAGAGCGACATGAAGAAGCTGATCGCTTACTCCTCCGTCGCGCACATGGCGTTCGTCACGATCGGGCTGTTCGCGTTCAACCGGCAGGGCCTCGAAGGCTCGGTGATGATGATGCTGAGCCACGGCCTCATCTCCGGCGCGCTCTTCCTGTGCGTCGGCGTGATCTACGATCGGCTGCATACGCGCGAGATCGCCCGCTATGGCGGTCTGGCCGATATCATGCCGAAATATGCACTGTTCTTTCTGCTGTTCACGATGGGCTCTGTCGGCCTGCCGGGCACGGCCGGTTTCATCGGCGAGTTCCTCAGCCTGATCGGCGCGTATCGCGCGAACAGCTGGGTGGCGTTCGTCTGCACGACGGGCATCATCCTTGGCGCGGCGTACATGCTCTATCTCTACGCGCGTGTCGTGTACGGGAAGGTCAAGTCGGACGAGGTTGCGGCGATGCCCGATCTGTCCGCGCGCGAACTGGCGCTGGTCGTGCCGCTTGCACTCGCGGTGCTGTGGATGGGCATCTATCCCGAGAGCTTCCTTGCGCCGATGCGTCGTGACATCGGATTGCTGGTCGCCCGCGTTGAGCGCGCTTACCCGCAAGGGGATGCGCATCTGATGGCCCGTGTCGGCGCCCCTGCGGCAGCCGCGCCCGCCGCCCACGGAACGGAACACTGACATGGGCGCCGCCCTGCTTCTCACGCTTCCTGAGCTGATCCTTTCGCTCACCAGCCTCGCGCTGCTGATGGTCGCCGCTTATGCGGGGGATCGTTCGGTGCGAATGGTCTCGATCCTGTCGGTCGCGGCGCTGGTCGCGGCCGCTTTCGCTGCGCTGCTGCCGCCGACCGGCTACGGCATCGCCTTCGGCGGCCTCTACCGCGCGGACGCTTTTTCCGCCTTTGCCAAGCTGCTCATCTATGTGGCGGCAGGCGTGTCGATCGTCATCGCGCCGGCCTTCTTCCACCGCGCGCCGGGGCAGGGGGGCACACTCCGCGCCGAATATCCGATCCTGATCCTGCTCTCGACGATCGGCACGGGCATGATGGTGTCCGCAGGCGACATGCTGACGCTCTATGTCGGCCTCGAGCTGCAGAGCCTCGCTTCCTACGTGCTGGCCAGCTTCATGCGTCGCGATCTGCGCTCGGCGGAATCGGGCCTGAAATATTTCGTGCTTGGCGCGCTGGCGAGCGGCATCCTGCTCTACGGCATCAGCCTGGTCTACGGCTTCACCGGCACCACGCAGTATGACGGCATCGCCGTGGCGTTCCGCGAGGGGCTGTCGACAGGGCAGCTGTTCGGCCTCGTCTTCGTGTTCGCAGGGCTCGCCTTCAAGATCGCGGCGGTGCCGTTCCACATGTGGACGCCCGACGTCTATGAAGGCGCGCCGACGCCCGTCACCGCCTTCTTCGCGACCGCGCAGAAGGTCGGCGCCGTCGCGCTGCTGCTGCGTGTGGCGGTCGAGGCGATGGGATCGGCCAGCGATGCGTGGATGCAGATCGTCATCTTCTCGGCGCTTGCCTCCACCATCCTCGGCGGCGTTGCAGCCATTGGGCAGAGCAACATCAAGCGGCTGCTAGCTTATTCGTCGATCAACAATGTCGGCTTTGCGCTGTTCGGCCTCGTGCCCGGCGACGCGAACGGCGTCTCGTCGGTGCTGACCTATCTCGCCGTCTACATCGTCATGACACTCGGCAGCTTCCTCTGCATCCTGCGGATGCGCGATGCCGAGGGACGGCCGGTGGAGGAGATCTCCGCGCTGTCCGGCCTGTCGCGCCTGCGGCCTGGCCTTGCCGCGGCGCTCGCCATCTTCATGTTCAGCCTTGCCGGCATCCCGCCGCTGTTCGGCTTCTGGCCGAAGTTCCTCGTGTTCGATGCGCTGGTCGCGATCGGCATGTGGCCGCTGGCGATGGTCGGCATCGCCACCTCGGTGATCGGTGCTTATTATTACCTCAAGATCGTCAAGACGATGTATTTCGACGAACCGGCGACCCCGTTCGGCGCCTCGCCGGATCGCGTCGAAGGCGGCCTGATCGCGGTCGGTGCGCTGATCGTCTCGCCGCTCGGTTACCTGCTGATCGGTCCGCTCGGCGCCTACAGCCTCGCCGCTGCGCGCGCGCTGTTCCCGGGCTGATCTTGCAGGGTCGGGCGGTCGCTTGATCCACCACCGGGCGGAGACCGGCTCCACCAACGACGATGCCCGCGCCCTCGCCAGCGCCGGCGCGGCGGAGGGAAGCTGGGTCCGCGCCGATGTGCAGACGGGCGGCCGCGGGCGGCTGGGCCGCATCTGGGTGTCGCCGCCGGGTAATCTCCACGCCTCGACCTTCGTCCGCCGCCGCGCGGGCGATCCACCGCCCGCCACGCTCGCCTTCGTCACCGCCGTGGCGCTGGAGGAACTGCTCACTGCCTACGCGGGCGCCGGGCAGGTGCGGATCAAGTGGCCGAACGATCTGATGCTCGATGCCGGAAACGGCTGGGCGAAGGCGGCGGGCATCCTGCTCGAGGCGGATGCCAGCGCGGTGGTGGTCGGCATCGGCGTCAATCTCGCCCACCGCCCGCCGGCGCTGGACCGTCCCACCGCGGCGCTGGCCGACATCGCCGCCGCGCCCGCGCCTGCGACTTTCGTGGAGGAGCTTGCCGCATCCTTCGCGCGCTGGCTGACGCGCTGGCGCGGGGAGGGGTTCGATCCCGTTCGCGCGCGCTGGCTCGAACGGGCGCACCCCGTCGGCACCGCGCTGCGGGTGCAGGCGGCAGATGGCATGCGGGAAGGCCTGTTCGACGGGCTCGCGGTCGATGGCGCGCTTCGCCTGCGCACCGCGGAGGGCGTCATCATGGTGCAGGCAGGCGACGTGTTTCTGCTTTAAGGAGGCCTTAGGAGCCTGCTGCCTATCCCCGTCGCATGGGGGAATGGGCGAACATTCTGGCCGCGGGGCTGGCCAATCAGATTGGCGGCACGTTCCTCCAGCCCGGCTCCAGCCTGTTCCTGCCGGCGCTGCTCGTCACGCTGGCGATAAGCCTCCCGCTCGCCGTGCCGCGGACGACGCGCCTGCCTAGGATCGCGGTGCTCCGCCGGGTGCTGGTCCCGCGCCGCTTGTGGCGCAGCCGCTCGGGCCAGGTGGATATCGGCTTCTTCCTGTTCAGCCTGTGCGGCGGCGGGGTGACGTTCGGCTGGGCGCTGATCTCGTCAGAGATGGTGCGGTCCTGGCTCAGGCCGCTGCTCGCTGGCTCGATCCCGGCGCTGGCCGCCGGTGTGCCCCCGGGCGTGGTGGTGATCGCGGCGACGGCCCTTACCTTCATCGCTTACGATGCCGCTTACTGGCTGGATCACCGGCTGAAGCACCGCGTGCCCGTCCTGTGGGCGTTCCACAAGGTGCATCATTCGGCCGAGTCGCTGTCGCTGCTCACCAATTTTCGCGTGCACCCCGTCGATACGCTGGTCTTCTACAATCTGGTCGCGCTCGCCACGGGCGTGGCGGGGGCAGTGTGCGACGTGCTGGCGGGGCACCCCGTCGAGCCGCTCGGCATCGGCGGCACGGGCGCGCTGGTGCTGATCTCGGCGGCGCTGCTGACGCACCTGCAACACTCGCACCTGTGGGTCACGCTCGGCCCACGCTGGGGCGGCTGGCTGCTCGGGCCCGCGCACCATCAGGTCCATCACAGCGCCGATCCGCGCCACTTCGACCGGAACTTCGGCAATGTGCTCGCCCTATGGGATCGGCTCGGCGGCAGTTTCCACCGGCCGGCCGAGCGGCGGGAGGTGCCGCGCTTCGGCCTCGACGATCCTGCCGCGCAAACACTGCCGTCGCTGACAGTCCGGCCGTTCACCGATGCGGCCCGCACGCTGATCCCGCAGGCGCCGTTCGCACCTGCGCTATCGCTGGGGAACGAACCCGGCTAAGGCAGTCGCATGCTGCTCGCGGTCGACGCCGGAAATACCAACATCGTCTTTGCGCTGCTGGATGACGATCTGCGCATCCGGGCACGCTGGCGGATCGCCACCGATCCGCGGCGCACCGCGGACGAATATGCCGTCTGGCTGCACCAGCTGCTCAGCCTGGAAGGACTGACGGTGCAGGATGTCGACGCGGTGATCGTCGCCACCGTCGTGCCACGCGCGCTGCACAATCTTGAGGTGCTGGCGCAGAAATATTTCCGGGCCGAACCCCTGGTCGCCGGCCGCGGTCGCGCAGCCTGGGGGATCGAGCTCGACGTGGAGGAGCCGGCCAGCGTCGGTGCGGATCGCGCCGTCAACGTCATCGCCGCACACGCGCTGCATCCGGGTGATGCCATCGTCATCGATTTCGGCACCGCCACCACCTTCGACGTCGTCGACTGGACGGGCGCCTACAAGGGCGGGATCATCGCGCCCGGCATCAACCTGTCGCTCGATGCGCTGGTCGGCGCCACCGCCAAGCTGCCGCGCATTGCCATCGAGGCGCCGGAGACGACGGCGGTGATCGGCCGCAACACGCAGGATCAGATGCTCGCGGGTATCTACTGGGGCTATGTCGCGATGATCGAGGGGCTGATCGCGCGCCTCAAGACGGAGATCGGCCGCCCGGCGAAGGTGATCGCGACAGGCGGCCTTGCCGTGCTGTTCGAGAAGCATACATCCCTGTTCGACACGATCGAACCCGATCTCACCATTCGCGGGCTCGGCCTGCTTTACCAGCGGGTCGACGCCTAGGGCAGCAACCGCCCTCGGCCCGCCCGATGCCGCCTTGGCCGCGATGCGGCACGGCGGTGCTTTCACGAAGGATTACAGTGACAACACCCGGCAACGAACTCCTCTTCCTCGCCCTCGGCGGCTCGGGGGAGATCGGCATGAACGTCAATCTTTACGGCTGCCAGGGCAAGTGGGTGATGGTCGATCTCGGCCTGACCTTCGCCGATCCGGCCTATCCCGGCGTCGACCTGATCCTGCCCGATCTCCAGTTCATCGAGGAACATGCCGACGATCTGCTCGGCATCGTGCTGACGCATGGGCATGAGGACCATATCGGCGCGATCCCCTATCTCGCCGCCGATCTCGGCGTGCCGCTCTACGCCACGCCGTTCACCGCCGGCCTGATCCGCGGCAAGCTGGACGAGGAGGGGCTGGGCGACAAGGTCAAGCTCCACGTCATCCCGAACGAGGGCTCGTTCGAGCTTGGGCCGTTCGGCTTCACCTATGTCCCGCTGGCCCACTCCATCCCCGAGGGGAATGCGCTGCTGATCGAGACGCCGTTCGGCCGGATCATGCATACGGGCGACTGGAAGATCGACGAGGCGCCGCAGCTCGGCACGCCGTCCACCGCGGAGGAGCTGACCGCGATCGGCGACAAGGGCGTGCTGGCGCTGGTCTGCGACAGCACCAACGTGTTCAATGAAGAGGCGTCCGGCTCCGAAGCGGGCGTGCGCAGGGGGTTGGACGAGGTGATCGGCGCCGCCACTGGCCGCGTCCTCGTCACCACGTTCGCCTCCAACGCCGCGCGCGTGCAGACGCTGGGCGAGGTGGCGCGCGATACGGGGCGGCAGCTCTGCGTCGCCGGCCGCTCGCTGGACCGCATCATCAGGGTGGCCAAGGCAACCGGCTACCTCAAGGATTTCCCGCAGACGATCGACTTCGACGCCGCCATGCGCCTGCCCCCGCGCGAGGTGATGATCATCGCGACGGGCGGGCAGGGGGAGCCGCGCGCGGCGCTCGGCCGCGTTGCCAGCGGGTCGCACCAGATCAAGCTGTCGGCGGGCGATACGGTCGTCTTCTCGTCCAAGCAGATCCCGGGCAACGAGATGGCCATCGGCGCGATCCAGAACCGCCTCGCCGAGATGGGTGTCCACATGATCACCGACCGGCAGGCGCACGTCCACGTCTCCGGCCATCCGGGACGGCCGGAACTGGCGGCGATGTATGGCTGGATCCGCCCCGAAATCGTCGTGCCCGTGCATGGCGAATTGCGCCACATGGCCGAGCATGCGCGCTTCGCGCAGGCGCAGGGCGTGCCGCGCACCGTGCTGCAGAAAAATGGCGAGGTCGTCCGCCTCGCGCCCGATGGTCCGAAGAAGCTCGGACATGAGCGCGTTGGGCGCCTGATCCTTGATGGGGACGTGATCCTGCCGGCGGACGGCTCCTCGATGAACGAGCGGCGGCGTATCGCCAATTACGGCGTTGTCACCGTCGCGGTCGCGCTGGGCAAGAACGGCCGGGCGGCAGGCAAGCCGGAGATCGCCATCCAGGGCCTGCCGGTGGAAGAGGATCGCGCCGCCTTCCTCGACGACGCCACCGCGGCCGCGGAAAAGGCGCTGGCCGACGGCGGGCGTGACGAGGCCAAGCTGCGCGAAGCCGTGCGCTTGGCGGTGCGCCGCCGTGCAGTGGCGTGGACCGGCAAGAAGCCGGTGGTCGAGGTGCTGCTGCTACGGGTGTGATCCACGGCACCCCGCATTGGTGGCGGCTCTGCCATTCCGCTTGTTTCTGAGCTGGTAAGTGGAGCGCCGGACATGCGGGTCGCGATTCTGCTTGGCGCTGCCGCGATGCTCGCTGCGCCGGGCGCTGCGGCACCTCCGCCGGCTCAGGAAGCGATGGTCTGTGGTCTGCTCGGCGGATGCGGATCCGCCGCGACGCCGCCCAGGGGCACGCCGCGGCGGGTCGGTGCGGCGCGGGGGTTCAGCTTCACGCGGCCCGGCGGAGGGCAAGCGGGTGGCACGAAGGCGATTGCGCCCGCTCAGGCGGGGCTGCTCGATCTGCGCATCGGCTTCGTCTCCGGCTCGGCCGATGTGCTGCCCGCCAGCCGCACGCGCCTGCGCAGCTTCGCCGCCGCGCTGCGCGATCCGCGGCTTGCCAAGCGGCGCGTGCGCATAACCGGTCACACCGATGCAGTAGGCGATCCTGCCGCCAATCTCGCGCTGTCGCGCCGCCGCGCCGATGCAGTGGCGGCCCTGGTGGCGGCGGAAGGCATCATGCGATCGCGCCTCGACGTCGTGGGCGTCGGCGACACGCAGCCGCTGCCCGGCCATGCCGCGTCCGATCCGGCCAACCGCCGCGTCACCGCCGAACTGGTCGATTGAGCGGCCGCGACATTCCCTTGCGCGCGGCGTGGGCGTAGGAGGACGGGCACCTCACCGTCCGGGCACCATTATGAAGTTCACCTCCGCGCTGGCGATCTACACCTTGTTCTGGTCGTTCAGCTTCTTCCTCGTGCTGCCCTTCCGCCTGGGCAGCGGCAACGAGCCGAACGTGGTCGTGCGCGGCCAAGCGGAAAGCGCGCCGCCGCGGTTCAGCTTTGGCCGCACCTGCCTGTGGACAACCATCGTCTCGGCCGTGCTGTTCGCGCTCTATTACGCCAACTACGTCAATGGCTGGCTGATGCCCGATGCGATTAACCTGTTCGAAGAAACGATGAAGCACCCCGCCTGAGCGGGGGAGGGCTCAGGCGCGCAGCCGCTCGATCGCCTGCGCCAGCGCGACGTAGAGCTTGCCCATGTCCGACGACAGCAGGGTCACGCTCATCGGCGCTCCGTCGCGGCCCGCCAGCACGCGGCGCAGCATCGCCTCGAAATCGTGGATGTAGCGGTTCACCTGCTCGCGGAAATCCGCCCGCTCCTCGTAATAGCGCGCAATCTCGCGCGTTTCCGCCGCGTCCAGCAACCGCACCGCACGCCGGGTGAAGACGCCGCGATCGCCGCGCAGATAGGCGGCCCAGGCATTGTCGGCGACGTCGGTGGCGAACACCTTGGCCACGTCGATCGCCGTCGAATTGAGCGACTCGATCAGCAGCGCCGTCCGCCTAGCGAAGCTGTCCTCCTCCCGCTCGGCGATCTGCGTCTGCGCTTCCTCGATCCGCGCCTCGATCGCCGTGGTCGTATCGGTGATCGTCAGCATCTGCCGCATGAGGCGGTCGGTCGCCTGATGCGCGGCAGCGACGGCGCGCTCCGCCGCCTGGCCGACCGCCTGCATCTGCGCCTCGACCCGCTCGGACACGCTCGCCTCCAGCGCGGCGCCTGCTGCGTCGCCCAGCGCCTGCGCTGCGGCAGGGACGATGCCCGCCATCGCGTCCCGCGCGGCGTTCGCCGCAACGTTCGCCGTCTCGCGCACGCGGAGCAGTGCCTCGACCAGCCGCGGCGTCGCGCTCTCCGCCACCGCATTCGCTTCCGTCCCGATCCGCGCGACCGCGGCGTGCATCCGGTCCAGTTCGCCGGTCAGCTGGCCGAGGCGCGCCTCGGCGGCATCGGTCGCGGCGAGGATCTCGGCGCGGCGCTCGGCTGCGGCCGCATCCACGCCGCCGATCCGGTCGATCGCGCGCTCCACCGCGCGCTCAAGCGACTGCGCCTCCGGCAGCGCGGCCGTCACCGTCTCGCGCGCACGATCCGCCTGCGTGCCGACGCGGGCGATCGTATCGCCCAATGACGCGGTGCGGGCGGCGAGGGTGTCCGCCGCGGTCACGCTCGATCCGAACGTCTGCGAGATCGCCTGCGCGTGACCGGACAGCGCGACGATCGCCTCCGCCAGATCCGCCGTCCGCTCGGCCCCGGCATCACCGAAGCTGGCGAACCGTGTCTCGATCTCCTCCAGCACGCGGCCATGCGCCTCGATCTCGGCGATGCGGGCGGCGACGCTTTCGCCCAGCCGGTCGGCCGCCGCCTGCTGTTCGGCGAAGCGCGCCTGGACGAGCGTCAGTCGCTCCGCTGCGGCGCGCGCCGCCGCTTCAAGCCGCGCGACTTCGGGCCCGGTCGCGGCCACCGACGCGCGGCTGCGCTGGGCTGCTGCATCCGCCGCATCGAACGAGGGCGGCAGCGAATCGATCTCGCGGCCGATCCCATCGATCACCTGGCGCAGCGCCTCGGCCTGCCCGGTCAGCTCGCCGGCCGCACCCGCACCGGCGTTCAGCGCCAGCGTGGCACGTTCCGCCTGCGTCCGCAGCGTGGCGACCGCATCGTCGAGCGTGGCGGTGCGCTCGCGCCCGGTCTCGTCCAGCGACGCCAGCCGCTCCTCGACCGCGGCGAGGCCCTGCTCCAGCTTGGCCACCAGCGCGCGGCTGGCCGAATCCTGCTCCACCAGCCGCTGGCCGAGCGCGTCCAGCCGTGCAGCCGCACCATCCAATCGTTCGCCGAATGCCGCCGCGGCCTCGCTGCCGGTCCGCTCCAGCGCCGATCGCGACTGGTCGATCAGCGCCATCGTTGCGCTGCCCTGCGCGTCGATGCTCTCGCGCGCCGCCGCCAGCGCCGTCGCCGTCGCGCTCATCGCATCGTCGACCTGGCCGCGCAGCGTGCCCGCTGCTTCGGTCAACAGGCGGGCCGTGGCGGTGCCCTGCCGCTCCATGCCCGCGAGGTTGGAGGCGAGGCGCTGCGCCGCGCCGTTCACCGTCTCGTCCGCCTCGCGCGCGCGGGTCGTCAGGGTCGAGATGGCCTCGGTCAGCGCACCCGCCTGCTGGTTGGCTGCCGTGCCGCCGTCGCGCAGGCGCTCGGCCAGGGCATGCGTCTGCGCCTCGGCTCGCGGCAGATCGGCGAGCAGGGCATCCATCTCGCTCCGTGCGGTCGTCGCGGCCCGGTCCAGCGCCTGCGTCTGGCGGCCGATCTGCGTGCTCTGCTCGGCCATGCCGCCGCGCACATGCGCCAGCCGTGCCGCGGCTTCCTCGCCCAGCGCCAGCAACTGATCCGCCTGATCGGCCAGCAAACGGCGATTCTCGTCGATTGCGCCGCCGATCCGCGCCAGCACGGCCTCCATCCCGGCCGCCTCGATCCGCATCGCCGCCGCCGTCCGGGCAAAGCGCCGCGCCTCGCGCCGGCTGGTGCGCTGCGCCAGCAGCCAGACAATGCCGATCAGCGCCAGCGGCGCAGTGGCGGCAGGCAGCAGCAGGAACAGATCGACCAGTCGATCCCCGCTTGTCCGCAGCGAGACCCGCGCAGCATAGATAACGATGACCAGCCAGCCGAGCGCGAGGACGATGGCGACAGCGGCCGCGGCGATGTCGAGCGGCGTGCGGACAGGCGCATCCTCCGCCTCGTCCTCCACCCAGCCGGCCCAAGCCACCGGCTCGCCTTCGGGCTCCGCCGCCAGATCCTGTTCAGGGGCGATCTCCGCCCGGATGCCCCGTATGCCCATGACGGCGGTTTACCACGTCAGGCCGAACGGGGAAGGGCTGCGGAAACGTGTCGTTAAGGCTTTGGCCGCACGCTCCCACCTTATGATCGAGACGCCGACCCTGTCCGCCATGCTTGCCGATGCCGTCGGCGACGATCCTGGCCTGCTGGCGGAGCTGCGCCGGGCCTTTCTGGAGGCCGCGACCGCGCAGCGCCGCCGCCTCGCCGCGCTGGATGCGGCCAGCTGGCCCGATGCCGCGCTCCGCCTTGCCAGCCTCGCCGCCAGCTTCGGCGCGGTCGGCCTGCTGAACTGCGCGACTGAGGCAGGTGCGGGTCGCCCGACCGAATCGATGCTGCGCCGCATCGATCTGGAGCTGGCGCTGCTGCACGTCTGATCCGCACCTGATCCGCCCCGGCGGATCGCCGCGCTTCCCCCTCCGCCGATCAGGCTCTAGGCACGCGGCATGGACCAACGGAGCGCGCGCGCCGCGCTGATCTTTGCCGCCGAGGCCGCCGATACGGGCAGCACGCTGCGCGCCACCGTGCCGTTTCTCGGCGCGACCTTGATCGAGCATCAGGTGCGGCAGGCGGTTGCCGCGGGGGCGGGCCATGTCGTCGTGCTGGTCGGCACGATGCCGCCCGATCTCCTCGCCGCACTCGATCGGCTGCGGCGCGACGGCGTAGCGGTCGAGGTGGCGCGCAGCTTGGGCGACGCGGCCGATCGCATGCACCCCGACGAGCGCATCCTGCTCTTCGCCGATGGCTGCCTGTCGGATCAGCCGCTGGCCGAGCGGATGGCGGATGCGCCCGCACCTGCTCTGCTGGTTGTACCGTCGGCCGCCTCGCCCGCGTTCGAGCGGATCGATGCGGCGCATGGCTGGGGCGGTCTTGCCACGTTGGATGGCGCGCTCGCCCGCCATGTCGCGACACTGCCCGGTGAGTGGGATGCGCAATCGGTGCTGCTGCGACGCTTGGTCCAGGCCGGCGCCCGCCGGATCGAGACGGACGATTCGCCTCGCCTGCTGCGCGAGCCCGTCGCGGAAGGCGTGCCGTCGAGCCGGCTTGCGGCATCGCGCACCACCACCGGCGCGTGGACGTCGCGTTGGCTGTTCCCGTTGGTGGAGGTGCCGCTCGTCCGCCTCCTCGGCAGCCGACCGGTGGATCCGTTCTGGCTGGCGATTGCCGCCGCTGCCCTCGGCGTGCTCGCTCTGCCGGTGGCGGCGGCGGGATGGCCGGGCGTGGCACTCGCGCTGCTCCTGCTGTCAGGCCCGCTTGGATCGAGCGCTACCCGGCTTGCCCGGCTGCGGCTGGGGCGGGTCCGCTTCGGCCCGCTGCTCGGGCGCATCCGCGCCAGCGGCGCCGCAGCCGCCTTGCTGTGGGTGTCGGCCCAGCTTGGTGAGCGGTTGTGGCCACTGGCGGCGCTGATCGCCATCCTCGCACAACTGGCAGCCGCCCGCGAAACGGCCATGCTGCGGCGGCGGGGCGAGGCGGTTCCGGCAGCGGTGGCGGACGTGGATGCGCTCGCTTGGAGTGCGCTCGGCGGCCTGTTGGTGGCCGGCTGGCCGGGGGCGGTGGCGCTGACCGCGCTCTATGCCACCGCGTCCTTCGCTTTGGTGCAGGATCGCCTGTCACGTGCGGTTTAACCGAACTTAACGAGATACGCTTAGGAAGACGGCATGGCCGTGCCTTTTCGAGACCTGCCCAGCGCTGCGGCGCGGCTGCTGGCGGATGCCGCCGCCGCGGGCGTGGCGGCGCGTCAGCGCGTGCAGGCGGCGGTTGCGGACATCGCGCTGCCCGGTCCGGCGCGCCTTTCCGATTATCAGCGTGCCGCCGTGTCGCGCATGGCCGAGGGCATCCTGCTCGATCTCGAAGGCGCGCTCGCCCGCGGCATTGCCGAGCGGCTTGGCGAGCATGCGCCGCCGGTGCTGGTCGAACGCGAAACGCCGATTGCCCTGCCGGTGCTTGAGCGCGCCGGTCTGCCCCACGATGTCGAGCTGGTCGCGCTGCTGCTGCGCCGCGCGACGGAGCACCGCCTCGGCCGCCGCCTTCGCCGGACAGGCGGGCCCGGCCCGCTGGAGGCGATCCTGGGCGATGCCGATGTGGAGATTGCGCGCGCCGCCGCTGCCGTCCTGACGGCGGAGGCGCGCCGGTATGACGGGTTCCACGACGCCGCGCTGCCGCTGGTCGACCTGCCCGGCGAATTGCTCCACCGCCTCGTCTGGTCGGTTGCCGCCGCGCTCAGGATCGAGCTGGTCCAGCGCGACGATCTGCCCGCCGCCGCCGTGGATCGTGCTGCCGCCGCCGCTGCACAGGCGCTGCTCGCCGGCCATGACGAAGCGGCGGGGTTCGATGGCCGCGCGCTCGCTCTGGTCCGCACGCTCGATCGCGCCGGCCGGCTGGAGGATGATGCGGTCGCCGACTTCGCCGAGGGCGGCCAGGTGGCGGTCACGGTCGCTGCACTGGCGCACCGTGCTGCGCTCGATCCCGCGGGCGCGTGGGAGATGGCGCTCGATCCGGCGGGCAGCCGCCTCGCCGTGCTGCTGCGCGCCGCGGGGCTGGGCGGCGAGGGGGCGGGCCGCATCCTTGCCGCATGGCTCGTCCATCCACGCGATATCGGCGAGATCGGCGAGGATCTCGCTTCGTTGAGCGAGGCCGATGCGCGCGAGGCGACCCGGCTGTGGCGGCTGGATCCGGCCTTCCGCGCCGCCATTCAGGCGCTCGCATGAACCACCCGGTCCATGGCCGGCTCGACGCGGGGCTGCGGCTGGTCGAGACCGACGCGGCGCTCGCCTCGCTTCACGCGCGTGCAGGCGGGGAGCCTCAGGGCGTGATCGCGGTGCCGCAACTGGCGCAGGTCGCCCGGCTGGCGCGCCGGCTCGGTGTCGCCATCTCGCGCGGGGTGGTCGCGGCGGACGGGGAGGGCGAAGCCGCCCTCTGGGTCCGCGCCGCGCCCGATGGCAATGGCGTTCGCCTCTCGATCGTCGCGTGGACGGAGCGGCAGCCAGCTTCCGCGCCCGCGATCGAGCAGGATTTCCTGCGCGCGGAGGCCGACCTGACGTGGGAGGCCGACGCCGCGCTGCGCCTCACCGCGATGTGGCCCGCGCCGCCCGTCCCGGGACTGGTCGGGGAGCCGGTCACCCGCGCCTTCACGCTCCTGCCCGATGCCACCGGCGCGCTGCCGCTGGTCGAGGCGATGGCCGAACAGCGCGCGTTCGACGGGCAGCCGGCCGAGTTTCGCGCGGCAGGCGGCGCGCCCCTGCTGCTCGCGGGTACGCCATTGTTCGACACGGCCGGGCGGCTGCGCGGCTTCCGCGGCACCGCCGTCCCCCGTTCACCGGCGCCGCCAGAAACGACTCCTGCCGCGGGGCAGGGCGATGCTTTCGCCACCCGGCTTGGCGAAGTGCTGAAGGCGCCGCTCGATCGCATCATCCGCTTGGCCGATGCGATCGGCGCGCGCGACGAGGGTCCGCTGCGCCGCGATTATGCCGGCTATGCCGCCGATATCGCCACCGCCAGTCGTCACCTGCTCGCTCTGGTCGGCGATCTGGTCGACCTGTCGGCCATCGAGCGGCCCGATTTCCAGCCGGAGCGCGGGCCGATCGACCTCGCCGATCTCGCCCGCCGCGCCGCCGGCCTGCTCGCCATCCGCGCGCTCAACGGCGAGGTGCGGATCGACCCGCCAAAGGTCGACGAGACGCTTTCCGCCATCGGCGAATATCGCCGCGTCCTCCAGATCCTCGTCAATCTCGTCGGCAATGCCGTGCGCTACTCGCCGCCGGGCAGCGCGGTGTGGCTGCGGGGCGAAGCGGCGGGTGCAGAGGTGCGGCTGACCGTGGCCGACCAGGGCAAGGGCATCGCGCCCGAGGATCAGGTGCGCATCTTCGACAAGTTCGAACGGGTCGATCCGGACGAGCCCGGCGGCACGGGCCTCGGCCTCTACATTTCGCGCCGTCTCGCCCGCGCAATGGATGGCGACCTGACGGTGGACAGCGCGCCGGGGCAGGGCGCGCGGTTCACGCTGATCCTGCCGGCGGGGTGATGCCAGCGTTCAAACGGGCGGCCTGAAGGCGGCCCGCTGCACGCTCTCCTGAAGAAGATGCGCCGCCGACGGAGACGATCTCCGCCAGCGGCATGGTCAGCCTGTCAGCGCTGCGCCACCGGCACGTAATCCCGCTGCGTCGGGCCGGTATAGAGCTGGCGCGGGCGGCCAATCTTCTGCTCGGGGTCCGAGATCATCTCGTTCCACTGCGCCACCCAGCCGACCGTGCGCGCAAGCGCGAACAGCACGGTGAACATCGTCGTCGGGAAGCCGATCGCCGACAGGATCACGCCGGAATAGAAATCGACATTCGGGTAAAGCTTCTTGTCGATGAAATACTGGTCCTTGAGCGCGATCTGCTCCAGTTCGCGCGCCGTATCCAGCACCGGATCGGAGATGCCGAGTCGGTCGAGCACGTCCGACGCCGCCTTCGACAGCACCTTCGCGCGCGGATCGAAATTCTTGTAGACGCGGTGTCCGAAGCCCATCAGCCGAAACGGATCGTCCTTGTTCTTGGCGCGGGCGATATATTCGGGGATCCGGTCGGGCGTGCCGATCTCACGCAGCATGTTCAGCGCCGCCTCGTTCGCGCCGCCATGCGCCGGGCCCCACAGGCAGGCGATGCCCGCCGCGATGCACGCGAACGGATTGGCGCCCGACGAACCGGCGAGACGCACGGTGGAGGTCGACGCATTCTGCTCGTGATCGGCGTGGAGGATGAAGATCTTGTCCATCGCGTCCACGATCACCGGATCGGGGACATATTCCTCCGCCGGGACCGAGAAGGTCATCTTGAGGAAGTTGGCGGTGTAGCTCAGCGTGTTGTCCGGATAGACGAACGGCTGGCCGACCGAATATTTGTACGCCATCGCCGCAATCGTCGGCATCTTGGCGATCAGCCGATGGCTGGCGATCACGCGCTGCTGCGGATCGTTGATGTCCGTCGAATCGTGGTAGAAGGCGGACAGCGCGCCGACGACGCCGCACATGATCGCCATCGGGTGCGCATCGCGCCGAAAGCCGCGATAGAAGGTCGACAGCTGCTCGTGCAGCATCGTGTGGCGGGTGATCGTGTTGGTGAACGTCTCCAGCTCCGCCTTGCCCGGCAGCTCGCCGTTCAGCAGCAGATAGGCCACCTCCATGAAGCTCGACTGCTCGGCCAGCTGGTCGATCGGATAGCCGCGGTGGAGCAGGATGCCCTGATCGCCATCGATATAGGTCAGCTTCGACCAGCAGGACGCGGTCGAGGTGAAGCCCGGATCGTAGGTGAAGGCGCCGGTGGTGCCGTAGAGCTTGCGGATGTCGATAACGTCCGGCCCCGTCGTGCCGGAGAGAACCTTATACTCCGAGGTCTTGCCGTCGAGGTCCAGCTTGGCGGTGGCGTCAGCCATCGAGGTTCTCCTGGTTGGCGCCGGTCGCGGACGCGGCGGCGCGGGTCTGGTCGTGCAAGCGGGCGAGGCTCTCGTCGCGGCCGAGCAGTTCGAGCACATCGAAGATGCCGGGGGAGGTGGTGCGGCCGGTCAGCGCCGCCCTGAGCGGTTGCGCCACCTTGCCGAGCCCTACGCCGGCTCTCTCCGCGAGCTCGCGAACCGACTGTTCGATCGCTTCCGCGCGCCAGTCGGTCACCGCCTCGATCGCGCCTTCGGCTGCCGCCAACAGGTCGCTTGCCGGGCCGGTTAGCAGAGAGCGGGCCTTCTCGTCCATCGCCAGCGGGCGACTGCGAAACAGGAAGGTGGCGGCATCGCCTAAGTCCCGCAAATCCTTGGCCCGCGGCTTCAGGTGCGGCATGGCGCGGCGCAGCAGATCGATGTCCGCGGACGTCAGCGCGCGGCCGAGCGCCGCCTCGACGAACGGAGTCGCAAGCTCGGCCAGGCGCGCATCGCCCGCCTCGCGCATGTAGTGGCCGTTCAGATTCTCCAGCTTCTTCAGGTCGAAGCGGGAGGGCGCGCGGCCGACGGCGCCAAGGTCGAACAGCTCGGTCGCGCGGTCGCGGCCGATGATCTCCTCGTCGCCATGGCCCCAGCCGAGCCGCAGCAGGTAATTGTTCACCGCTTCCGGCAGCATGCCGAGTTCGTCGCGATAGGCGTCGACCCCAAGCGCGCCGTGCCGCTTGGAGAGCTTGGCCCCGTCGGCGCCATGGATCAGCGGAATGTGCGCATAGACCGGCTCCGGCCAGCCCATGCCGCGAACGATTCCCAGCTGGCGGAAGGCGTTGTTGAGGTGATCGTCCCCGCGGATCACGTGCGTCACACCCATGTCGTGATCGTCGACGACCACCGCCAGCATATAGGTCGGCGTGCCGTCGGAGCGGAGCAGGATCATGTCGTCCAGCTCGGCATTGCGCACCGTCACCGCGCCTTGCACGCGGTCGTGGATCGTCGTCTCGCCCTCGGTTTCCGCCTTCAGGCGAATGACGAAGGGCGCGCCCTCCGGCGCTTCGCTGGCGTCACGGTTGCGCCAGCGCCCGTCATAGCGGAGCGGCAGCTTCGCCGCGCGCTGCGCCTCGCGCAGCTCGGCCAGCTCCTCGGGCGTGGCGTAGCATTTATAGGCGTGGCCGCGTGCCAGCAGGTCGAACGCCACCTCGGCATGGCGGCTGGCGCGGGCGAACTGGTAGGTCTCGTCGCCATCCCAGTCGAGGCCGAGCCATCGCATCCCGTCGAGGATCGCCTCGATCGCCGGCTGGGTCGAGCGCGCGCGGTCGGTATCCTCGATGCGCAGCAGGAACTTGCCGCCATGGTGCCGCGCGAACAGCCAGTTGAACAAGGCGGTGCGCGCCCCGCCGATGTGCAGGAATCCCGTGGGCGAGGGCGCGAAACGCGTGACGACCGCTGACCCTTGAGCTTCGGCGCTTGCGCCCATGCGTGCATTCTCCAACGATGGCGCATGGCCAGCCGACTTGCGCGCGCCCCTAGCACGGGCTTTTCGGCAGGCGGAAGCCCTGTCGGGGCGGCCCGTGCGCTTGCCGCGACCGAGTCGTGGCTCGAAATGGAGCGCGATCAGCTGCCGCTGTGGCTGCCGATCGGGTTGGGGGCGGGGATTGCGGCCTGGTTCGCGCTGCCGGATCCGGCGCGCTGGGCCGGATGGATGCTGGGCGCCGGCGGCCTTGCTGCGATGCTTGCGGTGCTGGGGCAGGGGACGCGGGCCAGCCGTGCGCTCGCCATCCTGCTGCTCGTCGCGGCGTTCGGTTGCGGGCTGGTCTGGTGGCGATCACAGTCGGTCGCCGCGCCGGTGCTGGGCCGCACCGTCGTCGCCGCCTTCGCCGCAACGGTCGAGACGGTGGAGCCGCTGCCTGCGCGCGATGCGGTGCGCGTTCTGCTCGCCCCCGATCCGGGGCAGGGATTGCCGCCGCGCCTGCGCGTCAGCTTCGCCGCGGCCGACGTCCCGGCAGGGCTTGCGCCCACCGCGCGCCTGTCGCTGCGCGCCCGCCTCGTCCCACCGCCACCTGCCGCCTTGCCCGGAGCCTATAATTTCTCGCGCATCGCCTGGTTCCGCGGCGTCGGCGCGAGCGGGCGTGCCTTCCCCGGCGCGACCCTGATCGCGCCCGCGGCAAAGCCCGGCCCGGCCGCGCGGCTGGCGGATCTGCGCGCGAGGCTGTCCGCCCACATCCAGTCTCGCCTGCCCGGCGCCTCCGGTGGCGTTGCCGCGGCGCTTGCGACCGGCGATCAGGGCGCCATCCCGGACGATGCGGCGGAGGCCATGCGCCGCTCGGGCCTCGCGCACCTGCTTTCCATCAGCGGCCTGCACGTCACTGCGGTGACCGCCGCAGCGATGCTGCTCGTCCTGCGGCTGCTGGCGCTCAGCCCTGCGCTCGCGCTCCGCTGGAACCTGCCGCTGGTCGCCGCCGGCGCGGGGGCGTGCGCGGCGGTGGCCTACACCCTGCTGTCCGGGGCCGAGGTGCCGACGATCCGGTCCTGCATCGCTGCCGTGCTCGTGCTGGCCGCACTGGCGCTTGGGCGCGAGGCGATGACCTTGCGGCTGGTCGCAGCAGGCGCGCTCGTGGTGCTGCTGCTGTGGCCCGAGTCGCTGGTGGGCGCCAGCTTCCAGCTCAGCTTCGCCGCGATCGTCGCCATCGTCGCCCTGCACGATTCTCCGCGCGTTCGCGGCTGGTTCATCCGCCGTGAGGAGGCGCTGCCGCGCCGCATCGCCCGCGCGCTCGGCTCGCTCCTGCTCACCGGCCTCGTGGTCGAGCTGGCGCTGATGCCGATCGCCTTGTGGCACTTCCACCGCGCCGGCCTCTACGGCGCGCTCGCCAACATTGTCGCCATCCCGCTCTCAACCTTCGTCGCCATGCCGCTGGAGGCGGCCGCGTTGATCTTCGACACGATCGGGCTTGGCGGACCCTTCTGGTGGGCGGGGGGCAAGGCGCTCGACCTGCTGCTGTGGATCGCCCGGACAGTCGCCGCGGCGCCGGGCGCCTCGCGGATGCTGCCGTCCATGCCCGCGGGCGCGTTCGGCGCGATGGTCTCGGGCGGATTGTGGCTGGCGCTCTGGCGGACGCGCGTACGCCTGCTCGGTCTCGCTCCTATCCTCATCGGCGTCGCTTGGGCCGCGTCGGCCCGCCCGCCCGATCTGCTCGTCACCGGCGACGGTCGCCACGTCGCGCTGCGTGGGGACGAGGGCGGCCTCGCGCTGCTGCGTCCTCGCGCAGGCGATTACGTCCGCGATCTGCTGGGTGAGGCAGCGGCGATCGACGGCGAGGCGGCGGCGTTCGACGATTGGCCCGGCGCCCGCTGCGGCCGCGATCTCTGCACCGCCGCCATCCGCCGCGGCGGTCGCACCTGGCATCTGCTCGCCACCCGCAGCGCCTACCGGGTCGAGTGGGGCGCCTTCACCCGCGCCCGCGCCGCCGCCGACATCGTCGTCAGCGATCGTCGCCTGCCGCGCGGCTGCAAGCCCCGCTGGCTGAAGGCGGACGCGGCGCTGCTCCGCACCACCGGCGGCCTCGCGCTCGGCTTCGATCCCCTCCGCGTCGCTGTCGTCCGCACCGGTGGCCGTCACCCGTGGGAGGTGCCGCCAGTTGCGGTTCATCCGCCACGCGCTAGGGTCGCGCCCAAGCCTCGGGAGTAACTGCGTGCGTATCCTCCTCATCCTCGCCGCGGCGGCGCTTACGTCGGGCTGCGTCCGCACCGCGGCCAGCGTCGTCACCGCGCCCTTCAAGGTCGCCGGCCAGACCGCCGACTGGCTGACCACCAGCCAGGACGAGGCGGACCGCAATTACGGCCGCAAGATGCGCAAGAAGGAGGCCAGGGAAGCGCGCGAGATGCGCAAGCGCCAGAAGGAGGAAGCGGAGCGCCGCCGTCGCCGCGACGACGATTAAGCCAGCGTCACCCGCATCTCGAACGTCCGCGATCCCTCGGGCGGGATCTCCACCACGCCCGGCTTGTCGCGAAACTCGCCGGCGTATCCCTGCGGATCGGCCACGCCCTGCCAGGGCTCGATGCAGATGAAGGGCGCGCCGGGCTTGGTCCACACACCCAGCAGCGGCATGCCCGGCCACTCGATCCGGAGCGATCGCGCCCCCGGAGATTCGAGCGTTGCCGCCCGGCTCCACAGCCCGTCGAGGATCAATGCATCCTCCTCGAAGAGCCCATCCTCCAGCGTCAGCGTGTCGCCGACGATGGGTGAGGGGAAGGTCCGCGCCTGCAACTGGCCGGCGGGATCGATCCGGCGGATCGGCTCATGCTCGGCATGTTCGAAGACGAGCCGCTGGCCGTCCCGCTCTCCGCCGGGCAGCGGCCAGCGGAAGGCGGGGTGGAAGCCGAAGCTGGCCGGCATCGCCGCCGCGCCCCGATTCTCCACGCGCGCCTGCATCGCCAGCGTCGCATCCTCGATCCGGTAGCTCACCTCCAGCGCGAACTCGAACGGATAGGCGGCAAGCGTCTCCGCATCGGCCTCCAGCCGGAAGGTGGCGGCGCTGTCACCCGCCTCCACCAGCGCGAAGTCGCGGTGCCGGACGACGCCATGTTTCGGCATGGTGTAAGCGCGCCCATCGACGCGGATCGTGCCGCCATTCACCACGCCAATCACGGGAAACAGGATCGGCGAACGCCCACCCCACCAGGCGGCGTCGCCGTCCCACAGATAGCCGCGGCCTTGCCGGTCGGTCAGCGACTGGAGCTCGGCGCCCCGCGGCGAAATCGTCGCGGTCAGCGCCGCACTCCCGATTCGGATCACCGATCCAGGTCCTCCTGCGCCTTGTTGACGCCGCCCGTGCCGGCCGTGCCACCATAGGTGCCGGGGCTGTCCACCGAATTGCCGTCGCCGCTCGTATCCTCCACGCTGGTGCGGCCGTCGTCGCCACCCGGCGAGACGCGCTCGATATCGTCCGACCGCTCCGGCGGCAGGCTGTCGGGATGGTTGTCGGGGGTGCTCGCCATGGCGGGTCTCCTTGAGGGATGGTCGGTGGCAAACGCGTGAATGCAGGCTTGTCTCCAGGCAAACTTGCCCTTGTCCGTCGCGCTGTTATAGGGCGGCGGAATCTGCGGCTCCGGGGCGGGCGTGGCGGAACTGGTAGACGCGCTGGATTTAGGTTCCAGTATCGCAAGATGTGGGGGTTCGAGTCCCTTCGCCCGCACCAGCCCGCAGCGTTCATCGGCAGGGCCGTGCCCGCTGTCCTTAGAGGTTGAGAAGATCCCATGCAGACCGTCGAGACGCTGAACGAGGGGCTGAAGCGCGCCTACACGCTCACCATCCCTGCGCAGGATATCGCCGCGCGCGTCGAGGCGGAGATCAAGGCGGTTGCGCCGCAGGTCCGCATGCCCGGCTTCCGCCCCGGCAAGGTGCCGGCCAACCTCGTGCGCAAGATGCACGGCCCGGCGATCGAGCAGGATGCGCTGAACAAGGCGGTGCAGCAGGGCGTGCAGACGCTGCTGGCCGAGCAGGCGCTGCGTCCGGCGATCCAGCCGCAGGTCGAGCTTGGCGATTATGCGCCGGGCCAGGATGCCGAGCTTAAGGTCAGCCTCGAAGTGCTGCCCGACGTTCCCGCGCCGTCCACCGAGGGGCTGACGCTTGAGCGCCTGACGGTCGAGCCGGACGAGGCGGAGATCGACGCGCAGATCGCGCGCTTCGCCGGCCAGTCAAAGCGCTACGAGGATGCGCAGGAAGGCCATCCGGCGGTCGAGGGCGATCGCGTCACGATCGATTTCGTCGGCAAGACGGAAGATGGCGAGGCGTTCGAGGGCGGCACCGGAACCGACATGGCAGTCGAGCTCGGCTCCGGACGGCTGATCCCCGGCTTCGAGACGCAGATGGAAGGCATCAAGCTGGGTGAGGAGCGCGTGCTCAATCTCAGCTTCCCCGAAGATTATCCGGCCGCCTTCCTCGCCGGGAAGCCCGCCACCTTCGAGGTGAAGGCGACCAAGGTCGAAGTGCCGCTCGACACCGCGATTGATGACGAGTTCGCCAAGCAGCTCGGCCTCGAGAGCCTCGAGCAGCTGCGCGGTCTCATCAAGGGGCAGATCGAGCAGGAGCTGAACGGCCTCACCCGCACGCACATGAAGCGCAAGCTGCTCGACCAGCTGGCCGAGCGGCACAATTTCGAAGTGCCGCCGTCGATGGTCGAGGCCGAGTTCGCGCAGATCTGGCAGCAGCTGGAGCAGGAAGCGAGCCGCGAGTCCGATCCCGCCGCCGCCCGTGCCGAGATGGAGACGGAGCGCGACGATTACCGCAAGATCGCGGAGCGCCGCGTCCGCCTCGGTCTGCTGCTGTCCGAGATTGGCCGCCTGAACGGCGTCGAGGTGTCGCAGCAGGAGATGAATCGCCTGATCGCGCAGGCCGCGCAGCAGTATCGCGGCGAGGATCAGCAGCGCTTCATCCAGTATGTCCAGCAGGATCCGATGGCCGCAGCCCAGCTGCGCGCCCCGCTCTACGAGGACAAGGTGGTCGATTACCTGTTCGGCCAGGCCGAGATCACCGATCGCGCCACCACCCGCGAGGAGCTGGAAGCCGCGATCGAGGCCGAGGAGGGCGCCTTCTCCGGCACCGCCGCGCCGCAGGACGTCCATGTCCACGGCCCGGATTGCGATCACGACCACGACCATGATCACGGCCATCACCATGATCACGGCCACGCCCACGATCATGCCGAGCCGGCTGCCGAGGAGGTGAGCGAGGAGCCCGCGCCGAAGAAGAAGGCCAGCCGCAAGAAGGCGGAGCCGGCGACGGAGGCCGAGGCCGCACCTGCGGGTGACGAGGCCGCCGAAGCGCCCGCGCCCAAGAAGCGCGCGAGCAAGAAGAAGGCCGAAGCCGCCACCGACGCGGAAGGCTGAGGCGGGCAGGGGCGCCGCACCCGGCGCCCCGTTGTCCCGACTGTAACGTCTACACTTTCGTCATCCCGGACTTGGTCCGGGATCCACCGTGCGGCGCACCCAGTTGCCGCCGCTCAGGCGCATATTCCAAGTCTGATGCATGGTGCCTGCGCCGGACTGCGCCGCGGACGACGCACACACCGCCCCTTCACCCTATCTAAAGCCCTGTTCCCCTAAGGCCGCGCTGCTAGGCTAGCCGCCTCCCCGGGCAAGGAACACAGAAGGCACCGCATGATCGAGGCTCCCCGCATCGCCGTGCTGCTGCCCTGCTACAATGAGGAAGCGGCGATCGGCACGACCGTCGCCGGCTTCCGCGCCGCGCTGCCGGGCGCCACCGTCTACGTCTACGATAACAACAGTCGCGACGGCACTGCGGCCGCTGCCGCTGCTGCAGGCGCGGTCGTTCGGACCGAGCGGATGCAGGGCAAGGGCCATGTCGTCCGCCGCATGTTCGCCGATGTGGAGGCGGACATCTATGTCATGGCCGATGGCGATGCGACCTACGATGCCGCAGCCGCCCCCGCGCTCGTCCAGCGTCTGCTCGACGAGAATCTCGACATGGTCGTCGGCGCGCGGCAGCACGAGGTGGAGGCCGCTTACCGCCGCGGCCACGTCTTCGGCAATGCGCTGCTCACCGGCCTTCTGGCCCGCCTGTTCGGCCGCAGCTTCGGGGACATTCTCAGCGGTTACCGCGTCTTCTCGCGTCGCTTCGTGAAGAGCTTTCCGGTGCTGTCGACCGGGTTCGAGATCGAGACGGAGATCAGCGTCCATGCGCTGGAGCTGCGCATGCCCGTGGCCGAGATCGTCACCGCTTACGCCGCCCGGCCGGAAGGCTCGACCTCGAAACTGTCCACGTGGCGCGATGGCTGGCGCATTCTGCGCACCATCGTCACGCTTTACCGGATAGAGCGGCCGGTGCTGTTCTTCGGCGCCATCGGCGCGCTGCTGCTCGCACTCGCGGTGCTGCTGTCCGTCCCGCTCGCCATCACCTACGCGCAGACCGGGCTGGTGCCCCGCTTCCCCACCGCGATCCTGAGCGTCGGCCTCGCCATCATCGGCTTCCTCTGCTTCTTCACCGGGCTGATCCTCGACACGGTGGTGCGCGGCCGGCGCGAAGTGCGGCGGCTGGCCTATCTCGGCTTACCGGCGCCAGCATCGTAGCAGTTACGATCCCGTAACGACCTATGTCGGAAAAGGGGCTCTGAGTGTCAACTTTGTCAACCTAAGCTGACGCCAGCTTGGCCTTGAACCTTCCTCCGCGAACGCCAATGTTGGCCCGCGACACCGGGCAGAAGGACAATAACCCGAATGGCTACCCCCGACCACGCCGACATCGTCGGCGGCCTCGTCCCCATCGTCATCGAGCAGTCGAACCGCGGCGAGCGCAGCTTCGACATCTATTCGCGGCTGCTGCGCGAGCGGATCGTGTTCGTGACCGGCGGGGTCGAGGATCACATGGCCTCTCTCATCACCGCCCAGCTGCTCTTCCTCGAGTCCGAGAACCCGAAGAAGGACATCTACATGTACATCAACTCGCCGGGCGGCGTCGTCACGGCGGGTCTCGCGATCCACGACACCATGCAGTATATCCGCCCGCGCGTCGGCACCGTCTGCATTGGTCAGGCCGCCTCGATGGGCAGCTTCCTGCTCGCCGCGGGTGAGCCCGGCATGCGCGTCGCGCTGACCAACAGCCGTATCATGATTCACCAGCCGTCCGGCGGCGCACAGGGCATGGCCGCGGACATCGAGATCCAGGCGCGCGAGATCCTGCGCATGCGCCACTCGCTCAACTCGCTCTACAGCAAGTATACCGGCCGGCCGATCGAGGAGATCGAGAAGGCGATGGATCGTGACAAGTTCCTCGAGGCGGACGAGGCCAAGGCCTTCGGCCTGATCGACGAGGTGTTCGACAAGCGCCCGACGCCGACCGAGGAGAAGGCGGCCGCCTGATTGCTCGAAGGGCGGCAGCGCTATGAGTGCCGCCGCCCGCGGCTCTAGACGATCCTGCCGCAGGGCGTGACCTACGGCAGGCCTCCAGTTTGTAAGCTTCACTCCGGCAGGATTCGCACCGGCTGCGCACCCATTGGTCCATTCCGTCCACGAGGCCAGCCCTAGCAAACTGCCGGTCTGGAGCAGCGTCGGGCCGCCGAACTCACAGCACCGGAGATACGCGCTGCGGGCTCGCCCTTGAGCGAAGCCTGACGCCAGGCGTCGCGCTCATGCCCCCTGCTTGCAAGCGGCATGACGCGCGCCAATATCGGTGAACGGGTCGATCGGCCTGTCTTATTACGATTGCCGGAACGCGGGAAAGGCGACTAGTCTGCCCCGATTCACCCGGTGGGGTCCAAAGGATTGCGTTCATGACCAAGCTTAGCGGCGGCGACTCCAAGAGCACCCTCTACTGCTCGTTCTGCGGGAAGTCGCAGCATGAGGTGCGAAAGCTTATCGCTGGCCCGACCGTGTTCATCTGCGACGAATGCGTGGAACTCTGCAACGACATCATCCGTGAGGAGACCAAGTCGGCGCTCGTCTCCAAGAAGGATGGCGGTGTCCCCACTCCGCAGGAAATCTGCAAGGTGCTGGACGATTACGTGATCGGCCAGAGCCAGGCGAAGCGCGTTCTCTCCGTTGCGGTGCACAACCATTACAAGCGGCTCAATCACGGCGCCAAGGGCGCCGACGTGGAGCTGGCCAAGTCTAACATCCTGCTCGTCGGCCCTACCGGCTGCGGCAAAACGCTGCTGGCGCAGACGCTGGCACGTATCCTTGATGTGCCGTTCACCATGGCGGATGCCACCACCCTGACCGAGGCAGGCTATGTCGGCGAGGATGTGGAGAACATCATCCTCAAGCTGCTCCAGGCGTCCGACTATAATGTCGAGCGTGCGCAGCGCGGCATCGTCTACATCGACGAGATCGACAAGATCAGCCGCAAGGCGGACAACCCTTCGATCACGCGCGACGTGTCGGGCGAGGGCGTGCAGCAGGCGCTGCTGAAGCTGATGGAGGGCACCACGGCCTCCGTGCCGCCGCAGGGTGGGCGCAAGCATCCGCAGCAGGAGTTCCTGCAGGTCGACACGACGAACATCCTGTTCATCTGCGGCGGCGCGTTCAGCGGGCTGGAGCGGATCATCGGCGATCGCCTGCAGGGCAAGTCGATCGGCTTCGGCGCCTATGTCGCCACGCCCGAGGAACGCCGCGTCGGCGAGACGCTGCGGCAGTGCGAGCCGGAGGATTTGCTGAAGTTCGGCCTGATCCCCGAATTCGTCGGCCGCCTGCCGGTGATCGCGACGCTGGAGGATCTGGACGAGCCCGCGCTCATCAAGATCCTGTCCGAGCCGAAGAACGCGTTGGTCAAGCAGTATCAGAAGCTGTTCGACATGGAGGACGTGAAGCTCGGCTTCTCCGACGACGCGCTCTCCGCAGTCGCCCGCAAGGGTATCGAGCGCAAGACGGGCGCGCGCGGTCTGCGGTCGATCCTCGAGGCGATCCTGCTCGACACGATGTTCGACCTGCCTGGGCTGGACGGGGTGGACGAGATCCGCGTCGATAAGGATGTGGTCGAAGGCCGCAAGGAGCCGGTGCGCGTCTACGCCAAGAAGGAAAAGGCGTCGGCCTGACCTTCGGGGGCGCGGCCAGCGCCTCCGGGTACCATTAGCGGAGCTTGTCGGCGAAGGGGACGGGCGTGGAGCGTGCCTCTCGGCTGACGAGCTTCGCGCTGCGCCTCGGGCTCGCGCCCTTTGCCCTCTACGCACTCCTGACTATCCCCTCGTTGCTGCCGCGCTGGGGTGCGTCTGGCATCGGGCTTTTGCTGCTGATTGCCTGGCTCGGCCTTGCTGGGGTTGCGTGGCCGCTGGCGCGCGGGCGATCGGGAGGTTTGTGGCCGTTGCTGGTGGGCACCGCCGTGGCGTTGCGGCTGGGGGCTGTGCTGCTGGTGATCGGGCGTGTTGCATCGGTCGGCGATGCCGCAACCTATCCGGCGCTGGCGCGGGGTTTGCTCGCAGGGCAGGGGCTGGTCTTCCACGATACGCTTCTGCGGATCGACTTTCTCGCGCTCTACCCGCCGGCCTATCCGCTGCTGCTCGCAGGTCTGGGCGCAGCGGGTGGAGTGACGCTTGCGGTCGTCTGGTCAAGCAACGTCGCTCTGGACCTGCTCGCGGCCTGGCTCTTGGCGCGGATCGGCACACGGCTGGGCCGGCCCGAGACGGGGCGTGCGGCGGCGTGGCTACTGGCGATCTGGCCACCCTTCGTGCTGGCAGCGCCGTTTGCCCAGAAGGAGTCGCTGCTGCTCGCGCTGGTGCTGGGCTTCGTGCTGACCGTGCTGCGGGTGGCAGGCAGAAAGCCGGGATGGCGTGACGCGGCTGCGGCGGGTGTGCCTGCCGCCTTGATCGCGCTGACCCAACCGGGGCTGGCATTCTTCCCCGCTCTGATCGCCATCGCGTTGCTGCCGGAAATCGGCTGGGCGCGAACGTGGCGGTTGGGCGTGCGGGCACTGCCAGTGGCGGTGTTGGTGATGCTGCCATGGTGGTTCCGCAACCTACTGCTGCTGCATCGCTTCGTGCCGCTCACCCTGACAGGCGGAATTGGGCTGTGGATCGGCAACAATCCCGAGGCGACGGGCAATTGGATGCCCCTTCCCGCGGCATGGGCCGGCATGGACGAGCTGACCATCTCCAACCGTGCCGCTGCTGCGGCGAAGGCCTGGATCGCCGCGAACCCGGCCGACTTCGTCAGACTGTCCCTGACGAAGCTGGTGCGAGCTCTCGGCGTGGAGCAGTTTGCACTCGTCCGCCTCTCGGTGCTCAGCCCGGCGCCGCCTGCCGCTGTGTTCGCGGCGCTCCTTCCGCTCTGCCAAGGCGGGCTGGCGCTTCTGCTTGGCGGTGTGACGGCGGGGCTGGGCCGCGTGCGGGATAGCGCGGGGGTGCGGCTGGCGCTCGCCGCGCTCGTCCAGATCGCGCTGTTCGGTGTGTGGTTCGAGTTTGGCGAGCGGCACCGATATATGCTGATGCCGTTCCTGCTGCTGGTCGCGGCGGAAATCCTGGCTGCCCTGCCGGAGCGGCGAACGGTTCAGCCGATCTCGGCCACCCAGCCGGGCAGCTCTGCGAGCGAGGACAGTTCGCGGTAGCGCGGGTGGCCGGGAGGCGCGTGCGCTGCCTCATGGCTCCAGACGAGCGGGTAGGGCACCAAGGCAGCCCAGGCGCCCGCGTCCAGCGCGGGCAGAATGTCGGAGCGCACCGAATTGCCCGCCATCACCGCCTCTTCCGGCGCGACGTCGTAGCGGCGGAAGATGCCGGCATAGGTTTCCGCCCGCTTTTCGCTGACGATCTCGACGCCGGTGAAATGATGGCCGAGCCCGGATGCAGCCAGCTTCGCCTCCTGATGGAACAGGTCGCCCTTGGTAATCAGGACGAGGCGGTGGCCGCTGGCCAGCTCCTCCAGCGCGTCTGCGACGCCGGAAAGCGGATCTACCGGGTGCGCCATCATCTCGCGGCCGAGCGCGAGGATGCGGGCCAGCGTGGCGGCCGGCACCTGCTCGCCGCTCGTCTCCAGCGCCGCCTCCAGCATGGAGAGCGTGAAACCTTTGGCGCCATAGCCGTAGAGCGCGAGATTGCGCCGCTCGATCGTCTCCATCGCATCGTCGAGCGTCTCGGCGTCGGCGAAGTCGGCGAGCAGCGTGGAGAAACGGGCACGCACGTCCTGGAAGATGGTCTCGCAATGCCAGAGCGTGTCGTCGGCATCGAGCCCGATGAAGCGGATCGTCATGGCCGCGCGCTTAGCCCGGTACACGCAGGCTGTCAGCGTCGCCGTCGACCAAGGCGACACGCACCGCGACCGGCAGCGGTGGACATGTGCGCCGCTCCCGCCGATGAACTCCGCTCGGCGCTGGCGATGAAGGTGTAGGTGCATGGCGATCACGGCGGAGGCACAGGCGTCGGTGCATGGCGGCCCATGGTGGCGCCACCTCTACGTCCAGGTGCTCGTCGCGATCGTGCTCGGCGCGGTCGTCGGCCATGTCTGGCCGGAGACGGGCGCCGCGTTGAAGCCGCTCGGTGATGCTTTCATCAAGCTGGTGAAGATGGTGATCGCGCCCGTCATCTTCCTGACGATCGTGACCGGAATTGCGGGCATGCGCGATCTGGGCGCGGTGGGGCGGGTGGCGGCCAAGGCGTTTGCCTACTTCCTGTCCGTGTCGACGCTGGCGCTGGTCGTCGGTCTGGTGGTCGCGAACGTCGTGCGGCCGGGCGCCAGCTTCGGCGTGGATCGGGCGACGCTCGATGCCAATGCGGTCGCCGGTTACGCCGCCAAGGCGCACGAAGCATCGCTGACCGGTTTCCTGATGAACATCATCCCGGACACGTTTGCGGGCGCGCTGGCCGGCGGTGAGATCCTGCAGGTGCTGTTCGTCGCCATCCTGTTCGCCGTCGCGGTCGCGCTGGTGGGCGCGCGCGCGGCGCCGGTGCTCGCGGTGCTGGAGGCCGCCTCGGCGGTGTTCTTCCGGCTGGTCGCGATCCTGATGAAGGCGGCGCCGATCGGCGCGTTCGGTGCGATCGCCTTTACCGTCGGCAAGTTCGGCCTGGGATCGCTGGCGCAGCTCGCCGGACTGGTGGCGACCTTTTACGCGACGTCGCTGCTGTTCGTGCTGGTCGTCCTCGGGCTCATCGCGCGCGCGGCGGGCTTCTCGATCCTGCGGCTGATCGGCTACCTCAAGGCGGAGCTGCTGCTCGTGCTCGGCACCTCCTCGTCGGAGGCGGCGTTGCCTGCGCTGATCGAGAAGATGGAGCAGGCGGGCTGTGCCAAGCCGGTTGTCGGGCTGGTCGTGCCGACGGGCTATTCGTTCAATCTCGATGGCACCAACATCTATATGACGCTTGCTGCGCTGTTCATCGCGCAGGCTGTGGGCGTGGAGCTGAGCCTCGGCCAGCAGCTGGTGCTGATGGGTGTCGCAATGCTGTCGTCAAAGGGCGCGGCGGGCGTAACCGGCGCTGGCTTCATCACGCTGGCTGCGACGCTGAGCGTGGTACCGAGTGTGCCCGTCGCGGGCATGGCGCTGATCCTCGGGGTGGACCGCTTCATGTCCGAATGCCGCAGTCTCACCAACTTCATCGGCAATGCGGTGGCGACCATCGTCGTCGCGCGGTGGGAAGGCGCGCTGGACCGGGAGCAGCTGCATGCGGCGCTTACGGGTGCCGCTCTCCCGCAGGCTGAGGCCTGATCCCAGGCGTTCAGGCGCCCGATTGATGATGGCGTACCGCGCGCCCATATAGATGCTGACGGCGGCGCCGCTTTGCGCCCGCGACCCGGAGATTTCATGGCCGACCTGCTTCCCGTCCTGCCGCTGCGCGACATCGTCGTGTTCCCGCAGATGATCGTCCCGCTCTTTGTCGGCCGCGACAAGTCGGTGGCGGCGCTGGAGAGCGCGATGACGGCGGACAAGTCGATCTTTCTCGTTGCGCAGCTCGATCCGGCGGAGGACGATCCTGATCGCGACGCGCTCTATGACATCGGCGTCGTCGCAACCGTCCTGCAACTGCTGAAGCTCCCTGATGGCACCGTTCGCGTGCTGGTGGAGGGCAAGGAGCGCGCGCGCCTGGAGCGGCTGGAAGCGGAGGGCGAGCATCTCGCCGCCGAGATCGCGCTGCTCGGCGATAGCGAGAGCGAAGAAGGGGATGCCGACGGCGATCCCGCGCCCGAACTGTCGGCGCTCATGCGCTCGGTCGTCGACCAGTTCGAGAATTATGCCAAGCTCAACAAGAAGCTGCCGGCCGAGACGGCGGTGCAGCTGAGCCAGATCGAGGACGCCTCCAAGCTGGCGGACGCGGTCGCGGCGAACATCAACATCAAGGTGTCGGAAAAGCAGGCGCTGCTCGTCGAGCTGGACCCGGCCAAGCGGCTGGAGATGGCCTTCACCTTCATGGAGGGTGAGCTTGGTGTCCTGCAGGTCGAGAAGAAAATCCGCAGCCGTGTGAAGCGGCAGATGGAGAAGACGCAGCGCGAATATTACCTGAACGAGCAGCTGAAGGCGATCCAGCGCGAGCTGGGCAATGCCGAGGAGGAAGGCAGCGGCGACGAGGTGGCCGAACTCGCCGCCAAGATCGCCAAGCTCAAGCTCTCCAAGGAAGCGCGCGCCAAGGCCAATGCCGAGCTTAAGAAGCTCAAGACCATGGCGCCGATGAGCGCCGAGGCGACCGTCGTTCGCAACTATCTCGACGTGCTGCTGGGCCTGCCGTGGGGGAAGAAGTCCAAGCTGAAGCGCGACATTCCGGCGGCTCAGGCGGTGCTGGACGAGGACCATTTCGGGCTGGAGAAGGTCAAGGACCGGATCGTCGAGTATTTGGCGGTACAAGCGCGGACGAACAAGCTGAAGGGGCCGATCCTCTGCCTCGTCGGGCCGCCGGGCGTCGGCAAAACCTCGCTCGGCCGTTCGATCGCCAAGGCGACGGGGCGTGAGTTCGTCCGCCAGTCGCTGGGTGGCGTGCGCGACGAAGCGGAGATCCGCGGTCACCGGCGCACCTACATTGGTTCGCTGCCGGGCAAGATCGTGACCAACCTGAAGAAGGCGGGCTCGTCCAATCCTCTGTTCCTGCTCGACGAGATCGACAAGCTGGGCCAGGATTTCCGCGGCGATCCGGCGTCGGCGTTGCTGGAGGTGCTGGATCCGGAGCAGAATGCGAAGTTCCAGGATCACTATCTGGAGATCGACGTTGATCTGTCGGACGTGATGTTCGTCACCACCGCCAACTCGCTCAACCTGCCGCAGCCGCTGCTCGACCGCATGGAGATCATCCGGCTGGAGGGGTATACCGAGGACGAGAAGGTCGAGATCGCGACGCGGCACCTGCTGCCCAAGCAGATCGAAGCACACGGCCTGAAGGCGGACGAGTTCTCCCTGTCGGAGGAGGGTCTGCGCGACCTGATCCGCTATTACACGCGGGAGGCCGGCGTCCGCACGCTGGAGCGCGAGATCGCCAAGGTGGCGCGCAAGGCGCTGCGCCGCATTCTCGAGGGCAAGGCGGAGCAGGTGGCGGTGACGGCCGAGAACCTCGCCGACTTCTCCGGTGTGCGGAAGTTCCGTTTTGGCGTCTCCGAGGAGGAGGACCAGATCGGCGCCGTGACCGGGCTTGCCTGGACCGAAGTGGGGGGCGAGCTGCTGACGATCGAGGCGGTGACGGTGCCCGGCAAGGGGACGGTCAAGACCACCGGCAAGCTCGGCGACGTCATGCAGGAGTCGGTCGCGGCCGCCTTCTCGTTCGTGCGGGCGCGGGCGCCGGCTTACGGGGTAAAGCCGTCGCTGTTCGCGCGGCGCGATATCCACGTCCACCTGCCCGAAGGCGCTACGCCCAAGGACGGGCCGAGCGCGGGCATCGGCATGGTGACGGCGATCATCTCTACGCTGACGGGCATTCCGGTGCGCCGTGAGGTTGCGATGACCGGGGAGGTCACGCTGCGTGGCCGTGTGCTGCCGATCGGCGGCCTCAAGGAGAAGCTGCTGGCGGCGCTGCGCGGCGGCATCACTACTGTGCTGATCCCGCAGGAGAATGAGAAGGATCTGGCGGACATCCCGGCCAACATCCGCGAGGGGCTGAAGATCATCCCCGTCGTGCATGTCGACCAGGTGCTCGAAGTCGCGCTGACGCAGCCGATCGAACCGATCGACTGGACCGAGGCGGACGAGCTGGCCGCACAGGCGCCTGCGCACCTGCCGCCGGTCGCACCCGCTACCGGCGGAGAGGCGTCGATTCGGCACTGAAACGGGCTTGGCAATGCTGCACGCCGCTGCTTAGGGTCCGCCCTTCGCGGGGCGTGCCGCGGCGCGGAGTCGTTCCTTTCGATCCCGCCTTGGCGCGCGCCTGTGGCGCGCTTGTGCGCGCAAGGTTTTGGAACAGTTCAGGGAAATTGGAACGATGAACAAGCAGGAGCTGATCGGCTCGGTGGCGGAGACGACGGGTCTGCCGCGTCCGCAGGCGGCGCAGGCGGTTGAGGCCGTGTTCGACGCGGTCAGCGCGGCGTTGAAGTCGGGCGACGAGGTCCGGCTGGTCGGCTTCGGCACGTTCTCCGTCAGCAAGCGAAAGGCTTCCACGGGCCGCAACCCGCGCACGGGCGAGCCGATGAAGATCGAGGCATCGTCCAGCCCCAAGTTCAAGGCGGGCAAGAGCCTGCGCGATGCGGTGAACCTGTAAGATCAAGACGGGCGGCGATGCGGGCGGGCGAAACGGGGCAAGACCCCCTTTACAGCGCCCCCCGCACCCGATAATCGCCGCCATCCCGCCGGGGCAGACCGGCGGCGGCCCGGGCATGGGCGCATAGCTCAGCGGTAGAGCACACCCTTCACACGGGTGGGGTCGCAGGTTCAATCCCTGCTGCGCCCACCATGCCCTCCTGATGGCACCTGGATTGACAGGGGCCTGCTGCGCCGTCACCCAAGCTGCGGGGCAGCGGGGGCAGATTGGATGGAGCAGCCGGTAGGCGCGCATGAGGCGGCGCCTTGTATTGATTTTCGTGGGCTGGGCGGCGATGTTTTCCTGCTTCAGCTCGGCAATCTTGCGCTGACCATTCTGACGCTTGGCATCTATCGCTTCTGGGGCAAGACGCGGGTGCGGCGGTTCCTCTGGCGCAACACCCTGCTGGACGGCGATCCCCTGGAATATCGCGGCACCGGGCTCGAACTGTTCGTCGGCGCACTGCTCGCCATCCTCTTGATCTCGGTGCCGCTGGGGCTCGTCTCCGTCGTGCTGCCTGCCTTCGTTGGGCGGGGCTCGCCCGCGCTGGTCATCACGCAGGGCATCTTGCTGCTGCTGATCTACTATCTGGTGGGCGTCGGCATGTATCGCAGCTGGCGCTACATCCTTTCACGCACTGCCTGGCGCGGCATTCGGGGTGGCATGACCGAGCAGGGGTGGCGCTTCGGCCTCTACCATTTCGGTCTGCTCATGGCGCAGATGTTCAGTCTGGGATTCCTGACGCCTTGGGTGGGGGTGCGGCGCTGGAACCGGCTGACGCGCGACATGCGGATCGGCAGCCTGCCACTTTTTGCCGACGCCCATTCGCGCCCGATCTATGGCCGATTCCTGATCGTCTGGGTGGCCATGATCGTGCTGCTGGTGCTCTTTGGCGTCCTGCTGTTCGCCACCGTCGACCTACCGACGGAGGGACCGCCATCCCTCACCCAGATCCTCGTGCTGATCGTCAGCATCTATGGCGGACTGGCCGTGATCGGGTTCATCGGTGCGATGCTGTTCGCCCGATATCACGCCGCCTTCCTGCACGAGACCTACGGCGCCACGCGGCTCGGTGAGACGATGCGGCTGCGCTTCGACGTGCGCGGGCGTGAGGTGGCACTGTTCTACCTCGTCAACTTCGCACTGGTGGCGTTCACCATGGGACTGGGGACGCTGCTGCTGCCATGGCGGCATTGGGCCTTCCACGCGCGGCGCATCGTCATCGACGGTGCCTTCGATCCGACAACGATGCGGCAGACCGATCTGGTCGGACCCGGTCAGGGCGAGGGGATTGCCGATGCATTCGACATCGCGCCCTTCTGAGGTGGTTCCCGCCCGCCTGTTCGACGGCGCGAGCGCGCGGCCGCGTGCAGTCCGCGCCTCGATCGAGGGCGATCTGCTGGTCCTCGCAGACGAAGCCGAGGAGGAGGAGCGGGTTCCGTTGGCTCTGATCACGCGCGAGCAGGCGGCGGAGCGGATCGTGCTGCACCGGACGGACCTGCCCGATTGGCGGCTGATCCTTGGAACCGTGGACGCACGCTTCGTTGCGGCGCTGCCGGATCGCCATCGCATCACGCGCGGGCAGGCGCGCGGCATCGGCTTTGTGATTGCCGGGGTGGCGGCGGCAGGCCTGCTTGCCTGGAGCATGGGCGCGCGTGCGCTGGTATGGGCCGCACCGCTGGTGCCGCACCGCATTGCGGTTCAGGCGGGGGCGCCGATGCTGGAGATGATCGCGGGCGGGAAGCGCGCCTGCGAGGACAGGGCCGGGCGCGCCGCGTTGGACAAGCTGGCGGCGCGCGTCATGCCTCCCCGCCCGGTTGAGCCGGTCACGCTCACGGTCGCCAGGAACGAGCAGGTCAACGCCTTCACGCTGCCGGGCGGGCAGGTGATCCTGCTGTCAGCGCTGATCGATGCGGCGGAGACGCCGGAGGAATTGGCGGGCGTGCTCGCGCATGAGCTTGGCCATGTCGAGAAACGGCACCCCAACCAGGCGCTGATCCGCCACTTCGGCTTCGACCTCTTCCTGCAAGGGCTGGGCGGCAATGTCGGCGCGCTGGCTTCCACGGGCCTGTTCCTGCGCAACAGCCGTGCGGCCGAGCGTGAGGCGGATGCGACTGCGCTGGCCTTGCTGCGCACCGGCCGGGTGGATCCGCGCGGCCTAGCTGCATTCTTCGCCCGGATGGAGCGGCGCGCGGGCGAACGGGCGAAGGGAGATCGGCTGGAGCGGCTGGCCGGGCTCGCCGCTACGCACCCGAGCGATGCCAGCCGTCAGGCCCTGTTCCGAGATGCGTCCGGCAAATGGCCCACCGATCCGGTGCTGACGCCAGCGGAGTGGCGCGCGCTGCGATCTATCTGCCGTTGAGCATAGGATCGGTCGCGGCGCGTCCAACCCAGTGGTGCGTGCCGTGACCGGCGCTCAAAGCGCCTCGATGATCGTCACGTTCGCGATGCCGCCGCCCTCGCACATCGTTTGAAGGCCGTAGCGCTTGCCGCGCGCCTTGAGCGCGTGGACGAGCGTGGCCATCAGCTTGGTGCCGCTGGCGCCGAGCGGATGGCCGAGCGCGATCGCGCCACCATTGACGTTGAGCTTGGCCGGATCAGCGCCGATCGCCTTCAGCCAGGCCATGGGGATGGCGGCGAACGCCTCGTTCACTTCGAACAGGTCGATGTCGTCCAGCTTCATGCCCGACCGCTCCAGCGCCTTGCGCGTGGCGGGGATCGGCTCCTCCAGCATGATCACCGGATCACCCGCGGTGACGGTGAGGTTGGCGATGCGGGCGAGCGGCGTCAGATTGTAGCGCTTCAGCGCCGCTTCGCTGACGACCAGCACGCCCGAGGCGCCATCCGTCATCTGGCTGGCATTGGCGGCGGTGATGGTGCCGCCTTCTTCAAGCGTCTTCACCTGCGCCATTTGCTCCATCGTGCCGCCGCGGCGCACACCGTCGTCAGTGTCGAACACATGGCCGTCGGGCGTGTGGACGGCGACGATCTCGTCGCGGAATGCACCGCTGTCGATGGCGGCGGCTGCCTTGCGATGGCTGTCGATGGCGAAGGCGTCCATCTCCTCGCGGGAAAAGCCATATTTGTTCGCGATCGCCTGCGCGCCGTGAAACTGGCTGAACTCGGCGACACCATAGCGGTTCTGGATCGCCTGCGACCAGGGACCGGTGCCCACACCCGAGGCGCGGTGCAGCTGCCAGTTGGAGTTCATCGGCACGCGCGTCATGCTCTCGCTGCCGGCGGCGATGACGATGTCCTGCGTGCCCGACATGATCGCCTGCGCGGCGAAGTGGAGCGCCTGTTGCGAGGAGCCGCACTGGCGGTCGATTGTCACCGCGGGCACGCTGTCCGGCAGCTTGGAGGCCAGCACCAGATTGCGGCCGAAGGCAAAGGCCTGCTCGCCACCCTGCGTCACGCAGCCGACAATCACGTCCTCGACCGACGCCGGGTCGATGCCGCTCCGCTCGGCAAGGGCGTTCAGCACTGTGGCACCGAGGTCGGCGGGATGCACGTCGACCAGCCCGCCCTTGCGAGCCCGGCCGCCCGGAGTGCGCAGTGCTTCGACGATATAGGCATCGGCCATGATGGTCTCCCGGATGGGCGAACGTGCCCGTAAATCAGTTACCGGCGGGTAGATCCGGTCACGAGCCTGGATTGTCAATGCTCGCTTAGGCGAGGTGCCAGCCCGGCGGTGAGGATATCCACCATCTGGCCGGCGATATCGCCGGCGCTTTCCGGCCCATCCGGGCGATGCCAACGCCCCGGCCAGTTGAGCGCACCGGCCAACGCGAACGACGCCATACGAACGTCGACGGGGGCAATCGAGCCGTCCTCGATGCCTTCCTCGATCAGCTTGCGCATGCCGCCATCGATCTCGCGCTTGAGCGCGCGAAAACGGGCGCGGCTCTCGCCGGAGAGTGCCTCGTCTGGCGTGCGCACGACGCACCGGCCGAAATCCTCCATCATCGTCTCGGCATAGCGACGCAGGAAGCGGCGAAGCCGATCGAGCCCGTTGCCCGGTTGCGCCCGCGTCGCGTCGGCGGCCTCGCGCAGCTGTTCAAGCCCTCGCGTGACGCATTCCAGCAGCACCTGATCCTTGTTGCCGAGATAATGGTAGATGGTCGGCTTGCTGACGCCGAGACTGGCCGCGACATCGTCGAGCGAGGTGGCGTGGAAGCCCTGCGCGTTAAACATGCGCACCGCGGCACGCAGCACCGCCTCGCGTTTCTGCACGCGATCGGCGTCGCGCTCCTCGCGGCTGCGGAAGGGGGAGGATGCCAAATCTTCGCTCCGGATATCTGGGGAGCGATCTTGACGGCATCTGTCCAACTAGGCAAGATACTCACCAGTAGGAAATAGACGCGGCGGTTTCGATGCTCCTGACCGAAGAACAATCCGCCATTCGCGACGCAGTCCGCGCCTTTGCGCAGGAGCGGATCAGGCCGCTGAGCGCCGGCTTCGAGGCGGCAGGCGGCTATCCGCCCGAGCTGTTCGAGGAAATGGCCGGCCTCGGCCTTATGGGGATGACCGCGCCCGAGGCGGTGGGTGGTGCCGGGGCGGATACCGTCTCCTACGCCTTGTCGCTGATCGAAATTGCGGCGGCTGACGGTGCGCTCTCCACGATCGTCTCGATCCAGAACAGCCTGCTGGTCGGTGGCCTGCTGAAGCTCGGTTCGGAGGAGCAGAAGGCGCGCTTTCTGCCCGACCTGATCGGCGGCCGCATGATCGGCGCATTCGCGCTGACCGAGGCGGATGCCGGCTCCGACGCGTCGGCGATCCGGACGCGCGCCACGCGGGTGGACGGCGGCTGGGTGCTCGATGGGTCCAAGCAGTTCATCACCTCCGGCCGCATCGCCGGCATCGCCATCGTGTTTGCGGTGACCGATCAGGCGGCGGGCAAGCGCGGCATCTCCGCCTTCATCGTGCCGACGGACCGGCCGGGTTACTCGGTCGACAAGGTCGAGCATAAGATGGGGCAGGCGGCGTCCGACACCGCGGCGATCCGCTTCGACGGCCTGTTCGTCGAGGATGCGCTCATGCTGGGCGAGGAAGGCGCGGGCTATCGGATCGCGCTGTCCAACCTTGAGGCGGGCCGCATCGGCATCGCCGCGCAATCGGTCGGCATGGCGCAGGCAGCGCTGGAGCTGGCGGTCGGCTATGCCAGGGATCGCAAAAGCTTCGGCCGGCCGATCATCGAGCATCAGGCGGTCGGCTTCCGTCTTGCGGATCTCGCGACCCGGCTGGAAGCGGCGCGGCAGATGGTGCTGGCCGCTGCCGCGCTGAAGGATGCTGGCGAGCCCTGCCTCACGCAGGCGTCGATGGCGAAGCTGTTCGCCTCCGAAGCGGCGGAGGCGATCGTCTCCGGGGCGATCCAGACGCTCGGCGGCTATGGCTATCTCGAGGAATATGGCCTCGCCAAAATCTATCGCGACGTGCGCGTCTGCCAAATCTATGAGGGCACGTCCGACATCCAGCGCATGGTCATCGCCCGCGCGCTTTGAACATCTGAGGAAGCTAGATCATGTCCAGTCAGGTCGCTGATCCCGTCGTCATCGCCAGCTATGCCCGCACGCCGATGGGCGGCTTCATGGGCGAGCTTTCGCCGCTGAAGGCGACCGAACTGGGCGCTGCCGCCGTCAAGGCCGCGGTTGAGCGTGCGCAGGCGGATCCGCAGGCCGTCGAGAAGATCTACATGGGCTGCGTGCTCGCCGCCGGGCTCGGCCAGGCGCCGGCGCGGCAGGCGGCACTCGGCGCAGGCCTGTCGATCAACACCGAGGCGACGACCGTCAACAAGATGTGCGGATCGGGCATGGAAGCCGCGATCATGGCGCATGACGCGCTTGCCGCGGGCACTGCCGACCTGATCGTCGCGGGCGGCATGGAGAGCATGTCCAACGCGCCCTATGCGCTGCCGAAGATGCGCGGCGGTGCGCGTCTGGGCCACGGCGTCACCATCGACACGATGATGTATGACGGGCTGGAGGATGCCTACACCCCCGGCAAGGCGATGGGCGCCTTCGCCGAAGATGCCGTCCAGATGTATCAGGTCAGCCGCGAGGATCAGGACGCCTACGCCATCCGCTCGCTCACCCGCGCCAACGAGGCGATCAAGTCGGGTGCGTTCGAGCGCGAGATCGTCGCGGTCGAGGTGCCCGGCCGCGGGGGCGCCACCACGGTCAAGACGGACGAGCAGCCGGGCAAGGCCAAGCCGGAGAAGATTCCGTCGCTGAAGCCCGCCTTCGCCAAGGACGGCACGATCACCGCGGCCAATGCCTCCTCCATCTCGGACGGTGCCGCTGCGCTGGTGATGACGCGCGAGAGCGTGGCGAAGGAAAAGGGCATGCCGATCGTCGCGCGTATTGTCGCTCACGCCGCCCACGCACATGAGCCCGGCCTGTTCACGACGGCACCGGTGCCCGCGATGCGCAAGCTGCTCGACAAGGCCGGCTGGACGATCGACGACGTCGACCTGTTCGAGGTGAACGAGGCGTTCGCCGTCGTGGCAATGATCGCCGCGCGCGAGCTGGGCATCCCGGACGACAAGCTGAACGTCAACGGCGGTGCCACCGCTCTCGGCCATCCCATCGGTGCATCGGGCGCGCGCATCATCGCGACGCTGCTCGGCGCGCTGCAGGAGCGCGGATTGAAGCGGGGCGTGGCGAGCCTCTGCATTGGCGGTGGCGAGGCGACGGCGATGGCGGTCGAACTGGCCTGATCAGGCCATCAAAGGGGAGAGACGGCGTGGATCTGAACGGTGTCGGTGCGATCGTGACGGGCGGCGCCTCCGGTCTCGGAGGCGCTACGGCGCGCTTCCTGGCCGCAGGCGGCGCAAAGGTGACCATCTTCGATCTGAACGAGGAGGTCGGCCAGGCGACCGCGCAGGAGATTGGCGGCATCTTCGCCAAGGTCAACGTCGCGGATGAGGCGAGCGTGACCGCCGGCTTGGACGCGGCGGAGCAGGCGCACGGCGTTGGCCGTATCCTCGTCAACTGTGCCGGCATCGCGCCCGCGATCAAGACGGTCGGGCGCGAGAACAAGCCGCACCCGCTCGACGCCTATCGCAAGGCGATCGAGGTGAACCTGATCGGCACCTTCACCGCAATCTCGTTGTTCGCCGCGAGGCTGGCGGCGGCAGAGGCGATCGGCGAGGAGCGGGGCGTTATCATCAACACCGCATCGGTGGCTGCCTATGATGGGCAGATCGGGCAGGCGGCTTACTCCTCGTCCAAGGGCGGCGTGGTCGGCATGACGCTGCCGGTGGCGCGCGATCTGGCGCAGCACCGCATCCGCGTGATGACGATCGCGCCGGGCATCTTCCTGACGCCCATGCTGATGGGCCTGCCGCAGGCGGCGCAGGACTCGCTCGGCACGCAGGTGCCG
This sequence comes from Sphingomonas jatrophae, assembly GCF_900113315.1. Classification (GTDB taxonomy): domain Bacteria; phylum Pseudomonadota; class Alphaproteobacteria; order Sphingomonadales; family Sphingomonadaceae; genus Sphingomonas_P; species Sphingomonas_P jatrophae. Next base: position 937,525 of record NZ_FOZG01000001.1, on the reverse strand, counting down.
CACCCGGCGCGGCTCGGGCGGCCGGAGGAATATGCCCAGCTGGTCGGTAGCATCATCGCCAATCCGATGCTGAACGGCGAGGTGATCCGCCTCGACGGAGCGATCCGGATGCCGCCGAAGTAAGCGCCGGGTGAACGACGGGCGGGCAGGGGCGTTGACCCCTCCCCGACCCGGAGCCCGCACATGACCCTTCGCCTAAAGCCGCTCGACCAACAGGTCATCCTCGTCACCGGCGCAAGTTCCGGCATCGGCCTCGTCACCGCCAAGCGCGCCGCGGCGCGTGGGGCCAAGGTGATGCTGGTGGCGCGGGGCGAGGCGGCGCTGGCGGAGGCGGTGCACGAGATCGAGGCGGCGGGTGGCGCGGCCGCCTGTGCAGTGGCCGATGTCGGCGACCGTGCGGCGGTAGAGGCGGCGGCACAGGCGGCCGTCGCGCGTTTCGGCCGGATCGACACGTGGGTGAACAATGCCGGTGTCGCCATCTATGCGCGGCTGCTGGACACGCCGGCGGACGAGCATGAGCAACTGTTCCGCACCAACTATTTCGGTGCGGTGCACGGCTGCGAGGTGGCCGTGCGGCACCTGCGCGATCGCGGTGGCGCGCTGATCACGGTCGGCTCGATCGGGTCCGAACTGCCGAGCCCGGTGCTGGGTGCCTATTCGGCATCCAAGCATGCGGTGCGGGCTTATGTGTCGGCCTTGCGGATGGAGCTGGGCGATGCGGGCGTGCCCGTGTCCGTCACGCTGGTGATGCCGGCGGGGATCGACACGCCGATCGGCCAGCATGCCGCCAATCACGAGGGCAAGGGCGAGGCGCAGATCCCGCCGCCGACCTATGACCCGGTGCTGGTGGCGGACGCGATCCTTGATGCCTGCACGCGGCCGCGGCGCGAGATCACGGTGGGCGGAGCGGGGCGGGCGCAGGTGCTGTTCGGGCTGCACTTCCCGTCCGTCATGGAGTGGCTGGCGCCGAAGATGGCGAAGAGCTTCACCGACGACAGCAAGCCGCAGCCCAGACCGAGCAACCTGTTCCGCCCGGTGCGCGGCGGACAGGAGCGTTCAGGCGAGCGAGCGCCGCGGCAGACCAGCCTCTACACGGCAGCGGCGCGGCATCCGAAGACGAGTGCCGCGGTGGCGGCGGGCGTGATCGGCGCGGCGGTGTGGCTGCGGCGGCGGGAGCGGTAGGGCTAGGGGTTGCTTGAGCTAACGGCGTTAGATGTGTGGGTTAGCGGACAGGAGTCTCACCGTTGGTGCTGAGCTTGTCGAAGCACTGCTTTTGCTTCGGCCGCAAGAAGCGCGGCCCTTCGACAGGCTCAGGGCAAGCGGGGTTTGTGGGAGGCGTAACTGGCCTCAGCCCTGGAGGCGGAGCGCGACCTCGTTCATAAAGCGGGCGTCGTCGCCCGCGGCGAGCCAGGGGGCTTCGGCCGCCACCGCGCCGAGCAGGTCGGCGAGCGGGTCCATCTCCGCCTTGGCGTAGTTGCCGAGGACGTGGCCGTTGACGCGGTCCTTGTGGCCGGGGTGGCCGATGCCCAGGCGGACGCGGCGATAGTCCTGCCCCATATGCTGATCGGTCGAGCGCAGGCCGTTATGGCCGGCCGCACCGCCGCCGGTCTTCACCTTGACCTTGAAGGGGGCGAGATCGAGCTCGTCGTGGAAGACGGTGAGATCGGCCACCGTCAGCTTGTAGAAGCGCGCCGCCTCACCGATGGCGCGGCCGCTTTCGTTCATGAAGGTGGCGGGTTTGAGCAGCAGCAGCCTGGTGCTGCCGATCCGGCCCTGCGCCGCCCAGCCCTGAAAGGCGCGTTTCCATGGATCGAAGCCATGGACCTCGGCGATGGCGTCCACCGCCATGAAGCCGACATTGTGCCGGTTGAGCGCATATTGCGCACCCGGATTGCCGAGACCGACCCAGAGCTGCATCGATGCGAAATCCCGTTTCCGTCACCCGGCGGAAGCCGGGGTCCCGCGAGGCCGGGGCAGACCTCGCGAGATGCCAGCCTGCGCTGGCATGACGGCCGTTGGCAGGCTGTTACGCCTCGGTAGTGGTGGCGCCGGTGCCGAACTCGCCGCCTTCCTCGCTCTTGAGCGAGGAGGGTGCGACGACCGTCGCGATGGTGAATTCGGGATCGAGGTTCGACTTGGCGCCCTGCGGCAGCGTGACGTTCGACAGGTGGATCGTCGAGCCGACGTCGAGGCCCTTGAGCGAGATAACGATCTCGTCGGGGATCTCGGCGGCGTCGCAGACGAGGTCCAGCTCATGCGCGACGATGTTGAGCACCGCGCCGCGCTTCAGGCCGGGCGACTGCTCTTCGTCGACGAAGCGGACGGGCACGTTGACGTGGATCGTCGAATGCTCACCGATGCGGAAGAAGTCGACGTGCAGCGGCCGATCGGTGACCGGGTGAAACTGAACGTCCTTCGGCAGCGTGCGGACGGACTGGCCGACGACGTCGATCATCACCACCGTGTTCATGAAGTGACCGGTGGACAGCGCCTTGACGAGCGCCTTTTCCTCGACGTGGATCGAGAGCGGGGTCTGGTTCTGGCCGTAGATCACGGCGGGCACGCGGCCGTCGCGGCGATGCTGGCGGGAGGCTCCCTTGCCGCCCCGCTCGCGCGCCTCGGCCGACAGGTTGAGCTGTTCGCTCATGTCGGTAACTCCTGAGGTTGGTTCGATGTATCCGCCACGCCTCCAGGGATGACCATGACGGAAGCGGCGGCCCATAGAGCAAGGCGGGCGAAATCGCAAACGCGCGCGAAGAAGGGGCTCACGCTGTCGGAAATAACCGTATAGGTGAACGGCCGACTCGGGGAGCGGGAGGAACGGCGATGGCGATCGACTGGCGGGCGGTGCAGGCGCGGCTGATCGAGCGGGACTACGACATCGGCGGGGTGGATGGTGATCCGGGTCCGCGCACCTTCACCGCGCTGCTGGCCTGGGTGGCGGGGCGGGCGCCCGACGCGATGATGCGGCGCGTGGCGGAGGCGCTGCACCGGCAGATCCTGAAGACGCCGATCGCGAAGACGGCGCCGCGGCTGGCGAACTTCCTCGCACAGGGTGCGAACGAGACGGGGGGCTTTGCCCACTTCGTCGAGGACATGCGCTACACCGCGGCGGGGATGATGCGGACATGGCCGAGCCGGTTCCCGACGCGCGATGCGGCGCTGCCTTATGTCGGGCGGCCGGAGGCGCTGGCCAACCTCGTCTATGCGCGGCCGGAGATGGGCAACACCAAGCCAGGCGACGGCTGGCGCTATCGCGGGCGCGGCTGGCTGCAGACGACGTTCCGTGCAAATTACGAGCGGGTGGCCAGGGTGACCGGATGGGACACGGTGCGTCATCCCGAGCTGCTGGAGAAGCCGGCGGAGGGCATCACCGCGGCGATCCTGTTCTGGGCGGATGCGAAGGTGAACGAGGCGATCGACGCGGGGGATCTCACGCGCGCGCGGCGGCTGACCAATGGCGGGACGATCGGGCTGGCCGAGGTGATGCGGCGGCACAAGAGGGCGATGGCGGTGCTGGGGTGAGGTGAGCTGGCCGTTCGCCCTGAGCTTGTCGAAGGGCCGTCCTTCTTCCTGGCCGAGAAGGACAGTGCTTCGACAGGCTCAGCACGAACGGCAGGGCGCTTACTCCACCCGCTCCACCTTCAGGCCGCTGGTGCGCAGCAGCTCGACGACGGAGCCCTTGCCGGCGAGGTGGCCGGCGCCGACGGCGACGAAGGCGGTGCCGGGCTGGCGGAGGCGGGCGGCGAGCCAGGCGGACCAGGCCTTGTTGCGGCGGGTGAGGAGGACATCGCGGAGATAGGGGGAGACGGACGCCTCGTCGTCGAAGCTGCGGGCGATCAGCGCCTCGTCGCCGCGGGCCCAGCCGGCGAGCATCTCGGCGAACTCCTTGTCGGGCTCCATCCCCTGCTCGAGTACCGCGGCGAGAAAGCGGCGCTGCTCGGCCTCGGGCAGCGCATCGAGGAAGCCGAGCTGCTGCTCGGGCGTCTCCAGCCCCGAGATAGACTTGCCGGCGAAGCGCGTCTTGAGGCTGTCCTCCACGCCCGCGCCGAGGCCGAGGGCGCCGAGCGACGCCTGGGTGAGGACGAGCGCCGCGGCCCACGTCTCCATCCCGTCGAGCACGGCCTGCGGGATGTGCGCGCGCTTGGCCGTGTCGGCGAGTGCGGTGCGGTCCGCCGCGTCGACCCGCTCGGCGATGGGCGGCAGGCCGGGGGTGAGCGCGAGGCCGTAGAGGAGGGCGGCGGCCTTGTCGGGATCCTTGTCGAGCAGCGTCTCGATAACGAGCTCGTCCGAGGCGGCGATGGCCTTGTCGAGCGTGGGCGTGGTCCAGCGATAGCCGGGGGGCAGCGCGTGGATGGTGCCGAACAGGTAAATGGTCGTATCCGGATCGGACAGCTTCCACAGCGCCGGCCGCGGCTCGGCCGGCGGCGCGGGCGGCGTGGGCGGCGTGGGCGAGGCGAGCAGGAGCGCGAGCGCTGGAGCGAGGAAGCGGAGCATAAGCGCCAGTGTAGCGGAGCAGGGATGAACGGCGCTACTCGGCTTTGCCGGCGCCCGCGGTTGACCGCACCGGGCCCGTGCGGCAGACGCCCGGCACCTTCGCAATCGGGGACAGACCTTGCCCGCACCGCTCAGCTTCCAGCGGCTGATCCTGACGCTGCACGATTATTGGAGCGATCAGGGCTGCGCCATCCTCCAGCCCTATGACATGGAGATGGGCGCGGGCACCTTCCATCCCGCGACGACGCTACGCGCGCTCGGCCCCAATCCGTGGAAGGCGGCTTATGTGCAGCCGTCGCGCCGGCCGACCGACGGGCGCTATGGCGAGAATCCCAACCGGCTGGGGCATTATTACCAGTATCAGGTGATCCTGAAGCCTTCGCCCGCCAATCTGCAGGAGCTGTATCTCGGCTCGCTGGAGCGGATCGGCGTGGACATGCGGACGCACGACATCCGCTTCGTCGAGGACGATTGGGAGAGCCCGACGCTGGGCGCTTGGGGCCTCGGCTGGGAAGTGTGGTGCGACGGCATGGAGGTGACGCAGTTCACCTATTTCCAGCAGGTCGGCGGGTTCGACTGCAAGCCTGTCGCGGGCGAGCTGACCTACGGGCTGGAGCGGCTGGCCATGTACATCCAGGGCGTCGACAACGTGTACGACCTGGCGTTCAACGATGCCGGCGTCACCTATGGCGACGTGTTCCTCGAGAATGAGCGGCAGTTCAGCCGCTACAATTTCGAGGAAGCGAATACGGACATGCTGTTCAAGCAGTTCGGCATGGCGGCGGACGAGGCGCGCGCGCTGATCGAGCGCAAGCTGCCGCTGCCCGCCTATGACCAGGCGATCAAGGCGAGCCACATCTTCAACACCCTCCAGGCGCGCGGCGTGATCTCGGTGGCGGAGCGGCAGGCCTATATCGGCCGCGTACGCGAGCTGGCGAAGGGCGCGTGCGCGACGTGGATGGAGACCAACGGGTGGAGCGCCTGATGGCCGACTTCCTGCTCGAACTCCTCTCCGAGGAAATTCCTGCGCGGATGCAGGCCAAGGCGGCGAAGGACCTCGCCTTCCTGGTCGGCGAGGCGCTGATCCATGCCGGCCTGCCGCTGGGCGAGAGCGAGGCTTACGCCACGCCGCGGCGGCTGGCGCTGATCGTGCGGGGGCTGCCGCTCCAGACCGATCCGGTGAGCGACGAGATCAAGGGACCGCGCACCTCCGCGCCGGCGCAGGCGCTGGAGGGCTTCCTGCGCAAGACGGGGCTGTCGCGCGAGCAGCTGAGCGAGCGCGACGGCGTGTGGTTCGCCACGATTAGCAAGCCGGGGCGCGACACCGCCGAGGTGCTGGCGGAGGCGATCCCGGGCGTGATCCGCGCCTTTCCGTGGCCCAAGTCGATGCGGTGGGGCGTTGCCTCCGCGTCGACCGCGAGCCTGCGCTGGGTGCGGCCGCTGAAGGGCATCGTCGCTTTGCTGGGCGAGGAAATCGTCGGCTTCGACGTGGAAGGCGTGGCGAGCGGGGCCGCCACCGTCGGCCACCGTTTTCACCATCCGGGCGCGGTCACCATCGGCAGCGCCGACGATTATGCGGCCAAGCTGCGCGCGTGCCACGTTATCCTCGATCCGGCCGAGCGGCAGGCGATCGTGCGCGACGGCGCGGCGGCAGCGGCGGCGTCGGCTGGCCTGAGCGTGGTGCCGGACGAGGGGCTGGTGGCGGAGAATGCGGGGCTGACCGAGTGGCCGGTGCCGCTGCTCGGCCGCTTCGACCCGGCCTTCCTCGACGTGCCGCGCGAGGTGATCCAGCTGACCATGCGGACCAACCAGAAATATTTCGCCTGCGTGGACAGCGCAGGCGCCCTGGCGCCGGCCTTCGTCTGCACCGCGAACATCGAGGCGGCGGATGGCGGCGCTGCGATCGTGGCGGGCAATGGCAAGGTGCTGGCGGCACGCCTGAGCGACGCGCGCTTCTTCTGGGAGCAGGACCTGAAGGTGCCGCTGGAAACGCAGGCGGCGAAGCTCGGCCAGATCGTCTTCCACGAGAAGCTGGGCACCGTCGCCGACAAGGTGGAGCGGATGGCGAAGCTCGCGCGCTGGCTGGTGGAGACGGGTGTGGTGCCCGGCGCCGATCCCGACCATGCCGAGCAGGCGGCGCGGCTGGCGAAGGCGGATCTCGTAACCGGCATGGTCGGCGAGTTCCCCGAGCTTCAGGGCGTGATGGGCGGCTATTATGCCAAGGCGCAGGGGCTGCCGGTGGAGGTCGCCGAGGCGATCGGGGACCATTACAAGCCGGTCGGGCAGGGCGACGAGGTGCCGACCGCGCCGGTCACGGTGGCGGTGTCGCTGGCGGACAAGCTGGACAGCCTTCAGCAATTCTTCGCCATCGGCGAGACGCCGACGGGCTCCAAGGACCCGTTCGCGTTGCGCCGTTCGGCACTGGGCATCATCCGGCTGCTGGTGGAGAATGGACTGCGCTTCCGCGTGCCGGGCGAGCTGCTCGCCTTCTTCGCCGACCGCCTCAAGGTGCAGCAGCGCGAAGCGGGCGTGCGGCACGACTTGATCGACGCGGTGTTCGCGCTGGGGGGCGAGGACGATCTCGTCCGGCTGCTGGCGCGGGTGACGGCGTTGCAGGCGTTCGTCGAGACGGGTGAGGGGCGTGACCTGCTTAGCGGGTACAAGCGCGCCGCCAACATCCTGAAGCGGGAGAAGTGGGAAAGCGGCATCCTCTCCGATCCCGCCGAGCAGGGCATCGCGCAGACGGGCGAGGAAGATCCGCTGTCCGAGGTGGAGGATGAGGGGGTCGCGGCAGCGGTCGCGGCGCTGTCGGCCAACCCTGCGCCGACGCCCGACAGCGGCGATCTGCTGCCCGCCGAGCAGGCGCTGGTCGCGGCGCTGGATGCGGCCGAGCCGCGTGCGGCCGATGCGGTGGCTCGGGAAGATTTCGCCGAGGCGATGCGCGCCCTGGCGACGCTGCGCGGGCCGATCGACGCCTTCTTCGAGTCCGTGACGGTCAACGATTCCGATCCTGCGCTGCGCGCGCGGCGGCTCGATCTGCTCGCCCGCATCCGCCGGGCGGTCCACAATGTGGCCGATTTCGGGAAGATCGAGGGATAGAGCTACAAAGATAAAGCTGCGCGCGCCGCGCCGCTTCTGCTGCTATGCAGCAACGTGACGACACGAACGGGAGACTTCGGATGGCGACGCTGGCGGCGGAGAATGGTGGCGGCACGGGCACCGAGCCGCGCTATGTCTATCGCTTCGGCGGCGGCGTTTCCGATGGCGGATCGGGCGACCGCAACCTGCTGGGCGGCAAGGGCGCGAACCTGGCCGAGATGGCGTCGATCGGCCTGCCGGTGCCGCCGGGCTTCACCATCTCCACCGAGATGTGCACCCGCTATTACGAGGAAGGCCAGCGCTTCCCGGAGTCGCTCCGCACCGAAGTGGCGAACGGTATCGCGCATATCGAGGGGATCACCGGCAAGAAGTTCGGCGATGCGGCCGATCCACTGCTCGTCTCGGTTCGCTCGGGCGCGCGCGCGTCGATGCCGGGCATGATGGACACGGTGCTGAACCTCGGCCTCAATGACGCCACCGTCGTCGGGCTGGCGCAGGCATCGGGCGATGCGCGCTTCGCGTGGGACAGCTATCGCCGCTTCATCCAGATGTATTCGGACGTGGTGCTGGAACTGGATCACGGCGCGTTCGAGGAAGCGCTGGAGATCGCCAAGGAGGACAAGGGCTACAGCCTCGACACCGAGCTGTCGGCCGAGGACTGGCAGGGGCTGGTCGACCAGTACAAGGCGATCGTGCAGGAGCAATGGAACAAGCCGTTCCCGCAGGACGTGCACGAGCAGCTGTGGGGTGCCGTGGGCGCGGTGTTCGGCAGCTGGCAGTCGGAGCGGGCCAAGGTCTATCGCCGGCTGCACGACATTCCGGGTGCGTGGGGCACGGCGGTGAACGTGCAGGCGATGGTGTTCGGCAACATGGGCGACACCAGCGCCACGGGCGTCGCCTTCACGCGCGATCCCTCGACCGGCGAGCGGGCCTATTATGGCGAGTATCTGATCAACGCGCAGGGCGAGGATGTGGTCGCGGGCATCCGCACGCCGCAATATCTGACGTTGGCCGCGCGCGAGAAAGCGGGCGCCAAGCCGCTGTCGATGGAAGAGTCGATGCCCGAGGTCTATGGGCAGCTCGCCAAGGTGTTCGACCTGCTCGAGACGCATTACCGCGACATGCAGGACATCGAGTTCACGGTGCAGCAGGGCAAGCTCTGGATGCTCCAGACGCGCGCCGGCAAGCGCACCGCCAAGGCGGCGCTGAAGGTGGCGGTGGACATGGCCGAGGAAGGCCTGATCACGCGCGAGGAAGCGGTGGCGCGGGTCGATCCGGCGGCGCTGGACCAGCTGCTCCACCCCACGCTCGACCCCAAGGCACCGCGCGACGTGATCGCCAAGGGGCTGCCGGCCTCGCCCGGTGCGGCGAGCGGCCTCGTCGTGTTCGATGCGGACACGGCGGAGAAGCGCGCCGAGATGGGCGATGCGGTGATCCTGGTGCGCACCGAGACTTCGCCCGAGGACATTCACGGTATGCACGCCGCCAAGGGCATCCTGACGGCGCGCGGCGGCATGACCAGCCACGCCGCCGTGGTGGCGCGCGGCATGGGGCGGCCGTGCGTCTCGGGCGTCGGCACGCTGGCGATCGACGCCAAGGCCAAGCGCTTCAAGGTGGGCGGCCGCGAGGTGAAGGAAGGCGACACGATCACCATCGACGGATCGACCGGCGAGGTGATGCTGGGCTCGGTCGCGACGGTGCAGCCCGAACTGGCGGGTGACTTCGGCGTGCTGATGGAATGGGCCGACGGGGTCCGCCGGCTGAAGGTGCGCGCCAATGCGGAGACGCCGCTCGATTGCGAGACGGCGCGTTCGTTCGGAGCGGAGGGTGTGGGCCTGTGCCGGACCGAGCATATGTTCTTCGATGCCGACCGCATCACCGCGGTGCGCCAGATGATTCTGGCGGAGGACGAGAAGGGCCGCCGGGCGGCGCTGGCCAAGCTGCTGCCCGAGCAGCGGGGCGATTTCACCGCCATCTTCCGCATCATGGCGGGCCTGCCCGTCACCATCCGCCTGCTCGATCCGCCGCTGCACGAATTCCTGCCGCATGCGGAGGAGGAGTTTGCCGAGGTGGCGGCGTCGTCCGGCGTCGGCGTGGAGACGCTGAAGCGCCGCGCGGCGGAGCTGCACGAGTTCAACCCGATGCTGGGCCATCGCGGCTGCCGGCTGGGCGTGACCTATCCCGAAATCTACGAGATGCAGGCCCGCGCCATCTTCGAGGCGGCGCTGGACGTGGCGGCGGAGACGGGCGAGCCGCCCATCCCCGAGGTGATGATCCCGCTGGTCGCGACGCGGCGCGAGCTGGAGCTGATGAAGGCGATCGTCGACAAGGCGGCGGCGGCGGTGTTCGCCGAGCGGGGCCGCGACATCGCCTATCTGGTTGGCACGATGATCGAGCTGCCGCGCGCCGCGCTCAAGGCAGGCGAGATCGCCGAGGTGGGCGAGTTCTTCTCCTTCGGCACCAACGACCTGACGCAGACGACGCTAGGCGTCAGCCGTGACGATGCGGGCCGGTTCCTGACGACCTATGTCGATCAGGGCATTTATTCCAAGGATCCGTTCGTCAGCCTTGATGTCGAGGGCGTTGGCGAGCTGATCGAGATCGCCGCCGAACGCGGGCGCAAGACGCGCGCGGGGATCAAGCTCGGCATTTGCGGCGAGCATGGCGGCGATCCGGCGTCCATCGCCTTCTGCGAGCGGACGGGCCTCGATTACGTCTCCGCCTCGCCCTACCGCGTGCCGATCGCGCGGCTGGCGGCGGCGCAGGCGGCGCTCGCGGCGCGGTAAGCGTGCGGCGGGGGCTTCGCCTGCTGGCGGTCGCGCTGCTGCCAGTGGCGGTGGCGGCGTGCGGCGGCGGCAACTCACCCGTCGGCAATGCCGCGGTGGAGGTGGGGGACCTCGATGCGGTCGCCACTGCGGGGCCGACGGTGGCCGAGGTGCTGGCGCAGGGCAACGACACCGTCGCGCCGACGCCGCGCCCCGACACGTTCGATCATCTCGGCCGCTGGGCGGTGAATGCGGCGGCGTGCCCGACGCGCTTCTGGCGGTTTACCGCGGAGGGAGCGGCGGACGATGCCGGCACGAGCTGCCGGGTGACGGAGGAGGGGCCGGTCTCCGCCACGTCGAAGAAGCTGGCGCTGCGCTGCACGGACGAGGGCATCCAGACGATCGAAAGCTGGGCGCTCAACCTGCACACGGACGGCACGATGGGCGTCTCCCGCACCGAAGGCGGCAATGGCGTGCCGCGGACGGTGACGTTGCGGCGATGCGGGTGAGAGCCCGGACTTAAGTGAGTCACCTTCGTGCTCGCTGAGCGTGGCGAAGGACGGTGATCCCTCGTCGGAGCCGGTGGCCCAGCGTACCGGCCAGCTCAGTAGCAGCGGAGATCAAACGCCTACCTGAAGGTGCGGCGGTGGCCCTCATGGTCGCCGGCGCGGAGCATGGCGGCCTGTTCGCGCCAGCGTTCGCGGGCGATGAGGCCAGGGGCGAGGCCGAGCCGGCCTTCGAGGGCGGCTTCGTCCGCCGGAGTCAGCCGTTCGATGTCGCGAAAGCCGTGGATGCCGGCATCGTTCAGGCGCGTCTCCTGCGCATGATCGACACCGCGGATCAGCGACAGATCGTCGCGGCGGCCGTGGACCGCGGCGGCGATGCCGCCTGCCGTGCCGACGCCGACGGGGGCGTGCCGCTCAAGCTCGGCGATGCGGGTGTTGGCGGCGGCGATGCGCGCCTCCTCCGCCTCGCGCCGCGCGCGCTCTTCCTCATAGGCGCGGCGCCAGCGGCCGCCGCCGTTGCGCGACAGCAGGCCGAGCAGCCAGCCGAGCACCAGCACGAGCGCGAGGATCGCCCACTGGTTGGTGGTGAAGGCGGGCATGGCGGGCACTCCCTTGTTGTGGGAGCGTAACGGCGGGGCGGGGTGCGTGTTCCGCGAGGCGGTCTGCGGTGCGTTCGCTTGGTCCCTCTCCCGCTTGGGCGGGAGAGGGACCCGGGCCTACTTGCCGACGAAGTTGTCGCTGATCGAGCAGGCCGCCGGGCCGAGGATGACGATGAACAGCACCGGCAGGATGAACAGGATCAGCGGCACGGTCATGATCGCAGGCAGGCGCGCGGCCTTTTCCTCGGCGCGCATCATCCGCTCGTTCCGGAACTCGGCGGAGAGGACGCGCAGCGCTGAGGCGAGCGGGGTGCCGTATTTCTCCGTCTGGATCATGGTGGTGACGACGCCGCGCACCGCCTCCAGATCGATCCGCTGCGCCAGATTTTCGAAGGCGGCGCGGCGATCTGTGAGGAAGCCGAGCTCGATCGCGCACAGGGCGAATTCGTCGCCGAGCTCGGGATAGGCCTTGCCCAGCTCACGCGCGACACGGTGGAAGGCGGCGTCGACGGTAAGGCCCGCCTCCGCGCAGATCACCAGCAGATCGAGCGCATCGGGGAGGCCCTTGCGGATCGCGGCCGAGCGCTTCGTGATCTTGTTCTTCACGATGATGTCGGGAAGCTTGTAGGACAGGATCAGCGCGCCGGCGGTGACGATGTAGCGCTTCATCGCGCTCCATTCGGGGAACCAGTCGAGCACGTAGACGCCGAAGATGACGAAGCCGCCGATCACGATCGGCAGCACCAGCCGGCCGAAGATCACCTTGATCGCCGCATCCTTGGAGCGGATGCCCGCCTGCGCCAGCTTGATCTGCGCGGTCTTGAGCTGCGAATCCTGCAGGACCTTGAGCGACGACAGGACGGAACGCATCCGGTCGGTCGTCTGGTTGGTGGTGGTCAGTTTCGCGCGGCGCTTGGAGGTGGAGGCGGTGATGCCTGCCTTCAGCTGTTCGCGCCGCTCGTTCAGCGCCTTGAGGCGGCCTGCCATCGGATCGCGCACGGTGGTGACGGCGTAGATGGCCAGCATCAGCGCGAAGGTGGCGACCGCGACCAGGCCGGTCGCGACCATGTAGACGTCGATGCCGAGGAGGGTCGGGCCGGGCGCGGACGGGTTCATGCGGCTGATCCCTCAGATCTCGAAGTTGATCATCTGTTTCATGATGTAGGCGCCAATCCCCATCCAGATCAGGCCGCCACCGCCGGTGATGATGAGGCGTTCATCGCTGAAGAACTTGCCCATATATTCCGGGTTGATCCACATGATCATGCCGAAAACCATGAAGGGCAGCACGCCGATGATGTAGGCCGATGCCTTGGATTCCGAGGACATCGCCTTGATCTTCAGCTTCATCTGCGCGCGCTTGCGCAGCACGTCGGCAAGGTTCGACAGCGTTTCGGCGAGATTGCCGCCGGTCTCGCGCTGGATGGCGAGCGTGATGACGAAGAACTGGAATTCGGGCGTGCCGAGCCGGTCGGACGTTTCCTGGAGCGCGGCCTCCATCGTGCGGCCGATCTTCATCTTGTCGGCCACGGCACGGAATTCGATGCCGACAGGGCCGGGCACTTCCTGGCCGACCACGCCGAGCGTCTCGGAGATGGGCAGGCCCGAGCGCAGGCCGCGGACGAGCAGCTCGATCGCGTCGGGGAACTTGGCGTTGAAGGCGGCGACGCGGCGATTGATGAAGCTGCCGACCACCATGTGCGGCAGGCCGAGGCCGACGAAAAGGCCAAGGAACAGCGACAGGAGCAGCGGCAGGCCCTTCAGCCATGCGGCAAGCGCGACGAGCACGACCAGCCCGAGCGACACCATCGCATATTGGCCGAACGTCCATTCCTTGCCGGTCTGGTCGAGCCGCTTCTGCAGGACGGCGGGATTGGGGATGAACGAGGCGAAGGCATCGTCCAGCTTCGTCTCGCGCTGCGAGGTGATGCTGCGGATCTGCGCCTCGACCGTCGCCTGCCCGCCGCCGGTGTGTCGGCCGCGCACCGCGACCAGCCGGCGATCCTGCGCCTTGGCGGCCGAAGGGCCGGAGAAAGCGGCGATCAGCAGCGCGAGCATGCCGAACACGCCCGCGCCGAACAGGATCATCGGCAACATCTGATCGCCCATGGGATCAGTCCTCCTTTCGGCGCGGCGGCACGCTCATCGCGTCACGCCACTTTCTTCTTGCTTGGCAGCAGGCCCTTGATCTCGCCAAGCTTGCCCAGCAGCGAGCGGCCGCCCACGCGCGCGCCGACCGCCTCGTCATCCACCGTGGCGAGGAGCTGTGCGGCGAGGTCGGCAAAGGCAAGGCCGGGCTTCTGCCCCTTGGCCACTTCGGCGAATGGCTTGCCGAGCTTCGCCGCCTGTTGCGCCAGCTTGCCGTCGAACGGCACGACGAGATCGACCTTGCGCTCGATCGACGCCTCGAAATCCTTGCGGCTGATCTCGGTCTGGCCGTTCGGCACCTTGTTGGCGAGAACGATCAGGCGGGCCTGCGGCGCGCTGGATTTCAGCCAGGAGAGGATGCGGATCGAATCGCGCGTCGCGGCAAGCGTCAGCTCCGTCACGACGACGACGGCCTGCACCTCGTTCAGCAGATGCGGGTGGACGACCAGCTGGCTGCGCGGCAGATCGATGACGGTGCATTCGAACGCGCCCTTGAGCTCGTCCTGAAGCTGGAAGAAGGCGGCGCCGTCATGCATCAGCGGGGCGCTGATCGGCGCCTCGGCGGAAAGGACGGCGAGCTTCTCATTGGCCTTCACCATCGCGCGCTCGAGGAAGAGCCCGTCGATGCGGCTGGGATTCTCGATCGCGTCGGTCAGGCCGCGGCCGGGCTCAAGATCGAGGTTCAGCGCGCCGGTGCCGAAATGCACGTCGAGGTCGAGCAGCGCGGTGGTGCGGCCATGCTTCTCGCCGAACATCCACGCGACCGATGCGGCGATGGCTGATGCGCCGACGCCGCCACGCACGCCGATCACGGCCGTCATCAGGTGCGGCCGATCCGATGCGCCGGTGTCACCATGGCGGGGGCCGGCGATCGTCATCTGCGCCTGCGCGATGGCATCGCGCATCTGATCGGGCGAGAAGGGTTTCAGCAGGTAATCCTGGATGCCCGAGGCGACGAGATCGCGGTAGAGCCGCACGTCGTTGACCTGGCCGGCGGCGATCACGACGGTGCCCGGCTCGCACACTTCGGCGAGCGCGTTGATGTCGTTCAGCGGATCGCCGCTTTCGGACAGATCGACGAACAGGATGTTCGGGCTGGCCGAGACGGACAGTGACTGCACCGCATTGCGCAGGCCGCCGCGGACGATCTTCTCATGCGCCCAGCCCATTTCTGAGACGACCGGCTTCAGCAGCTCGGCCGTCGCCTCGTCGCAGACATAAGCGGTGAAGGGCTCACGCGTGGCGAGGCCGCGCGGATTGAAGGGTGCGTTCATCTCAGCGGCCTCCTGCGCTGCCGGCGGATTCCTGCTTGAGCGCGCCACCGGCCCCCGTCGGCGGCGCTTCGCGATAGGCCTTCAGCGCCCGGGCGCTGGCGCGCGCGTCCGGCCCGCCCGACTGGCCGTCACGGCCGCGCAGCAGATCCTGCGGATCGGCGACCATCGCGGCGAGATTGCCGTTGGTCGCGCAGCCATAGCTGGCGGAGGTCGAGCCGGCGAAGTTCGGACCGGCAGAGTCGCGCCAATCCGGGCAGCCCGGCACCGCGGCGTTGCTGCGGCTGACCACGACGCGAACCATGCCCGGCGGCAGCGCGCCTTCGGTAACCGGTGCGGTATCGCCGAGCAGCAGGCCGTGGCGCGCTGCCGCGGCGGCAACCGCCTCGCGAGCCGCGCCGCCGCCGCCCTGCACCCCATCATCGACGGTGATGCGATCGCCATAGCCGAGGCGCAGCGCCTCGAACCAGCCGACCAGACGTGCCTCCTCGCCCGGCGCGAGGCCGTAGCCGCCCGCTGCCAGATCGAACACGTAATCGGTGCGCTGGACGACCGGCTGGTGGACCGACTCCAGCCCGCGATTGACGGGGCCGCAGGCGGACAGCGCCAGCAGGGCTGCGGGCGCGGCGAGAGCGAGGCGGATCGAGGCGGTGCGGCGCATGGATGATCTCCGGGAGCGCATCAGAAGGAGAAGCCGGGGGCGGGGGCCTCACCCTGAGGCCGGGCGGCCGACGGGGCAGAGGCAGCCGGCGGCGTCGCGGTGGTGGGTGCGCCATCGGCGCGCTGGGTGACGGGCGGCGCCATCGTCGGCACCGGCCGCTGCTCACCCGTGCGGCCGTCATTGGATTGGCCGAGCAGGATGCGCTGCGCATCCGTCGCCGCCTTGTAGCCGTCGGTCGGCAGCTTGATCGCCGAGGCGTCCACCGGCTTCACCAGATAAGGCGTCACGACGATGACGAGCTCGGTCTCCTGCCGGCGGAAGCTGTTGGAGCGGAACAGCGCGCCGATGATCGGCAGGTCACCGAGGCCCGGCGCCTTGTCGATCGAGTTGTTGTGCGCATTCGACAGCAGGCCGCCAATCATGAAGCTCTGACCGGAGCCGAGCTCCACCGTGGTCTCCGCCCGGCGCGTGCTGAGGCCGGGGATGGTGAAGCCGTTGAGCGTCACCGATCCGGCGGTGGTCAGCTGCGACACTTCCGGGCGGACGCGGAGCGAAATGCGGCCGTCCGAGAGGACGAAGGGCGTGAAGGCGAGGCTGACGCCATATTGCTTATACTCGACCGACACCGCACCGAGGCCCTGGCTCTGCGGGATCGGGATCTCGCCGCCGGCCAGGAAGCTGGCCGTTTCGCCCGACAGAGCGGTCAGGTTCGGATTGGCGAGCGTGGTGACGAGGCCGTTATTCTCGGCCAGATCGATCACCGTCGCGAGATCGAGGCCGAGCAGCTTGCCCGCCAGCGCGATGTTGGTGCGGCCCGCGCCCTGGCCGAGATTGGACAGGTTATACTCGGCGCCGCTGTTCGGCAGGATGAAGCTGTTCGTCGCGGGATTGAACGGCAGGCTGAGCGAGCCCGCGGGCAGGCCGAAGCTGGCCGACGCATCGAGCGTGGGGAAGCCGGCGACGCTGCGATTGGCGATCGAGCCGAAATTGCGGCCCTGCGCGATGCCGAACAGGAAGCCCCCGGTCGTGTCGCGCGACAGGAGGTTCGCACCCACCTGCTTGACGAAATCGCGGCTGACCTCGGCGATCTTGACCTGGAGGTTGACCTGGAGCGGCGTGGCCGACTTCAATCGGCTGACCACCTGCACGCCCTCGCCCACGAACGCCTGGGCGAGGCGCGTCGCTTCCGCCACGTCATCCGGGCTGGCGACGGTGCCGGTGAGCAGCACCACGCCGTTCATCGGCGTGGCCGTGATCGTCG
Organism: Sphingomonas jatrophae; assembly: GCF_900113315.1. Taxonomy (GTDB): domain Bacteria; phylum Pseudomonadota; class Alphaproteobacteria; order Sphingomonadales; family Sphingomonadaceae; genus Sphingomonas_P; species Sphingomonas_P jatrophae. Next base: position 920,718 of record NZ_FOZG01000001.1, on the reverse strand, counting down.
CCTCGGGCATGGCCAGCTTCAGCATCGAGCCGACCGAGGCTATGTTCTGGCCGACGCGAACGGTGGCCGACCAGACGACGCTGCCGGCACGATCCGTGGCATAGACCGTCGTCTCGCCCGCACCCTTGCCGAAGACGTAGAGCTGGCGGTTGGACTTCACCTGCACATCTGCCACGCCCTCATTGGCGACGAACAGATCGGTCATGGTGCCGGGCAGGTTGACCAGCTGACCGCGGCCGATGGAGAGCGTCACCGTCTCCTGCGGGGCGGGCAGCGCGCGCGGCCGGGCCGGGGTGCTGGCGGTGGAGCGCTTCACCGGCGCGGCGAGCGCGGGTTCGGCGGGGGCCATGGCGAGGCCGGCGGCGAGTGCGGCGGCGAGCGCGGTGCCCAGTGCCGAATGCGCGGCGACGCTGCCGGAAACGTTGGTCAGGCGCATCTCACTTACCCCCCGTGACGGGAATGACGGTGACGTTGTTGCCGCGGGCGATCCGGACGACCGGGCCGCGGGGGATCATCGGCGCGCTGCCGTCGGGGCCGACCGCGGCGGGCGCAGCGGGAGCGGCCATCGGCACCCCGGCGAAGGCGGGGGCGGACCGTTCGGCCGAGCGGCCGGGGACGGAGGAGCGCTGGAAGCGCGACACGTCGGCCCCCGTGGCGTAGCTGCCGCCGCCGTCGATCGGGCGCGAGGCGACCTCGAGCAGCATCTTCTTCTCGGCCCTGGGATCGTCCGTCTCGGGCACCTTGACGTCGCCCGCGGCGATGGCGGCCTCCAGCTCGGCCGTGTTGTCGGCAAGCGGGCGAAGCGCGAGGCTGAGCGTGCCGACCGACTGGGCGACGGCGATCTTCTCGGCGATGCGAGGCGTCACCTCCAGCGTGACCGTGGAGAAGGTGGCGACGACGGATTTGCCGTTCTCATCCACACCCTTTTCTGTACGCTGATCGGTGGCGAGAACACGCAAATTGCGCATGATCGTCTCGGTCGCCTTGAGCGCCGGGCCGTCGCCGCCGCCCTGCACGTCGGAGGACAGCATCAGGTCCACCCGGTCGCCCGGGAAGACGAAGCCGGCATTGCCCGCCTGGTTGGAAACCGAGATGGTGATCGCCCGCATGCCAGGCCCGAGCGCCGCGGCGAGGAAGCCGCGATCGCCCGGCTTCACCAGCGATCCTTGCGTGATCGGCTGGCCGGCGGTGATCTCGGTGCGGACCACGGTGCCTTGGAGCGAGGCGGCATCGCTCTCACCCTTGATGAAATAGGCCTGCTGGACGAGATCCTTCGGCCAGGGCTGATATTTCAGGCTCTCCGGCCCGATGATGGTGCCGACGGGCAGCGGCCGCGTGGCGACCAGCACCTCGGGCCCGGTGGGCACGGCATCGGCAGGTGCCGCCATCGCCTCGGGCGCGGCGGCTCCGGCGAACAGGCTGCGGGCCATGAAGGCGGACACGCCCGCCATGACGAGCGCGCCGATCAGCAGAACCAGTTTCTTGACATCCATGGCGTGAACCGCCCCCTTTGGAATCGGCGCTACTTGCGCTTGTTCGCAGTCATGCGACCGGAGTGGTTAAAATCTGGTTCGTCACCACCCAGGCGGCGGCTGCGGCGATTGCGACACCATAGGGCACTTCGGGCCGACCCTCGGCGCGGCGCCAGCGGTGCAGCACCAGCATCCAGATCGTCAGCACACCGCCGACCACCGCCATCAGCCACAGCATGTCGAGGAGCGGCAGCGGCGCCAGCCACAGCGCGATCGCGGCGAGCAGCTTCACATCGCCGCCGCCCATCATGCCGATCGCCCAGGCGCCGGTGAAAACGAGGAAGACGATGAGCGCGGTGAGCAGCCGCATTCCCACCTCCGACCAGAGGGCGAGCCCGTCCGCCCACCACCACAAGGGGGCGGCGAGCGCGATGACGAGGACGATCCAGTTCGGGATCTCGCGGGAGCGGATGTCGCCCCACGCGGCATAGCCAAGCAGCAGGACGAGCCCTGCGCCGATGATCGAGGTCGCCACCATGGGGCGTGCGCACTAGACGGCAAGGCTTGCAAAACCGTAACCGGCGATAACCATGACGGCCGCTTCAATCCCGTTCGATCGCCGGGCCATCCCGAAAGGGGTGGAGGTGAGCGACCACGCCTGCGCCGACGGCTGGCGGCTGCGGCGGCTCGACTGGCCCACGGGCGGCGCGGGCGACCGGCGGCTCCTGTTCCTCACCGGACGTGCGGATTTCGCCGAAAAGTATCTGGAGGCGATGGCGCACTGGCAAGCGCGCGGGTGGCGCGTGACGAGCTTCGATTGGAGGGGGCAGGGCGGATCGCGCCAGCCGGGGCAGAACGAGGCGGCGCTGGACGATCTGCTGGACGATCTCGACGGGTTCGTCACCGGCTGGATGGCGGAGGGGCAGGCACCCGCGGCCGTGGTGGCCCATTCGATGGGCGGGCACCTGACGTTGCGGCTGATGCTGGAGCGCGGCTGGCGGCCGGCCGCGGCGGTGCTGGTGGCGCCGATGCTGGGGCTGGCGGCCGGGCCGATCCCGCCCGCGCTGGCGCGCGGCATCGCGGCGGCGGCGGTGCGGCTCGGCCTGGCGGAGCGGCCGATCGTGAGCGACCGCGGCCGGCTGCGCGAATCCCTGCTCACGAGCAGTGCCGAGCGGCTTGCAGACGCGACATGGTGGCGCGACGCCAATCCCGGCTATTCGGTGGGGCCGCCGCGCTGGGGCTGGCTGGATGCGGCCTTCCGCTCGATCGCGGCGCAGGAGGCGGCGCTGGCGGCGCTGCCGGCGGATCTGCCGCCGATGCTGGTGCTGACCGCGGGGCGCGAGCATCTCGTGTCGAACAAGGCGGTGCGCGCGGCGGCGGCGCGGGTCGGCGCGACGATCCGGCACTTTCCCGGCGCGCGGCACGAGATACTGCGCGAGGCCGACCCGATCCGCGATGCGGCGCTGGCGGCGGTGGACGGCTTCCTTGACGCGGCGGTGGCGGCATGAGGACGGACATCGCCATCATCGGTGCGGGGATTGCTGGCGCAACGCTGGCGGCGGCGATCGGTGAGCGGGCGCGTGTCGTGCTGCTCGAGGGCGAGGCGCAGCCGGGCTATCACTCGACCGGCCGCTCCGCCGCCTTCTGGAGCGAGACCTATGGCGGCCCGGCGATCCAGCCGCTGACCAGCGCGTCGGGGCCGCTGCTGGCGCCCTGGCTGGGCCCGCGCGGTGGGCTGCATCTGGGGCGGCCAGCCGAGAGTGCTTTATTGGACGCGATGCAGGCGGAATTCCCGGCGGTGCGGCTGGAGCGGGTGGATCCGCAATGCATCATCCCCGGACTGCGCGGTGACTATCCGCACGGCCTGGCCGAGCCCACCTGCGCGGACATCGATGTGGCCGGGCTGCATGCGGCGGCGCTGAAGGCCGCCAAGGGCGCGGGTGCGGTTCTGTGGTGCGACGCGTGGGTGACCGGGCTGATGCGCAACGGATCGGCGTGGGAGATCGCGCTGGCGGACGGGCGCACGCTGGTGGCCGACACCGTCGTCAATGCGGCGGGGGCGTGGGCGAGTGCGGTGGCGGCGATGGCGGGGGCGCAGCCGATCGCGATCCAGCCCTATCGGCGGACAGTGGTGCAGCTGGAGGTCGATCCCCCCGCACCGCCCGACCTGCCGCTGACGATGGACGTCGCCGGCAGCTTCTACTTTAAGCCGGAGGCCGGCGGGCGGCTGTGGCTGTCGCCGCATGACGAGAGCGCGACCGACCCGTGCGATGCAGCGCCTGACGAGCTCGACGTGGCGCTGGCGATCGACCGGCTGGAGCGCGCGGTCGACTGGCGGATCGTGAAGCGGGAGCGGGCGTGGGCGGGCCTGCGCTCCTTCGCGCCGGACCGCGTGCCGGTCTATGGCTGGGACGGCCGGGCACCGGGCTTCTTCTGGTATGCGGGGCAGGGCGGCTTCGGCATCCAGACCGCGCCGGCCGCGGCGATGATCGGCGCGGCACTGGTGCTGGGCGAAGGGCTGCCTGAGCCGGTGAGCGGGATCGACGTGGCGCGCTACGCACCGGAGCGTTTCGGTCGGTGAGGTCCCGGGCCGGGGCACTGCCCCGGCCCGGCCCGGATCAGTAGGCCGAGGTGCGCGCCTGCGTCGAATTGTGGCCGCCGGCGCGATAGAGGATCTCGCGCGCGCGATCGGCATCGATGTCCGACCCGCCGACCGTCACCACGACGCCGCCATCCTTCATGCGGCTGCCATAGTAATCGGCATCTTCGTGGCTGACACCATGCTTGGTCAGCACTTCGTTGAACGTGCCGGTAAGCGCGCCGAGGCCCGCGCCGATCGCCATCGCCTCGGGCACTGCCGATGCGGCGATCGCACCCGCCGCCGCCAGCGGGCCGACGCCCGGGATCGCCAGCGCCGCAACGCCCAGGCCGGCGCCCAGCGCGCCGCCGCCGAGGATGCCGCGCAGGACGTTGCGGTGATGCTCGTCCGTGATCTCGCCCTCGCCGGACGTCGCCGTCGTGGTGCCGCCATGGTGGGCGATGATCGAGAGATCCGTATCCCTGACGCCCGCCGACCGGAGCTCGGACACTGCACGCTCTGCTTCCGCATGAGAATCGAAGATCGCCGATGCGTGAACCATGGTAATTCCTCTCGGTTGAGCCACTTAAGCGCGGCTGCGGCCACAACAGAGCCGCTCCGGACCCGTTCCTTGCTAAATGCAGGTTGAATGGCCGGCGCGTCGAGTGGAGCCCGAACCGGGCCAAACCGGAAAGGTCTAAAGCAGCGCCCGCTGCAGCGCATCGCGCCAGCCGGAGAGCAGACGATCGCGATGCGCGTCGTCCATGCGCGGTTCGAACCGGCGGGCGGCGGACCAGCAGCCCTCCAGCGCCGCTGTATCTGCCCAGATGCCGCTGGCGAGACCGGCGAGCCAGGCGGCACCCAGCGCCGTCGTCTCGGTGCAGGCGGGCCGCTCGACCGGCACCTCCAGCATATCGGCGAGGAACTGGGCGAACCAGTCGTTCGCGGCCATGCCGCCGTCGATGCGGATGGCGGTGGGGCGCTCCGCCATGGCGTCGGTCAGGTCACGCGTCTGGAAGGCGATCGATTCCAGTGTGGCGCGGACGAGGGTGGCGGCGGAGCTGTCGAGCGTCAGGCCGGAGATCAGGCCGCGGGCATGCGGCGCCCAGTGCGGCGCGCCGAGGCCGACGAAGGCCGGGACGAGGACGACGCCATGATCGTCCGCCACCTGCGCGGCGAGCGTGGCGCTCTCATCCGCCGCCTCGATCAGGCCGAGCTTGTCGCGCAGCCACTTCACCGCCGCACCCGCAACGAAGATCGAGCCTTCCTGCGCAAAGGCGCGCTCGCCGTCGATGCGGCAGGCGGGCGTGGCGAGCAGGCGATCCTCGCCGATCACCGGCGCGTCGCCCGTATGCGCGAGCAGGAAGCAGCCGGTGCCGTAGGTGGACTTGACCATGCCGGGCCGGAAGCAGGCCTGGCCGACCAGCGCCGCCTGCTGATCCCCCGCCATGCCGCAGATCGGCAGCGTTCGGCCGAACAGGCCGGTCTCGCCGAACAGCTCGGCATTGCCGCGCACCTCGGGCAAGAGCGCGCGGGGCACGCGGAACAGGCGCAACAGATCGTCGTCCCAACAATCGCGCACGATATCGTAGAGCAGGGTGCGCGCGGCGTTGGTGACGTCGGTGGCGTGGACGCGGCCACCCGTCAGGCGCCAGAGGAGGAAGCTGTCGACCGTGCCGGCGGCAAGCTCTCCCGCCTCCGCGCGGGCGCGGGCGCCCTCGACATGATCGAGCAGCCAGGCGAGCTTGGTGGCGGAAAAATAGGGATCGAGCAGTAGCCCGGTTTTGGCGCGGACCGCGGGTTCTACACTCTCCTGGCGCAACGCCTCGCACGTGTCGGCGGTGCGGCGATCCTGCCAGACGATGGCATTGTGCAGCGGGCGGCCGGTGGCGCGATCCCACAGGATGATCGTCTCGCGCTGGTTGGTGATGCCGATGGCGACGACCTGATCGTCCAGCACCTCGGCGATCACCTCCTGCGTGTCGCGCCAGATGTCCTCGGGATCATGCTCGACCCAGCCCGCGCGGGGATAATGCTGGCGGAACTCGCGCGCGGCGGTGCGCAAGGGGCGGCCGGCTTCGTCGAAGACGATGGCGCGGGTGGAGGTGGTGCCCTGATCGAGACTGAGGATGTGCCGCGCCACTTATCCCTCCAGCACCGCGGCGACGCGCGCCGCCGTATCGGCTCCGGTGTGTAGCCCGATCTTGGTGCGGCGCCAGAGCACGTCGTCGGGCGTCCGCGCCCATTCGTGATCGCGCAGATAGCGCACCTCGCCGGCGGTAAGGCCGCCGCCCAGCTCCTCGCCGAGGCCTCGGCCGATCACGGCGGCCAAGCGACTGCCATAGGCACGGGCCATGCGCAGGCTGCGCGCTTCGCCAAGCGCCGGCCATCGAGTGCGGACCTGCTGAAGGAAGGCGTCGAACGGCATGCCGAGATCGCCGCCGGGCAGGATCGCGCTCCGTGTCCAGCCCTTGCCCCAGCCGAGCCGGTCCACGGCCGCCTCGGCGAGCGCGCGTGCGGTGGTGATCTTGCCGCCAAAGACGGAGAGGAGCGGGGCGCCCTCGTCATCCAGCTCCAGCCGGTAGTCGCGGGTGACGGTCTGTGCGGTGGAGCGGCCGTCGTCGTGGAGCGCGCGGATGCCGGCAAAGCGGTGGCGCACGTCGGCGTGGCTGAGCGGTCGGGCGAGCCAGCGGTTGGCGGCGGCGAGGAGATAGGCGACCTCCGCGTCCGAGGCGGTGGCGTCGGCGGGATCGTCGACGGGCGTATCGGTGGTGCCGATCAGCGTCAGATCGCGCTCGTACGGGATGGCGAAGACGATGCGGCCGTCGGGCTGCTGGAGGAGATAGGCGTCGGTCTGGCCGGGCAGGCGCGGCACGACGATGTGGCTGCCGCGGACGAGACGGACGTGCGAGCCTGCGTTGCGGCGGAGGCGCGCGCGCAGCACGTCCTCCACCCACGGCCCGGCGGCATTGACCAGCGCACGGGCGCGGACCTGCTCGCCATTCGCCAGCGTTGCGGTCCATGCATCGCCCTCGCGGACGGCGGAGGCGAGGCGGCTGCGGGTGCGGATCTCCGCCTTATGCTGCGCAGCATCGAGGGCGTAGAGGATGACGAGGCGGGCATCGTCCACCCATGCATCGGAATAAGCATGGCCGCGCGTCAGCCCGCTTTTCAGCGGCGGGCCGAGATCGACGCGGGCGGCGCGCGGCAAGGCGGTTCCCCAGGCGAGCGTGTCGTAGAGGAGCAGCCCGGCGCGGATCATCCAGCCGGGGCGCGTGCCGGGCGCCTGCGGCAGGACGAAGCGGAGCGGGTAGATGAGGTGGGGTGCGGCGCGGAGCATCACGTCTCGCTCCACCAGTGCCTCGCGCACCAGCCGGAGATCGAACGTCTCCAGATAGCGCAGGCCGCCATGGATCAGCTTGGTGGAGGCCGACGAGGTGTGCGAGGCGAGATCGTCCGCTTCGACCAGCAGGACGGAGCGCCCGCGCCCCGCCGCGTCGCGCGCGATGGCCGTGCCGTTGATGCCGCCGCCAATGACGAGAAGGTCAAGCATCATTCGCTCCGCCCGGGCGAGACATAGCAGGCTCGGCACCCTATCTGTCCTGTCATGCCTCGCTCAACGCCCGGACTGCCGACACGGCAGCAGATCCTAGACTTCATCGCACAATCCGACGTGCCCGCGGGCAAGCGCGAGATTGCACGCGCCTTCGGCCTGCATGCGCAGGACAAGATCGCGCTGAAGCAATTGCTGAAGGACATGGCCGATGAAGGGCTGATCGACTCGGCGCCCGGCCGCGCCTTCCACAAGGCGGGCGGCGTGCCGAAGGTGACGGTGCTGCGGATCGTCGACGTGGACGATGGCGGCAACGTCTTCGCCGTGCCCGAGCGGTGGGAGGCGGAGGGCATTCCGCCGCCGCGCATCCGGGTGGTGGAGCGGCGCGGCGCCAAGGGCAGCGCGCTGGGCGCCGGCGATCGCATCCTCGCGCGGACGGAAGAAGCGGGCCAGGGCTGGCGCGCGCACCCGATGAAGAAGCTGGCGCGCGGCGAGGAGCTGGTGCTGGGCGTGCTGCACCGCGAGGGCGACAGGCTGTGGCTCAAGCCCGTCGACAAGCGCGAGAAGCGCGACTGGATGGTCTCCGACGCAGGCGAGGCGGGGGCGGGCGATCTCGTGCTGGCGGAGAAAGCGGGGCGGCCGCCGCGCGTGACGCTGCGCGTGACCGAGCGGCTGGGCGATCCGTTCGCGCCGCGCAGCTTCAGCCTCGTCGCGATCCACAAGCATGGCATCCCCGACGTCTTCTCCGAAGACGCGCTGAGCGAGGCGGCGGAGCGGGCGAAGCTGCCGCTGGGCGAGGGACGTGAAGATTTGCGGCACCTGCCGATCGTCGCGATCGATCCCGCGGATGCGCGCGACCATGACGATGCGGTCTGGGCGGCGGCGGACGAGGACCCCGACAATGCAGGCGGCTTCGTCGCTATTGTCGCGATCGCGGACGTCAGCTTCTACGTGCGGCCGGGCGGCGCGCTGGACCGCGAGGCGCGCAAGCGGGGCAACAGCGTCTATTTCCCGGACCGCGTCGTGCCGATGCTGCCGGAAGTGCTCTCGGCGGACGTCTGCTCGCTAAAGGAGGGCGTGGATCGAGCGGCGATGGCGTGCCACCTGAAGGTGTCGCCCAAGGGCAAGCTGCTGTCGTGGCGCTTCTCGCGTGCGCTGATCCGGGTGGCGGCGAACATCGCCTATGAGGATGCGCAGGCGGCGGTGGATGCGGCCACCGCGGCCGAAATAACGGTTCGCCCGAACGGCGTGGACGTGGCGCTGGTGCAGGAAGCGCTCCTGCCCCTCTGGGCATGCTGGCGCGCGCTGCTCGCCGGGCGGGAGGCGCGCGAGCCGCTGGAGCTGGACCTGCCCGAGCGGCGCGTGGTGATCGACGAGACCGGCCGCATCCTGTCGGTGGCCCCCCGCGAGCGGCTGGATGCGCACCGGCTGATCGAGGATTACATGATCGCCGCCAACGTTGCCGCCGCCAAGGCGCTGGAGGCGAGGAAGGCGCCCGTCATGTACCGCGTGCATGAGAGCCCGAGCCGCGAGAAGCTGGTGGCGCTTAAGGATTATCTCGACACGTTCGGCATCAGCTTCGCACTCGGCCAGGTGGTGAAGCCCGCGACGTTCAACCGGCTGATCGAGCGCATCGACGACGAGGCGATTCGGCCGCAGATCATGGAGCAGGTGCTGCGCAGCCAGACGCAGGCTTATTATGCGCCGGTCAATGCCGGGCACTTCGGGCTGGCGCTCGGCAGCTATGCCCACTTCACCTCGCCGATCCGCCGTTATGCCGATCTGATCGTTCACCGCTCGCTGGTCGGCGCGTACGGGCTGGAGCCGGCGGTGCAGCAAACGCGGCTGAGCGATGCGGATGCTGAGCGGATGACGCCCTTGGGCGAGGCGATCAGCGCGGCGGAGCGGCGTGCGATGGAGGCGGAGCGCGAGACGGTCGATCGTTATGTCGCGGCCTATCTCGCCGCGCATGTCGGCGAGCTGATGGAGACGCGGATCACGGGCGTCCGCGATTTCGGCTTCTTCGCGACGGTCGAGGGCTTTGGCGGCGACGGGCTGGTGCCCGTCTCGACACTGGGGGCGGAGCGCTTCCACTTCAACCAGAAGGGCAATGCGCTGGTGGGTGAGGCGACGGGCACGCGCTTCGCGATGGGCGACCGCATGAAGCTGCGGCTGGCGGAGGCCAACCCGATTTCGGGCGCGCTGCGCTTCGAACTGCCCGACGGCTCGGAAGGCGGCGACGAGCGGCCGCGTACCGCCCACAAGGATCGACGCGTGCCGGGCAAGCGCGGGCGGCCGGCCAACATCCGGCATCAGGGGAGAAGACGTTAACGCATGCGTAATGAGCGGAACGCCCGGATCGCCTCGCCGTTTGGCCGCGGCAATCTGTCGTAACGGAGTGAACCTCAAATGATCCGCACGTTCCTTGCCGCGAGTGCGCTCGCCCTCGTCGCTGCGCCGGCCTTCGCGCAGGACATGGCCGCCAGCGGCAGCATGACCGCGTCCGATGCGGGCATGGCCCCGCTGACGGGCGTGTCGGCTACCGATTATGTCAAGATGGCGGCTGACAGCGACATGTACGAGATCCAGTCGAGCAAGCTGGCGCTCAGCCGGTCCAAGCGCGACGACGTGAAGGCGTTCGCGCGCGAGATGATCGCCGATCACACTATGACGTCCAAGTCGCTGATGGCGGCGCTGAAGAATGGCGACCGCACGATCGCCAAGCCGGGGACCAAGCTGTCGTCCGACAATGCCGCCAAGATCGCGCTGCTGAAGAAGGCGCCGAAGGAGGGCTTCGACACGATGTACCTGCAGCAGCAGATGCAGGCGCACCAGACGGCGTGGGCGCTGCACAAGGGCTATGCCACGGACGGCACCGATCCGGCGCTGAAGCAGGTCGCCTCCACCGCGGTGCCGGTGATCGAGCGCCACCTGATGCACGCCAAGCAGATGGTGCCCGCCGGCGCCATGTAAGCTGACAAGAGGGGCGGAGCCTGACCGGCTCCGCCCTCATCAACGTGGTTCAGCGTGGTCCCGGTCTAGAGCCGCGGAAGGGTGACGCCGCGCTGGCCCATATATTTGCCCGCCCGGTCCGCATAGCTGACCTCGCACGGCTCGTTCCCCTGCAGGAACAGGAACTGGCAGGCGCCCTCATTGGCATAGACCTTGGCGGGGAGTGGCGTGGTGTTGCTGAACTCCAGCGTGACGTGGCCCTCCCAGCCGGGCTCCAGCGGGGTCACGTTCACGATGATGCCGCAGCGGGCATAGGTGGATTTGCCGAGGCAGATCACCAGAACGTCGCGCGGCACGCGAAAATACTCCACGGTTCGGGCGAGCGCGAAGCTGTTGGGCGGGATGATGCAGCAGTCGGTCTTGCGATCGACGAAGCTGTTCTGCGCGAAATCCTTCGGGTCGACGATGGCGTTGTCGACATTGGTAAAAATCTTGAACTCGTCCGCCACGCGCGCGTCATAGCCGTAGGAGGACAGGCCGTAGCTGATGCAGTTGTCGCGGCGCTGCGCCTCGACGAACGGCTCGATCATGCCGTGCTCGAGCGCCTGCTCGCGGATCCAGCGGTCGGATTGGATGGCCATGGCTCAGCCGATCCCCAGATCGCCGGGCCCGAAGGCGTGTGGCAGCAGTGCGGAGGCGAGATGCCGCTCGACCGAGCCGCCCGTGGCGTCGCCGCAATAGACGACGATGTCGCGGCCGCCGAGCGAGGCGGCTTCATGGATGATCTGGCGGCAGCGCCCGCAGGGGCGGACCGGGCCGACGCTGGTCAGCCCGTCCGAGGCCATCGCCCCGCCGACCACACCGACCGCGACGACATCGCGCAGCCGTCCTTGCGCATTGGCGGCGGCAATCGCCACCGTTTCAGCGCAGAGCGACAGGCCGTAGCTGGCATTCTCGAAATTGGTGCCGGTGACGATGCTGCCATCGGCCAGCAGCAGCGCCGCGCCCACGGCGAAGCGCGAATAAGGCGCGTGCGCGTTGCGCGCGGCGCCCAGCGCCTCCCCGATCAACAGTGCAGCGCCAACATCTTCGTGCGCAAGTGCCTCAGCCAACGCTGTCCCCCCGGATGTGCAGCACGCAGATTAGCGTGAACAGTCGCCGTGCCGTGTCGAAATCCACCTCGATCTTGCCTTCCAGCCGTTCCATCAGCAGCTCCGCCGCCTGATTGTGGACGCCGCGCCGGGCCATGTCGATCGTCTCGATCTGCTGCGGACCGGCCTGGCGGATCGCGGCGAAATAGCTATCGCAGATCGCGAAATAATCCTTGATCGGCCGGCGGAAGCGACCGAGCGCGAGGATGAGGGTCTCCAGCCGCTCGCCCGTATCCGCCGCGATGTCGAGCGCCAGCCGCCCCTCCTCCACCCGCAGCGTCAGCCGGTAGGGGCCGGCATAATCGTGCGGATAGGGGCGGCAGGGCGCAAAGTGATTGGCCTCGAGCAGATCGAGGATGGCGATGCTTCGTTCCTGCTCGATATCGGCCGAGCGCGCGCCGATCGATCCCTCGTCCAGCTCGACGGCGACGAGGCGCGGATCCGGTGGGCGGACGGAGGAGGCGGGTTCGGCCATGGCTTGCCCGCCGGATACCGGCTCACGCGGGCGAAAGCGAGGGGTGGGCCGGGGCGGACCGCTCCCTGACCATCCACAGGTTCGGCGCTTAGCTGTGGATGATGTGGATGCGGGCTTGAGCATGGGCGCCCGGCGGCCGATGATAGGCGCATGCTGAAGCCCGTCCCCCCCGTTCCGGCGCCCGCCGACGCGCCCGTCCTGCCGCACAATCCGGTGGCCGAGGCCGCTCTGCTGGGCGCACTGATGCTCGACAACCGGCTGGTCGAGGACGTGCAGGTGAAGCTTCGCGCCGACCATTTCCACGATCCGCTGCACGGGCGCATCTACGAATCCATCCTGCGACTGGTGGATCGCAACATGATCGCCAACCCGGTGACGCTCCGCCCCCAGTTCGAGGCGGACGAGGCGATGCGCGTGCATGGCGGCCCGGCCTATCTGGCGCAGCTGACCGGGTCGGGCGCGGCACTGGTCGGCGCGCGCGACTTTGCGGCGCAGATCTATGATCTGGCGCTGCTGCGCGCGCTGATCGGCGTCGGGCGCGAGATGGTGGAGGATGCGCTCGACACCTCCGAGTCGATCGACCCCAAGGCACAGATCGAGGCGGCCGAGGTCGCGCTCTACAAGGTGGCCGAGCAGGGCGGCGGCGAGGGATCGACCAAGAGCTTCGCCGCGGCCACGCGCATGGCGGTGGAGCAGGCGGAGCGGGCGCTCAACAGCGGCGGGCATCTGTCGGGCATCACGACCGGCCTCGATTCGGTGAACGGCAAGATTGGCGGCCTGCACAATTCGGACCTGATGATCCTCGCCGGGCGACCGGGCATGGGCAAGACCTCGCTCGCCACCAACATCGCCTTCTCCGCGGCGCAGCGTTTCCTCCGCGACAAGGAGGACGGGATCGATCCGGCCAAGTCGGTCGGCGCGCCGGTCGCCTTCTTCAGCCTGGAAATGAGCGCGGACCAGCTGGCCACGCGTATCCTGTCCGAGCAATCGGGGATCAGCTCGGAAAATTTGCGCATGGGCAAGATCAGCCAGGCGGACTTCCGCAACTTGGCACGTGCGGCGGCGGAGCTGGAGTCGCTGCCGCTCTATATCGACGATACGCCGGGCCTGACCATCGCGGCGCTGCGCACGCGCGCGCGGCGGCTGAAGCGGCAGCGGGGCATCGGCTTCATCGTGGTCGACTATCTTCAGCTGCTGCAAGGGTCGGGCAACAGCCGCGACGGCAACCGCGTGCAGGAAATCTCGGAAATCTCGCGCGGCCTGAAGCAGCTGGCCAAGGAGCTGCACGTCCCGGTGATGGCGCTCTCCCAGCTCAGCCGTGCCGTTGAGCAGCGCGAGGACAAGCGCCCGCAGCTGTCGGATCTGCGCGAATCGGGCTCGATCGAGCAGGACGCGGACATGGTGATGTTCGTCTATCGCGAGGATTACTACCTGCAGGGACGCGAGCCCTCGGTCGACGACGTGGCGGCTTATGAGAAGTGGCAGTCGGACATGAACCGCGCCTTCGGGCTCGCCGAGCTGATCGTCGCCAAGCAGCGCCACGGCGCCACGGGCAAGGTGAAGCTGAAGTTCGAGGCGCGGACGACCAAGTTCACCGACCTGGCCGAGGGCAGCGGCTACGAGGCGCTGTAGCGCCGCGCGTCAGAAGCTCGGCTGGTCCGCGTCGCTCAGGGGCACGTGGATACCGCATTCCACCTTGTCCCACCCGCGCCAGCGGCCGGCGCGCGGGTCTTCGCCGGGCTTCACCTTGGAGGTGCAGGGCTGGCAGCCGATGGAGAGATAGCCCTCGGCCTCGAGCGGGTGGCGCGGCAGATCGTGCTCGGCGAAATAGGCGTCGAGATCGGCCTTCACCCAATCGCCGAGCGGGTTCACCTTGAGGCGGCCTTCGTCCAGCTCGAACCGCGGGATGGACTGGCGCGTCTGCGACTGGAAGGCCTTGCGGCCGGAGATCCAGCTGTCCAGCCCCTGCTTGGCGCGTGCCATCGGCTCCACCTTGCGGATCGCGCAGCAGCCGTCCGGATCATAGGACCAGCGCAGCCCCGCCTCGTCCTTCGCCGCCAGCACGGTCTCGTCCGGCGCAACCACGCTGCCATTCGGCATGCCGAGCCGGGTAAGCAGCGTCTCGCGATAGGCGAGCGTTTCGGGGAACATCTTCAGCGTGTCGATGAAGATGACCGGCGTCTCCGGCGCGACCTCGGCGACGAGGGCGAGCAGTACCGCGCTCTCCGTGCCGAAGGAGGAGACAATGGCGGTGCGGCCGAGCAGCCCTTCGGCGAAGAGCGTGCGGAGCATGGTGTGCGTGTCGACCCCGGCAAAACGGGCGTTGAGCGCATCGACATCAGCCTGCGTGAAGGCGGGCGCGAGATCGAGCAGGTCGAGCTTGCGGGCGGCCTCAGCCATGACGCAGGGCCCAGACGGGGCGGCGCGCATCCGCTGCCTTCTGATAGACCGCGGTGTAGCGCGACAGCGCCTCGGCCAGCGTCTTGGCATCGACGGACGCCTCGGGCGCGAAGCTATCGAAGCCGCAGCGCAGCATCAGCGGGATCTGATCGACCAGCACGTCGCCCTGTGCGCGCAACTCCCCCGTATAGCCGGCCTCGCGCAGGATGCGGCCTGCGGAATAGCCGCGGCCGTCGCGGAACTTGGGAAAGGCGACCTCAACCAAGGCAAGCCGATCGATATGCGGCAGCAGCGCGCGGGCATCCTCGTCCGATTCCAGCCGCACGGCTGTGGCGTTGGATTGGCCGAGGAACGAATCGAGCGTGACCGCCGGCTCCTCGTGCGGCTCGTCATTGCGGAAGCGGAGCTTCGGCTCGCCGCCAATGTCGCTCTGGTCCGGATCAGCCATAGATCGCCTCCTTGAACGGCGCCATGCCGACGCGGCGATAGGTGTCGAGGAAACGCTCGCCCTCGGTGCGGAGCGAGCGGTATGTGTCGACAGCGCGCTCGATCGCATCGACCACGCCGTCCTCATCGAAGCCCGGCCCGGTGATTCGGCCGAGGCTCGCATCCTCCGCCGCCGAGCCGCCGAGCAGCAGCTGGTAATTCTCGACACCCTTACGGTCGACGCCGAGGATGCCGATGTGGCCGGCGTGGTGGTGGCCGCAGGCGTTGATGCAGCCGCTGATCTTCAGCTTCAGCTCGCCCAGATCGTGCTGGGTTGCGGCGAAGCGCTGCGAGATCTTCTGCGCGAGCGGGATCGAGCGGGCATTGGCCAGCGCGCAATAATCGAGGCCCGGGCAGGCGATGATGTCCCCGATCAGGTCGAGGTTCGGCGCGGCGAGTCCGGATGCGTCGAGCGCCTGCCACACGGCGTAGAGATCCGCCTTGCGGACGTGCGGCAGGACGACGTTCTGCGCATGGGTGATGCGCAGCTCGTCCAGGCTGTAGCGCTCGGCGAGATCGGCCATCAGATCGATCTGGTCGGCAGTGGCATCGCCCGGAATGCCGCCGGTCGGCTTCAGGCTGATGGTGACGACGGCATAGCCAGGCGCCTTGTGCGCGGACACATTCTGATCGAGCCAGACGGCGAAATCGGGATCGCTGCGGTCGATCGTGTCGCTCAAGCCCGTCTCGAACGCAGGCGGCGCGAAGAAGGCGGCGATCCGCTCGAACTCGGCCGCGGGCGCGTCGAGGCCGAGCGTCTTCACATGCGCCCATTCTTCCTCGACCTGTCGCGCATATTCGGCGGCGCCGATCTCGTGCACCAGGATCTTGATGCGGGCCTTGTAGATGTTGTCGCGGCGGCCGTAGCGATTGTAGACGCGCAGGCACGCTTCCATGTAGCTGAGGAAATCAGCCTTGGGCAGGAAGTCGCGGATCACCGGCGCCACCATCGGCGTGCGGCCCATGCCGCCGCCAACGAACACGCGGAAACCGACCTCGCCTGCGTCGTTGCGATGCAGCTGGAGCCCGATATCGTGCAGCTTCACCGCCGCGCGATCCTCCTCAGCACCGATCACGGCGATCTTGAACTTGCGCGGCAGGTAGGTGAATTCGGGGTGGAAGGTGCTCCACTGGCGAAGCAGCTCGGCCCAGGGGCGCGGATCCTCGACTTCGTCCGCGGCGGCACCGGCGAACTGATCCGACGAGATGTTGCGGATGCAATTGCCGCTGGTCTGGATGGCATGCATCTCGACCGTGGCAAGCTCGGCCAGGATGTCGGGCGCCTCGTCCAGCTTGATCCAGTTATACTGGATGTTCTGGCGCGTGGTGAAGTGACCGTAGCCCTTGTCATACTTGCGCGCGACGTGCGCCAGCATCCGCATCTGCGTCGCGTTCAGCGTTCCATAGGGGATAGCGACACGCAGCATGTAAGCGTGGAGCTGGAGATAGAGGCCGTTCATCAGCCGCAGCGGCTTGAACTGATCCTCGCTGATCTCACCCGCCAGACGGCGGCGCACCTGATCGCGAAACTCCTCGACGCGGGCGTCGACGATCGCCTGATCATATTCGTCGTACTTATACATCGCGGGCGGCTTTCAGAACGGGCAGGTTCGGGGAGAGGATCAAATCACCCACTCGCCGCGATTCGCGTCGGCGGGGCGGATGGCGAGATCGGCGCGGACGGTGGGTCCGGCGGCGCGGATGCGATCCTTGATGTGGGCGGGGCGGGGGCCTTCGGGCCCTTGCGTCGCGTCGATCGCATAGGGGCCGTTGACGCGGCGTGCCGCCTCCTCGACCGCGGCGAGCGTTTCGGCATGCGGGCCGACGTCCACCGCCTCGGCGATGTGGCGCGACCAGCCGTCGCCCGCCCACCAGATGACGTCGCCCGTCGCGAGATCGTTGCCGGTGAGCAGCTTCATGCCAGTGTCTCCGCGCGCTGCGCGAGCGTGCGCAGGCGATCCTCGGCGTCGGACAGGAGGACGACCTCGCCCACCACGATGATGGCCGGGCTGACGACCTTCTCCCGCTCGATCAGATCACCCAGATCGGCCAGCACGGTGCGCATCGCGCGGCTGCCGGGCTGCGTGCCGCGCTCCAGCACCGCGACCGGCAGATCGGGGGCGAGGCCATCGGCCATCAGCTTCTCGGCGATCGACGCACCCGAAGCGATGCCCATGTAGATGACGAGCGTGCGGCCCTTGCCGGCAAGGCCGGTCCAGTCCTGCTCGCTCAGGCCCTTGCACTGGCCCGCGACGAAGCTGACCGCGCTCGACCAGTCGCGGTGGGTGAGCGGCAACATCGCCTCGGCCGCACAGCCGAGCGCGGCGGAAACGCCGGGGATCACCTCGACCGGCAAGCCGGCGGCGCGCACCGCTTCGACCTCCTCGCCGCCGCGGCCGAAGACGAACGGATCGCCGCCCTTCAGCCGCACGACGATGGAGCCGGCGCGGACGTGCGCCACGATCAGCGCGTTGATCGCCTCCTGCGGCAGCGTGTGGCGGCTGCGCTGCTTGGCGACCGAGATACGCTGCGCATCGGCAGGCGCGAGATCGAGCACGCGCGGATCGACCAGGCCGTCATGCACCACGACATCGGCGACGCGCAGCGCATCCACTGCGCGGACCGTCAGCAGCCCGGGATCACCCGGCCCCGCACCGACGAGGATGACGCGGCCGCGCGCGTCTGGATCGAGGAGGCTTACCATGGCGGGGAGATGGGCCGCCGCCCGGCCCCGTGCAATCGAAGGATGCTTGGGCGGACGGAAGCGGAAGTTTGGCGGCCTCAGTCGTCGCGCAGGCCGATGCCGATGCTGCCGCGGATCAGCTCCGCCTCCGACGAGGTGACCGGATAGGCGCAATAGTCCGCCGCATAATAAGCCGAGGGGCGGTGATTGCCCGACAGGCCGACGCCGCCGAACGGCGCGGTGGAGGGGGCGCCGTTGGTGGGCCGGTTCCAATTGATCACGCCGGCGCGGACATTGGCCCAGAAGCGGTCGTAAAGATCGGGCGTGTTGCTGAGCAACGAGGCGCACAGGCCGTAGCGCGTGGCATTGGCTTCGGCGAGCGCAGCATCGAAATCGGGAACGCGGATCACCTGGAGGACGGGGCCGAAGATCTCGGCGTCGGGCCGCTCGCGCACGTTGGTCACGTCGATCATCGCGGGCGTGAGGAACGGCAGGCCGGCTTGCGGGCGCGCGAGCTGCTTGAGCGGCTGACCGCCCTTGAACAGCAGGGCCAGAAAGGCCTCCTGCACCGCGTCTGCCGCATCATTGTCGATCACGCAGCCCATGAACGGGGCTGGGGTGGCGTGGGGATGATCGACGATGAGGCGATCAATCAACCGGCCGATCTGATCCAGCAGCGGCTCATGCGCGCCATCGCGGACGATCAGCCGGCGCGCACCGGTGCAGCGCTGGCCGGCGGAGAGGAAAGCGGATTGCACGACGGTAACGGCGGCGGCGTAAAGATCGGGCGTGTCCCACGCCACGATCGGGTTGTTGCCGCCAAGCTCGAGCGCGAGGATCTTCTGCGGCGTTTCGGCGAAGGCGCGGTGGAGCGCGAGGCCGGCGCGGGCGGAGCCGGTGAACAGCAGGCCGGAGACGTTGGGATGCTCGGCCAGCGCCTTGCCGGTATCCGGCCCGCCCTGGACGACACGCAACACATCCTCGGGCACGCCCGCCTCATGCAGGCAGGCGACCAACTCGGCGCCGACCGCCGGCGTCTTCTCCGACGGCTTGAACAGCACGCCGTTGCCGGCGAGCAGCGCCGGCACGATATGGCCGTTCGGCAGATGCGCGGGGAAGTTGAACGGTCCCAGCACCGCCAGCACGCCATGTGGCTTGTGGCGGACCGCGGTGCGGGCGCCGAGCGCGCCCTCCAGCCGCTTCTGCGACGTGCGGTCGGTATAGGCCGCGATCGAGATCTCGACCTTACCGATGACGCTCTCGACCTCGGTGCGTGCCTCCCACAAGGGCTTGCCCGTCTCGCGCGCGATCAGGTCGGCGAAGCGATCCATGCGGCCGCGGACGACGTTGGCGAAGCGGCGCATCGTCTCGATCCGCACGGTGAGCGGGCGCGCCGCCCAGAGCGGCCACGCAGCACAGACGCGCGCCACCTCGGCGGGCACGTCCGAGGGGTCGCCCTGCCACAGCAAGGCGCCGGTCGCGGGTTCGTGAGAGACGAGAGAGGCCATCGCCGCGGGTTGTGGCGCGGGCGTGCGAAATTCGCAACGTCACCGTGATCGTCAGTTGCCGAGGTGGCTACGATCAACGGTGTTCGAGTTGCAGGGCCGAGACGGTTGTGCGGAAGCGGGCATGACGCGATATGGGGCGGGCTGTGGAGGGCATGCAGGCATGACGACGTGGGCCGACGGTTACTGGTGGTCCAACGACGGGGTGCGGCTGCACTATCGCGACTATCCCGGCGATGCTGCCCGTCCGCCGATCATCTGTCTGCCCGGGCTGACACGCAATGCGCGCGATTTCCACGAGATTGCCAGCGACCTGTCGTCCGCAGGGTGGCGCGTGATCGCGGTGGACCTGCGCGGGCGCGGCGAGAGCGGTTATGCCAAGGATCCGCTCAGCTACACGCCGCTCACCTATCTCCAGGACGTCGAGGCGCTGGTTGCTGAGTTGGCGCTGCCGCGCTTCGTGCTGTTCGGGACGTCGCTCGGCGGCATCCTGACCATGCTGCTCTCCGCCACCGGGGCGGAGCGCATTGCCGGCGCGCTGCTGAACGACATCGGGCCGGCGCTGATGCCGGGCGGGCTGGCGCGCATCCGCACCTATGTCGGCAAGTCGTCCAGCTATCCGACGTGGCTCCATGCTGCACGGGCGGTGGCCGAGGTGCAGGCGGTGGCGCATCCCAAGTGGGACATCGAGCAATGGCTGGCGCAGGCCAAGCGGCTGTGCCGGCTGACGCCTGCCGGCCGCATCGTGTTCGACTATGACATGAAGATCGCCGAGCCGTTCCGCCTGCCGGGCGGAGAGGCGGGGGTTGATCTCTGGCCCGCGTTCGACAGCCTGAAGGGCACGCCGGTGCTGCTGGTGCGCGGCGCGCTGACCGACCTGCTCAGCAGCGACACGGTGCGCGAGATGGAGCGGCGGCTGCCGCAGATGGAGACGGTGGAGGTGCCCGATGCGGGCCACACCCCGACGCTGGACGAGCCGATGGTGCGCGAGGCGATCGCCCGGCTGCTGGAGCGGGTGGAGGCGCGGTGACCGCGCCGCTGCGCATCCTCCACTGCCATTCCACCTTCGCGCTCGGCGGCAAGGAAGCGCGCGCCGTGCGGCTGATGAACGCCTGGGGGCCGCAGGCCGAGCATGTGATCCTGAGCGCGACCGACCAGTTCGGCGCCCGCGACGCGATCGACCGGCACGTGCGCGTCGACTTCCCGCAGGATGCGCCTTCGCTGGCAGGGCTGCCGGGGATCGCGCGCTATCGCCGGCTGTCTCGCTACATGCGCGGCTTCGATCTGGTGCTGACCTATAATTGGGGCTCGATGGATGCCGTCATGGCGCGGCGGCTGTTCGGCGGCGCGCCGCTGATCCATCACGAGGACGGCTTCAACGCCGACGAGGCGGATGGACAGAAGGCCAAGCGCGTCTGGTTTCGCCGCCTGGGGCTGGGCACGGCGGCGGCGGTGGTGGTGCCGTCCTTCACGCTGGAGCGGATCGCCCAATCGGTGTGGCGGCAGCCGGCGTCGCGGGTGCGGCGCATCGCCAACGGCATCCCGACCGAGCGTTATGCCGACGGGCCCGATCCTCAGGCGATCCCCGGCTTCGTGCGCCGCGATGGCGAGGTGGTGGTGGGCACGCTGGCGGGGCTTCGCGGCGTCAAGGATTTGCCGCGGCTGGTGCGGCTTATCGCGCCGTTTGCGGAGGTCCGGCTCGTCATCGTCGGCGAAGGGCCGGAACGGGCCGCGATCGAGGCGGAGGCGGCGCGGCTGGGCGTGACGGATCGCGTGCTGATGCCCGGCTTCCTGCCGGAGCCCGCCCGCGTCGTCGGCCACTTCGACATCCTCGCGCTGACGTCGCTGAGCGAGCAACAGCCGATCTCGGTCATCGAAGGCATGGCCGCCGGGCTGCCGATCCTGTCCACCGATGTCGGCGACGTGGCCGAGATGGTGACGCGGCCGAACCGGGCGTTCGTCACGAACTCGGATCATCAGCTGAACGAGGCATTGGCGAAGCTGGTCGGCGATCCGGCGCTCCGCCGCCAGGTCGGTGCGTCCAACCGCGAACGTGCGCGCACGCACTATGACGAGCGCGGGATGATCGCGGCCTATGCCGCGCTCTATGCGGGTGCGGCCGGCCGGCCGGGCGCGCTGGACCCTTCCGCTTTTTGACGCGCTTTTACCGCGACGATGCCTTAAGGCGCGCGGGCATGCGCGTGGACTGGGCGCGGTTCGGAGGATTGTTCGGGTGTTCAAGGGTCTTTCGCCGATCAACTATGGCGGGCGCGAGGTTTGGCCGCTGATCGAGGGCGGCAAGGGCGTCGCGGCGACGAACCATATGTCATCGGGTGCGTGGGCTGCGGCGGGCGGCATCGGCACCGTGTCCGCGGTGAATGCCGACAGCTACGATCCCGAAGGCAAGATCATCCCGCAAGTCTATCGCGCGCTGACCCGGCGCGAGCGGCATGACGAACTCGTCCAATATGCCATTGACGGCGCGGTCGAGCAGGTGCGCCGCGCCTTCGACATCTCGAACGGGAAGGGCGCCATCAACATCAACGTGCTGTGGGAGATGGGCGGCGCGCAACGCGTGCTGCACGGCGTGCTGGAGCGGACGCGTGGGCTGGTCGCGGGTGTCACCTGCGGCGCGGGCATGCCCTACAAGCTGAGCGAGATCGCCGCCTCCTACGGCGTCCATTACCTGCCCATCGTTTCTTCCGGCCGCGCCTTCCGCGCGCTGTGGAAACGCGCTTATTCCAAGGCGGCGGAGTGGCTGGCCGGCGTCGTCTACGAGGATCCGTGGCGCGCGGGCGGGCATAACGGCCTGTCCAACGCCGAGGACCCGCTTAAGCCCGAGGATCCCTATCCCCGCGTCAAGGCACTGCGCGAGACGATGCGCGAGGGCGGCCTGCCCGACAGCGTGCCGATCATCATGGCAGGCGGCGTGTGGCACCTGCGTGACTGGAACGAGTGGATCAACAATCCCGAACTCGGCCAGATCGCCTTCCAGTTCGGCACAAGGCCGCTGCTGACGCAGGAAAGCCCGATCCCGCAGGCGTGGAAGGACGAGCTGACCCGCCTGGACGAGGGTGACATCCTGCTCCACCGCTTCTCGCCCACCGGCTTCTATTCGTCGGCGGTGCGCAACCCGTTCCTCCGCAACCTGGAGGCGCGGTCCGAGCGGCAGATCGCCTTTTCCGGCGAGGCGGCGGGCGACCACCAGTACCAGCTCGACGTGGGCGTGAAGGGCAAGAACTTCTGGGTCACCAAGGGTGATCTGATGCGCGCCCGCGAATGGTTCGGCCTCGGCTTCACCAGCGCGCTGAAGACGCCGGACAACACGCTCGTCTTCGTCACCGAAGAGGAGAAGGGCATCATCCGCAAGGATCAGGCGGATTGCATGGGCTGCCTCAGCCAGTGCCTGTTCTCGTCATGGGCGGATACGGAAGGCAATTCCACCGGGCGGCTGGCCGATCCGCGCAGTTTCTGTATTCAGAAGACGCTGCAGGACATCGCGCATGGCGGCCCGATCAACGACAATCTGATGTTCGCGGGCCACGCCGCCTACAAGTTCAAGCAGGATCCGTTCTATTCCAATGGGTTCGTACCCACGGTGAAGCAGCTGGTGGACCGCATCCTGACGGGCGATTGATCGCTGCCGGGCGATCGATGGTTACGTAAAATCAACCGATTGTCTGGACCGCGGGCAAGATTCCTCTAACCCACTTTACCTGCATCAAGTTCGCGCCTGCTCTGTTTAAGTCAGGGCAGGAGAGGATGAAATGACGGCAAAGGAATTCCGGCAGCAAGCGGCGTGGCTCGATGCGGGCGCGATCAGGTTCGCGATGCTCGACGTGGCGCCGCTGCTGCGCGTGTACGCGGCAGAGGCAAGGGCGCGCGCAGCGTCGCTCGAGACGAGCTTCGTTGAGCCGCGCGGCGTGCGGTGGAGCGGAGAAGCCGCCGCGGCCTGACCCGCCTCAAGCCTCTACGGGCGGTGGCGGATCGGGATCGGCGACGGGCAGAGGCGGCACGCGTGCGAGCGCGGCGGCACCTGCGGCTGCGATGAGCCCGAGCGCGAGGCAGAACAATGTGACGCCGGGCCAGCCGGCCTTCGTCCAGGCGATCCCGCCGGCCGAGCCGAGCAGGCTCGATCCCAGATAATAGAAGAACAGGTAGAAGGCGGAGGCCTGCCCGCGATTGGCGATGCCCCGGCGCCCGACCCACGCGCTGGCGATCGAATGGGCGCCGAAGAAGCCGATCGTCGCCACGCCGATCCCCGCCACCACCAGCGCGAGCGGCCGTGCCGCGGTGAGTGCGGTGCCGGCGATCAGGATCAGTACCGGCACCCAGAAGACGTGACGGCGGCCGAGCCTGCCGGCCAGTGCGCCGAACCAGGCGGAACTGGCCGAGCCCAGCACATAGAGCAGGAACACCGCGCCGACCGCCGCGTGGCTGAGCCCATAAGGCGGCGCGAGCAGGCGAAAGCCCGCATAATTGTAGAGCGTGATGAACACGCCCATCAGGACGAACGCCTCGGCATAGAGCAGGACAAGTCCGCGATCGCGGAACAGGCGGAGCGCGCCGCGAAGGTGACCGCCGCGGCGCGGAACGAAGCGGCGGGAGGGCGGCGCCAGGCGGCGGAAGGCCTCTGCCATGACGATGCCCGCCAGGCCGACGGCACCGATCGCCCAGCGCCAGCCGGCCACATCGGCGGCGAGGCTGGCGACCAGCCGTCCGGCCATGCCGCCGAGCGCGCTGCCGCCGATATAGAGCCCCATCGCCGCACCGATGGAGGCGGCGTCCACCTCCTCCGCGACATAGGCCATGGCGACCGCGGGCACGCCCGCCAGCGCGATCCCGGTCAGCAGCCGCAGCGCGAGCAAGGCGTGCCAGCCGGGCGCGAACGCGGCTGCGAGCGTCAGCACGCCGGCGGCGAGCATGGCGAACACCATCAAAGGACGCCGGCCGAGCCGATCGCTCAGCGCACCTGCCACAAGTATGCCGACGGCGAGCGGCCCGGTGGCGAGCGAAATGGCAAGCGACGCAGCCTCGGCACTCAACGCATAATCTTGTGCAAGCAACGGCAGCAGCGGCTGCACCGCGTAGAGCAGCGAGAAGGTGGAGAAGCCGGCGAACAGCATGGCCAGCGTCAGCCGCCGATAGGCGCTGCTGCCGCGTGCGTGGCCGACAGTGGCCTGCGTGTCTGTCATGCTCATGGCGGCCTCGCTTTGCAGCGTGCGGGCGCCGCCGACAACAAGGGCAGGCTTGGGTCGACCGTCAGGCCCGAAGCCTCTAGCCGGCGAAGAGGCCCGGCGCGCAGCCTCGGACACCGGCATCCACTTCGAACAGCGCGCCATCCACGTCGCTGTCGGGCAGGCCGATGGCGGCGCTGGAGACGATCAACCGGTCGAGCGCGTCGCCGCAGAAGGCCAAGTTGGTGATCTGTCGTGCCGGCAGTGCGATGGCGCGGTCGAGCGTGCCGTCCGGCCGAAAGCGGCTGACGCGTGAGCCGCCCCAGTGCGCGATCCAGAGATGATCCTGCGCATCCACGGTCATGCCGTCAGGATGACCGTCCTCCTCGGCGAAGGTGATGAATGTCTCGCGCGCGCCCAGCCGCGCCGCATCGAGACGCGGGAAGCGGAACACGGTGCGGCGCGCGGTATCGCTATGGTAGAGCCAGCGCCCGTCGGTGGAGAAAGCGGGTCCGTTCGGCACGCCATAGCCGCTGTCGGCGCGCCCGATCTGCCGATCGGGGCCGAAGCGGTAGAGCGCGCCCGTGTCGGCCGCCTCCGCCATGTCCATCGTGCCGCACCAGATGGCACCATGCGCGTCCGCCTTGCCGTCATTCATGCGATTGCCCGGCAGGTGCGGCTCGGGATCGGCGATGGGGCGGATGCGCACGGGATCGAGATCCAGCTCGGCAAACCCGCTCTGTAAGCCGGCGATGAAGCCGCCGCCGGTGCGCTCCACCACCCAGCCGAGCGGCTCGGGCATAGGCCAGCGCGTGACGTTGCCGGTTGCGAGCACCAGCCGGTTGAGCGCGGGGGCGAGGATATCGACCCAGTAGAGCGCCCCCTCCCGCGCCGACCACACTGTGCCTTCGCCCAGCGTGTCGCGCTGGCCGCCGCGCGGAACGATGCGCCAGCCCGTCATGGTTGCTCCTTGCCCTTTGCCTGTCGTCAGTGATTGTCGCGCGGCACGCCGGCGGTCTGGGCAAGGCGCTGATACTTTTCCGCGCCTTCCAAAATCGCTCCCGTGTCGAGCTGGCCGACGACCGATCGCTGGATCTCCTGCCACGGCGTCTGCGAGGCGGGATAGGCGTAGCCGCCGGCCTGCATCAGCGCACGGCGGCGCTCGGTCAGTTCCTCGTCGGCGATCAGCACGTCGACGCGGCCCTTGCGCAGATCGATCCGCACGCGATCACCGGTCTGCAGCAGTGCAAGGCCGCCATTGGCCGCGGCCTCGGGGCTGGCGTTGAGGATTGAGGGCGAGCCGCTGGTGCCCGACTGCCGCCCGTCGCCGATGCAGGGCAGGGCATGGACACCCTCGGTGATGAGGTAGGCGGGCGGGCGCATGTTCACGACCTCGGCCGCGCCCGGATAGCCGATCGGCCCCGCGCCACGCATGAACATCAAGGTGCTGGTGGTGATGCCGAGCGACGGATCGTCGATGCGGTGATGATAATCCTCGGGCCCGTCGAACACGATGGCTGGGCCCTCGAAGGCGTCCGGATCGTCCGGGTTGGACAGATAGCGTTGGCGGAACTCGTCGGAGATCACGCTGGTCTTCATGATCGCGGCGTCGAAGAGATTGCCGGTCAGAACGATGAAGCCCGCATCGCTTTTGAGCGGCTGATCGAACGGGCGAATGACCTTCTCGTCCTCCACCTTCGCGCCCCGGCAATTGTCGCCGATGGTTCGGCCGTTGACCGTCAGCGCGTCCTCGCGGATCAGCGCCTGCTTCATCAGCTGTGCGACAACCGCGGGCACGCCGCCGGCCCGGTAGTAATCCTCCCCCAGATACTCGCCCGCGGGCTGCAGATTGACGAGCAGAGGCACCTTGTGACCGTGCGTCTCCCAATCTTTCAGCGGCAGATCGACGCCGACATGGCGGGCGAGCGCGGCGAGGTGGATGGGCGCGTTGGTCGATCCGCCAATGGCCGAATTGACGACGATGGCATTGTGGAACGCATCCAGCGTCAGGATGTCCGACGGCTTCAGATCCTCTGCCACCATCTCGACGATGCGGCGGCCCGTCCAATAGGCGCTTTCCTGGCGGTCCCGGTAAGGGGCGGGGATCGCCGCGGAGCCGGGCAGCGACATGCCCAGCGCCTCGGCCAGCGAGTTCATCGTCGTCGCCGTGCCCATCGTGTTGCAATAGCCGGTCGAGGGTGCGGAGCTGGCGACCAGCTTGATGAACTCGGCATCGTCGATCTCGCCGGCCGCCAGCATCTGCCGCGCCTTCCAGACGATCGTGCCCGAGCCGGTGCGCTCGCCCTTGTGCCAACCGTTCAGCATCGGGCCGACCGACAGCGCGATGGCGGGGATGTTCACCGTCGCCGCCGCCATCAGGCAGGCAGGGGTCGTCTTGTCGCAGCCGATCGTCAGCACCACGCCGTCGAGCGGGTAGCCGTAAAGCACCTCGACGAGGCCGAGATAGGAGAGATTGCGGTCCAGCCCCGCAGTCGGGCGCTTGCCGGTTTCCTGGATTGGGTGAACCGGAAATTCGAGCGGAATGCCGCCCATCTCGCGAATGCCGTCGCGCAGCCGCTCCGCAAGCACGAGATGGTGGCGGTTGCAGGGGGAGAGATCGCTGCCGGTCTGCGCGATGCCGATGATCGGCCGGCCCGAGCGCAGTTCCTCCAGCGTGATGCCGAAGTTGAGATAGCGCTCGAGATAGAGCGCGGTCATGTCGATATTGGCAGGATTGTCGAACCAGGCGCGCGAGCGCAGCTTGGGCTTGGCGATCTCGGTCATGAAAGGTCCGTCAGCGAAGCGTGGACAGGCGGTAGATCATGACGTGCCGATAGGGCTTGCCGGGATCCACACGTGCGGAGATGAAGTCGGGCTGGTTGGGCGCATCCGGAAACTTCTGCGGTTCCAGCGCGATGCCGTCGCCCATGCGGTAAAGGTGGCCGCCCTTGCCGAGATACGTGCCGTCGAGGAAGTTGCCGGTATAGAATTGCACGCCCGGTTCGGTCGTGAGCACTTCGAGGACGCGGCCCGACGCCGGATCCTCCAGCCGCGCGGCGAGGCCGGGCTGCTTGGTCAGCCCCTTGTCGAGCGCGAAGTTGTGATCATAGCCTTGGCCATAGCGGATCTGCTGGTTGCGACCGTCGCGGATGCCGTCGGCGATTACGCGGCCGCTCCGGAAATCGAACACGCTGCCGGCGACGGGGCGGCGCTCTCCAGTCGGGATCAGCTTGTCGTCGACCGGCGTATAGGTGGTCGCCGGGATGGTCAGCCGTTGGTAGGTGGCGCCGAGCGGCGATCCCTCGCCGCCGAGGTTGAAGATGGCATGATTGGTCATGTTGACCACGGTCGGCTTGGTCGTCTTCGCATCGAAGGCGATGGTCAGCGCGCCCGCCTCGTCGAGCGAGTAGGTGACGGTGACGTCGAGCTTGCCGGGATAGCCCGCATCGCCATCGGGGCTGGTCAGCGCGAGGACCACGCTGGCGCTCGCGCCATCCTTGGTCGAGACCACGCGCCAGGGCTGCTTGTCGAAGCCCTTGCCGCCGCCATGGAGCGAATTGGTCTTGTCGTTCGCCGGCAGCTGGTAGCTCTTGCCGTCCAGGCTGAAGCGCGCGCCGGCGATGCGATTGGCGTAGCGGCCGACGGTGACGCCGAAATAATTCGGGTGCTGCTCGTAGGAGGCGAGATCGTCATAGCCGAGCAGCACGTCGGCCGGACGGCCGGCGCGGTCGGGCGCGATGAGCGACTGGAGCGTGGCGCCATAGGTGAGGATGCGCGCGGAGATGCCCGCTTCGTTCTTGAGCGTGATCGCCTCGATCGCGGTACCGTTGCTGAGCGCGCCTGCAGGCGCGCGCGTCACCGTGGCAGCAGCAGCCGGCATCGCCATCCCCATCGCCATGACCAGCGCAAGCGCCGCGCCCCCGTTCCGCACCTTCCGCATGCCTCATCCTTTTCGGCCCGGGCGCCGTTGACGCGCCTTGTGCCGCTATATAGTCGGACAAAAAGAAGAAGGGCAAGCGGCTGCGGGACGGCATCGTCCGCATGGTCGCAGCCTGCGGGAGAAGGGTGAACATGGCCGCACCGATCGCATCCACCAGCATAAGCCCTGCCGCAGCCTATGAGCCCGGCCGCTACCGATCCGCGCTGACGCTGCTGGCCAGCCTGTTCTTCATGTGGGGCTTCATCACCGTCATCAACAACACGCTGCTGCCGCATCTGCGCAGCGTGTTCGACCTGAACTATACCCAGACGACGCTGATCGAGAGCGTATGGTTCATCGCCTATTTCGTCGCCTCCATTCCCGCGGCCAAGCTGATCGAGCGGATCGGCTACCAGAAGTCGCTGGTGGTCGGTCTGCTCGTCATGGCGGCGGGCTCGCTCGGCATGGTGGCGGCGGCGAGCCTGCCGTCCTACGGCGTGACGCTGGCCATGCTGTTCGTCATCGCCAGCGGCATCACGACGCTGCAGGTGGCGGCAAACCCTTATGTCGCGGTGATCGGATCGCCCGAGACGGCGTCGTCGCGGCTGAACCTGGTGCAGGCGATGAACTCGGCCGGCACGATGCTGGCGCCCCTGTTCGGGGCCTATCTGATCCTCGGCCGCTCCAAGGGCGGGACGGCGGAGGCGGGCACGGTGCTGACGCAGGCGGAGCGGCTGGCCGATGCGCAGTCGGTGATCCTGCCCTACGTCCTGGTGGCGGCGGTGCTGGTCGTGCTCGCGGTGGTGATCGCCCGTTTCCCGCTGCCAGCCATGGGCGCGGCGACGCAGCGGCTGGCCAAGGAGGAGCGGCGCAACCATTCGCTGTGGAAGCATCGCAACCTCGTCTTCGGCGTGCCGGCGATCTTCATCTACCTGATCGCGGAGATCGGAGTCGCCAACCTGTTCGTCAATTTCGTCAGCCAGCCCGATATCGCTAACCTGACCGCCGAGCGTGCGGGCCGTTATCTCACCCTGCTGTGGGGCGGGATGATGGTCGGCCGTTTCGTCGGCTCGGCGGTAATGCAGCGTGTGTCGGCGGAGAAGGTGCTGGCCTTCTGCTCGATCGGCGCGTTCGTCGTCATGCTGGTGACGGTGTTCGCGAGCGGGCCGACGGCGATGTGGGCGCTGATCCTCGTCGGGCTGTTCCACTCCATCATGTTCCCGACCATCTTCACGCTCGGCATCCGTGGTCTCGGCCCGCTCACCGAGGAAGGATCGGGCCTGCTGATCATGGCGATTGCGGGTGGTGCGCTGGTGGTGGTGCAGGGCTGGCTGGCGGACACGGTCGGCCTGCAGACCTCGTTCCTGCTGACGGCGGCGTGCGAGCTTTACGTGCTGTTCTATGCGGTTTGGGGCGCGAAGCCGACCGGAGCGGTCACGGAGCCGCACGTCGGGTAAGAGGCGTCGGACTATTTGGTCGGCATGGCGGGGTGAGCGACGATCCTCACCCCTCCATCGCGCTGGCTGTATCCTCGAGCGCGAGATCGACCAGCACGCGCATCGCGCTCGCCGCCGCTTCGCCGTCGCCCCCCGCGATGGCGTCATAGACCTTCGCATGATCGGGGATCGGATTGCGGGGCAGGGCGCGGGCGCGCTGCTTATACTGCGTCGTCCAGTTCACCGCGGCACCGATGCTGGCGCTCAGCACCACCATCGCATCGTTGCGGGTGGCGCGCAGGATCGCATCGTGGAAATCGCGATCGGCGGCACGGCCCGCGTCCGTCGCCAGCGTGTGGCGGCGCATCAGCGCAAGCGCATCCTTCATCGCCTTCAGGTCGTCGCGGCTGCGGCGTTCCGCGGCGAAGCGGGCGGCGGCGGGCTCGACCACCGCGCGCAACTCGAACAGGCTGCGGACGAAGTGGCGGTCGGGCTCACCGGAAAAGGCCCAGGCGAGCACGTCGGGATCGAGCAGGTTCCAGCGCGAGCGGGGCAGCACGCGCGTGCCAGCCTTCGGACGGCTTTCCACCAGCCCCTTGGCGGCGAGAACCTGCACCGCCTCGCGATAGGCGCTGCGCGACACATCAAGCGCCTCGGAGAAGGCGACCTCGCCGGACAGCGTATCGCCCGGCGCATATTCCCCGGACATGATCGCCACGCCCAGCTTGTGCGCAATGGCGCCGTGCAGACGCCGTCCGGTGCCACGCGGGCTGCGGGGCGCGGGCGCCTCTGCATCGGCGGGGCCGCTCTGGCTCTCGTCTGTGTCCACTTTCATTCCGGTTGGCGACGTATCAGCCGAGTGCCGCCTGAGGGAAGCTAAATCGTTGCGCTCGCCAGCTTGCTGTCATATGTCGGAGTAATCAAGGAGACGCGCGATGACGGTCGAGACCATGCCTGCGCCGGCAGCCCACCCGTTCCAATCCATCGATGCCGCGACCGGCGAAGCGTTCGGTGCGCCGTTCGCCACGCATGGCCCTGCCGATGTCGACGCCGCCTGCGCCGCGGCCGAGGTCGCGTTCGACGCCTATCGCGCCCTCGACCGCGAGGCGCGGGCCGCCTTCCTCGACGCGATCGGCGATGAGATCGTCGCGATCGGCGACGAGCTGATCGTCACCGCCATGCGCGAGAGCGGCCTGCCGCGCGCCCGGCTGGAGGGCGAGCGCGGGCGCACTGTCGGCCAGCTCAAGCTGTTCGCCGGCGTCGTCCGCGAGGGCGGATATCTCGGCCTGCGCGTCGATCCGGCGCTGCCTGAGCGTCAGCCGCTGCCGCGGCCCGATCTGCGGCTGCGCATGGTGCCGATCGGCCCCGTCGCAGTGTTCGGGGCGTCCAACTTCCCGCTCGCTTTCTCCACTGCCGGTGGCGACACCGCCTCGGCACTGGCGGCGGGGTGCCCCGTCGTCGTGAAGGGGCATCCGGCGCATCCGGCGACGGGCGCTCTCGTTGCTGCTGCCATCCTGCGCGCGGCGGAGAAGACGGGCATGCCCGAGGGCGTGTTCGGCCACCTCGTCGGGCCGGGCAACGATCTCGGCGAGGCGCTGGTCAAGGACCCACGCATCGCCGCGGTCGGCTTCACCGGATCGCGCGGCGGCGGGCTCGCGCTCGTCCGGCTGGCGCAGGCGCGGGACGTGCCGATCCCGGTCTATGCCGAGATGTCGAGCATCAACCCCGTCATCCTCTGCCCGGAGGCACTGAAGGCGCGCGCGGCGGATCTCGGCACCGCCTTCGTCGGATCGCTGACGATGGGGGCGGGGCAGTTCTGCACCAACCCCGGCCTCGTCCTCGCCATCGAGGGTGAGGGGCTCGACGCCTTCGTCGATACCGCTCGCACCGCGCTTGGTGGCGCGAAGCCGACCACCATGCTGACCAAGGGCATCCACGCCGCCTACGAAGCGGGCGTGACCGCGCTGTCCGGTCACAAGCACGTCGAGACGATCGGCCGCGGCGACGTGGGCGAGGGGATTACCTGCGGGCGCGCCGCCTTCTTCGCCACCGACGCGGAGGCGTTCCTCGCCGACGAGTCGCTCGGCCACGAGGTGTTCGGTGCCTCGTCGCTGCTCGTCCGCTGCCGTGACGAGGCAGCGCTGCACCGCGTGCTCAAGGCGTCGGAAGGCCAGCTGACGGCGACGATCCAGATGGATGCCGGTGACGTCGACTTCGCTGCGCGCCTCGTTCCGATCCTGGAGCGCAAGGCAGGCCGCATCCTCGCGAACGGCTGGCCGACCGGTGTCGAGGTGACGCACGCGATGGTGCATGGCGGGCCGTTCCCGGCCACGTCGGACGGGCGCACCACGTCGGTCGGCAGCATGGCGATCGATCGCTTCCTGCGGCCCGTTTCCTACCAGAACCTCCTGCCCGATCTGCTGCCGGCCGAGCTGCGCGACGATGCCGCCGGCACTGCGCCGCGGCTGGTCGACGGCAAGCCCGCCTGAACAACCCCTTGTTTCCGGGGTGACCGCAGCGGCGGCATCCCGGCTTTCCCGGAGAGGATCTATGGCCCTGCGCCTGTTGCAGCATCGCGCCGATAACGGCACCCGTTCGGTGATCGCGGCGGATGGCGATGCCGCCGCCTTCGTGCCCGGCGCGACGACCATCCGCGCCCTTGCGGAGCAGGCCATCGCCGCCGGCACCGATCTCGCCACGCAGGTCCGTTCGGCGGGGCAGGGCGCCACCGTCGAGGTCGCGGCGGAGCTGGCGGCCGGTCGTCTGATCGCGCCGATCGACCATGACGAGCCGTCGCGCATCCTGCTGGCGGGCACAGGCCTGACGCATCTCGGATCGGCCGAGGGACGCGACAAGATGCACCGGGCGGCGGCCGACAAAGAAGCGCTGACCGACTCGATGAAGATGTTCCTTGAGGGCGTCGAGGGCGGCAAGCCGGCGGCGGGCGAGATCGGCCAGCAGCCGGAATGGTTCTACAAGGGCGATGGCTCCGCGCTGCGTGGGCCGGGTGAGACGCTCGAAATGCCCGCTTTCGCGCAGGATGGCGGCGAGGAGCCGGAGCTGGCCGGCATTTACCTGATCGGGCCTGACGGCACGCCGCACCGTATCGGCCTGTGCCTCGCCAACGAATTCTCCGATCACGTAACCGAGCGGCACAACTATCTGTGGCTCGCCCATTCCAAGCTGCGCCAGGCGGCGCTGGGCGCCGAGCTGCTGGTGGGCGAGCCTCCCGAGCATATCGAGGGGGCGAGCCGCATCCTGCGGGACGGCGCGGTGCTCTGGGAGAAGCCGTTCCTGTCGGGCGAGGCGAACATGTCGCACACGCTGGCCAATCTTGAGCAACACCATTTCAAATATGCCCAGTTCCGCCGGCCCGGCGACATCCACGTCCACTTCTTCGGCACGGCGACCCTGTCCTTTGCCGACGGCATCCGGACGCAGGTGGGCGACGCGTTCGAGATCGAGGCGGCGCCGTTCACGTTGCCGCTGCGCAATCCGCTAACGCGTGCGGCGGAGCAGCCCGTCACGGTGAAGGCGCTTTGAACATGGATCCCGTGCGCATCGCCGTGGTCGGCATGGGCAAGATCGCCCGCGACCAGCACCTTCCCGCCATTGCCGGCGACAGCGGATTCAGCCTCGCCGCCACGGTCAGCCCGCACGATCCGGGCGTTGCCGGCGTGCCGCACCACAAGAGCCTCGACGCGCTGCTGGCGGAAGGGCCGCCGGTGGATGCGGTGGCGCTCTGCACCCCGCCGCAGGTTCGCTACGAGCTGGCGGCCGGGGCGCTGAAGCGCGGCGTCCACGTCTTTCTCGAAAAGCCGCCGGGCGCGACGCTGGCGGAGGTCGCGGCGCTGGAGGCGCGGGCCGAGCGGGTGGGGGCGAGCCTGTTCGCCGGCTGGCATTCGCGCTTTGCCGCGGGGGTCGCACCGGCGCGGGCATGGCTGTCCGATCGCACGGTCAAGCAGGTGTCGATCATCTGGCGCGAGGATGTGCGCGTGTGGCACCCCGGCCAGGCGTGGATCTGGGAGCCGGGCGGCCTTGGCGTGTTCGATCCCGGCATCAACGCGCTGTCCATCGCCACGCACATCCTGCCGCGGCCCTTCTTCCTGAAGGCCGCGACCCTGATGCTGCCGGCCAATCGCGCTGCGCCGATCGCCGCCGATCTCGCCTTCTGCGACACGGCGGGCGCGCCGATCCACATGGATCTCGATTGGCGCCAGACCGGCCCGCAAAGCTGGGACATCATCGTCGAGACGGACGCGGGCACGCTGAAGCTGTCCCGCGGCGGCGCGGTGCTGACGCTCCCGAGCGGCACCACGCACAGCGAGGACCGCGAATATGCCGGGCTCTACGCCCGCTTTTCCACGCTGATCCGCACCGGTCGCAGCGACGTGGACACCGATCCGTTGCGCCTCGTCGCCGACGCTTTCCTGAGGGGCAAGCGCGAGCAGGTCGAGGCGTTCGAAGAATAAGGGAGAGGATAGATGACGAGGTTTCTGAGCGCAGCGGCGGCAATGCTGCTGGGCACGGCGGCGGTCGCGCAGACGCCGCCCGCGCCCTACAAAGCGCAGACCCCACCAACGGAGGGCGCGAGCGCAACGATCCATGGCGACAGGCCAGGCCCGACGTATGATCGGCGCATCTTCACGCAATTCGCCGAGCATCTCGGCAATGGCATCTATGGCGGCCTGTGGGTCGGCCAAAACAGCAAAATCCCAAACACGCGCGGCTTCCGCAACGACGTGGTCGGCGCGCTGAAGGGCCTGAACGTGCCGGTGGTGCGCTGGCCAGGCGGCTGCTTCGCCGACGAATATCACTGGCGCGAGGGGATCGGCGCGCGGGCCAAGCGCCCGGTCAAGATCAACACCCACTGGGGCGGCGTGACCGAGCCGAACACCGTCGGCACGCACGAATTCTTCGACCTGACGGAGCTGCTTGGCGCAGAGGCTTATGTCGCGGGCAACGTCGGCAACGGCACACCACGCGAGATGGCGGAGTGGGTCGAATATATGACCGCGCCCGCCGGCAGCCTGGCGGACGAGCGTGCGAAGAATGGGCGCAAGGCGCCGTGGAATGTGCCCTATTTCGGCGTCGGCAACGAGCTGTGGGGCTGCGGCGGCAACATGCGCGCGGAGTTCGCCGCGGACGAGACGCGCCGCTACGCCACCTTCATCAAGGCACCGGCCGGCACGCGTATCCTGAAGATCGCTGCGGGCGCTAACGTCGACGATTACAAGTGGACGGAAACGATGATCGCGCAAGCCGCCGGTCAGGTCGACGCGCTGTCGCTGCATTATTACACCATCCCTGGTGGATGGCCGCCGCGCGCGTCCGCTATCGACTTCGACGAGGCGGGCTGGGCCGAGACCCTGTTTGAGGCGAACCGCATCGACGAGCTGATCACCAAGCACAGCGCGATCATGGACAAATATGATCCGAACAAGCGCGTGTGGCTGGCGGTGGACGAGTGGGGCACCTGGTATGCCGGCGATCCGGGCACCAACCCCGGCTTCCTGCGCCAGCAGAACACGCTGCGGGACGCGCTGGTCGCCGCGATCCACCTCAACATCTTCGCCAAGCATGCCGACCGCGTGAAGATGACCGCCATCGCGCAGATGGTGAATGTGCTGCAGGCGATGGTGCTGACCGACGGCGCCAAGATGGTCCTGACGCCGACCTACCACGTCTTCGCCATGTACAAGCCCTACATGGATGGCACCGTGCTGCCGATCGAGGTCAACTCGCGCTGGTATGCCAAGGACAAGTGGTCGATGCCCGCCGTGTCCGCCTCCGCGGTTCGCGGCAAGGATGGCGTGGTGCGCGTCGCGCTGGCCAATCTCGATCCGAACCAGCCCGCGACAGTGACGACGACGCTGGCGGGCGTGACTGCCACCACCGCGACCGGCCAGATCCTGACCGCCCCGGCGATCACCTCGCTCAACAGCTTTGAGGCGCCGCAGACGGTGCGGCCGGTGGCGTTCACCGGCGCCAGCGTGGCGAACGGCACGCTCAACGTCACGCTGCCGCCCAAGGCCGTGGTGATGCTGGAGCTGCGCTGACGCGCGGTCACCGCCACAAGGGGGAGAGGAAGATGCGCAAAGCACTGTTCGCTGCGCTGGGAGTGGTGATGGCGGCCTGCGTGCAGGCCGCGCCGCCGGGCGGCTCGCTCAACGACCGCCTGACCGGCGACATCGCGCCGACGCACGATCCGGTGATGATCCGAGAGGGCGATACCTATTACGCCTTCTCGACCGGCCTGTCGGCAAAGACCTCGACCGATCTCGTCACGTGGAAGGCGGCGCCCAAGCCGCTCGACAAGCTGCCCGATTGGGCGACGAAGGCGGTGCCGGGCGCGCGCGACATGTGGGCGCCCGACATCAGCTTCGTGAACGGGCGCTACCGGCTCTATTATTCGGTCTCGACCTTCGGATCGAACCGCTCCGCCATCGGGCTCGCCACCAGCAAGACGCTCGACCGCGCCTCGCCCAATTATGGCTGGCGGGACGAGGGGCTGGTTGTCCAGTCGATGCCGGGCGACGATTACAACGCGATCGATCCGAACTTCGTGCGTGATCGCGACGGCAGGCACTGGCTGGCGCTCGGCAGCTTCTGGTCGGGGATCAAGCTGTTCGCGCTCGATGCGAAGACGGGCAAGCCGCTCGACGCCAGGCATCCTGTCTCGCTTGCGAGGCGGCCGGCACCGGCAGGTGGCCCGGCGCCGGTGGAGGCACCGTTCATCATCGATCGCGGCGGCTATTACTGGCTGATCGTTAGCTACGATTATTGCTGCAAGGGCGCGCAGAGCACCTACTATACCGTCGTCGGGCGATCGAAGGCGATCACCGGGCCCTATGTGGGCAAGGACGGCAGCCCCCTGATGAACGGGCAGGGCACCATCTTCATCCGCGCCGATTTGCCCGAGAAGCAGCGCTGGCGCGGACCCGGCCATGCCGGCGTGATGCGCGACAAGGACGGCACCGACTATGTCGTGTGGCACGCTTACGACCGCGAGAACAAAGGCGCGCCGACGCTGCGCATCGCCCCGATCCGCTGGGGTGCGGACGGCTGGCCCGTGCTGGAGGACTGACCCATGATGATCGACCGCCGCCTGTTCCTCGCCGGAGCCGTGGCCACCCCCGCGCTCGCCCGCAGCGCGCGCCAGACCGGCTTGAGCAACCCGCTCGTCCGCCAGCGCGCCGACGCGCAGATCTTCCGCCACACGGACGGCTGGTATTACATGACCGGCTCCGTCCCCGAATATGACCGGCTGGTGCTGCGCCGGGCGAAGACGCTCGCCGGCCTCGCCACCGCGCAGGAGCGGGTGCTGTGGCGGCATCAGGCCAGCGGGCCGTTGTCGGGCTTCATCTGGGCGCCCGAGCTGCACCTGATCGACAATCGCTGGATCATGTATTTCGCCGCCGGCCCGAGCGGCGGCGGCGAGGACGTGTTCCGCATCCGCACCTATGCGGTGGCGTGCGACGGGGCCGATCCGATGGCGGGCGGCTGGTCCGAGCTCGGCCAGTTCCAAACGCCGTGGGACAGCTTCAACCTCGATTCGACCAGCTTCGTCCACCGCGGCCAGCGCTACTTCTGCTGGGCGCAGCGGGAGCCGGGGATCGAGACCAACTCCAACCTCTATCTGGCGCCGATGGCGACCCCGCTGACGCTGGCGGCCAAGCCTGCGCGGCTGACCGTGCCCGAACTGGCGTGGGAGGTGCAGGGCTTCAAGGTGGCGGAGGCGCCGGCCCTGCTGGCGCGCAACGGCCGGCTGTTCATCACCTATTCTGCCAGCGCCACCGACGCGCGTTACTGCATGGGCATGCTGACCGCGCGCGACGATGCGGACATCATGGACCCGAAGAGCTGGATGAAATCGCCGACGCCCGTCTTCCAGACATCGGAGGCGAACCGCATCTACGGCCCTGGCCACAACAGCTTCACGGTGGACGAGCGCGGGCGCGACATGCTCGTCTATCATGCGCGCGACTATAAGGAGATCAAGGGCGATCCCCTGTTCGATCCCAACCGCCACACGCGCGTCCAGCCCTTCGGCTACAAGGCGGATGGCGTGCCCGATTTCGGCGTGCCGCGCGCCAACGGGCGGGTGTGAGCCGGGTCGACTGAATTGGGCATGCCGCCAGCTTCGTCAGCGATGACGCTGGCGGATTCTGAAGGTAGCTGGAGTCGCTGAGCGACAGGGATCAGCCCCTGCGACCGCGCGCTCGCTTGGCTGCGGCTGTCGGCGCTCGTCAGGCGCGATCCTCTGCGCACCCTCAGCTGGTGAAGTGAACGCTGCTGCGAGCAGGTCCGTCCGACGCTCCGTAAGCCGCTCCCCTTGTCGTAGTAATCTGGTGCCCGGTGCGTTGCGTTCGAGGCACATCTGAAAGGATGCGCGCTCCCTTTGTGACGGTGGTCATGCAAATCTGTTGCAATTGCCACTTGTCTGGCGCAGGGGCGCGGCGTAGCAAATGTCCGACTAATGCCGCGTTCGAACGGCGTCTTGGGAGGGGTGTGATGAGGTTGAAGGCGACGATTTTGGGCTCCGTTTCGGCGCTCTCCTTCCTGGCTGCCGCGCCGGCATGGGCGCAGACGCCGCCGGCTACGGGCGGCGTGCCGAAGGACCAGGCCGAGACGGCCTCGGACGGTACGCCCGCGCGCAGCACCAACTCGGTTGCCGAGGGCCAGGTGGGCGGCAACGTCAGCGATGCCGCCGCCGGCGGCTCTGCGGCAAGCGCGCATGCACCCGCTGCCGACGAGATCGTCGTGACGGGCGTGCGCGCATCGATCGTCGGTGCGCTCAACGTCAAGCGCGACGCGGTGCAGGTGGTCGATTCGATCGTCGCCGAGGATGTCGGCAAGCTGCCCGACAACAACGTGATCGAGGCGCTCCAGCGCGTCACTGGCATCCAGGTTACCGACCGCACCGGCGGCGAGGCGGCGGCGATCTCCATCCGCGGCCTGCCCGATGCGCTGACCACGCTGAACGGCCGTAACATCTTTACCACCACCGGGCAGTCGTTCAGCCTTCAGGACATCCCCGCCAACCTCGTCAAGCGGGTCGATGTCTACAAGACCCGCGCCGCCGAGCAGATCGAGACGGGCATCGCCGGCCAGATCGACGTCTTCACCCGCCGGCCATTCGATTTCGACGGTTTCGCCATCTCCGGCCTCGCCCGCGGCATCTACAACGAGCAGGCGGATACGTATAACCCGAACGTCTCGGCGCTGGTCAGCAATCGCTGGGAAACCGGCATCGGTGACATCGGCATCCTGATCAACGGCAGCTATACGCGCACGAAGTATCGCAACATGGCGGTGACTGCCGGTGCGCAGGTGCCGTTCGCCACTGCGACGCCGCCAGCGGGCAGCGGCCTGTTGCCGTATCAGCGCATCTTCCCGGCGGCGACCGACCCGATCACAGGCGCGTTCATCCGCGGCCCGGGCGCGGGCGAGTGGCAGGTGGGCACGGACGCGGGCCTGGCCGACACCGCCGGCTCGACGATGCTCGTCAACGGCGTGGCGACGCCCTATCTGCTGTCGCGGGACGCTATCTTCTCGTCCGATCTGCGCGGCAAGCGCGAGCGGCCGTCAGTCAACGCCGCACTGCAATGGGCGCCGAACGACAGCTCCGTCTACACGGCTGAGGTGTTCTACTCGGGCTTCCGCGGCACCACCTATAACAGCCTGCAGTTCAGCTTCGTCGATTTCTGGGATCCCGCACCGACCCAGGTCGAGCTTTACGAAGGCTCCAACATCGTCAAGGCGCGCAACGCCTACAATGTTTTCGGCTTCCAGAGCGGCGACTATGGTTCGAGCAAGACCGATGGCTTCGTCTACGCGCTGAACGGCAAATGGGACGTGGGCGAGGGCGGCAAGATCACCGC
The DNA here is from genome assembly GCF_900113315.1 of Sphingomonas jatrophae. GTDB lineage: Bacteria > Pseudomonadota > Alphaproteobacteria > Sphingomonadales > Sphingomonadaceae > Sphingomonas_P > Sphingomonas_P jatrophae. The sequence goes on along the minus strand of NZ_FOZG01000001.1, from coordinate 881,047 downwards.
CGACTTGTCACGCCAGACCAGCAAGAACGAGACGACGTTTTTTGCCCAGCGGCTCACCCGCGTGGCGAACCGGATCGATGTCGACTTCAACGCCGCGGGTGGCGTTCCCTCCTACCACTTCGCCGACGATGCCCTGCTGGCACAGCCGTCCAGCTGGACGGTTGGTGAGCTGTACGACAATGGCGACATCACCAAGGGTGGTGCCTACACGCTGCATCTCGACGCCGAATACAAGTGGGACGACGGCTTCCTCCGCCAGATCAAGGGCGGCATTCGTTATGACGATCGCAGCGCACGCTCCTTCTCCCGCACCGCGGATGCGGGCGTGCTGGGCGTGAACTTCGCCACGCTAGACCCAAAGTTCCAGTATACCAACAAGGGCTTCTTCGACGGGCGGGCGGATATCCCCAGCTCGTGGGTCGCGCCCAACGGCTATGCCAATGCGGCGAATGCCGATGCCGTCCGTCAGCTCTATCTGTCGCGGCTGCCCGTCACCAACAACATCCGGCTGAGCGACGACTTCAACTTCATCCCGGTCTTCCGGGTGAACGAGGTCAACATGGCTGCCTACCTGCAGGCAGACACGCAGCTGTCGGTCTTCGGCCGGCCGCTCAACGGCCAGTTCGGTGTCCGCTACGTCGATGTGGATACGGACGTCACCTTCACCGATCGGTTCGCCGGCACGACCACCAATGGATCGGTCGGCACGCACAAGTTCCTGCCGAGCGTGACGCTGCGCTACGAGCCGTTCGACGGCGTGCGCGTGCGCTTCAATTATGGCGAGACGCTGCGCCGCGCCGCCTTTGGCGATCTCAACCCGAACTATACGCTAACGGGCGACCTGACGCAGGTCGGCTACGGCACCGGAACGCGCGGCAACCCCGCGCTACAGCCGACGCGCTCGAAGAATTTCGACCTTGGCCTGGAGTGGTATTTCGATCGCGACATGGCGGTGTACGGCACGCTGTTCCGGCGCGAGATCCAGGGGCTGGTCGTGCCGATCACCTCGTTGGTCAACGTCAACGGCACCGGCCTGAACACCAATCGCTTCCTCACCACCCGGCCCGAAAATGCGTCAGACGGCGTGCTGAAGGGGGCGGAGGTGGGCTTCACCCTGTTCCCGCGCTGGCTGCCCGGCATCCTCAAGGGGCTGGGCGCGCAAGGGTCGTTCACCTTCCTGAAGTCGTCGCAGAACATCCCGCTGGTCGACATCAATGGAAACGTCACGGGCGAGACCAAGACCGACTTCTTCGGCGTATCGGACTTCTCGTACAACGTGACGGCCGCCTATGACCGCGGCCCGGTCGGCGCGCGCCTGTCTTATGTTTGGCGCAAGGCCTTCCTGCAGCGGAACGAAGCGCGGCTGTTCGCCAATCCGATCGGCGTGTGGCGCCGGCCGGACAAGAGCCTGGACTTCCAGTTGACGCTCAACGTCACGGATCGGATGGGCGTCACCTTCGATGCGGTGAACCTGACCAAGACCAAGCAGCAGGAATATTACAAATTCGAGGATAAGGGCGGGTTCGAGCGTTACAATCTCGGCACCGTTCTCCTCGCCCGCACCTTCGCGCTCGGCGTTCGCTACGCGCTCGACTGATGCGGTCGCCCCGGTGTCTCCGTCGCGCACTCCCCTCGTGCGTCGGAGCATCGGTGGCGCTCGCGCCGGCGGTGGCGCAACCCTCGGCAGCCCTCCCTCCGCTGCCGTCGCCACCGTCGGCCTTCCTGCCGCTCGGCGTTGTTGATGGATTGAACTCGACCGCCGTTCAGCCGAGCGCCGCCAGCGTGGCCACGAAAGCGCGCGCGCGGCTGCCCACCTCGGCAGCGGAGAGGCCTGGCTTGTAGAGGCCGGAGCCAAGCCCGAAGCCGTCCGCGCCGGCCGCCAGATAAGGCGCCATCGTGTCCGGCTGGATGCCGCCGACGACGAGCAGCGGCACGCGCGGCAGCACCGCCCGTTGCGCCTTGACGACGGCGGGCGATGCCGCTTCCGCCGGGAACAGCTTCAGCGCATGCGCGCCCGCCTTCAGCGCGCGGAATGCCTCGGTTGGCGTGAAATAGCCGGGTGCCGAGACCAGGCCGGCCGCAACCGTTGCCGCAATCACCGCCTCGTCGATGGACGGCGAGACGATCAGCTGCCCGCCCGCCGCCGCCACGCGTGCGACATCCTCCACCTCCAACACGGTGCCCGCACCGACCAGCAGCGCGTCGCCATGGCGCTCGGCGATCGCGGCGATGCTGGCGAGCGGATCGGGCGAGTTGAGCGGCACTTCGAGGATGCGGATCCCTGCGTCCCGCAGCGCATCGGCAACGGGGATCGCCTCCGCCGGCGTCAGCCCGCGCAGGATTGCGACGAGCGGGCATTCGCGCAGCAGCGCGTTGAAACGATCGGCAGCGGTCATTCTGAGGTCTCCGGCGGCAGGGCGGGGGCCGACTTACCCGACGATTCCGGCTATCGCCATGCGGTTGCGCTATTCATCCTGCTCCGCACCAGCGCTCAGCAATGCGGCGAACAGGCGCGCGGTCTTCGGCCATTGCTGATGATGGACAAGCCACAGGCGGCTGAGCGCGCCCGGCTCATCGAAGGGCCGCCACGTCAGCCCGTCCGCCTTGAGCGTGCCGAGCGAGCGGGGGAGGAGGGCGATGCCGATGCCCGCGGCGACGAGGCCGATCAGGCTGGCAAGGCCACCCACCTCCTGCGCGACATGCAGATCGAGCCCGCGACGGCGGAAAATGGCGGAGAGGTGATCGGTGAAGCCCGCGCCCGCCGCCGCCTGATATTGCACCACCGGCAGACCGGCGAGATCGGCCGCGCCGAGCGGTCGATCCTCTTGCGCCAGCGCATGGTCAGTCGGGATAGCGACCAGTAGCGGCTCCTCCCCGATCAGGATGGCGGAAAGGAGCGGCGGCAGCGGCAAGGGCTCGAAGCCGCGAACGAAGCCGAGGTCGATCGCGCGGGTGGCGAGTTGGTCGAACTGATCGTCGCGCGGCAGCTCGGCCAAAGTCAGGTGGATGGCCGGGTGATCGCGCCGGAACCCTGCGAGCGCGCGGCCGACCACAGGCACGAACGGGACCGAGCTTGAGAAGGCGACGGCCAGCGTGCCGATCTCTCCCGCCAGCGCCCGCCGTGCAACGTCGGCGGCATGCGCCGCCTGCGCCAGCGTGGCGCGTGCCTCGGGCAGGAACAGGCGGCCAGCTTCGGTCAGCTCCACACGGCGGCTGGTCCGCTCGAGCAGCGGCACGCCCAGTTCCTCCTCGAGCGCGCGGATCTGCTGGCTGAGCGGCGGTTGCGAGATGCCGAGATCGGCAGCGGCGCGACCGAAATGCCGTTCCTCGGCAACGCGGACGAAGTAGCGGAGGTGGCGCAGTTCCATCGATCAGGTCGCAAAAGATATCGATCCTGCCGTATCATATATTTGAACTGAGACAACGTTCGTTACACTTTTTGCAGTGCAGCGGAGTCGCCTTCGCTGCATGCGGCTCCGGCGGTCCTCGCCGCGGTCGGGCTCGGGGATGGCTCCAGCGATGCTCAACATCGTCAAGATCGCGCTGACGCGGCCGCTGACCTTCATCGTCATGGCGGCGCTGATCCTGATGGTAGGCATCGGCGCGGCGTTGCGCACCCCCGTCGACATCTTTCCCGAGATCCGCGTGCCGGTGATCGCGGTGGCCTGGCAATATTCCGGTCTGGCTCCCGAGGAGATGGCAGGCCGCATCATCACGCCGTACGAGCGGGTGCTGACCACGACCGTCAACGATATCGAACATGTCGAGAGCCAGTCGCTCCAGGGCATCGGCGTGGTGAAGGTGTTTCTTCAACCGAATGCGGACGTGCGCACCGCGACGGCGCAGGTCACCTCCGTCAGCCAGACGGTGCTGCGTCAGCTGCCGCCCGGCGTCACCCCGCCGCTGATCCTCAATTACAGCGCATCGACGGTGCCGATCGTGCAGCTGGCGGTGACCGGGCCGGGCCTGAACGAGCAGCAGCTGTTCGACATCGGGCAGAACCAGATGCGGCCACAGCTCGTCACTGTGCCCGGTGCCGCGATCCCGTTTCCCTCGGGCGGGCGGCAGCGGCAGGTGCAGATCGATATCGATCCGAACGCGCTTCAGGCGCGCGGCCTGTCCGCTCAGGATGTCGGGGCCGCGATCGCCGCGCAGAACCAGATCAACCCGGCCGGCTTCGCCAAGATCGGCAGCTTCCAGTACAGCGTCAAGCTGAACAACGCGCCCAGCTCGGTCGAGGCGCTGAACGATCTGCCGGTCAAGGTGGTCAACGGCGCCACCATCTACATGCGCGATGTCGCCCACGTCCGTGACGGCTCCGCGCCGCAGACCAACGTTGTGCATGTCGATGGCCACCGATCGGTGCTGCTGACGATCCTGAAGAACGGCGCCACCTCCACGCTGGCGATCATCCAGGGGATCAAGGATCGCATTCCGGACCTTGCAGCCGGATTGCCCGCCTCGCTGAAGATCGAGCCGATCGGCGATCAGTCCCTGTTCGTCGAGGCGGCGGTCTCCGGCGTGGTCAAGGAAGGCGCGATCGCCGCGGCGTTGACCAGCCTGATGATCCTGCTGTTCCTCGGCTCGTGGCGGTCCACCGTCATCATCGCGCTGTCGATCCCGCTGGCGGTGCTGGCCGCGGTCGCCGCGCTGGCGGCGTTCGGGCAAACGCTGAACGTGATGACGCTGGGCGGGCTGGCGCTCGCCGTAGGCATCCTCGTCGATGATGCGACCGTCACCATCGAGAATATCAACTGGCATCTCGAGCAGGGGAAAGGCGTCGTCCAGGCGATCCTCGACGGTGCGGCGCAGATCGTGACGCCCGCTTTCGTGTCGCTGCTGTGCATCTGCATCGTGTTCGTGCCGATGTTCGCGCTGCCCGGCGTCGCCGGCTTCCTGTTCGTGCCGATGGCGCTGTCCGTCGTGTTCGCGATGATCGCATCGTTCATCCTGTCGCGCACGCTGGTGCCGACGATGGCGATGTATCTGCTCAAGCCGCACAAGCCGGGCGAGGACGTTCACGCCGCGCCGCCCTCCCGCAATCCGCTCGTCCGCTTCCAGCGCGCGTTCGAAGTGCGGTTCGAGCGGGTGCGTGCCCGCTATGGCCGCTGGCTGGGGCTCGCGATCGGGCGGCGGCGACCGTTCATGGCGGGCTTCGTCGCGGTGGTGCTGCTGTCGCTGCTGCTGGTGCCGTTCCTCGGCCGCAACTTCTTCCCGGCAGTCGATGCGGGACAGATCACGCTGCACGTGCGTGCGCCCGTCGGCTCGCGGATCGAGGAGAGCGCCGCCATCTTCGACCGAATCGAGCGGCGCATCCGCGTGCTGCTGGGGCCGGGTGAAGTTGCGCGGATGGCCGACAATATCGGCCTGCCGGTCTCCGCCCTGAACACCGTCTACAACAACAGCGGCACGATCGGTCCGCAGGACGGCGATATCCTGATCTCGCTTGCCGAGCATCATCGCCCGACCTCGGAGCATGTCGCGATGCTGCGGCGGGAGCTGCCGAAGAGTTTTCCCGGCGTCACCTTCTCGATGCTGCCGGCGGATATCACCAGCCAGATCCTGAACTTCGGCGCGCCGTCGCCGATCGACGTGCAGATCGCCGGCAAGAACGCCGTCGCCAACGCTGCTTTTGCCGAGCGGCTGCTGCGCGAACTCCGCCGCGTGCCCGGCCTCGCCGACGTGCGGCTTCAGCAGACCGCGCGCTATCCGCAGCTCAACGTCGACATCGATCGCACGCGCATCGGCCAATATGGGCTGACCGAGCGGGATGTGACCAACAGCCTGGCCAGTTCGCTCGCCGGCACGTCGCAGACCGCACCCGTCTTTTTCCTCAATCCGGAAAATGGCGTCTCCTACCCGGTCGTGGCGCAGACGCCCGAATATCAGCTGGGTTCGCTGAACGCGCTGTCGGCGGTGCCGGTGTCAGGCGCCAATGCCGCGACGCAGGTGCTGGGGGGGCTCGGCCGCATCTACCGGACCAACACCAATCCGGTGGTCAGCCACTATAACATCATGCCCGTGCTCGACATCTATGCAGCCCCGCAGGACCGCGATCTCGGCGCGGTGGCGGCGGACGTGCAGAAGGTGATCGACCGTTTCGACAAGGACAAGCCGAAGGGCACGACCGTGACGCTGCGCGGCCAGTATCAGACGATGAACACGGCCTTCTCCGGCCTCGGCTTCGGCCTGATCGGCGCGGTGCTGCTGATCTACCTGCTGATCGTCGTCAACTTCCAGAGCTGGCTCGATCCCTTCATCATCATCACCGCGCTGCCGGGTGCGCTGGCGGGCATCGTGTGGATCCTGTTCCTGACGGGCACCACGCTGTCGGTCCCCGCGCTGACGGGGGCGATCATGTGCATGGGCGTGGCCACCGCCAATTCGATCCTCGTCGTCAGCTTCGCGCGCGAGCGGCTGGCGGAGCTGGGCGATGCGGCGCAGGCGGCGATGGAGGCGGGCATGGTCCGCTTCCGCCCGGTGCTGATGACCGCGCTCGCCATGATCATCGGCATGCTGCCGATGGCGATCGGCCTGGGCGAGGGAGGCGAGCAGAATGCGCCGCTCGGCCGGGCGGTGATCGGCGGCCTGATCGTCGCCACGATCGCGACCCTGTTCTTCGTGCCGACCGTGTTCAGCTATCTCCACCGCAAGAGGCGCACCGCGCCGCCCGCCCGGGATCTCGACCTCGCTTATGCCTGAGCCTGCCACCCACGACACACTCCCGCCCGACGACGAGGCGGACCGCCGCGAACTGCGCGGGTTGAAGCGCATCGGCCTCGGTGTCGGCATCGCAGCGCTGGCTATCGCGGGCTGGGGCATCGCCTCGCGCTACTCGAACGACCGGCATCTTGCCGGTGAGGCGGCGCAGGCCGGCACGATGACCGTCGCTTATGTGCTGCCCGAGACCGCTGGCGCGCACAGCGATCTCGTGCTGCCGGGCGCGATCCAGGCCTATAACAGCGCAGCGATCTATGCGCGCACCAATGGCTATCTGCGCCGCTGGCTGGCGGACATTGGCGATCATGTCCGCGCCGGCCAGCCGCTCGCCATCCTTGACGCGCCCGATCTCGACCAGCAGCTGGCGCAGGCGCGTGCCGACTATCAGACCACGCTGGCGCAGCAGGCGCTCGCAGGCACGACTTCCAAGCGCTGGGCGAACCTGCTCAAGGCGGACGCCGTGTCGCAGCAGGAGGCGGATGAGCGCGCCGCCGACTACCGCGCGCGCACCGCGGTCGCCAATGCCAGCCTCGCCAATGTTCGCCGGCTGGAGGCGCTGAAAGGCTTCACCCAGTTGCGTGCGCCGTTTGCGGGCATCGTCACCAGCCGCTCGGCGCAGATCGGTGCGCTCGTCGTATCGGGCACCAGCGCGGCCCAGCCCTTGTTCACCGTCTCCGATGCGCACCGCGTGCGGATCTACGTGCGCGTGCCGCAGGGCTATTCGGGACAGATCCACAAGGGGATGCACGCGGCGCTCACCTTGCCGGAATATCCCGGCCGCGCCTTCGATGCGGTGCTGACCCGTTCGGCCGGGGCGGTCGACAATGCCTCGGGCGCGATGCTGGTCGAGCTGCAGACCGGCAATGGCGACGGCGCGCTGAAGCCGGGCGCCTTCGCACAGGTCAGCTTCCCGCTGGCAGCGCAGGCGGGCACGCTGCGCATTCCGTCGAGCGCGCTCATGTTCGGTGGCGACGGCACCAGCGTTGCCACCGTCGATGCGGGCGGCCGCGTGACGATCAAGCGGGTAACGATCGCACGCGATCTCGGCCGCCAGATCGAGGTCGGCTCGGGCCTGACCCCTCGTGACCGCGTGATCGACATGCCGCCGGATGCGGTCCAGACCGGGGATCGGGTGCAGGCCGCCCCCGCGCCGAAGGATGATACGGCCCAGCCGAAGGCGGGCAATGGCAAGGCGTGACGTCGCGGCCGCCGCGCTGATCGCGCTGGCGGGTTGCTCTGCCGCACCCGACTATCGCCCGCCCATCACCGCTGTTCCGGCCGACTATAAGGAAGCCGCGCCGGTTGTGCCCGCGGGCTGGGCGCCCGCGCGGCCGCAGGCGGCGGGTGGCGGCGCATGGTGGCGGCTGTTCGACGATCCGGTGCTCGACGCGCTTGAGGCGCGCGTGGAGCGGGCGAGCCCCACGCTGGCCGCCGCGCTCGCCCGCTACGAACAGGCGCGTGCGCAGGTCGGGGTGGAGGCGGCCGATCTCGCCCCACAGGTCAGCGCCGCTGCGTCGGCCGAGCGGGACCGGCTGTCCGCGCGGCGGCCGCTGGCGGGCAGCAGTGCGACCTTCAACGAGTTCACCGTGGGCGCGCAGCTCGCCTACGAGGTCGATCTGTGGGGCCGCATCCGCAACTCGGTGCGGGCCGCACGCGCGGACGCGCAGGCAAGCGCGGCCGATCTGGCGGACGTGCGGCTGAGCCTGCAGGCGCAGCTGGCGGATGCTTATGTCAGGCTCCGCGGTCTCGATGCCGAGCGCGCCTTGCTCGATCGCACCGTCTCGGCCTTCGCCCGCGCGCATCAGCTCACCGTCACGCGCCACGACGGCGGCATCGCCAGCGGCTTGGACGTCAGCCGCGCGCAGACATTGCTGTCCGATGCGCGTGCCCGGATCGCGGAGGTGGTCAATCGCCGCGCCGCACTGGAGCATCAGATCGCCGCGCTGGTGGGCGAGGTGCCATCCAGCTTCAGCCTCGCTGCGCGGGACGGGCTGGCGCCGCCGCCGCTGGTGCCGCCGGGCCTCCCGTCCGAACTGCTCCAGCGCCGGCCCGACGTTGCGCAAGCGGAGCGGCGCATCTTCGCCGCCAATGCCCGGATCGGCGTGGCGCGCGCAGCCTTCTTCCCGACACTCACGCTCGGCGGCGCGGCGGGCTTCGACGCGACCAGCGGCGCGCTGCTCAGCAATCCGGCAACCTTCTGGGCGCTGGGGCCTGCGCAGGCGGTGCTCGCGTTGTTCGATGGCGGACGGCGGCGCGCGCAGGTGCGGATCAGCCGGGCGCAATTTGACGAGGCGGCGGCAGAGTATCGCGGCACGGTGCTGACGGCCTTCCGTGAGGTGGAGGATGCGATCGCCGCGGCGCGTCTGCTGGCCCAGGCCTCGGTCGACCAGCGCGCGGCGGCAAGTGCGGCGGCGCGTACCGAGGCGCTGGCGCTCGTCCGTTACCGCGATGGCGCGTCGGACTATCTCGAAGTGGTCACGGCGCAGACCGCGGCGCTCGATGCCGAGCGGAGTGCGATCCTGTTGCAGACCAGCCGGTTGCAGGCGGCCGTCGCGCTGGTGCGGGCGCTGGGCGGCGGTTTCGGCGCGGTAGCGGGCTGAGGCGTCAGGCGCGGTCCAGAAAGACCGGGCCCGCTATGTCCGCGCGTGCGGGCAGGGAGCGCAGCGTCCCGTCCGGCCCGACCGCGAACAGGGTGACGCCACCCCCTTCCTCGTTGGCGGCGAGCAGGCGGGCGCGTTCCTTGAGCAGCAGCAGGTGGCGGGGCATGGCGCCCCCGCTCGGCACATGGCCGAGCAGCCGGAGCTGCCCGCCCTCCAGCGCAAAGGTCGCGATGCTGTCATGCCCGCGATTGCTGACGTGGATGCGATCGCCCGCTTCGGTGGTGAGGATGGCGCCAATCAGGCTCTCGCCCGCATCCGGCGGGAGGCTGGTGAGCGTCTGCACGGCCTCATAGCCGTCCGGACCGGTGCGGCGGAGCATCGTCAGCGTGGAGGCGAGTTCGCTGGCGAGGACGGCCAGATCGGTGCCGGGCAGGAAGGCCAGGTGCCGCGGCCCCGACCCGGCCGGCGCATGCCATGCGGTTGCGGGCTGGCCAAGGCCGCGCTCCGGATCGACAGTAAAGGATAGGATGCGATCCGCCCCAAGGTCGACCAGATGCAACCGCCGCCCGCTATCGGCGAAGCCGACCCAGTGCGCATGCGGGCCGGCCTGTCGCTCGGCATGCGGCCCATGGCCAGTGAGCAAGGCCATGCCGAGGCGGGTGGGTCGGCCCGCCTCGTCCAGCCGGAACAGCGTGACGCTTCCGCTCTCGTAATTGGCGACGGCGAGCTTGCGTGTGGCGGGATCGAAGGCAAGATGGCACGGCGCGGCACCGCCTGACGACCGCCGGAAGCGCGGCTCCCAATCGGCTGTGGCGAAGGCGGCGATCTCGCCCTGATCCTGCTCGTCCACGGCAAGGATCAGGTCGCCAGCGGGCACCCACCAGGAAGCATTCCGCGCCTGCGACATCGGCTCGCCTACGATTAGCCGGTCGTCGGCAGTCAGCGTCAGCGGCACCACGCCGCTGCCGCCCAGCCGGTCATAGGTGCCGACGAGCAGCGCGCAGCCGCCCTCCGCCACGGGGGTCCGCTCAGGCGAGCAGATCGGGGGCGTAGCGGTGCACCTCTTCCTTGTAGCGATCGGCCAGCACCGCCTGACGGCTGCCCGGAACCTCGCGCTTCAGGTCGAGGAACCAGCTGCTCTCTTCCTGATACATGTGGTGGGTGACGGCACCGCGGATATGCTCGAGCTTGTCGTAATAATCCTTGGTCAGCGGCTCCAGCTTGTCGAGCAGCGCCAGCTGCACCTTGGTCATCGCCTGTTCTTCATAGGCCATGCCGGCATGGCCCTTGTGGCCGCTGTCCGCCATCTCGGGATAGAGCACCGCTTCCTCGGCCATGGCGTGGCCGTTGAGCAGCAGCGCCAACTTCTTCTGCTCGGCCCGCGCGCTGGAGGCGTCGGGTGCAGCCTTCACCGCCGCGAACGCCGCTTCGATTTGCTCATGGTGATCGAGGACGAGCGCCAGCCAGTCGCCGCCGATCGCCTGCCGGCGCGCGCTGGCGCGGGCTTCCATGCGCGTCTCGTCGCTTTCGGGCGGCGTCAGCGCGCCGATCACCCTGTCCATAAACGACATCGCCTGCTCTCCAGTCTTGCTCGTGATGTCGGAATCAGTGCTTGGCGCGCGCGCAAGTTCCCGCTTTACCTACGAAAATGCCGTTACGGCGCCGTGCCGCCAGAGGAGCCGCAGATGGACGAAGCCGCGCCCCCGCCCGACAGCAAGCTGACCCGCACCAAGCAGAAATGGGCGCAAGAGGGGCGCTTTCTCGCGCAGGCTCCGGTGCGCGCGGCCGGCGAGCGGCTGCCCCCCGGCCAGCACCTCGTCAAGAACTGGCCCGTGCTCGATCTCGGTCGCCAGCCCGATGTCTCGCACGAACGATGGCGTCTGAAGATCGGCGGCATGGTGGAACGACCGGTGACGCTCGACTGGGCGGGGCTGATGGCGCTGCCGCAGGTGAAATCCCGCAGCGACATCCACTGCGTCACCAGCTGGTCCCGGTACGATAACGACTGGGCGGGCGTGTCGACGCGTACCCTGCTCGATCTGGTCGGCCCGAGGGATGAGGCGACGCACGCGCTGCTGCACGGATATGACGGCTACACCACCAACGTTCCCCTGGCTGACTTCGCCGCCGAAGACGCACTGCTGGCGCATGGCTGGCAGGGCCGTCCGCTCACGCGCGAGCATGGCGGCCCGGCGCGGCTGGTGATCCCGCACCTCTATTTCTGGAAAAGCGCCAAGTGGATCAGCGCGATCGAGCTGCTCGGCGCCGATCGGCCCGGTTTCTGGGAGGTCAACGGCTACCACATGCGCGGTGATCCGTGGGCCGAGGAACGCTATAGCTGACCACCCTTCAGCCGCAGCGGCAGGCCGGCGACCACCAGATCCACTGCATCGCATGCCGCGGCGAGCCGCTGGTTGAGCCGGCCGGCCGCATCGCGGAAGCGGCGGGCGAGCGCATTGTCCGGCACGATGCCGAAGCCGACTTCGTTGGAGACGAGGATGATGCGCGCCTGCGCCTGCTCCACCGCTGCGATCAGATCGTCTCCAGCGGCTTCAAGATCCGCGTCGGCCAGCAGCAGGTTGGACAGCCACAGCGTCAGGCAGTCGACGAGCAGCACGCGGCCGCCCGCATCCTCCGCGCGCATCGCAGCAGGCAGGTCGATCGGCGCCTCCACCGTCGTCCAGCTCGCATTGCGATCCGCCTGGTGGCGCGCGATCCGCTCGCGCATCTCGTCGTCATAGGCCTGCGCCGTGGCGAAGAAGAGCCGCGCGCCGCCACCCGCTTCCGCCAGCCGCTGCGCATGGCGGCTCTTGCCCGAACGGGCGCCGCCGAGGACGAGGAGGGTGCGGGACGTGTTCGTCATGCCGCCGCATAGCGCGTGGCGGTGGCCGCGCGTAGAGGTGCGGAGGCGGGGTTTATCTTGCTTGGTAGACGGCCGCAAAGGCGCGGCCGCGACGGAACCGTTACGGCCCTGACGCTTATGTGTCGAAACCAACATCTTGCAGCAGGGCCTGCGCTTTAGCCGGATCGCGCCGGGCCAAAAGGGGGCGCGGTCAGCCCCGCCAGACAGGAAGTCCATGTCCCGCTTGCACGCTCTTGCCGCCGCCTTGCTCTGCTCCGCCTCCGCGCTCGCCGCGGCGCAGGCGCCCGACCTGGCCGGGCAGCCCATGCCGGAGGAAGCGGGTGGCGGTGCCGAGGAGATGGCCGAGGAGGTGGTCGTCACCGGTCGCAAGCCCGAAGGCAGCGTCGTCGGCGACATCGCGCCGGAAGTGACGCTGAACGGGGCGGACATCCGCTCCTACGGTGTTAGCTCGCTGAGCGAGCTGCTGGCCGAACTCGCGCCGCAGACGGGCAGCGTACAGGGGCGTGGCGGCGAGGGGCCGGTGGTGCTGCTGGGTGGCCGTCGCATCTCCGGCTTTGCCGAGATCCGCGACATCCCGACCGAGGCGATCCAGCGCGTGGAGATCCTGCCCGAGGAGGTGGCGCTGAAATATGGCTACCGGCCGACGCAGAAGGTGGTCAACGTGGTGCTGCGCCGCCGTTTCCGGGCGGTGACGGTGGAAGGGCAGGGCGGCCTCGCCACCGAGGGCGGCCGCAGCACGCAGCGCGGCGACGCCGGCCTGCTCCGCATCCGCGACGGCACGCGGCAGAACCTGTCGCTCCGGTACGATCGCGCCACCCCGCTCTACGAGAGCGAACGCGATCTGGTGGGTGAGGCGGCCAGCCAGCCGTTCGATACGATCGGCAACCTCACCTCCGCGGTTCCGGGCGCCGCGGTCGATCCGCGGCTGGGCAGCGCGACGGTGCTGGGCGTGCCGACCGCTGCGGCCGGTGGAGCGCAGCCGCTGTCCGCCTTCGCCAACGCGCCGCGCGTGACGGAAACGACGCCCTATCGCACGCTGCTGGCGGGCAGCGATACGGTGACGCTGAACGGGGTGCTGGCACGGACCATCCTCGGCAGCGTCGGCGCGAGCCTGAACGGCACGCTGACCTACAGCGATACGCAGAGCGCCCAGGGCCTGGCGCGGGCGCGTCTGACGCTGCCGGCCGGGGGCCCGTTCTCGCCATTTGCGGGGGACACGACGCTGTTCCGCTATCTCGACGAATATGACCCGCTCGCCCAGCGTTCGCGCACCTGGTCGGGCCATCTCGGCACCACGCTGACCGGGCAGATCAAGGGCGGCTGGAACTGGACGGTGACCGGCACCTACGATCGCGACACGGTGCGCACGCGGACCGAGACCGGGTTCGACCTGACCGCGCTCCAGGCGGGCGTGGCAGCGCGTGATCCCGCGCTCAACCCCTTCGCGCCGCTCAGTGGTGTCACGCTGCTCACCGATCGCGCGCGCTCCACCGGATCCACCGGGGAGGTGCAGGGCATCGTTACCGGCACGCCCTTCCGCCTGCCCGCGGGTGCGGCGACCGCGACGCTGCGCATCGGCGGCACGCTGAGCGACCTCGATGGCAGCGCGGTGCGCTCAGGCATTCGCAGCGAGACGGATCTGTCACGCAACAGCGTATCGAGCCAGGCCAGCCTCGACCTGCCGATCGCCAGCCGCAAGCGCGGCACGCTGGCGGCGCTGGGCGAACTGTCGGCCAACCTCAATCTGGGGTTCGAGCGCGTGTCGGATTTCGGCACGCTGCGCACCATGGGGATCGGCACGACCTGGTCGCCCATCCGGCAGGTGAGCCTGATCGCCTCCTACAATCTCGACGAGGGCGCGCCCACCATTCGCCAGCTGGGTGATCCGACCATCTCGACGGCGGGCGTCCGCGTGTTCGATTTCGTCCGGGGCGAGACGGCGGAGATCGTGCGGCTGACCGGCGGCAATCCGGCGCTGGCAGCGGATGAGCGCAAGGTGTTCAAGCTCGGCGTCACGCTGCGGCCGGTCACCATCCCGCGGGGTGACCTGTCGCTGACCGGCAATTTCGTCCGCAGCAAGGTGGACAATCCGATCGCCGGTTTCCCGACGGCCACTGCCGCGATCGAGGCGGCCTTCCCGGATCGCTTTACCCGCGATGCCGCGGGCCGGCTGCTGCGGATCGACAGCCGGCCGATCAACTTCGCCTGGTCGAAGCGGTCGGAACTGCGCTGGGGCTTCAACTTCTCCAAGCAGGTGTCCGCGCCGCCGCCGCGCCGCGACGGGGAGGGCGGCCGCTCCTGGCGGGACATGCTGCCGCCGGGCGGTCAAGGCAGGCCGGGCGATCAGGCTGCCGCGCCGGGTGGCGAGCCGCGGCCGCGTGAAACGGGGGCGGGGCCCGGTGGCCGGCCGGGTGGACGCGGCTTCGGCGGGTTCGGCGGCGGCCCCGGCGGTCGCGGCACGCGTGTGCAGGCGGCGATCTATCACACGTGGCACATCAAGGATGAGCTGCTGATCGCGCCCGGCGGTCCGCTGCTCGACCTGCTGGGCGAGGATGCGATCGCCTCTTCCGGCGGGCAGCCGCGGCACGAGATTGAGGCGCAGACCGGCATTACGCGCAACGGCCTCGGCCTGCGGGTCAATGCCAATTGGCAGGCCGCGACGCAGGTGGCGGGCGGCGTCAATGGTGGCGAGCTGCTTCGCTTCTCCGACCTGACCACGGTGGGCGTGCGGTTGTTCGCCAATCTCGGCAGCATCGAATCGCTGGCGCGCGAGCATCCGTTTCTCCGCGGCATGCGGGTGAGCCTCAATGTCTCCAACCTGCTCAACGAGCGGCTGCGGGTGCGCGATTCTGCCGGAACGACGCCGGTCAGCTACCAGCCCGGCTATCTCGACCCGCTGGGCCGCGCGGTGACGCTCAGCGTTCGTAAGTTGTTCTTCTGACAAGCTATCTGCGGAATGCAGCGGCCTGAATACGCGCGATCGAGCGGTCGCTCGGTCACGCACCAGCTCCTTATTGCGATTGAGTTGCATTGACACTGCGAACGGCTCGCAATAGCTGATCACCCGTTAGATCAGGGTAAGGGGCAAAACCGATGAAGAGCGCTTTGGCGCGGGGCTCGTTCCTCGCGCTGTCCTGTGTCGCGCCGTTGACGGGCGTTGTCGCGCAGCAGCAGCCGGGCGAACAGGGCGCCGAACTCGAAGGCGTCGTCGTCCGCAGCACCGTGCTGGAGGAGAAGGGCCGCCGTCAGGAGACGCCGAAGGCCACGCGCCCCGTGCGCGATACGCCGCAGACGATCACCGTGCTGACCAACGAGGTGATCGAGCAGCAGAATCTGCTGACGCTGCGCGACGTGCTCTCCACCGTGCCGGGCATCACCTTCGGCGCAGGCGAGGGCGGCACCGGCCCCGGCGACAACATCACCTTCCGCGGCTACAGCGCCAGCAACGACATCACGATCGACGGCGTGCGCGACAGCGCGCAGATCACCCGCACCGACAGCTACAATCTCGAGCAGATCGAGGTGACCAACGGCGCCAACTCGGTGATTTCGGGCGCGGGCTCGACCGGCGGCAACATCAACATCGTGACCAAGCGGCCGAAGGCGGACGACGCCTATATCGCGACGGCGGGCATCGGCACGGACGATTATTACCGCGCAACCGTGGATCTCAACCGCCGCGTGAGTGACATCGTCGCGGTGCGCCTGAACGGCATGTGGCACAAGAACGACATACCGGGCCGCGACGTCGAGAATTACAAGCGCTGGGGCATCGCGCCGTCGCTCACCATCGGCATCGACGGACCGACCAGCCTGACGCTGCAGTTCAACCATCAGGAGGATGACAATATCCCCCAATATGGCGTGCCCTATTATAATGGCGGGCGTGTGCCGGGTGTCAGCCGCAGCGACTATTTCGGCTTCCGCGATGTCGACAAGCAGCGGATCAACGTCGATCAGCTGACTGCCATCTTCGAACATGCGTTCAGCGACACGGTGTCGATCCGCAATCTCGCGCGCTGGCAGGATTCGCAGCAGCAGACGCGGGTCAATCCGCCGCAGGGCACCTATTGCCTCGCCGCGACCGGCCGCACGCCGACGGGGGCCGCCTGCACCGTCAACATCGGCACCACCGCCGCGCCGAACAACGTCGTCGTCCCGGCCGGCTATTATTACCCGACCGGTCCGCGCGGAAACACGCGCGACACGCGCAACCAGCTGCTGTTCGACCAGATCGATCTGAAGGCGGTGTTCAGCACCGGACCCATCGAGCACACGATCGATCTGGGCGGCGCGGCGACGTGGGAGCGGTACGACCTGCTGACCGGCAACGTGCTGCGCAACGCCAACGGCTCGGCCTTCTACACCCGGCTGCCGCTGATCAACATCGCCAACCCGAACGAGATCGTGCCCGGGCCCGCCAACCCGAACTTCACCTACGGCAGCAACACCTATGGCGGCCCGATCAACTTCATCCCGACCAGCGCGACGGTGGCCGAGCAGACCAACGTCGCCGCCTATCTGTTCGATACGATGAAGCTCGGCCGGTTCGAGCTGAGCGCGGGCGCCCGCGTCGAGCGCAACAGCGGCAACAACCGGAGCGACACGCTGTCCACCGCCGCCGCGACGCTCGGGCAGCGGACGGTCGGCGCGACGGCGAAGAACGCGGACACCTTGTTCTCCTACCGCGTCGGCCTCAACTACAAGCCGGTCGAGCCGGTCAGCCTCTACATCGCCTATGGCAATTCGAGGACCCCGTCGCGCAACTCGGTCAACGGTTCGTGCACGGCCGCGGCACCGGGCGTGGTCAACACCACCTGCAACATCAGCCCGGAATCGGCCAAGAATTACGAGATCGGCGCCAAGGCCGAGGTGTTCGACGGCGGCCTGCTGCTGACGGCCTCTGCCTTCCGCAACGAGCGCGACAAATATGCCGTCGTCTCGGGCGACCCAACGGTGCCGGACCAGCAGCTCGACGGCAAGTCGCGCGTCGACGGCATCGCGCTGGGTGCGTCGGGCGCGATCACGCCGGCGTGGACGGTGACGGCCAACTACACCTACCTGAAGGCCAAGCTGCTCCAGTCGGTGTCGGACAACTGCCTCGCCAATCCCGGCACCGGCAGCTGCACCAACACGCCCGCCAACCCCAATCCGGGTGGTGACCAGTTCCTGCCGCAGACGCCGAAGCATTCGGGCAGCCTGTTCACCACCTATCGCCTGCCGTTCGGCCTGACGGTCGGCTACGGCCTGACCTATCAGGACGGCTTCCTGCTGACGGCGGCAACGCCGACCACCGCGGCGATCCGCTCCGACGACTGGCTGACCCACCAGGGCTATCTGGCCTATGACTTCACCCGCAACATCGGCGTGCAGCTGAACGTCAAGAACATCGGCAACAAGCTGTATTTCACGCGCATCCGCAACAATGGCTGGGCGACGCCGGGCGATGCCCGCTCGGCGGTGCTGACGCTGAACGTGAAGATGTAAGGGCGGGCCGGGGCGGGCGCTTCTCCTGCCTGCCCCCGCCGTCTAGGCACAAGCGCATGATGCTTCCGATTCCCGACCTGCTCGATGCGGACGAACTGGCCCGCATCCGCGGGCTGATCGACACGGCCGAGTGGGTGGACGGCAACGTCACCTCCGGGCACCAGTCGGCGCTGGCCAAGCGGAACGAGCAATTGCCCGAGGGCAGCGCGGCCGCGCAGGAGGCCGGGCGGATCGTGCTGGAGGCGCTCAACCGATCGCCTTTGTTCATCGCGGCCGCGCTGCCGCTCAAGGTCTATCCACCGCTGTTCAACCGCTATGGCGGCGGGCAGGCATTCGGGACGCATATCGACAGCGCGGTGCGCATCCGCCGCGGCACCGATCTGCGCGTTCGCACCGATCTGTCCGCCACCATCTTCCTTGAAGCACCCGACGCCTATGACGGCGGCGAGCTGATCGTGGAGGGGCATTTCGGTGCGCAGGCCGTGAAGCTGCCGGCCGGCCACATGATCCTCTATCCGGCCTCGTCGCTTCACCGTGTGGCGCCGGTGACGCGGGGCGCGCGCGTCGCCAGCTTCTTCTGGATCCAGTCGATGGTCCGCGACGATGGCGAGCGGCAGACCTTGTTCGATCTCGATCAGGCGGTGCAGACGCTCGCCGCCGATCGCAGCCACACCGACAAGACGGTGATCGGGCTGACCGGCATTTACCACAATCTCCTGCGGCGCTGGGCTGACGCCTGACCCGCGCCGCTCATGCTGCACCGCAACCGGTTCGTCGTTGGAACCGGAACGATCGGGGCTGTTATCCGTAGGATGGGAGTGGGCACCCTGACCGAACCGACCTGCGCGCCGTTGGTAGCGCCACCTGCCACGCTGTTGCGCGGCGCCAGCCTGTTCCTGGATTTCGACGGCACGCTGGCGGAAATCGCGCCGCGGCCGGATGCGGTTGCGCCCGATCCTAAGCTGCAGCAGCTACTGCCCCGGCTTGCAGAGGCGTTGAACGGCCGCCTTGCCCTTGTCAGCGGACGGGCGGTGGGCGAGCTGGCGGACTTCTTCTCCGGCCTAGATCTCACCATCGGCGGCAGCCATGGGGCGGAGCTGCGTTGGGCGGGCGATGCCGCCGCGCCGTCGGCGTCGCCCGGCTGGGTCGGCGAAGTGCTGGACGCGGCGGAGCGCTTCGGCCGCGATCATCCGGGCGTGCTGGTCGAGCGCAAGCCGTTCGGCATCGGCCTGCATTACCGTGAGGCTCCCGATCACGCCCGCGCGGTGCGCGCCTTTGCCGAAACGCTGCTCGGCCCCGGTCGCACGCTCCAGCCCGGCAAGATGGTGATCGAGCTGCGCGCTGACGACGCCGACAAGGGCAGCGCCATCCGCGCCTTCCTCGCCGATCCGCGCATGGCCGGCACGCGGCCCATCTTCATCGGGGACGACGTGACCGACGAGGACGGCTTCCGCGCCGCTGCCGAACTTGGTGGTGCGGGGGTGCTGGTCGGCGCTGAGCGGGAAACAGCGGCGACCTTCCGCCTCGCCGACGTGGCCGCCGTACTCGACTGGCTGGGCTTGGCAGCCGAGGAGGCGGGCGCATGAGCGGCGTGGATCTCTGGCCGATCGGCAATTGCCAAGTGTCCGCGCTGGTCGATCGGGCGGGCCGCTTCACTTGGGCCTGCGTGCCACGGGTGGATGGCGATCCGCTCTTTTCCGCGCTGGTCGGCGGCGACGCGCCCGAGCATGGCTATTGGTCGATCGAGCTGGAAGACGGCGAGACTGTCGCGCAATCCTATCTGCGCAACACGCCGATCCTCGTCAGCCGCCACACCGATGCCAGCGGCAATGCCATCGAGGTGATCGACTTCTGCCCGCGCTTCCAGCGCCTCGGCCGGGCATATCGCCCTGTGGCGTTTGTCCGCATTGTCCGCCCCGTCGCGGGCAGCCCGCGCGTCCGCGTGCGGTTGCGGCCGACCTGCGGATGGGGCGGTTCGTGCGCATCGGATACGGGCGGCTCCAACCACATACGCTTCCCATCCGACACGATGACGCTCCGCCTTTCCACCACTGCGCCGGTCGGCATGGTGGAGACGGAGCGTCCGTTCCGCGTCGAGCGGCCGCTCCACTTCTTCCTCGGCCCGGACGAAGGCTTTTCCGGCGATATCGCCGCCACGCTGGATCAGATGCTGGCCGATACGGTGCGCGAATGGCAGCATTGGGTGCGCGGCCTCGCCATCCCGCTCGAATGGCAGGATGTGGTAATCCGCTCGGCCATCACACTGAAGCTGTGCCAGCATGAGGAAACCGGCGCCATCGTCGCGGCGCTGACCACCTCCATCCCCGAACATGCCGACTCGCAGCGAAACTGGGATTATCGCTACTGCTGGGTGCGCGACGCTTATTATACGGTGCAGGCGCTCAACCGGCTGGGCGCGCTCGACGTGCTGGAAGGGTATCTCAGCTACCTGCGCAACATCGTCGATGAATCGAACGGCGGTCACATCCAGCCGCTCTACGGCGTGCTGGGCGAGGCGACGCTGGAAGAGCGCGTCGCACCTGATCTGCCCGGCTATCGTGGCATGGGCCCGGTGCGGGTCGGCAACCAAGCCTACGAACAGGTGCAGCACGACGCCTATGGCCAGATCGTGCTGTGCGCCGTCCACGCCTTCTTCGACCAGCGGCTCTATCGCATGGCCGGGCTCGAAGACTTCAAGTCGCTGGAGCGGGTGGGCGAGCGTGCCTGGGCCTTTCACGACAAGGCGGATGCCGGCCTGTGGGAGCTGCGCACGCGGCAGAGCGTCCACACTTATTCCTCCGCCATGTGCTGGGCGGCGTGCGACCGGCTGGCCAATGCGGCGCAGGTGCTCGGGCTAGAGGATCGCCGCGCATACTGGGCGGAACGCGCGACCAAGATCCGCGAGGTGATCCTCACCTCGGCCTGGCGGCCCGAGACGAACCGCATGTCGGCGACCTTCTCGGGCGACGATCTCGATGCCAGCTTGATCCAGTTGCTTGACCTAAGATTCCTGTCCCCCGACGATCCCCGCTTCCAGGGCACGCTTGCTGCGGTGGAGGAAGGGCTCAGGCGCGGCTCGCACATGCTGCGCTATGCGACGGAGGACGATTTCGGGTTGCCCAAGACTGCCTTCAACGTCTGCACCTTCTGGCTGATCGAGGCGCTGCACGTCACCGGCCGGGTCGACGATGCGCGCGCCTTGTTCGAGGAGATGCTGGCACGCCGCACCGCCGCCGGGCTGCTCTCCGAAGATATCGATCCGGTGACCGGGGAGTTGTGGGGCAATTACCCGCAGACCTATTCGCTGGTCGGCATGATCAACTGCGCCGCCCTGCTCAGCCGCCCGTGGACGGCCGTTCGATGAGCCGGCTGATCGTCGTCTCCAATCGCGTCACCACGCCGAAGGCAGGCCACACCGCGTCGGGCGGCGGGTTGGCCGTGGCGCTGCATGCAGCGCTGCGGGAGAATGGCGGCATCTGGTTCGGCTGGTCGGGCGAAGTGACGGACCAGTTTACCGGCCACATCAACTTCCAGCGCGAGCAGGGCGTCACCACCGCCACGATCGACCTGGAGGAGCAGGACGTCGACGAATATTATAACGGCTACGCCAATCGCACGCTGTGGCCGCTCTTCCACTACCGCATCGATCTGGCCGAATATGAGCGCGAATTTGCCGGCGGCTATGAGCGGGTGAACGAGCGCTTTGCCGACACGCTGACGCCGCTGATCGATCCGGCCGACGTGCTGTGGGTGCAGGATTATCACCTTCTGCCGCTTGGCGAGGGGCTGCGCCGCCGTGGCGCCGCCAACCGCATGGGCTTCTTCCTCCACATCCCGTGGCCGCCGCGGCGGCTGCTCTACACCCTGCCCGAGGCGGCGGACCTCGTCCGCACGCTGTTCGCCTATGACGTGGTCGGCTTCCACACGCAGGAATGGCTGAGCTCGTTCGAGGATTTCGTCGGCGCCGAGATGGGCGCGGTGATCGAGCCCGATGGCGTGATCCGGCTGGGTGACCGCACCATCCGCGTGATCGTCTGCCCGATCGGCATCGACGCTGCGGAGTTCGTCGCCGCCAGCAAATCACCGCGTGCGCGGCTGGCGCACCGCCAGATGCGCGACAGCGCGGTCGGCCGCGACATGATCATCGGTGTCGACCGGCTCGATTATTCCAAGGGGCTGGAGGAGAGGTTCCTCGGCTACGAGCGCTTCCTGCGTGACCATCCGGAGGAGCGAAAAGAGGTTTTCCTGCTCCAGATCGCGCCGCCGTCACGCGGCGAGGTTGCGAGCTATCAGAAGATCCGCGCCGGGCTGGACAGCCTGTCGGGCCGGATCAACGGCGCCTACGCCGATCTCGATTGGACGCCGATCCGGTACGTGAACCAGGGCTATTCGCGCGATGTGCTGGCGGGTGTCTATCGCGCCGCACGGATCGGGATGGTGACGCCGCTGCGCGACGGGATGAACCTGGTCGCCAAGGAATATGTCGCCGCGCAGGATCCCGACGATCCCGGTGTCCTCATCCTCTCCCGCTTCGCCGGTGCGGCCGCGCAGCTGACGGAGGCGGTGCTGGTCAATCCCTACAGCGCGGAGGAATTGTCTGACGCCATCCTGCTCGCCTTGCGCATGCCGCTGGACGAGCGCCAGCGCCGCTGGCGCAAGATGATGGACAATGTGCTGAGCGAAGATGTCGGCTGGTGGCGTCAACGCTTCACCGACGCGCTGATGGCATCGGAAGCGACACCCGCCTGAGCGGGCGTTGGATAAAAATTCCTCGCCATGTCACAGTCGTGCGTGTCGTCTCGTCATGAGGGTACAACCCCATGGAGGACGGCATGACCCCGCGTATCCGCAACACCCACGCGCTCGCCCCCGCCGCGATCAAGGCGATGACCGCGCTCGAACACAGCTTCGCTGGCAGCGGGCTCGATCCGAACCTGCTCGAGCTGGTTCGCCTGCGCGTGTCGCAGATCAACGGCTGTGCCTTCTGCATCCACATGCACAGCACTGTCTTGCGCCGCGCGGGCGTGCCGGAGATGCACCTCCATATGCTGCCGGCATGGCGCGAATCGACCTTCTATTCGCCGCGGGAGCGCGCTGCGCTCGGCTGGGCGGAGACGCTGACCCGCGTGGCCGAGACCGGCGCGCCGGATGCGGACTATGCCGCGCTGCAGGATCAGTTCGGCGAGGCGGAGCAGGTGTGGCTGACCTTCGTCATCGGTGCGATCAACACGTGGAACCGGCTGCAGGTCGGCTTCCGTGCCGCCCACCCGGCAGAGGCCGAGCTTGCCGCTGCCTGACCCCCGGCTTGCCGCTTTCGAGCGGGAGCGGCGGCGGCTGAATCGGCTCGCCTACCGCATGCTCGGCTCGTTCGCGGAGGCGGAGGATGTGGTGCAGGATGCGTGGCTCCGCTGGGCAAGCCGTGAGGAGGCGGTGGACGATCCCGCCGCCTTCCTCACCCGCATCGTCACGCGCCTCTGCCTCGATCGGATGAAGTCCGCCCGGGCACGGCGTGAAATCTATGTCGGTGCATGGCTGCCCGAGCCGCTGGTCGGTGCGGCCGAGCCGGACGAGGATGTGGCCGACACGCTCACGCTCACGCTGATGATGGCGCTTGAGCGATTGTCTCCGCTGGAGCGCGCCGCCTTCCTCCTGCACGATGTGTTCGACGTCGCGCTGGGCGAGGTGGCGGAGACGCTCGGGCGCGATGCGGCGGCGGTGCGCCAGCTTGCCGTGCGTGCGCGCCGCCATGTGCGAGAGGCCCGCCCCCGCTTCGCGGTGCCCGCAGCGGAGGCGGACCGGATCGCCCGCGCCTTCTTCGGCGCGGCCGAGCGGGGCGATGTCGCCGCGTTGAGTGCCATGCTGGCAGACGACGTGACGATCCGGTCCGATGGCGGCGGGCGGGTGATCGCCTTCCTCAATCCGATCGTCGGCGTGGAGCGGGCGCTGCGCCTCTACGCCAAGCGCGCTGAGCGGAGCGATGGGGCGGCCGAGCTGATCCGCGTGCAGCCGATCGACGGTCTGCCCGGCTATATCAGCCGGGAGCGTGGCGGCGTGCTCCAGACCACCGCGCTGGAGCTGCGCGACGGCCGCATCGCCGCCATCTACATCGTCCGCAACCCGGACAAGCTGCGCCACATCGCCGCGGCAGTGGAGGGCGTCTGAGCGTGCAAGCGGGCCACGGCGGCGCGCGAAAGCCCTCCCGCGCCGCCAGGATGGGCCAACAGCGGCTTTCCTCGACGAACGCCCTGCACTAGACGACGAACGCACCCCCCGGGTGTGTTGCCAATCCAAGACAGTCTGTGCGACGAGGGCGGCCGTGACCGAGACATCCTTTGAAACGCTCCGCCGCGCGATGGTGGCGAGCCAGCTGCGGCCCAACGCCGTCAACGATCCGCGCGTGATCGCCGCCATGAGCGTGGCGCCGCGTGAGGCGTTCGTTCCCGAGGAATGGCGCCGGCTGGCCTATTCCGATCGCGCGATCCCGCTGGCTCCTGGCCGTGCGCTGATGCCGGCAATGATGCTCGGCCGGCTGCTGACCGAGGCCCGCCTGCAGGCGGAGGATCGCGCGCTCGTGGTCGGCGCCGGGGGCGGCTATTCGGCGGCGGTGCTGGCGCAGCTGGTCGCCTCCGTCGTCGCGCTGGAGGAGGCGGGCGTTGCGCCTGCCGGCGTTCCGGCGATCGACAAGGTCCAGCGGGTCGAAGGTCCGCTCACCGAAGGCTGGGCGGCGGGCGCGCCCTATGACCTGATCCTGATCGACGGTGCGGTGGAGGAGGTGCCTCATACGCTGGTCGCCCAGCTGGCCGAAGGCGGGCGCATCGCCGTGCCGCTGATCCGTTCGGGCGTCGTCCGCCTGTCCGTCGGCGTTCGTGGGGGCGAGGGCATCGGCTATTCAAGCTTTGCCGATGCGGACGTGCCGGCCTTGCCCGGCTTCGCGCGCCCGCGCAGCTTTACCTTCTGAACCTGCGCGTGGGGGGCAGCGTGCGGATCGCCATTCTTCTGGCCGGCGCCGCGCTGGCCACCACATCGGCACAGGCTGTCACGCTGCGTGAGGCCCTGGTGCAGGTCTATCAGGGCAATCCCAGCCTGACTGCGGCGCGTGCCCAGCAGCGCGCGACCGACGAGGGCGTGCCGATCGCGCGCGCTGCGGGTCTGCCGCAGGCGGGTGTGGACGCCAGCTTCCAGGAATTCGCGCTTCAGGCGACGAACAACATCGTCGCACCGCGGCGTGCGGCCAGCGCCGGCCTCTCCATCGGCGTGCCGATCTATTCGGGCGGTCAGGTGCGCAACGGCATCCGCGCCGCCGACGCACGCGTCGAGGCGGGCCGCGCCAATCTCCGCTCGACCGAAGCGGGCGTGTTCGTCGAGACCGTCTCGGCCTACATGAACGTGATCCGCGACGAGGCGATCGTCGAGCTGAACCGCGGCAACGTCCGCGTGCTGCAGACGAACGTGCAGGCAGCGCAGGACCGGTTCGAGGTCGGCGATCTCACCCGCACCGACGTGGCGCAGAGCCAGGCGCGCCTCGCCATTGCGCAGAGCCAGCTTCAGTCCGCACTGGCGCAGCTTGATGCCAGCCGCGAGAATTATCTCCGTGTCGTCGGCACCGCGCCTGCCACGCTGGATGCGCCGCCGCCGCTGCCCGCGTTTCCGGCGACGCCCGACGATGCGGTGGACGTGGCCGTGTCGAACAACCCCGCTCTGTCGCAGGCCCGCGCCACCAGCCGCGCCGCCGCGCTCGATGTCCGCGTGGCCGAATCGCTCCGCCTGCCGCGCGTGACGGCCAATGCGTCGGGCAATTACGTCAACTATCTGAACTCGATCGGCGGCGGCGGCCTGATCCAGTCGCCACCCAATTACCAGCGCTCCGCAACGCTCAGCGTCGGCGTGAACCTGCCCTTGTTCCAGGGCGGCCTGCCCGGCGCGCGCGTGCGGCAGGCGCAGGCGATCCAGAGCCAGACGCTGGAGCAGACGACCTTTGTCGAGCGCGACGTGGTGGCGCAGGCGCGCACCAATTACTCGCTATGGACTGCCGCGCAGGCGGTGATCACCTCGTCCGAACAGGCGGTCGCCGCGAACGAGCTGGCGCTGGAAGGTGTGCGGGCGGAGAACAGCGTGGGCACGCGCAACGTGCTCGATGTGCTGAATGCCGAGCAGGAACTGCTGAACAGCCGCGTCCAGCTCGTCGCCGCGCGGCGTGACGCCTATGTCGCCGGCTTCGCACTGCTCGCATCGCTGGGCAAGGCGGAGGCTAAGGATCTCGGGCTCGACGGTGGGCCGCTCTACGATCCGACCGTCAATTATCGCCGCGTGCGGAACTCGATCAACGACTGGGCGAAGGATCCCGAGCCGCAGCCGGTCGCCGCGACCACGCTCGGCGTGCCGTCGCCGACGCAGGTGACGGTGGAGCAGAACCGCGCCGCCACCGCCCCGCGCAACCGTCTGGATGCGCCCGCCGCCACGACATCGCCCGCCGCGCCGCCCGCCACCGCGCCGAACCTGCGCCCAGGCGTGCAGCCGCCGGTGACGCCGCCGGTGGCGCAGCCGCCGGGCACGCGCAGCCACGTGACAACGCCCCGATCCTAGGGCATGGTTTTGTCCATGGCCGATCTCGCCCGCGAACCTTCGATGGAGGACATCCTTGCCTCCATCAAGCGCATCATCGCCGATGACGGGGCCGCCGCCACGGCGCCGCCCGCGCGGTTGCGGCGTGGCCCGGTCGAAGTGCCCCCGGCCGGTTCGGCGACGATGGACGAGGTGCTCGAGCTGACCGAACCGGTCGCACCCGCACCCGTGACGCAGGCTCCGCCGCCATCCGGACCAAGGCTGGTTCCACCTCCTGTGGCCGAGGCGCCCGCACCGGCGGCGCCCGAGCTCGTCTCCGAGCAGGCCGCATCCGCCAGCCGCCTGTCGCTGGCGGCGCTCTCCGCACTGATCGTGTCTCCCGCTGCCGAGCCGGCGCGGGACAATACGCTGGAAGGGCTGGTGCGCGAGATGTTGCGGCCGATGCTCAAGGAATGGCTCGACGCGCGGCTGCCGGAGATGGTCGAAGGCCTCGTCGCCCGGGAGATTGCGCGCATCACCGGGCGGCAGCTCTGAGGCGGCGGCAGGCTGCTGACATTGCTGTCCCAATCTATCACGGCGCAGCAACCAAGGCGGGGTGGAGCCGTTAGGCGCTGATGTCATCCAACGATACCGAGACGGGCGCCGAGGGCGGCCCCCCTCCCACGATCGACGGCAAGGGCTCCGCCTTCGCGCAACGCGATGGGCGCGACATCTTCTTCGCCGCGGTGGAGACGACGCGCATGCCGATGATCGTCACCGATCCCGCGCTGCCGGATAACCCGATCATCTTCTGCAACAACGCTTTCTCGTCGATGACGGGCTATGCGATGGAGGAGATTGTCGGCCAGAATTGCCGCTTCCTTCAGGGGCCGGACACCGATCGCGCGACGATCGCCGAAGTTCGCGAAGGGATCGAGGCGCGGCGCGAAGTCTCGGTGGAGGTGCTGAACTATCGCAAGAACGGCTCCACCTTCTGGAATGCGCTGTTCATCTCGCCCGTCTATGCCTCCGACGGTAGCCTCGCTTTCTTCTTCGCCAGCCAGTTGGACATTTCCCGCCGCCGCGATGCCGAAAATGCGCTGCGGCAGGCGCAGAAGATGGAGGCGGTCGGCCAGCTGACGGGCGGCATCGCGCACGATTTCAACAATCTGCTGCAAGTCATCGTCGGCTATGTCGATCTGCTCCAGGCCAATCCGACGGTTCAGGGCGAACCGCGCGTCGGCCGCGCGGTGGAGGCGATCGCCAAGGCGGCCTCGCGTGGCGCGACGCTCACGCAGCAGCTGCTCGCCTTTGCCCGCAAGCAGGACCTGAAGGGGCGCATCGTCAACCTGAACGCGCTGGTCGAAGGCTTCCGCTCGCTGATCGAGCGGACGTTGAGCGGCGGCGCGATCGAGGTGCGCTACGATCTCGGCGAGGGCCTCGCCAATGCCCGCGTCGATGCGGTGCAGGCCGAGATGGCGCTGCTCAACATCCTGATCAACGCGCGCGATGCGATGCCCGACGGCGGCCGGATCACCATCCGCACCGAGAACCGGCGCGTCGAGCAGGGTGGCCATCGCCCCAGCGGTACCCAGCCGGGCGACTATGTCGCCCTCTCCGTCGAGGATGATGGCGCCGGCATCCCGGCGGACATTCTCGCCAAGGTGTTCGAGCCGTTCTTCACCACCAAGGAAGTGGGCAAGGGCACCGGGCTCGGTCTGTCGATGGTCTACGGCTTCATGAAGCAGTCGGGCGGCGGCGTGTCGATCGACAGCACCGAAGGCAAGGGCACCACCGTCACGCTGCTCTTCCCTCGCGCAGACGGCAACGACAGCACGCAGACGTCGCGCCGCCGCGATCAGCAGCCGGGCAGCGAATCGATCCTGCTGGTCGAGGATCAGGAGGATGTCGCCTTATTGGGTGAGACGATCCTGAGCGATTTCGGTTACCGCGTCACCGTCGCCAACGATGCCCGCGCCGCGCTCGACGTGGTGGAGCGGGGCGAGCCGATCGACCTGCTGTTCACCGACATCGTCATGCCCGGCGGCATGAACGGCGTGGTGCTCGCGCGCGAAGTCCGCCGCCGCCGCCCGAAATGCAAGATCCTGCTGACCACCGGCTATGCCGATAGCGCACTCGATGCCTCCGCCGAGGCGACGGAGGAGTTCGACGTGCTGCACAAGCCCTATCGCCGGCAGGATCTCATCCAGCGCGTCCGCCAGATCCTCGACGGGCCGACCGGGGTCAGTTGACCCAGTAGGGACGGAGCGGGGCGACGGACGGGTTCACCTTCCGCGCGCGCCCCGCTAAGCCCCGCGGCCATGACGATCGAGAAAACCTTCGACCCCGCCGCCATCGAAGCACGCTGGTATGCGCATTGGGAGGAGCAGGGCCGCTTCCGCCCCGAGCGCCCGGATGCCGAGCCGTACACGATCGTCATCCCGCCGCCGAACGTCACTGGCTCGCTGCACATCGGCCATGCGCTCGACAACACGCTGCAGGATATCCTCATCCGCCATGCGCGGCTGAAGGGGCGCGATGCCTTGTGGGTCGTCGGTACCGACCATGCCGGCATCGCCACGCAGATGGTGGTCGAGCGGCAGATGGCGGAGCGAGGCGAGAAGCGCACCGATCTCACCCGCGAGCAGTTCGTCGACAAGGTCTGGGAATGGAAGGCCGAGAGCGGCGGCACCATTACCCGCCAGCTCCGCCGGCTGGGCGCCAGCTGCGACTGGGCGAACGAGCGCTTCACCATGGACGAGGGCTTCAGCCGCGCCGTCCTCAAGGTGTTCGTCGAGCTGCACCGTCAGGGCCTGCTCTACCGCGACAAGCGCCTGGTCAACTGGGATCCCGGTCTCGGCACCGCCATTTCCGACCTGGAAGTCGAAACCCGCGAAGTCGCGGGCAAGTTCTGGCATCTGAGCTATCCCCTGGAGGATGGATCGGGCGCGATCCAGGTCGCGACGACGCGGCCCGAGACGATGCTGGCCGACATGGCGGTCGCGGTCCATCCGGAGGATGCGCGTTACACCCACCTCGTCGGACGTCGTGTGCGCCTGCCGATCACCGGCCGCCTGATCCCGATCGTCGCGGACGAGCATGCCGATCCCGAACTCGGCTCGGGCGCGGTGAAGATCACGCCGGGGCATGATTTCAACGACTTCGAGGTCGGCCGCCGCGCCGGCATCGAGGCGCGCGACATGCTCAACATGCTCGATGCCAAGGCGGCGGTGATCCAGACCGCCGACGGCCTGATCCCGGACGAGCTGATCGGCCTCGACGGGTTCGAGGCGCGCAAGCGGATCGTCGAGCGGCTGGAGGCTGAGGGCAGTCTGCTCCGCGTCGAGGATCGCGTGATCGGCCAGCCGTTCGGCGACCGCTCCGGCGCGGTGATCGAGCCGTGGCTGACCGATCAATGGTATGTCGATGCCAAGACGCTTAGCCGTCCGGCGCTGGAGGCGGTGCGCGACGGCACCATCCGCGTCGTGCCGGAGACGTGGAAGAAGACCTGGTATCAGTGGCTGGAGAACATCCAGCCCTGGTGCGTCAGCCGCCAGCTCTGGTGGGGCCACCGCATCCCCGCCTGGTATGACGAAGAAGGCGGCGTCTATGTCGCCGAGAGCGAGGCCGAGGCGCAGGCGCAGGCCGGCAACAGGAAGCTGACGCGTGACAGCGACGTGCTCGACACGTGGTTCTCGTCCGCGCTGTGGCCGTTCGGCACGCTCGGCTGGCCGGACGACACCGCGCTCCTGCGCAAGCATTACCCGAACGACGTGCTCGTCTCCGGCTTCGACATCCTGTTCTTCTGGGATGCGCGCATGGCGATGCAGGGGCTGCACTTCATGAAGGAGGCGCCATGGAAGACGCTCTACCTTCACGGCCTCGTCCGCGCGCCGGACGGGTCGAAAATGTCCAAGTCCAAGGGCAACACCGTCGATCCGCTCGGCCTGATCGACCGCTACGGCGCCGATGCGCTGCGCTTCACGCTGGCGGCGATGGAGAGCCAGGGACGCGACATCAAGCTCGATGAGACGCGCGTCGAGGGCTATCGCAATTTCACGACCAAGCTGTGGAATGCCGCCCGCTTCGCGCAGGCCAACGGCATCGGCGGATCGACCACGCTGGAGCCGCCCGCGGCCACGCTGCCGGTCAATCGCTGGATCGTGGCGGAGACGATCCGCACCGTGCAGGCGCTCGATCTTGCTCTGGCGGACCTGCGTTTCGACGAGGCAGCCAACGCCATCTACCAGTTCACCTGGAGCCGCTTCTGCGACTGGTATCTGGAGCTGATCAAGGGTGCGATCGACGAGGAGACCAAGGCGGTCGCCGGCTGGGTGCTCGATCAGATCCTCGTCATGCTCCACCCGTTCATGCCCTTCGTCACGGAAGAGTTGTGGCACGCGTTGGCGAATCGCCCGCACGATCTGATCGTCGGCCACTGGCCGATGGCGGATGCGCGCGCGATCGACCCGGAAGCGGCGGCGGAGGTCGACTGGCTGATCCGCGCCGTCTCCGCGATCCGTGGAGCCCGGAACGAGCTTGGCGTGGTACCGGGAGCACGCCTCACCGCGCACCTGCGCGATGCGTCGCCCGATACGCTCGCGCGGGCCGCCCGCCAGTCGGCGGCGCTGGCCCGGCTTGCCCGCGTCGACTTCTCCGATGCGCCGGCGCCCGCCGGCGGCGCGGCGCAGATGGTGGTGGACGAGGCGACGATCATCCTGCCGCTCGAAGGCGTGATCGATCTCGCCGCCGAACGCGCTCGACTTGCCAAGGCGATCGAGGCGGCGGCCAAGGAGCGGGACGCGCTGGCCAAGCGGCTCGGCAACCCCGCCTTTGTCGAGAAGGCGAAGCCCGATGCGGTCGCCAAGGCGCGCGAGGATCACGCCGCCCGCGCAGCAGAGGCGGAGCGGCTGGAGGCGGCGCTGGCGCGGCTGGGTTAGTCGTCGCCGTCTCGGCAATCCCGCCATGCCCTAAGCAGGCTTGCTCGGGTCTTCGCGCTGCGCCAAGCCAGCCGGCCGCTGGACATGCTGCCCGGTGGACTCCGGAACACATCCGGGGTGACGTCAAGGGGAAGCGCCATGCCCGAGACCGCACCGCCCCGCCGCACCGCGCGTGATCTCACCAGCGGGCCGATCACGCGCACGCTGATCGCCTTCGCACTGCCGACGCTTGCGTCCAACGTGCTGCAAACGCTGAACGGCTCGGTGAACGCCATCTGGATCGGCCGCTTCCTCGGTGAAGGCGCGCTGGCGGCGACGGTCAATGCGAACCTCGTCATGTTCCTGCTCGTCTCCGCCGTGTTCGGCTTCGGCATGGCGGCGACGGTGCTGATCGGCCAGCGTGTCGGCGCGCGGGAGCTGGACGGCGCACGGCGAGTAATGGGCACGATCTCGGGCCTGTTCGTCGCCGGTGCCATCCTCGTCTCGGTCGTCGGCTGGTTCACCGCGCCCGCGCTGTTGCGTCTGCTCGCCACGCCGGAGGGGGTGCAGCCGCTGGCGCTCGCCTATCTGCGCGTGCTGTTCCTCGGGCTGCCCGGCTCCTTCATGCTGGTGCTGTTGATGATGGGTCTGCGCGGCTTCGGCGATGCCGTGACGCCGCTCTGGTTCATGGGCCTGTCCGTGGTGATCGACATGAGCCTGAACCCCGTGCTGATCCTCGGCCTTGGCCCCGCGCCTCGCCTGGGGATTGCGGGCAGTGCGCTGGCGAACCTGATCGCCACATATCTCAGCCTCGCGGCGCTGCTGGCAGCTATCTACCTGCGCGATCTGCCGATCCGGTTGCGCGGGGCGGAGTGGCGCTATCTCCGGCCCGATCCCGTGCTCGTCCGCACGCTCGTCACCAAGGGCGTGCCGATGGGATTGCAGATGATCGTCATGTCGGTGTCCGCGCTGACGATGATCGGGCTGGTGAACCGCGACGGCGTCGTGACGACCGCCGCTTACGGCGCGATCAACCAGCTCTGGTCCTATGTGCAGATGCCGGCGATGGCGATTGGCGCGGCAGTCTCCGCGATGGCGGCGCAGAATATCGGCGCGGGGCTGTGGAGCCGGGTCGACCGGATCACCCGCGCCGGCATCATCGCCAATCTCGCAATGACCGGCGCGCTGGTGCTGGCGATCGTGCTGGTCGATCGGCAGGCGGTCGGCCTGTTCCTCGGTGCGGACAGCCAGGCGGTGCCGATCGCGGCGCGCATCCATCTGATCGCAGGCTGGGGCTTCATCCTGTTCGGCGCCACCCTCGTCCTCAATGCCACGATGCGCGCCAATGGTGTCGTCACGGCGCCGCTCGTCATCATGCTGGTCGGCCTCTTCCCCGTCCGCTTCGCCATCGCGCTGCTCGGCCGTGCGCAGCTCGGCATCGATGCGGTGTGGTGGAGCTTTCCGGCCGGGTCGGTGGCGATGCTGACGTTGACGGCGCTCTATTTCCGCCGCGGCCGCTGGCGCGAGGCGCGGATGGCGGCCCCCCTCCATGCCGTCGAGGCGGAGGAACGCGCGCTCGCCGATGCGGAAGCGTGCGGCCGTGAGGGGCCGGCGGGCTAGCGCTTCGCCGCGGCATCCGGCCGCGGTGCCGCCACCTCGATCACACCCGCCGCGATCTTCGCGGTGACGGGCGTTTCGGCCAGGATCTCGCCATCGATCGAGATGGGCAGCTTCGGCTCGGTCGAGATGCGCAGCGCCTTGCCGTGGAACTCACGCACCGTCTGGCGCCGCCAGCGCAGCTTCATCAGGCTGGCGCCCCAGCTGGTCAGCAGCCGGTGCTTGGCGTTGCCCAGCACCACCTGGACGACGATCTCGCCCGTATCGACGTCGGCATCCTCAACCAGTTCGGTACCGCCATGATAGGAGCCGTTGGCGATCCGCACCTCCACCGCGTCCATCGTCTCGGCAGAATCGCCCTCGCCGACGGTCAGGCGGAACGGCCGAAAGCCGACGAACTTCCACGCCGCCCAGGTGAGATAGCCGGGCCGGCCGAGCCAGCGCTTCAGCCGGTGCGGCACCGTCTCCGCGATCAGGGGCGCGAGGCCGATGGACGCGCAATTGGCGAAATAATCGCCGTCGATCATGCCGAGATCGATCCGCCGCCGCAC
Organism: Sphingomonas jatrophae; assembly: GCF_900113315.1. Taxonomy (GTDB): domain Bacteria; phylum Pseudomonadota; class Alphaproteobacteria; order Sphingomonadales; family Sphingomonadaceae; genus Sphingomonas_P; species Sphingomonas_P jatrophae. The sequence goes on along the minus strand of NZ_FOZG01000001.1, from coordinate 847,749 downwards.
CCCGTTCGCGATCACGTCGATCGCACCGTCCAGGGTGAGCGGTATGCCGAGCGTGCGGGCAAAGCTGTTGGCGGTGCCGAGCGGCAGCAGCGCGAACACCGTATCCTTGCCGACGAGATGATCGACCGAGCAGGACAGCGATCCGTCACCCCCGCCGACGATCACCATCTGCGCCCCGTCCGCCACCACCTCGCGCACCTTTTCGGGCAGGTGCGATGGATCCTCCAGCGCGTGCGCGCAGGTGATCTCCACGCCCGCCGCCTTCAGCTTGGTGCAGGCGTCGCGGAACAGATCCTGCCCCTTCCGCGACTTGGCGTTGACGATCAGCGCGGCGCGCTTCGGAAGGGGTCTGGACATGAACGCGCAACGATCCGCCCGCGAAACGGCTGCATGCCGGGCTGTTCGCATTCTTCCGCTCGCCGCACAGGCGGGCTAGGGCAGGGGCATGAGCCTTGCCGCCTTCCCCGCGCTGCGCCTCCGCCGCACGCGCGCCGCCGCCTGGAGCCGCGCCCTCGTCGCCGAAACGGTGCTGACGCCGGCCGATCTGATCTGGCCCCTGTTCGTCTCCGACGGACAGGGGGTGGAGGAGCCGATCGCCACGCTGCCCGGCGTTTCGCGCTGGTCTGTCGATCGCTTCGTCGATCGCGTGCGCGAGGCGCGCGATCTCGGCATACCCTGCGTGGCCCTGTTTCCCAACACGCCACCGGCCTTGCGCAGCGAGGATGCGCGTGAGGCGGTGAACCCGGACAATCTGATGTGCCGTGCCATCCGCGCCGCCAAGGAGGCGGTGCCCGAAGTGGGCGTGCTGACGGACGTGGCACTCGATCCCTATACCAGCCACGGCCATGACGGCATCGTCGATGCGGCCGGCTATGTGCTGAACGACGTGACCAGCGCCATGCTGGTCGAGCAGGCGCGCGTGCAGGCCGCGGCAGGATCGGACATCGTCGCGCCGTCGGACATGATGGATGGCCGCGTCGCCGCAATCCGCACCGCTCTGGAGGCGGACGGGCATCACAATGTCCAGATCATGGCCTATGCCGCGAAATATGCCTCGGCCTTCTACGGCCCGTTCCGCGATGCGGTCGGCTCGCGCGGGCTGCTGAAGGGGGACAAGCGCGGCTATCAGATGGATTATGCCAATGCCGAGGAGGCGTTGCGTGAGGTCGCGCTCGATCTCGCCGAGGGCGCGGATACGGTGATGGTGAAGCCGGGGCTGCCCTATCTCGACATTGTCCGCCGCGTGAAGGAGCGGTTCGAGGTGCCGGTCTTCGCCTATCAGGTGAGCGGCGAATATGCGATGATCGAGGCGGCGGTTGCGGCCGGCATGGGTGAGCGCGACCCCCTGGTGCTGGAAACGCTGACCGCGTTCAAGCGCGCCGGCTGCTCGGGCGTGCTGACCTATCACGCCGCCCACGCCGCACGCCTGCTGGGAGCGTGACGGACATTTCAGCTTCGGAGGCGGATGCCCGCTGGGCGCCGGGCGGCGGTGAGACGCCAGCCGGCGTGCGGCCGCTGTTCGTGCTGACCTTGCTCACCGGCTCCTTCCTGCTGTTCCTGCTGCAGCCGCTGGTTGCCCGCATCGCGCTGCCGCGGCTGGGGGGTGCGCCGGCGGTGTGGACGTCGGCCATGCTGGTCTATCAGGCGCTGCTGCTCGGCGGCTATGCCTGGGCGCACGGCCTCGCCCGGCTTGCGCCGCGCACGCAGGCGGCGCTGCACCTGCTCGCCTTCCTAGTCGCAGCGCTGTGGCTGCCGATCGGGCTCGGCGCAGGCGGGATGCCCGCGGGGGCCGATCCGGTCTGGTGGGTGCCGGGCCTGTTTCTTGCCGGCATCGGGCCCTTGTTCCTGGTCGTCGCCGCGCAGGCGCCATTGATGCAGCGCTGGTTCGCGCTGGCAGCGCCGCAGGCGGATCCGTTCCCGCTCTATGCCGCGTCGAACCTCGGCAGCTTCGCCGGGCTGATTGCCTATCCGATGTTCATGGAGCCGCTGCTGACGGTCGCCACACAGCGCTGGGTGTGGAGCGGCGGCTTCGCCCTGCTCGCGCTGCTCGCGGCCGCCTGCGCCCTGCGCCTGCCGCGCCATCTTCCGCCTGCGGCCCGGATGGAGGGCGCGGACGAGCGGATCGGGGTTCGCCGGGTGCTGCTGTGGATGGCGCTGGCGGCGGTGCCGTCGGGCCTGATCCTGTCCACCTCGACGCATCTCGGCACCGATCTGGTGGCGATGCCGCTGCTGTGGGTCGTCCCGCTCGGCCTGTATCTGCTCAGCTTCGTCCTTGCTTTCGCCCCCGGCCGCCTGGCCGATCGCATCGCCGCGCTGTTGCCGCTGGCGCTGGCGGCGGGTGCGGCGACGGCCTTCGCCTATGGCGCGGCGACCGCCATGTGGGCGATCGCGGCCGCGCTCATCTTCCTGTTCGTCGCGGCGACGGCGCTGCACCGGCGCGTCTACCTGCTGCGGCCGGCCCCCGCGCGGCTGACGCTCTATTATCTGGCGCTGGCGGTCGGCGGCGCGCTTGGCGGCCTGTTCTGCGCGGTTGTCGCGCCGATGCTGTTCGACTGGGGCTATGAGGGGCCGATCCTGATCCTCGCCGCTGCCGCGCTCGGCCTCGAGCGGCCGTGGCTGCGACTGCCGGACCGCGTGGCCACCGTGCTGGCGATCGTGGGGGCGGGGCTCGGCATCGTCGGTGCGGCGTCAGAGGCGGGCGGGCCGCTTGCCATCGGTGCGGCGATTCTGCTCGCTGCGGGGCTGCTGGCGGCGAGCGGGCGGCGCACGCTGTCGATCCTGCTCGCGCTGTCGCTGATGCTGGCGACGGGTGGCTGGCGCGCGCTGGTGATCAGTGCGGACGGACGGGTGCGTACGCGCAGCTGGTTCGGCGTCTACACCGTCGCCGATCGCGGCGACCGGCGTGAACTGATCTCCGGCACCACGCTGCACGGCGTCCAGCGCACCGCGCCCAACGAGCAGACATGGCCGATCAGCTATTATGCGCCCTCGTCCGGCGTCGGCATCGCTCTGCGCTTCGTGCCTGCACTCTATGGGCCGAAGGCGTCGGTCGGCGTCGTCGGGCTGGGGACGGGCACGCTCGCCTGCTACGCACGGCCGGGCGAGCGCTGGACCTTCTTCGAGATCGACCCCGCCATCGTCCGCATCGCCACCGATCCGGCGCGCTTCACCTTCCTGTCACGCTGTGCGCCCAAGGCCGCGATCGTGCTGGGCGATGCGCGCCTGTCGCTCGCCGCGCAGCCGCCGCACGCGCTCAACCTGCTCGCGGTCGATGCCTTCTCGTCGGATGCGGTGCCCATGCACCTGCTCACCGCCGAGGCCTTTGCCGTCTATGGCCGCGTGCTGGCGCAGGATGGCCTGCTGCTGGTCCACATCTCCAATCGCTATCTCGATCTCGAGCCGATCGTCGCGGCCGCCGCGGCGGAGGGCGGCTGGGCAGGGGCGGTGCGCGATTATGTGCCGAGCGCGATCTCGGCAGAGGAGGGGGCGGGCCGCTCGGTCTGGGTGGCGCTCACCCGCCGCACGGAGGTGCTCGACCGCCTGACCACCGATGATGGCCGGCGCGTCGGCGGCTGGACGCGTCTGCGCCCCAAACCCGGCATCCGCGGCTGGACGGACGATTATGCCAGCATCCTGCCCGTGCTGCGCCGCTGAGCGGCATGGTGCCATGACGTCACCTGCTCCGCAGCCTATATCGCGCCCATGACGGACGATCTGCGCGCCATCCTCGGACCCAAGGGCTTTACCGACGATCCGGTCGACATGGCACCTTGGCTGACGGACTGGCGTGGCCGCCGCACCGGCCGCGCGCGCGCGCTCGTCTCCCCCGCCAGCACGCAGGAAGCCGCGGCGGTGGCGCGCTGGGCCGTGGCGAACCGGGTGCCGATCGTACCGCAGGGCGGCAACACCTCGATGGTCGCCGGCGCCACGCCGTCTGCCGATGGTGACGCGCTGATCCTCTCCACCCGTCGCATGGCACGCATCCGCAGCATTTCCGCCGAAGACGATCTGCTGGTGGCGGAGGCGGGCGTGACGCTCCAGACTGTCCATGATGCGGCGGAGGCGGCGGGCCGCCGTTTCCCGCTGTCGCTGGCGGCCAAGGGTTCGGCCACCGTCGGCGGGCTGGTCTCCACCAACGCCGGCGGCACGCAGGTGCTGCGCTTCGGCCCGATGCGCGCATTGCTGCTGGGGATCGAGGCGGTGCTGCCCGACGGTAGCCTGTTCGAAGGTCTGTCTGGGCTCCGCAAGGATAATCGCGGCTATGATCTGCGCCAGCTGTTTGCGGGTGCGGAAGGCACGCTCGGCATCGTCACCGCCGCGGCGCTCCGCCTTGTCCCCGCAGTGGCGCAGCGTGTCGTCGCATGGGTCGGCCTGCCCGATGCAGGATCGGCGCTGACGCTGCTCCGCCGGCTGGAAGCGGCGACCGGCGACGCCGTTGAAAGCTTCGAGCTGGTGCCCGCCAACGCGCTGGCGCTGGTGCTTGCCCACATCCCCGGCACGCGCGCGCCGCTGGCTGGCGAACATGCCTGGCACGTGCTGGTGGAGGCGACCGCCGTCTCTGCCGAACCACCGCTCGGATCGAGGATCGAGGCGGCGCTCGCGGATGCGGCAGCGGATGGCGTCGTCGCCGATGCCATCGTCGCGGCGAGCGGCGCACAGGCGGACGCGTTGTGGAAGCTGCGCGAAAGCATTTCCGAGGCGGAGCGTGCCGACGGTGTCGCCGCCAAGCATGACGTCTCCGTCCCCGTCGCCGCCATGCCGGGCTTCATCGCGTCGGCCCGCGCGGCCACCGAGGCGCGCTTTCCCGGCACACGGGTGATCGCCTTCGGTCATCTCGGCGACGGCAACGTCCACTTCAACGTCCGCGCGCCCGCCGCATCGGACGGCGCGGCGTGGCTCGTGGGGCAGGGGGACGAAGTGTCCGCCTTCGTCCACGATCTGGTCGGCGCGGCCGGCGGCTCGATCTCGGCGGAACATGGCATCGGCCAGTTGAAGCTCGCCGAGTTCGCGCGCACCGCCGGCTCGGCGCGGCTGGCTGCCGTTCGTGCGATCAAGGCCGCGCTCGATCCGCTCGGCATCATGAATCCGGGCAAGCTGGTGCCGCCGCCTCAGGCTTAGTCGCTGGACTTGGGCGTGGCCGCGCAATAGACGCAGGACGAACCATTCAAAAATCCCAAGTCGGAGCGAAGTTCCATGGCCAGCGCGCCCCAGTCGGACCTGCCCCTGTTCTACAAGCGGCTGGAACCGCTATCCAGCAACGTCCATGGGCAGATGAAGCTGCGGATGATCGGTGGCGAGTTCGCGACCGACACCCATGCCGTGCCGCTCACCGCCGAGGAATTCGGCCTGGCGCAGCGTTTCTACCCGATCGTCTTCTCGACCGGGCCGAACCCGGTGCCGCTCGCGCTGACGGGCCTGAACGAAGGCGTGAACACCTTCTTCGACGCCGAGGGCAAGACGCTGGACGAGGACGGCTATCTGCCCGCCTACATCCGCCGCTATCCGTTCATGCTCGCCAAGCTCTTCCAGGATCGTGACGAGCTGACGCTCTGCTTCGATCCCACCGCCGATGCGGTTGGCGAGCATGAGGGCGAGACGCTGTTCGACGGCACCGAGCCGAGCCAGGCGACCCGCAACATTCTCACCTTCTGCGAGCAGTTCGAGACAGCTGGCCAGCGCACGCAGGCCTTCGTCAAGGAACTGCAGGATCTGAAGCTGCTGATCGATGGCGAGGTGACGATCCAGCCGGAGGGCGCGCAGCCCTTCGTCTATCGCGGCTTCCAGATGGTCAGCGAGGATGCGCTGCGCGATCTGCGCGGCGATGTCGCCCGCCGGCTGATCCAGTCGGGCGCGATGCCGCTCATCTACGCGCACCTTTTCTCGCTCGCGCGGGTGCAGGATCTGTTCGCCCGGCAGCAGCGCCAGGGCAAGGGCCCGTCGCCCGTGCCGCTCGCGCCCGCCGCGAACGAGCCGGTCGGGGCCTGATCCCTTGGGCAGCAGGGCGCCTGGCCGCTATCCGGGGATCGCGATCGCGCTCCACTGGTCGATCGCCCTGCTGGTCATCGTCAATCTCGTGCTCGGCATCGCGACGGACGCCTTCAAGGGCATTCCGGCCATGCCGCTGCACAAGGCGATCGGCATCACCGTGCTGGTCCTCAGCCTGGGCCTGCTCTGCTGGCGCCTGACGCACCGCCGGCCGCCGGTGGCGGAGATGCCCGGTTGGCAGCGCGGCCTTGCCGCCTTCGTCCACATCGCCTTCTACGTCCTGCTGATCGCCATTCCGCTGTCGGGCTGGATCATGGTCTCGGCAGGCGACACGCGTCGGCCGCTCAGCTGGTTCTTCCTGTTCGATCTGCCTTATATCGCGCCGCAGGGATCGGCGATCGGCGGCCCGGCCCATTCGCTGCACGAGCTGCTCAAGTGGCCGATGGTGGCGCTCGTCCTGCTGCATATCGCCGGCGCGCTGAAGCACCAGTTCGTCGATCGCGACTCGGTTCTCAGCCGCATGCTGCCGGGCCAGCGCGAACATTCGCGCAGTTAATTTTTTCGGATGGGGTTGCAACCGCGCAACGCTTTACTAAGTTTAAGGCGTGCGGCGGTCGTGCCCCCCTTTCGCGGCCCCGCATTAGCGCGCTTCGGCGCGCTCCTCCCTGAACCTTGGCCACTCCGTGCGTATGCACGGGGTGGCTTTTTTCTGTGCGGCTACTCCGCGGCCAGCGCCACGCCGCGCAGATCCGCATCCAGCGCCTCCCAGATGCGCCCCACCAGCCGCGTCGCGGCGGGCAGGCCGGGCCCGGGCGAACGGCGCGCCGGATCGAGGTAGAGGCTGCGGCACAGTTCCAACTGGATGGCGTGAATGCCTGATCCCGGCCGCCCGTGCCGCTCAAGCGTGTGGCCCCCTGCATAAGGGGCATTCAGCGCCACGCGCCCGCCGCCGGCCTCGCGGGCCGCGCGCAACGCGGTGGCGACATGATGCGGCGCTGCGCTGGTGCGATGCCGGTCGCCGATGACCAGGGTGGGTGCGGCATGGCCCGGCAGGGGCGGCATCGAGTGCAGATCTAGCAGCAGGGCCACGCCGAACCTCCGCCGCGCCGCTGCCAGCGTCTCGGCGAGTGCATCGTGCCACGACCCATGCACCGCAGCCAGCCGCTCGGACACGTCCTCCGCCGCCAGTGGGCGGCCATAGACCTCGCCAAAGCCCGCCACCCGCCGCGGGATCAGGCCGAGCCCGCCGCGCGCGCGTGGGCCCGCGACCAGACCAGGCGGGGGCGGGGAAACCATGGCGGGGTCGAGATCGCCGGGTCCGCGGTTCAGATCGATCCACGCGCGGGCCATCGTCGCGACGAACACCGTCGCGCCGCCCGCCACAATTTCGCTCGCCAGCCGGTCGGCATGGCGATCTTCAAGCATCTCGAGCAGGTCGAGCGGCAGCCGTGCGGCCCGCAGCAGGGCCGGCGGGTAGACGCGTCCGGCGTGCGGCACCGCCACGATCACCGGCGAAACCGGATCGGCAGGGCCGAAGCGGATGAAAGGCGCGGCAGGCGGCATCCAGCGACAATGTAGCAGCGTCGCGGCTGCTGGAAAATCTTAAAGCCTCTGCGCATAGTTGGCCCACATGACGGACGCGGGGCGCAAGGGGCTTTTGGGGATGGTGCGGATCCTTCTGGCGGAGGACGACGGCACGATGCGCGAATATCTCGCGCGGGCGCTGGAGAGGGTCGGCTACGATGTCGTGGCGGTGGATCGCGGCACCGCTGCGCTGCCGTATCTGGAACGCGAGACGTTCGATCTGCTGCTCACCGACATCGTTATGCCGGAGATGGACGGGATCGAGCTGGCCCAGCGCGCAGCCGCGCTCGCGCCGCAGATGCGCGTCATGTTCATCACCGGCTTTGCCGCCGTCGCGCTGAAGGACGGGGCCACGCCCCCCAATGCGCGTGTCCTGTCCAAGCCGTTTCATCTGCGCGATCTGGTGAACGAAGTGGACCGCATGTTCGAGATCGGCAGCGCAGCCGACATTTGACCGCATCAGGGGCTTGCAGCCCTGCCGCAACCCGGCTAGGGACGCGCCTCCCCGGAGGGCGTGTAGCTCAGTGGTAGAGCACTGTGTTGACATCGCAGGGGTCGCAAGTTCAATCCTTGCCACGCCCACCACGGAAAAGGCCGTTATCCCCCTGGGGTAGCGGCCTTTTTCTTGCGCGTTTGATGGCCCAGCAAGCGGCCGTCGATTAGTCGTGACCAAGACGTGAGGAAGGCTGCGCTCCGGATCGTCACCGGCAGCCTGGCCAGAACGCTCTCGCTAATCGCCGCCGGGCGGATGACGAGGACGTGGGAACGTGCGCCTTGAAGTTCCTGCGCATTGCAAGGTGTTAGCGACGCCACGGAAAATACGCAAAACTTCGGTCCATTCCGGACATGCTTGAGCAACGCTGTGGCGGCATCCCTGCCGCAGCACTTTGCTCGGCAAGGGGACCAGCGCTTGAACATCTTCGTCCTGTGCACCGGCCGTTGCGGCTCGAGGACGTTCGTTCAGGCTTGCTCGCACTTCAGCAACTACTCGGCGGGCCATGAGACCCGCGTCAAGATGATCGGTGCGGACAAGTTCGCCTACCCGGCCGATCATATCGAAGCGGACAATCGGTTGGCGTGGCATCTCGGCCGCCTGGACGCGATCTACGGAGATGATGCCTTCTACGTCCATCTAACCCGGGATCGCGAGAAGGTGGTGGCCAGCTATGCGGAGCGCTGGGCCGCCGTCGGTGGCATCATGCCCGCCTATCTCAATGGCGTGCTGCGCGCCGGCCGGCACAGCCGTCGCGCGGCGGCGGAGGATTTCGTCGATACGGTAGAAGCAAGCATCGCCGCCTTCCTCAAGGACAAGTCGATGACGATGAGCGTCCGGCTGGAAGAGGCGGCCGCCTGGTTCCCGGCCTTCTGCCGCCGCATCGGTGCGGAGGGCGACGTGCAGGCCGCTTCCGCCGAATGGTCCCACGCGCACAACAGCCGCCGCCCGCGCACCGGCATCCGCAAGCTCAAGCAGAAGATCAAGGGCATCCAGCAGGTTCTGGTCGAGCCGCCGCTCGGTTGATCCTGGCGCGTCAGTCCGCGACGCTCTCCACCGGTTCGCGCGGCACCTCGGCTTTGCCGGTCGCCGCCCGCCGCACCATCCGCACCGCAAAGACGGTCGAGAGCAGCGCGCCGACCACGCTCATTCCCATGAAAGCCCAGCCGGCGCCGATCAGCCCGTCTAAAGGCAGCCGCCACAGCATGAGCAGCACGAACAACCCGCTGGAGACCGCCGCGATGCGCAGCGGCACGCTCGGGCGACCGAAGGCGTACATCACCGGATCGGCGGCGAAGGCAAGCACGCGCAGCGAGGTCGCCGCGCACACCGCGATCAGCACCGGCGTGGCCCCGACATAAGCCTTGCCGAACGTGGCCGAGACGATCGTGTCTCCCGCCAGCCAGATCGCCGCCGTCAGCGCCGCGCCGATCGCGCCTGCCGCCAGCCCGGCGCGCACCGCCGTTCGCGTCAGCCGGCGCCAGCTGCCCGCCTGCACCAGCCGTGTCATGTCCGGATAGACGGCCTGGTTCACCAGATCGACCGGCTTCATCATGCCCGTGCCCGTCTCGCGCGCGATGCGGAACAGGCCGGCGGCCGCCTCGCCCAGTTTCCATCCGACCAGCACGACCGCGAGCTGGGTCGGGATCATCGACAGCGAACTGTGCAGGTTGGACACGATGGAGAAGCGCCACACACCGGGATTCTGCGCCGACAGCGCGCGCAGGCTGCGGGTCAGCCCGCCGAGCAGCTCTCGCCGATGCGCCTCGCGCCACGCCATCCAGAGCACGGTCACCTCACCGCACATGCCTGCCACCAGCCACGCGGCGAGATACCAGCCGAGCCCCAGATGCAGCAGCGTCAGCACCCCGATGAGGATCAGCCGCATCGCCGGCGTCACCACCGCATAAGCGGTGAGCAGGTCGAACCGGTTGAACAGGCGCAGCATGCCTTTGGGTGTCGAATAGGCATTGGCGAAGGAGAGCGGCGCGATGCACTGCGCCATCAGGATCAGGTCCGGACCCCAGCCCAGCCGCCGGCCGATGAACGGCGCGATGAGGATCGTCGCCAGCGCTGCCAATGTGGCCGCGCCGAAATCGAGCAACGTGCCCGCCTTGAACAAGCCCTGGATCGCCGGCCGATCACCGCTGGCGAGATGGCCGACACCGTAGCGTATGATCGCCTGATTCGTATCGAACGCGGCCAGCCCGGTCAGCACCATCACCTGTGCGATCAGGACCGAAAACGTCCCGAAGCCTTCGAGGCCGAGCCCGCGCGCGGCCAGCGCGAAGGTGCCGAGCTGCATGACCCCCGCCGCGCCTTTGCCGCCCAGCAGCATGCCGGCGTTGCGCGCTGCACGGGCCAGGATGCCGCGGCTCGGAACATGGGGCGAGGGGGATGTCATTGTGCGCGGCGCTTAGCGACTGCCGCGCCGCAGGAAAACCGCCCCTGTGTCGTGGATCAGGCGACCGGCCGGCCGAGATCCTCGCAAGCCGCCGCCAGCGCCAGTGCCGCGGAATAGGCGCCGGTCGCGCAGCGGATCGCCAGCAGCTTCGCCATGGCGGCATGGGCCACCTGGCTGCTCTCCACCGCGCTCAGCCGTACAGCCTCCAGCAGCGCCGCCTCGTCACCGGTGGTGCGCGGACAGCAGCAGGGCGCCAGCACCAGCCGCCGCTCCGCCGCGCGCGAGATTTCGAGCATCAGTGCGCGTAGCAGCACCAGCGGGCGGCGAAAGCCTAGGCCGAAGCCTGTCATCATCGCATGCGCCGCCTGCGCATCGTTGAGGCCGCCCGCCGCCATCCGCCGCACCGCGAAGAGCAGCAGCCGCGCCGCGGGCTTCTCGGGCAGGGGATGGGGAACGAGCGTACCGTGGTCGGCGGACGGGCTGGACATGCAATGTCTCCTCTCGGGGAGAGTGAAGCGCACCCGCTATTGCAAGTCAATCTCAATAAGACTGATCGAGACGGCCTTTCGTCCCGTCAGTCCGGCAAGGTGCCGTTCGCCGCCAGCACCGCACCCGCCAAATAGAGCGATCCTGCCACCAGTACGACAGGTGCGGGCGCCGCAGGGTCGAGGGTCACGGCAATGGCATCCAGCGCCGCGGGCACGTCGGCCGCGGCCGCCGCAGTCCGCAACCCCGTGTCCGCCGCCATGCGGGCAAGGTCTTCCGGCGCGTGATGGGCGTGGCCGGGCACCGGCACGGGATGCAGCGTCGCGCCCGATCCGGCGAAGGGGGCCAGCACGCCCGCCGCATCCTTGTTGGCGAGCAGCCCCATGACGATGTGCAGGGGGCGCCCAGCCGACTGCTTGCGGAAATGATCGGCCAGCGCACGCGCAGCGGCGGGGTTGTGCCCGCCATCCAGCCACAAAGTGGCGCCTTGCGGCAGCTTCGCCGGCAACGGTCCCTCGGCCAGCAACTGCAAGCGGGCGGGCCATTCCGCCCAGCCCATCGCCGCGCGGATGGCGGAGGGCGGCACCGTGACCGCCTGCTGGTGGCGCAGCATCGCGATGGCCAGCCCCGCATTCATCACCTGATGCGCGCCCGCCAGCCGCGGCAGCGGCAGTTCCAGCGCGCCGGTCGCATCCTGGTAATGCAGCTTGCCGCGATAGGCGGCCACGTCCCAGCCACCACCCTTGGCAAGCCACGTCGCGCCCACGCCACGCACCACCTGGCCGATCCGGTCGAGCAAGGCGGCGGGATAGTGCAAGGTCACCAGCGGCACGTCGGCCTTGGCGATGCCCGCTTTCTCCGCCGCGATGCCGGGCAGCGAATCGCCCAGGAACGCCTGATGATCCAGCCCGAGCTGCGCGATGCCGGTAATCGCAGGCTTGGCGATCACGTTGGTCGCATCCAGCCGCCCGCCAAGGCCCACTTCGATCACGCAGGCCGCCGCGGGCGTTCGCGAAAAGGCGAGGAAGGCGGCCGTGGTCGTCACCTCGAAGAAGCTCGGGCCGATTCCATCGGCCACGTCCAGCACCTCGGCCAGCAGTGCCGCCAGCACGGCATCCTCGATCAGCCGCCCGCCCAGGCGGATACGCTCGTTGAAGCGGACGAGGTGCGGGCTGGTATAAACATGGACCTTGTGCCCCGCCGCCTCCAGCGCCGCGCGCAGATAGGCACAGGTCGATCCCTTGCCGTTGGTGCCTGCGACATGGAAGACGGGCGGCAGCGACCGCTCCGGATTGCCCAGCCGGTCGAGCAGGCGCGAGATGCGGTCCAGCCCCAGCACGTCGGCGCCGGGCGACAGCGCGCCCAGTCGGTCGAGCTGCGCCTGTACCTCTGGATCGGACGAGACGGCGAAATCGGGCATCGGGCTCTCCCTCTTCCGGGCGGAAGAGGGCTGCTTGTCTACGCTGCCGCCGCGTCGGGCGCGAGATAGCCGATCAGCCGCGCCAGCTCCGCCTTCAGCCGGTGGCGCGGCACCACCATGTCGAGCATGCCATGTTCCAGCAGATACTCCGCCCGCTGGAAGCCTTCGGGCAATTTCTCGCGAATGGTCGATTCGATCACGCGCTGGCCGGCGAAGCCGATCAGCGCACCCGGCTCGGCCAGCTGAACGTCCCCCAGCATCGCGTAGCTGGCAGTGACGCCGCCCGTCGTCGGATCGGTCATCACGACGATGTAGGGCAGGCCTGCCTCGCGCAGCTGCGCGATCGCCACCGTCGTCCGCGGCATCTGCATGAGCGACAGGATGCCCTCCTGCATCCGCGCGCCACCCGCTGCGGTGAACATGATGTACGGGCAGCGCGCCTCGATCGCGGCATGCGCGCCGGCGACGAAGGCGGCGCCCACCGCCATGCCCATCGATCCGCCCATGAAGGCGAAATCCTGCACGCCGACGACTGCGGGCAGCCCCTCGATCGTGCCGCGCGCATTCAGCAGCGCATCGCCCTCGCCGGTGGCGGCGCGCGCCGCCTTCAGGCGGGCGGTATAGGCCTTGCTGTCGCGGAACTTGAGCGGATCCTCGCGCACCTGCGGCGCCGCGATCGGCACGTGGATGCCGCTGTCGAAGATCTGGTCGAACCGCGCCGCCGGCCCGATCCGGCCATGGTGGCCGCACTTCGGACAGACGGAGAGGTTCTCCTCATATTCCTTGCGAAACACCATCTGCCCGCAGCTCGGGCATTTCAGCCAGAGATCCTCGGGTGTGTCGCGCTTGGCCACGAAGGGCAGCGCGTTGCGAACGCTGTCGATCCAGCTCATGCTGCCTGATCCTGCCGCGCGCTGCGAACCGCAGCGCTTAACCCTTTGACAATGGAGCGAACTGCGTCGGCTGGCGGCTCGCCCCTGGCGCCAGCCGCCGCAACCGCCTCGACGATGGCCGAGCCGACCACGACGCCATCCGCCACCCGCGCGACCGCCGCCGCCTGATTGGGCGTGCGCACGCCGAAGCCGACGGCGATCGGCAGGTCCGTGGCCGCCCGGATGCGGGCCACCGCGCCTTCGATCGAGCCCTGCGTCGCCTGCTGCAACCCGGTGATTCCCGCGACGGAGACGTAGTAAAGGAAGCCCGACGCCCCCTCCAGCACCGCGGGCAGACGCGCCTCGTCCGTGGTCGGAGTCGCCAGCCGGACGAAGTCGATGCCCTGCGCGCGCAGGGCAGGGCCCATCACCGCATCTTCCTCGGGCGGCACGTCGACGCAGATGATCCCGTCAATGCCGGCTTCGGCGCAGGCTGCCGCAAACCACTCCGCCCCGCGCCGCAGCATCGGATTGGCATAGCCCATCAGCACCAGCGGCACGGACGGATGGCGCGCACGAAAGTCGTGGGCAATTTCCAGCAACTTGGCAGTCGTCGTTCCCGCGCCGAGCGAGCGGAGATTGGCCAGCTGGATCGCCGGCCCGTCCGCCATCGGATCGGTGAACGGCATGCCCAGCTCGATCACGTCGGCGCCGCCGTCGACCAGCGCGTCGAGGATTGCCGGTGTCGCTGCGGGCACCGGATCGCCGCCGGTGACGAAGGTGACGAGCGCGGCCCGGCCCTCGCCCCGCGTGCGCGCGAACGTTTCAGCCAGGCGGCTCATATCGCCACCCCGAGAGCGTGTGCGACGGTGAAGATGTCCTTGTCACCGCGCCCGCACAGGTTGGCGACGATGATCTGCTCGGCCGGCATCTCCTTGGCGACGCGTGCGACGGCCGCCAGCGCGTGCGAAGGCTCCAGCGCAGGGATGATGCCCTCCGTCCGGCAGAGCAGCTGGAAGGCATCCAGCGCGTCCGTGTCCGTCACGGCGGTATAGTCGACCCGGCCGATCTCCTTCAGCCAGCTATGCTCCGGCCCGATGCCCGGATAGTCGAGCCCGGCCGAGATCGAGTGCGCCTCGGCGATCTGCCCATCCTCGTCCTGCAGCAGATAGGTGCGGTTGCCGTGGAGCACCCCGGGAGAGCCGCCGGCGAGGCTGGCCGCATGCTGCTTGTCCAGCCCATGCCCCGCCGCCTCGACGCCGAGCATCCGCACGTCCGGATCGTCGAGGAACGGGTGGAACAGGCCGATCGCATTCGATCCGCCGCCGATCGCCGCGACCAGCAGGTCGGGCAGGCGCCCCTCGGCGGCGAGGATCTGCTCCTTCGCCTCGCGCCCGATCACCGATTGGAAATCGCGCACCAGCTCCGGGTAGGGATGCGGGCCGGCGGCGGTGCCGATAATATAGAAGGTGTCGTGGACGTTCGCGACCCAATCGCGCAGCGCCTCGTTCATCGCATCCTTCAGCGTCTGCGCACCTGAAGAAACGCTGCGAATCTCCGCGCCTAACAGCTTCATCCGGAACACATTCGGCTGCTGCCGCTCGACGTCCTTGGCACCCATGAAGATGGTGCAGGGCAGGCCGAAGCGCGCCGCCACCGTCGCGGTCGCGACGCCGTGCTGGCCCGCGCCCGTCTCCGCGATGATCCGCGTCTTGCCCATGCGCCGCGCGAGCAGGATCTGGCCGATGCAATTGTTGATCTTGTGCGCGCCGGTATGGTTCAGCTCGTCGCGCTTCAGATAGACTTTCGCGCCCATGCCCGGCTCCGCGCTGGCGCGCAGCGCCTCGGTCAGCCGCTCGGCATAGTAAAGCGGGCTCGGCCGGCCGACATAATGGTTGAGCAGATAGTCCAGCTCTTCGGCGAATGCGCGATCGGCCTGCGCGGCGCGATATTCGCGCTCGAGCGAGAGGATCAGCGGCATCAGCGTTTCCGCCACGTAGCGGCCGCCAAATTCACCGAAATGCCCTGTGTCGTCAGGCAGGGCGCGGAAGCTGTTCGGAACGTTCATAAGCGGGCGACCGATTGAAGGAAGGCGGCGATCTTGTCCACCGACTTGACGCCGGGCCTGTCCTCGACCCCCGACGACACGTCGACCAGCCGGGCGCCGGTAATGCCGACCGCATCGGCCACATTGGCCGCATCCAGCCCGCCCGACAGCACCCACGGCAAGGGATGGGCGAAGCCATCGAGCAGCTTCCAGTCAAACCGCAGGCCATTGCCCCCCGGCAGGTCCGCGCCGACCGGCGGCTTGGCGTCGTAGACGATGCGATCGGCGGCGTCGCGATAGCTTGCGGCCACGGTGAGGTCGGCGCGGGTGCGGACCGGCACCGCCTTCCACAGCTCAACACCGGCGAAGCGGCGGAGATGCGCCGTGCGGGCCGGCGACTCGTTGCCATGCAACTGGAGCACATCCAACTCAGCCCAATGCACCGCCTCATCGACGAAGCGGTCATCCTCATTGTCCACGAACAGCCCGACCGTCTTGACGTGAGAAGGCGTACGCGCTGCTAATGCCTTCGCCTGCTCAAATGACACGTTGCGCGGGCTCTTGGGGAAGAAGACGAAGCCGACATGGCTCGCCCCGCCGGCAATTGCCGCATCCAGCGTCTCGGCCGTCGAGATCCCGCAGATTTTCGCTGTCACCATGGCGCGGCGCTATACGGCGGCAGAAGGCTCTTGTCGCGTGCGCAGCATTGCGATCAGCAGCGTCGAGAGGCCGAGCAGCACGCCCGCCACCAGGAACGCCGTGCCGGCAAAGCCGTGGCGCGTGCCCGTTGCCAGCGCCTGTGCCGCGATCACCGGCCCGGCGATCGCCGCCACGCTGTTGACGCTGGCAAGACCACCCTGAAGCGCGCCCTGCCGGTCCGCGCCGACCAGCCGCGTCACCAGCCCGCTCATCGCCGGATAGGCGAGCGCGCCGAGCGCCCCGACGACGAAAAAGGCGTAGACCTGCCACCCTTGAGTGGTGAAGGCATAAGCCAGCAAGGTCGCCGCCGCGCAGCCCATTCCGAACGCGGCGGCACGCTTTTCGCCCAATCGCCGCACGGCCCGGTCGGTCAGCAGTAGCTGCACCAGCACCTGCATGAAGCCGACATAAGCGAGCGACCAGCCGATCGCCGTTGCATCCCAGCCGAGCGTGATCGCGGCCCAGAAGCTCCACGTTGCCGGATAGACGACGCCGCCCAGCTGCCACAGGAACCAGGCGATGATCAGCGGCGCGGCAGGTCCCGCGTTGAACAGCGGCCGGAAGCTCTCGATCACATGCGCGTCGCGCAGGCGGAAGGGGCGGCGATGCGCGGGCTCCAGCGTTTCCGGCAGGAAGAGCAGCATCACGACGGCGTTCACCCCGGCGCACACCGCCGCCACGACGAAGGGCGCGCGCGGCCCGAGCGGCGCCACCAGCCCGCCAAGCGCCGGCCCGAGGATGAAGCCGAGCCCGAAGGCCGCGGACAGCAGGCCGAAGGCGGCGGACCGGCGATCCGGCAACGTGACGTCAGCGATCACCGCACCCGCCGGCCCGTGCGTCGCGCCGGCAACGCCCGCCACCAGCCGGCCGACGAACAGCCACAGCAAGGTGGGGGCAGCGGCCATCAGCGCATAATCGATGGAGAAGGCCGCCATCGACAGGATCAACACCGGTCGGCGGCCATAAGCATCGGCCAGATTGCCCAGCACTGGCCCGGCAAAGAACTGCGCCCCGGCAAACACCGCCAGCAGCCAGCCGGAGATCCGCGCCGCGGCGGCCAGATCGACATGGCCGAGCTGCACCACCAGATCGGGCAGGACGGGCATGACGATGCCGAAGCCGATCGCGTCGATCAGCACCGCCACCAGCACCAGCGGCACCGCACGGCTGTCGAAGCGGGGGAGGAGGGCCATGCGTCTACCCTGAAAGGCTGAACGGGCGCGCGGCTTAGCCCGAACGCCTCGTGCTTGCTATCTGGCCGCCGCCTCGAACCGCAGCATGCCGGCCCACCGCTCCACGCCCGTGTCGCTCACATGGTGGGCTCCGTCGCTCACCGGCACCGCGGCGAAGTCGAACGGGCTCACCCCGTCCAGGCACGCCACGTTGACGCCGAATTCGTCGGGGTTGGAGCGGCGGCGGTGATGCGTGTAGATGCCGCAGTCCGGGCAGAAATGATGCTCCGCCACGCCCGTGTTGAACCGGTAGGTGGCGATCCGGTCGGCGCCGTGCGTTATTTCCAGTCCCGCAAGCGGAGCCGTTACCGTCACTGCGCCGCGCATCGCGCACATTGAGCAGTTGCACCGCCGCGCCTCGCTCCATCCGCCCGCCAGCCGCACGGTGAAGCGGATCGCGCCGCAGTGGCAGCCGCCGGAGAGCGGCGCGTCCGGATCGGGCAGGCTCAACGCCCGCCGCTCACAGGGTCGATTCGATCGCGCGCGCCGCCTCGGCAGGGTCGGCCGCGGCGGTGATCGGGCGGCCGATCACCAGCACCGACGCGCCGGCATGGCGTGCCTGCGCGGGCGTCATCATCCGCTTCTGGTCCCCCGCATCGGCGCCCGCCGGCCGCACGCCCGGCACGACGAACAGTCCGCCCGGCCAGGCCCGCTTCGCCGCCGCCACCTCGTTGCCCGAGCAGACGATCCCGTCGAGCCCCGCCTCGCGCGCCAATGCCACCAGCCGCGCCACCTGCGCCTGCGGATCGCCGTTGACGCCGATCGCCGCGAGATCGTCGCCGTCGAGCGAGGTCAGCACCGTCACCGCGACCACCTTGGTGCCCGCCGGGGCCGCCGCCTTGGCATCCTCCATCATCGCCCGCCCGCCGCTGGCGTGGACAGTCAGGATCGCCGGATCGAGCCCGCGGAGCGCCTGCACCGCCTTGGCAACCGTGTTCGGGATGTCGTGCAATTTCAGGTCGAGGAAGATTGGCAGGCCCAGCGCCGCAATCTCGCGCACGCCGTGATGACCGTTGGCGACGAAGAATTCGAGGCCCAGCTTCACGCCGCCCACATGGTGGCGCACCTTCTCCGCAATCGCCTTCGCGGCCGCCAGATCGGGCGTGTCGAGCGCGACGTAGATCGGGCGCGTCATGGCACCACCGGCGTTTGCGGCGGTAGCGGCTGCGCCTCGACAGGGGCGATCACCGGCGCGGGCGGCGTCGCCGCCACCTCGCCCTGCGCGGCGATGGTGCGCTGCGCCTGATCCAGCCGGCGCCGCAATTGCCAGCGGGTCGCACGATAGAGGACGAACGGCGGCACCAGCCCGAGCAGGAACGCGCCGCCCAGCAGCACCGGCAGCTTCACATCGGCGACGAGGCCGCCCCACAGGTTGACGGGCACCGTCGTCCAGTTGCGCGTGGCAAAGACCACCGCGATCACGGACAGGACCACCCAGAACAAGGTGCGCAGGAACTGCATGGCCCGGGTCTTAAGGGAGGGCGCGGCGGGTGACTAGAGGCTGAGGCGCGCTCATCCCACCTCGCCCTCCAGCGCGGCGATCAGATCCGGCACCGCGCCCAGCCGTTCGCGCTCCTCCGCCAGCACGGCGCGGAACGCCGCCTGTTTCAGCGCCGCCACCTTGCCGGGGGGCAGGCGAACGCCGCGAGGCAAGGCGGAGACGACGATGTCGATCAGCCGTTCCGCGCCGTGCAGCCGACCCCAGAGATAATCGTTCTCCCGATATGCCCTGGCAAAGAAGGCCCCGAAGCTGTTGAACTTGATGCCCTTCAGCGTTGCCTCTGCGCCGCCGCTGCGGATGGTGGCGGCATCGTCCGGGCTGATCCGGTCGACCTGCACCGGGTTGAACTCATCGCGGCCGACGCCCGCCAGCAGCGGCAGGGTGGCAATGTCCTCGAACGGAAAGCCCAGATAGGCGAGCAGCAGCATCCGCCGCTCCGCCCGGTCCAGCCCGGACAGCGCCATGGCCAGCGCCGCGTCCGCGGCATCGTCAATGGGCTTCAGATCGCGCTGCGCCGCCACGGCCTCCAGCGCCGCGCCCGGATCGCTCAGCACGCGACCCGCGGCGGCGGCGCAGTCCGCATCGAACCAGTCGCGCCCCTCGCGCTCCAGATAGCGGCCGAGGCTGGCGAAGATGGCGACGCGCACCGCCTCCATCGCGGCATCGTCACTCGTCGGGGCATCCAGTTCGTCCACCCGCCGGGCGAGTGCGCGCAGGCGGCGGATGCGGAAGCCGAGATCGTGCGCGCGGAAGAAGGCGATTGCCTGCGCGTCGGATGCCCCCGTCGCCAGCCGCTCCGCCAGGCCATCGGCCGAAAGGTGCGTCCACAAGGCCTCCGCGATCCGCTCGGCCGGCCGCCCGGCGCGCCCGCCCAGTGCCGCCAGCAGCGCCGCCGCATCCTCGATCACGCCCGCGAGCTTCAGCTGACCATAGCCCGCATAGGCGAAGCCGGCCGCCCGTGCCGCCGCCGCATTCGCCTTCAGCCGCCACGACGCCAGCCGTCCGGGCGTCGGCGAGTCGAGGAAGAAGGTGCCGCCCAGCGCATCGGCCACCGCTGCCTCCACCTGCGGGCGGATGGCAGCCACGGTGGCGCGGGTGCGCGCGATCCGCTGGTTGCGGGTTTCGATCGCCTCCAGCGCGTCGCGGATCGGCTGTTCGCGCGGGATGTCGCTGAGTGCGCCGAAGATCGTCTGGAAGTAACCGGGCGCCGCGTCGCCCCCCTCGTTCAGCCGCACGCTGCGCTGCCCGGGCTTCGGGTCGATATAGACGAAGCGCCGCTCCACCTCGCGGTGCGCCGGGCGGTTGCGCAGCGCCTCGATGGCGGGGCGGAAGGGCGCGTTGGCCAGCACCGATCCGTCGATCAGCACCGCCCGCTCTGCTGCGCCCGCCGCCGCCTGCCGCGGCAGTGCGCGGGCGAGGAACGCCGTCCGGCTCGGCCACTCGCGCCCGCGCGTGCCCAGCACGCCGTCCAGTTCCGCCACGGTGAACGGCGGGAAGGCGCCGGGGAAGCTGGCGGTGGCACGCGCGGCAAAGGTCAGCTCCGCCATGTGGCCGAGTTCGCCGGCCCGCCCGGAAAAGCCGATCACCAGCCGATGCTCGGTCTCCACCACTTCCGGCGGCGAATGCAGCCGCAGCCGTTCGGGATGGCCCTGGAAGTCGGTAACGGTGACGAACAGGTCGAGCGGCTGGCCGGGCGGAATCAGCGGCTTGCCCGCGGGCGCCGCCGCCATCGCCTCGAAGGCATCCAGCAGCAGAGCGGTGAAGCCCGTGCCGTCGAACGGCGGCTGGAACCAGGTGGCGGACATGAACCGCGCCAGTTTCGCGCGCACCTCCTCCTGCACCGCAGGGTCGACATCCGCCTCGATCGTCTCGCTGCGTGCCGCCGCCCATCGCGCCAGCGGCCGGGCGAGCAGCTTCGTTGCGCTCTTGATGCCGGTGGCGGGCGCGGTCAGCAGCCGCTCGACATCCGCCGTCTCCAGCCACAATTGCGTCAGCGGCTCCAGCGACTGGCCGGTGGCGATGGCCTGCGCCAGGAACACGCCGTTGATCCCGCCCGCGCTCGCCCCCGCGATAATGTCGGCCAGCACGCGCAGGCGCGTGTCGCCGGCCTGCTCCACCGCCTCCAGCAGCGCACGATAGATGGCCTCGCTGCCGTCGCCCGCGGCCTCGCCGGCATGGAAGGCGCGGCTCGCACGCACCAGCCGCCACACCTCCTTGGTCACGCCATGCATGTAGACGGCAAGGCTGATCCCGCCGTAGCAGACGAGCGCGAGCCGCAGTTCCTTCTCCCTCACGCGCGCTGCGGTCCCTCTCGCTCCATCCAGCCTCAACGCCGCTCGGCCCGACATGGCTTCCCTTGTCGGAACGGGTCTGGCAAGGGAAGGCCTATGTTCCTCTTCCGTTCGCTTTGCTGCAAGCCGAAAAGCCGCTCCGCCCGTAGGATGGGGGCTGCCCTGGCCTATGTCGGAAAAGGGTCGCTGAGTGTCACCTTTGTCAACTTAAGCGGGGCGGGGGCGCGCTGATGGCGAAGCCGCAGAAGCGTTATGTCTGCCAGGCGTGCGGCTCCGTCGCGTCCAAGTGGCAGGGCCAATGCGCCGATTGCCTCGATTGGAACACGCTGGTGGAGGAAGCCTCGGCGCCCGCCACGCCCTTCTCGGCCAAGCACAATCTGCGCGGCGGCGGGCGCGCCATCCAGCTGTCCGGGCTGGACGACGATGTGCCTCTGCCGCCCCGCATGCCGACCGGCATCGCCGAGCTGGACCGCGCGCTCGGCGGCGGCATGGTCGCAGGATCCGCCACGCTGATCGGCGGCGATCCCGGCATCGGCAAGTCGACCCTGCTGCTTCAGGCCGCCGCCCGCATCGTTAACGCCGGCCTCTCCGTCGCCTATGTCTCGGGCGAGGAGGCGGCGGATCAGGTGCGGCTGCGCGCACGCCGGCTGGGCCTCGGCTCCGCACCCGTGAAGCTCGCCGCCGCGACCTCCGTGCGCGACATCCTGACCACGCTGGAGACGGGCACCGCACCCGCTCTGCTGGTGATCGACTCGATCCAGACGATGCATTCGGACCTGATCGAGGGGGCGCCCGGCACCGTCAGCCAGGTCCGCGCCTCCGCACATGAGCTGATCCGCTACGCCAAGGATCACGGCACCGCGCTCGTCCTCGTCGGCCACGTCACCAAGGACGGCTCGATCGCCGGCCCGCGCGTACTGGAGCATATGGTCGACACGGTGCTGTCATTCGAGGGCGAGCGGAGCCATCAATATCGTATCCTGCGCGCCATCAAGAACCGCTTCGGCGGCACGGAGGAGATCGGCGTCTTCGCCATGGAGGCGGCAGGCCTCAGCGAGGTGGCGAACCCTTCGGCCTTGTTCCTGACGCAGCGCGGCGAGGCGGTATCGGGCGCGATCGTGTTCCCGGCGATGGAGGGCACGCGCGGCGTGCTGGTCGAGATCCAGGCGCTGGTGGTGCGGCTGGCCAGCGGCGCGACGCCGAGGCGTGCGGTGGTCGGTTGGGATTCCGGGCGGCTGGCGATGATCCTGGCGGTGCTGGAGGCACGCTGCGGCCTCTCCTTCTCCACGGCGGAGGTCTATCTGAACGTCGCCGGCGGCTATCGCGTGGTCGATCCGGCAGCGGACCTGGCGGTCGCGGCGGCGCTCGTCTCGGCTTTGTCGGAGCGGCCGATCCCGGCGGACACGATCGCGTTCGGCGAGGTCGCCTTGTCGAGCGAACTGCGCCCCGTCGCCCACGCCCCGCTCCGCCTCAAGGAAGCAGCCAAGCTCGGGTTCGAGCGGGCGCTGGTCCCCGCCTCCGCCGCAGAGGGGAAGGCGGGCGGCATGGCGGCGTCGGGTTTCGCCTCGCTCGGCGGCCTCGTTGACCATCTGCTCGGCCGTGCCTAGCTCATGCGCGTGATGGACCCGCACCCGATCGATACAGGCGCATGGCCGGCCTGACCGCGCTCGACATCGTCACGCTGATCCTCGTCGGCGGCGGCGCGGCGCTCGGGCTCGTGCGCGGCTTCGTCACGGAGGTGCTGTCGCTGTTCGCCTGGGTGGCGGGCATCCTCGCGCTGAAGTTTCTTCATACGCCGGCGACGGGGCTGCTCGAGGATGTGGTCGGCACGCGTTCGGGGGCGGCGGTGCTCGCCTTCGCGCTGCTGTTCGGGGCGACCTTTATCGGGGGGAAGGTCATCGCCACGTCGCTCGGGCGGCGCACGCGCCAGTCGATCGTCGGGCCGGTGGATCGCGCGCTGGGCGTCGGCTTCGGCATGCTGAAGGGGCTGCTGGCCGCGACGTTGCTGTTCCTGCTGGCGACCCTGGTGGTGGATGGCTGGAACGGCGCCTCCGCTCCGCGCCCTGCTTGGCTGCGCGATTCGCGGACTTATCCGCTGCTCAATGCCAGCGGCAATGCCGTCGTCGACTATCTCGGCCGGCGTCGGTCACAGGCGGTGCAGGCGGAGAAGGCGGCCGACGGGAACAGCAGCGAGGCGGCGCGTTGAGCGGTCCGCTCAGCAGCAGCGCCGCTGTGCGCGCATGCGGATGACGAGGTAGGTCAGCGCGTCCGCCAGGCCGGCCGGCATCAGCGCTGAGGCGGCGGCAGTCGCGACGGCGACGGGAAGGCGGATCCTTGTCATGCCGCGGCCTGTAACGCTGCCGACCAGGCAAGGGCAGCGAGGCTCGACCAAAGCGCAGGCCCACGCGACGGGGGTTACGCTCCCGGTCCGACATGCCTAGATGGGCGCGCATGTCGGCCCCGCTCTACAACCAGCAGATCCTCCGCCTCGCCACCTCCATCCCGCATGTCGACCGGCTCGATCCGGCCGACGCCACGGTGGAGAAGCGCTCGCCCGTCTGCGGCAGCCGCGTGACGGTGGACGTGCGGATGGACGCTGAAGGGCGGGTGGCGGAGCTCGGCCAACTGGTCCGCGCCTGCGCGCTCGGCCAGGCCTCGGCCGCCTTGATGGGCGAGCATGCGGTCGGTCGCACCCCCGAGGAGCTGGCCGCGGCCCGCGACGCCCTTTCGGCCTTCCTGGCGGGGGAGCGGGACGATCCGGGCGAGTGGCCCGGGCTCGACCTGTTCGCGCCCGCCCGGCCGCACAAGGCGCGCCATGCCTCGATCCGCCTGGCCTTCGAGGCGGTGGCCGAAGCCGCGGCACAGGCCCGCGCGACCGCCGCCTGATGGAGCAGACGCACGCCGCCGTGCCGATGCTGCAGGACGGCGTGGTCATGCTCGCCGCCGCGCTCGTCTGCGTGCTGCTGTTCCGCCGGCTCGGCCTCGGCGCCACGTTGGGTTATCTGGTCGCGGGCATCGCCATTGGCCCGCAGGGGCTCCACCTCGTCGATGGGGCGGAGAGCAAGCTGGGCATTGCCGAGCTCGGCATCGTCCTCCTCCTCTTTCTTGTCGGGTTGGAGCTGCATCCCGCGCGATTGTGGCGGCTGCGGCGCGACATCTTCGGGCTGGGCGCCGCGCAGGTCGTCGCCTGCGGGCTCGTCCTCAGCGCGGTGATCTGGACCGTTGCGGGCTTCTCGCCGGCTGCTGCGCTGGCACTTGGCCTGCCGCTGGCGCTGTCCTCTACCGCGCAGGTGCTGCCGATGCTGCAATCGGCGGGGCGGCTCAACACACCATTCGGTGAGCGAACCTTCTCGATCCTGCTATTCCAGGATCTGTCGATCGTGCCGCTCATCACGATCATTGCCGCTTTGAGCCGTGCGCCGGCCGACCCCTCCGCGCCGCCGGGCTGGCTGCTCGGCCTTTATACGGTTGGCGCTGTCGCCGGGCTGGTGCTGGCGGGCCGCTATCTCATCACGCCGCTGTTCCGCCTGATCGGCAATCTGGGCGAGCGGGAGCTGTTCATCGCCGCCGGCCTGTTCACGGTGCTGGCGGCGGCGCTGGTGATGCAGGCACTGCACCTTTCGACCGCGCTTGGCGCCTTCATCGCGGGCGTGATGCTGGCCGATTCGCCGTACCGGCACGAGATTGAGGCGGATGTCGATCCGTTCCGCACCATTCTGCTCGGCTTGTTCTTCGTCGCCGTGGGGATGCTGCTCGACCTCAACGTGGTCCTGCAGCGGCCATTGTTCGTCGTCGGCCTCGCGCTGGCGGTCGTGGCGGTGAAAACGCTGGCGATGTTCGGCATCGCCCTCCTGTTCGGGATGGACCGGCGGCCGGCGCTCGCGCTCGGCCTGCTGCTCAGCCAGGGTGGTGAGTTTGCCTTCGTCCTGTTCGGCCAGGCGGCGGCAGCGCAACTGATCGCGCCGGAGGCGGCGAGCCTGTTCGGCGCGATCGTCACCCTTTCGATGGCGACGACACCGTTCCTCATGGCGCTCTCCCGCCGGTTCAACCGCGAGGGTACCGGGCCCGAGCGGGACGATCTGGAGGGCCCCTCCGCGGCGATGCCGGCCAGTGCCATCCTCGTCGGCTATGGACGCTTCGGGCAGACGGTTGCGCAGATGCTGACGGCCAGCAGCGTCAGCGTCACGGTGATCGAGCGGGCGCCCGAGCAGATCGACGTGGCCGCCCGCTTCGGCGCCAAGATCTATTATGGCGACGGGCTGCGCATCGACCTGCTACGACAGGCAGGCGCTGCCGAGGCGCGCGCGATCATTTTCTGCATCGACGGCGAGGGGCCGACCGCGGAGGAACTGAAACTGGTGGGCGAGACGTTCCGTCAGGCCGCAATCCTGGTCCGCGCGTTTGACCGGCGCACGCTGATGCGCTGGCACAAGCTGCCGCTGGCCGGCACGGTGCGCGAGGTGTTCGAGAGCGCGGTGCTGATGGGCCGCAAGACTCTGGAGGCACTGGGCACCGAGGCGGAGGAGATTGACCGCGTGGAGAAGACCTATCGGGAGCGGGACCGGCTGCGTTTGAAGGAGCAGAAGCGCTCGGGCGACCTCGGTGCTGCGCGCGACATGATGTTCATGCCCGGCCGCACGCCTGACGCGGGGGATGCGGCATGAGCGCCCTCGTCGCGGCGGCCGCCCTGTGCGGGGCGGTCGCGGTCGCCGCGGGGGCGTTCGGTGCTCATGGGGCCGAGGGCAAGGCCGCGGAGTGGCTGCGCACCGGAGCCGAATATCAGCTCATCCACGTCCTCGCCGCGCTTGCCGCGGCATCATTCGGCGCGCGCGGGGCGGGGTGGCTGTTCGTGGGCGGCGGCATCGTCTTTGCCGGCACGCTCTACCTGATGGCGCTGGGGCTGCCCCGCTGGTTGGGGGCGGTGACGCCGCTCGGCGGTGCTGCGCTGATCGCGGGCTGGCTGTGGCTGGCGTGGGTGAGCTTGCGAGGATAGCTTCAGGCTGATGCCCACCTTCTCTGTCGTCAGCGAAGGCTGCCGGCGGGTGAGCAGGTCTAAGCCGCCGCACCCTTCTTCCGGCAGGCATCCGAGCAGTATTTCACCTGCTCCCAGTCCCGCTCCCACTTCTTGCGCCACGTGAACGGGCGTCCGCAGGCGAGGCAATCCTTGCTCGGCAGGTTCGCCTTCTTGACCCCATTAGGCAAGAGCGTGCGCCTGCTCATCAAGGAAGGCGGCAACGTCGGCGAGGTCGACATCTTTGGCGACGAACGTCTGGCCGATGCCACGTGCGAGCAGGAAGGGCAGGGTGCCGCTGCTCATCTTCTTGTCGTGGAGCATGTGGCCGACCAGCACCTCGCCCGGGGCGCGGACGCCTGCCTCCTCCAGGCTGGCGGGGAGGCCGACGGCGCGCAGATGCGCCGCGACCTGCGCGGCATCGCTCGCCGGGCACAGCCCGCGCCGCGCCGAATAGGCGAAGGCCAATGCCATGCCGACGGCCACGCCTTCTCCGTGGAGCAGTCGGTCGGAAAAGCCCGTCTCCGCCTCCAGCGCATGGCCGAACGTATGGCCAAGGTTGAGCAGCGCGCGCAAATCCTGCGTCTCCCGCTCGTCCGCCGCCACGATCCGCGCCTTCGCGCCGACCGATCGGGCGATGGCACGGTCGCGTGCGGCAGGGTCGCCCGCCAGCAGCGCAGGGCCATTCGCCTCGCACCACGCGAAAAAGTCGGCATCGTCGATCAGGCCGTATTTGACGACCTCGGCATAGCCCGCGGCCACCTCCCGCGGCGGCAGGGTGTCGAGCACCGTCGGGTCGATCAGCACGAACGACGGCTGATGGAACGCTCCGACGAGATTCTTGCCCGCGGCCGAGTTGATCGCGGTCTTGCCCCCGACCGAGCTGTCGACCTGCGCCAGCAGCGTCGTCGGCACCTGCACGAACCCGCAGCCGCGCTTCAGGATCGACGCTGCGAAGCCGACCAGATCGCCGATCACGCCTCCGCCGAGCGCCACGACATGGTCGCTCCGCTCGATCCCGAGTGCCAGCAGCCGGTCGGTCAGCTCCGCCAGCACGGCCCAGCTCTTGGTGCCTTCTCCGGGCGGCAGGATGATCGTCTCCTGCACGATCCCCTCGCTTGCGAGCGCCTCCGCGAGGCGCGGCAGCTGCGTCTCGGCGACATGGGCGTCGGTGACGATCACCAGCCGGCCGCGCTTGGCAAAAGGCAGGAGCAGGGCACCGGCGCGGTCGAGCGCCCCGGCCTCGATCAGAATGTCGTAGCTGCGCGCGCCCAGCGCCACCCGCACGGTCTCGCTCATCGGCCCAATGCCCTCAGGATCTGTTCGACAGTCGCCTCGTGCGGCAGTGGCTGCGAACGCACGCGGATCGGGGCCTGCGCATAGACAGGGTTTCGCACGCGGGCGAGATCCGACAAAGTGGCGCGCACGTCCGGGCTGTTCGCCAGCAAGGGACGGCTGCCATCGCGGCGCTTCACCCGCTCGGCCAGCACGTCGATGTCCGCATCAAGCCAGACGGCGGTCGCTCGCTCCAGGATCAGGGCGCGCGTTTCTTCCTGCATGAAGGCGCCGCCGCCGGTGGCGATCACCTTCGGCGTGCCGTCGATCAGCCGCGCGATCACGCGCCGCTCGCCATCGCGGAACGCGGGCTCGCCAAAGCGGGCGAAGATCTCGGTGATGGAGCAGCCCGCCGCGGCCTCGATCTCGCTATCCGCATCGACGAAGGGCAGGCGCAGACGTGCGGCCAGCCGCTTGCCGACCGTCGATTTGCCCACCCCCATCAGGCCGACCAGCACGATAGCGCGCGCTGGCCGGCCCGTGCGGCGGGCGGGCGCAGCGTCGGCGGCCTGGGCAGGGGCGGGGATGTTCGACATTCGTTGCAGGGCTATACACAAGCGCGCGCGCCCGGCAAAAGCCCGCACCCAAGGCTGCCTTCGGGCGGCGTCCGTTCAGAGAGTGCCATGCCGCGTCCGCTGCTGATCCTCATCGCCATCATCGTGGCCATCCTGATGGCGATGATCGCGCTCTCCACCGTCGACACGGAGGTCGCGCCGACGACGGTGCGCAAGGCGATGCTGAATGAAGCGCAGCCGCGCTAGGCTGGCCGCCGCGGGCGCCTTGCTCGCGCTCGCAGCGGCAGCGGTCGCGCAGCAGCAGGCCCCCGAGTCGCTGCTGCCGCCCGGCTTCGGCGATCCGGTGCCGCCGCCCTCGCAGAGCCAGCCGCCCGCATCCGTGCCCTCGGGCGACACGCCCGTCCTCCCGCTCAACACGCCGCCTTCCGCCGCAACGCTGGCGGCGGACGATGCCGCGCTGGCGCGTGAGCTTGGCATCGAGCCGGAGGCCGAGGAGGCCGAGCCCGAGCTGACGCCCGAGGAAGAAGCGCTCCTCAACTATGACCTGCCTGAGCATGCCCGTCGCCCGGCGGACCATGTCGGCCTGTTCTCGGGGCCACCGGGGCTTGGCTATGCCGCGTTCGGCCGGGCCGACGGGCGCTTCCTCGCCACCCTGATGCGGCGGATGGATGCGCCGCTCGCCTCCCGCTGGGCGTCGATCCTGCTCCGACGCGCGCTGCTGACCGACGCGCCGACGCCGCGCGGCGTTTCCGCGCCCGATTGGGTGGCCGAGCGCGCGTGGCTGTTGCTGCGCATGGGTGAGGCGGATGCCGCGCGCATGCTGGTCGACCGCATGGATATCGACCGGCAATCGCCCAAGCTGCTCGCCGTGACCGCCCAGGTGGCGCTGGCGAACGGCGATCCCGCGGCGCTCTGCCCGCTGGTCGACAAGGGAGAAGCGGCCAGCACCGAACCGCTCTGGCCGATGGCGCGCGGCATGTGCGCCGCTCTGTCCGGCGAAGGCGGCACGGCGGCAGCCCTGCTGGATCGGGTTCGGGCCAAGCGTATCGCCCGCGGTATCGATCTTCTGCTCGCGGAGAAGGTTGCGGGGGCGAGCTCCGGCCGCCGCTCGGTCAACATCGAGTGGACGGGCGTGGACAAGCTGACCAGCTGGCGCTTCGGTCTCGCCACGGCCACGGGCGTCGCCATCCCGGCAGCGCTGATCGACGGAAGCGGGCCCCATGTGCTCGCCTGGTCGGCCCGGTCGCCGATGATCGCGCCCGAGGTGCGCCTGCCCGCCATGCGGGCTGCGGCAGCGATGGGCGTGGTGTCGAATGCGGGCCTGGTCGATCTTTACGGCCTGATCGCCGACCGAACGGACCCGACCGCCATTCAGGACAGCCCTGCTGGCCGCCTGCGCGTCGCCTATGCGGGTGCGGATGGCGATGCCCGCATCGGTGCGCTGCGCGACTTGTGGAAGGCGGAGGAGCCGCGTGACCGCTATGCCGGGCTGATCCTGACCGCGCGCGCGGCTGCCCGCGTGGCGCCCAGCGACGATTATGGCGACGACGCGTCCACGCTGATCGCGGCGATGCTGACGGCCGGGCTGGACCGGGCCGCTGCGCGCTGGAGCAGCATCGCCGCTGGGCGAGGCGATGGTGAGGATGGCTGGGCGCTGCTCGTCGTCGGTGCTCCGGCGCCCGTTGACGTGGCGTCGGATCGCGCGCTGGCGTGGGCGGGGGCGCAGTCGGGTGAGCGGGCGGCCAAGGGGCCGCTGCTGATCGCGGCGCTCGCCGGGCTGGACCGGCTGAATCCGGCGCAGGCGGCCACTGCCGCGCAGGAAGCGGGCTTCACGCTGGGCGTGACGGATCGATGGGGCAAGGCCCTGGAGGCGGCGGTTCGTGCCGGGCAGACGGGCACGGTAGCGCTGCTCGCTGCCGCAGCCTTGCAGACGAGCGACTGGCGCGGCGTGCCGCCCGGCCACTTCTACCAGCTGATCGCGGCGCTGCGTCGGGTCGGGCTGGAGGGCGAGGCACGGATGATCGCCGCGGAAGCGATCACGCGCGCGTGATGATCCGGCGATGAGCGATGCCGCGCTGATCGATCGTTTCGCGGAAATGCTGGCCGCCGAGGCCGGAGCCGCGCGTAACACGCTGCTGGCCTATCGCACCGATCTGAAAGGCGCGTCTGCGGCGCTCGAAGGCCGGCTGGGCGACGCCGACGAGGCGGCACTGCGGCGGCTGGCGGATGGGTGGGACTCGCTTGCCCGCGCCACTGTCGCGCGGAAGGCGGCGGCGCTGCGGCGGTTCTTCGCTTTCCTGCAGGACGAGGGGTTCCGCACGGACGACCCATCGGCTGCGCTGCCGCGCCCCGGCGCCGCGCGGCCGCTGCCCCGCACGCTCAGCCATGACGACATGGACCGGCTGTTCGCCGAGATCGAGCGGCGACTGACGCTGGAGCCGTCGTCGCTCACCCTGCGCCTTTCGGCATTGCTGGAGCTGCTCTACGGCTCGGGCCTGCGCGCGTCCGAGCTTGTCTCCCTTCCGCGCGGGGCGATCCGGACGGACCAGCCCTACCTGATCCTTCGCGGCAAGGGCGGGCGCGAGCGGCTGGTGCCATTGTCTGCCCGCGCGATGGCGGCGGCCGCTGCGTGGCGTGCCCATGTGCCGGCGGACAGCCCGTGGCTGTTCCCGAGTGGCAAGAAGCATCTCAGCCGCGTCCGCCTGTTCCAGTTGGTCCGCGCGCTCGCCGCCGCAGCGGGCGTGGCGCCTGAGCGGATCAGCCCGCACGTGCTGCGCCACGCCTTCGCCACGCACCTGTTGGAAGGCGGCGCGGATCTGCGTGCCCTGCAGGCGATGCTGGGCCACGCAGACATCGGCACGACCCAGATCTATACCCATGTCGAGACACGTCGGCTGGTCGAGCTGGTCAACAGCCGTCACCCGCTCGTTGACGGCGCGGGCGACGCGGCCTAGGCGCGCGCCGGTGATAACCTACCTCGACTTCGAAAAGCCGCTGGCCGAGCTCGCCGAGCGCGTCGCCCAGTTGCGCGAAACCGCCGATCAGGGCGCGATCGACATTTCCGCGGAAGTCGCGCGGCTGGAGGCGAAGGCCGAAGCGCAGCTGAAGGCGACCTATGCGCGCCTGACGCCTTGGCAGAAGACGCAGGTGGCCCGCCATCCGGCGCGCCCGCACCTCAAGGACTATATCGCCGGCTTCGTCGCCGACTTCATGCCGCTGGCTGGCGATCGCGCCTTCGCCGATGACAAGGCGATCATCGGCGGTCTCGGCCGGATCGGCGGGCGCCGCTGCATGGTGATCGGCCACGAAAAAGGTGACGATACGGCCAGCCGGCTGCGGCACAATTTCGGGATGGCCAAGCCCGAGGGCTATCGCAAGGCGATCCGGCTGATGGAATTGGCCGACCGGTTCCGCCTGCCCGTCGTCACCTTGGTCGACACGTCGGGGGCTTTCCCCGGCATCCAGGCGGAGGAGCGCGGGCAGGCCGAGGCGATCGCCCGTTCGACCGAGACGTGCCTTGCGGTCGGCGTTCCGTTGATCGCGGCGGTGGTGGGCGAGGGCGGCTCGGGCGGTGCGGTCGCGCTGGCGGCGGCCAATCGCGTGCTGATGTTCGAGCATGCGGTCTATTCGGTCATCTCGCCTGAGGGCTGTGCCTCGATCCTGTGGCGCACCAGCGACAAGGCGGCGGATGCGGCCGAGGCGATGAAGGTGACGGCGCAAGATCTGAAGAAGCTGGACGTGATCGACCGGATCGTGGCCGAGCCGCTCGGCGGCGCGCACCGTGATCGCGTCGGCGCGATCGCCGCGCTGGAGCAGGCGTTGGGTGAGGAGCTGGACGCACTCGCCACAGAAACGCCGGACGCGTTGCGCCAGGCCCGCCGCGCCAAGTTCCTCGCCATCGGCTGATCCGCCGCACGACGACAGGAACCACCCGCCCCAGGAGCCGTTCCGCAGCCGGATCGACAGGGAGGTTCGGGTGAAGAAGGTTGCGGTCTGGGCTGCGTTCGGGGTGCTGCTGAGCGGCGCGGGACTCGGCGTCGCGCAGGAGCTTCAGAGCATTTCCGCCAGCGACAAGGCGGAGGGCGCCAAGGCGAATCCGCAACTGCTGGCCGAATATGGCGGCCTTTATCCGGGCAAGCAGGCGACCTACGTCACCGGGGTCGGCCGGCGCATCGCGGTCCAGTCGGGCCTGTCCAACAGCCAGAGCGACTTCACCATCGCGCTGCTGAACTCGCCTGTGAACAACGCTTTCGCCATTCCCGGCGGCTACGTCTACGTCACGCGCCAGCTGATGGGCCTGATGAATGACGAGGCGGAGCTGGCCGGCGTGCTGGGGCACGAAGTCGGCCACGTCGCCGCACGCCACTCGGCCAAGCGGCAGGCGGCGGCGCAGCGGAATTCGATCTTCGGTGCGCTGGCGCAGGCGGCGGCGGGCGCGTTCCTCGGCAATAGCGGCTTCGGCGAGCTAATCGGCCGCGGCATCGGCACCGGCGCCCAGCTGCTGACGCTGCGCTACAGCCGCAGCCAGGAGACCGAGGCGGACGCGCTCGGCATCCGCTATCTCGTCGGCGCGGGTTATGATCCGTCGGCCATGTCGTCGGTGCTCGCCTCGCTTCAAGCGCAGACGAATCTCGATGCGCGTGCAGCCGGCAAGAGTGCGAACGCGCTGCCCGCCTGGGCCAGCACCCATCCGGAGCCGGGCGCCCGCGTGGCGCAGGCGCTGAACGTCGCTGCCAAGACGGGCCGGGCGGGGCAGGGCAATCGCAGTCGCGACGCCTTCCTCGCGGCGCTGGACGGCGCGGTCTATGACGATGATCCGCGTCAGGGCATCGTCGACGGGCGCACCTTCCGCCATCCCGATCTGCGTCTGCGCTTCACCGCGCCTGCGGGCTTCGCGCTGGCGAACGGCAGCGATGCGGTGTCGATCAGCGGCAGCGGCGGGCAAGGTCAATTTTCCGGCGGTCGGCTCGGGACCGGGCTGGACGCTTATGTCGCCGCCGTGTTCGCCAAGCTGACCGGCGGGCAGGGTGTCGACGCCAGCCGTGTGCAGCGCACCAGGATCGCCGGGTTCGATGCAGCGACGGCGACGGCGCGGGCGAACACGCAGAGCGGCCAGGTGGACGTGACGGTTGTGGCCTATCAGGTCTCGGCCGACAGCGCCTATCACTTCCTGCTGCTGACGCCCGCCGGCAGCGGCCTCGGGCCGTTCTCGCCGATGGTGCAGAGCTTTGCCCGGCTGACCGAGGCGGAGGCCAGGGCGATTCGCGGCCGTCGCATCCAGGTGGTCACGGTCGGCCCGCGGGATAATGTCGCCAGCCTGTCGGCCCGGATGGCTTATCCGGATCTGAAGGAGGAACGGTTTCGCGTGCTCAACGCGCTTACTTCAGGCGAGCAGGTGCGCGCGGGCGCGAAGGTGAAGCTGGTGGTTGCGGGCTGAGGGCCCGCGACGGCTCCCAAAACAGTTCGGGCGGCGGAGCCCGTTCGCTCCGCCGCCCGTTCTTTCGCGTCAGAAGACGTGAAGCGTCTTACGACGACTTCATGTTGTTCGAGACGTTCGTGAAGGTGTTGGTCAGCGTCTTGCCGAGCGTGGACATGGCGGTGATCGCGGCAACGGCGATCAGCGCAGCAATCAGGCCATACTCGATCGCGGTCGCGCCCTTGGTGTCCTTCAGCATCTTGCGAACATACTGCATATTCATTCTCCTCGGTTCCGAAGCTTCGGTCGTTCCATTCACCCGGCTGCCCCCGGCATCTGACGTGGATCAGCAAGGACGGATTTAGGCGGGAGGAGTTAGAAAAGATTTAATGGCGAAAGCCTGAAAATCACGCTTTCGAGACGTTCTCGGCGACCGAATTCCACATGCCGGTGGTCGTGATCGCCATCGCGCGCAGCGCCGCCATCAACATCAGCACGCACAGAGCGAGGATGAGGCCATATTCGATCGCGGTTGCGCCGCGTCGATCGCGGAGCAACTTGCTCAGGCGGTCGAACATCCTCATTCCCCTTGGCAGACACACGTCCCGCTGGTGCGAGGATATGGGAACGCGCTTAACAAAGGTTTGCAGATGACGATGTTGCTGGTTGTGGCGGTTGCGCTGATCGACCCGGACGGGCGGGTGCTCGTGCAACGCCGCTCCGCCCAGCGCAGCATGGCGGGGCTGTGGGAGTTTCCTGGGGGCAAGGTGGAAAAGGATGAGACGCCCGAGGCGGCGCTGATCCGGGAATTGCGTGAAGAACTCGGCATCGAGGTGGAGCAGGCGTGCCTTGCGCCCGGGCCGTTCGCCAGCGAGCCTTTGGGCGATCGGCACCTGCTGCTGCTGCTTTACGTCTGCCGCAAATGGCGCGGCACGCCGCAGCCGCTCGATGCGGACGGGCTGCGCTGGGTGCGGCCCGTCGAGCTGCACGGCTTGGCGATGCCACCTGCGGACAAGCCGCTCATCGGACTGCTTGAAGCGCTCGTCTAGGTAAGGGTCAGACCTTCGCCTTCAGAACGTCGGTCAGCGACGTGGTGGCGCTGCCGCGACGGGCGGGCTTGGGCTGCGACTCGGCGGGGGACCAGCCGGTCAGGAAGACAAGTTCGAACCGCTCGGTCGTCCGTCCGTCCGCGTCCGCGGCGGCTGCGAAGCTGGCAGCGGCGGCGGCATAGCCGTCGCGCGGCAGCGGGTGGACCGGCCCGGCGAGGAGGTTCGTCGCCCCCATCCCGCGCAAATCGGCGATCAGCCCGGTGAGGCTGGGATAGCGGACATCGAGCGGCAGCCCGTCCGCCACCTGCAAGGCAAATCCGGCACGGCCGAGCAGGTCACCCGCCGTGCGCACGTCGATCTGGGGGTGGATGCGCGCGGCGGCCGCACCGGCCAGCGCGTCGGCTGCCGCCATCGCTGTCCGCAGCCGGGGCAGCGAACCCGCACCGACGAAGCCGCCGAGGAACAGACCGTCCGGTGCCAGTGCGCGGCGGATCTGGATCAGCGCGCCCGGCAGGTCGGCCACCTGGTCGAGTACGCCGGCCGACAGGACGAGGTCATAGCTGGCGACGCCGCCGCCGAGCGCGTCTTCCTCCACCGGCGTCGTTCCGTTGCTTGCGGCGAAGGCAGGTCCGGCATCCAGCGCGTCGACCGCCATGCCCTTTGCGCGCAGCAGGTCTGGCAGGCGGCCGTCATGCGCGCCGATGACCAGCGCGCGGGTGAAATCGCGGCGAACCGCGTCCAGCCGGTCGATCAGCTCATCCTCGATATGGTCGATCAAAAAACGGTGCGCGGGGAAGCGACGGGCGGCGCGGTCGCGGCGAAGGCGCCGGCGAGCGCGGTCGAAGATCTGGGGAACGGCCACGCCGGGCTTGTGCCGGAGCCTCGCCCGCCCGACAAGCGCGACATGCCCCCCGTCGCTGCCGCCGCCGGTCTGCTCGTCCGCAGCGTCGTCGCTTATGCGCTGCCGCCGCGCTGCCCCGGTTGCGGAGCGGTGACGCCGGAGGATCATCGTTTCTGCGCCGGCTGCTGGCAATCGCTGCAATTCCTCTCAGGCGTCGCCTGCGTCCGATGTGGCGAGCCGATGGAGCCGGGCTGTTGCGGAGGTGACGTGCTCGACGGTGTTTCCGCGGCGGTGGCCTACGGCCCGATCGCGCGCGCGCTGGCGCTGCGGCTGAAATATGGCGGACGGCCGGGCGTTGCGCGGACGATGGGTGCGGCGATGCTGCGGCTGGCTGAGCCGGGCTGGCTGCTGGTGCCGGTGCCGCTGCACCGCTGGCGGCTGTGGTCGCGCGGCTTCAATCAGTCGGCATTCATCGCCCGCGATCTCGGCCGGCGTGCGGGTCTGCCCGTCGCCATCGATCTGCTGCGCCGGACGCGGGCCACGCCGAAGCTGCGCGGGCTTGGCGCGGCGGCACGCGCCCGTGCCGTCCGCAACGCGTTTGAAGTGGCGCCGAGCGGTAAGGCCGCGGGAGCGCGCATCCTGCTAGTCGACGATGTCTGCACCAGCGGCGCGACGGCGGAGGCATGCGCCCGCGCGTTGAAGGCAGCGGGTGCTTCGGAGGTGCGTCTGATCTGCTGGGCACGCGTTCTGCCCGACATGCGTTCAGAACATTGACAGCGCGGCCCCCGCGCCACACCTCACCGGACGAAAGGACCGTGAATGCCCAAGGTCGAGATCTATACCAAGCAGTTCTG
The DNA here is from genome assembly GCF_900113315.1 of Sphingomonas jatrophae. GTDB lineage: Bacteria > Pseudomonadota > Alphaproteobacteria > Sphingomonadales > Sphingomonadaceae > Sphingomonas_P > Sphingomonas_P jatrophae. The sequence continues at coordinate 811,714 of NZ_FOZG01000001.1, read as the reverse complement.
CCCCTATTGCACGCGCGCCAAGGCGCTGCTCGGCAAGAAGGGCGTTCAGTTCGAGGAACATGACATCAGCCTGGGCGGGCCGAAGCGGACCGAGATGCTGGCGCGCTCCAACGGTCGCACGACGGTGCCGCAGGTGTTCATAGGCGACACGCATGTGGGCGGTTCGGATGATCTTGCCGCGCTCGAGCGTGCGGGCAAGCTGGATCCGCTGCTCGCCGCCTGATGCGCGCCGCACTTGTCCAGACCACGACGGGGATCGATCCCGCCGCCTCCGCGCGCGAGCTGGCCGATGCGGTCGCGCGCGCGAAGGGCGAGGGGGCGGACATGCTGTTCACCCCCGAAATGTCGGGCCTGCTCGACCGGGATCGCACGCGTGCCGCCGCGCATCTTGTAGAGGAGGGTGAGGACCGCGTCCTCGCCGCAGTGCGCGATGCGGCGGCGAAGGCGGGCCTCTGGGTGCATCTCGGCTCGCTCGCGCTGACCGGCGGATCGGAAGGGCGGCTGGTGAATCGCGGCTTCGTGATCGACGATAGCGGCGGCATCCGCGCCCGCTACGACAAGCTGCATCTGTTCGACGTGGATCTGGAAAGTGGCGAGAGCTGGCGCGAATCGGCGGCTTACGCTCCCGGCACAGGCGCGACGGTGGTCGAGACGCCGTGGGGAGGGCTCGGTCTGTCGATCTGCTACGATCTGCGCTTTCCTGATCTGTTTCGCGCTTTGACCGATGCGGGTGCGACGATCCTCTCGGTGCCCGCGGCCTTCACCGTGCCGACGGGCGCGGCGCACTGGCACGTGCTGCTGCGCGCCCGTGCAATCGAGGCGGGCGTGTTCGTCGTCGCTGCGGCGCAGACCGGCCGCCACGCGGACGGACGCGAGACATATGGCCACAGCCTCGCCGTCGATCCCTGGGGTGAGCCGCTGCTGGACATGGGCAGTGCGCCCGGCCTCGGCTTCGTGGAGCTCGATCCCGCGCGGATGGCGGCGGTGCGTGCGCACGTGCCGGCGATCCGGCATCGCCGCCCGGTGCCGGCGGTCACGCGGGCATGATCCTGTTCGATCTGGCCTGCGCGCAGGGCCATGTCTTCGAGGGCTGGTTCGGCTCCTCCGACGATTACGAGCATCAGCGCGCCCGCGGCCTCGTCAGCTGTCCGATGTGCGGTGCGGGCGGAGTAGAAAAGGCGGTCATGGCGCCGCGCGTGGCGGCCAAGGGCAATCAGGCGCCATCCGCCGCGACGGTGAAGGCGGTGCTTGGCGCACTTGCCAAGGCACAGGCCAAGGCGCTCGAGGGTTCCGACTATGTCGGCCCGCGCTTCGCTGCGGAGGCGCGCGCGATGCATGAGGGCGCGACACCGCACCGCACGATCCACGGCCAGGCATCGCTCGCCGAGGCGCGCGCGCTGGTGGAGGATGGCGTGCCCGTCGCCCCATTACCGCTGCCGGTACGGCCGCCCGGCACGGATAATTGACCGGCCGCGCCCGGCCGCCTAACGCGCGGGCGGAGTGGCTCCGTAGCTCAGCCGGATAGAGCGACGGTTTCCTAAACCGCAGGTCGGGGGTTCGAGTCCCTCCGGGGCCACCAGTCAAACGCGGACCAGCGTTCTTCGGCCGCTCGGGAACCCGCGGGATGCCGCCAGCGTCTCGGCACCATGGCCCGGACCATCCCTCTGCGTGCACTGCTGGTGCCGTTGGCGCTCACGCCTCTGCCGGCGGCCGCATGCACCTTGTGCCGGTCCGATGCGGCGGAGGCGATCCGGGCGCGGTTGGTCGCGCCCGATCTGGCTTGGAACCTGTGCGTCACCGCAATTCCGCTGCTGCTCTTGCTGGCGATCATCGCCGCGGTTGCGCGGGAGCGGGCATGATCCGCCGCCATCGCCCGCTACTGTCCGCCGGACTGGCGCTCGGCATCGGCATGGGCGGGTTCGTCGACGGGATCCTGCTCCATCAGATCCTGCAGCTGCACAACATGCTGTCCGCGCGCATCGCCAATACCGATTATGTCGGCGCCAAGGTGAACATGGTGTGGGACGGCATCTTCCACGCAGGCGTGTGGATCATCACCGCCATCGGCATCCTGCTGCTCTGGCGCGCCGGACGGATGCGGGATGCGGACATGGGTGGCCGGCTGCTCGGCGGCGCGGCGCTGATGGGCTGGGGGCTGTTCAACCTGGTCGAGGGCGCGATCGACCATCATCTGCTGCAACTGCACCACGTCTATGAGCCGATGGGCCTGTCGATTTGGGACCATGTTTTCCTGCTCTGGGGCGCAGCGATGCTGCTGGGCGGATGGACCGTGGCGCGGGCGCGGCAGTGAGTTTCCCTGTCCCTGCAACACTTTGCACAAGGTGGCGTTTCTAGGGCGTCTCGGGGTGCCGGCCATGGTCGGCCTCCGCCCGGCTGAGCGAGGACCTCAACGATGCTGGCGATGAACTACCGGGGACCATATCGCGTCCGCGCCGACGAGAAGCCGATGCCCGTCATCCTCCATCCGGAGGATGCGATCGTGCGGGTGACGCGATCCTGCATCTGCGGATCGGACCTGCACCTCTATCACGGCATGGTGCCCGACACGCGCGTCGGCATGACGTTCGGTCATGAATTCTGCGGCGTGGTGGAGCAGGTCGGCCCCGAGGTGCGCAACCTCAAGGTCGGCGATCACGTGCTGGTGCCGTTCAACATTGGCTGCGGCAAATGCCACTTCTGCCAACAGGAGCTGTTCGGCAATTGCCACGAGAGCAACGCGCAGGCTACGGCGGTCGGCGGCATCTTCGGCTATTCGCATACGGCGGGCGGCTATGACGGCGGACAGGCGCAATATGTCCGCGTGCCCTATGCCGATGTCGGGCCCACGGTGATCCCCGACTGGATGGATCCGGACGACGCGGTATTGCTGACCGACGTCGTGCCGACCGGTTATCAGGCGGCCGAGATGGGCGGCATCAAGCGCGGCGACACGGTGGTGGTGTTCGGCGCCGGCCCCGTCGGCCTGATGGCGGCCAAATCGGCCTGGCTGTTCGGGGCAGGCCGTGTGATCGTGATCGACAGCCAGGAGTACCGGCTCGATTTCGCGCGGCACTTCGCGCACGCCGAGGTCTACAACCTGCGCGAGATCGACGACATGGTCGTCTTCCTCAAGAAGCAGACGGACTCGCTCGGCGCCGACGTGTGCATCGACGCGGTTGGCGGCGATGCCGTCGGCAACGGCTTGCAATGGCTGTTCGGCACGAAGCTTAAGCTGGAGGCGGGCAATGCCATCGCGCTCCACTGGGCGATCAACTCGGTGAAGAAGGGCGGGATCGTCTCGATCGTCGGCGTCTACGGCCCGACCGGCAACATGATCCCGATCGGCAACGTCGTGAACAAGGGCATCACGATCCGCGCCAACCAGGCATCGGTAAAGCGGCTGCTGCCGCGGCTGATCGAGCATATCAAGGAAGGCCGGATCAACCCCAAGGCGATGATCACCCACCGCGTTCCGCTGGAGCATGTGGCCGACGCCTACCACATCTTCTCTTCCAAGCTCGACGGCTGCATCAAGCCCGTGCTCATTCCCAATGCCGCCTGAGGGAGACCGGACATGACCAAGGCGCTTGTCGATACCGCCGCAATCCCCGGCTGGGGCGTGGATGCCGATCCGGAGAACGACCCGACCTATCCGATGCGGCACATCGAGCATCAGCAGGATCGGGGACTGACGTGGGAGCGGCCGACCCAGCAGCATCCCAAGGTCGAGATCCTGCGCTCGATCGAGCATAATCGGCTGCCCGCCGTGGTCGGCACCTCCACGCCGCCGGCGGGCCTCAGCGGCATGATCCGGCGAGTGGCCTTTCGCCGGAGCGAGTCGGATTGGTGGCACTGGCTGATGCTGATGGGTGCGGATCGGCTGAACGTCGTCGAGGGGGTGGTCGAGGATCTTGCCAAGGGCAAGGTGCCGAACATCCCGGCCGAGCTCGGCTGGAAGTCGGAATGGCAGCACAACCAGAAAGGCGTGGCGAAGAAGGCCGGGATCGCCGTCGCACTCGGTGCCGGGCTTTTCCTCTGGTCGCGTCGTTCCAAGCAGCGCCGCGACGAGGAGGTCGCCGGGCCGCACTCGCTCGCCGCCGAAGCCGCAGCGGAGCGCGCGCAGTGAGCGGCGTGCGCACCGCCACCCTCTACCGCATGGTCCTGCCCGATCATGTCTGTCCCTTCGGCGTTCGCGCCAAGGCGATGCTGGAGGATGCAGGCTACGAGGTGGAGGAGCACATCCTCTCGTCCCGTGAGGAGGTCGATCGCTTCGAGGAGGAGCAGGGCGTGGCAACGACCCCGCAGATCTTTATCGATGGTGAGCGGATCGGCGGCAGCGCCGATCTCGAGGGCTATCTCGCTCGCGGCTGATCCGCGGGCTGCGTATCCGCGGCGTTGACCTGTTGCGCTCTCCTGGCAAGAACGGTGGTCCACACGCGTTCAGGCAAGGCGGCGCATGCACCCGGCGGAGTTGTTCGAGCTGATCGTCGGGATGTTCCTGGCGGTGTTGGCGCTCCACTATCTGGCTCACCGCCTCAACCTGCCGCCGGCGGCTGCCCTGCTGGTCGGCGGCAGCGCGCTTGCTTTCCTGCCGGGACTGCCGTCGGTTGCGATCGATCCGGAACTGGTACTGGTGCTGTTCCTGCCGCCGCTCCTGATGGACGGCGCCTGGTACACCGCGCTCGCGCCGTTCAAGCGGCATATGGCGGGCATCCTGTCGCTTGCGGTCGGTGCGGTGGTGTTTACCGCCTTCGCTGTCGCCATCGTCGCCAAGCTGCTGATGCCGGACCTGCCCTTTGCCGCCTGCGTCGCGCTCGGCGCGGTGCTGTCCCCGCCCGATGCGGTCTCGGCGCGGGCGGTGCTGCAGCGTGTGCGCCTGCCACGACGGCTGATGACGCTGCTGGAAGGCGAGAGCCTGCTGAACGATGCCGCGGGGCTCGTCCTGTTCCGCTTCGCCGTGGCGGCAGTGCTGACCGGCAGCTTCAGCCTGGTCGAGGCGGGGGGCAGCTTTGTCCTCCTGGTCCTCGGCGGGCTGCTGGTCGGTGGCGCGATCGGCGGGCTGTGGGTGCTGCTGCTGCGCCGGCTCGGCGACGATTCGCTGATGATCGTCGCAACCGTTCTCGTCTGCTGGAGCGCCTATATCGCAGGCGAGATGCTGCACGTGTCAGGCGTGATCGCCACCGTGGCCGCGGGGCTGACCTGCGGCTGGTTCCAGCATGTCGTGTTCGGCGCGGGCGTGCGGCTCCGTGCGGTGGCCTTCTGGCAATCGCTCGTCTTTCTGCTGGAGGCGGCAGTGTTCATGCTGATCGGCTTCTCGCTGCGGGGCGTGCTGGAGCGTGTCGGCGGCATCTCCGTCGTGGTCGAGCAGATGGCCGGACCGGTGGCGCTGATCGTCCTGGCGGTGCTCGTCGCGCGCTTCCTGTGGGTGTTCGGCGTGGATGCGGGGGTGACGATGCTGCGGCGCGCCGGCTGGACCAGGGCATGCCCGCTCGGTGCCCGCGCGTCGCTGGTAATGAGCTGGGCCGGAATGCGCGGCGTGGTGACGCTGGCGGTGGCCCTGTCGCTGCCGGCCGAGATGCCGCAGCGCGATCTGATGCTGGTCACCGCCTTCGCGGTGATCGCCGTGACCGTGCTGTTGCAGGGCACGTCGCTCGGCCTGCTCATCCGGCTTGCCCAGCCACCCGAGGACGACCGTGCGGCACCGCCGCTCGACCTGCATGCCGCCGAAAACGCGATGTTCAAGGCGCAGTTCGTGGCCGTCGAGAAGCATGCCTATGACGCGGACGGCAAACTGATCCATCCGCAGCTTCTCGCCCGCTATCGCACGCGCGCCACGGCGTCGGCCAAGTTCGAGGGCACGGACGAGGAGCGCGCGCATGCAATCGCCAGCCACTTCGATACGGTGATCGCCGCGGTGGACGCAGGCCGGGCAGAGCTGGTCAGGCTGCACCGTGCGGGGCAGATCGACGATGCGACGCTGCACGATCTCGAGCGCGACCTCGATCTCGAGGAGCTTGCGGCAGTGTCCGCCAAGGGCTGATCGCCCCGGGGTCGCTGACGCTTAGGTCAGTCGCGGTACATCAGGGTCGCGCTGGGGCTCACGCTTCGCCTCTCGCGTAGATACGCGGACCAGCACCGCGGTCGACAGCAGCACGCCGGAGACGAGCGCACCGATCGACAGCAAACCGCTGGGCGTCACCTTCACGCTGGCGCTCACGCCGACGCGCCCGGCTCGCAGGCTCAGCCGGGCGCGCTGCACCTCCGGCTTGGCTTTCCGGAGCGAGCGCGCCGTCATCATCGGTGTCGTCGTGTCCAGCCGCACCACCGCCTCCTCAGAACAGGGTCGTCAGCCAGTAGAACAGGGCGCCGACCGCAGCGGAAGCGGGGATCGTGATGATCCACGCGGTTACGACGCTCTGCGCCACGCCCCAGCGGACAGCCGACGCACGTCGCGCCACGCCCGCGCCGATGATGCTGCCGGTGATCGTGTGCGTGGTCGAGACCGGAATACCGAGCGCGGAGGCGGTGAACAGCATGATCGAGCCGCCGAGCGATGCGGAGAACCCCTGGTGCTGCGACAGCTTGGTGATGCGCGATCCCATCGTCTCGATGATCTTCCACCCGCCCGTCATCGTGCCCAGCGCGATCGCGACATAGCAGCTGATCGCCACCCAGTGCGGAACCGAGAACGGGCCGGTGAGATAGCCGGTCGAATAGAGCAGGACGGTGATGATCCCCATCGTCTTCTGCGCATCGTTCAGGCCGTGGCTGAGCGAGTAAGCGGCCGACGAGATGAGGTGGAGCACGCGGAAGGACCGCTCTGCGCGGGATGCGCTGACGCGGTGCAGCGCCCAGCTGGACACGAGCATGATCGCCATGGCGAGGATCATGCCGAGCGTGGGGGAAAGGACGATGGCGATCAGCGTCTTGTTCAGCCCGCCCCACTGGATGCCGCTGAGGCCCGCATGCGCGACGCCCGAGCCGATCAGCCCGCCGACCAGCGCATGGCTGCTGGAGGAGGGGATGCCCTTCAGCCAGGTCAGCACGTTCCACGTCATCGCCCCGATCAGCGCGCCGAACACCACGGCGGGCGTCACCAGCTGCTGATCGATCAGCCCCTTGCCGATCGTCTCGGCAACCGCGTGCAGGCTGGGGAAGGCGATGGTGAGGAAATAGGCGGCGAAGTTGAACACCGCGGCGAACAGCACCGCCTGCACCGGGCTCAACAGGCGGGTGGCGACGACAGTGGCGATGGAGTTGGCCGCATCGTGCAGCCCGTTCAGATAGTCGAAGGCCAGCGCGACGGCGATGAGGCCGACCAGCAGCGGGAATGCGAGTTCGTGCATGGGATCGCGATCAGGCGTGATCGATGACGATGCCGTCAATCTCGTTGGCCACGTCCTCGAAGGCGTTCACCACGCTTTCCAGATGCTTGTAGATCTCGCGCTCCACCGTAAAGCGCATCGAATCGGCGGCGCCATGCTGGAGAAAGCTCTTCTTCAGCCCCGCCGCCTGGATCTCGTCCGCCTGGCCCTCCAGCCGCACGACACGCTCGGTCAGCTCGTGCAGTCGGCCGCCATTGCGTGCCACCTCGCGCAGCAGCGGCATCGCCTCCGCGGTCAGGCGGGCGGCATCGATGACGATGCCGGCGAGATCCCGCATCTCCGGTGCGAAGCTGCGCACCTCGTAGATGCTGATCGCGTTGGCGGCCGCGTGCATTTCGTCCACCGCGTCGTCCAGCGCACCGATCAGGCTGGTGATGGCGCCGCGATCGAACGGCGTCAGGAAGGTCTTGCGGACGTCCAGCAGAACGTCGCGGGTGATGTTGTCGGCGTCCTGCTCACGCTCGATCACCTCGCGGATATGCTCGGCCTGGGCGGAGCCTTCGTCCAGCACGCGGGCCAGCGCGTTGGCGGCGGCCAGCACGGTCTGCGAGTGCGCCTCGAACAGATCGAAGAAGTTGCCCGTGCGGGGCAACAGGCGCTGAAACCAGCCGAACATCGAAGCGACTCCCGTGTGGCGCATTACGTTTGAAATGGCGGTGCGCTTGGCCGCGGCGCGGAAACCGGAGGCGCTGAAAGATCGGATCATGGCGCGCAGATCGGGCTCGTCCACCGCCTCGGCCGCCTCGGCCAGCGTGAACCAGCGCCGCTCGCGCTCATGCTGTTCCTTCCACGTCGGCATCTCGCGCGTCACCGCCAGCGGGAAGACGTCGACATCGACCATCAGCGATGCGCCGCTGCCCCGCCGCTTGCGATAGCGGAAGGAGCCGAGCGGGGTCGGGCAGACCGGCCCGCACACACCCGCTTCCTCTTCCGCCTCCATGCCGGCCGCCGCGTGCGGCGCCAGGCCTGCCGGCTGATTGCCCTTCGGGATCACCCAGCGCTTCGTGCCTCGCGAGGTGACGAGCATGACCTGGACCACGCCGCCGGGCAGCGGATCGATGGAGCGATAGGGCAGGGCGGCGATCTGGCGGATGAGCATCACTCGGTAAGCGTGGGCCTAGTGCGTCTTCAACACGCGGATATGTCAGGCGAAGACGCTGCTTCACCGCGCGCGCTGATAGCGGGGCGCGCGGCGTTCGCAAAGCGAATGCAAGCGGCCTCAATCCGGCAGGATGCGGAGCGGCAGGCGCAGCGTGACCGTATAGCGACCGTCGATCCGGTCCTTCTCGAACGATGCGGTGCCGCCATAAAGCGCCGCCAGTCGCGCACGGACGTTGGCGAGGCCGACGCCCATGCCGCCGCGCTTCTCGGCCGGGGCGGGGACGGGCGGGAGATCGTCGCCGTCGTCGTCGACGGAGAGGATCAGCCACCCATCCTCGCCCCGCGCCTGCAACCGCACCGTCACCGGCCGGCGGGACCGTGCGACGCCATATTTCACCGCATTCTCGACGAGCGGCTGGAGGATGAAGCTGGGCACCGCGGCGCGTTCCGTCTGCGGCGCCAGTACCATTTCGACCAGCATGCGATCGCCGAAACGCACCGCCTCGATCGCCAGATAGGCGTCGATGGCTGCGGCCTCATCCTCCAGCGGCACCATCTCGTCCGGATCGGCGGCAAGGCTGGCGCGGAGGAAGTCCACCAGCCGTTCCAGCATCTCCTCCGCCTCTTCCGTCCGCTTGAGCACGACGAGAGAGGAAAGGGCGTTCAGCGCGTTGAACAGGAAGTGTGGATTGAGCTGCAATCGCAGCGCGACCAGCCGGGCATGCTCCACCGCCGCCTCGGCGCGCGCGGCGCGCACCTCGACCGCATTCTTGCGGCGCAGCTCGACCAAGACCGCCAGCGTCGCGAAGTTGGCGAAGCAGAGATAGACATGGTCCCGGAAGTTGCGCGCGAACCGCTCGCGAATGGCGGCGTGATGCGCTTCGTCCAGCGACGGTACCACGCCGAGCGCGAGGTTCTCGGCGAGATTGACCAGCGATTGCAGGAAAGCGGCCGCGAACACCGCGCCGAACAGCAGCGCCCAGCGGCCATAGCCTTTGTAGCCACCGGTCAGCTGCGTCAGCGGGTAGAGGCCGTAGGCGATGGTGGCGACGGCGAACACGGCGACGATGTCGGCTGGTGCCTCGGCCAGGAAGGCGGTGCGCCCGGCGATCAGTTCGGACGCGGCATAGGTCAGCCACACCAGATACCAGATGGCATAGGTGATCAGTGCCGCGGTGCGCGCGTCCCGATCCAACAAGCTGACCCGCATCGAGAACCCCCGGCGCCCGCTCTAGCCGGGCTTGCGGGGCGCGCCTATGCCCGGACGCACGCGGCGCCGGTCTAGACTCCTTCGCTCAGGCGGGTGTGCGGACGAGGTGCGAGCTGATCAACTGATCGCCGCATGCGATCAGCGAGCCGCTCGGCCCCTGGCTGCCGAAGATATGGTGGCTAGCCATCGCCCCCTCGATCAGCAGGATCAGCCCGTCGGCCAGCGTCTCCGCGTCCACCTGCGGCAGACCACGCGCAATGCCGACCATTCGGCCGCGCAGATTTGCCTTGCACGTCTCCAGCACGGCGCGGCCGGGATGGCCGGGCTCGGGGAACTCGACCGCGGTGTTGCTGAGGGGGCATCCGCGGAAGCCGGGATCGGCGATCTTGCGGGCGAAGTGGCGGACGATGGCGCGCAGCTGCGCCTCCGGATCGTCCGGCAGCTCTGCCAGGAGCGCGTCGAGATCGGCCGTGCTGCCACGCGCGCTTTCCGTCAGGCAGGCGGCCACAAGATCGTCCTTGGAAGCGAAGGCACGATAAAGGCTTGGCTTCGTCACGCCGGCCTGGCTGACGATCTCGTCCACGCCGACCGCGCGGATGCCGCGCCGGTAGAACAGATCCCGAGCCGCTTCAAATACACGGGCGGCCGCGCCCTTCCGGTCGCCGCCACAAGCTTGATCGCTGCAAAGAACTTTTTTCACCACCGCAATGATCCGGCGCTCCCTCGGGATTGACCAGGATGTAACCGATCGGTACGTGCGCTTCAAGGACGTACCGTTCAGTTACATTTTTCAGGACAGGAGTGCGCGCCATGGCGTATATGGCGTTCGAATCATGGGGTGGCGCGGCAGCCGACGTGGCGGAGGCGGTGCGCTTCTCACCCGTGGAGTTGCGGGCCATCGGGCTCGGTGAGCAGGTCGATGTCGCACGGGAACGGCGGCGCGGCGGCTGGCTCGGCCGGACGCTCGGCGTGTTGTTCGGGATCGAGCCGGCTCGCCCGCTGGCCGATCCGCACCTGGAGGCGCTGCGCCGCTTCGCATCGAAGGCGCGCTACCACCGGGACTTGATGGGCAGGGAGGATGTCGAGGCGCTTGTCGCCGCCGGATACACGGCGGGGCAGGCTTGGGGGCTGACCGGCTATCTTGGCGGTCGGCCGCGATCCGGCGCGCGCGGTTGAGCGCAGCCGGGGAGGGAGCGGCATCATGTACCTATCCGATGTGAAGGGCGATCCGGCGGGCGGCACGCCGACCGGCGTTGCGAGCGAGACCAGAGCGCGCCGCCGGCGCCTGGCATGGCTGGCGCTGCCCGCCGGCGGCCTGTTGCTGTTCGGCGCCTATCGGCTGACGAGCGGCGATCCCGTGGCCGCCCCGCCGCCGCCGCCATCGGTGACGGTCAGTGCGCCGCTCGTCCGCCAGGTGGCCGAATGGGACGATTATGTCGGCCGCTTCGAGGCGAGCCAGGCGGTGGAGATCCGACCCCGCGTGTCCGGCGCGCTGGAGTCGATCCGGTTCAAGGATGGCGATGTCGTCCGCAAGGGCCAGCTGCTCTTCACCATCGATCCGCGGCCGTTCGTCGCATCGCTACGCGAGGCGCAGGCGCGTGCCCAGTCGGCTGTCACCGCACTCGCACTTGCGCGGAGCGAGCTGAAGCGGGCCGAGCGTCTCGTCGCCGATCAGGCGGTCAGCGCCGAGGAGGTGGATTCGCTTCGCGCCCGTGCCCAGTCCGCCGTGGCAGCACTCGCCGCCGCGCGCGCGCAGGTCGAAGCACGGCGCCTTGATGTCGAGTTCACGCAGGTCCGCGCGCCCATTTCGGGCCGCATCTCGGACCGGCGGGTCGATATCGGCAATCTCGTCTCCGGCGACAGTGCGTCGAGCGCGACCGTGCTGACGACGATCAACGCGCTTGATCCGATCTACTTCGCGTTCGACGGTTCCGAGGCGCTCTACCTCAAGCAGCGCCGCGCCAAGCAGGGTGCCGCCGAGGTGCAGGTCCGCCTGCAGGACGAGACCGGTTATCGCTGGCAGGGGCGCGTCGATTTCGTCGACAATGCGATCGATCGCGGCTCGGGCACGATCCGCGGGCGGGCGGTGATCCGCAATCCGGATTATTTCCTCACCCCCGGCATGTTCGGCAACATGCGGATGGGCGAGGGCGGCTATGCGCAGGCGTTGCTGGTGCCCGACGCTGCGGTCGTCACCGATATCGGCCGCAAGACGGTGTTCGTCGTCGAGGGCGGCAAGGCGGTCGCCAAGCCCGTCACGGCCGGTCCACTGGTCGCGGGTCTCCGCGTCATCCGCGGCGGCCTGAAGCCGACCGACCGGGTAATCATCAGCGGCACGCAGAATGCGCAGCCGGGCGCGCCCGTATCCGCCACGGCCGGCCGGATCGAGGCAGCACCCGAAGCACCGGACACACCCGCCAGCGGCCCCGCCGCCTCCCAGGCGACGCTCGCCGCCCGCTGACGGCGCATGCCCGCCGTTCGCGGCGGGCCCACATATCAAGAAGGGGGCAGAGCCATGCGCCTGAGCCATACCTTTATCGAACGCCCGATCTTTGCGGGCGTGATCGCGGTCGTCATCACCATCATCGGCGCGCTCGCCTATTTCGGCCTGCCCGTGTCGCAATATCCCGATGTGGTACCGCCGACCGTGACGGTCAGCGCCACCTATCCCGGCGCCTCGTCCGAGACGATCGCCGATACCGTCGCTGCGCCGCTGGAGCAGGAGATCAACGGCGTCGACAACATGCTCTACGTGTCTTCGCAGTCCACCGGCGACGGGCGGCTGACGATCACCGTCACGTTCAAGCTCGGCACCGATCTCGATGAGGCGCAGGTGCTGGTGCAGAACCGCGTCGCGCAGGCCGAGCCGCGCCTGCCCGAGGAGGTGCGCCGCCAGGGTGTCGTGACGCGCAAGACCGCGCCCGACTTCCTGCTGGTCGCCAACCTCGTCTCGCCGGGCAACGTGCTCGATCGCGCCTACATCTCCAATTATGCGCTGACCCAGATGAAGGACCGGCTCGCCCGCCTCGACGGCGTGGGCGAAGTGCGCATCTTCGGCGCGCGCGATTTCGCGATGCGCGTGTGGATCGATCCGGGCCGTGCCGCTTCGCGCAACATGACCGCGGGCGAGATCGTCGAGGCGCTCCGCTCGCAGAACGTCCAGGTCGCCGCCGGCGCGATCGGCCGCCCGCCCGAGACGTCCGCACCCGCCTACGAGCTAAACGTCGAGACGCAGGGCCGGCTGACCAGCCCCGAGCAGTTCGAGAATATCGTCATCAAGACGGATGCCGAGGGCCGCCTGACCCGCCTGCGCGATGTGGCGCGGGTGGAGCTCGGCGCCGAGGATTATGGCGTCAACACCTACCTGTCGGGACAGCAGTCGCTCGGCATCGCCGTCTTCCAGCGGCCCGGGTCCAACGCGCTCGCCGCGGCGGATGCAGTGCTGGCCGAGATCGACACGATGTCCAAGCGCTTCCCCGCCGGGCTCGAATATCGCGTCATCTACAACCCGACCGAGTTCATCCGCGAATCCGTCAAGGCTGTGCAGCACACTTTGTTCGAGGCGGTGATCCTCGTCGTCATCGTCATCCTCGTCTTCCTGCAGAGCTGGCGGGCGGCGATCATTCCGGTGCTGGCGATCCCGGTGTCGCTCACCGGCACGTTCGCGGTGCTGGCGGCGGCGGGGTTCAGCCTGAACAACCTGTCACTTTTCGGGCTGGTGCTGGCGATCGGCATCGTGGTCGATGACGCGATCGTCGTGGTCGAGAATGTCGAGCGGAACCTGGAGGCGGGGCTCACCCCGCGCGAGGCCGCGCACAAGTCGATGGACGAGGTGTCGACGGCGCTGATCGCGATCGTGCTGGTGCTGTGCGCGGTGTTCGTGCCGACGATGTTCCTGACCGGGCTGACCGGGCAATTCTATCGCCAATTCGCCGTCACCATCGCGTCGGCGACGATCATCTCGCTGGTCCTATCGCTCACCCTCTCGCCCGCGCTCGCCGCTATCCTGCTGCGTCCGAAGCATGAGGAGGCGACCGGCAACCGCTGGCAGCGGCTGGTGCAGGAAGGCGGCCGGCGCTTCAATGCCGGGTTCGACCGGCTGAGCGCTTGGTATGCGGCGACCACGCGCCGGCTGCTGGCTCGGCCGAAGACGATGTTGTTCAGCTATGCCGGCCTGCTCGTCGCCGCCGTGTTCGCCTTCAGCGCGACGCCGGTCGGCTTCGTGCCGACGCAGGATCAGGGTTACATCCTCGCCGCCACCTTCACGCCGCCGGGCACCTCGCTTGCGCAGACGGACAAGGTGCTGCGCGAGACCGCCGACAAGATGATGAAAATCCCCGGCGTGAAGGGCGCCGTGATGCTGACCGGCTTCCACGCGCCGTCCGGCACGCAGGCCTCGAATGCTGCGGCCGCCTTCCTCGTGTTCGACTCGTTCGAGGAGCGGGCCAAGCATGGCGGGCAGACCGAGCACGACATCTTCGGTGCAGCGCAGAAGATTGCCGGCGGGATCAATGCCGGCCGCGTCTTCGTCATCCCGCCGCCGCTGATCCGCGGCATCGGCACGGGCGGCGGCTTCAAGCTGATGCTCCAGGACCGTGCGGGCAAAGGCTATGGCGAGCTGAACAAGATCGCCTGGGGCATCATCGGCGAGGCGAACAAGGATCCGGCGCTCGCCATGGTCCACACCAAATTCGAGGCCGCGGCGCCCCGCCTTTATGCCGATATCGACCGGGCGAAGGCCGACATGCTGGGCGTGAACCCGAGCCGCGTGTTCGAAGCGCTGCAGGTCTATCTCGGCTCGGCCTACGTCAACGATTTCAACCTGCTCGGCCGCACTTTCCGCGTGACCGCACAGGCGGATCTGCCATTCCGCGACGATGCGGCAGACGTGTCGCTGCTGAAGACGCGCTCGGCCTCCGGCGCGATGGTGCCGGTGGGCTCGGTGGCAAAGTTCGAGGACCGGGCCGGCCCCTACCGCGCCATCCGCTACAACCTCTATCCCGCGATCGACATCGAGGGTGATCTGAAGCCCGGCCACTCGTCGGGCGAGGCGATCGCGGCGATGGAGCGGCTGACGGCCAACCTGCCGCAGGGTGTCACCACCGAGTGGACCGAGGTCGCCTACCAGCAGAAGATGGCGGGCAACGCGGCGATCATCGTGTTCGCTGCCGCCACCCTGTTCGTCTTCCTCGTGCTGGCCGCCCAGTTCGAAAGCCTGATGCTGCCGCTGGCGATCATCCTGATCGTGCCCATGACGCTGCTGGCGGCGATGATCGGCGTGAACCTGCGTGGGATGGACAATAACGTGCTGACGCAGATCGGCCTGATCGTGCTGATCGGTCTGGCCGCCAAGAACGCCATCCTGATCGTCGAATTCGCCAAGCAGGGCGAGGATGAGGGCAGGGGCATCGTCGATGCCGTGGTCCACGCCGCGCAGCAGCGGTTGCGGCCAATCCTGATGACCAGCTTCGCCTTCATCCTCGGCGTGGTGCCGCTGGTGATCGCGAGCGGCCCGGGTGCGGAACTGCGCCAGGCGCTCGGCACCGCCGTCTTCTCCGGCATGCTCGGCGTCACCTTCTTCGGCCTCGTCTTCACGCCGATCTTCTACGTCGCCTGCCGCACGCTGGCCGAGCGCTTCCGCCGCAACCGCGGCGGCACCCAGGCGCCGGCCGCGGTCCCGGCCGAATGAGGGCTCCTGCCATGACCCGTCCGCTCAGCATCCTGCTGGCCGCCACTGCCCTTGCCGGTTGTGCCGTCGGGCCCGACTACAAGGCGCCGCAGACTGCCGGCAGCGCGGCGCAGCCGTTCATCGGCCAATCCGCCGCCGTCACCGCGGCGGAGCCCGAGGGCGAGTGGTGGCGGCTTTATGCCGATCCTGTGCTCGACCGGCTGGTCGCCGACGCGCTCGTCGCCAACAAGGACGTCGCCGTCGCGATCGCCAATCTCGCGCAGGCGCGGGCGGTGCTGCGCGAGCAGCGCGCCGGCCGCCTGCCGCAGACGGGGATCGACGCCAGCGCGCAATATGGCCGCCGCATCCTCGGCCAGCAGCAGGTGCCGGGCCTGAAGCGCGAGGACGTGATCTACGATGCGGGCCTCAGCGTCTCCTACGAGCTCGACCTGTTCGGCCGCGTCACCCGCTCGATTGAGGCGGCGCGAGGCGATGCGGAGGCCGCCCGGGGCGCGCTCGACGCGACGCGGGTAGCCGTGGCTGCCGAAACTGCCCGCGCTTATGCCGATGCGGTCTCCTCGGCCGAGCGGCTGGCAGTAGCGGAGCGTACGCTCGGCCTGCTCGACCGCACGGTGACACTGACCGGCAAGCGCTTCGAGGCCGGTCGGTCGAGCCGGCTCGATGTCAGCCGCGCGAGCGCCCTGCGCGATCAGCAGCGCGCCACGCTGCCGCCGCTCCGCGCCGATCGTGCCGCCGCCCTGTTCCGCCTCGCCACGCTCACCGGCCGCACGCCGGCCGACCTGCCGGTCGAGGCGACGCAACGCACCACCACGCTCCGCCTCGCACAGCCGATCCCGGTCGGCGACGGGCGCGGACTGCTGGCGCGGCGCCCCGACATTCGCGAGGCGGAGCGGCGGCTGGCGGCGCAGACCGCGCGCATCGGGGTGGCGACCGCCGCGCTCTATCCAACCATCTCGCTGGGCGGCTCGATCGGATCGACTAGCACGTCGCTGGGTGACATGTTCACCGGCGGGCCGTTCCGCTGGCTGCTCGGCCCGCTGCTCAGCTGGGCCTTTCCGAACCAGGAGGCGAACCGCGCCCGCATCGCCCAGGCGGATGCGGCCGCACGCGGCGAGCTCGCCCGCTTCGACCAGACGGTGCTGACCGCGCTTCAGGAGACGGAGACGGCGCTTGCTCGCTACAGCGCGGCGCTTCAGCGGCAGCAGGCGCTCAGCGATGCCGCCGCGCAGGCGCGCACCGCGGCGACGATCACCCGCGCGCAACTGCGGGAAGGGCGCGCCGACTTCCTCGTCGTGCTGGATGCGGAGCGGACCTCGGCGCTGGCGGAAGGCGATCTGGCGGCGTCCGATGCGGCGGTGGCGGATGCGCAGGTCGATCTGTTCCGTGCACTCGGCGGCGGCTGGCAGACCGCGCCGGAGCCGGTGCTGGCAGCGCGCTGAACGGACCCGTCACCCCGGCTTCCGCTGGGATGACGGGAAACCGCTTACCGCACCACAACGCCGCCCTTCACCACCAGCCGCACCTTCTTCACGGCCGTCACGTCGCGCGTGGGATCGCCGTCCACCGCGACCAGATCCGCCAGCAGGCCCGGCTTGACGCTGCCCAGCCGCGCAGCCTGACCGAAATAGCGGGCGTTGCCGGAAGTTGCCGCGATCATCACCTGTGCCGCCTGCATCCCAGCCGCCTGCATCAGCACCATCTCGCGCGCATTGTCGCCATGCGCATAGACGCCGACATCGCCACCCATGCAGATCGGCGTGCCCGCCGCACGCGCCAGGGCGAAGGCGCGGCGGCTCTCCGCCACGGCTTCGGGTGCGGGCTCCGCACCCTGCCAGCCGCGATAGCGGGAGACCGCATCGGAGGCGGCGAGGGTGGGGCAGAAGGCGATGTCCTTGTCCCGCATGGCACGGAACAGCTCGGCCGTGCCGCCATAGCCATGTTCGAGCGTATCGACACCAGCGGCGATGGAGCGTCGCATCCCTTCCGCCGTGGCCGCATGGACGGCAACTGGCCGGCCGGCATCATGCGCCGTTGCCACCGCGGCTGAGATTTCCTGTTGCGACAGGGTTGGGCGGCTCGGCTCACCGGGTTGGAAGTGATAGTCGGCGTAGAGCTTAACCACATCGGCACCCGCACCGATCTGCTCGCGCACTGCCGCGACGATCTCGTCGACGCCGCTGACTTCCTGCGCGCCTTGCGGTATCTCCACGCCGGGTTCGAACCCCTTGGGGCCATAAGCGCCGCGTGCGACGATCGCCTTGGTCGCGACGAGCATGCGCGGGCCCGGCACGATGCCCTTGTCGATCGCTTGGCGGAGGCCGACGTCGGCATAGCCCGCGCCCTCCGTGCCGAGATCGCGCTCGGTGGTGAAGCCCGCCTTCAGCGTCGCCACCGCCTGCGCCACTGCCCGCGCGGTGCGCAGCGCCAGCGGCTCGTGCAGCACCTGATCGGTCCACGGCGTTTCGTTGTAGGGGTGGAGGAACAGGTGACCGTGCCCCTCGATCATGCCCGGCATCAAAGTGGCACCCGGCAGCTCAATCACCTCCGCGCCCGCCGGTGCGGCGAGCGCCGGGCCGGCGGCGGTGATCCGGTCACCCTCCACCAGCACCTGCCAGCCTTCGTGCGGCCGCGGATCGACGCCGTCGAATACGCGCGCCGGTTTGAGCAGCAGTGTGGCCGCCTCCGCTGCGGGCGCCGCACAGGCTAGCATTGCCGCCGTTATCATCGCGCCACGTCGCATCGGCAATTTCACCCCCCAATCGCTCGGACTACGCCCGCGCAGGCCTCAATGCTCGCGGAACGAGCCCCAGAAGGCACCGATCAGCGGCTCGAGCGCATAATCCAGCGCGGTCCGCTCACGTAGCGGGATCAGCACGTCGGCAGGCATGCCGGGGCGCAATTGGAAGTCCTTGCCGCGATAATCGTTCAGCACGCGCAGCTGTTCGGGCGGAACGGTGACCTCGGCGGTGAAGTAGGTGATGCCCGTCTTCTCGTCGGTGAAGCTGTCGGCCGACACCCGGCTCAGCCAGCCTTTCAGGTCGGGCAGGTCGCGCTCGTGCAGGCTGGGGAAGCGAACGCGCGTCTGCAGGCCGACGCGCAGATCGTCCGCATCGTCTGGGGAGATGCGCGCCTGCACGCGGAGCGGCGTCCGCTCGGGCACGACATCCATCAGCTTCTGCCCCGCCGCGATCACGCCGCCGGGCGTGAAGATGGACAGGCCGACGACGGCCCCGGTGGCCGGCGCTCGGATCTCAGTTCGCGCCAGCTGCTCGCGTGCGGCAGCCAGCTTCGGCAGCACGTCGCCGAGCTGCGTCTCGACGTCGCGCAGTTCGGACACGGTGCGCTCACGGAAAGACCGCTCCGCCTCCAGCCGCTGGATCTGGCTTTCGCGCGCGGCCTCGCGCGTCTGCGCGACACTGGCTGAATATTGCCCTCGCTCGCCCTCCAGCTCGGCACGCATCCGCTCCAATTCGCGCAGGCGCGTCTGCGAGACGAAGCCCTTCTCGGCGACGGGCTTGAGAGCGGCGAGCTGCGCGTCGAGGATGCGGATCTGCTCGCGCGCGGAGACCATCTGCTCGCCATAACCGCGGCCCTGTTCGCCAGATTGCGCGCTGCGCTGCTGGAGCGCGTCGCGCTGAGCGGAGAGCGTCGCGCGACGGGCGTTGAGTTCGGTCTGTTGGAGCCGCAGCACCAGCGCCGCCTCGGCGCGGTCCTCCTCCATCAGCGTCGCGAACTCCGCGGGCGGGGTGACCCGCGCCTCGCCGAGTTGTTCGGCGCGCAGCCGCGAGCGCTGCGCCAGCAGCCGGATGGCCTGCGAGGCGAGCGCCCGCTCGCTCGCACGGACCTCCGGCGCGGCAAGGCTGATGAGCAGCTGCCCGCGACGGACGCGCTGCCCCTCGCGGACGAAGATCTTGCCGACGACACCGCCATCGCGATGCTGCACCGACTGCCGCTGGCCGGAGACGACCAGCGTGCCGGGCGCATGCGCCGCCGCATCCAGCCGGAAAAAGGCCGCCCAGCCGAGAAACAGGACGAAGAACAGGGCGGCGATCAGCCCGCCATTGCGGATGTCGCGCCCCGGATTGCCGATTGCAGCGGCGGCGGGAAGCGGCTCGGCCAGAAGGCTCGTCATGCGTTCGCCACCTGTTGTCCGACCGGTGCACCGACCGGTCGTGGCCGCGGCGGCGCGATCTTGGCCAGCACCTCGTCACGCGGGCCGAACAGCTCGACCCGCCCGCCGCGCATCACCACGAGCTTGTCGACGACCGGCAGAATGCTCAGCTTGTGGCTGACGATCAGCACCGTATGCCCTTGCTTCTTATAGTGGTCGATCGCGGCGACGAGCGCCTGATCGCCCTCGGAGTCGAGATGGGCGTTGGGCTCGTCCAGCACCAGCAAGGCGGGATCGCCGAACATCGCACGGGCCAGTGCCACACGCTGCGCCTGACCCGCGGACAAACCGCCGCCGCCCGGCCTCAACGTATAGTCGAAGCCGCCCTTCAGATGCTGGATCAGCTCGCGCGCGCGCGCCATCTCTGCAGCGGCAATCACCGCGGCGTCCAGCTCGGCCGCATCCTCGCCCAGCTCACCGCGGAACCGCGCAATATTCTCCTTGATCGTACCGGCAAACAGCGAAGGTTCCTGCGGCAGATAGCCGATGTGGCGTGCCAGCTGCTCCGGATCCCAGTCGCCCAGCGCCGCCCCGTCCAGCCGCACCAGCCCCCGATCCGCTACCGAGGCTGCCGCGACGATCCGCGCCAATGTCGATTTTCCCGCGCCGCTCGGCCCCACGATTGCCACCACCTCGCCCGCCGCGATGCGCAGCGAGATGTCGCTGAGGATCGTGCCATCGCGCGTGTCGTTGAACAGCGTGACGCCTTCGACGACCAGATCGCCGCGGGGCGCGGGAAGGCGCGTCGGCTCCGCCGTCACCACCGATCCGGCGAGCAGGCGATCCAGCCGCAGCCAGCTGTCACGCGCCAGCACGAGGCTCCGCCAGCTGCCGATCAGCTGTTCGATCGGCGACAAAGCCCGCGCGATCAGGAAGGAGGCGGCGAAGATCGCACCGCCCGAAATCTTGTTGTCGATCGCCAGCAGCGCGCCGGTGCCGAGCGCGAGACTCTGTAGCGCAAGGCGGACGAATTTCGATGCGGTGAGATAATTGCCCGCCGCGAAACCCGCATCGGTCTGCTGCGTCATCATCGCTTCGCGTGCGCGCAGCTGACGCGACACCATCGCCCGCCGCATGCCCAACGCGCGCACGGCATCGGCCCCGCCGAGCAACGCCTCCTGCGCGGCGTAGGCGCCCGTCGCGGCCGACTGTGCCTTTTCCAGCGCGCCGCGTGTCGCCCGCTCGTTGCGCCAGGCGATCGCCGCCAGCACGCCACCGCCGACCAGTGCCAGCACGCCGAGCCAAGGGTGGATCAGGAAGCAGAGCAGCACGTAGATCGGCGTCCACGGCGCGTCGAACAGCGCAAGGATGCCGGGCCCCGTCAGCGTGACCCGCAGCGCGTCGAATTCACGCAGCGCGGCGCGGGCGGTCGGCGCGTCCGGGCGGCGCAGCGTCGCGTCCAGCAGGGTAGGGGCGAGCACCGCATCAAGCAGGACGCCCGCACGCACCAGCAGGCGCGAGCGGACCCGATCGAGCAGCGATAGCGTGACCAGCCCGAACAACAGGATCAAGGTGAGGAAGAGGAGCGTCAGCTCGCCCTGTGTCGGCACCACACGGTCATAGACCTGCAGCATGTAGAGCGTCGGCGCGATGTAGAGCAGGTTCACGAGCGCGCTGAACCCCGCCGCCGCGGCGACGTGGCGGCGGCACCGCGCGAAGGCGGCGCGCATCGGACTGGTGGGAGCGTTTGCTGTCACAGGCCGGCATTTAGCTGAAACACCGTGCCATTCCCAAGGGAAAGCTGGTCTTGTTTCAGAGTATCTGCATCAGGCCGACACGTCGGCGAAGCCGAAGGGGGCGTGGCGGCGGTGGTGGTCGTCCGGCAGGATCTGCCGGCCGATCGGCGGCAGCGAGCGGGCGGGGCAGCTGTCACGCTGGCAGAGGGTGCAGCCAATGCCGATCGGGGTCGGCGCGGGCTGGCCGGGTGCGGCGGCATAGACGAGCCGCGAGGCATGTTCGGCAGCGCAGCCGAGCGCGACAGCGCGGGTGAGTCGCGCCGCGCCATGCGCCCCTCCGCCTGCGACGACGGTGCGCGCGATCGAGAAGAAGCGCTGGCCGTCCGGCAGCTCGAACCACTGCGTCACCACCTCGCCGGGCGTGCGGAAGACGTGGTGGACCGACCAGAGCGGGCAGCCGCCGCCATGGCTGGCGAAGGAAAAGCCCGCGCCGTCCAGCCGCTTGGAAATATTGCCCGCCGGATCGACACGGAGGAAGAAGAAGGGCACGCGCTCCTGCCCCGGCTTCTGGAGCGTGGTCAGCCGGTGCGCCACCTGCTCGAAACTGGTGCCGAACTGACGGCCGAGCGCCTCGACGTCGTAGCGTTTGTCCTCCACCGCGCGGGCAAAAGCGGCATAGGGCATCAGGATGGCGGCGGCGGCATGGTTGGCCAGCGCACGGCGCGCGAGCCGCCGGCCATTACCACTGGCGGGCGGGCCGGCGCCGCCCAGCGCCTGATCCAGCGCGGGGGCGAGTTCCAGATAGGCGAGCTGGAGTGCAAGCTGAAAGGCGCGGCTCTCGCGGTCGAGCGTTTCGTCGAGGAAGATGGTGCCGCTGTGCGGATCGTGCCGCCGCACCATGCCCGCCATGACCTCACGAGGCAGAGGCCGGACCCGCAAGCGGTGCCGCACCGTGAGATAGGCGGCTACGCTGTCATGCTGCGCTACCGCTTCCGCAATCCGCTCGGCGGCCTCATCCAGTGCGGGGAAGCAGTTGCGCTTGACCGCAAGAAATCGACGGACCTCGACGACCGCGTCGGCCGGCCCCGCGCTTGCGCCCGGATCGGCGCGACGGTCTGCCAGCGCCTGCTGCTCGGCACGGTAGGCGTCGTGCAGGCGCAGGAACGCTTCGGTGATGCCGGGGAAGTTGGTTGAGACATCCGCCGCCTGCAAAGCGGGCAGATCGATGTCGGCGAACAGCGGATCCTTCAGCACTGACTGTAAGCGCCCGGCCAGCTCGGCACCGCCGTCCCCGGCAAAGTCGGCAAGATCGACCTTGTAGGTGCGCGCGAGCCTTAGCAGCATGTCCGCGGTGAGCGGCCGTTGATTGCTCTCGAGCAGGGAGACGTAAGAGACGGAGACGCCAAGGTCGGCCGCCATGCCGGGCTGCGTCAGGCCGAGATCGCGGCGCAGCCGGCGCAGGCGAGGGCCCATATAGGCAGCGCGCTCCTGCGCCATGTCGACCATCTCCGAATGTCAATGCTCCACAGCTTTACAGCAGTGTTTTGTCAAGTTCCACAACTCGACAGCGCGCTCCCTGTCAGCGGCGGGGTTCACGACGTTAACGCCTGTGCAACATCAACGCTTGGGATCAGGTCATGCGCTACGAACACCATCTCGCCGCCGCCGCCGCCACGATCGACAGTGCGGGCGCGCCGTGGCGCGGGATCGATGCCGAGGCGGTCGCGCGGATGCGCCTGCAGAACCGCTTCCAATCGGGTCTCGATATCGCGCGCCACACCGCCAAGGTGATGCGCGCCGACATGGCCGCTTTCGATGCCGATCCGGCCGCCTACACCCAATCGCTCGGCTGCTGGCACGGCTTCATCGGTCAGCAAAAGATCATCTCGATCAAGAAGCATTTCGGCACCACCAAGGGGCGGTACCTTTATCTGTCGGGCTGGATGGTCGCCGCGCTGCGGTCCGGGTTCGGGCCGTTGCCCGATCAGTCGATGCACGAGAAGACGAGCGTTCCTGCGCTGATCGAGGAACTCTACACCTTCCTCCGCCAGGCCGATGCGCGCGAACTGGGCATGATCTTCCGCGAGATCGACGCTGCACGTGCAGCCGGCGACACGGCCAAAGAAGGCGATCTGCTCGAGCGGGTCGACACCTATGAGAGCCACGTCGTGCCGATCATCGCCGACATCGACGCGGGCTTCGGCAATGCCGAGGCCACCTATCTGCTGGCGAAAAAGATGATCGAGGCAGGCGCCTGCGCGCTGCAGATCGAGAACCAGGTGTCGGACGAGAAGCAGTGCGGTCATCAGGACGGCAAAGTGACGGTGCCGCACGAGGACTTCCTCGCCAAGATCCGCGCATGCCGGTATGCCTTTCTCGAACTCGGAGTCGAGAACGGCATCATCGTCGCCCGCACCGACTCGCTGGGCGCGAGCCTGACCAAGCAGATCGCTTTCAGTCGCGAGGCCGGCGACATTGGCGACCAGTATAACGCCTTCCTCGACTGCGAAGAGGTGACGGACCTATCCACCCTGCGCGGCGACGTCGTGATTGAGCGCGACGGACGGCTGATGCGGCCGAAGCGGCTGCCGTCAAACCTGTTTCAGTTCCGTGAGGGCACCGGGGCGGATCGCTGCGTTCTGGATTGCATCACCGCGCTCCAGAACGGCGCCGACTTGCTGTGGATCGAGACGGAGAAGCCGCACATCGAGCAGATCGCATCCATGGTGGACCGGATTCGCGCGGTCGTGCCGGACGCCAAGCTGGTCTATAACAACTCGCCCAGCTTCAACTGGACGCTGAACTTCCGCCAGCAGGTGTACGATGCTTGGGCTGCGGAGGGGCGGGACGTTTCGGCATATGAGCGTCCGGCACTGATGAGGTCATCTATGACGCCACCGATCTGGCCAGGGAAGCCGACGAGAGAATCCGCAATTTCCAGAGTGAAGCGGCCAAGCGAGCCGGGATCTTCCATCACCTCATCACCCTGCCGACCTATCACACCGCCGCGCTCTCCACCGATGCTCTGTCAAAGGAGTATTTCGGCGCGGCTGGGATGCTCGGCTACGTCGCCGGCGTGCAGCGCAAGGAAATTCGCGAGGGGATTGCCTGCGTTCGCCACCAGAACATGTCGGGCTCCGACATCGGCGACGACCACAAAGAATATTTTTCCGGCGAGGCCGCGCTCAAGGCCGGCGGCCTCCACAACACGATGAACCAGTTCGCCTGACCGGACCTTCAAAGGATCAAGAGGTGACCAACAAAGCCACCATCTCCCCCGAGCCAGCGCGCGCCCGCCCGGTCTTCTCCAACGAGGATTTCGGCCTGTTGAAGACAGCCGTGCTCGCTTACCTTCGCGCCAACGAGGATGCGCCGGACAGCGTCAAGTTCAGCAATCTCTACCATCGGCTGGGTCGCTTCGGCTGAGCACCTAACCGGCCTGCTGAACAGATATAGACGGAGAGGATGCGCGCCGCCCTTTGCCCGCCGGCAAGGGCGGCGACGCCCCCGTGTTTATTGAGCGCGGCCGACACTTCCGTGCCGCTTGACACTCATCGCGCACCCGCCCAATGCCCGCCGCCGGATTAGGGGATTTTCATGCGCGCAGTGATCTTGGCCGGGGGTCTGGGTACCCGGCTCGGCGAAGAAACATCGCTTCGCCCGAAGCCCATGGTGGAAATCGGCGGCAAGCCGATCATCTGGCACATCATGAAAATCTATTCGTCGTTTGGCGTGAACGACTTCATCGTATGCCTGGGTTATAAGGGGTATATGATCAAGGAGTATTTCGCGAACTACTTCCTGCACACCGCCGATGTCACCATCGATCTGCGCGAGAACCGGACGGAGATTCATCAGCGCCGCAGCGAGCCCTGGCGCATCACGCTCGTCGAAACCGGGCCCGAGACGATGACCGGCGGCCGATTGAAAGCGATCCGCCCTTATCTGACGGAAGGGGAGCCGTTCTGCTTCACCTATGGTGATGGTGTCTCCGACATCGACGTGGGTGCGCTGATCGACTTCCACAATGCCCATGGCAAGCGCGCCACCGTCACGATGGTGGCGCCGCCGGGGCGCTTCGGCGCGCTCGAGATCGACGGCACGGCGGTGACTGGCTTTCGCGAGAAGCCGGCGGGCGACGGCGGTCTGATCAACGGCGGCTTCTTCGTTGCCGATCCGTCCGTGCTCGATCTGGTCGACGGCCCGGAGACGATCTGGGAACAGGCGCCGCTGGAAACGCTCGCCGCGACGGGGGACCTGATGGGCTTCCGTCATGACGGCTTCTGGCAGCCGATGGATACGCTGCGCGACAAGATCCATCTCGAGGAACTGTGGCAGGCCGGTGCGCCGTGGAAGCGCTGGTGAGCGTCCGCGGCGAGGCCGGCTGGCGGGGCCGCCGGGTTTTCCTGACAGGTGACACGGGCTTCAAGGGGAGTTGGCTGGCGTTGTGGCTGGCTGAGCTCGGCGCCGAGATCACCGGCTATGCGCTGCCTGCGCCGACCCAGCCCAGTCTGTTTGAGGAAGCTCGCGTCGGCGAGCTAATCCGCCACATCGATGGCGACATCCGCGACCTGGCCGCGCTCGAAGCCGCCATGGCCGAGGCGCAGCCGGAACTCGTGCTGCACCTCGCTGCGCAGCCGCTCGTCCGCCTGTCCTACTCGGAGCCGGTCGAGACGTTCGCGACCAACGTGATGGGCACCGCGCACCTGCTGGACGCGGTGCGGCGTACGCCTTCGGTTCGCGCGGTGATCTGCGTAACCAGCGACAAGTGCTACGAAAATCGCGAGTGGGTGTGGCCCTATCGCGAGAATGATCCGATGGGCGGCCACGATCCCTACAGCGCCAGCAAGGGCGCGTCTGAACTCGTCGTCTCCGCCTATCGCCGTTCGTATTTCTCCGATCCGTCCGGCCCGCTCATCGCCTCGGTGCGCGCGGGCAATGTGATCGGTGGTGCCGACTGGGCGCTCGACCGGCTGATTCCCGACATCGTCCGCGCGCTTGCCGCCGGTCAACGTCCGCTGATCCGCTCGCCCGGTTCCGTGCGCCCGTGGCAGCACGTCATGGAGGCGCTCGGCGGCTACATCGTCATTGCCGAGCGATTGCTCGCTGGCGACGCTTCGGTCGCGACCGGCTGGAATTTCGGCCCTGCCGACGACGACACCCGCCCCGTCGGCTGGATCGTCGAGCGGATGCTCGAGCGATGGGGCCTGCCCGTCGATGCGTGGGACAAGCCCGAAGGCCCGCAGCCGCACGAGGCGACATTGCTCAAGCTTGATTGCTCGAAGGCGCGCAACGAGCTCGGCTGGCGCCCGGCGATGAACCTTCCCCAAGCCCTCGATGCGATTGTCGATTGGCACCGCTCGGTAGATGGCGGCGAGGATGCCCGCGCCGCAACGCTGCGCCAGATCGCTGCCTACCGCGAAGTGGCGGATCGTACCCGCGCATGGGCGATCTGACGTCTTCCCACCGCCGCACGATCTGGCCCCTGTTCGATGTGCCGCGCTCGCGCGGTGCCGCACACCGGGAATGGGGCGTGGCATCGGTGTTGGCCGGAATCCTGTCGGCGGCGCTGGCGATCCGGCTGGTCGGCGTGCAATTCGGGCTGCCGGCGCTCTACGATCCCGATGAAGGCTTTTTCCTCATCACCGGGCTCAAACTGCTGAGCGAGCGGACGCTTAATCCGGGCTGGTTCGGCCATCCCGGCACCGTCACCATCTATCTACTGGCGCTTATTGAAGCGGGGGTGATCGGCTTCGGCATCCTCACCGGCCGCTTCGCTGACGTGCGCGGCTTTGGCCGGGCGCTCTACACCGATCCTTCGCTGGTGGTGGTGCCCGCGCGGCTGATGATTGTGGCGTTCGGCGTTGCAGGCGTGCTGCTCACCTATCTGCTCGGGCGGCGCGTGGCGGATCACCGCGTGGGGCTGTTGGCGGCGGCTCTCGTCGCACTCAATCCGCTGCACATCAGCCTGTCGCAGATCGTGCGCACCGATATTCAGGCGAGCGCCTTCATGCTGCTCAGCGCGCTGGCTGCGACCACGGCATCGCAAACCGGACGGTTGCGCGCCTATCTGCTCGCAGGAGTTTGGCTCGGAGTCGCTTGCGCGACCAAATGGCCAGCGGCGGCGGTGATGGCTGGGATCGGCGGCGCCTGTGTGCTGCGGATCGTGCAGGATGGTCGCGCCGAGGCAAGGCGGCAGGCCACGTGGCTGGTGGCGGGCATTGCCACCGGCGTCGTTACGCTGCTGCTCGTCTCCCCCTATCTCGTGCTCGATCACGCGACCTTGTTGTCGAATCTAGGGGGCGAGGCGAAGCCGCAGCATCTGGGATCGACGGGGGGCAGCCTACCGTCCAACCTGCTCTGGTATGTGACGCATCCGCTGCGCGGCTCGTTCGGCGTGTTGGGTATTGCGTTAATCGGCGTCGGTGTCGTCACAGCCGTGCAGCGCGGCGGCGCGCCTGCGGCGGTGGTGCTGCCGATCATGCTGGCCTTTCTCGTCGGCATCTC
Source organism: Sphingomonas jatrophae (assembly GCF_900113315.1). Taxonomy (GTDB): domain Bacteria; phylum Pseudomonadota; class Alphaproteobacteria; order Sphingomonadales; family Sphingomonadaceae; genus Sphingomonas_P; species Sphingomonas_P jatrophae. The sequence goes on along the minus strand of NZ_FOZG01000001.1, from coordinate 783,975 downwards.
CTCGCAGCAGCTGATTTGGCCGCGGTGGATCGTCGCCGGACTTCCGTTCTGCGCTATTTTGGCTGCAATCGGCTTGTGGCGCATGGTCGATGCCGTGCCGTCGGTCCGTGCCCGTGTGTCAATCACGGTTGTGCTGGCGGTGGCGGTGCTGCTGCCCATGGCAGGACGTGCAGCGGCGCAGGCGCGCGAGTTGCAGAGCGACACACGCGCCATAGCCTCTGCCTGGCTGAAGCAGCATGCGCCGCCCGGCAGCACCGTGCTGATCGAGCATTTCGCGTTCGATCTGATCCGCCAGCCGTGGGAGTTTCGTTACCCGGCGGGAGATGCTGGCTGCCTCGATCCGAAGCTCGCCGCCCGCCAGCGCATCCGCACCGCGGCCGTGTATCAGATGCGCGGCAACCGCTCGATCGTCGACATTGGCACGATCAATCCGGCGCGTTTGGAAAGCTGTCGGGCTGACTTCGCCATCTTCACTGATTATGATCGATACCGCGGCGAAGGCGCCCGTTATGCGGCCGAAATCTCGCGATATGAGGCGCTCGCTGCCGGCGGACGTCTACTGCTGACGGTGCGCCCCGCGCCCGGCTTGGTGGGCGGTCCGACGGTGCGGGTCGTCCGCTTGGGGCTGCGGCCCCGCACGGCTTCAAACCCACCATTAAGCCTCAAGGTGGGTAGAGTTGACAAGGCGGGGTAGCAATCGCCATGGAAGCCAGCCTTGAGGCGCGGCAGATCGAGCCGACGGCATGTCGGACCCGCCAACCTGTTGAGAAGGGACGAAAGTTGACCTCTGATGTGCTCGCCGCGGACTTGCTGAAGAGCGCCGACGGCCTTGCCGAACCCGCCCTTCGCGAACTGATCCTTGATCTTGTCGGACAATATGCTCGCTCGTTTCATGCTCCAAAGGACTTCGTTCCGGGCGAGAGCGCGGTTCCGGTCTCTGGCAAGGTCTATGGCGAAGCCGACATGCGCAGTCTTGTCGACTCGTCGCTCGATTTCTGGCTGACGACTGGGCGCTTCAACGCCGAGTTCGAGCCGAAGCTGGCTAAGCGCCTCGGCACCAAGTTCGCGCTGACCACCAATTCGGGGTCGTCCGCCAACCTGCTGGCTTTGTCGTCGCTCTGCTCGCCGATGCTGCGCAAGCGCGCGCTGAAGCCGGGCGATGAGGTGATCACCTGCGCCACGGGATTTCCGACAACGGTGAACCCGTCGATTCAGTACGGTCTGAAGCCGGTATTCGTCGACATCGACATCCCGACCTACAACATCAAGCCTGACATGATCGAGGCGGCGATCAGCGACAAAACGCGCGCCATCATGGTCGCTCACACGCTTGGTAATCCGTTCGATCTCGGTGTCGTGATGGATGTCGCGAAGCGCCACAACCTGTGGGTTGTCGAGGATTGCTGCGATGCTCTGGGCGCTACCTATAACGGCCAGGGCGTGGGTACCTTCGGCGATATCGGCACGCTGAGCTTCTACCCCGCGCATCATATCACGATGGGTGAGGGCGGCGCCGTATTCACCAAGTCGCCTGTCCTCAAGCGTCTGATCGAGACGATGCGCGACTGGGGCCGTGACTGCTGGTGCGAGCCGGGTCAGGACAATACCTGCGGCAAGCGTTTCGGCCACAAGCTCGGCAACCTGCCCGCCGGCTACGATCACAAATACACCTATAGCCATGTCGGCTACAATCTGAAGATCACCGACATGCAGGCCGCGGTCGGCGTCAGTCAGCTTGACCGGCTCGATGAGTTCGTCGAGGCGCGTCGCCGCAACTTCCGCCTTCTCGTCGAAGCGCTGAAGCCGCTTGAAGAGTTCTTCATTCTTCCGGAAGCGACGCCCAACAGCGATCCCAGCTGGTTCGGGTTCCTGCTCACCCTGCGCGAGGGCCTGAAGTTCACGCGCGATGAGCTGGTGATGCACCTGAACGACAAGAAGATCGGCACCCGTCTGCTGTTCGGCGGCAACCTGCTGCGCCAGCCGTACATGATCGGGCGCGACTATCGTGTGGTGGGCGATCTCACCAACGCCGACATCATCACGGAGCGGACCTTCTGGATCGGCCTGTTCCCCGGGATCGGGGCGGAGCATGTCGATTATGTTGCCGATACGATCACGCGCTTCGTCCGCCGCTGAGCGGGACGACGCACCGGAAGGCTTGGAACGTGAAGGGGTTTGTCGTGTCTGATTATGGTCGCTTTGCGTCCCTCAAGGGCGAGTTCGAGGCGGAGGGCCTGAGCCGTGAGGAAATCGCGGTCGAAGTAATCTTCGCCGCGCGGCGTGGCCTGGACTATCTCGTGAAGATCGGCGGTTGCGAGGCGAAGTCCGATATCGACTACCTGCGTCGCCTTGGTGTCACGAGTCTCGTCGCGCCGATGATCGAGAGCGGCTTCGCGATGAGCAAGTATCGCGATGCGCTGCCCGCGGGTCACTTCAAGCATATTGGCGTCACGATCGAGACGATCACTGCCGTCGATCGCATCGAGGAGATCCTCGATGCTGGCAGCCACCTGACCGACGTCACAATCGGACGGTCCGACCTGACGGCCTCCTACGGCGGTGAGGGTGTCGACAGCCCGCGCACGATCGAGATGGTCAAGGTTGTCGCAAAAGCGGCGCGTGCCCGTGGCCGACACGTCACGATGGGCGGCAGCGTCAACGTCAAGACGCTGCACCTGCTGCGCGAGGACGCGGAACTGGCCGGGCTGGTCGATTATGTCGAGACGCGCAAGGTTATCATGAAGTCGTCCGACTTCGTTCAGGATGGGACGCTGGAGGCCGCGATCGCTGCGGAGCTTGAGTTACTCGACCTGCGCACCGGCCCGATGGAGTCGGCGCTCGGCAAGGCGACCAAGCGCGCCACGCAGATCCGCGAGCGGCTGTAAGCTCTGTGGAGGTCAAGTTCGTTCTGGATTTCGACGGCGTCCTGTTCAACAGCGCTTTCGAGGCCTTTACCGTCTGCAACCGCGCCATCGCGGACCGCAGCGGCTATCGAGACGATGTGAGCTTCGAGGAGTTCCTCGAGTTCAGGGCTGTCGTTACCGACGCTTGGCAGTATAACAGGCTCTACGATCGGGATCGGGTGATACGCGACCCGGCTAAGCTTCCAGCCGAGCTGCCTGGACCGGAAGACTGGAACTTCTCGCGCGATTTCTTCGCGGCCCGAGCCGAGTTGATGGGTGATCCTGAATGGCCGAAGGTCATGTCGCCCTACGACTTTTTCTTCCTTTTGCGCCCGCTGTTGCTGGAGCATCCGGATCGCTTCGCCGTCCTCTCGACGCGCAATGTGGAGTCGATCCGCCAAACGCTACAATTCTACGATGCGGATGTGCTTCCCATCTTCGGACAGGAGGACATCCGCACGCTCGGCTCCAAGATCAAGGTGGCTGAAGCGCAGGGTTGGCTGAAAAAGGGTGAGTATTTCATCGTCTACGTCGACGATATGAATGCGCACCTTGAGCCGTTCGACGGCAAGGTGCATCTGCCGCTCCATGCCAGTTGGGGCTATGATAAGGAAAAGATCGACAGTTTGAGTCAGCATCAGGTGATCACGATCATCTCCTCGCTGCTCAAGCTCTCGGGAGGGCGCGATGCCGATTAAGTATAGCGACCAGATCGGTGCCTGGCTGAAGGCGGCTGGCTATACGCATTACTTCTTCGTTGGTGGTGGGAACATCATGCACCTGACGGAGAGCCTTGACCGGTTCCTTAAAGGCGTTCCGGTGGTGCACGAAGTTGCCGCCGGCATCGCCGCCGAATATTTCAATGAGATCGCGGCACCCGCCAAGGCGCTCGCGCTGGTGACGACGGGTCCCGGGCTCACCAACATCGTCACCGCCGTTTCGGGGGCTTGGCTCGAGAGCCGCGAATTGCTGGTCATTGGCGGGCAGGTGAAGACGAGCGACTTGTCGCACGGCACTGTGCGCGGCCGCGGCATCCAGGAAGTCAATGGTGTCGAGCTGATGCGCTCGACCACCAAGGTATCGCGCCGCATGCTCGCGCCGGTGTCGGCGGCCGAGTTCCTCGAGATCGTTGCTCCCAGCTGGGAGCCGCGCAAGGGGCCCGTCTTCCTGGAAATGCCGCTCGACGTGCAGGCGGCGACCGTCGAGGAAGAGGCGCTGCCGGCCATCGTGCCGCCCTCGCTAGCCACCGCGACCGACGTTCAGATTGACGAAGTGGCGACGCTTTATGCAGAAGCCGAGCGGCCGATCCTGCTGATCGGCGGGGGTGTCTCCTACGCGACCGCCGAACGGCTGCGGGGGCGGCTCGGCGCGCTGCAAGTTCCTACCATGACCACGTATAACGGTGCGGACCGTGTGGGTGGGGAGGATCCCTTCTACCTCGGTCGGCCGAATACCTGGGGCCAGCGTAGCGCGAATATCGTGATCCAGCGCTCGGATCTGATCCTGGCTGTCGGCACACGCCTCGGCCTGCAGCAGACGGGGTTTGCCTGGGAGGAGTTCGGCCGCGACGCGAAGATCGTTCACGTCGACATCGATCAGGCGGAACTCGACAAGGGGCATCCGCGCACCGATGTGAAGCTTGCCGTAGACGCGGACGATTTTCTCGTCCGGCTGCTCGCGCACGAGCTGCCGGCCAAGCCCGACTGGCTTGATCAGGCGCGCGCGATCCGTGCCGCGGTGCCTCGGGTGGAGGATGTCAACAAGACGGGCGAACATTACATCTCGCCTTACGACTTCATCCTGCGGCTTGAAGCGCTGACGCGGCCCGATGACCTGATCGTGCCTTGTTCCAGCGGCAGTGCCTTCACGCTTTCGATGCAGCTCTACAAGCAGCGCTGGGGCCAGCGGATGCTGACCAACAAGTCGCTCGCTTCGATGGGTTACGGCTTGTCGGGTGCGATCGGTGCCGCAATTGCGGGGGGCGGGCGTCGCACGATCCTGATCGAGGGCGACGGCGGCTTTGCGCAGAATATCCAAGAACTCGGCACGCTGGCGATCAACCAGTGCGATCTGAAGATCTTCATCTTCCACGATCAGGGCCATGCCTCGATCCGCATGACGCAGCGCAGCTACTTTAATGGCAAGTATCTCGGCTGTGATCGCCCGTCGGGCCTGGGGCTGCCCGATTGGGAGCGGGTGTTCAACGCATGGGACGTGCCGGTGCTGGCGCTGCCACTTGATTTCGAGAGCGACGCTCGGTTCCAGGAACTCATGTCCGCCCCTGGGCCGGCCGCGTTCATCGTGCCGATCGATCCGGAGCAGACCTACTTTCCGAAAATCAGCAGCCGCATAACTGAAACCGGCTCGATGGCGTCCAATCCGATCGACCGGATGAGCCCGGAAATCGACTATCTCGCAAGCCTTTAAGGAACACGACATGTCCCGGTCGCTGATGGTCATCGGAGGATCGGGCTTCTTCGGGAAATCGATCCTGGATGCCTTCGCCCGAGGTTTCCTCGCACCCTGGGCGATTGACCGCATTCTGGTTGTCGCGCGGTCTGCATCGCGGCTGAGTGTCACGCATCCGTCGCTGGTAGGGGCAGGGGTTGAGCTGATCAACGCCGATGTCGGCACTGCGGCGTCGCTGCCCTTTGCCGATTACGTCATCCACGCGGCAAGTACGACGGACGCACAACGCTATATCGACGATCCGCTCGGTGAACGGGCGAACATCCTCGCCGCGATCGACAATTACGCCCGGATCGCGCGCGCCTGCCATGCGGACAGCCGCATCATCTACACCAGCTCGGGCGCGGTCTACGGTCAGCAGCCGCCAGAACTTGATCTCCTGCCCGAGACGTTCGACCCGGGCGAGGCGAGCGGCCTTGTCGCCTACAAGCGCGATTATGCCGAGGCGAAGCGGCTGGCGGAGGCGCGCATCGCGGCGCTCGGGGAACATGGCATTCGGACCTCCGTCGCGCGCTGCTTCGCGTTCGTCGGCGTTCATCTGCCGCGCGACCAACATTTCGCAATCGGTAATTTCCTCGCCGATGGCCTTGCCGGCCGTCCTGTCCGGGTGAATGCTCGGAAGCCCGTTTACCGCAGCTACATGCATGCGGACGATCTGGTGGTGTGGCTTCTCACTATCGCCGCCGCGGCGGATTTGCATTGTCCGACCTGGAATGTTGGATCCGATGAAGCGGTGACGATGGGCGATGCGGCGGAGGCGGTCGCGCGGCGTTGTGGTGTCCCGGCACTGGTGCCCGCGTGGAGTGAGCCGGGCGAGGATCGCTACGTTCCTTCGATTGCCAAGGCGCGCGAGGCGCTGGGCCTCGCGCTCGCCTACGATCTGGAGAGCGCGATTGACGATGTCGTTCGCCGCGTCGGCAGTGCGGAGCCGCTTGCGGCGGCCGGTGCTTCTGATAGTGGCAAAGGCAGATAACAGGAACGAAAGGCGCGCGCAGGGGGGCAATGCCCTATCTCGGTCGGGCCGGGCTCCTGGTGAGCTCGCTCTTATGGAGTGGGCTCGCCTAGCGTTCCTTAAACGAGAGTTCTTTCAGTGGCAGGCAGCTTTACCGTGGAACCCCAGTCGATCCGTCCCGGCGTGCCCCGGGCCGGGCGGACCCGCCGTGTGCTGGCGGTGACAAGCGGCTGGAGCGCACTTGCGGCGATGGTCGCGGCGACACCTGCGTCACTTTACGCGCAATCCTTCTACCAGCAGCCGGATCGTTCCACGCCGGCAGGCTCGCCGCTTGATCCTTACAGCTCTCAGGCACAGGCACAGGCGCAGGCGGCGGTCGCCGCTCAGGCTGCCAATGCGAGTGCGCAGCAGGCGGCCACGCGGCTTGAGCCGGTAGAGATCACTGATCGCGAGTCCCTGATCAGTCAGGATGGCGACGAGCGGACGAGCCGCGGTTCCTTATTGCGCGATCGCCGATCTGGTGAGCAGACCGCGACCGAGACCCAGACCCGCCGCCCGGCCCCGCCGAGCGAGTTCGAGACCTATGTCGAACGCGCGATCGGCCGGGCGCTGCCGCGCTTTGGCGCGGATCTTCTCGTTCCCGGCTCGCGCGATTTCGCCACCGCGGCGACTGCCACCGTGCCGCCCGGCTACATTCTCCAGCCCGGCGACCGCATATTCGTCGGCCTGACGGGTTCGATCGAAGGGCGGATCGACGCCGAGATCGATACCAACGGACGCATCTTCATTCCGCGTGTGGGCGCGATCCGCGTTGCCGGTCTGCCTTATTCTGGCCTGCGTGATGCGATCAGCGCTGCAGTCGGCCGGCAATATGTCGATTTCCGCGTCGTGGCGACCGTCACGCGGCTGCGCGGCGTGCGCGTCTATGTCACCGGGTTCGCGAACAACCCCGGCGCGTACACGGTCAGCAGCCTGTCGACGATGGTGAATGCGGTACTCGCCGCCGGCGGCCCTTCGGCCGGCGGCAGCTTCCGTTCCGTGATGCTGTATCGCGACGGCCAGCTCGTCTCCTCGTTCGATCTGTATGACTTCATCCGCGGCGGCGACAAGTCGAAGGACGTCACGCTTCAGAACGAGGACGTGCTGTTCATCCCCGCGGTTGGCCCGCAGGTGGCAATCAGCGGCAGCGTGAACTCAGAGGCGATTTACGAAGCCAAGCCAGGAGAGTCGCTAGACGCGCTGTTGCGCTATGCGGGTAATCCCGGCGTCCTCGCAGATCAGAGCCGCGTCATCCTGAACCGCTTGTCGAACAAGGACACTATCGGCGCTTCGGAAGTGTCGCGGCAACAACTCGCGTCCACCCCGGTGGAAGGCGGCGACATCGTGCAGGTTTTGTCGAGCGGCACGCTGACGCGACCGCTGGAGCGTCAGTCGGTGGTCGTTCGAATCGAGGGCGAGGTGAACAAGCCGGGCAATTACTACGTGCCGGCCAACACCAGGCTTGAGCAGGTGCTTGCGGTGGCGGGTGGAACAACATCGCGCGCGTTCATCTACGGCACCAAGCTTGAGCGCCAATCGGTTCAGCAGCAGCAGCGGCAAAGCTATCGGGAGGCGCTGGAACAGTTCGAGTTGACGCTCACCTCCGCGCCGCTGACCAGCGACACCACCACTGATGCCGGTGTGCGTGCGCAGCAGCTCGCGGCTGCACAGGCGGTTTTGGAACGGCTCCGTCGGGTGGAGCCGGATGGGCGTGTCGTGATGAACGTCGGGATCGCCGACACGCGACTGCCAGGCGAGCTGCTGCTGGAGAATAGCGACCGGATCTTCATCCCGGCGCGTCCGACGACAGTGGGCGTATTCGGCGCGGTACAGCGGCCTGCCTCGTTCCTGATCGAGGGCACGCAGCCGGTCCGCGTCCGCGATTATATCGATCGTGCCGGCGGCGCGCTGCGGGCGGCCGATCGCGGCCAGATCTTCGTCGTCCGCGCCAGCGGTGACGTTATTTCAGCCAAGCGCGGCGCGCTGCGCAGCTACGTCTATCCGGGGGACGTGATCTTCGTGCCCGTGCGCAGCCAGTCATCCTCCTTGCTCTCACGCATCCTGCAGTTCAGTTCATTGGTGTTCCAGATGGGTCTGACCGCCGCCACCGTCGTTGCGGTCTCACAGTGACGCCGCCGCGCTCGATCATCGGCAATCTCACCGTGAGTTCATGGTTTGCCAATCCTTGGCGGCGTCGGGCGATTTTATTCGTCCTGGCGGTGATCTTTGCCGTGCTGGCATTGTTCCCACGGCTGTATCGCACCGCCTCCTCGCTCACTCCGACGGATCCGTCGAGCCTGGGCTTGCAGGGCGCGCTGGGACAGCTCGGTGCGGGCGCAAGCGTGTTCGGTTCGCAGGCGGCGGTGGAGATCAGCCTCAAGGTCGCGCGCTCTCAGGGCGTTCGCCGGGCTGTCGCGGCAGATCTGGATCTGCCGAAGCGGCTCAACATGAGCGATCCACTGGCGATCGATCGGTGGCTGGTGTCCAACGTTGAGATCCGGTCGCTCCGCGGTGGCATCATTCAGGTTGAGTCCAAGCTGACCGATGCGAAACTTGGCCTCGATTTGGTGCGCAGTTTTACGCAGGCTACTCGGTTCCAGCTGGCTCGCATTGCGCGCAATCAGACCGCCTACAAGCGTGATGTGCTGGTCAACCTGGTCCGCTCGTCGCGTCAGCGGCTGGATCGCGCGCAGGCGGCTTATGACAGCTTCCGCCGCCGCACGCGCTACTCGCAGCCCGGGCCTTCGATCGGCGCCATCGGTGCGCGCATTCCTACGCTTCAGGCTGAACTGAAGGCGCGCGAGGTCGAGCTGAACGCTGCCCGCGCTTTCGCGACGGACGAGAATATGTCGGTCCGCCGGATCATCGCCGAAATTCAGGCGATCCGCCGCCAGCTTGCCGAGGCGCAAAGTCTTGACGCCAACGATCCGGACTCGGTCAATCGTGTCGTGGTGCAGTCGACGCAGGTGCAGGATCTTGAGCGTGAGCTCAACATCGCGCGCGGTCTCTATGAGGGCTATCGGCGTTATCTTGAGGGCGCGGCTGTCGAGGATCTGACTTCGACGAGCAGCGTGCGTGTGCTCGAAGAGCCTTATGTCGACAGTGCGCGGCAGTTCCGCACTATACCGGCAGGCCTCTTCATTCTCATTGTCCTGCTGGCGGGTGCGATGGAATTCTATCTCATGCGCCCCCCACTCGGCGATCCGCGGCGCAACCTGAGCCCGGCGCGATGAGCCAAGCGGATCCGGTTTTCTCCGTCGTCATCCCGACGCGGAACGAGGAAGAGAATGCGTTGCCGATCGCTGCGGCGGTGATCGGCGAGATGGAGCGCATCGGCGACACGTTTGAGCTGATCTTCATCGACAATCATTCCGACGACCGCACCGTGGAACTGCTGAAAGATCTCTGCGCGCGTGATCCACGCGTCAAGTTGATCGTCAACGCGCGCAATTTCGGACAAATGCGATCGCCGACCCACGGCATCTATCAGGCGCGTGGCCGGGCGGTGATCAACATGTGCGCTGATTTCCAGGACCCGCCTGAACTGCTGCCGCGCTTTGTCGAACGCTGGCGCTCGGGCTTCGACATCGTGCTAGGCGTCCGCCAATCGGAAAAGTCTTCGGTCCAGCTGGGGCTCGTCCGGCGTTTCTCCTATTGGGCTGCGGCGACGTTCGGCGACTATCCGATCATTCCGAACGCCACCGGCTTCGGGCTATATGATCGCCGTGTGGTTCAGGCGGTCGCGAAGATTCAGGAGCCGGAGCCCTTCTTCCGCGGCATGCTGGTCGAGACCGGCTACAGCGTCGACACCATCTCCTATATTCGTCCCGAACGCGCGGGCGGCGTTTCCAACAACAACTTCTTCGCACTCCTTGAGTTCGCGCTATCCAGTCTTGCGGGAATGTCGAAGCGGCTGTTGCGAGTGCCGCTGCACATTGGCGCGCTGATGCTCATGGCGAGCCTGCTGCTGCTGGTGGCCGGGATCGTTGCCGGCGTGCTCGGCGGGCGGGTGTGGCCATGGATCGTTGGCGCGATCGCGCAGGCTCAGGTCGGCGGCCTGTTCATCTTCCTGGGGCTGATGGGCGACCAGATCCGGCTGATCTCGGAACGGACGCGACGAACCCCGCTGGTCATTGAGCGTGAGCGCATCAACTTCACCGACGAGGCGTGAGGTGGGTCTTGCCCTGCCTACCGGCCTGCGCCGCTTTGCGGAGCTGTTCCGTTTCTATCAGGCCGCGCTGGTCAACACCGCCTTCGGCTTCGGCACCTACGCGCTGCTCGTCTGGCTAGGTCTCGACCTCTATGTGGCGCAGATCATCGCGCAGATAGCGGGCGTGTGCTTCAACTACCTGACCTACAGTAAGCACGTCTTCCGTGATGCGCAGGCGTCAACGGGCCGCTACATCCTCGCTTACCTCGTCAATTACCTGGTGAACTTGGCGTTGCTCGCCTTCTTCGACCTATTCATCCGATCGCCCTATGCCGCGGGCGCGCTCGCTACCCTTTTCGCCTCGCTGATCAACTATTTCGCGCTCAAGCACGTCGTCTTCATGCGCAAGGTGGCTCAGTGAAGACGGGCTGGCTCCCCGACGACGGCGCGAACCGCTGGATCGAGCCGCTGCTGGCCCTCGCCGTGCTGCTTACTGGCGGCTACGCGATCGCGTTGCTGTTGGTGCGCGGCGGCCTGCCGCAGCCCTTCTTCTACCAATCGTTCGACGTGTGGATGGACTGGTTCAACACCGCCTTCTGGGCGCACAATCCCGGCGCATACGATGCCTGGGCGACGCTCTATCCACCGATTTCGTTCGTCTACCTCAAGCCACTGACGTGGGGTCCGTGTTACGTCGCAAACGAGGGCTGGTACTCGCGCGATTGTGATCTTTGGGGCCGGTTCACGATGCACGGCTGGTTCGTGCTCAACATCTTCCTGACCGGGCTGACCTTCTTAAAAATCGACCGCCGCACCGCGCTATTCCGCTCTTTCGTGGTCTGCGCCGGCATGCCGATGCTGGACGCGCTGGAACGCGGCAATCTGCTGATGGCGTGCTACACTTGCTATCTGCTTGGCCACGGCCCGCTCTTGAAAAGTGCGCGGCTGCGCATGCTGTTCGTCGGCATGTCGATCAACTTCAAGATCTACCTTGTGGGCACCCTGTTCGCTTATGCGGTGCGTCGGCGGTGGCGCTGGTTCGAAGGGGCGACGCTGTCGGTCATTGCCGTCTACGTCGCCACCTGGGCGATGGTGGGCGCGGGCACGCCGAAGGAGATCATCACCAACCTCGTTGCTTGGGCGGGTGCGACTTCGCAACCGTCCAGCTTCCTCGACCTGTGGTATGCGACAACCTACGTCCCGGTCGTCTCGCTGCTGACCAGCCAGAGCTTTCCGATTCTCGAGCTCGGCGGGTCCGATCTGGTCGAACTCGGCGCCATGCTGCTGCCGCTCCTCACCCATTCGGTGCAGGGCCTCATCGTGCTTGCCTTCGTCGCGGCGTGGCTTCGACCCGAAGTGGTGCCCACCTACCGGCTGGTGAACCTTGCCGGGTGCATCGCGATGATCACTTCGGAAGCGGGAGGCTATGTCCAAGCACTAATCACGTTGCTGACGTTCTTTGAGCCGTGGCGCGGCGGCCGCGGCATCCGCATCGCGATCGTCACTGCCTATATCGTCTCCCTGTCAGGCGACATCTATCTGGGTCGGCTGTTCACCGTCCTTCAAGGCGGATTCCTGAATAGCGGGCCAGTCTTCTACACCTATCACATGGCGATTGGCCCCTTCCTGCGACCGGCCTTGATTCTGCTGATCGCTGCTTCGCTGTCTTGCACCACGATGCGAGCGGTGTGGCGCGACATCCGCACGCAGGGTTGGAAGGACCGCTGGCGCTTCCGCCGCGATTTGCCGCTGCTTACCGGCGGCGCGCCGAATACGGAGACAGCGTGATGCCGTTCGCCTCTCCCGAGGATCCCAGCCCTGCGAAGCGGAACGCACGCAACCGGCATGCGCGCGATATTTGGGACATGATCGTTGTCTGCGCGCTTGTGTCTATCGTTATCGCGATCGTGCTCTATTTCGCGGGTGCTTTCCGCCTCTCCACCGGCTGATCCACAGCAACGGTTCGCCCGGCGGGACGTTCGGGTCAGGCAGGGACTGTGCATCGGAGAGAGACATGGTTGAACTGCCACGCCGTGCGGTGTTGGGCGCGGCGGCGATGACGAGCCTCGGCGCCGTGGGATCGTCCGCACCGGGCACTGCGACGAGCCAGCCTGTGCCTCAGGCGGGCACTCTGAGCTTGCCGACGCTCGAACAGCTCCGCCGATTGACCCTGCCGCCGGTGGGTGCGTTGATCTACCTTTCGGAGGCAGGACGAGAAGGCTGGTTTCGCGCAGCTTCCGGGCCGCCGCCCGTGAGCGACCCGTTGGAAGGCCTGTTCGTGCCCACCTCGGGCGGCCATTATGTCCGCCTTTGGGATGGCGTGCACGGCCGCCCCGAATGGTTCGGCGCGATCCCTAACAATGGCGCGGTGGATTGCGCACCCGCGATTGAGGCCTGCTACGCGCTGTGCCCCGTCACGCAGCTCTCCCAAGCCGATTATTTCAACAAGCGCACGCTGCGCCTGGCGCAGAGCTGGCGGACGGTGCAGGGCGTGCAGGGAGAAGCCGCAGAGCAGGGGCAGGGCACGCGCATCGTGCTCAGCCAGCAGGCACCGGGTGTCCAGCGCGACGATATCGTGCTGATCGGTACGTTCGAGCAGCCGTCGCACGATCACAGCCGCTACCCACGCGAAATCCACATCCGCAATGTCACACTGATCCGCGACGGTGATCCCGCGCCGCACCCCAGCGGAGATCTCCGCCGCAGCCCTGCGGGCCTGCGCATCGCACATGTGGAGCGCGTCACCGCGCGTGACGTGATCAGCCGCGAAAGCTGCCTAGGCTTTTATATCGGCGGCATCGTCTATTCGAAGCTGGACGACTGTCTATCGATCCGCACTCGGTCGAGCGCGACACGAGCGAACGACATTTATGCCGGCTTCTTCCTCGATGGACGGATCAGCTTCGGCTTCGCCGGCGGCAATGCATCGCTATACATGAACCGCTGCCTCGCCGTTGGACAGGGCTCCGGCGGCAAAGGCTCGGCCGGGCTGATCGCACAAGGCGCGTTCGTCGATAGCTTCATCGACCAGTTCGAATCCGCCGGCATCGCCTCGGGTATGATTTTCGATGCGGCAGGCTTCCGGAATCCAGGGCAGACGGTCGATCTTCACATCCGCAATGCGATCCTGGATGGCTGTTCGGGCACTGGGATCAGCATCGATCTGGATATGACGTCGGGCGCGTCGATCGAGATCCTCGACCTCTACATATACGCCGCTGGCGCGGGCGGGGATCGTGGTGTGGCGATCTTCGACGGTGCAGGGCTCGTGACGATGACGGGGGGCCAGATCCACGGCGATTTCCGCAACGGATCGGTCTGGCTGTCACGCACCCGCGGAGTCAGGCTGCAGGGCACCAAGCTTCACCAGGCCAGCAAGCCGGTCGTCGTCACCGAGGCGAGCGGGCTCGTGCTGGAGCCGCAGATCAACAATGTGGGCAAGACCAGCCCGGAATTCGCAATCACCTGCGGCGCGCTGGTGCGCAGCATCGTACGGCCGGTGGTGATCGGCGCTGGTGGCCCCTCGTTTCGCGGCGGGATCAGCCTGGGTCCGGGCAGCAGGCACTGCCATGTCGATCCGACCGCGGTGGATCCGGACTCGTTCGGACCGCCTAATCCGGCCAACAAGGTGTGGTTTAACGGCACGGATGCTCGCCGCAGCCCGACCTTCGCCTCGGCCGGAAACGTGCTCTCCGGCGTCACGGACTAGGGGGTCAGCCGCCCACGGGAAAGCAGCCGGTAACACCAGAAGCTTTGCACGCCTGCGTGGCGGCGGCGCGGGTGGAGAACGGCCCAGCCTGGAGGCGCGTCACTGCTCCCGCTTTGACGTAGGAAGGGGACAGGCGGCTCAGTCCCGCCTTGCCTGACACCGTCGACCATGCCCCGCGCGCCGCCGCCGCATCGGAAAAGGCACCCAGCTGGATGCGCCATTTGCCGCCGCTCGCCGGGGTTCCAATCGCCTTCGTCTGCTGCACCGCGGCCGGCCTCGAAGCGGCCATAGCCGCCGGCTTGGACGTGGGCACCGTCTTGGTGACGTTAGGAACAGAAGGCGCAGCACCTGCCTCTGCCACCCGCGATGGCGGCAGCGCGGTTGCGCGCACCGGCGCCGGGCGCGGGGCAGGAGCGGTGGCCGCGGTCGCCGTCGGCGCGCTGCCGATCAGCTTGGCCGCTGCCAAACCCTTCTGCCGATCGGGCAACGGGATGAACTGGTCCATTTGCTTCAGGCTCGCCTGCGCCTGCGGCAGACCGGCTGCTGCTGCCTTGGTCATCAGCGCATAAGCGCGCGGGTAATCTCGCACCGTCTCGTCACCGTTGAACAGGGCGGTGCCGTAGACATATTGCGCGCGGGGATCACCGGCGTCCGCCGCTTTCTGGATCCATGGCAGCGCGCCTTTGCGGTCGCCATTCTGGAACATGATCAGCCCGAGCATCGCGCCGGCCTGCCGATGCCCCTGATCGGCGGCCTTTCGGTACCAGGCCTCCGCTTGCCGCAGATCGAGCGGCACGCCCCGGCCGAGCTTGTAGGCTTGCGCCAGGTTGAACTGTGCGTCCGCGTCGCCGGCGGCGGCAGGGTCCGTCCACGCCTTGACGGCCTTCTGGTAATCGCCCGCCTGCCACGCATCGACCCCTTGTTTGACCGGCGGCACGGCCGCGGCAGCAGCGGCGATAAGGATAAGTGTCGGCGCAAACGTCATTTCTGGAATCCCGTGATCGGCGGCGGGCCGCGGTCTGGCGCGTCTTAGGCGTAACGCACAAGGGTTTAACGACATGTTATCCGTAACGCACCGCAATCTGCGCGGCAGCGAACCGGCGTTTACCGGTTGTTAGCCGTGCTCGTGCATCTTCTTCGCCGAACGGATGGATCCGGACCGGGGGCGGTGGATGCGCATATTGGCCTTGTCATCGCAGAAAGGCGGTTCGGGCAAGACGACCTTGTCGGGTCATCTCGCCGTGCAGGCTGAGCGGGCCGGCGCCGGACCGGTCGTGCTGATCGACATCGATCCACAGGCGAGCCTGGCCGATTGGTGGAATGAGCGGCGCGATGAAACGCCAGCCTTCGCCCAGACCACCGTCGCCCGCCTTGCCGCCGATCTGGAGGTGCTGCGCCGCGAGGGCTTCCGCCTCGCCATCATCGATACGCCGCCCGCCATCACCATGGCGATCCAGAGCGTGATCAACGTGGCGGAGCTGATCCTCATCCCCACGCGACCCAGCCCGCACGATCTGCGCGCGGTGGGCGGAACGGTCGATCTGTGCGAACGCGCGGGCAAGCCGCTGCTGTTCGTCGTCAACGCCGCCACGCCCAAGGCGCGGATCACGCACGAGGCCGCCGTGGCGCTGTCGCATCATGGCACCGTCGCCCCCATCATCGTCCATCACCGCACCGATTTCGCCGCATCGATGATCGACGGCCGCACCGTCATGGAGGCGGATGCCCGCTCCAAATCGACGCAGGAGATCGAGGCGCTGTGGGCCTATGTCTCCGATCGGCTGGAGAAGAATTTTCGCCGCACCGTCTTCACCGTGCCGGGCGGCGTGCCGCATGGGCGCGCAGCGGGCGGCTTCGGTCGGCGCGTGGTGGTGCAGTGAAGCCCGCTGGCGAGCCTCGCTTTGCCGCGCTCACCTCCGGGCTGCTCGCCCGGAAGGGAGAGGCACGTCCCGCAATGCGATTGGCGGTGGAGCTGACCGGCGACGATCTCGGCTGGAACGATCTGGGCCAGATGCCCAACGAACCTGCCCGCCAGCAGGCCGAGATCGCAGAGCGGCTCGCTTTGGCCCGCGAGGAGGCGGCGCCGGTTGCCGGACGCAAGGCGTTCACGCTGCGCCTCGATCCCGCCCGCCATCTGGCCTTGCGCCTTGCCTGCGCGGTGCGCGGGCAGTCGGCGCAGGCATTTGTCACCGAGGCGCTCGACGCCATGCTCGCAACGGCGCCGGTCGCGGCCGCGCTGCCAAAGGCCCGCCGTGGGCGTGGCCGCAAAGACTAGACTCCGGGGGTTCCATGAAGACCTGCACGCTCTCCAGATTCGCCGCCTCCGGGCTCGTGCTCGCGGTGTGCGCCATCGGCTGCAAGCCGGCGGGCGACGCGCGACCGATGGCAGCCTCCTCGTCGCTGCCGAAGGCGGCGAAGGGCGCGGCCAAGGCTGCTGCCCGTGCCGAAGCGGCCCTTGCGGCGCAAAAGCCCGCCGTGGCCGATGCCGAGACGGCGGTGGCTCTTGTCCCCAATGACGCGCGCTACCGTCAGTTGCTCGGCCAGGCCTATCTCGCCGCAGGCCGCTTCGCCTCGGCGGCGACCAGCTTCGGCGACGCGCTCGCGCTCGATCCGGACCTCGGCCGCGCACGGCTGAGCCTGGCGCTCTCGCAGATCGCGACGGGACAGGCGGAGACCGCCCGCACAACGCTGACCGAGGCTGCGGGCAGGGTGCCCGATGCCGATCGCGGCCTGGCCTTCGCGCTTGCGGGCGATGCGTCGCAGTCGATCACGCTGCTGGAAGGCGCGGCGCGGGCGCCTGGCGCCGACGCCAAGACCCGCCAGAATCTCGCGCTCGCTTATGCGCTGGCCGGCGAGTGGACGCGCGCGCAGGCGATGGCGGCGCAGGATCTGTCACCGGCCGACGTGGATGCCCGCATCCGCCAGTGGGCGGCGCTGACCCGCTCGTCCGGGGCCGATGCACGCGTCGCCGCGCTGCTGAAGGTGACGCCGGCGGCCGATCCCGGTCAGCCGACCCGCCTCGCGCTTGCGCCAGCCGAGACACGCCTCGCCGCCGCACCGGCGGAGCCCGTCACGACTCTGGCGGCGGCCGATCCGGTCGCCGCGCCGGCTGCTCTTGACGAACCGGTGGAGATTGCCGCCGCCGCTCCACCGCCGCCCGCACCCGAGCCGGTCTTCTACGCGCCATCCGCGCCTGAGGTGCCGCCGCTGATCCGCGCGCCGGAAGGCATTGTTCGCAGCGCGGTGGCATCGCCGGACCGACCGCCGCTGGTGCTTGCCAACCACACCAGTTTCGCCAAGCCTGCCGCGCAGCGTGGCGGTCAGTGGGTCGTCCAGCTCGGCGCCTTTTCGCGCGCCACGCCGATCGATACGGCTTGGGAGAAGCTGAGCAGCCGGATGCGCCTGCTCGCCGGCTTTACGCCATCCCACGCGCCCGTCCAGCAGGCGAGCGGCACACTGACGCGCCTGACGCTGGGCGGCTTCGCAACGCGGATGCAGGCTGTCCAGCTGTGCGCAAGCATCCGCGCCACCGGCAACCCCTGCTTTGTTCGCGCGGCAGCGGGCGAAGCGCCGGTGCAGATGGCCGCGCGCAAGAAGGCGGTGCAGGTGGCGGCGCGCTGAAGCCGCTCGGGTGCGGCGGACGGCGAGTTCACTGACGAGGGCGGCGCCCGCCTTTCACCGATAGTTGAAGCTGATCGAGATGCGCGCGTCCTTCGCGTCGCTCGGCATCACCTCGTGCCGCAGCCAGCTTTCCCAAAGGAAGATCGCGCCGGGCGTCGGCTCGGCATAGACAAAGGGCTGCAGGTCGGCGCTCGCGTCGGGCCGGCGGAGCGGTGCGCTCATCAGCATCGCCAGCCGCGGATCCTCCAGCTTCAGCGCGCCCGAGCCCGGCGGCACCTCGACATACAGCGTGCCAGAGATCGCACTGTGCGGGTGGATGTGGCCCGAATGGACGCCGCCCCGCTTCATGACGTTGACCCACAGGCTGTCCAGCTTCAGCGGCCGGGCAAGATCGAACGCGCATTCCTTGGCGAACGCCGCGACGTGGCGGTTCAACACCCGCACCAGATCGGCAAAGATCGGATCGCGCTGCGGCAGATCGTTGAGCGAGGCGTAGGAGGTATAGCCGCGATAGCCCTTCTCCTTCGACCAGGCGCGACCGGCGCGGTCATCCTCGGCCAGCGCGCGGCAGCTGTGCGCCAGCTCCTCCAGCAAAGCGGGATCGTCGAGCGCGCTCTCTGAAAAGAGCGTGGCGAAGAGGCGGCGGGTCGTCATGCAGCGGGGATAGGAGGAGGCGAGGGGCTTGCCAACGGCGGCCTGATGCCGAGGCCATATGCGGCAAAGCAGAGATTGGGGCGCCGCTGCCAGATCGAGGAGATATGCCCACATGATAATGCCGCCGTCATGATCCAGAACAGTGTCGTTGAGACCGCGCGACTGACGATCCGCCCGTTTGAGTTCGCTGATGCGGCGGGCCTTGTCGCGATCCTTGCGGATCCACAGGTCTCCCGCTTCGTCGGGGATGGGCAGGCCTTGTCGGGAGATGACGCCGCTCTTTGGGTCACGAACTCCCGGGCCAATCTCGCGCGCTATGGCTATGGGACCGGCGCAGTGATCGAGCGATCGAGCGGTCAACTGATCGGCTGGGCGGGCTTCGCTCGTCCAGCGGACGGGCCTGAGCAGATAATCTATGGCCTCATGGCGGCGCATTGGCGGCGAGGCTTCGGATCCGAGATCGTGCGCGCCTTGGTCGATTTCGCAACATCCCGGGCGATCGATCCGGTATCGGCGACCGTTGATCCGTCGAACAGCGCCTCGGTGGCTCTTCTGACGAAGCATGGTTTCCGTCTGATCGAGCGCGGCTTTGGCGGCGAGGCCGACAGCGATCTTTATCAGCGCACGCGCGAGTGAAGGTAAAAGGCGTCAGCCGGATAGAAGATACGCTCGCCTCCTCCTGCGGCCTCAATTCAATGCCACGCCACCCTTGATCGTGCGCACCACGCGGCCCTGCACCGGCAACGCATCGAACGGCGTGTTGCCGGCAGCGCCCGCCATCCGATCCGAGTCGATCCGCCACGGCGCGCCTTCGTCCACCAGCAGCAGGTCGGCCTCATCACCCACGTCCAGCCCGCCACCCGGCAGGCCGAGCAGCCGTGCCGGGGCGGTGGAGAGCAGGTCGAACAGGCGGGGCAGGGCGATCACCCCGTCGCGCACCAGCGCGAGGCTGAGCGTCAGCAGCGTCGCCGCGCCCGCCATGCCAGGCTCCGCATCGGCGAACGGCAGCCGCTTGGCCTCGGGCCCTTGCGGATCGTGGCCGGAGCAGATCAGGTCCACCGTCCCGTCCCGCACCGCCTCGATCGCGGCCAGTCGGTCGGCTTCCTCGCGCAGCGGCGGGGAGAGGCGGGCGAAGGTGCGGAAGGGCCCGATCGCCTGATCGGAGAGGAACAGATGCGCCGGCGTGATCCCGCACGTCACGCGGACGCCGCGGCGCTTGGCGGCGCGGACGAGATCGAAGGCGCGCGCGGTGGTGATCTGGCGAAAGTGGATCGCCGCGCCCGCCTCCTCGGCCAACATAAGGTCGCGCGCCACCGCCATCGCCTCGGCCGCCGCGGGGGCGGCAGGCAGGCCGAGCCGCGTCGCAGTCTCCCCATCGGTCGCCACGGCGCCTGCGGTCAGGCTGCCATCCTCGGCATGCGCGATCACCGGCAGGTCAAGCGCACTCGCATAGCCGAGCAACCGCAGCATCACGCCGGAGTCAGCGATCCAGCCACGCCCGGTCGCCACCGCGACGGCACCCGCCGCGCGCATCAGACCGATCTCGGCCAGCTCGCGCCCCGCAAGCGCCTTGGTTCCCGCCGCGATGGGATGGACCCACACGTCGGGCTTGCCCGCCTGCGCCGCCCGCTGGACGAGGGCTGCATGATCGAGCGGCGGCGACTGATCGGGCATCAGCGCCGCACGCGTAATCCCGCCCGCGACGAAGGCGGGCAGGTCGATGGCGAAGCTGCCGACGTCGACCAGCCCGGGTGTCACCAGCAGCCCGCTCGCGTCGATCCGCTCGGCCTCGGCCGGCACATCGAAGTCGCCCACCGCCGCGATCCGCCGGTCGACGATCAGCAGATTGCCCGGCTGCACCGACCCGGCGCGCGGGTCGACCAGTCGCCCGCCAAGGATCGCCAGCGGCCTCATGCGGCGATCCCCCGCCGCTCGCGCGTCAGCACGTCAAGGCACGCCATTCGCACCGCCACGCCCATCTCCACCTGCTCGGTGATCGCCGAGCGCACCGGATCGTCCGCAACCGCCGAGTCGATCTCCACCCCACGGTTCATCGGCCCCGGATGCATCACCAGAGCATCGGGCGCGGCGCGTTCCACCCGTTTGTGGGTCAGGCCGTAAAGCGCATGGAACTCGCGAGCGGAGGGGACGAGCGCGCCGTCCATCCGCTCGCGCTGCACGCGCAGCATCATCACGACGTCAGCGCCGTCCAGCCCGGCATCGAAGTCGGTGAAGCGCTGTGCCCCCATCCGCTCGACCCCGGCCGGCAGCAGGGTCGGCGGGCCGACCACGCGCACCTCCGCGCCCAGCGTCGTCAGCGCATGGATGTTGGAGCGCGCGACGCGGCTGTGCAGCACGTCGCCGCAGATCGCGACCACCAGCCCCTCGATCCGACCCTTCCGCCGCCGGATCGTCAGCGCGTCGAGCAGCCCCTGCGTCGGATGTTCGTGCCGCCCATCGCCGGCATTCAGCACCGGGCAGTTCACCTTGTCCGCGATCAGGTGCACCGCGCCCGAGCGGTCGTGGCGGATCACCATGACGTCGGCGCGCATGGCGTTGAGCGTGATCGCGGTGTCGATCAGCGTCTCGCCCTTCTTCACGCTCGATTGCGCGACCGCCATGTTGACGACGTCCGCACCCAGCCGTTTGCCCGCCACCTCGAACGACAGCAAGGTGCGCGTCGACGCCTCGAAGAAGGCGTTCATCTGCGTCAGGCCGGCAAGACGCCCGTCATGCTTAGCGGTGCCCCGGTTCAGCGTCACCCACTGCTCCGCCTCGTCCAGCAGATAGGTGATCTCCCACGGGTGAAGCCCGGCGAGGCCGAGCAGGTGGCGGTGGGGAAAGGGGGAGGCGCTCACGGGGCGGCGGCTATCAAAGCGAGCCGCCGAAGGCCAGTCCGTCGATGGCGCCCTGCAGGATGTAGGCGGCGGCCAATTTGTCGACCAGCTCCGCCCGCCGCGCACGACTGGCATCGGCCGCGATCAGCGTGCGCGTTACCGCCGCGGTGGACCAGCGCTCGTCCCACAATAGCATCGGCAGGCCGAGCGGCTCGATATTGCGCGCGAACTGGCGAACGGACTGCGTTCGCGGCGAATCGCTGCCGTCGAGATTGAGCGGCAGGCCGATGACGATGCCCCGCACCGATTGCGCATCGAGGATGGCCTTGAGCTTCGCCCGGTCGACCGAGAACTTCACCCGCACGATCGTTCCCGCAGGCGATGCGATGGTCCAACCCGCGTCGCACAGCGCCACGCCGATCGTCTTGGTGCCCACATCCAGTCCCGCCAGCCGCCCGCCCTGGGGCAGGAGATCGCGAAAGTCGGGAAGGGACAGGACGGGCATGGCGGCGTCCTTGCGCGCGCCAGCCCGCTCCGTCTAGCCGCGCGCCAGGAACGCCGCCGTGCGGGCCGCGGCGTCCGCGCGAATGTTCGCCCAGAACAGCATATAGTCGAACACGTGATAGTTGCGGCCCGGCAGCACGTAGCGGCCGAAGCCCTGCGGCTCCCCGCCGATCATCAGGAAGCCCGAGGGATCGCACCGCGCCGGCACGCGGCCCGTTACCAGATCGGCGCCGTCCAGATTGGCACGCGGCACCAGCGCGCCGAGATTGGCTCCGGGCAGCGCGGCGGTTGCGGGCGCGCCGGTCAGCGGGTTGACGCAGAGCATTGCGGTGCCCCGCCGCGGCCGCCCGGTCATGCCCGTGGTCGCGTCATAGATGGCGCGAATCTGGCGCGTGTCCGCCGGCTCGGCAAAGCTCTGCCACGCGACGATGCAGCCCGGCTGCCCCGGCCCGGCACATCCGGGCAGGCCGAGCGCGGGCAGATCCGCCTCGATCGAGATCGGCCAGCCCGGCGCGTAGACCGCCACGATCCGCTTCGCGACGGCCGAGCCTGCGATGCGATCCCGCAGCAGGTGGACGAGGTGGAGCGACCCCTGGCTGTGCCCCGCCAGCAGGATCAGACGATCCTCGGGCACCGCAGCGACGAACGCATCCCAGGCGCGCAGCACGTCGGCATAGGCGAATTCCAGCGCGCGCTGGGCATTGCCGTCCGTCGTCAGGAAGGCGCCGATGGAGGCCTGCCGATAGCGCGGCGCCCAGACCGCACCGACGCCGTTGAACGCGCTCGCCTGCGTCGAGGCGAACAGGCGCAGCCGATCATTGGCACCGGCATCGTTCAGCGGCGCATTCCACTGCGCGCGACTGAGATAAGTGGTCGGCGAGAGGTAGAAGACGGCAACCTGCGGTTTCGTCGCTGCGGTCACGCCGGCAGGTGTCCAGCGCGAGGGATCGTCGGCCAGATCCGGGCGTGACAGCCACGCGGCAGGCGTCGCATAATCGGGCGCACCGGCATCGGGCAGCGGCTTGAACGGTGCCGACGGCACGAAGGCGGCGCGCATCAGCTGGTCCTGAAACAGGTTCCATCCGATAGCCGCGGCAAGCGTCAGCATGACCAATCCCGCAATGACATAGAGGAAGCGACGCGCCGCCAACCGGCTCTCCTTTGTGCAATGCAGCATAACCCTGAAGGGTTCCAGCGGGAATAGCGGCCCCGCCGCCCGTGTCCATGCGGCACAGGAGGTGGTTGCATGGCCATCAACCCCTCTGCTAGCCGCGGGGCATGTCCGTCGATGCCATCACCGTCCGCAAGATTGCCAGTCTCGCCCGTATCGCCGTCACCGACGCCGAGGTGGAGGCGCTGGTGCCCGAGCTCAACAACATCCTCGATTGGGTCGAGCAACTCGGCGGTGTCGATACGACGGGGGTGGAGCCGATGGCCTCCGTCATCCCCAATCGCCAGCGACTGCGTGACGACGTCGTCACCGACGGCGGCATCCGCGACAAGGTGCTCGCCAATGCGCCGCAGGCGGAACACGGCTTTTTCGCGGTTCCCAAGGTGATCGAGTGATCGCCACCGCTCCGTTCGTGCTGAGCTTGCGGAAGCTCAGTTCTTCCTCTTTCCGCGCCGAAGAAGAGCAGGGCTTTAACAGGCTCAGCCCGAACGGTGAGGTTTCAGCCCGATGAGCAGCATGACCGATCTCACCGCCCTCACCATCTCCGATCTGCGCGACGGCTTCCGCGCCGGCAGCTTCTCCGCCCGCGAGACGGCGGAGGCGTTCAACGCCGCGGTAGTCTCCGGCCGTCCTCTGAACGCCTTCCTGGTCGAAACGCCGGACCATGCGCTGGCCGCCGCGGACAAGGCGGATGCGGATCGCGCCTCGGGTGATCTGAAGCCGCTGTCCGGCGTGCCGCTCGGCATCAAGGATCTGTTCTGCACCGCAGGCTACGCCACTACGGCGGCCTCCGGCATCCTCGACGGCTTCGTGCCGACCTATGATTCAACGATCACGTCCAAGCTGTTCGGCGCGGGCGCGGGGATGCTGGGCAAGCTCAACCTCGACCAGTTCGCCATGGGGTCGTCGAACGAGACGAGTGCATTCGGCAACGTCCTCAGCCCGTGGCGTCGCAACGATGGTGGCAATGCCGCGCTGGCGCCAGGCGGCTCGTCGGGCGGCTCGTCCGCTGCTGTCGCCGCGCGGATGGCGCCCGGCGCGACCGGCACCGACACCGGCGGCTCGATCCGTCAGCCCGCTGCCTTTACCGGCATTTCCGGCATCAAGCCGACCTACGGCCGCTGCTCGCGCTACGGCGTGATCGCCTTCGCCTCGTCGCTCGATCAGGCGGGGCCGATGGCGCAGACGGTGCGCGATTGCGCGATCCTGCTGGAAACGATGGCAGGCTTCGACCCGAAGGATTCGACCTCGCTCGACGAGGCTGTGCCCGCCTGGGAAAAATCATTGTCGCCCGATCTCAAGGGCAAACGCATCGGCATTCCCAAGGAATATCGCGTCGACGGCATGCCCGCCGAGATCGAGGCGCTGTGGCAGAAGGGCATAGACTGGGCCCGCGATGCGGGCGCCGAGATCGTCGAGGTGTCGCTGCCGCACACCCGCCACGCCCTGCCGACCTACTACATCATCGCACCGGCGGAAGCGTCGTCCAACCTCGCCCGCTATGATGGCGTGCGCTACGGCCTGCGTGACCTGCCCGAGGGCGCGAACCTGCAGGACATGTATGCCGCCACCCGCGCGCACGGCTTCGGCGCTGAGGTGAAGCGCCGCATCATGATCGGCACCTACGTGCTGTCGGCGGGTTTCTACGACGCCTACTACACAAAGGCGCAGCGCGTGCGCGCGCTGATCGCGCGCGATTTCGAGGAGGCTTGGGGCAAGTGCGACCTCCTGCTCACCCCCACGGCGCCCTCCGCCGCCTTCGCGCTGGGTGAGAAGTCGGCCGATCCGCTCGCCATGTATCTCAATGACGTGTTCACCGTCCCATCATCGCTCGCCGGCCTTCCGGCGATGAGCGTGCCGGGCGGGCTCGACGCGCAAGGCTTGCCGCTCGGCCTGCAGATCATCGGGCGCCCGCTCGACGAACAGGGCGTGCTGGATGCCGGCCTTGCGATCGAGGAACGCGCCGGCTTTACCACGCGCGCGAATCGCTGGTGGTGATCTCGCCAGGCCGCGGCGCTCTCTGTTGAAGAGAGCAGCCCCGGCCAGGCGAGTGTCTCAGCTGTTCAGGGCTTGGCCGAGCGCCTTGTTCAGCTTGTCCAGATCCACCTGTTTCGCCTTCATCGTGGCATCGAGCGCGTCCGTGACCGACTTGCGGTAGCGAGGCACATTGTCACCATCGAGCAGCTTGATGATCTCGGGGCCCGCGATCTTCGGATGTGCGCCCGCCATGATCTTCTTCACGGTCGCGCTGTTGATGTTGATCTGGTTGGTCGCCTTGTCGCCGATATAGGTCTTCTTGAGATATTCGGCGTCCTTGTTGATGTCGCGCAGGAATTCCACGCTCTCGAACGCCATCTCCTTTTTCAGGTGCGCTTCGAACTCCTTCTTGCGCTTGCTGTCCTTCATGATGTCCTGAAAGCCCATCTTGGCCATGGCGGCACGTTCCGCTTGGAGCGCCGCGATCACCTTGCGGAGCGCACCGGCTTCCTTGTCCAGCTTGTCGACCACCTTCTGGTCGGGGCCCTTCAGCTTCTTCTCGACCTCGGCCAGCTCCTTCTTGAACGAGCCGAACCCCTGCTTCTGCAGGCTGCGCAGCGTCGCGGCGAGCTTCTCCAGATCCTTCTCGGCCAGCACATTGTGGATGCCGAGCACGCTCTTGTAGTTGCCCGCCGCGATCGCGACCTTGATGTTCGGGCCGTCCTCGATCAGCTGCACCTCGGCCTCCTCGTCATCCTTCATCGCCAAAGCGAGCTTGTTCATGTCGGGCTTGCGGAACGCGATCTTGATGCCGAGCATCGAGACGGCTTTCGTGGCTGAGGCGAGCGCCTTGTCGACATCCTTGATCGTCTTGGCCGTGCTGATCGTCTGCGTCTTAGCCACGGTGATCCTCCCTCGTTGCGCCCCTGTCTCTAGCGCGTGCGGCCGCCTCCGATGTGCGCGCAATCACTCAACCCTGCTGTCGCGGGCCGCTTGCTTGTGTAGAGGGGATGTGTTGCCAATCTAGCGGACCCGAGATCATGCCCGACGCCAGCCCCGCCCCTTACCGTATCGAAGGCGCCACCGGCGCGTGGGAGGTCGTCATCGGGCTTGAGGTCCACGCCCAGATCACCTCCAACGCCAAGCTGTTCTCCGGCGCCTCCACCGCCTTCGGGGCGGAGCCGAACGCCAATGTCAGCCTGGTCGATGCGGCGATGCCGGGGATGCTGCCCGTGCCCAACCGCGAGTGCATCCGGCAGGCGGTCCGCACCGGCATGGCGATCGACGCGCAGATCAACCGCTGGAGCCGGTTCGATCGCAAGAACTACTTCTATGCCGATCTGCCGCAGGGTTATCAGATCAGCCAGCTCTATCACCCGATCGTCGGCGAAGGGTCGCTCGCCATCCAGACCGATGCGGGCGACAAGGTGATCGGCATCGAGCGCATCCATGTCGAGCAGGATGCCGGCAAGCTGATGCACGATCAGCATCCGACGCGCTCCTACGTCGATCTCAATCGCTCGGGCGTCGCACTGATGGAGATCGTCAGCCGCCCCGACATGCGCTCGCCAGCGGAGGCCGGCGCCTATCTGCGCAAGCTGCGCGCCATCCTCCGCTACGTCGGCTCGTGCGACGGCAATATGGAGGAAGGCTCCATGCGCGCGGACGTCAACGTCTCCGTCCGCAAGCCCGGCGACCCGTTCGGCACGCGCACCGAGACGAAGAACGTCAACTCGGTCCGCTTCGTCATGCAGGCGATCGAGGGCGAGGCGCGTCGCCAGATCGATGTGCTGGAGGCGGGCGGCAGCATCGTTCAGGAAACGCGCCTGTTCGATCCGGACAAGGGCGAGACACGGTCGATGCGCTCCAAGGAGGATGCGCACGATTACCGCTATTTCCCCGATCCGGACCTGCTGCCACTGGAATTGGACGACCTGTTCCTCGAGGAATGCCGCGCGTCGCTACCCGAGCTGCCTGACGTAAAGGCCACGCGCTACCGCGACGTACTCGGCCTCGCGCCGGGCAATGCCGAGGTGATCCTCGCCGATGTGGCCAACGCCCGCTGGTTCGAGACCCTGCTGGCCGAGGCTGCCGCGCGGCAGGGCAAGCCCGAGCCCGAGGTGGCCAAGGCCGCGTCCAACTGGTTCGTCTCCGACCTGTTCGGCGCGCTGAACCGCCTCGGCCGGGACATCGAGGATTCACCGGTCAGCGCAGGGCAGGGGGCCGAGCTGCTTGCGCTGGTGGCGGACGGCACGCTGTCCGGCACGCTCGCCAAGCAGGTGTTCGAGATCATGCTGGAAACCGGCGACGATCCCGCGAAGATCGTCGAGGATCGCGGCCTCAAGCAGACCAGCGACACCGGCGCGATCGAGGCGGAGATCGCCAAGGTCATGGCCGCCAATGCCGACAAGGTCGCCGATTATCGCGGCGGCAAGGACAAATTGTTCGGCTTCTTCGTCGGGCAGACGATGAAGGCGATGGGCGGCAAGGCGAACCCGGCCGTCGTCAACGATCTGCTGAAAAAGGCCCTCGCAGGCTGATCCGGCCGTGGGGCGCCCTGTTAAGGGGCGCCCCGCCGATCAGTGGCGATGCTCGCGCCGGAGGGCGTAGCGCCCGTCGGCATAGCCGTCGAACAGCCCGCCCAGCGCCGGATGATCGACCGGCTCGTCACTCTCGTCATGCTCCAGATTCTGCTGGCTGACATAGGCGACGTAGCTCGATTCGGCGTTTTCCGCGAGCAGGTGGTAGAAGGGCTGGTCCTTGCGCGGCCGCATGTCGAGCGGAATGGCCTCATACCATTCGTCCGTGTTCGCAAAAACGGGATCCACGTCGAAGATCACGCCGCGGAATGCGAAGTGACGATGGCGGACCACATCGCCGATGGCGAAGCGCGCATGCGCGATCGCCGGCGCCGCGAGGGCAGGCTCGGCCAGGGCACGGCGGGGGGTGGCGTGGGTCTCGGTCATGCCATCAATTTAGGGCATCGCCCGAGTTGGACAAGCGCCCTTGGCAAGTCGCAAAAGCTTGGCTAGGAGCGCCCCCCTGACCCGGCGTCCCCGACGCCGCGCGCCGACCTTGCGGAGAGGTGCCAGAGTGGTCGATTGGGACGGTCTCGAAAACCGTTGTGCCTTCACGGGTACCGTGGGTTCGAATCCCACCCTCTCCGCCAATTCCTCGTCAAGCTGCTGAGATGGCTCAAAGGCCTTGATTTGCAGTGTTTCTGCGGGAATGCTTGCCATAAAATCTGCTACAAAAGGGGCAGGTCTTGCGGCGTGTGAAGGGGCATCGTTACCTCTACCGTAGAGGAGAGCAGCTCGTGTTTCGGCGTGGCGTACCTGAGCGCGCGCGCGGCGCATTCGGCGGGCGTCGGGAGGTTCAAACATCACTTGGCACAGGGAGCCTCGCGGAAGCACGACACCTGCTCTTTCGTGAGCTGGCAAAGTTCGAAAATTTGTTGTCGGCCGCTACCGGCGTCCGGTCGCCGACCGAAGTGCTCGAACGGACGCACGAACCTAGCGTTCAGGAGATTGAGGAAGGCGTTCGGGAATGGTTAGCCGAGCGCGTCGGCAGGTTGGCTCAGGAGGCGGATACCGTCGACGATGAGCAGCGCGCTGGTGCGCTGACGCGAGATTATGAGGCGCTTGCACGGAGCGCTGCTGGCGGGGCTCGCATAGGCGGCGAAAACGTGATGATGACCGATTGGATCGTCGAAACGTTGACCGAGCGGTTCAGATGGCGGATCGCGGCTGGCAACCCGTTGCACCGGCGGCTGACGAAGCTGGTGAGCCGAGGGCAGATCGAGGCGGCCCAACGCTTCCAACAGGAGGTCAATGGCGATCCGGTTCGAGTGCTAGACGAGACTTTCTCTCCCGAGCGTTATCGGCTTGATGAGGAGCGCCAGCGGGAACGTCATTCCCAGACGCCGATCTCCATCCTCGCTTTGTTCGACGGCTATGCACGCGAGCGGGAACCCGCGCCAGCGACGGTGAAGGCATGGCGGCGGCAACTGTCCGCCTTCGTGGCATTCTCCGGCCATGACGATGCGACCAAGGTCACGCCGGAAGACGTTATCGCGTGGAAGGATCATTTGCTGCACAAGGCTGGCAAGTGCGGTACAGGGTTGAGCGCTAAGACTGTTGGTGAGACTTACCTCTCGGCGTTGAAAACCACGTTCCGCTGGGCGGTAGAGAACCGTAGGCTGGCTACAAATCCCGCATCTACCGCACGTGTCCGAGGGGCAAAGCGCGTCCACCAGCGCGAGCGCGGGCTGAACAATGACGAGGCGAGGACGATCCTTGCTGCAACGCTCACGCCGCCGCCGCCTCGCCTCTCGCCTGAACGTGCACTGGCGCGGCGCTGGGTACCGTGGCTATGCGCCTATACCGGGGCGCGGGTGAACGAGATCACTCAGCTTCGCGGCAAGGATGTCGTCGAGGTTGACGGCGTTTGGACGATCCACATCACGCCGGAGGCCGGGAGGATAAAAACGTCGATGGCTCGCACGGTGGCCCTCCATCCACATTTGATAGACCAAGGCTTCCTTGACGTGGCAGCGGCGAACCCAAGCTACCTCTTCTTCAATCCGGGACGGCAGCGCGGAGGATCGGAGGGAAATCCCCACTCGAAGAAGGTAGGCGAGTACCTTGCCCATTGGGTGCGAGAGATCGGTGTCGCTGATCCCAACGTACAACCCAATCACGGCTGGCGGCATCGTTTTAAGACGGTAAGCCGCAACGTCCGGATGGACCCGGAGGTTAGAGACCGCATCCAAGGCCATGCGCCGCGAACCGAGGGCGAAGGATACGGAGACGTATCGCCAGCGGCGATGCGGAGAGAGATCGAGCTTTTGCCGAGGTATGAGGTGACGGCCGAGTTCGAGGCGCAGCGGTAGCTTCCCAAGCTGGTGAATTTCGCGGATTTCTGCGGCACTTGCTTGTAAACTGGCGCAGGATCGCCCTTTAGAACAGAATGGCTTGCGAAAGCGCTGTAAACTGCAGATTGCCTCCGCACTTCCGGAAGGCAACTGCTTTTTCGAACTTGCTTGACGAGAACATAGGCGGAACATAATTGCTTGGTTTGGAGAAGGCGGATAAGCGTTGCAGCGTTCTTCGGGCTGTTTCATACCGTGCCAACGGAGCAGGCATGTCATTTCGCATAATCGACCTCTTCGCCGGTGCGGGCGGTATGACCCTTGGCTTCACCGATCCGCGCTTCGGTGGAGGGTTCGAGAGCGTATGGTCCGTAGATAACGATTTGGCAGCGACGAAGACGTTTGCGGCCAACTTCGGTGGTCATGTCTCATGCACTGACATCGACGCATGGATCAGGGATGGCGGTTCGGTCCCCGTTGCTGATGTTGTTATCGGTGGACCACCATGCCAGGGGTTCAGCCTGCTGAACAAGCGCCGTGACGGCGATGCGCGTCGTGCCTTGTGGCAGCCATTTATGGATGTGGTTGAGCAGAGCGGCGCAAGGGTCTTCGTTATCGAGAATGTGGCAGAGCTACGCGGCTCTCCAGAGCACGAATTAATCACCATGCGAGCCCGCGACCTCGGCTTCGAGACGGTTAGCGGTGTGCTGCAGGCAGCAGATTATGGAGCGCCTCAGACCCGCAAGCGAACCGTCATTCTGGGCTGGCGTTCGGCAGGGGCATCAAGCCCCGTCTTTCCTCCTCTGCCTACACATGCTTCGCCGGACCGTCGGTCGAACCTCCCCGCTTGGAGAACAGTGAGGGACGCCATCGGTGACCTTCCTGCTCCAGTCGGGACCGAGCCGCGCTCCATAGCCTCCCCCTTCAACCTGCATTTTGGTCGGAACCCAACCGCAAAGAGCGTTGCACGGTATAAGGCGGTGCCTGCCGGAGGCAACCGCTTTGACTTGCAACGGGTTGCTCCAGAGATCACACCTCAGTGTTGGATCAGAAAGAAGTCGGGAGGAACCGACTTGTTTGGTCGTCTGTGGTGGCATCGTCCCTCGGTTACTATCCGCACGGAGTTCTTCAAGCCGGAGAAGGGGCGCTATCTGCATCCTGAGCAGCATCGTCCGATTACGCATCGAGAAGCGGCGAGACTGATGGGCTTCCCAGATGACTTTGTATTCGTCGGTAGCAAGACAGAGATTGCTAAACAGATAGGAAATGCAGTGCCACCGGCTCTTGCAAGCGCAATCGCACAGGTTGTTCGCGATCTGTTGAACGAAGTTCAGTCAAAAGTAGCCGCATAGAAAAGCCCGACGCCTTACGACACCTCCTAGAGCTGACCTACCGCTCGAAGAACTCCGATCTGTTTCGGCGTACTCGCCTTGACCGCCATATGTTCGTCATTTCCAATCCGAGGCAACCCTAATTGCTGGAGCACTGGGTTGAAGTAGTTGCCAGAAAGCAAAGCTATCCCTTGCGGCTTTAGGATGTCCTTTGCCCCAGCATTTCCACGCAGCCTTTTCATCGGGTCAAGTTGATCATGCAAGAGAGCCATAACTACTCGGCGATGAATAGGGCGTCCGAGGTTCTCGCTGAAAAAGGCTGCCGCCCTGTGTGCGCCGCTTACCTTTAATTTCCTAAGCTGGCGAAAGCGCACCATATCCAGCCCTGTCCAACGGTTTGGCGGCCACTCGACGCCGTTCGCAAGCCACAAGATATTGCTGAACGCATTGGAGTTAATGCGTCGCTTCATATCTCTATTGGGCGCGCCGAGGTACTCGGCACGAGCGAGAATTAGACCCATCCAACTTCGCCGCTGATGCTCATTTGACGCGATAAGCAGGCAAGGCCCCTGCTCTCGGATCGTCTCCGGAGGGATCATCCAGCACCAACTGTCGCCCACGGTGTTCTTCACATCAACGTCATAGCCACCAAGCACGAGATCGCGCACCCCCTTTGGCGCATCAAGAAGATCTCGAATGAAATGCTCGATCTTCAAACCCACAAAGGTCTTCTCAACATTGTCGAGCTCACTTAAGCGGGTCCGCCCGGTTCTGACTGGATCAAGCACGAATTCTACCGCGTCAAGAGCACGCTCACCGAGCTCTACGTCGAGGCGATCTGGAACCCTCTGCCAGATGTCCGCGGCCAATGCCGCCAGCACATTATGATCGGGGTGACCAGGATGAACCCGGCTTATCGGTGCTACAGCCATGCGCCACTTTGCCAGACTACCTTTTCGCCGCCAACTGGTAAGGAGCCTGCATGGCAGACCATCTGAGCCCGGAAGCTCGAAGCGCCAACATGGGTCGTGTTAAGGGCGCAAACACCGGCCCAGAGGTGCAGGTTCGCAAGATCGCACATCGGCTCGGGCTCCGTTTCCGCCTGCATCGTCGTGATCTTCCGGGTACGCCCGACCTAGTGCTGCCTCGGCACAAAGTTGCGATTTTCGTTCATGGCTGCTTCTGGCATCGGCATAAAGGTTGCTCGAGAGCCACCACACCCAAAACTCGGGAGACATTTTGGTTAGCTAAGTTCGAAGCGACTGTCAGACGAGACGCACAACATGAAGTTGCGCTGATCGCACTCGGATGGCGAGTACTTACGATTTGGGAATGCGAGATTAAAGATCGTCAGCTTATCGAGCAGCGACTGATTATTTCAGCTCAAAACGTAAAGCAGGAGGATAAGTGCATTACCATGCCTTGATGTTGGCAGATAAAGCCCTTTGGAGTGGCACGTCACACGGATACTCGATGATCCCGCTCCAGTTAACTTGACTGACGACTGGAGAGTGCTACGTCACTCGAGTGACGAGCCGTCCGCCGTCAGCCCTTTCGTCACCGCTTTATTGACGCCCCCCAAGCCGGATGGACTGCGTACTGGCACGACATAAAGAGGTTCGTTTGATTACGAGAACTGGGACCCCTCGAGCATAAAAGGGTACCTCATCTAAACGAGGCTTCTCCCATGTCGATCCACGATGCTTACCTACTTGCTGCTTCAGCATCGGTGATAAGCCTCATCAGATCGTCATCGTCTGAGAAGGTGCTGCGAGCGTACTTCGCATGCTCATTGAGCTTGTTTATCTGCGAGCTGCTGAGCCTGAGGCCCATGCTCAAATAGTCTCGTGTACCCCTAAATAGCACGACATAGGGCTGCGCGTTTGACCGAAGCCATCGCTGCTCAAGGATGATAGCGTCGTCCAATTCTCGGAACGCGTCCGTGAATGAGGCCGGAGCAGAACCTTCAGGAGCAGCCATTTGCGCGAGCAGCACCTTCCCTAAAGTCGTTAGTGTCAAAGGGTGTCTCTCAACCACGACTGCGTGCCTCGCGTGACGAACCGCGAGGTCCAGCTGCTCCCATCCCTCGGACGAGGGCTGCTTAGCTTGAAACTGTGCAAGATGGAGCAGTGCAACCTGCTCCCAGTACCGAGAGTTCCATTTAAACCTCTCTTGAACAGCCGCATAGAACTTCCGTGCGGATGGCCCTAGAAACTTTTCAGCCACTTCGTCGAAGTCAAAAAGTCGCCCTGCTAAACGCGCCTCCGGTGAGCGTCGCCGGATCGCAGCCCGGTTCACACGTGGCGCAATGCTGTTAGCAAGAGCGATAAAGACGTCTAACAGGAGCTCTATGTTATCAGTAGCCACAATCGTTAGCGCGCGCTGTCCGATGGTGGCATTCAGGGGTGCGATAAACCTGCTGCCACCGACCTCTTCGGTTACAGCCAGTGGAAGGTGGTGACTGCTTCGAAGTTGGTTCGTGAGACCGATTGCCCCAGAGGCTGAGACAAGAATGCTTTCACGGAGACCCCCATTGATACAAAATTGTGCGAGAGCAGCGATGAGGTAGCGCTTCTTTTCGGTTGAGTTATGCTGCTCAAGTAAGCTGCGAATAATGCCATCGAGCGGCCGAAAATCATTCATAATCCGGCAGCATGCTACAGCTATCGGCTCTGAAGTTAGCGCGCCTGAAAAACGATCTATATCGCGAGGAGCGCTGCGGTCACCGAGGAAGCCTGCATCCGAGTAGTTTTGAAAAAGCGCATCAGTTTCACGTTGTACGAGGCGTAGACCGTTACGCCGAGTGACAGACACACCGTGAAGTGCCTGCATGATGTAACGATCCCGGTACACGCGTTCAGCCGCTACAAACACTAGATCAGTCTTTTCTAGTATCTGGATCGTATCAGCAATCGAATGAACCTGATCCGCGAAGTTATCAACGATAATCACCAATGGGCCATCGATCAGATCGATCATTGATGCCGTGAACTTTGGCTCTATTCGGCCAAGCGCCGAGCATATCAAAACGGGAACGCTCAATCTCGAAAATTCAAAAGCCAGTCGGCGGAGGATTGTCGTCTTTCCTCCACCGGGATCATCTTTCAAATAAACGAGAGATGGGCGATCTTTCTCTGCAACTAGAAGATTTTGGACGAGAGTTACAATTGCACTGGTCTGCTCGCGTGCAACATCAAGCTGCGATACAAGGTCGCTCCAAGAGGGGGCGCGTCCAAGAAGAAAGCTCGGGTCATCGATGTTAGGCTCCGCGGCAGACGGAACGCGGGTGAAATCAGTAGCAAAGGTAGCTAGATCCTTTGCAGAGAGGGTAGCTGGAAACAGCGCCCTTGAGGTCTCAGGTATTAACCCGATGGGCGTTGGTCGATCAGCTACTAATCTATTTAGAGCCAACATAAAATCCGTCGACGTTCCCAGGAACAGTTCGAGCCCGTATTTCGCACAGTCATGCCGCGTTATAGCGTTATCGCTCGTTGTAACCAAGATCGACGGACCGCGATCTGGTCTGGCTGTTGTGGGAGTGCGCATGGACATGTAGTATTCCAGGTCGAACTCGTCGAGTGCTGTCCCCATGATGATGAAAGGGTCAACAGGTAGGCTCTCTGCGAGAACAACCATCCAAGGGTTATGATGATGTAACTGTCGGAGGTACTCATCTCTGGAGAAGATAAATCCATCCTCCGCTTTTCCGACCCAGCCATGCAAATGGATGATTGGAACCGACGCGAGACTTGGGTCATCCTCATAAGCGTCTCGGTAATTTCGCGTAATCTGGTCCTGTAAGCGCTTGGGTGTCTCATATGCAGCTTGGAGCGCATCATCGATGTTGAGTGAGAATACCCGCTTCCAAACGAATGAGGGTAGAGCCTTTAACGCGTCGCTAGGTGTACAGCCGCTAAATCGGTCAATGACCAAAGTTTGCCTTTCGTCTTCTCCGAGAAGAGCGAACACACGCTGGAGAGGAGTGCTGGTCGGCACTTTTTTGTGATCGGCAAGCTCCGCCGCGTACGTTCCTCCTAGAGGAAGTGGGATGCCATCCCGATTGAACCCTCCGTAGCTGGCACCTGCGCCCACAAGGAGGCTATACCTCCCAGTGCGAACGTCGCGGATCAAGCGTTCATTCTGCTCGCTGCTGAACATCACATTCTCCCAGCGCTGAATTGCAGCCAGGCAGTTCGACGTCAATCGGCTTAACTTGTACCGCTGCCTCTTGAAGGCAGCCGCTCGTGGTGGCGTAGGGTATCACAACGCCTTGCCCCAATGAGACCGATGCGAAGGCTGCGCTGATGTCTCACATCGGTGCAACTCGGGTCAGTGAGACGCCTTCTCGCTGCTTCCAAGGCCCCGTGAGACGCGGGTGAGACCGTCACGATGGCCCGCGTCGTTCTCACTCCGTTCTGGACGTCGATCACCGCTCGGCTAGGCTGCCGGGAACGGATGGAGTAAGGCTCGATGCAGATCGGCTATGTCAGGACGAGCACGGCGGAACAGGTCGCCGGTTTCGAGGCGCAGGAGGCGAAGCTTCTTGCAACGGGTTGCAACCGCCTGTTCGCAGAGCGAGTGTCATCCGTTGCCGTCCGCGAAGAACTCGACGCTGCGCTCGATTTCGTTCGTGAGGGTGACACGCTGGTGGTCACCCGGTTGGATCGGCTTGCCCGGTCCACGACAGACCTGCTCGGCATCGTCGCCCTGCTAGAGCGAAAGGGCGTATCGTTGCGGGTTCTCGACTTCGGCGGGTCCGAGGTGGACACGAAGTCTCCGACCGGCCGAATGCTTCTGACTATGTTCGGTGCCGTCGCAGAGTGGGAGCGCACCACCATGCTGGAGAGGCAACGTGCTGGCATCGCCAAGGCGAAGGCGGATGGTCGCTATCGTGGCCGCGCACCTACTGCGCGCGCCAAGCTGGCGCAAATGCGCGATCTGCGGGCCGCTGGGCTTGGAGCGTCGGAAATAGCCGCGAAGCTGAACGTCGGACGGGCATCCGTGTATCGGCTGCTTGCAGAAGATGCATCTGCATGAACGCGGTGACAAACTTGTTTTCCGATCCAACCGCCATGCTCGACAACCTCCACGCCGTAGCCTTGGAAGGTTTGTCCACGATGCCTTCGCCGGACGCTACCGCCGCGTTTGTCGCCCGGATCGACATTAGGGCTTGCGAACTGCGTTGGAAGGTCGCCGACATACAGGCTTCGCTGGATGGGTAGTGAGACGGCTACTCCGGCGGTTGTGATGCCGCCAGATGTTGCGTTGGAACTGCGCGTATCCCACGAGATTGCTGCGGGAGCACAGTTGCCACGTTGGGGGTGGGCAATCCCCGGTCCATATAATGGGGCAACCGGATATGAGCGGGTTGCGGCGTGGCAACGAGTGCGTCTCGCGGAGGTGCGAGGCTGGCTTGTCCGGCCTTCATCGTGCACGATCTGCAATCGCGGGCAGCGGCTGCACCTCCACGCTGAGATTTACTTCCGTCCCATGAAGGTGCGAGCTGTTTGCCAGGGATGTCATTTCTGCCTGCATCGTCGCTTCCGACATCCGGCGCGATGGAGGGAGCTGCTCGCCGTCGCGGGGGCCTCTGCCGATTGGGCGCGGGAGATCAGCATGATCGAGTTATCCCGCGCCGACGCTATGCGCATTGCAATAGAATACAGGTCGTAGCCGCTCGGGTCGGTGGCTACGCTGCGACTGATGTGCCAGCTAAGGCGGCAGCGATCCAACGTCGCAGTTCCTCCACCAGCGCTCTGCGCCTGTTGTCTGACGCGTTGCCGCCATCCGGCAGGAGTTCCCACCAGTCGCGGTCTTGGCCGGTTGCCAGCCATGCAACGATCACCGCATGGACCGCGGCGGTGCGGTTAGATGCGTTACCGTCGTTGTAGAAGCGACGTGCCGCGAGTTCGGCAAGATAGATGGCTTCCTGCGCATCGCCTTCGGGCCAGTCTCCGTATGATCGCCGCCAGTGGCGGACCCGCTGTTCCGCCGCCGCGATCTGCTCGGCGGTCAAGTGTTGTTCGCTATCGCCGAGTTGGTATCGCGCCCGTTGCTCCGCGCCCGGCCTCCATTCCAATCCATGTCCGGTGGCCACCCCTTCCTGCCGCAAAAACTCGAACGGTTGGGTGAGATCGTACCCGAACGACGCGCCCTCCCTAAGCCCCAGCGAGCCGACGTCGGACCATGAGGTCACGCTTTCCCTGATGCGGTCTATGCGCGCTAACACCTCGCCGTGTGAGCGTCCCATGACGAACAGATTGTCGGCATAGGTGATCGTCTCCGTCTCACCGGCTCGCGCCAGCAACTCGGCCACGATCTTTTCACCCACGATGGGAGACGTAGCGGAACCCAGAGAAAGCCCCGTCAACACGCTGGGGGTAGGGGCAGGCATGGTGCCAATCACGGCGTAGGGACTAGGATCA
The DNA here is from genome assembly GCF_900113315.1 of Sphingomonas jatrophae. Classification (GTDB taxonomy): domain Bacteria; phylum Pseudomonadota; class Alphaproteobacteria; order Sphingomonadales; family Sphingomonadaceae; genus Sphingomonas_P; species Sphingomonas_P jatrophae. The sequence goes on along the minus strand of NZ_FOZG01000001.1, from coordinate 746,363 downwards.
TCACGCATTGCGACGTCCCAGACCACGTGCTCGACGACAGGCGTCGGCAACGGCCGCAGGAGATCGGCCAACGCGGGGTGCCGCACGCTGTCGTAGAAGCGAACGATGTCGACCTCCACGCCGTGAGTGAAGCCACCGTCGCGATAGGCCGCCGCGATGGCCATCCTGGCCACCGGCATCCCCCCGTTGAACAGCGTCTGCGCTCGCCGGGGAGGATGTATCTGCCGCAGGATGTCAGCCACCAGCTTCTGGTGCATCCGGCGGCGTGGTCCGAAATCGTGGACCCAACGTCTGCCATTGCCCTTGTAAACCAGCCGCAGGGCAAATGGCTCGTGACGAACGGGCGCAAAGGCGTTGAAATTGGTTGCCAGCTCCATGACGGTCTCGGGAGTGGCGTTTTTCAGCCGCCGGGATTGGCGAAGGGCGTGGTAGGCGTAGAGCCGGTGTAGCTTGCGGTCGCGGAGCAGCTTGCGAACGTGATCGCGCTGCTCGCTCCGCGGAAGAATACCAAGCCGGGCAAGCTGACGGGTGCGGTGCTCCGCATCCGAAGCGAGGCGCTGGAGAAAGTCAGGGTTCGCTGCTCGAAACCGCTCGAAAGCGGTGAGATGCTGTGGGTGGGCAGCAGGGTGCTCGGTGCGGCCTGAGGTCCGGTGCAACGGCCAAGGTACCACTTGGGAGCGGATGATTGCCACGCTGACCTTCAAGCCTGGTCTGGCGGGCTGTTGTCGTCAGCGAACAGCGCACCCGGTTGCACGCCGAGGGCCAGCGCCAGTTGCTCGACGACGATGATCGTCGGTGCGCGCTTACCCCGCTCAATTCCACTCATGTACGTTCTGTGGATCGACGCCCTATCTGCAAACTCGTCCTGCGACAGTCCGGTCGCCTTGCGCAACGCCTTCACGTTCCTCCCGAAGCGCAGCCGAATGTCCATCGGTGAGCTTCGATCATAATGTCGCTCTTGGGACGACAGCTCATGGTCTACATCGGTGTTGGACCGGCCTTGCTGACCATGTAGACCATGGAATGCATTTGGACGCATTTGGGGGACGCATGAAGAAGTGGCTCATCGCCGTTGCTGCCGTATCAGCTTCGGTTCCGGCACAGGCGCACTGGCAGTTTACGAAATGGGGGATGACCCCCACCCAGGTCATTACCGTCAGCAACGGCATGGCGCGGAAGGGAGAAGGTGACGCCTCGGCGCAAGGGGACGCCACGCGGGAGGTGGTCGGCGACTACGCGGCAGGTAGTTTCAAGTTCGCGGTCAGCTACTGGTTCGATGGCACCGGTCTCACCCGCGTCACCATGTCCCAACACGATGATGCTGCGTGCCGTGAGTTACAGCGTGATCTGACGGCAAAGTATGACGAACCCGTCGAGTACGAGGGCGGATCGGTCCAGCGAAGAATGTGGGCCGACAAGCCCAGTGGCAATCGCGTCGTCCTGATTTCATCTAATCTGGCGTTCTGCGAGCTGCAATATGCTCCCTTGGTGTCGCGGGCTGGGGCGGGCCTGTAACATGGCTTTGATATTGCTCGCCGTCGCCTTGCTGGCACAATCGCCCTCTAAGTACGACGCTCCTCCAATTGATCCGGCTACAGAGGGCTTGCTGGCGATCATGCACGGGCAGCCGTTTTGGGAAGGGGCGTCCGAGAAGAGCCCAGATGATCTTACCCTGTGCGTCGTCAGTGCGCTTTGGCACCATGACGTGAATGCCAGCGCATTTGCGGCCGGACGCTCAGTGTATGTCAAAACGCAGTTCACGCTCGCAAGGTTATCGCCGAGCGCTAGGGGAGGCACAGAGGTCGCCTTATGGGGCGGCGGTGGTAGCAAAGGGGGCATTGTGCCACGCGTTCGGGGCTGCCTGTGAAGAGGGCGACGAGTTTCGAGCACCACTTTTCCCGTGAGCATCCGTAGATGAGCGCGGGTGGGGACGTCATCTGCTCGTCGTGGCTGGTAGGCGAAGGTGTGAATATCGTAGTAGTTAAGAGATAGGTACTTGTCCTAAATAACTGTTCCCAAAGGACCTTCCGGTTACTTTGAGGCATTTCTAATACGGGCTGCGATCGCGTCTCCTTCGGTGAGAAGGTCAAGCACTTGTAGGCGGATTGCCTCAATCCGCTGATGATCCGGTGTGTCCGTCTCGGTGAATTCGGGATACCCATACAGATCAATGAACGCAGCTATCGCGCTTTCCCGCTCGGCTCGAAGATCGTCCGCCATCGGTAGGGAGCGAAGATGCGCATCCCACGCCTTGCTCCCCTTTTTGGAATTGCACGGCTTGCAACAGGGAAGCAGGTTGCCGAGCCGATGCCCATACCCGCTGAACCGGCTGTTTCGCACCGTCGCGTGAATGTGATCCCACGTTTCGGCGGGCTCGCCGCAGTAGGCGCAGTCGAGATCGCGACCGGGATCCATTCCCAACACCAACATGGCCCTAGCGACAGTCACTTCGTCGTAGGTATCGAATGGGGCGACGGCTGCGGCGAATGCATGGTTGATCGTGGTTCGCCGCCTCGCGAGCATCACGTAGGGACGCAGGTGGCTGGCTATGCTCTTTATCCGCATGGGTGAGGCATAAGCACGCATGCCCTCTCACGCCAGTCCGCCTGCTGGGCGCTCTCGTGCTACAAAAATAGCTACAAAGAGAGTGTCACGGTTACATCTAAGATGTTGATCTAGTTATTTCTTATGCCGGATGTTGAGTGTCCCACCCTCTCCGCCAGCCCTAAATTGTATCGCTGAGAGCGCGCCCCGGCGCGGCGCACGCCGTTCCTCTGAAGCTGGCTGGAAATCTGAGTTTGCCGCTCGTCAGCGGGCTATCGGCAGCACGGGCGTAAGTGGCGGAGCGGGAGGGATTCGAACCCTCGATACGGTTTTGCCGTATACTCACTTTCCAGGCGAGCGCCTTCGACCACTCGGCCACCGCTCCGCATATCGCTGGAAGCGCGATCCCCTAGAAGAGCCGCGCGGCTTCCGCAAGGCGTCGTGACATGGCAGACGATGCGCATGAACAGCGTCGCTCTCCCGCTCGCCGCATTGCTGGCTTTCCAGGCCGCCGCCCAGCCCGCGGCTGCTCCCGCGCCGGCGCGCAGCTCCGCCGAGATCGTGGCGGCGGCGCCTGCATCCGCCTGGGCGCGGGTGCCTGACGATGCGTTGCTGGTCATGGATCTCGCAAATGGGGCGACCGTGCTGATCGCGCTGGCGCCCGACTTCGCGCCAGCCCACGTCCGCAACATCCGCGCGCTCGCCATGGCGCGGTGGTGGGATGGCACGAGCATCAACCGCGTGCAGGACAATTATGTCGTGCAGTGGGGCGATGCGACCGAGAAGAAGCCGCTGCCACCCACGCTCAAGCTACCCGTCGCGATGGCCTATGAGCGGCCTCTGGCCGGGCTCGACTTCAGGCCGATGCCTTACCGCGATGTCTTTGCCCGGCAGGTCGGCCATGTCGGCACCTGGCCGGTTGCCGTAGAGGGTGGCGCGGCGTGGCTGCCGCATTGCTACGGGATGGTCGGCGTCGGCCGCAACGAGGCGCCCGATACAGGCAGCGGCGCCGAGCTCTACGCGGTGATCGGCCAGGCGCCGCGCCATCTCGACCGCAACATCGCGGTGGTCGGGCGCGTGGTGGAGGGCATGGAGCATCTCGCCGCATTGCCGCGCGGGACCGGCGCGCTGGGCTTCTACGAGCAGCCGGCGCAGCGGATCGGGGTGACCCGGGTGCGGCTTGCAGCCGATCTGCCGGCCAAGGAGCGCCCGGCCGTCGAGATCATGCGTGCGGGCACGCCCGATCTCGACGCCTGGCTGACCACTCGGGCCAATCGCAAGGACAGCTTCTTCATTCGCCCGGCGGGCGCGCTCGACATCTGCAACGCGCTGCCGCCGGCGCGGCGCGTGCCGGCGCGCTAGTCCACCGGTCGCTTACTGCTGCGGCCCGCGCGATCGCCCGCCACCGCCGCCACCGCGGAACATGCGCTGGCCGCCACCGCCGGCGCCGCCGCGAAACCCCCGCTGGCCGTCGCCGCCGCGATAGCCGCGGAAGCTGGGCTGGGCGCCGGCGGGGCGCTGCGCGCGGAAGGCCTCGCGGGCGGCCTGGCGTTGCGCGCGGAACGCCTGGCGATCGGCCTGCCGGTCGGCACGGAATGCCTCGGGCGTCACCGTGCCGGACCGGAGTGCGCGCCGGTCGTCGCGCCGCTCGCGGCGGAAGTCGCCACGGGCTTGGTATCGATCCTGGCGGAAGGCACGGCGGGCGGGGTCGTTGGCGAAGGCCTGGCGCCGGCTCTCCCAGTAACGTCGCTGGCCGTCATTCCAGCGCGAGCGCCGACCACCGCGATCATAGACGTAATAGCCGGTGCCCGGATAATAGAAGCCGTCATACCAGCCATAGCCAAGCCGGCCATAAGCCGGACCATAGCCATAAGCGTAATCGTCATAATAGCCGGGCGCACCATAGCCGACGTTCACGCCGCCATAGCCGTAGCCGTAATCGGTGCAGCCACCCAATGCCGCCGCCGCGGCGGCTAGACCGCCCAGCGCGAGCTTGCGCAACATCAACATGGTGCGAATCTCCTGTCTCTTGCCAAGAGCTTAACGCCACACGCGATGAATGGGTGCTGACCGTCGGCAGCCGGTCGGCTGGACACCGGCGAACGCTTTGCTACGCCTCGGGAAATCAGGGGAGGACAGGCATGCGGATCGAACTCGTTCTGCTCGGATGGGCACTGGTGCTGGCGCTCGTCCACATCTTCGTCGCCGGTCATTTCAAGACGCGGCAATATGGCGCCAAGTGGAACACCGGCGCGCGGGACGAGGTGTTGCCAGCCCCGCAGCCGCTGGTCGGCCGGCTGATGCGCGCGCAGGCCAATTATTATGAGACGCTGCCCATCTTCATCGGCGCGGTGCTCGCCGCGACGGTGGCGAACCGGCTGGACGGGACGACCGCGCTGGGTGCGCATATCTGGTTCTGGGGACGGGTGATCTATCTGCCGCTCTATGCGGCGGGCGTGCCGGTGGTTCGCTCGATCGTGTTCATCATCTCGTTGGTCGGGCTGGTGATGATCCTCTACCGTCTGCTCGCGAGCTGACGAACGCATCCTTAACCATCGCGGCGCTAGGGCAGCATCGATGGCTGCGCCCCATATCTCGCGATCCCTGCTCGCCCTTGCGGTGGCGCTTGCGCTCGGCGGATGCGGTCGCAAGGCCGAGGAAGTCGACGCGCTCGACAGCGAGCTGATCGGCAATGCGGCGAACCAGACCGATCCTGCGCTCACCGCCGCGCTGGAGGACCAGATCATGGTCGATCCGGCGCTTGCCCAGCATGCCAACGATCATGCCCTCCGCAGCCCCGATTCGCTGCCCCAGGCGCCGATCCCGCCTGCCGCGGAACCCGCGGCCGAAGCTGCCTGCAATGAGCGTCCGACGCTCGGCGAGATGGCGGAGCAGCATGGCGGGGAGGGCGCTGCCGGCTGCTATGCGGGCCTTGCCTACAGCCAGGTGTGGGCGAACCGGCTGCCGGCGGGCGTGCCGCTGTTCCGTGATGCCGCGGTGGACGAGGCGGCCGGCAACGATGCACCGGGCTGCGGCACGCGCGTCGTCAGCTATGCCAGCGCGGCGCCTGCGCCGACCCTGGTCGCCTTCTATCTCGCGCGCACCCGGGCGGCGGGCTATGCCGCGGGCCATGTCCGTCGCGGGGGTGACGAGGTGGTGGCCGGGGAGCGGCCGGATGGCGCCGCCGCTTATGTCGCGATCACGCCGCAGCGGGGCGGCAGCGCCGTCAACATCGTGGTGAGCGGCGGCGGCTGACGCCCGCATGCGGGCGTGCTGGCGAATTGGTGCCCGCCTCGCTACATAGCGCAGAATGCCATCCTTATTCCTTGTCATGAGCGGCGGCGCGCTCGGCGCGGGCGCGCGCTATCTCGTCGGCCGGCTGCTCGCGGCCGTGACCGGCACCGGCTTTCCCTGGGGCACGCTGGCGGTGAACCTGTCGGGCGGTCTGCTCATGGGTCTGCTCGTCGGCAGCCTTGCGCGCGGTGATGGCGGGGAGGGCGCGCGCCTGTTTCTCGGCGTCGGCGTGCTCGGCGGCTTCACCACCTTCTCCGCCTTCGCCCTGGATGCGGTGACGCTGTGGCGCGACGCGCCGCTTTCCGCGCTCGGCTACAGCGTCGCATCGGTGGTCGGCACGATCCTGCTGCTGCCGGTCGGCCTGTGGATGGCGCGCAGCGTATGAACGAGGTTCGCACCTTCGTCGTCGCCGAGGAGGATGGCGGCATCCGGCTGGATCGCTGGTTCAAGCGGCATCTGCCTGACATCAGCTTCGCGCTGGTCGCGCGCTGGGCACGTACCGGGCAGCTGCGGCTGGATGGCGCGCGCGTTGCGCCCGGCGATCGGATCGAGGTGGGGCAGGCGATCCGCGTGCCGCCCGATGAGCCGCCGGCCGAGCCCAAGCCCAAGGCCGCGCGCGCGCCCAGGCCGGTCAGCCCGGAGGATGCGGAGCTGGCGCAGAGCATGGTGATCCATCGTGATCGCGCCGCAATCGTGCTGAACAAGCCGCCCGGCCTCGCCACGCAGGGCGGCACCAAGACGGACCGGCACGTCGACGGCCTGCTCGACGCGCTCCGCTTCGAGGCGGAGGGGCGGCCCAAGCTCGTCCACCGGCTCGACAAGGATACGTCGGGCGTGCTGCTGCTCGCGCGGTCCGCCAATGCCGCCGGCCATTTCGCCAAGACCTTTTCCAGCCGCACCGCGCGGAAGGTCTATTGGGCGCTGGTGGTCGGCGTGCCGTCGATCGACGACGGCATGATCGAGCTGCCCATCGCCAAGCAGCCGGGCACCGGCGGCGAGAAGATGTATGTCGACGAGAAGGAGGGCGCCGCCGCGCGCACGCGCTACCGCGTGATCGATCGCGTCGGTAACCGCGCCGCCTGGGTCGAGCTTCAGCCGCATACCGGCCGCACCCACCAGCTGCGCGTCCACATGGCAGCGATCGGGCATCCGATCGTCGGCGACGGTAAATATGGCGGGCAGGAGGCGTTCCTGACGGGTGGCATCAGCCGCAAGATGCATCTCCACGCCCGCCGCCTGCGGGTGGAGCATCCCGAGGGGCACCTGCTCGACGTGACGGCCGAGCCGCCGGCGCATTTCGCGGAGAGCATCGTCACGCTCGGCTTCGATCCGGCTCTGGCCAATCTGCCCATCGACGATGTGAAGGCGCGCGACACGGTGGAGGGGCAGCGCCGCGCGGTCGCCGCTGCCGCCAAGGATCGGCGCAAGGAACGCCGGGGAGAGCGGCGGGGCAGGGGGCGCGGGTGAGCCATCCCGATCCGCGGTTCCGCATGGCCGATGACGATGCCGCGCTCGCGCTGGTCGAGCGTGTCGGCTTCGCGCACCTGTTCGTCGCGACCGCCGACGGCCCGATGGTGGCGCATGTGCCGCTGGCGCGCGCGGGGGCGCGGGCGTTCCGCTTCCATGTCGCGCGCGCCAACCGCATCCACCGCCATCTGGCGGGCGCGCGTGCGCTGGCCAGCGTGGTCGCCGCGGACGGCTATGTGACGCCCAGCTGGTATGCCGACCCGACCGATCAGGTGCCGACGTGGAACTACGTCGCGGTGGAGCTGGAGGGGGTGCTCGCGCCGCTCGACGCTGCTGCGATGCTCGCCCAGATGGATCGGCTCGCCGCGACGCACGAGCCCTTGGCGAGCGACCGGCCGTGGACGCGGTCGAAGCTGGGTGCCGATGCCGAGCGGCGCCTCCTCCGCGCGATCGAGGGCTTCGAGCTGGCTGTCGACGATGTCCGCACGACCGAGAAGCTGAGTCAGAACAAGTCGGCCGTGGACCGCGCAGCGATCCGGGAGGGTGCAATCGCCATGAACCTGCCCGCACTGGCCGCGGCGATGGAGGTGGTCGCTTGAACCGGCTGGCTCTGTTCGACTGCGACGGCACCATGGTGGACAGTGCCGCGACGATCTGTGCGGCGATGGAGCGCGCCTTCGTCGCCCACGCACTCCCCGCGCCGGACCGGGCGGAGACGCGGAGGATCATCGGCCTCAGCCTGGTCGAGGCGGTAGCCCAGCTCGCCCCGGCCCACCCCGATCATGTCGAGCTGGCGGACAGCTACAAGCGCGCCTTCTGGGCACTGCGGCAGGAGGGTCTAGTGGAGGAGCCGTTGTTCGACGGCGTCGCGCATGCCCTCGCGGCGTTGGAGGGCGACGGCTGGCTGCTCGGCGTGGCGACGGGCAAGTCGGATCGCGGGCTCGGCCTGTGCCTGGCCGGGCATGGCATCCGGGAACGCTTCGTCACGCTCCAGACGGCGGATCGCCATCCCTCCAAGCCGCATCCCGCGATGGTGCTGGGAGCGATGGCGGAGGCAGGCGCCGCATCGGAGACGACGGTCATGATCGGCGATACCAGTTACGACATGCAGGCGGCCAAGGCTGCGGGCGCGGCGGCGATCGGCGTCGCCTGGGGCTGCCATCCGGCGGAAGAGCTGCTCGCCGCCGGCGCGGACGCGATCGTCATTGATCCGGCTGAGCTTCCCGCGCTCTGCGCTGCATATGTGAGGGTGACGGCATGACGTTGGAGCAACAGGCGGCGCTGGCCCGGGTGCGCTTCACCATCATCTCGGCGATCAAAGCGTCGGGCGTGTTCATCATGCTGATCGGCTTGTGGATCTGGTATGGCGACGTGCTCGACAAGGGCGGCAATGCGCTGGTCGGCGGGCTGCTGTTCGCGCTCGGCTTCTTCGAGTCGCTCGTGCTGCCCCGCATCCTGATCCGCCGGTGGCGGACGCCGCCGCAGCCATGAAGCGCTTCTGGAAAGCGGCGACCGTCGGAGAGGGCGGCGCCATCCTGCTCGATGGCCGCCCTGTGCGAACGCCGGCACGTGCGCCGCTGGCTGTGCCGTCGGCCCGATTGGCAGAGGCGATCCGCGACGAATGGGACGCGCAAGAGACGGAGGTGGACCCTCGCGCGATGCCGCTCACCGGCCTCGCCAACGCCGCGATCGACCGTGTGGCGCCCGATCCGGCGACCTTCGCGGCCGGGCTTGCCGCTTATGGCGAGAGCGACGTGCTGCTCTACCGTGCCGATACGCCCGCCGGGCTGGTCGCTGCGCAGGCCGAGGCGTGGGATCCGCTGCTCGATTGGGCACGCACCCGCTTCGACGTGCATTTCACGCCGACCACCGGGATCATCCATCGCCCGCAACCCGAAGCGACGATCACCCGCTTGAGCGAGGCGGTCCGCGTCCGGGATCCGTTCGTCCTCGCCGGCCTGTCCCCGCTCGTCACGATTGCGGGCTCGCTCATCGCGGCGCTTGCCGTGGCCGAGCGGGCGGTCAGCGCCGAGACCGCCTTCGATGCAACGCATGTGGACGAGCTCTGGCAGGTCGAGCGCTGGGGCGAGGACAGCCTCGCCGCCGCCGCCCGCGCCGCCCGCCGCGCCGACTTCCTCGCCGCCGCGCGCTTCCTAGACCTGCTCGACTGACGATGCGGCGGCGCGCGGCAGGAAGAAGCGCGCGATCACCAGCCCGGCAGCCGCGAGCCCGAGGAAATCGCCCAGGAAGGTGTAGATGAAATAGCCCGGCCCATAATGGTTGAGGATTGGCTGGCCGAGATCGAGATACAGGCTGATCGCCAGCGCGAACAGCACCGCCACCCGCGCGCGTGACGGGAAGTCCGTCACCCGCGGCGCGATCACGCGGAGTGCCGCGGCGATCAGCACGCCGGTGAACAGCGCCAGGAACAGCCCCGCGACGAGCGAACTGGTGTCGATCACCGGAAAGCCTGACGTGTTGAAGTGGACGGTCGCGATCGGCCCCTGTCCGAACAATACGGTGCCCTGATCGGTCGCCGGATTGGGGATGATGTAGGTGCCCGTGCCCGACGCCGTCAGCGTCTGCGCCAAAGCGGCGCGGAGCGAGGCGCTGCCCGCATCGTCGATGCTGGAATAAGCCAGCGCGGACAGCGGCGTGCCCCAGAAGATGAAGCCGACAAGGTAGAGGACCAGCCCTCCGGCAACCCCGCCGATCAAGCCGCCAATATAGTTCCTCGCCATGGGTCCACCCTGTCCGTTGCGCGGGCATCAACCTGCGGCAAGGGGGGCGCGTTCCGCCGGCTCAGCCGCCCATCAGCTTGCGGGCGAATCCGATCAGGCCGGTCTGGCGGCTACGCTTCAGCCGCTCGGCGCGGAGGATCAACCGCACCTGCGCGAAGCAGCGCTCCACATCGTCGTTGATCAGCACATAGTCATAGCCATCCCAGTGGCTGATCTCGCTCGCCGCGCGCGCCATGCGGCTGGCGACGACCTCCGCCGAATCGGTGCCGCGGCGCGCCAGGCGTCGGCCAAGCTCATCGACGGAGGGCGGCAGGATGAAGACGCGGACGACGTCGCCGCCCGCCTGCTGGAACAGCTGCTGCGCGCCCTGCCAGTCGATGTCGAACAGCACGTCGCGCCCGCTCGCCAGCATCGCGTCCACGGGTGCGCGCGGCGTACCGTAGCGATGATCGAAGACGTGCGCCCATTCGAGGAACGCGCCGTCCGCCGCCATCTGCTTGAACGTCGGCACATCGACGAAATGATAGTCCACCCCGTCCTGCTCGCCCGGCCGCATCGGTCGGGTGGTGGCGGAGACGGACATGGCGATCGACGGATCGGCCTCCAGCAGCTTGCGCGCGATGGTCGATTTGCCCGCCCCGGACGGCGAGGACAGGACGAACAGCAGGCCGCGGCGCTCCAGCTCGGTCGCGTGCGGCTGACGGCGGGGCGGGATGGCGGGCGTGTCGACGGCGGCGGTCATGTCGGCACTTGCGGCGAAGTGCGGGCTGGCGTCAACGTGGGCACGATGGATCGCTTCATTGTCCTGTTCCGCTCGATCAATGCGGGCATCAAGCTGCCGATGGCGGAAGCGCGCGCCTGCCTCGCGGCCGAGGGCTTCGCCAATGTCCGCAGCTACATCGCCAGCGGCAACATCCTCGTCGATGCGGACGGCGACGGAGAGGCGGTGGAGATCCGGGTGGAGCGCGCGGTCGCACGCGACATGGGTGTGACGGTGCAGGCGATCGTGCGCACCGCAGCCTCCTGGTCGGAACTCGCCGCGGCCAATCCGCTGCCGGATGCCGCACGCGATCGGCCGAACCTGCTGCACCTCTGTTTGTCGAAGCGCCCACTGGCGCCCGACACGGCCGCCACGCTCCAGCCCCGCCTTGCATCGCATGAGGCGCTCGCGCAGGCGGGCGGGGGACTGTGGATCGATTATGGCGATGGCGTCGCGCGCAGCCGCCTGACACCGACCGCGCTGGACAAGGCCGCCGGATCGACCGTCACGGCGCGCAACTGGAACACCGTGCTCAAGCTGCTGGCGATGGCGCAAGAATAAGGCCGCGGGGGGCATCCCGCCGCGGCCCTCTTCTCCGGCGGAAAAGCCTGGCTCAGTAGGTCGAGCGGCCCATCTGCCCGGCGCGCTCGGCACGACGGCGATCCATCGCCTTCTTCGCGACATAGCCGCCGCCCAGCACCATTCCGAGCGGGCCCATGCGGCGCAGCAGGCCGACCGCGCCCATGCCCAGCAGCGCACCCTTGACGCCGCCGCGGCCGTCGCGGCGATCGATCTCACGCCCGACAAGCGCTCCCACGATACGGCTGATCATTTGAACTCTCCTTGGTTGAAGGCTCGATCCACGATGAGACCGGTGCCGCGCAGCACGGCCCAGCCGACCGCGTAGGTGAACGCCATCGGCAGCACGACCTTCGCTACGTTGGCGATGATCGCCCCCTTCAGCGCGCCATCCCAGCTTTCATCGTCGTCGCCGCTCATGCTGTCGACGGCGCCGCCGATCAGCGCGCCGATGGTGGTCGCACCCACTGCACTCTCCTCATCACGACATCGCAACGAAAGCGCGGGAAGGCGCGGCTTGTTCCGGACCTAACGGCCCAGCATCGCTTCGGGCCGGACCACGCGGTCGAACGTCGCCTCATCGACGAGGCCGAGGGCCAGGCCCGCCTCCTTCAACGTCAGGCCTTCATGATGCGCATGCTTGGCGATCTTGGCGGCATTGTCATAGCCGATCTCGGGCGCCAGCGCTGTCACCAGCATCAGCGACCGGTCGAGCAGCTGCCCGATCCGCGCCTCGTCCGCCTCCATCCCGTCGACGCAGCGCTCGGCGAAGCTTTCCATGCCGACGCTCAGCAGGTGGATCGAGCGCAGGATATTCGCGCCGATCAGCGGCTTGAACACATTCAGCTCCAAATGCCCCTGTAGCCCGCCGACGGTGATCGCGAGATGGTTGCCGATCACCTGCGCGGCAACCATCGTCAACATCTCGGCCTGCGTCGGATTGACTTTGCCCGGCATGATCGAGCTGCCCGGCTCATTCTCCGGCAGCTTCAGCTCGCCCAGGCCACAGCGCGGGCCGGAGCCGAGCAGGCGAATGTCGTTGGCGATCTTGGTCAGCGCCACCGCCAGCGTGTTGAACCGCCCGGACAGATCGACCAGCGTGTCATGGCTCGCCAGCGCTTCGTACTTGTTCGGCGCGGTCTCGAAGGCGAAACCGGTGATCGCCGCCGCTTCCCGCGCGAAATCCTCCGCAAAGCCCGGCGGAGCATTGAGCCCGGTGCCGACGGCCGTGCCACCCTGCGCCAGCTTCGCCACGCCATGCTCGATCATCGGCGCGATCCGGGTGCGCGCCAGCCGCAGCTGCGCATACCAGCCTGACGCCTCGTCGCCGAGCGTCAGCGGCGTCGCATCCTGCAAGTGGGTGCGCCCGATCTTGACGATGTGCCCCCAGGCCTCTGCCTTCGCCAGCAGCGCGGTCTCGAGCCGCTCGAGCGCGGGCAGCAGCCGGTCGCGCGTGGCCAGTGCCGCGGCGATGTGGAGCGCGGTCGGAAAGCTGTCGTTGGAGGATTGACCGCGATTGACGTCGTCATTGGGATGAACGGGGGACTTGCCGCCGCGCTTGCCCGTCAGGATCTCGTTGGCGCGTCCCGCAATCACCTCATTGGCGTTCATGTTCGATTGCGTGCCGGAGCCGGTCTGCCAGATGACCAGCGGGAACTGGTCGTCATGCCGGCCGGCCGCCACCTCGGCCGCCGCCTGCTCGATTGCGTCCGCCTTCTCAGCCGCCAGCCCATGCCGCCGGTTCACCCGCGCCGCCGCCTGCTTGACGATGGCGAGCGCGTGGACGATGCCGACGGGCATCCGCTCGGTCGCGCCGAACGGGAAATTCTCGATCGATCGCTGCGTCTGCGCGCCCCAGTAAGCGGAGGCGGGAACTTCGATCGGGCCGAAGCTGTCGGTTTCGGTGCGGGTGTCGCTCATGCCGCCGTCAACGGACGGGCGACGGCGGGGTTGCCCGGCCTGACGGGTCTACTTCTTGCGGGTGAAATCCACCGACACGACGTTGGAGCCGTCTTCGATCGGCTCGGCCAGCGGCGCATCGTTCTCCGCCTCGCTATGCTCCGGTGCGTCCGCATCCTCGGCATTGGCGACTTGGAACTGGAGCGCGAAATTGACGGCCGGATCGACGAAGCCGGTGATTGCGGCGAACGGGATGTGCAGCTTCGCCGGCACCTGATTGAACGACAGGCCCACCTCGAACGTCGCCGGCAGCACGCGCAAATCCCAGTAGCGGTTCTGGATGACGATCGTCATCTCGTCGGGGAACCGCTCCAGCAGGTGCTGGGGGATGTTCACGCCCGGCGCGCGCGTCTTGAACGTGATGTAGAAATGATGCTCGCCCGGCAGGCCGCCATTCTTCTCGACCTCGCCGAGGACGCGGCCCACCACCGCGCGCAGCGCGTCCTGCACGATCTCGTCGTACGGAATCAGGCTGTCGGGCGTCGTATCGTTCATCCTCGTCCAAGTGGACGCGACCGCGCGAACGGTCAAGCGCGTTGCGCTCGGGATCAGCGCCGTTATAGCGCGGCCCATCATGCGGAGCGCCAGCGTCAACCGGAAAACCAGCGAAACCGACGTGTCGGTGACGCTCGATCTCGACGGCACGGGAGTTTACTCCGTGTCCACCGGCATCGGCTTTCTCGATCATATGGTGGAGCAGCTGTCGCGCCACTCGCTGATCGACATCGACCTGAAGGTGGCGGGCGATCTCCACATCGATGCGCACCACACGACCGAGGACAGCGCGCTCGCCATCGGCGAGGCGCTGGCCAAGGCGCTGGGCGATCGCCGCGGCATCACCCGCTACGGCACCGCCTACGCGCCGATGGACGAGACGCTGAGTCGCGCCTCCGTCGACATCTCCGGCCGCCCCTATCTCGTCTGGCGCTCGGAGTTCAGCCAGCACCGGCTCGGCGAGATGGACACCGAGATGTTCGAGCATTTCTTCCACTCGCTGGCACAGACCGCGGGCCTCACGCTCCACGTCGAGACGCTCTACGGTCGCAACAACCACCATATCGTCGAGAGCATCTTCAAGGCGGTCGCCCGCGCGCTCCGCCAGGCGGTGGAGATCGACCCGCGCAAGGCGGATGCGATCCCCTCGACCAAGGGGACGCTCGGCGGTGCGTGAGCGGCTGGCGTTGATCGATCTCGGCGCAGGCAATCTCCGCTCGGTCGAGAATGCGCTCCGGGCCGCCGGGGCCGACCAGGTCGAGGTGACGGCCGATCCGGAGGCGGTCCGGTCTGCCGAGCGGATCGTCCTGCCCGGCGTCGGCGCCTTCGCCGCCTGCATGGATGCGCTGCAGGCGATCCCCGGCATGGCCGATGCGCTCGGCGAGCGGGTGGTGCAGGGCGGCGCGCCATTCCTCGGCATCTGCGTCGGCATGCAGATGCTGGCCGATGTCGGCGAGGAATATGGCGAGCATGCCGGCCTCGGCTGGATCGGCGGCACCGTTCGTCCGCTGAAGCCCACCGCCACCGCCAAGGTGCCGCACATGGGCTGGAACGACGTGGCGCCGACGCGCGGCCACGCTCTGCTCCCGCCCGGTGAGGCCTATTTCCTCCACAGTTTTGCCTTCGATGCCCGCGATCCCACCGAGGTGCTCGCGTGGACCGATCATGCCGGTCCCGTCGTCGCCGCAGTCGGCCGCGACAACATCGCCGGCGTTCAATTCCATCCCGAGAAGAGCCAGGCCTACGGCCTCGCCATGCTCGCCCGATTTCTGGAGTGGCGGCCGTGAGCCTGACGATCTTTCCCGCAATCGACCTCAAGGACGGGCAGGTGGTCCGGCTGGCCGAGGGCGACATGGATCGCGCCACCGTCTATGCCGACGATCCCGCCGAACAGGCGCGCCGCTTCGCCGCGGCGGGCGCGGACTGGGTCCATGTCGTCGATCTCGACGGCGCATTCGCCGGTGAGGCGCGCAATGCCGATGCCGTGCGCAGCATCCTCGCGGCCTTCCCGCACAAGGTGCAGCTGGGCGGCGGCATCCGCGACCGCGCCGGCATCGATCGCTGGCTGGAGCTCGGCGTCGAGCGGGTCGTGCTCGGCACCGCCGCGCTGGAAAACCCCGATCTGGTCCGCGAAGCCGCCGCCGCCGCTCCGGGCCGCATCGTCGTCGCGGTGGATGCACGCGGCGGCATGGTCGCGACGCGCGGCTGGGCCGAGGTGTCCGACGTGCCTGCCGCCGATCTGGCGGCCCGCTTCCAGGATGCCGGCGTCGCATCGCTGCTGTTCACCGACGTCGGCCGCGACGGGCTGATGAAGGGGTGCAACATCGACGCCACCATCGCGCTCGCCCGGCGTACGACGATTCCCGTCATTGCCAGCGGCGGCGTCAGCGGCCTCGGCGACATTCTCGAGCTCGCCCGTCACGCCTCCGAGGGCATCGAAGGCGTCATCACCGGCCGCGCCCTCTATGACGGACGCCTCGATCTCGCCGCAGCCCTCAGGATCGGCCGCGCGTGACGGTTCGTACGCGCATCATCCCGTGCCTCGACGTGGCGGGCGGGCGCGTGGTGAAGGGCGTCAACTTCGTCGATCTCGCCGATGCGGGCGATCCGGTCGAGCAGGCACGCCTCTATGACGCCGCCGGCGCGGACGAGCTTTGCTTCCTCGATATCGGCGCCAGCCATGAAGCCCGCGGCACCATTCTCGACGTGGTCGAGCGCACCGCCGCGGTCTGCTTCATGCCTTTGACGGTCGGCGGGGGGGTCCGCTCGGTCGAGGATGCGCGCGCGCTGCTGCTGGCGGGCGCCGACAAGGTCGCGGTGAACAGCGCCGCGGTCGCCCGGCCGGCTCTGGTCGGTGAGATTGCCGAGCGGTTCGGCGCCCAGTGCGTCGTCGGCGCGGTCGATGCGCGCGCGGTGGGCGAGGGGCGCTGGGAGGTCTTCACCCATGGTGGCCGCCGCGCGACGGGGATCGACGCGGTCGAACATGCCATCACGCTCGCGCGCCTCGGCGCGGGCGAACTGCTCGTCACCTCGATGGACCGGGACGGCACGCGCGACGGCTATGATCTCGCGCTCTGCCGGGCCATCGCCGATGCGGTGGACGTGCCTCTGGTGGCGAGCGGCGGCGTCGGCACTCTCGACCATCTCGTCGCCGGTGTGCGCGATGGCCATGCCAGCGCGGTGCTGGCCGCCTCCATCTTCCACTTCGGCCAGCACACGGTCGGAGAAGCGCGTGCGGCGCTGCGCGCCGCCGGCCTTGCGGTGCGCGCATGAGCGGCACGCTGGAGCGGCTGGAGGCCGTGATCGCCTCCCGCAAGGGCGCGGATCCGTCCGCCTCCTATGTCGCCGCGCTGCTGGCCAAGGGCACGGGCAAATGCGCGCAGAAACTGGGCGAGGAGGCGGTCGAAACCGTCATCGCCGCTCTCGCCGAGGATCCTGCCAAGCTCACGTCGGAGGCGGCGGACCTGCTGTTCCACCTGATGGTGCTGCTGGCTGAGCGGGATGTGGCGCTGGCCGACGTGCTGGCCGAGCTGGATCGCCGCGAGGGCGTGTCCGGCCATGTCGAGAAGGCGGCGCGCGGCTGATCCCGGATCGCTGGCGCGTTCTAGAACGAGGGAGAGCCTGATGCCCGTCGATGCCACTGCGCCTTACGACGACACCAACATCTTCGCCCAAATCCTGCGCGGCGAGCTGCCCTGCAAGAAGGTCTATGAGGACGAGTTCGCGCTCGCCTTCCACGACATCGCTCCGCAGGCGCCGATCCACATCCTCGTCATCCCGAAAGGCCGCTATGTCGGCTGGGACGATTTCGCCGCCAAGGCAGGCGAGGCGGAGATTGTGGGCTTCGTTCGCGCGGTCGGGCATGTCGCGCGGGAGCAGGGCTTGCCCACGCCCGGCTATCGCCTGCTCGTCAATGTCGGGCAGCACGGCCACCAGATGGTGCCGCATCTCCACGTCCACCTGTTCGGCGGCCAGCAATTCCATCACATGCTGGTGGACTGAGCCGCGGACAGCATGCGCTTGAACCAGAAGGGTTATCGCGCAACACTATTGCGTCGGGCGGAATTGGCTCTAGGCTCCGCTGATTAGAATTAGGGCGCGCGGCGGGGGGCTGCGCGCTCCGCGAGAGGGATGAGTGCATGATCTTTGGGCGCGTCAAGTCGCTGGACGCCATCCTTGCCACTGCCGAGAAGAAGGGGCTGCACCGCTCGCTCGGCGCTTTCCAGCTGACGATGCTCGGCATCGGCGCGGTGATCGGCACCGGCATCTTCGTGTTGACGAGCGAGGCCGCGCAAAAGGCCGGCCCCGCCATGATGCTGTCCTTCGTGCTGGCCGGCTTCGTCTGCGCGGTCGCCGCGCTCTGCTATTCCGAACTCGCCTCGATGGTGCCGGTCGCCGGCTCCGCCTACACCTACACCTATGCGGTGATGGGTGAGCTGCTGGCGTGGATGGTCGGCTGGGCGCTGGTGCTCGAATATGCCATCGGCGCGAGCGCGGTGGCGGTCGGCTGGTCGGGCTATCTCGTCGGCCTGCTGGATAATTCGCTCGGCATCCACATTCCCGACGCGCTGGCGAACGGGCCGAGCGCGGGCGGCATCGTCAATCTGCCGGCGATCGTGATCGCGGGTCTCGTCACCTGGCTGCTCGTGGTCGGCACGACCGAGAGCGCGCGGGTCAATGCCGCGCTGGTGGTGATCAAGGTGGCGGCGCTGACCTTGTTCGTCGCGCTGTCGATCCCCGTCATCCGGATGGACCATTTCCAGCCGCTGTTTCCGACCGGCATCGGCGGCATGGCCGGCGCCGCGGCGTCGATCTTCTTCGCCTATGTCGGCTTCGACGCGGTCTCCACCGCCGCGGAAGAGACGCGCGACCCGCAGCGCAACGTGCCGATCGGCCTGATCGGCAGCCTTGTCTTCTGCACCATCTTCTACCTGCTGGTTGCCGCGGGTGCGATCGGCGCCACCGACAATGTCGCCTTCGCGCAGCCGGTGCGCGATGCCGCGGGCACGCTGCTCGCACCCGGCACGTCGCAGCTCACCGCGCGCTGCGCCGAACTCGCCGGCATTGGTCAGGAGCCGCTGTCCTGCTCGCGTGAGGCGCTGGCCCACGTGCTGCGCGAGAATGGCTGGGTGAAGGTCGGCAATCTGATCGGTCTCGCCGCCTTCCTCGCGCTTCCGTCCGTCGTCCTGATGATGATGTTCGGTCAGATCCGCGTCTTCTTCGCCATGGCCCGCGACGGGCTGCTGCCGGCCAAGCTCGCCTCGATCCACCCGCGCTTCCGCACGCCGCACGTGATGACGATCGTCACGGGCCTCGTCGTCATGCTCGCGGCGGCCTTCCTGCCGGTTGGTCGCCTGGCGGATGTGTCCAACGGCGGCACCCTGTTTGCCTTCGCGATGGTGGCGGCTTCGGTCATGGTGCTCCGCCGCACCGATCCGACGCGTCATCGCCCGTTCCGCACGCCCGCCGTCTATGTCGTCGGCACGCTGGCGGTCGTCGGCTGCGTCTACCTCTATTATTCACTGCCGATGATGGCGAAGGTCTTCCCGCTCATCTGGGGCGCGGGCGGCCTGCTGATCTACTTCCTCTACAGCCGCTCGCGCAGCCATGTCGGTCGCGGCATCGTCGATGTGGTGGATGATCCGTCGATGCAGCCGGAAACGTCCCGGCCGCTGCACTGAGGTCCGGAGGGCGCTGCCGTGCGGCGCCCGTCTCGCCCGAACGGCAGGCAACAAAAAAGGACGGCGGAAACGCCGTCCTTTTTCTATGTGCCCGGTCCGGCCCTATCCTGTCGGAATAGGGCCTCTAAGTGTCAACTTCGTCAACTTAAGCCGGCGGCATCAGCCCAGCCGCTTTGCGACGAGCGCCTTCAGATCCGCCTCCGGCCGCGCACCGAAATGGCCGATCACCTCCGCCGCGGCGACCGCACCCATGGTCAGGCAATCCTCAAGGCTGCGCTCCTGCACCAACCCGGCGAGGAAGCCCGCCGAGAACAGATCGCCCGCACCCGTCGTATCGACGACCCGCTCGACCGGCTCGGCAGCACAGGTCGCCCGCTCGTCCCCGCGCACCGCGATCGCACCGTCGGCACCGCGCGTTGCGACCAGGAGCGGCACCCGCTGACGGAGGAACTCGACGCCCTCGTCGAACGTCGCGGTGCCGGCCAGCGCCAGCACCTCTTCCTCATTCGCGAACAGGATGTCGACGTCGCCCGCCTCGATCAGCGCGAGGAAGTCGCCGCGGTGGTTCAGGATGCAGAAGACCGCCGACACACCCAGGGCCACCTTGCGCCCCGCCGCCTTGGCGACGCGCACCGCCCGCCGCATCGCGGCACGCGGCTCGGCCGGATCCCACAGATAACCTTCGAGTAGCAGGATCGCGGCGGAGGCGACCTGCGCCTCGTCGAGATCCTCTGGCGGCAGGAACTGGGCTGCGCCCAGATAGGTGTTCATGGTCCGCTCGCCGCATTCGGTCACGAGGATCAGGCAGCGGGCGGTCGGCGGATCGATCGGGCCGACCGGCGTCGTGTAGGCAACGCCCTGTGCGCGAATGTCATGCGCGAACACCTCGCCCAGCTGGTCCGGCGCGACGCGGCCGACAAAGGCGCACCGCGCGCCAAGCGCCGCCGCGCCCGCCAGCGTGTTCGCCGCCGACCCACCCGAAATCTCGCGCCCGGCCGGCATGGCGGCATAGAGGCGCGATGCATCGGCGGCATCGATCAGTCGCATCGAGCCCTTGGTCATCCCCTCCGCCTCGATGAGGGCGTCGTCCACACGCGCCAGCACGTCGACGATGGCATTGCCCAGCGCCAGGATGTCGAGAGTGGGTTCGGTCACGCGGATCTCCGGAAGGTCGGCCAAGAATGCGCCCGCGCCTAGACGCGGGCGGGCAGGGTGGCAATAAGCGCGCAATGGCCCGTGCCCTGGTCCTCTCGCTCGCGCAGCTCGGCGATCCGCGCATCCTGCGCGTGCTGCTTGTCTCGTTGGCGATCACGCTGGCGCTGTTCGCGGCCGCAGGGGGCGCACTGGGCGCCGCGCTCGACGGAGCAGACCCATGCGCGTGGGTAGGCTGGCTTGGCGAGTGCCAGTTTGATGGCGTTGAAGGTAGTCTGACCGCGCTGCTCCTCAGCCTTGCCGCCTTGTGGTTCCTGTTTCCCGCGGTGGCGATCGGCGTGGTCTCGCTCTTTTCGGACCGCATCGTCGAAGTGGTAGAGATGCGCCACTATCCTGCCGCGGCGGCCACGGCGCGCTCGGTGGGCTGGGGCGAGCTGGCGGCGCTCGGGCTCGCCTCGGCGGGGCGGCTGGTGCTGCTCAACCTGCTGGCGCTGCCACTTTACCTGATCCTGCTGGTCACGGGGGTCGGCGTGCTGGTGCTCGGGCTGGTGGTGAACGGCTACGCGCTCGGCCGTGACCTGAGCGACATGGTGGCGGTGCGCCATCTCGATCCGCCCGCGCGTGCCTCGTGGCGGCAGCGGACGCGAGCGGCAAGGTTCCTGCTCGGGCTCGGTGTCGCCGCCTTGTTCCTGATCCCCTTCGTCAATCTGCTCGCGCCCGTGCTGGGTGCTGCGATGGCGACCCACTTCTTTCATCGGAGCCGTGCATGACGCCGCGTATCCTGAGCCTGTCCGCTCTGCTGCTCGTATCCGCCTGCGCCACGACGCCGCGGCCCGCCGCGCCGGTCGCGTCGACACCGGCGCCCGCTCTGCCCGCCCGTGGCCTTGAAGGCGTGCTCGGCCGGGATGCACGTGCGCTGACCGCCTTGTTCGGCGATCCGGATCAGGACGTGCGCGAGCCGGGGGCACGCAAGCTCCAGTTTGCCGGCGCCGCGTGCGTGCTCGATGCCTATCTCTATACCCCGGCCAATGGTCGTGAGGCGGTGGTGAAGTGGGTCGATGCGCGGACCCCCAAGGGCGACGACTTCGACCGGGCAAGCTGTGTCGCCGCGCTGAGCCGTCGCAGCGAGGCACGCTGAGCGCGTCAGGCGCTTGGGGGAGAGCCGTCGAGGCCCGCCGCAGCCCATTCCGCCTGAACCTCGGCGTCCGTCTCCTCGCCCGAGCGCCATGCTTCGGCGCTAAGCCGCTGCGGAGCCAACTGCCCCAACGCCCAGACCGCGGCCCCGCGGACAAGGGGCGATGCATCGTCCAGCAGGGCCGCGACCCGCCCCACCAGCGCGCCATCTCCGCTATTGCCCGCGGCGGTCAGTGCGTTCCGCACCATCCGGTCGCGGCCGATCCGTTTGATCGGCGATCCCGAAAACACCTGCCGGAACGCCGCGTCGTCAAGTTCAAGCAGGTCGGCGATTGCAGGCGCGGTCAGCTCCGCGCGGGGCAGGAAGGCGCGGTTTGCGGCGGCCCCGGCGGCAAACTTGTTCCAGGGGCAGGCGGCCAGACAATCGTCACAACCATAGACGCGGTTGCCGATGGATCGGCGATGTTCGCGCGGGATCGGTCCTTTGGCCTCGATCGTCAGATAGGAGATGCAGCGCCGCGCATCGAGCCGGAACGGCGCGGGGAAGGCATTCGTCGGACAGGCATCCAAGCAGGCCGAGCAGGAGCCACACGTCGTCCGTGCGGGCGCATCGGGCGCGAGATCGAGCGTCGTCATCAGTGCGCCGAGCAGCAGCCAGGACCCATGCTCCCGCGAAACGAGGTTGCTGTGCTTGCCCTGCCAGCCGAGCCCGGCGGCCTCCGCCAGCGGCTTCTCCATCACAGGTGCCGTATCGACGAACACCTTGAGCGCAGTGTCGGGTGCCTCCGCCACCAGCCAACGGGCGAGTGCCTTCAGCGCCTTCTTGACGATGTCATGATAGTCCTGCCCCTGCGCATACGCGGCGAAGCGGCCTATCGCGAGTTCACTTTCCAGCAGTCGCGGATCGGTGGCTGGCGCGTAGCTCATGCCCAGCATCACCACTGAGCGCACGTCCGGCCAGAGCCCGGTCGGGGATGCGCGCTCACTCTCGCGTGCTTCCATCCACAGCATCTCGCCATGTGCGCCGCTTGCCAGCCACTCCCGCAGCCGAGCGGCAGCCTGCGGCATCGCATCGGCTGGTGCGATGCCGCACGCAACGAAGCCGAGCCGCGCGGCCTCCGCCTTCAAGCGATCCGTGAGCGAATAGTTCATGCTTTGCCGTCATGCCCGCTGGCGCGGGGATCGATTTGCATTGCGCCCGGTAATGGATTCTCTGGCGCGCGGGAATGACGGATGAGGGCAGAGGTGACCCGATTGGCGATCGAAGCGCGCGGCCTCGTCAAAAGCTTCGGCGGCCGCCGCGCCGTGGATGGCATCGACATCGCCGTGCCGGAAGGTGCCATCTACGGCGTGCTCGGCCCGAACGGCGCCGGCAAGACGACCACCTTGCGCATGCTGCTCGGCATCATCGACCCTGACGAGGGGCATCGCACGCTGCTGGGCGAGGCGCAGCCGCTCCGCGCGGCACCGCGTGTCGGCTATCTGCCCGAAGAACGCGGCCTTTATCCGTCCATGCCGTGTCAGGAAGCGATCGCCTTCATGGGCGCCTTGCGTGGCCTGCCGCTGAAGGAAGGTCGCCGCCGCGCCACGACCTTGCTGGGCGAGGCAGGGCTGGGTGAGTGGGCCGGTAAGCCGATCCGCTCGCTCTCCAAGGGCATGGCGCAGACGGTCCAGCTCCTCGGCACCATCGTGCATCAGCCGCGGCTGATCGTGCTGGACGAGCCCTTTTCCGGTCTCGACGCGCTCAATCAGGGGCGGCTCGAAGGTCTGATCCGCGCTCAGGCTGAGGGCGGGGCAACGGTGCTCTTTTCCACCCATGTCATCGCCCATGCCGAGCGGCTGTGCGAGCGGATCGCGATCATCGCGGGCGGTCGGGTTCGGTTCGAGGGATCGGTGGCCGATGCACGGGGGCGGCTGCGGCCGCAGGTCCGTCTCGGCACGCGCAGTGAGGACGGACCTTGGCGCGCGGCGCTGCCCGCGGATGCGCATCGCGAGGGCGGCCTGTGGCTGTTCGAGCTGCCGGAGACCGGCATCGAGCCACTGCTGCATGCATTGATCGAGGGCCATGCGGGTATCGAGACGCTCGCCATCGAGCGACCCGGCCTGCACGATGCGTTCGTCGCCATCGCCGGGCAGGCGGCAGCGGACACGATGCGTGAGGATGAGGAGGTGCGGCCATGACGGGGCGGATGGACAGCCTGCGCGCCGCCATGGTGATCGCGCGGCGCGATTATGTGGCCAGCGTCTGGTCCCGCACCTTCCTGTTCTTCCTCATCGGACCGTTGCTGCCGCTGCTGGCCGGCGGCCTGTTCGGAGCGGTCGGCGCGAACGTCGACAAGGAGACCGGACCTCCGACGATAGCGGTGATCCTGCCGGCCGACGAGGCGAACGGGCTGGTGCGCGCGCGCGTGCTGATCGCGGAACGGCTGGGCGAGGGCGCCTTGCCGCAGCTCCGGCTGGTCAAGCCGGCGGGAGAGGGCGAGGTGCAGGCCCGCGCGTTGCTGGCGGACAATGTACGGCGGTCCTCGGCGGTGCTGTCGGGTACGCTGGAGAAGCCGGTTCTGACCGGACCGCGAGGCGTGTTGCGGGATCTGCGCGGCGAGGTGGGCCTGCTCTTGGATCGCACGCGCAGCCTGAGCCTCGCTCGTCTCTTTCCCGATGGCGACGCGGCAGCTGCGTTCGAGGAGCCCGTGACCCTGACTGAGCGGCCGGTGGATGCCGCGGCGGGCAGCGACGCGCGCGCGCGCTCGCTCGTGGCCCGCATCGGCCAGGTCGTGCTGATGTTCCTGACGCTGCTGCTCACCGGCATGATGCTGTCGAACATGGTCGAGGAGAAATCGAACAAGGTGATCGAGGTGTTGACCGCGGCGGTGCCGGTGGACGGCATCTTCTTCGGCAAGCTGGTTGCCATGCTCGGCCTGTCCTTGACCGGCATCGCGGTTTGGGGCGGCGCGGCGGCGCTGGCGCTGATCGCCTTTGCCGGTCCCGCTGTGATCCCGCCGCCGGCGGTCGGCTGGCCGATCTATCTCGCGCTCGGCCTGATCTATTTCGCTGCCACCTATCTGCTGATCGGTGCGGTGTTCCTCGGCATCGGCGCGCAGGCGAATTCGGTGCGCGAGGTGCAGACCATGTCGATGCCGTTGACCATGGCGCAACTCGGCCTCGTCGCTTTCGCCAGCGCGGCGGTGAACGATCCCGATGGGCCGCTTGCGCTTGCCGCGGCGATCCTGCCGTGGAGTTCGCCCTACGCCATGCTGGCGCGCGCTGCCGGGCAACCGACGCTCTGGCCGCATCTGCTTGCCATCCTGTGGCAGGCTGCCTGGGTCGCGCTGACGATCCGGCTGACTGCGCGCTGGTTCCGTGTCAGCGTGCTCAAGTCCGGCCCGCCGAGCCTGTTCGCGCGCCTCTTCCGGCGACGGCGGAGCGCCCCCATATCCGGCTGAACCAAGAGGTTCTGGAGTGGATATGGTGACGAGACGGGCCCTGCTGGGCGGCATTGGCGCGGGCGCGCTTGGCCTGGGCATCTGGAGCGCACGCGGTGGAGCGGCGCCGGCCGAGCGCTTCCCGGTCACACTGCCCGATGCGGAGTGGCGCAAGCGCCTGTCGCCCGCCGCTTATGCGACCCTCCGCCGCGAGGCGACCGAGCGGCCCTTCTCCAGCCCGCTGAACGGTGAGCATCGCCGCGGCACCTTCGTCTGCGCCGGCTGCATGCACCGCCTGTTCGCCAGCACGACCAAGTTCGACAGCGGCACCGGCTGGCCGAGCTTCTGGCGGCCGCTGCCGCAGGCGGTCGGCACGCGGACCGATCGGCTGATCGGCTATCCCCGTACCGAGGTGCACTGCGCGCGCTGCGGCGGGCATCTCGGCCATGTGTTCGAGGACGGGCCGAAGCCGACGGGTCTGCGCTACTGCATGAACGGCGTGGCGATGCGGTTCGTCGCCGCGGCCTGACCTTGACCGCAGGATGCCGGGCGCGAGCGGCCCGGCAGCGTCCGATCAGTGGACGAAACGCGCCACCACGTCGCGGTAGCTACGACTGACCTTCACCTGCGCGCCGGAGCCGAGAACGAGGAAACACTCCCCGTTCGTGTGCGGCTTCACCTCTTTCACCAGGTCGAGGTTGACGATGGTGGAGCGGTGGACGCGCTGGAAGCGCCGCGGATCGAGCCGCTTTTCCAGATCCTTCATCGTCTCACGCAGGATCAGCGTGTTGTCGGCGGTGTAGATGCACATGTAATCGCCGGCCGCGTCGATCCGCTCGATCGTGTCGACGTCCACGCGGAAGATCTGCCCGCGATCCTTGATGTTGATGAGTTTCTCGAAGCGGTTGGAGGAGGGCGCCTCGCTGCCGTCGCCCATCTGCTCGACAGCGTCGGGCGCGACCTCGGCCAGCACTTCCTTCAGGCGGCCGGCTTCCTCCTGGCTGCGCCGGGCGGCAAGGCGCTGACGCACGCGGTCCAGCGTGTCGGCCAGCCGATCCGTCTCGACCGGCTTCATCAGATAATCCACCGCATCCGCTTCGAAGGCGCGGATGGCGTGATCCTGATAGGCGGTGACGAAGACGAACAGCGGCGGCTCCACCTCCATCAACCCCTGGATGACGGAAAAGCCGTCAAAGCCGGGCATCTGGATGTCGAGAAAGACGAGATCGGGCTTGTGCGTCTTGATCGCCCGGATCGCCTCGCGGCCGTTCAGGCAGGTTTCGATGATCTCCACGTCGTCATGCGCCTCAAGCCGGAGCTGAAGCCCCTGGATGGCGAGCGGCTCGTCGTCGACGAGGATGGTGCGGATCGTCATGCAGCTTCCTTGGTCAATGTCGTTCGGAACGGGATCTCGATGACGACGCCGAACCCGCTTCCTGCACTGGTTTGAACATCGAAGCGATGATCCGTGCCATAGGCCTGCGCCAGCCTGTCCCGGATGTTCGCCAGACCGACGCCCGTCCCTTCCGCCGTGGAGGTGGCGCGTGCGTTGCCCTCGTTCAACCCCGGGCCGTCATCGGTGACGGTGATCTGAAGGCGGTCGCCGATCAGGCGTGCGGAGACGGCGATCCGCGCACCCTCCTCCTTGGGCGTCACGGCATATTTGATCGAGTTCTCGACCAGCGGCTGGAGCAGGAGGGAGGGCAGCAGCCCCATGGTGGCGGCAGGCTCGATCTCGAAACTGGGCCGCAACCGCTCCTCGAACCGCATCTTCTCGATCTCGAGATAGAGCTTCAGCGTCTCGACCTCCTGCGCCAGCGTCACCTCCGAGCCGAGATCGTTCACCAGCGTGTAGCGCAGGAAGGAGGAGAGGCGCGACAGCATGACGTTGGCCCGCTCGGTCTGCTTGAGCAGGACTAGAGTCGAGATGCTGTTCAGCGTGTTGAACAGGAAGTGGGGGTTCAGCTGATAGCGGAGCATGGCCAGCTGTGCGGTGGATGCCTGAGATTCCAGGCGGCTGAGCTGGTCCGACTGGCGCTCGAGCTGGAGATAGAAATTGATCGCGTAATAGAGCGCCGACCATGCGGCGAGCAGCGCGAAATCGAGCAGGATCGCGCCGAAAAACTGCACCCCTTCAGGCATCGAGCCCGGACGGTAGAAGGTGGCGTGCGCCCATGTCTCGATCGTGGAGAAGATCGCGGCGGCGAGGATCAGGATGCCGATCGAGACCGTCCAGGTGACGATCGGCCGCTGGCGGATCAGCCGGCGATAGGCGGAGGCCATCAACAACGTCAGCGAATAGCCTGTCGCCGTCGCGAGCGCAGTGGGGATGATGTAGAGCAGCCCCATCGCATTGGCGATGCCGCCCAGCGCACGCAGGGTAAAATAGCCTGTCCAGCCGACCGACTGGAGGATCCAGAAGGCGCGGTTCTTGTCGTCGAAGAACGGCTGGGAGCCGAACGGGTTGAGCGCCATCCGGAGCGTCTAGCCTGTTTCGCCGCCGGGATGAAGGCTAGTCAGGCAGCACCGATGCGAGCGGAATTCTAGCCGCGCACCGCGATGGCGATCGCCAGCACCAGATCGAAGCCGATGAGAAATCCTAGGACCACGACCGGGTCGAACCGCGCCCGCCATCCGGTCTCCCGGCCGAACCGCAGGCGTTGAACGATCGCGCTCACGATCACCGCGGCAATGATCGCGAGGAAGGTCGCGCCCGAGCCGACGCCATAGCGCTGGATGATCCACAGTGCGGCCGCGAGGTTGGCGGCTGCGAGCAGCACCGAGACTGCGATCCGCGCGTTCATGGCAGCAAGGCCGTGTTGACGCCGCGCAGCTGCAGTTCGGCGTTCATCTTCTGCAGGTAATAATCATAATGACGGTTCGTCAGCGATGCCATGTACACGCCGTGCCCGACCGCGGTGCCGGCAAAGCGGCTGAGGAACGACAGCGCGTAAGCTGCAGGGGTGGAGCCGGTTACGTTGGCTGTCACGCCCGTGACATCCACCACGCCGCTGAAGGCGCTGCGATAGGCGATGATATCCTTGTTCTGCATCAGCGCGGGGAAGGCCCAGGGGCTGTTGAACACGTCCCGCATGAGACTGAGCAGCTTGGCCGCAATCGCGATCATCTGCCGCTCGGCCAGCAACGCGCGCGCATCTTCGGCGAGTTGCCGGAGCATGGGCGGATGAAGAACGCGAAGGTAGAGCATCCGCCGCAGCAACGCAGTCACTCTGGGATCATCCGTGCCGGGCGGAGGCGATGTGTTGATGGGGATGATCTCGAAAAGGTAGGTGCGTGTCGGCTCAAGATAGAAGATCTTGCGCAATTCGGCATCCGGCACCCGCCTGAAGGGACCGGGGCCTGTCGCCGGCGGAAGTGCCATCTTGTTTTCCCACCCTCTTCGCTGGGCGTCTGAACTCCGCGTCCGCGAGAAGGCTCCCGCGTAAACGAAAGAAGGGGCCCGCATCGCTGCGAGCCCCTCCGTTCAAAAGCCCTGATCGGCGACGATCAGTCGTCGTCGCTGCGGGTCAGGAAGGCCGGTGCGAAATCGGGCTCGGGGCCGTCCTCGCTCGGCGAGCGCTCACGACGGGGACGATCGCCCCCTTCGCCGCGCGGACCGCGGTCGCCGCCATCACGGCGGGAGCCACGATCACCGCCCTCGCGGCGCGGACCACGGTCACCACCATCGCGGCGGGGGCCACGGCCCTCACCATCGCGGCGCGGACCACGATCGCCGCGCGGCTCGCGCGGTTCGCGGGCCGGACGATTGTCCTCCAGCTCGGCGCCGGTCTCCTGATCGACGACGCGCATCGACAGGCGAACCTTACCGCGCGGATCGATCTCGAGGACCTTGACCTTGACCTCCTGGCCTTCCTTCAGGACGTCGGCGACCTTCTCGACCCGCTCGTTGCGGATTTCGGAGACGTGGACGAGACCGTCCTTTCCGCCCATGAAGTTCACGAACGCGCCGAAATCGACGAGGTTGACGACCTTGCCGTTGTAGATCTTGCCGACTTCGGCCTCGGCGACGATGCCCTGGATCCAGGCCTTGGCGGCCTCGATCTTGGCGTTGTCGGCCGAGCTGATCTTGACGGTGCCGTCGTCGTCGATGTCGACCTTCGCGCCGGTCTGCGCGACGATCTCGCGGATCACCTTGCCGCCGGTGCCGATGATGTCGCGGATCTTCTCCTTGGGGACCGACATCGTCTCGATCCGCGGCGCGTGCGCCGACAGCTCGGTCCGGGTGTGGTCGAGCGCCTTGGCCATCTCGCCGAGAATGTGGGCGCGGCCCTCATTCGCCTGCGCGAGCGCGACCTTCATGATCTCCTCCGTGATCCCGGCGACCTTGATGTCCATCTGCAGGCTGGTGATGCCCTCGGACGTGCCGGCCACCTTGAAATCCATGTCGCCGAGGTGATCCTCGTCGCCGAGGATGTCGGAGATCACGGCGAAGTCCTTGCCTTCGAGGATCAGGCCCATCGCGATGCCGGACACGGGGCGCTTCAGCGGCACCCCCGCATCCATCATCGCCAGCGAACCGCCGCATACGGTCGCCATCGACGAGGAGCCATTGCTCTCGGTGATGTCGGACAGGACGCGGATGGTGTAGGGGAACTCTTCCTTCGTCGGCAGCACGGGGCGCAGCGCGCGCCAGGCGAGCTTGCCGTGGCCGACCTCACGCCGCCCCGGCGCACCGAAGCGGCCGACTTCGCCGACCGAATAGGGCGGGAAGTTATAGTGCAGCATGAAATGCTCGTAGGACAGGCCGTTCAGCCCGTCGATCATCTGCTCGGCATCCTTGGTGCCGAGCGTGGTTGACACGATCGCCTGCGTCTCGCCGCGGGTGAACAGCGCCGAGCCGTGGGTGCGCGGCAGGAAGTGGACCATCGCGTCGATCGGACGGACCGTCTTCGTATCGCGGCCGTCGATGCGGCGGCCTTCCTTCAGGATGGCGGTGCGGACGATCTCCGCCTCCACCTTCTTCCCGAGCTTGTTCGCCTTCAGGCGCGTCGCGGCGTCGGCATCCTTGAAGTGCTCGTGCAGCGCCTTCTTCGCTTCCGCGATGGCGGCGACGCGATCGGCCTTGCCGGTGTTCTTGTAAGCCTTGGTCAGCCCGTCGCCGAGCAGGCCCTTGACGGTCGCCTTGAGCTCGCTCTCGTCAAGCGAGGGCAGTTCCCACGGATCCTTGGCAGCCTTCTCCGCCAGGCCGATGATCGCGTCGATCACCTTGCGGCTCTGCTCGTGCGCGAACACGACGGCGCCGAGCATGACCTCTTCCGAAAGCTCCTTGGCTTCGGATTCGACCATCATCACCGCGTCCTGGGTGGCGGCGACGACGAGATCGAGCTCGCCTTCCTTCACCTGCTCCAGCGTCGGGTTGAGGATATATTCGCCATCCTGGTAGCCGACGCGGGCAGCGCCGATCGGACCCATGAACGGGACGCCAGAAAGCGTGAGCGCGGCGGAGGCGGCGACCATCGCGAGGATGTCGGGCTCGTTCTCGCCGTCATAGCTCAGCACCTGAGCGATAACGTTGATCTCGTTATAGAAGCCCTCGGGGAAGAGGGGGCGGATCGGGCGATCGATGAGACGGCTGGTCAGCGTCTCCTTCTCGGTCGCGCCGCGCTCGCGCTTGAAGAAGCCGCCGGGGATGCGACCCGCAGCGCTATACTTCTCCTGATAATGAACGGTGAGCGGGAAGAAGTCCTGTCCGTCCTTCACCGAACGCGCGGCAGTGACGGCGCAGAGCACCACGGTCTCGCCGAGCGTCGCGATCACCGCGCCATCGGCCTGGCGGGCAACGCGGCCCGTCTCCAGCGTCAGCGTGGCATTGCCCCACTGGACTTCCTGCTTCTTGATATCGAACATATCGTTTCCTTCACTCCGACGGGCCGGATGCCTGTCGGGGCCTCATCTCGCGGGTCGAACCGCCCGCGGCGGTGTGGGACATCTCGTCCCGTCTCCTGGTCGGCGCCTTGCCGGACTTGTTCCGACATCCAGGTCACGGCAAGGCCAAATGCCTGCGGAGGTGCCGGACGGTGGACCCCGGAACAGGTCCGGGGTGGCGGGAGTGAAAAACAAGAAGGGCGCCGCGAGGGCGCCCTTCGGGTTACTTGCGCAGACCCAGCTTCGCGATCAGCGCGGTGTAGCGCGCGCCGTCCTTTTTGCGAAGGTAATCGAGCAGGCTGCGGCGCTTGTTGACGAGCATCAGCAGGCCGCGGCGCGAATGGTTGTCCTTCGCGTGGCTCTTGAAGTGCTCGGTCAGGTTGACGATCCGCTCGGTGAGGATGGCGACCTGCACCTCGGGGGAGCCGGTGTCGCCCTCGGCGCGGGCATTGTCCTTGATCAGCGCTTCCTTGCGCTCGGCAGTGATGGTCATGTCTGTCTTTCCACGGCATCGTTCACAGGTTGAAGCCGCGCACCACACGGACCTCCGGTCCGTCCCGCTCCACCAGAGCGACCGGCACGAGGCCGTCCATCGCAAGGTTGAGCCCGGGTGTCGCGAGCGTCCCGATCAGCTTGCGCCCCTGGCGGAGCGCCCCTGCCTGATCGGGGGTGAGAGCAAGGGCCGGGATGCCGTCCAGCCCCGCCGTCAACGGCAGGAGAGAGTTTTCAAGCGAGCGCGCCGTAGCAAGCTCGGCCAACTTGTCCAGCGAAATTGCCGCGGCGAGGGTGAAAGGCCCGGCCTTCAGCCGGCGCAACATGGTCACGTGCCCGACCGTGCCGAGCGCCACCGCAATGTCGCGGGCCAGACTCCGAATGTAGGTGCCCTTCGACACATGGGCAAGGAGCGTGACAGCGGGAAGGGGTGTTTCGCGCTCCGCCGCGTCCGGCTGAAGGGTCAGCGCGTGGACCGTTACCTGCCGCGAGACCATCTCCACCGCCTCGCCGGCGCGTGCGCGATCATAGGCCCGCTCGCCATCCACCTTCAGCGCCGAATAAGCAGGCGGCACCTGCGCGATCGCGCCGGTGAAGCGCGGCAGCACTGCCTCCACCTCGGCCAGCGTCGGCATGACGGGCGAGAGCGCGACGGCGCGTCCCTCGCCATCGAGCGTATCCGTCTCCACTCCGAAGCCAATGGTGAAGGCGTAGAGCTTGTCCGCATCCAGCATCCGCCCGGCCAGCTTCGTCGCCTCGCCCAGAGCGACCGGCAGTACGCCGGAGGCGAGCGGATCGAGCGTTCCGCCGTGGCCGACCTTCGCCTTGGCATCGCCGCCTTCGCGGAGCGCCCGCTTGACTGCGCTCACCGCCTGCGTGGAGCCGAGGCCCAGCGGCTTGTCGAGGATCAGCCAGCCGTGAAGGGAGGGACCGCTCACCGCAGCGCCCCACGGATGCGGGCGGCGACGGGCTCCAGCTGATCGAGCCCCTGTGCACGATCCTTGGCGTAATTGAATGCCGCACCCGGATAACGCGGCACGACGTGCAGGTGGAAGTGCGGCACGCTCTGGCCATAGCCATTGTTCTGGATCAGCCGGAAGCCGGCAGCGCCGAGGCCGTCAATCTCCGCCCGGCCCACCCGGCGTGCCAGCTTCAGGATGCGGCGCAGATCGCGGTCGGGCAGATCGAGCAGGGTGCGCGCCTTCGCCGTCTTGGAGATGATCAGCACATGGCCAGCGCTGATCGGCGCACGATCCATGAAGGCGAGCAGGTGACGGTCCTCATAGACCTTTGCCACCGGCAGCTCGCCACGAATGATGCGGGCGAACGCATTCTGCGGATCATATTGGCCGGAAAGGGGTATGCTCGGCTCCGGATCGGCCTCAACGCCGGGTTCCAGCGGCGCCGCCGCGAGCAGAAGCAATGCGGTCAGCATCATGCGTGCGGCCACTCCCCGGCGACGATCGAGAACAAGGCGGAACTGCGCCTGTGGCCCGTCCACGTGACATAATGGTTGCGGATCACGCCTTCCGGGCGAGCGCCCAGCTTCAGCACTGCGGCCTGGCTGCGTTCGTTGCGCACATCGATGACGAACTGAACGCGCAGAAGGCCCAGTGCGAAGCCGTGATCGAGCAACAGCCGCTTGACCCGGCCATTCAGTCCGGTGCCGCGAGCGGCAGGCGCGAGATAGGTGTTGCCCAGCTCGACCGTGCGGTGCCGTGGCTCGGCGTTGATCCACGCGGTCATGCCGA
This sequence comes from Sphingomonas jatrophae, assembly GCF_900113315.1. Lineage (GTDB taxonomy): Bacteria > Pseudomonadota > Alphaproteobacteria > Sphingomonadales > Sphingomonadaceae > Sphingomonas_P > Sphingomonas_P jatrophae. Next base: position 713,507 of record NZ_FOZG01000001.1, on the reverse strand, counting down.
CCAGCTTGCCATCCTCGACTATGGCGAAGGGCTGGCGCGCCGGGTTGGCGAGCAGGGCATCGAAGGTCACGTCGAAGCAGTCCAACGCCCAGCTGTTGAGATAGATCTCCCAGATCGCCGCATCCGCCGCGCAGGCTTCACGAAGTGCGTCGCGGTGGCGTTCCGTCAGAGGCTCGAGGCGGACAGTGCCGTCCCGAAGCGGCACATGCAGGCGAGCGACATCGAGCATCAGGCGAGCGCCTCGGTGAAGTGCCGGCGGCACATGGCGACATAGCGGTCATTGCCGCCGGCCTCGACCTGCGCGCCCTCCCGCACCGGCCGTCCGCCTGCATCGAGCCGGAGGTTCATCGTCGCCTTGGCACCGCAATGGCAAACGGTCTTGAGCTCGACCAGCTTGTCCGCCAGCGCCAGTAGGGCCGCCGAACCGGGGAACAGCTCGCCCTGAAAATCGGTGCGAAGGCCGTAGGTGAGGACCGGCACGTTGAGCCGGTCACACACGGCCGCAAGACCGCGAACCTGATCGCTGCTCAGCCATTGCGCCTCGTCGACCAGCACGCAGGCGAGGGGGCGCGTGCCGAGTTCGGCAGCGATGGCAGCGAACAGGTCGGTGTCCGGCGCGAACAGGTGCGCCGGCGCGGACAGGCCGATGCGCGAGGCGATGCGCGGCTCGCCGAAACGGTCGTCCAGCGCCGCGGTCCACAGCATCGTCTCCATGCCGCGTTCGCGATAGTTGAAGTCCGACTGGAGCAGCACGGTCGATTTGCCCGCGTTCATCGCGGAATAATAGAAATAGAGCTTGGCCATAAGGTCAGCGCGGCAGCGTCGCCAGCCACTCGACGAGGCGGGTCGCGAGGGCGATCCGCATGTCCGAGAAGCTGTGGTCGGTCGGCAGTACGGGCGGTGTGGGGAGGCCGGCGGCACGCGAGATGGAGCGCGCCTGATCCGTGCCATTGCCGCGTTCCGCGTAAACCATCGCGACCGGCCGGCGTCCGATCTCGCGGATCGTGACCGGCAGGTCGAGCCGCGGACCGGTGGCGTCCAGCTCGGCCAGCAGCGCCGCCTCGCTGGTCCCCGCGAGCGGCGGCAGGTCGCCACGCAGCTCGTTGTCGATGAAGTCCTGCCGGGCGGCGGCATCCGACCGGTAGAAGCGGGCGGAGCCGGCCATATCCCACGGATCGATCAGGAAGGCGCCGAGCAAAGCCTTGTCGTCCGCGGCGGCGCGGGCGGCCATCATGCCGCCCATGCTGTGTCCGGCGACCGCCATTCGCCGCGGATCGATGCCGTAGCGCTCGGCATTGGCTCGAAGAAAGGCGATGGCGGTGCGCGCATCATCGGCTGCGCCCGCGAAGGTGAAGCGGCCGGGGCTGCCCCAGCTGCCACGATAGTGGAGCGTCAGCACGCTCCAGCCGGCACGGCGCGCGGCCTGGCCCAGATCGAGGTTCTGCTCGTTACCGGGAAAGCCGTGGAGCAACAGCAGCATCGGATGCGGACCGGCACCAGCGGCGCGATAGAGGACCGCATTCATCGCGCCGTCCTGCGCCGGGATAACGAAGGCGGCCATGGTTGCCGGATGCACCGCATCGCGCGGCGGATCTGCCGTCGCCGCGGCAGGGGGCGAGGTGGCGGCGAGCAGCAAGGCGGCGAGCGGGGCGATGGGCATGCGCGCCGTTCTGGCGGCGGACCGTAGCGGAGACAAGCGGAGGGCTTATCCCTCCGCGTCGCCTTCGAGATCGCGGGCGATGCGGGGATCCCGCAGCAGGCGATCGATATGGCCGCCTTCCTCGAAGCTCTCGTCGGCGACGAACTTCAGCCGGGCGGCATATTTGAGGTTCACCCGGCGGGCGACTTCGGACTGCAGATAGGCGGTATTGGTGCGCAGCGCCTTGAGCACCACCGCCTCGTCCTCGCCGAGCAGCGGCTTCACGAAGGCAGTGGCGTGGCGCAGGTCGGGCGACATGCGCACCTCGGTGACCGAAACGGTGTGCGAGGCGAGCGTCTCGTCATGCACATCGCCGCGCATCAGCACGTCGGACAGCGCATGGCGGACCTGCTCGCCCACGCGCAGCAGGCGGACGGACTTGCCCTCAGGGGTTTCGTTGCGGCGCATCGTCTATCTCAGCAGCAGAAGGGTAGCCGGGGCGGCAAGAGCGATCAGGACGGTGAAGGCGAGACAGCCCTCTCCGACGCAGCCCATCGCTTCGAACAGGCCGCCGAAGAAGTCACGGACGGGATGCAGCCCGCGCTCCTTCGGCTTGCCCAATTACAGCGTCCGAGCGCGTTCCTCGACCTCGAACGTCTCGAGATAGTCGCCCGCCTTGACGTCGATCGAGCCTTCCAGCGTGACACCGCATTCGAGGCCGGCGCGGACCTCGGCCACGTCGTCCTTGAAGCGACGCAGCGAGGCGATCTTGCCGTTGTAGACGATGACGTCGTCGCGGGTGAGGCGAGCGCGCAGGTCCTTCTTGATGTACCCCTCGGTGACGAGAAGACCCGCTGCGCGGCCATGCTTGCCCGCGGAGAAGACCTCGCGCACCTCGGCACGACCGACCACCGTCTCAAAATATTCGGGCCCGAGCTGGCCAGCCATCGCCGCCCTGATCTCGTCGAGCAGGTCGTAGATGACGTCATAGTATTTCAGCGCGACCTGATCGCGGGTGGCGATCTCGCGCGCCTTGGCGTTGGCGCGGACGTTGAAACCGATGATGGGCGCCTTGGAGGCGGCCGCCAGCGTCACGTCGCTCTCGGTGATGCCGCCGACGCCCGAGTGCAGGATGCGCACCTGAATGTCGGCGTTGCCGATCTTGGCGAGCGAGCCGAGGATCGCCTCGACCGAGCCCTGCGCGTCCGCCTTCACGACCACCGGATACTGGCTGGCCTGCTTGTCGCGCAGAGCCGAGAACATCGACTCGAGCGACGCGGGCGCCGCGGTGGTGCGCTTCTGCTGGATGACACCCGCACGATAGGCCGCGATCTCACGAGCGCGCGATTCCGTATCGACGACGGACAGCTGATCCGCCGCATGCGGCACGCCGGACATGCCGAGCACCTCGACCGGCATGGACGGGCCGGCTTCCTTGATCTGCTTGCCCTTGTCGTCGACCATCGCGCGGACCTTGCCGCTCTCGGCCCCGACGACGAAGATGTCGCCGACGCGCAGCGTGCCACGGTTGACGAGCACCGTCGCGACCGGGCCGCGGCCCTTGTCGAGCTGCGCCTCGACCACCGTGCCCTCGGCCTGGCGATCGGGGTTGGCGGTGAGCTCGAGCAGTTCGGCCTGGAGCTGGATCTTCTCGATCAGGTCGTCGAGCCCGGTGCGCTTCAGCGCCGAAACCTCGACCTCCTGCACGTCGCCGCCCATGCTCTCGACCTGGACGTCATATTGCAGCAGCGCCTCGCGAACGCGCTGGGCGTTGCTGCCCGGCTTGTCCATCTTGTTGATCGCCACGATCATCGGCACGCCGGCCGCCTTGGTGTGGTTGATCGCCTCGATCGTCTGCGGCCGGATGCCGTCGTCGCCCGCCACCACGATCACGACGATGTCGGTCACGTTGGCGCCGCGCGCACGCATCTCGGAGAAGGCTTCGTGGCCGGGCGTGTCGAGGAAGGTGATCTTCGACCCGTCCTTCTGCGTCACCTGGTAGGCGCCGATATGCTGGGTGATGCCGCCGGCTTCGCCCGAGACGACATCGGTGCCGCGCAGCGCATCGAGCAGGCTGGTCTTGCCGTGATCGACATGGCCCATGATCGTGACGACCGGCGGGCGCGGCTGCAGCGTCTCCGCCGCATCGACATCGTCGGTGGTGACGAGATCGACATCGCTGTCGCTGACGCGGCGGATGTTGTGGCCGAATTCCGTCACCAGCAGCTCGGCCGTGTCCTGATCGATCGTGGCGTTGATGGTCACGGGCATGCCCATCTTGAACAGCGCCTTCACCAGATCGGCACCGCGCTCGGCCATGCGGTTGGCGAGTTCACCAACGGTGATCGTCTCGGGCACCGCCACGTCGCGGACCTGCTTGGCCTGCACGCCGCCGCCGGCATGGGCGCGCTTGTCCTTCTCACGCGCACGCTTCAGCGCGGCGAGGCTGCGGGCACGGGCGCCGCCGGCATCGCCGTCGTTCAGCGCCTTGGTGACGGTGAGCTTGCCCGACTGGCGCCGGTCATCGCCCTTGCGGTCGCGCTGCGCAGGCTTGGGCGGCTCCGGACGGCGGACGGGCACGACGGGGGTGAACCGGCGCGGCGGCGGGAAGCCGTCGGTGCGGCGCGCCTCGCCGGCCGGTGCGTCGCCGGCAGCCGCGGCGGGCTCCGCCGTCGTGGCGGCAGCAGGCGCCTCGGCAGTGGCCGGTGCAGCAGCGGGCTCCGCCGCAGGCGCGGCCTTGGCTTCTTCGACCGCAGGCTGAGCCGGCTCGTTCGCCTTAGCCTCCTCGGCGCGGCGATTTTCCTCGGCACGGCGGCGCTCTTCCTCGGCCGCCTCGACCTTCAGGCGCTCCTCACGGCTGCGCGCCTCGGCCAGCGCGGTCATGCGCGCTTCCTCCGCCTCGCGCAGCAGACGCTCCTGCTGCTCGCGCCGCTCGAGCGGCGTGAGTGCGCGGGTCGGCATGGGGCGCGGTGCAGGCGCAGCCGGGCGTGCGGCCACCGGCGCAGGCGCAGGCGCGGGGCGCGCCGCTGCCGGGGCAGGCGCCGGCGTGGGAGTGGGGGCTGGCGTAGGCGCAGCCGCTGCCGCTGCCGCTGCCGGGGCCGGCGCAGGTGCGGGCGCCGCGGCGACCGGCTCGGGCGCAACGACGGGCTCGTTCGCCGGCGCGGGCGCGGGATCGCCCGGCTTGCGCAGCGTGCGTGCCTTCTTGGTTTCCACGATCACGGTGTTGGACCGGCCGTGGGAGAAGCTCTGCTTGACCTTGCCGACCTCAACGGTCCGCTTGTTCAGGCCCAGGGGCGCGCGCATACCCAGCTTCGGCTTGTCGTTATCGCTCATAAGGTCGCTTGCACACCCTTCAGTCGTGGGACGGGCAGGCGCTGCCGGCCCCGTCGTTCGTCTCATTCCATCGGCATCGGGTTGCGGGGATCACCCCGGCCCGTCGCCTCTCCGAAGCGCCGATGTGCCCTGCGAACCGGCTTCGCAAGGCGCCTCGCCTCCGTCTCGTCCAATAAACCCGCACCAGCGGCGCAGCGTCTCGGAGACGCGCGCAGCCGCGGCCGGCGCAGTCAACGCGATATGTACCACATTCTCACGTCCGACCGCCATCGACAATATGGAACGGCTTGCGGGAATTACGAGCCCCCGCACCGCCTCGCCCTCGCGATCGAGGCCGACTCGCCACGCCTGGTCGAGCTTGCGGTTGCCGTCCTCTGCCGCATCGTCGGCATGCAGCAGCAGCGAAACCTGTCCCTTGCGAGCAGCATCCGAGATCCTGTCGCTGCCGGTCAGCAGCGTGCCGGCACGCGCCTCCAGCCCCAGCCGGTCGAGCGTGGCGCGGGCGAGCGCCTGCTCGATCCGATCGGGCAGGTCGGCGGGAATGGTGAGCGGCGCGCCCTTGAAGGCACGCGCCAGCGCGCCCTTCAGCTTGCCCTTGGCGATGGCGCGCTCGAGCGTGGCGCGATCCGCGCCGATCCACGCGCCGCGTCCTGGCGCACGCGCGCGCACATCGGGCGCGACGCTGCCGTCGGGGGCGAGCGCGAGGCGAATGAGCGCGTCGCGCGCGCCCTTCTCGCGCGTGATGATGCAGGTACGCTCGGGCGTGTGCGCCACCTTTGCAGGTGGCGCATCGCCCTCGTCGGTCAGATCGAGCAGGATCTCATCGTGTGCCATCCGCGGGTGCGACCTCCTGCGTGGAGGCGGATGCGCGATCCGCGATCAGGATGCCGCCCGAACCGTAATTCTCGGTCGGGAGCTCCTGAATGTTGACCTGCACCGCAGCCGGGTTCTTGCCCAGCCGCTCGACCAGCGAACGGGTGACATCCGCGACGAGCGCCGCTTTCTGATCGCGCGTGATGCTGCCCGCCAGGCGGATGTCGACGAACGGCATCAGCCCTGCGCCTCCTCGGCCGAGGCATCGTCCTCGAACCAGTGGGCGCGCGCCGCCATGATGATCTCGTTTCCCTGTTCCTCGTTCAGGCCATATTCGGCGAGGATGCCGCCCTTGTCCTCAGGGCGCGAGCGCTGCGGCGCTGCGTTCTCGGCACGGCGACGCGGCTCGGCCCGCTTCTTGGCGATCAGCTCGTCCGTGGCGAGATCGGCGAGATCGTCGAGCGTCTTGATACCCGCCTTGCCGAGCGTGACGAGCATCGCTTCGGTCAGGTGCGGTAGCTCCGCCAGAGCATCCTCGACGCCGAGCGACGTGCGCAGCTCGCGATTGGCGGCCTCGCGCCGGTCGAGCGCTTCCTGCGCGCGGGACTGGAGCTCCTGCGCGATCTCGTCGTCGAGGCCCTCGATCGAGGCGACCTCGTCGAGCTCGACATAGGCGACCTCGTCGAGCGAGGTGAAGCCCTCGGCGACGAGCAGCTGGGCGAGCGTCTCATCCACGTCCAGCTCGTTCTGGAACGTCTCGGAGCGCTCGACGAACTCCTTCTGGCGCTTCTCGGAGGCGTCGGCCTCGGTCAGGATGTCGATCGCCTTGCCGGTCAGCTGGCTGGCGAGGCGGACGTTCTGACCGCGGCGGCCGATGGCGAGCGAGAGCTGATCGTCAGGGACGACCACCTCGATCCGCTCCTCTTCCTCGTCGATCACGACGCGGCTGACCGTGGCTGGCTGGAGCGCGTTGACGACGAACGTCGCGGTGTCGGGCGACCAGGGGATGATGTCGATCTTCTCGCCCTGCATCTCCTGCACGACGGCCTGCACGCGGCTGCCCTTCATGCCGACGCACGCGCCGACCGGATCGATGCCGCCGTCATGGCTGATCACACCGATCTTGGCGCGGCTGCCCGGATCGCGTGCGGCGGCCTTGATCTCGATGACGCCGTCGTAAATCTCGGGGACTTCCTGCGCGAACAGCTTCTTCATGAAGTCCGGATGCGCGCGGCTGAGGAAGATCTGCGGCCCACGATTCTCGCGCACGACGCGCAGGATCAGCGAGCGGACGCGATCGCCGACGCGGACGACTTCGCGCGGAATCTGCTGGTCGCGGCGGATGACGCCCTCGGCGCGGCCCAGATCGACGACGATGTGACCGAACTCGACCCGCTTGACGACGCCGGTGATGATCTCGCCCGCACGGTCCTTGAACTCGTCATACTGGCGCTCGCGCTCGGCGTCGCGCACCTTCTGGAAGATGACCTGCTTGGCGGCCTGCGCGGCGATGCGGCCGAACTCGAAATTGGGCAGCGGATCGACGATGAAGTCGCCGACCTTAGCATCCTTCTGGAGCTTGGCGGCCTCGGTCGAGGAGACCTGGGTGAAGTAATTCTCCACCTCCTCGACGACCTCGACGACGCGCCACAGGCGCAGGTCGCCGCCCTTGGGGTCGATCTTGGCGCGGATGTCGTTCTCGGCGCCGTAGCGGGCCTTGGCGGCGCGCTGGATCGCATCCTCCATCGCCTCGATGACGATGCCGCGATCGATCAGCTTCTCACGCGCGACCGCATCTGCAATGGCGAGCAGCTCGGCCTTGTTGGCGGAAATGGCGGTAGCCATCGTCAATCCTGTCCTTCTTCGAGTTCTTGGTCGACGCCTTCGGCGTCGAGCATGGCGTCTTCGATTTCTTCTTCCTCGGCACCGGCGGCGTCGAGTGGGGCGGTCGCCCGGATGAGCTCGTCGGTGAGCAAGAGCTTGGCTGAGGCAACGAAGGCCAGCGGGAAGGCGAAGGGCTGAAGGCTCTTGTCCTTCGCCCGGATCTGCATGGTGACGGTGCCATCGGCGAGGCCGAGCAGCTTGCCGTCGATCTGCTTGCGGCCCTCGATCGTCTCGCTGAGCTTCACGCGCGCATCGAACCCGGCCCAGTCGGCATAATCCTGCGAGCGGGTGAGCGGGCGATCGATGCCGGGGGAGGAGACCTCCAGCCGATAGGCCTCCTCGATCGGATCATGCTCGTCGAGCACGTCGGAGATGCGGCGGCTGAGCGCCTCGCAATCGGCGATGTCGAGCTGGCGCGTGTCCGGCCGCTCCGCCATCACCTGCAACGTCGGATCGGACTTGCCGCCGAACATCGCCACACGCACGAGGCTGAGGCCGAGGGCCTGCGCCTCGGGCTCGATCAGGCGTTCCAATGCGGCGATATCCGCCAAGCGCGTCTCCGACTCAAGATATGCGCCCCCCGCGTCGGCGCCGGTGGCGCCGACCTCGGCAAGGTTTCCGATGTCGAGAAGCAAGGGGGATATAGCCGGAACACGGGCACGCGGCAAGGGGGCGAAGCGGGGCATGGCGCCTTGGCACAGGGCGTGCGATCAGGCGCGTTCGATCTCATCCACGGAGTGACCCCGATGCGCCTGCCGCCCGCCGCCTTTGCCGCCCTCGCGCTCGCCGCCTGCGGGAGCGCCGATGGGCCCGCCTCAGCGCAGCCGGGCACTGACATCTCGGAAGGGAAGCCGTTCGCGGTCACCCCCGTTGCCGATCTCGACAGCCCGTGGGCGATGACCTTCCTGCCGGACGGCCGTGCGCTGGTGACGGAGAAGGACGGGCGGATGCTGCTCGTCATCATCGCCAAGGGGTCGAACAGCGTCACCGCGACCATGCCCCTCGCCGGTATTCCGAAGATCGACAGCGCCGGGCAGGGCGCGCTGATGGACGTGGTGTTGGCGCCGGATTTCGCCACCAGCAAGCTGGTCTATTTCTCGGGGTCTGTTGCGGGGGAGGGCGGCAAGGGCGTGGTGCTGTGGCGCGGGCGCTTCGCTGAAGACGCCAAGAGCGGCCCGCGGCTGGAGGACGTAACCGAGCTGTTCCGCGCCCGCCCGTTCGTGGAGGGGGATGGCCACTATTCCGGCCGCATCGCTTTCTCGCCCGACGGCAAGTATTTGTTCTTCACCAATGGCGAGCGGCAGAAGTTCGATCCGGCGCAGGATCCTAAGGCCACGCTGGGCAAGGTGCTGCGGCTGACCCTGGACGGCAAGCCGGCGCTAGGCAACCCGCTGGCCGCCAAGGGTTTCGCGCCCGAGGTGTGGAGCTACGGCCACCGCAACCTGCTGGGCCTCGCCTTCGACAGCGCGGGCAATCTGTGGGAGCAGGAGATGGGGCCCAAGGGTGGGGATGAGGTGAACCTGATCCTGCCCAACCGCAATTACGGCTATCCCGCCGTGTCGAACGGCAGCCACTATGACGGCCGCGATATTCCCGATCACAAGCCGGGCGACGGCTATGAGGCGCCCAAGGTCTGGTGGAATCCGGTGATCTCGCCGGGCGGGCTGATGATCTATTCGGGCGCGATGTTCCCCGAATGGCGTGGCGATGCCTTCATCGGCGGCCTTTCGTCGCAGGCGCTGATCCGTGTCGACCTGAACGGCACAGAGGCACGCAAGGGCGATCAATGGTTGATGGGCGCACGCATCCGCGACGTGGAGCAGGGCCCGGATGGCGCGATCTGGCTGCTGGAAGATGGCGGCCGTGGATCCGGCGGACGGCTGCTGCGACTGACAAGGGCGAAGTGAGTAGCGCATCTGCCGGGTGAACTCGGGAAACCGATACAATGGGCGGGAGAGCAGGGGCGGCTTGCTCTCCCACGTGGCCGGGCTTCATGCGCCGCGCCTGCAATCGAGGACCCGCTCGGCCGCATCGTGGCGCCGTTGGAAGTTGTTAACCTTAGCTCGGCTCGCGTATAGAAGAGGTTTTCCGCGGGAGAAGCCTGGATGAGCTTTGAGCGATTGATGCGTGAGCATGATGAGCTGGAGCGGATGTCCCGGGCGCTGCTTCTCGTTGCAAGCGGAGAGCCCGATGCCGAGCTGGCGGCTTTGATCCTGTACCAGTTCACTGTGCAGATAAAAGAGCATCGCGCGTTCGAGCAGAACAACGTCTATCGTCCCCTGATCGAGCTCGCGCAACAGCGTGATCTCGGCGAGAATCTCGATCTACAGGCCCTGGTGATAGAAATGGCGCGTGACTGGCGTGCCTATTTCGAGACTTGGACAGTCGACACCATCAGGCAGGATTGGAAGGCCTTCTCCGAGGATACCAGGTACATCCTGGCCCAGGGACAGGAACGGCTTCGGCTGGAGAACATGATTATCTATCCGCTCGCGCTCCGCCACGGCACGATCAGGCTTAAGGAGCTGGCCTGAGCAGTTCTAGTCGCGATCAAACGGCTCGCCGATTTCACCAGCATTCTCCTTCGGAATGCCTTGGCTTACCAACAGGTTCGGCTATGATATGGCCGTTATGAGACTTCCTGGTGGTGGTGTCATGCCGATTCCAGATGATTATCGTACCTATCTGCAACAGACGCGCGCGGTGCAGAAGGACGAGCGTGGCCGCGAGGTGCTCGCCGGCCTAACATTCTCCGAGACGCACGAATATCTCGCCTATCTGCGCAACTGTAAGTCGCACGAGCCGGGCGGGCCGAGCAGCGAGCGTTACCTGAAGCTGGCGCGGCAGCATGCCCGGGCGGCGCGACTGGCTGGCAGGTTCCGGACGATCAACTGAGCGCATCTTGCCGAGTAGGGCCGGGGTGATCGGTAGTCACGTGGTCATGGTGCGACTGCTGTCTACCGACTCTCCCGACGCAGACCTTGCGGCTGCGCGGTTTGCGAGCGTTGCCGACCCCGTGATGCGCATCACCGCACGTCCTTCCGTCCAGCCTTATCGCCGCCAGATCAACGGGGGACGGCATGGACGAGACGACGCTGACTATCTTCATCGTGGCCATGATCGTCATGGTGATCCCGCTGTCGTCGCTGCTGGCGTGGCGCATCGTCGCCCGCCAGCGTGCCCGATCGGAGGCGCCGCCCTCGCATCTGACCGATGGCGCGTTGGACGTGCCGGTGCGCGCGCTGACGCTCGACCGCAACATTCCGCTGCTCGGCGGCTATTCGACCAACAATGCCAGCCCTGAATTCGCCATCACGGACGAGGGCGTGCGTTTCAAGATCCTGAAACCGGCGTTGTGGCGGTTCGAGGATGTCGCGCGGGTGGGGGCGCCACGGCGGATCTCGGGGCGTCGCCTGTCCTTCCACGCGCGGCAGAGCCGGCAGGTGCTGTCCGCCGACCTCGCCGATGCGGACCGTGCGCGCGACCTGCTCCGCGCGCTGCCGCGCGACCTGATCCTGACCGATCAGGCGCGGATGATGCGGGACGGCGCCTGAGGATCAGCGGCGGAGATACTCGAAATACCACACCTCGTGGCCGAGGCGGCGTGCCTTGGCCTCGTAGCGGGTCTGCGGCCAATCGGCGGGACGGGTGAGGAAATCCGCCTTGCTCTCCACCTGCCACTCGAAATCGGGCGAGCGGCCCATCACCATCATCGCCCAACGGCAATAGACCGGATGATCCGTGCCGAAGCGAAAGCGCCCGCCCGGCCGGAGCTTGCGTGCGATGAGCGCGATCGGGCCATCGTTCATGAAACGCCGCTTGGCGTGGCGTGCCTTGGGCCAGGGGTCCGGGTGGAGCAGCCAGGCCATGTCGAGACCGCCATCGGGCAACCGCTCGAGCACGTCGAGCGCATCGCCCATGTGCAGGCGGACGTTGGTCAGGCCGTCCCGCTCGATATGGCCGAGCGCGCCGACGACGCCGTTGAGGAACGGCTCGCACCCGATGAAGCCGTGGCCAGGGTGCAGCGCAGCCTGGCCCGCAAGATGCTCGCCCGCGCCGAAGCCGATCTCCAGCGCCAGCGGGCGTTCGTCGCCGAACAGGCGCACGGCGTCGAGCGGCCCTTCGGGTACTCCGACTTCGGGCAGGAGGCGCTCGACCAGCTCGGCCTGACCCTGGCGCAACGCGTGGCCCTGACGCCGGCCGTAAAGGCGGCGGATAGTCGTCGGATCGTTCATCCGCATGCCTATAGCCACTTTCCATCGCAGCGCCATGAAGCGCCTTTCAGGGCTGCCGACTGATCTGCATCAGCGAAAAAAAGCTGATCCATGTGGGACTTGCGCCGTCGCCGGCCGTTAAGACGCCTTATTCGGGCTGAAGGAGCGGATGATGGCGGGCAAGTCGCGGGCGAACAACAAGGGGGCCGAAGCGCAAGTGCCGACAGGTGACGTGCGCACCGTCACGGGCATGGGCGGCGAGACGCACCAGCTGGCAAGCGGCGATCTGCCGACTCTGACCTCGGACCAGGGCGTCGCCATCGCCGACAACCAGAACCAGCTGAAGGCTGGCCCGCGCGGGCCCGTGCTGCTGGAGGATTTCCACTATCGCGAGAAGATCTTCCGCTTCGACCATGAGCGGATTCCCGAACGCGTCGTCCATGCACGCGGCTACGGCGCGCACGGCACGTTCGAGCTGAGCGAGAGCCTCTCCGAATATACCACCGCGCGCGTGCTGACCGAGGTGGGCGAGAAGGTGCCGATGTTCGTGCGCTTCTCCACCGTGCTCGGCAACAAGGGCTCGCGCGATCTGGCGCGCGACGTGCGCGGCTTCGCCGTGAAGTTCTACACGCAGGAAGGCAATTGGGACATCGTCGCCAACAACATCCCGGTCTTCTTCATCCAGGATGCGATCAAGTTTCCCGACCTGATCCACGCCGGCAAGCCCGCGCCCGACCGTGAATGGCCGCAGGCGCAGACGGCGCACGACAACTTCTGGGACTATATCTCGCTCACGCCCGAATCGATGCACATGATCATGTGGACGATGTCGGACCGGACGCTGCCGCGCTCCTTCCGCTTCATGGAAGGCTTCGGCGTCCACAGCTTCCGCCTGATCGATGCGGAGGGGCGCTCCACCTTCGTCAAGTTCCACTTCAAGCCGAAGCTGGGCCTGCAATCAGTGCTGTGGAACGAAGCCGTCAAGATCAGCGGCAACGATCCCGATTTCCACCGCCGCGACCTGTGGGATTCGATCGAGAACGGCGCCTTTCCGCAATGGGATCTGGGCGTGCAGCTGTTCGACGAGGAGCAGGCCGCCTCGTTCGACTTCGATCATCTCGATTCGACCAAGATCGTGCCCGAAGAGATCGTGCCGGTGCGAAAGATCGGCACCTTCACGCTCGACCGGCTCGTCGACAACTTCTTTCATGAAACCGAGCAAGTGGCATTCTGCACGCAGAACATCGTGCCGGGCATCGCCTTCTCCGACGATCCGCTGCTGCACGGCCGAAATTTCTCGTATCTGGACACACAGCTCAAGCGGCTGGGATCGCCCAACTTCACGCACATTCCGATCAATGCGCCGCGCGTGCCGGTGAACAATTACCATCAGGACGGCCACATGAACATGCGCAACCCGAAGGGGCGCGTGAATTATGAGCCGAACAGCTGGGGACAGGGGCCGCGCGAGAATCCGGAGACCGGCTACAAGCATTATCCGGCCCATGTCGAAGGTCAGAAGCTGAAGGTGCGCTCCGACACCTTCTCGGACCATTACAGCCAAGCACGCCTGTTCTACATAAGCCAGACGCCGATCGAGCAGAAGCATATCGGGGACGCGCTGACGTTCGAGCTTTCGAAGTGCGAGCGCCTGGACATTCGCCAGCGGATGGTGGCGCACCTGCGCAACATCGATGAGGGGCTGGCCAACACCGTCGCGATCGGCCTGCGCCTTCCGGCAATGCCCGAGCCCGCGCCGGCCGCACAGCCGACGCGCACCGACCTGCCGGCGTCCGACGCGCTGTCGATCGTCAAGCGCAAGAACGCCTCGTTCGAGGGGCGCAAGATCGGCATTCTTGTCGCCGACGGTACCGATGCGAAGCTGGTGACGGGCCTGACCGCCGCGATTGAAGCGGAAAAGGCGCTGTTCGAGATCATCGCACCCCATGTCGGCGGCGCGATACTGAATGATGGCACGCTGCTGGAAGCGCGCCAGAAGATCGATGGCGGGCCGTCGGTGCTCTACGATGCGGTAGCCGTGCTGCTGTCGGCCGAAGGTGCGACGAAGCTGGCGCGCGATGCGGCCGCGCAGGATTTCGTGCGCGACGCCTTCGGGCACCTGAAGTTCATCGCCTATACCGAGGCATCCAAGCCGCTCTTCGCCAAGGGCGGCATCCTGGAGGCGGACTTCGACGGCGGCTTCGTCGAGCTGGCCAAGGCGAAGGATGCCAAGGCGTTCGTCACCGCCTGCCGCGACGTGCGCTACTGGGCGCGCGAGATGGAAGTGGATCTGGACGCGGACGGCGTGAACCCGCCGGCGACGCCCGCGTGAAGGGCAGGAGGCCCCGGCTGACGGCCGGGGCCTCCGTGCGGATCAGGCGATGGCGGCCTTGAGCTGATCGACGAGGTCGGTCCGCTCCCAAGTGAACGCGTCACCATCCGCCTTGCGGCCGAAATGGCCGTAGCTGGCGGTCTGCTGATAGATCGGCTTGTTGAGCTGAAGATGCTCACGGATGCCCTTGGGCGTCAGCTTGACGAGCGTCGGCAGCACCGCCTCGATCTTGGCGGCATCGACAGTGCCGGTCTCGTGCAGGTCGACATAGAGGCTGAGCGGCTCGGCGATGCCGATGGCATAGCTGAGCTGGATGGTGCAGCGCTTCGCCAGGCCCGCCGCCACGACGTTCTTCGCCATGTAGCGGGCGACATAGGCCGCGGAGCGATCGACCTTGGTCGGATCCTTGCCGCTGAACGCGCCGCCGCCGTGCGGGGCCGCGCCGCCATAGGTGTCGACGATGATCTTGCGGCCGGTCAGGCCCGCATCGCCGTCCGGCCCGCCGATCTCGAAACGGCCGGTCGGGTTGACGTAGATCTTGGTCTCGTCGGTGATGAAGCCCTGCGGCAGCACGTCGTGGAACACGCCGACGACATAGTCGCGCAGTTCCTTATACTTGGCCGCGTCCGAACCCTCGCTGCCATCGTCATAATAGCCGAGCGCATGCTGCGTGGAGACGACCAGCGCCGTCGCGCGGACAGGCACGCCATTCTCGTAGGCGAGCGTCACCTGGCTCTTGGCATCGGGCTCGAGGAAGGGGACGACCTTGCCGTGCCGGTCCTGCGCCATCCGCTCGAGGATGCGGTGCGAGTAATAGAGCGTGGCGGGGAGGAAATCGGGCGTCTCGTCGGTCGCGTAACCGAACATGATGCCCTGATCGCCCGCGCCCTCGTCCTTGTTGCCGCTCTCATCCACGCCCTGCGCGATGTGGGCGGACTGGCCGTGCAGATTGTTCGAGAAGTCGAACGTCTGCCAATGGAAACCGTCCTGCTCATAGCCGATGCGCTTCACCGTATGGCGCACCGCCGCCTCGATCTCGTCGAGCACGCCCTCGGCCCACTGACCATCCTCATAAATGCCGCGACCGCGGATCTCGCCCGCCAGCACCACCTTGTTGGTGGTGGTCAGCGTCTCGCACGCGACGCGCGCCTGCGGATCCTTGGCGAGGAAGAGATCGACCACCGCATCCGATATCTGATCGGCAACCTTGTCGGGGTGGCCCTCGGAGACGCTCTCGGAGGTGAACAGGTACGATTCGCGCATGGCCGCCCTTCGCTTCGTGTGGATATAAAGACTTGGTTATATGCTTATGACCGCCCTTAGCGGCGGATGCGGCGGCACGCAATCGCCGCGACGGCCAGCATCAGCGAGAGGAGCAGGGGCAGCGCATTGCCGAAGCGCGCGAACAAGGTGGGCGTGAGCGGCGGGGGCAGCAGCGCGTCGATCACCCCTGCCTGCCGCCATGGCAGCGCATCAAGCAGGCGACCGTCGGCGTCGATCACTGCGGAAATGCCGGTCGGCGTTGCGCGAACCACAGGCAATCCCTCCTCGACAGCACGCAGCCGCGCCTGGGCGAGATGCTGCGGCGGTCCCCACGCACCGAACCATGCATCGTTGGACGGGTTGAACAGGAAAGACGGGCGCCGCGCGGCATCCACGACGCGGCCGGAGAAGATCATCTCGTAACAGATCTGCACGCCCACGCGGCCGAACCCGGGCAGGTCGATAGACTGCGCACCGGGGCCGGGCAGGAAATCGAGATCGCCCGGCGCCAGCCGTGACAGGCCGATGGCAGAGAGGAGCGGCCGCATCGGCAGATATTCGCCATACGGCACAAGGTGAGCCTTGTCATAGCGGCCGATCAGGCGCGCCTGCGGATCCAGCGCGAACAGGCTGTTCCGCGCGGCAACCAGCTTGCCCGTCCGATCATAGACCAGCGCCGATCCGCCGGTGAGCAGCAGATCTCGCGGCCCTAGCAAACGGGCGAGGCGCGCGCGGGCCCACGGCTCCTCCTCGAGATAGTCGGGCACTGCCGCCTCGGGCCAGAGCAGCAGGCGCGGGTTGGTGCCGACCTTGCGGCTGAGGCCAGCCAAGCGCGCGAAGTTGGCGGATTGCGCGGCCTGATCCCATTTGTCCTGCTGGCCGATTTTGGGCTGGACGATGCGCAATTCGGGCGCGGTCGGCGCTGCGGCGGGTGCGCTCGGCCACGGCACGAAGCGGATCAATAGCAGCGGAACGAGCAGCACGGCGGCCAGCCTCAGCCGGTGCCGGGTCGCTAGCAGTGCCGCGCCCGCCCAAAGCAGGATCAGCCCGGACAGGCCATAGGTGCCGACCAGGCGCGCCAGCCGGCCAGCGACTTCAAGGTCGAGCGCGCCTGTACCCATCACGATCACGCCAAGCGGGTTCCAGGCGAAACCGGTGAACATCGTTGCGCGGAGCCACTCGGTCGCGATCCAGGCAGCGGCGAAGGCTAGAATGAAGGCAGGCCCGTTCGCCCGGTATCGCCACGCGAGCATCGCTGCGAACATCGGATAGACGGCGAGGTAGAGCGACAGCAGCACCACCGCGACCCAGCCGAGCCAGGCGGGCATCGCTGCCTGATAGGTGAAAGCGGTGGCGATCCAGTTCAACCCGAGCACGAACTGGCCGAGCCCGAACAGCCATCCGACCAAGGCGGCATCGCGGAGGCGCGGCGCCGCACGGACGAAGCCCATCCAGCCGGCGACCGCCAGCAGCGTGGCGAGCCACAGATGCCACGGCGCAAAGCCCGTCGCGGAGACGAGGCCGAGTGCGAGCGAAAGCAGGCGGACATGCCGCGGACGAAGGCGGAGGATCATGGCTGCGGGAGCTAGGTGCGACGGATGACGCGCGCAAGCGCCCCGGGCGACGTTGCTGGTGACGGGCATCGCAACGCTGAGGCGGGCGGAGCGGCGAACGGTGCCGCACCCATCCTAGCTCGCCTCAATAATCCTTGCCGTACTTCAGGTTCACGCTCTGCCCACCGAAGCTGCTGACCGAGGAGAGCAGGCTGAGGCTCTTGGACAGCGCGATCTCCAGCTGCGTTGCGGTGAAGCCGCGCGCGTCGGTGATGATCTCCACATAGATGTCGTTGGAGATATATTGCCCGGCAGCGAGCGCGGTGCCGCGCCCAGCCGTCTTGTCCGCACCGAGGATGCGTAGCCGGTCGATGCCCGTCGCCGAGCGCAGCTTGCCAAGCGGGTTGAGCCCGCCGCCCGACCCACGCAGCGAATTGAGCGCGGCGGCGAGCTGGAGCGCCTGCGTCGGCGACAGGTTCGTCACCGACTGGCCGAACAGCAGGCGGGACAGCACCTCGTCCTGCGGCAGCGTCGGCGTGGAGGTGAACGTGATCTGCGGATTCTGCGCGCGGCCGCCGATGTTGATCGTGGCGGTGACACCCTCCACGCTCGTCGTCGCCGAGATGTTCAGCTGCGGGTTGGTCAGCACGCCGCCGTCGAACGTCACCTCGCCCGTATTGGCCAGATCGAAGCGGCGGCCGGCAAAGCTGTACGTGCCGCGCACCACTTCCAGCTTGCCGGTGACGCGCGGTGTGGTGGCGGTGCCGCCGACGCGCAGATCGGTCGCCCACTCCGCCTCCAGCCCCATGCCGGAGACGTAGATGCGGTTGTCGGCGCGCACGCGGATGTCCAGCTTCCAGTTGCTCGGCACCGTGCCTGTCCCTGTGGCGCTGCCGGGGCGGGGCTTGGGCGTCGTCTTGCGGCGGACCCCGGTCAACTCGGGCACCTCGGCGGCGCCCTGGCGAATGATCTCGTAGCGCGCCTCGGGGATGCGCAGGTCGCCACGGATCAGCGCGCCGTTCGCACGGCTGTTGCTGACAGCGACCGTGCCCGAGACGGTGGCGGCAAGCGCGTCGGACCGGGCAAGCTGTGCGTCGTCGAGGGTCGCGCGCAGATCGATGGGGAAGCCGCTCGCCGCATCAAGCCCGACCGAGCCTTGCGCAGTCACGCTGCCGCGACCGGCGCGAGCGGTGAGCGAGGCGATCTCCAGCCGGGATTGGGTGAAGCGGCCATCGATGGCGATGTTGGACAGGACGGTGCCGTAGGCCTGGTTCTCGTAGCGGAGCGTAGAGGAGCGGACGACACCGGTCAGCGTCGGCCGATCCGCACGCCCGCCGAAATCGGCAGCGACCGCGACGGGTCCGGTGACGGTCTGCCCCGCGATACCGGTCAGCGTCCACAGCACCTCGGCCGGGCCGTTGTAACGGATGCCGCCGGCAAGCGGTGCGGAGAGGAGGCGCTGCGACAGCGACGCACCCGCACCGAACGGTGCCAGCCGCGCCTGCAACCGGCCAACTGCCACTCCATTACGGCGGACAACGGCGCGCGCTTCACCCCCCGCATCGGACAGGCGGGCGAGCAGGGCGACGTCGACCGGCTGCGACACGACATAGGCCGCCGTGCGGGTGAGGTTGGCGATCGTGAGCCGCGCGTCCACGGTTGGCACGTTGCCACCCGTCGCTACGGTGATGCCGCCCGACACCTTGCCGCCGACGCCGAGCCCGGGAACGAACGCCTCGACGATGGCGAGGTCCATGCCGTCGAGGTCGGCGCGGCCAGAGATGCCCGCAGCGCCATAGCGGCCGGCAAGGCGCACTTGGCCCTGCGGCACGACCAGCAGGGTGGGGGCGAGCAGCCAATCGGCGCCCTGCTTGGTCGCAATTGCTGGCTGGGCGAGCCGGAACGCTACATCGTTCACGACGCCGCGCAGATTGGCGACGACGCGGCCCGGGGTTAGCGCGGCCTGCGCCTGGACGCTGAACGGCACGCCGCTTTCACCCGCGGCTGCCATCTGAACGGTGCCGCGGCCATTCGTAAAATTCACCTTGGCGCGCAGGCCGCTGACCAGCAGCGTGCCGTGGCGAATGTCGCGCAGGTTCGCATCAGCGATCACCGCCGGCCCGGCGGGGTAGAGGATGGCAGAGCCGCGGATCGTGCCGCTGCCGACAGTGATAGGCGGCTGCATCGGGATGCGCGCGGCCGCGGCGGTGAGGTCGAAGTCGGCCCGCTGGTAACGACCGGCCGCGCCGAGGCGGACGCGGCCGTTCAGGCCGGAGCCGGCGAGCGTGACGGCGCCGGCATAGGGCCCGGCAGCCGTCGCCGCGACGGAGCCGCGGAAGCTGATCCCGGCGAAGCGGCCGTCGCGTATGTCGACGCTGATGCGCGGCGAGGTGCGGACGAGCAGGTCGGCGGAGAAGGGGCCGTAAGGCGAGCCGCCCCGCGCGCGAACCTGATAGCCGCGCGCGCTGCCGCCGACGAGTTCGACATCCACGTCGGTCAGCGGCACGCCGACATTCGGCCGCGCCGCCTTGAGGTTGACGCGCAGGTTGTCGAGCGTGCCCGCGGCGACAACCGAGATCGGTCCGTAGGCACGCGACACGCCGATCAGGTTGGCGGCGAGGCGACCGGTGGCCGTGTCGTAGCGTGCTGTGCCGCCATTCAGGCGAAAGCCGGGCGCGGTGACGCTCAGCCGGCGGACGCTGGCAACGCCATTCTCGTCGAACAGGAAATCGGCATAGACCTGCGCATTGCCGCCGAGGAAGGTGCGCACGCTCTCATTGTCGAGTGTGCGCGTGTTGGCGCGCACCCAGCCGCGGATGCCGAAGCCGCCGCGTGGGCCGGCGAACAGCTCCGCATCCGTCTGCAGCGCGATGCGGCCGATGCCGTCGATGCGATAATCGTTGACCCGCCCCTTCAGCGCGCCGGTGTAGCGGCCCTTCCCGAAATCGGCGACGACGATGGCGGTGGCATCGATCCGCGAGGAGCGGATGCGCAGATTGTCCGAGATCAGCCGGCCTGCCGAGTAAGCAAGATCGCCATTCACCGCGACATTCTCGAGCAGGCCGCCCGCGGCTGCGTTCAGCCCGGTGATGCGGCGCACGCGCGCGGCCACCGGGATGCGGATGCGATCGGCATCGATCACCGCCCGGCCGCTGGCCTCAACACCCTCGACCCCGGTGGTGCCGAACGCGAGCGCGGCGGCGCTCAGGCGATATTGCACGACAGGCGTCGCCATCGGTCCATCGAGCGTGGCGGCGAAGGCGAGATTGCGGCCGGTGAGATTGTCGGCGATCGCACCGGGACGAAGCAGGCGACCCTCGACGCGAAAGCCGCCGAACTGGCTGGTGCCGAGATCGACGAGTCCCGCCGCCTGCACCTCGGCTGCGGCGGAGCGGGCAGCGATGCGGGAGAACTGCACCTTCCGCTCACCCAGCGTACCGGCGATGTCGAGCGCGAGCACCGGCTCGACCAACCGAGCGGCTGGGCCCGTCAACGCGACACCCGGGCGGGCATCGCCGCGAACGGTGAAGCTGCCCTGCCGTGCCGTGACGGCAAGATCGGCGAGCGGAGCACCGGCAAGCGTGGCGCGCGCGCGGCCTGCCCAGCTTGCCCAATCGCCGCTGCCGCCGACGGACAGAGCGAGTGGCTTGCCGAGCTTGGCATAGCTGTCGACCAGCCCGCCGACGGGCGCTGCAAGCTTCACGTCTAGGAACAGGCGGTTCTGCTCGGGCACCGCATCCAGCCGCAGCCGCAGCCGGTCGCCGCCTGCGACTTGCGGCGCGACCAACGTATCCGCGTCGGCGGTGATGCGGGCGCGCCCATCGGCAATGTCGGCGGCGCCGGCGATGCGGACGATGTGGCGGCGGCCGGTGATCGGCCGCTCCACGACCAGCCGGTCGACCTTCAGTTTGCCGATCGACAGATCGATGTCGGGCAGCAGCGGCGCATTCGGGTCACTCGGCGTGGGCTTCAGCTGCGGCATGCGCAGCAGGCGCACTTCGGGCGATTCGAGCGAGCGGACGTCGATGCGGCCGCGGGCATAAGCGAAGGGCCGCCAGTCGAGTGACGCGGTGGGCGCTACGAGGAAGGCCCCGCGAGGATCGCGCACTTCGAAGCCGATCAGGCGCATGCGGCCGTAAAGCGAGCCGTCGATCCGATCGACATGGAAGACCATGCCCGACTGGGTCGAAAAGGCGTTGAGCTGGCGCACGACGAAGGCGCGGCCGGGCGCGGTATCGATGAACCACAGAGCCAGCGCCAGCAGCAGGACGAGGCTGGCAAGCGCGATGGCGATGCCGCGGGCGACCTTGCGCAGCATCAGAAGGCCTGACCGATGGAGAGGTAGAGTGCGATCTTGCTCTCGCCCGGCTGGCGATCGATCGGCATGGCGACATCGACGCGGAGCGGACCGAAATTGGTGTAATATCGCCCGCCGATGCCGACACCGTAGCGCATGTCGGAGATGCTGGGTGTCGAGCCTTCCCCCACACGACCGGCGTCGATGAAGGGCACGATGCCGTAATTGCCGAAGCGGTAGCGCGCCTCCAGCGCGAATTCGGTCAGCGAGCGACCGCCGATCGGATCATCGTTGATGTCCTTGGGGCCGAGTTCCTGGAAGCCGAAGCCGCGCACCGAGCCGCCGCCGCCGGCGTAGAGGCGCCGCGACGGCGCGATCGAATCGCGGCTCGCCCCCATGATCGAGCCGACGCGCGCGCGACCGGCGATCACCAGATTGTCCATCACCGGATAATAGGTGCTGCCCTCCAGCAGCAGGCGGGCATAGCCGTCGAAGCCGCCGCCGGAACGCTTCTGTGCCTCCGGGCTGATGCGGCCGGTGACGCGGAAACCGCGCGTGGGATCGAGCAGGCTGTCGGAGGAGTCGAAGCCGAGCTGCGCCGGCACGGCGACGATGAAGTAGGTGCTGTTGTTGCGGGCCTGCGTCGCCGTGGCAAAGCGGTCCTCGCGCGTGGCGACCAGTTCGGTGCCGACCGACCATGTCCAGCGCTTCTGCCAGATCGGCGTCGACTGGCGGGCGAGCGCCGCGTTCAGCTGCACCGTCTCCGCATCGTAAGCCGCGAATCGCTGGCGTGCGACCGACGCGCCCGCGGTAAAGCTGCGATCGCGCTGGCCGGCATTGGACCGGCGGAACAGCACCGAGACGTTCTGCTGGAGCGTGCCCGCGGTCGCCGCAACTGTAAGCGCGCCTTCGGGCGGGAACAGGTTTCGGTGCGTCCAGCTGCCAGTCACCGTCGCACCTTCGCCGGTGCCGTAGCCGGCAGAGGCGGCGAGGCTCCGCCACGGCCCCTTGGTCTGGCGGACAAGAAGGTCGACCTGCTCGGTGCCGTCCGGATTGAGCGTGCCGGTGCGCACCGGCTCGACCGCGATGGTGGAGAACAGGCTGGTGCCGATCAGCGCCTGGCGGAGATCGTCCGTCTGGCGACTGTCGTAGAGGTCGCCCGCCTTGAAGCGCGGAAAGATGGCGAGGTGGTCGAGCCCGAACACCGGATCGCCTTCGGTCCGCAGCCCGCCAAAGCGCGCCTTCGGCCCGCTGGTGAGCGGCAGCGTATAGTCACCGCGGTGCGTGGCGTCGTCGAGCAGGATGTCGCGCTCGCCCACTTCGGCGAACGGGAAGCCCTGTTCGGGCAGGCGCAGCGCGACCCGCGCCTCCGCGCCTTCAATCTCGGCAGCGACGATCGGCGCGCCTTCGCTGAGCGCGAGTGCGTCATAGGCGAGCTTGGTCGGCTCGGGCTCCGCACCTGTGATCGCGATCTTGCCGAGCGAGTAGCGGGCACCAGGCGTAGCCGTCAGCGTGACGCGGATGACGCCCTCCTGGTCGATCGGCGCGATCTTGGCGGTGGCGACGCCATCATAATAGCCCTGCGAGCGCAGCAAGCGGCCGATCAGCTTCACATCCTCGTCCGCCCGCGCGCCGACCTGCGCGGCATTGTCGGCGCGCTTGTCCTTCGCCAGCGCGGAGAGCGCGCGATATTCGTCGTCGAGGCCGATGTCCTTCAGCCCCGTCACTTCGGTGCGGTACGGGATCTTGGGCGTCTCGCCCGCACCGGCGGATTGGGCGGGTGTAGCCGGTGGGGTCGCGTCAAACGTGGCGAGCGGCGGCAGCGGCTCGGCGAGCGCCGGATCGACAGGCGGCGTGGCGGGCAGGGGCGCTGGCGCGACCGGTGCCGTGGCATCGAGCGGCGGCAACGATTGCTGAAAGACAGGATCGTCGAACGGGTCGACTTCGGCCGCTGCAGGCTGCTCCAGCTGCGCGCGGAAGGCTGCGGCACTTGTCAGGGGCACAAGCGCAACGGCGGCGACGAGCGCCGATCCGAGCCTGCCGTCGAAAACCCCCATCAACACGTCCCCGGCCGTGGGTTCCGCCCTGCGCCGGTACCCTCCCACAACCCCGCAACGCATGGAACGCGTTGCGGTGCCGTTAACCGCAGGAATTTATTGCGGGGTAGAGGCGGACGCTTCCTGGCCGGCGCCGACGGGTGCGTTGAGGATGTCGCGCGTGGTGGCGCCCTTGTTGACGACCGTCGTGTCGGGGTCGCCTGCCTCGGAGCGCATGCCGGGCTCACCCGGGCGACCGGCCGAGTTGAGCAGCGCCGCCTCGCCCCCGCTGACCCGCTGCTGCCCGCCGAACAGGGCGTTCAGCGCCTGCGTGCTCGAATCGGCTTCCTGCGGACGCGGCGCGCCGGGACGCGGCGGGCGCATCGCGAAATCGGGCGGGATGACGAGCGGGGCGCGGCGCGCGACCTGGAACTCGTCCGGGCCCTTGTTGCCGAACACGCCGCCGCCGGCACGGCCGCAGCCGCCGAGCGAAAGCGCCGCCAGCGCGATGACGATGACGGGGCCGAGCTTACGCATTCACTTTCTCCGATTTGCCGGACTCGCGCGTCAGGAGCGCGCGGAGCACGAGCAGCAGGACGCCGATGCTAATCGCCGCATCGGCCACGTTGAAGACCAAAAAGGGTCGGAAGTTACCGAAGTGCAGATCGAGAAAGTCGGCCACATAGCCGAACCGCACCCGATCAAGGATGTTGCCGAGCGCGCCGCCGAGCACCAGCCCCAACGCGGTCGCGTCCGTCCGGTTGCGCTCACGATAGAGCCAGATTGTAACACCTGTCGCGATTAGCCCCGTCATGCCCACAAGCAGCCAGCGGGCGAGCGCGGTATCGGCCGTGAGAAAGCCCATCGATACGCCGCGATTCTCCACCCAGCGCAGATCGAAGATGGGCAGCATCTCGATCACCAATCGCTCGCGAAGCGCCAGCGGGCCGACGATCGCCCATTTGATCGCCTGATCGAGCAGGAAGACCAGGCCCGCGACGATCAGCCCCATGCGGAAGTGCCGGGCGTGCGCCTCAGCCATGCGCATGCGCTCCGACGACATCGCTGCACCGATCACACAGCGCACCTTCGACCTCGACCTCGGGCAGGTGACGCCAGCAGCGACCACACTTGTCCCACTCGGTCTTGGCGACCTCGGCGCAGATACCGGCCGCGTCCTCGACCGGATCGGCGGGCTGGACCTGCACCTTTGCCACAATACCGATCTCGGCCATGTTCGCGGCCTCAATCAGCGGCAGATCGGCCGGATCGTAAGCGAGCAGGGTAACGTCCGCCTCAAGGCTGGAGCCGACGAACTTCTCGCGACGAAGCGGCTCGATCGCGGCAGTCATCGCCCCCCGGATCTCGCGCAGACGCGCCCAGCGGACGAGCAGATCCTCGTTCGCCCAGGACGGGTCGACGGCGAGCCATTCGAGCAGATGGACGGAGCCAGCATCCGGGAAGCGGGCGCTCCAGGCTTCCTCGGCGGTAAAGCAGAGGATGGGTGCGGCATAGCGAACGAGCGCGTGGAACAGCGTGTCGAGCACGGTGCGATAGGCGCGCCGTTTCGGATCGGCAGACCCGTCGCAGTAGAGGCTGTCCTTGCGGATGTCGAAGAAGAAGGCGGACAGATCGCCGTTGACGAAATCCACCAGCGCCGACGAATAACGCGTGAACTCAAACCCTTCCACTGCTTCCTTGAGCGTCCGGTCCAGCTCCGCCAGGCGCGCCAGTATGTAGCGTTCGAGCTCGGGCATCTCCGCCGCAGGCATACGCTCGGCCTCGTCGAAGCCGGCCAGCGCGCCGAGCAGATAGCGAAAGCTGTTGCGCAGCTTGCGATAGGCGTCGCCAGTGGTGTTCAGCACCTCCTGGCCGATGCGCACGTCCTCGGCGTAGTCGGTTGAGGCGACCCACAGGCGGAGGATGTCCGCGCCGCTTGTCTCCATCACCTTAAGCGGATCGACGACGTTGCCGACAGACTTGGACATCTTGCGCCCCTGGCCGTCGAGCGCGAAGCCGTGCGTCAGCACCGCGTCATAGGGCGCGCGACCGCGCGTGCCGCAGCTCTCCAGCAGCGAGGACTGGAACCAGCCGCGATGTTGGTCGGAGCCCTCGACATAGAGGTTCGCGCGCGTGCCGGCGCCGTAGCGGCCCTCGATGACGAAGGCGTGGGTGGAGCCGCTGTCGAACCAGACGTCGAGAATGTCGCTGACCGGCTCGTAGGCTGCGGCATCATAGGCGTCCCCCAGCAGCGCCTGATGGTCTGCCGTGTACCAAGCGTCTGCGCCGCCTGCACGGAAGGCCTCGAGGATGCGCGCGTTGACGGCGGGATCGCGCAGATAGTCGCCCGTCTGCCGGTTCACGTAGAGGGCGATGGGCACGCCCCAGGCGCGCTGGCGCGAGATCACCCAATCGGGGCGGCCGGCGACCATCGCCTCGATGCGGTTGCGCGACTTGGCCGGCACCCAGCGCGTCCGCTCGATCGCGTCGAGCGCGAGGCCGCGAAGGGTGGGCGCGTTGCCCGAATCAGAGAGGGCCGACGGCTCGCCTTGCGAGCCGACCGCGGCTCCAGCACCTGCCCCCGGCAGGTGCTGTGAGATGCCGCGGTCCATGCCGATGAACCATTGCGGCGTGGCGCGGAAGATGACCTTGGCCTTGGAGCGCCACGAGTGCGGATAGCTGTGGCGATAGTCGGCCGAGGCGGCGAGCAGCGCGCCCGTCTCGCGCAATGCCGAGCAGATCGGGCCGTCCGGCGCATTGAACTTCGGGTTGATGACCGAGCCCTGACCACCGAGCCACGCCCAGTCTGCGCGATACTTGCCGTCGCCCTCGACCGCGAAGACGGGCTCGAGGCCGTTCGCCTTGCACAGCTCGAAATCGTCCTCGCCATGATCGGGCGCCATGTGGACGAGGCCCGTGCCGGCATCGGTGGTGACGAAGTCGCCGGGCAGGAACGGGCGCGGGCGGGCGAAGAAGCCGCCGAGTTCGTGCATCGGGTGACGGGCGACGGTGCCGGCGAGGTCGGCAGCGGTATAGAACCGCCCGCCAGCCGCGATCATGTCATCCAAGTAGCTCGTAACATCATCGAAACCGAGGCCAGCACGACGGGCAAACTCTTGAGCGAGCCGCTGCGCGACGAGATAGCGCCGGCTACCATCGGCGAGGAGCACGTACTCCACGTCCGGCCCATAGGCGATCGCCTGGTTGACCGGGATCGTCCACGGCGTCGTCGTCCAGATCACCGCATGCGCGCCGACCAGCTCGGGGATGGGGCTCTCGACGATCTCGAACGCCACGTCGATCTGGGTCGAGGTGATGTCCTCATATTCGACCTCGGCCTCGGCCAGCGCGGTCTTCTCCACGGGGGACCACATGACGGGCTTCGCGCCGCGATAAAGCTGGCCGCTCTCGGCGAACTTCAGCAGCTCGCCCGCGATCGTCGCCTCGGCCTCGAACGTCATGGTGAGGTAGGGGTCGTCCCAGTCGCCCATCGCGCCCAGGCGCTTGAACTGCTCGCGCTGAATGCCGACCCACTTCTCGGCATAGGCGCGGCATTCGGCGCGGAACTGGACGGGATCGACCTCGTCCTTGTTCAGCTTCTTGGCGCGGTAAGCCTCCTCGACCTTCCACTCGATCGGCAGGCCGTGGCAGTCCCAGCCGGGGACGTAGGGCGCATCCTTGCCGAGCAGGGTCTGGCTGCGGACGATGATGTCCTTCAGCACCTTGTTCATGGCGTGGCCCATGTGGATATCGCCATTGGCATAGGGCGGGCCATCGTGGAGGATGAACCGCTCGCGCCCGGCGCGCTCGCGGCGGAGGCGGCCGTAGAGATCGTCCGCCGCCCAGCGGGCGAGGATGGCGGGCTCCTTCTGCGCAAGGCCCGCTTTCATGGGAAAATCGGTCTTCGGCAGGAAGACGGTCGAGCGCCAGTCGTCGGCTTGCTTGCTGTCGGTCATCAGGCGGAGGCGGCTAGACGACGGCGCGCCTCGGCGCAATCGGCGTCCATCTGCGCGACCAGGGCGTCGAGCCCGTCGAACTTGGCTTCGGGGCGGATGAAGGAGACGAGCTGCACCTCGATCCGGTGCCCATAGAGATCGCCGGAGTAATCGAAGAAATAGGGCTCCAGCAATTCTTTCGGTGGATCGAAGCTCGGGCGGATGCCGAGGTTCGCCGCTCCATCCACAATGCGTCCGTCGGGCAGCAGCCCTTGCACCGCATAGATGCCGTAAGCGGGGCGGAGATAATCACCCAGCACGATGTTGGCGGTGGGATAGCCGATTGTGCGGCCGAGCTTGTCGCCATGCTGGACGATGCCCTCGATCGCGAAGGGGCGGGTGAGCAGCGCCGTCGCGGTCTCGCAGTCGCCGTCGCGCAGCGCCGCACGGATGCGGCTGGACGAGATGGCGGCGGTGCCGTCCGCCACCGGATCGACGACGTGAGTGGCAAGGCCGTGCCGCGCGCCAAAGGTGGCAAGCGCCGCGACATCGCCCGCCCGATCCTTGCCGAAGGTGAAGTCGCGGCCCGTCACCACCACTGCGGCGCCTGCCTCCGCGACCAGCCGCCCGGCGACGAACGTCTCGGGCGAGATGGCGGCGAGCGCGGCGTCGAAGCGGAATACCAGCATTGCGTCCGCCCCCGCCGCCGCGAACAGCTGCGCTCGCTGCTCAAGCGTAGTGATGGCGAAGGGTGGCACATCCGGCCGGAAGTAGCGGACGGGGTGCGGATCAAAGGTGGCGATCAGCAGCGGGCGGCCCTGTTCGCGCGCAAGCGCACGGGCGCGCGCCGCCACCGCCTGGTGACCACGATGAAAGCCGTCGAAATTGCCAAGCGCGACCACGCCGCCGCGCAGATGCTCCGGCACCGGGCGGTCGCTTGTCAGCCGCTCCATGATCGCGGGCCTATAAGGGGGCGTGAGGAGGGGGGCAATGGCGGCGCGGTGCGGCGGCGGCGGGGCTCAGTCGCGCACCAAAGTGACGAAATCGATGTCGGGCCCGCCCATCTCGCGATCCGCCACGCGCCAGCCGGGCCCGAGCGGCGGCATCTTCACGTCGCCGGTCGGCGAGCGGTGGACCTCGGTCAGCTCAATGCGCCGGGCACGGTCCATCAGCAGCGCGAAGATTTCCGCACCGCCGATCACCATCAGTTCGGGGGCATCAGCGCACAGGGCGAGCGCGGCGTCCACGTCATGGACCGGCTCCGCGCCCTCTGCGTGCCACGTATTGTCGCGCGTCAGGACGAGATGGCGCCGACCGGGGAGCACGCCGGGCAGGCTGTCGAACGTGCGACGGCCCATCAGCATCGGCTTGCCCATGGTCAGCTGCTTGAAGTGCTTGAGGTCCTCGGGGATGTGCCACGGCAGGGCGCCATCCTGGCCGATCACCCCATTATCGCCGCGTGCGACGACAAAGACAATCTCGGGTGTCGCGCCCGCACCTTCGTTCATACGGCCACCGGCGCCTTGATGTGCGGCTGGGCGACATAATCTTCGGTCACGAAATCCTCGGGCTCATAGTCGAAGATCGTCGCCGGGCGGCGGCGCAGCACCAAGCGGGGCAGGGGGCCGGGCGTGCGGTTCAGCTGGAGCGAAGCCTGCTCGAGATGGTTGGCGTAGAGGTGGCAATCGCCGCCCGTCCAGATGAAGTCGCCGGGCTCCAGATCGCATTGCTGGGCGAGCATGTGCGTCAGCAGCGCGTAGCTCGCGATGTTGAACGGCACGCCGAGGAACACGTCGGCCGAGCGCTGATAGAGCTGGAGCGACAGGCGGCCGTTCGCCACGTAGGTCTGGAACAGGCAATGACAGGGGCTGAGCGCCATGGCGTGCAGCTCGCCCGGGTTCCAGGCGGTGACGATCTGGCGGCGCGAGCCGGGGTCGCGGCGGATCAGCGCCACCAGCTCGGCGATCTGGTCGACATGGCGGTCGTCGGCTGTCGCCCAAGCGCGCCACTGCTTGCCGTAGACGGGGCCGAGATCGCCATTCTCGTCGGCCCACTCGTCCCAGATCGAGACCTTGCGTTCGTGCAGCCACCGGACGTTGGTATCGCCGCGCAGGAACCACAGCAGCTCGACGATGATCGAGCGCAGGTGCAGCTTCTTGGTGGTCAGCAGCGGGAAGCCCGCGGACAGATCGAAGCGCATCTGGTGGCCGAAGATCGAGCGCGTGCCGACGCCGGTGCGATCCTGCTGCGCAGCACCCCGATCGAGGATCAGCGCCATGAGGTCGAGATATTGGCGCAAGAGGCCCTCCGTCGAGTCGAGCGCAGCTTATAGCCCGGTGCAGGGACGGATCGCATCCGGCTCGGGCCGCGGTCCGCGCGCCTCGTAAGCAGCCAGGTAGCCGCCGGCGGACGGCATCTTCATGCGATCGACCCGGACGTAACCGACCGCCGCCAGCTCGCAGTCGAGCAGCCGCGGTGGGGTGCCGTGGTGCACGGTGTCGCGATCCTGATCGACGATGATCAGGCGGCCGCCCTTCCGGAGCGACGGGCGCACGTTCCAGAGGAATTCGTAGGGCGCGGCGATCTCGTGATACATGTGCACCATCAGCACGCGATCGAAGCTGTCAGGCGGCAGCTTCGGATCCTCGGGCGTGCCGAGGCGGACGCTGACATTGTCCAGCCGCTCGCGATCCACGCGGGCGGCCAGCCGGTCGCGCACCGCGGGCACAATGTCCTCGGCTAGTACCCGGCCGTCCGGGCCGACGCGCGCGGCGAGGCGGACGGTGTAATAACCTTCGCCCGCACCGATATCCGCGACCGTCATTCCGGGCAGGATACCGGCGCGATCCATTACCGCGCCCGCCTCGCTCAGCCGATCGCGCGCCTCCTCGCTGGACCAGCGATCGGAGACGATCGGTGCGACGGCGCGTGCAGGCACCGGAAAGTCGGTGTCCCGCGGCCTCGCTGCCTTGTCGGGCGAGGCCCCGCACGCCGCGAGCAGCAGCAGCGCCGGCAGGCCGAGCCTGCGTGTCACTCGACGTCCTCGACGTCCACCTTTTCGCCGGTCACGCGCTGCGACAGGGCCGCCGCCATGAAGGGATCGAGCGCGCCGTCGAGCACCTCGGCAGGGGCCGTGGAGGTGACGCCGGTGCGCAGATCCTTCACCAGCTGATAGGGCTGGAGCACGTAGCTGCGGATCTGGTGGCCCCAGCCGATGTCCGTCTTGTTCGCGGCGGTGGCGTTGGCCTCAGCCTCGCGCTTCTGGAGCTCGGCCTCGTACAGCCGGGCTTTCAGCTGCTTCATCGCTTCGGCGCGGTTCTTGTGCTGCGAGCGCTGATTCTGACACTGGACGACGATGTTCGTCGGGATGTGCGTGATGCGCACCGCCGAATCGGTCGTGTTGATGTGCTGACCGCCCGCGCCCGACGCCCGATAGGTGTCGATGCGCAGCTCGCTCTCGTTCACCTCGATATCGATGTCATCATCCACCTCGGGATAGACCCAGACGGACGAGAAGCTGGTGTGGCGCCGTGCCGCGCTGTCATAGGGCGAGATGCGGACGAGGCGGTGAACGCCGCTCTCCGTCTTGGCATAGCCGTAGGCGTTCTCGCCCTTGAGCAGCAGGGTGGCGGACTTGATACCCGCCTGCTCGCCGGCATGCTGATCGATCAGCTCCACCTTCAGGCCGCGCCGCTCGGCCCAGCGCGTATACATGCGCTGGAGCATCTCGGCCCAGTCCTGGCTTTCGGTGCCGCCAGCGCCGGCATTCACCTCGATATAGGCGTTGTTCGCGTCCGCCTCGCCGGCCAGCAACGCGGCGACCTTGTCGCGCTCCGCGCGCTCGGCCAATGCGGCGAGGCTGGCGACCGCTTCGTCGACCAGGGCGGCATCGCCTTCCGCCTCGGCCATTTCCATCAGCTCGGTCGTATCATCAAGCTCACGCTGGATGGCGTTCGCGGCACCGATCGACTCGTCGAGCCGGCGACGCTCGCGCATCACCTCCTGCGCGGCCTTGGGGTCGTTCCAGAGCGTCGGATCCTCGACGCGGTTATTCAGCTGATCAAGGCGGCGGAGGGCGCGATCCCAATCGAGGAACCGGCGGACCAGCGCGAGCGCCTGGTTGATCTTGTCGACATGGGCCTGCGCTTCGGCGCGCATTCTGCTTCTCCTGCGGAAGCGGGCAATTAGGCGCTGGCGTCACAAGGGGCAAGCGGCGCGGGCGATCGCCCGCACCGCTTGCCCGCAACACGGCTCAGGCGATCAGTAGATCCCGCCTTCGCGTTGCAGGAAATCGGCGTCACGCGGCCGCTCCGCGGCCTTGCGGGGGGCGGCACGGCGAACAATTTCCTCACGCCGGACGGCACGGCGCGGCTCGCTCTCCGGCTTGAACGCTTCCCAGATGATCGCGGATTTCGGGTCCGAGGTCGGCCAGCCACCATAGACCCGCCGGCCGGAACGACGGTCGATCCGCACCATGCGGACGCCCGGGGGGGCGGCGAAGGGAACGACCGGCATGTCCTTCATCGCCTCCTGCGCGAACTGACGGAAGATCGGGGCCGCGACGGTGCCCCCCTGCGCATAGCCGCCGAGCGGACGGGGTTGATCATAGCCGAGATAGACGCCCGCGATCAGATCGGCCGAGCCACCGACAAACCACACGTTGGTGGGGCCGGTCGACGTGCCCGTCTTGCCGAAGAGCGGCCGGCCGAGATCGCGCAGCACCGTGGCGGTGCCGCGCTGGACGACACCTTCGAGGATGTGGACCATCTGATAGGCGGAGATGGCGTCGATCGCCTGCTTCGTTCGATGCGGCGGACGCGGCATCGGCTTGCCGTCCCAATCCTTCGCACGGCAGCCGTCGCAGGGGCGCGTATCGGCGCGGAAGATCACCTTGCCGGCGCGGTTCTGGACATAGTCGATCAGCGTAGGCTTCAGCTCACGCCCCTGGTTGGCCAGCATGGCATAGCCGTTGACCATGCGCAGCACCGTCGTCTCGCCAGCGCCCAGCGCGACGCCGAGATAGGCGGGATAATCACCGATCCCCATCGCCTTGGCAACCTTGACCACCTTGTCCATGCCCGTCTGACTGGCGGCGCGCACCGTCATCAGGTTTCGGGACTGCTCGACGCCCCAGCGCATCGTCTGCGGCCCGGCATTGGCGCCTGAGAAGTTGCGGAAGCATTTGTTGCCGAGCCGCGCGGACTGATAGACGCAGAACGGGCCGTCGACGATGATCGATGCGGGCGTCAGGCCGTTTTCCAGCGCGGCGGCATAGACGAACGGCTTGAAGCTGGACCCCGGCTGGCGGAGCGCCTGCGTCGCCCGGTTGAACGCACCGCCGCGTTCGTCCCAGCCGCCCTGCATCGCCAGCACCCGACCGTTGTGCGGATCCTCCGCCACAAACGCACCCGAGACGAGCGGGACCGAGCGGAGGAGGTAATCGCTTCCTTCGCGCTTCACGACGATGACGTCGCCGGGATTGAGGAAGCGGAAGGCCGCGGTGGCGGTGCCGCGCTTCGGCATGGCGGCGCCCCAGGCGGGCAGGCGGCCGGTGGTGCCGTCGGTCAGCCCGATCTCCGCGACGTTGCCCTCGCGCGAGAGGACGACGGCGGCCCGCCAGTCGCCATAGCCAGTGCCGACATTCGCCGCGACGAGGCGGCCGCGCCAGCCGTCGCCCGGATCGATCTTGGTGATCCGCCCGCGCCAGCCGCGCCCGCTTTCATAGCGCATCAGACCGGCCCTCAGCGCCGTCTCCGCTGCGCGCTGCGCCGAGGGGGACAGCGAAGTGCGCACCCACAACCCGCCGGAATAGACGGAATAGGGGCCGTCCTCAGCCGTCTCGCCGAACTGGTCGATCAGCTGTCGGCGAACCTCCTCGAGGAAATAGCCGCCGATCGGGCGCGCCGCAGGTCGCGCGCGCGGTACGGTGCCGAGCGGGGCGGCGGAGGCGGCGTCGCGCTGCGCCGGGGTAATGTAGCCATTGGCCAGCATCTCGCGAAGCACGTAGTTGCGCCGCTCCAGAGCGCGGTTCTCATGCCGGTCGGGTGTGTAGTTGGACGGCGCCTTGGGCAGAATGGCGAGGTAGGCGGCCTCGGGCAGCGTCAGATCGCCGACGTCCTTGTCGAAATAAGCGCGCGCGGCGGACTGTACCCCATAGGCGTTCCGGCCGAGAAAGATCTGGTTGAGATAGAGTTCGAGGATCTGCTGCTTGGTCAGCGTCCGCTCGATCTTGTAGGCGAGGATCGCCTCACGCACCTTGCGGCTGACCGAATATTCATCGCCCACCAGCAGGTTCTTGGCCACCTGCTGGGTGATGGTGGAGCCGCCCTTGGCGCGCTGGCCGCTGCCCAGCTTGCTGACATAATCGATGACCGCGCCGGCAAGGCCGGGAAAGTCGATGCCGCTGTGCGTGAAGAAGGTCTTGTCCTCGGCCGAGAGGAATGCCTGGATCAGGATGGGCGGGAATTCATCGAACGCCAGCTCCACCCGCCGCTCACGCGCATAGGAGTGGAAAGGCGCGCCATCGATGTCGCGCACATTCGTCGGCAGCGGCGGCTCATAGGCGAGAAGGCTCTCGGCAGAGGGCAGGTTGCGCGCGAACAGCAGCCACACGACCAGCCAACCGAGCATGACGAAGCCCAGCAGGATCGCAATCCAGCGCACCCAGCGGCGGCTGAAGGCGGCGCGAAGCGGGGCGAGAGGGTTGCCGCGCAGCAGGGACGTGCGGGGTGTGCGGGCCTGATCCACCATAATCGCGCGCGGCTCTAGCAGGTTGCCGCGGTTATGCCAGCCGCCGGCGCGGTCGCTTGCGCAGGATCAGCGCGACGCCATTCGCCGGGCAAAGTGCGCGATCACGGCACGGCGCACGCCCACCGCGATGTCTTTCTGCCCCTCGCGCGAGAACAGCTTCTTCGAGTCGTCGATGTTGGACATGTAGCCCGTCTCGAGCAGCACGGAGGGCACGTCCGGCGCCTTCAGCACGATCAGGCCCGCAAACCGGTGATAGCCCGACTTGAACTGCACCAGCGGCGACATCTCGCGCTGGAGCAGATCGGCAAAGGCGGAGGAGACGTTCATCGTCTCGCGCTGCGTCAAGTCGACGAGGATCGAGGACACGTCGCTCGTCTCGGCGCCCAGATTGACGCCGTTCAGCACGTCCGCCCGGTTCTCGCGCGCCGCCAGCCGGGCAGCGACGCGGTCGGACGCGACTTCTGACAATGTGTAGATGGTGGCACCCCGCGCCTCGGCGGAATTGGGTGCGCTATCCGCGTGGATCGAGATGAACAGGTCCGCCTTCAGCCGGCGGGCGATCTCGCGCCGCTCGCCCAGCACGATGAAGCGGTCATCCTCCCGCGTCATCGCAACGCGGACGCGGCCCGAGGCGACCAGCTCGTCCCGCACGGCCTTGGCAATGGCGAGCGCGGCGTCCTTTTCCTTGCGGCCGCCGAGCACCGAGGTGGAACCCGGATCGTGGCCGCCATGGCCGGCATCGATCACGACGAGCGGCCGATCCGCGCGCGCACCGACGATGCGGGGCGTCGGCGGGGCGACAAAGGGCTGCGGCGGATCGAGCGGCACGGTGACGCTCGCCCGGTCACCGCCCGCGGGCGGACGGGTGCGGAAGCCTGCGGGCACGACATAGGATTGCGGCCGTCCATTGGCCGCGCGGGCAAAGGCGCGCGCGTCCGTCGGCGAAAGAAGCAGGGTGAGCGAGCGGCCGTCCGCTGCGAAGGCGCCACCGGTGACAAGCGCGGGCGTGGCCAGATCGAACACCACGCGCGCCGCCCCGTTGCGCGACGCCATGCGGGTCTGTGCCACCATGCCCCCGGAGGCCGCGCCCGCCATCGGCGTCGCGCCGCGCACGTCCACTGCCAGCCGCTGCGGCCCATCGAGCAGGAAGGCGGAGGCACCCTCGACCGCGTCGTCGAAGCGGAGCGTTATGGCATTGTCGCCCAGATCGACGCTGCGGATCGTGGCCGCATCGAGCGGTGACAAACCCAGCATCGCAGTGAGGCATGCAAGCGCGCAACCCATCGTGCGTTCCTGCCGCCGGGTGTGCCGGCCGGTCCAGCGGAAAATTGTCATTCACCCACCGCTCTGGAAATCAAACCCCATGGACAGCCGTGTGGATCAGCGGCTGCCAAGTTGCGGTAAAGCCGCACGGTAAATGCGCGGTTAGCTTTGTTACGGAGGCGGGGCCGCCGCTTGCGGGGGGAGACGGGCGATGCTACCTGCATCAAGTCCGGCAAGCGGCGCATCTCTTGATCCTCAGCGATCATCGGCAGCGCAAGCGCCGAACGGCCGACCGATCCCGGATCCGGCCTCGCTCAGGTTGACGCTCGCATGGCCCTAGTTTCCTTCCGTTCGACAAGCCGCGATTTGGTTCGCGCGCTGTCGTGCGGGAGCTTCCCCGCGGCGCACGGCGCCGCGCATGGGGCCCGGGCGGACGCACTTAACATCACCCACGGGACGACGCCGGCGATCGCCGCGCCGGGCCCGATCACTCGCGCCAGGCCGCCGATGATGCGCGCGGCCCGCGCCCGGAGACACATAAATGACCATGCGCATGCTGATCGACGCGCGCCACCGGGAGGAAACCCGCGTGGCCGTCGTCAAGGGGAGCCGGATCGAGGAGTTTGATTTCGAATCCGCCGAGCGCAAGCAGCTCAAGGGGAACATCTATCTCGCCAAGGTGACGCGGGTCGAGCCGTCGCTGCAGGCGGCGTTCGTCGACTATGGCGGCAATCGCCACGGCTTCCTGGCGTTCTCCGAAATCCACCCCGATTACTATCAGATCCCGAAGGAAGACCGCGAAGCCCTGCTGCGCGAGGAAGCGGAGCATGCCGCCGAGGAGGAGCGGCTGCGCGCTTCCGAGCATGACGACGAGGACGACGCCGAGGGTGATGCCGACGGCTTCCACGCCGATGATGCCGGCGACGACAGTGACTTCAACGACGAAGACGAGGGCGTCGCGCCGCGTCCGGTTGATGTCCATGCCGATGAGGGCGACGAGGACGAAGTCGACGAAGGCGAGGAAGAGGCGCCTCGCCCCCGCAAGAAGCAGTCGGTCGGCGGTGACGACCATGCCGTCGAGAATCTCCGCCAGAAGCGGATGAACCTGCGCCGCCGCTACAAGATCCAGGACGTGATCCGCCGACGGCAGGTGCTGCTGGTGCAGGTTGTCAAGGAAGAGCGCGGCAACAAGGGCGCGGCGCTGACCACCTATCTCAGCCTCGCCGGCCGTTACTGCGTGCTGATGCCGAACACGTCGCATGGTGGCGGCATCAGCCGGAAGATCTCGAACGGCGCGGATCGCAAGCGGCTGAAGTCGATCATGGCGGAGCTGGCGCTGCCCTCCACCATGGGCTGCATTGTCCGCACCGCAGGCCTTCAGCGCACCAAGAACGAGATCAAGCGCGACTTCGATTATCTCGCCCGCCTGTGGGACGAGATCCGCGAGACGACGATGGGCTCGGCCGCGCCGGCGCTGATCTATGGCGATAGCGACCTGATCAAGCGTGCCATCCGCGACATCTACAACAAGGATATCGACGAGGTGATCGTCGAGGGCGAGGAAGGCTATCGCCAGGCCCGCCAGTATATGAAGCTGCTGATGCCGGCGGCGGTGAAGAAGGTGAAGTGCTACATCGACACCGTGCCGCTGTTCCAGCGGGGCGGGGTCGAGGATCAGCTGGCGGCGATGTATCAGCCCGTCGTGCAGCTGAAATCGGGTGGCTATATCGTCATCAACCCGACCGAGGCGCTCGTCTCCATCGACATCAACTCGGGCCGGTCCACGCGCGAGCATAATATCGAGCAGACCGCGCTTTCGACGAACCTCGAGGCCGCGCACGAAATCGCGCGCCAGCTGCGGCTGCGCGACATGGCCGGGCTGGTCGTGATCGACTTCATCGACATGGAGTCGAACTCGAACAACCGGAAGGTCGAGCGCGCGATGAAGGAGGCGCTGAAGAACGATCGCGCCCGCATCCAGGTCGGCCGCATCTCGTCCTTCGGTCTGTTCGAGATGAGCCGCCAGCGGCTGCGCACCGGCGTGCTCGAAGCATCCACGCGCACCTGTCCGCACTGCGAGGGCACCGGCCTGGTCCGCACCGCATCGTCGGCGGGCCTGTCGGCGCTGCGTATGCTGGAGGAGGAGGCCGCACGCGGCCGCGGCAGCCAGCTGCGCCTGCGCGCCAGCCAGGAAGCGGCCTTCTATGTGCTCAACCGCAAGCGCGGCGAGCTGGCGGAGATCGAGGAGCGCTATGGCGTCTCCATCGAGATCCTGCCCGACGGCTCGATGGAAGGTGCGCGCATGACGGTTGAGGCCGGCGGTCCGCCGCCGATCGCCGCACCGCGCCTGCCGGTCGCACCGCCGGTCGACGACTTCGAGGACGATTACGTCGAAGAGGTCGAGGACGAGGTCGAGGAGGACGAGGAAGAGCTCGTCGCCGAGGACGAAGCGCCGCGCGAACGCTCCGACCGTCGCGATGAGGGCGAGGATAGGGGTGGCCGTCGCCGCCGTCGTCGTCGTCGCCGTGGCGGGCGCCGCGAGGAAGGCGAACTGGGCGCCGACATCGCCGAGAGCGAGCAGGCGGGCGAGGCCGAGGTGGATGCCGAGGCGGCCGACGAGGCAGGTGAAGCCGAGGTCCAGCCGGAGACGGCAGCGGGCGATGAGCCGGGCACCGATGAAGGCGAGGGCCGTCGCCGGCGCGGTCGCCGCGGCCGTCGCGGTCGTCGGCGTGACGGCGGGGCGGTTGCCGCGGGTGACTCCGAACCGGCAGCCGAGGCCGACGCGCAGGCGCTGAACGAGGAAGCGGCCCCGCCGGCCGTTGAGCCGGAGCCAGTCGTCGCAGCCGAGCCTGCGCCCGAGGCCGAGCCGGTCGCGGCCGCGCCGGAGGCCGTCGAGGTCGCTGCAGAGGCTCCCCCGGCTGAACCGGCGCCGCGTGCTCGTCGTCGTCCGCGCGCGCGTGCAGCGGAGCCGGTTGCCGAGGTAGCGGCGCTGCCGGCGGATGAGCCGTTGGCGGCGGATGCGGCTCTCGCCGCGGCTCCGGTCGAGCAGCCGGCGGAAGCGGCAGCACCGGAGAAGCCGAAGCGGACGCGCAAGCGCAAGGCTGACGCCGAAGCGCCCGCGGCAGCGACGCCGGAGCCCGCTGCCGCAGAGGCAGAGCCCGCCGCGACGCCGGCCAAGCGCACGCGTCGTCGCAAGGCGGATACTGCGCCGGCAGAAGCTGCTGTGGAGGCGCCCGCACCCGAGCCCGTCGCGGTTGCGCCGGCTGAGGAGGTGGCGACGCCTGATGCGCAGCCTGCCGCCGACGCGCAGGCCAGCGGCGATGCGGAGGAGGCGGGTGCACCGCCCCGCCGCGGCTGGTGGCAGCGGACGTTCGGCGCCTGAGCGCCGCCATGTCGGCGCGCGGGCTTCACCGCGGGTTCAGCCGTACAGCGCGACCTGACGGGTCGTGGATGTTGAACGGATGACTCCGCCGGGCCTGCGCGCCGGCTGGCGCAAAGTGGTGATGGCGGTGGCGGCGACGGCGATGCTGTTCGCCGCCACCGCCCCGGCCGCTGCGCAATCGATGCTGCGCGACGCGGAAACCGAAGCGCTGCTCGACGACATGGCGCGCCCGCTGGTTGCCGCGGCGGGGCTTCAGCCGGGCAATGTCCGCGTCGTCCTGATCGGCGATCGGCAGATCAACGCCTTCGTGGCCGGCGGGCAGGTCGTCTACATCAATGCCGGCCTGCTGCTGGCGGCTGATACGCCGGGCGAGGTGCAGGGCGTCAT
The DNA here is from genome assembly GCF_900113315.1 of Sphingomonas jatrophae. Lineage (GTDB taxonomy): Bacteria > Pseudomonadota > Alphaproteobacteria > Sphingomonadales > Sphingomonadaceae > Sphingomonas_P > Sphingomonas_P jatrophae. Next base: position 674,426 of record NZ_FOZG01000001.1, on the reverse strand, counting down.
CGCGCACGAGCTGGGCCACGTCGTCGGCGGCCATGCGGTGCTGTCGCAGGGCACGGCCGGTCCCTCCAAGATCTCGGTTCTGTCGCTGCTCGTCGGCCTGGCCGCGCTGGCGGCGGGTGCAGGCAGCGCCGGCATGGCGGCGATGATGGCCGGGCAGCAGGCCGCGCTCGGCAAATATCTCGCCTTCAGCCGGACGCAGGAGGCGAGCGCGGATGCGTTTGCCGTCACCACGCTCAACAAGGCGCAGCTGAGCGGCAAGGGCATGATTTCCTTTTTCGGCAAGCTGAAGAAGGAGGAGTTCCGCATGGCACCGACCTATGCGGACATCGATCCTTTCGCGCAGACTCACCCTCTCTCTGCCGACCGGCAGACGACGCTGGAAGGCGACCTTTCGCGCTCCCCTTACTGGAGCAAGCCGCAGGATCCGGTGCTTCAGGCGCGGCTGGATCGGGTGAAGGCCAAGCTCTACGGCTATATGGAAGAGCCGAAGATCGTGCTGAACCGCTATCCGGAGAGCGATCAGTCGGTCGAGGCGCATTATGCCCGTGCTTATGCATGGCATCGTGCGGCTTATCCGGACAAGGCGGTCGCAGAAGTCGCGGCGCTGACCAAGCTGGCGCCGCACGACGCTTACTACCGGGAGCTGCAGGGGCAGATCCTGCTGGAGTCAGGCAAACCGCGCGAGGCCATCCCGCCGCTGCGCGAAGCGGTAACGCAATCGCGCAACAACCCGATGATCGGCGCGCTGCTCGGCCACGCGCTGATCGCGACGGAGGATCAGGCCAACTTTGCCGAGGCCAAGCAGGTGCTGAAGGTTTCCGTCGCGCGCGATGTGCAGAACCCGTTCGCCTGGTATCAGCTGGGCATCGTCTATGATCGGGAGGGCGATCAGCCGCGGGCGGCGCTCGCCACGGCCGAACGCTACAGCCTTGAGGGGCAGGCGCCACTCGCGCTCAGCAGTGCCGAGGCCGCGCTGCGCGGCATCCCCGAGGGCACGCCGGACTGGATTCGCGCGCAGGATATCGCGATGACGGCCCGCACCGCGGTGGAGCAGGAGCGTAAGAGGAAGTGAACGGGCCGGCGGTGGAGGAGCGCCTCGGAGCTGCGCGCGCGCGTGCTGCCGCAGCGTGGCAGCGCACGCGTGCATGGATCGAGCGACTGGAGCTCGACCGCCGCGTCGGGAGCGCGGCGACGATCGCCCGGCGGGATGGCGCAGCGCTGGCGCGCGGTGCTGCGGAGCGGGTCGCTCCGTTGATCGAGCGCGCGCGGGATCGCCTGACACCGCCGCCCACGCCCGCGCCGCCGAAGCCTGATCCGGTCATGGCGGCGATGCTGGCGCGCGACGGCCTGCCCGAAGGCGAGCTGAGCCAGACCGAGCCGCCGCGCCCACGCCGACCGGCTGCGCCTGCACCCTTGTTCGGCGACTTGCCCGAGCAGCCCGCGCCGATGCGCCTGCCACCCGCCGAGGTGGCGCAGGCCGGTGGCGCACGTCCGCCGGCCGAAAAGGTGCCGGTCGGCATATGGTGGCGGGCGCTGCCCGAAAGGGAGAGGATGACGATGGCTGGGCTTGGCGGGCTGTTCGCGGGGGCGTTGCTGATTGCGGGGCTGGGCCAGGCGGCTGATCCGGAGCGTGCCCGAATCGAGGGCATCGTCCACGATTACCTGCTGGAACATCCGGAGATCATCCCGCAGGCAATCGCCAAGCTGCGTGCACGCGAGGAAGCGGGTGCGATCGTCAGCCAGCGCAGGGCAATCGAGACACCGTTTGAAGGTGCGTGGGCCGGTAACCCGAACGGGGATGTCACGCTGGTCGAGTTCTTCGACTATGCTTGCGGCTTCTGCCGGCAGAGCGTGAAGGATATCGACCGGCTGCTCGCCGAGGATCGTGGACTCAAGGTGGTGTTCCGTGAGCTGCCGGTGCTCGGCGAGGCGAGCGACGAGGCAGCGCGGGTGAGCCTGTCTGCCGCCAAGCAGGGCAAGTTCCTCGCCTTCCACCGTGCGCTTTATTCGGGGCCGCGCCTGTCTGCCGGTGCCTTGGGTGAGGCGCGGGCGAAGGCCGGGCTGGATGCCGCGCAGGTGAATGCCGACGTGCAGGGGCCGGATACGCGGGCAGAGGTGGAGACCAACCTCGCACTCGGGCAGACGCTCGGCATTACGGGCACGCCGACCTTCATCGTCGGAAACCAGCTGCTCGGCGGCGCCGTCGGCTATGACGCGTTGAAGGCCGCCATCGCCAAGGCACGCGCTGGCCGCTGAGCCTGCGCGTCAGGCAGACGGTGCCGCCTCGATGCGGCGGCCCCGGGTCACGATCACGGGATCGCCGAGCTTCACGGCAGCGAACAGCTTGCGCGCAAACGGCGTCGGCACGCCGATACAGCCATGCGTCGCCGCGCCCAGCGCCACGTCGCTGCCGTGGATCGAGATGCCGTCATTGGTCAGGCGCAGCATGAAGGGCATGGGCGCGCCGCCGTAGAGATTGGAGCGGTGGTCCGCATCCTTTTGCGTGATCGGATAGGTGCCGAGGGGTGTCGGCTTGTAGTCGGCACCGTAGAGGATCACGGCCGTGCCGATCTCATACCCGTCCCGAAAGATCGAGAGCGTCTCCGCCTCGAGATCGACGGTGATGACGATCGGTCCGGCCGGCACCCCCTTGTCGTCCCACAGCCAGTCGCCGTGGCGGAACGGTCCGGCAACCGGCAGCACGCGGCGGAGCACGAAGGTGGTCGGGTCGGCGGGAGCACCGACAGATGCGGCAGCGGCCGGCTTGGCGGCGGGTACGGTTGCTGCGGGCGGCGGCGGCGGCGCGGGAAGCGCGGACTTGACCACGGGCGGCGCCGGTTTGGGCGCTGGCGCACTTGTCGCGGGCACCATGCCGCGCATGGCAAGCGCGACGATCGTCAGCATCGCCGTGCCGGCGAGCGCCGCGCCCGCCATCAGCCACTTCCTGTCGATCGGGGTATCGGCCATGATGAGCGCCTTATCGCCGAAGCGTTGACGATCCGCAAAGGACAGGAGCGCCTGCCTCAGCCGCCGCCCGGCCCCTTGCCGCCCGCAGGCGGAGGAGCGCTCGGGCGGGTGGGATCGCCGACAGGAGCCCTGTTCCAGTCGATATTGTAGAGATCGAAGCGGCGATCGGAGAGGTTGCGCACGGTGCCTTCTGCGCGCGCCCAGGTAAGATCCGCGAGGTTCACGTCGCTGATCGTCAGCGTCTCGACATTCTCGCTCGCCTCCGCCGCGATGCCGTCACGAGCGAAGGGGAAGTCGCACGGCGTCAGGATGCCGCTCTGCGCATATTGGATGTCCATATTATCGACACCGGGCAGGTTGCCGACATTGCCGGACATCACGACGAAGCACTGATTCTCCACCGCGCGCGCCTGGCAGCAGTAACGCACGCGCAGATAACCCTGCCGGCTGTCGGTGCAGAAGGGCACGAACAGGATGCGGGCGCCCTCATCTGCCAGCCTGCGGGCGAGCTCCGGAAATTCGCTGTCATAGCAGATCAACACACCGATCGGGCCGCAGTCGGTCTGGATGGCCTCGATCGTGTCGCCGCCCTTGATGTTCCACCAATGGCGCTCGTTCGGGGTAGGATGGATCTTTTCCTGCGCGTGAACCGACCCGTCGCGCAGGCAGACATAGGCGACGTTCTGGATCTCGCCATCGTCGGTGCGCGTCGGGTGCGAGCCGCCGATGATGTTGATATTGTAGCTGAGCGCCATGTGGCTGAGCGCCTCCACCAGGGGCGCGCGGTGCTCGGTCAGCTTGTCGATCGCCTCCGTGGGGCTGAGCGCGCGATCCTCGAACGAGAGGAGCGACAGGCTGAACAGCTCGGGAAAGACGACGAAGTCGGCACGATAATCCGCCGCGACATCAACGAAATATTCGACGTTCTTGACGAACTCCTCGAAGTTGGCGACGGCTCGCGCCTGGAACTGCACGGTGGCGAGGCGCACGCTTTCGATCCCGCGTGGGACGCGGAAGCGTGGCTCCTCGTTCGGATCGACATAGGGGTTGCGCCACACCATCAGCACGGCGTTGCCGCCCGACGCCTTGTCCTCGGGCAGGTAGCGGGCGAGCAAGCCCGACGGCTCAAACCCGTTGTTGATCTGGAAGCCGATCACCGGATCGCGCAGCTTGCCGGTGCGGACCGCATCGAGATAGGCGCCTGGCGTCTTCACCGACCGCTTTGCGCGGGCGAAGCCGGGCATGCGGCCGGCGAAGACGATGCCCTTCAGCTCCAGCTGCTCGGCCAGCGCGCGACGCGCCTCGTAGAGCCGCTGACCAATCCGCAGACCGCGCTGCGTCGGATCGACCGCCATCTCGAACCCGTAGAGCCAGTCGCCGGTCGGATCGTGGCGCGTGCCGAGCCCGTTGCCGCTGATCGCCTCCCAGTCGTGCGCGGCGAAGGCGACCGCCTCGTCGACCCGGCTGGACGCGCAGTAGCCGACAGGCTTGCCGTCGTAGAGCGCGACGAATTGTCCGTCAGGGTAATTGTTGATCTGCGCCCGGATCATCGCGGGCGTGTAGGGATCGAACTCGGGATAGACCCGGCGGGCCAGCGCGGCGATGCCGGCGGCATCCTTGGGCGTGGCGGGGCGAACCTCGAGGCGGCGGCGAGCGGTGGTGCGGGTCATTCCGCATGCGAACGGAGCGCGCCGCGCAGGGTTCCCGATCGCGATGGAAGGCGCCGTTCGTGCCGGGTGTCGCCCGGCACGAACGGCAGCCGGCTCAGGCGTTCGCCATCGCCTTGTCGAGGTTCTCGACGATCTGCTCGAAGAACTGCTCGGTCGTCATCCAGGGCTGATCGGGGCCGATCAGGATGGCGAGGTCCTTCGTCATGTGGCCGTTCTCGACCGTCTCGATGCAGACCCGCTCGAGCGTTTCGGCAAACTGCGTCACCTCGGGCGTTCCGTCGAAGCGACCGCGGAACTTGAGGCCGCCGGTCCACGCGAAGATGGACGCGATCGGGTTGGTCGAGGTCGACTTGCCCTGCTGGTGCATGCGGTAGTGGCGCGTGACCGTGCCGTGGGCGGCTTCCGCTTCCACCGTCTTGCCGTCGGGCGAGAGCAGCACGGAGGTCATCAGGCCGAGCGAGCCGAAGCCCTGTGCCACCTGATCCGACTGCACGTCGCCATCGTAATTCTTGCACGCCCAGACGAACTTGCCGCTCCACTTGAGCGCGGAGGCGACCATGTCGTCGATCAGGCGATGCTCGTAGACGATGCCCGCCGCCTTGAACTTGTCCGCGAACTCGGCCTGATAGACCTCCTCGAAGATGTCCTTGAAGCGGCCGTCATAGGCCTTGAGGATGGTGTTCTTGGTCGACAGGTAGACCGGCCAGCCGAGCGTCAGACCGTAGTTCAGGCTGGCGCGCGCGAAATCGCGGATCGATTCGTCGAGGTTGTACATGCCCATGGCAACGCCGGCCGACGGGAAGTCGAACACCTCGTGCTCGATCTCCTGGCCGTCCTCGCCGACCCACTTGATGGTGAGCTTGCCGGGGCCGGGCACCTTGAAGTCGGTCGCGCGATACTGGTCGCCGAAGGCGTGGCGGCCGACGACGATCGGGTCCGTCCAGCCGGGGATCAGACGGGGGACGTTGGAGATGACGATCGGCTCGCGGAAAACGACGCCGCCGAGAATGTTGCGGATCGTGCCGTTCGGCGACTTCCACATCTTCTTGAGCTTGAATTCCTCGACGCGTGCCTCGTCGGGGGTGATCGTCGCGCACTTAACGCCGACGCCATATTGCTTGATCGCGTTGGCGGAATCGATCGTCACCTGATCGTTCGTGGCATCGCGATTCTCGACGGACAGATCGTAATATTTCAGATCGACGTCGAGGTAGGGGAGGATCAGCCGCTCGCGGATCCATTGCCAGATGATACGGGTCATCTCGTCGCCGTCCAGCTCGACGACGGGGGTGTTCACCTTGATCTTGGCCATTCCGCTCCGCGCTCCCGCTTCCGTGTGAGGATAAGGTGGGCGGGGCTTAGGGGAGGGCAGGGCCACGATCAATGGGCGGAACCACGGCGCCGCGCTTGCGATTGTCAGTCCGCGACCCCGCACCTACAAGGCCGGCCATGGCATCACTCGACAAGCCCGACGTGGTTACGACCAACGTCAAGTGGCGCTTTCCCTCGGTTCACCCGAAAGGGCGCATCTTCGTCCTGGTCTCGGCGGCGGCGACGCTCGTCATGTTCGCCATTTGGGACGAGCTGGCGTTCCTGATGGTCGGACTGACGATCTGGGTGGCGGCTTTCTTCCGCGATCCGGTCCGCGCGGTGCCGCAGGGTGCCGATCTCATCATCTCGCCCGCTGACGGCCTGGTGACGATGATCGCCGATGTGCCGGCGCCGCGGGAAATGGTGGGCGAAGGCGGGCTGCCCGACGGGCGTTATACCCGCGTGTCGATCTTCATGTCGGTGTTCGACGTACACATCAATCGATCGCCGATCACCGGCACGGTGCGGCGGGTGGTCTATATCTCCGGCAGGTTCCTCAACGCCGACCTCGACAAGGCCAGCGAGGAGAATGAGCGGCAGCATCTGGTGGTGGAAGGCGCGAACGGAATCGCGGTGGGCTTCACCCAAATTGCCGGTCTGGTGGCGCGGCGGATCGTGCCGTTCGTCAAGGAAGGGGACATGGTTGCCGCCGGGCAGCGGATCGGGCTGATCCGCTTCGGTAGCCGGGTGGACGTGTATCTGCCCGCGGGCACCGCCCCCAAGGTCACGCTGGGCCAGCGCGTGCTGGCGGGCGAGACGATCATCGGCCGGCTCGGTGAGGCGGAGCCTGTGCGCTCCATTCCGCAATGACACAGACGACACGAGCGCGGCGCGAACGGCGCGGCATCCCCCTGCGTGCGCTGGCACCGAATGCGGTGACAGCTTTGGCCCTGTGCTGCGGACTGACCGGGGTGCGATTCGCCATCTCGGCCGCGGGCGGCGGCGGTATCGAGGATTGGGAGAAGGCGATCGCCTGCGTGATCGGGGCGGGCGTTCTCGACGGCCTCGATGGACGGATCGCGCGCTTGTTGAAGGGCGAGAGCCGGTTCGGCGCCGAGCTCGATTCGCTGTCGGACGTGATCGCATTCGGCGTGGCGCCGGCCTTGATCATGTTCCTGTGGTCGCTTCAGCACGCGCCGCGATGGGGCTGGCTGTTTGCGCTGGCGCATGGCGTGTGCTGCGCGCTGCGGCTCGCCCGCTTCAACGCGCAGATCGACGCGAGCGAGCAGCCGCACAAGTCGGCCGGCTTCCTGACGGGCGTGCCAGCGCCCGCGGCGGCGGGAATGGCGCTGCTGCCCGTTTACCTCTGGCTGTGGACAGGCCTCGGCACGTTTCGGGAGGCCTGGGTGGTGGCGCCGTGGATGGCGATCGTCGCCCTCCTGATGGTCTCCAGTGTGGCGACCTATAGCTGGGGTGCGCTGCGGCTGCGGCGCGGCATCCGGTTCGGACTGCTTGTCGCGATCGCGATGGTCTTCGGTGCCCTCATCACCGCGCCCTGGACCACGTTAACGGCGCTGGTGGTCGTCTATGCCGCGCTGATCCCGCTCGGGATGCGCGGCTATGCCAAGGTCAGGCGGCAGCGCGCCACTGCGCCGGTGCCACGGCCGAACGCGTCCGGATCGAGCGGCGAACCCGCGTGACGCGAGCGGCCGGCGGGGTCGGCCGCACGTCGGGCTGAGCCTGCATGCGGAGTGCGCGGACGATCGCGGCGCCGTTCGCCGAGAACATGGCGATCATCAGCCAGAGCGATCCCGCGGCAACCGCGAAAAAGAAAGTGGACGCCAACACAACCATGTTTCCCTCCGGACTGGCCCCATCTCCGACGCGCATCTGACGTGATGGCGATGGAACGTGGCCTGAATGCGCCTGAACGTTGCAGGTTCCATCTGTTCTCTTAATGTTCCGGCGTCAAGCCTTGATTTGTGCAGAGATTGCGACTAGTTGCGCGACGGCCCCGCCGAAACGGGGCATTCCACAGTCGTGGCGACATAGCCCGGTGCCGGCGACCAAGCCGGTTCCTGCTGCGACGAGGATCAACCGGAAGGAGACTATCCCATGGCGGCACCGACCGTCTCGATGCACGAGCTTTTGGACGCAGGCGCGCACTTCGGCCACCAGACGCACCGCTGGAACCCGAAGATGAAGCCCTACATCTTCGGCGAGCGCAACGGCATCCACATCATCGATCTGAGCCAGACCGTTCCGCTGATGGCGCGCGCGCTGGACTTCATCAATGGCACCGTCGCCGCCGGCGGCAAGGTGCTGTTCGTCGGCACCAAGCGCCAGGCGCAGGAGCCGATCGCCGAGGCGGCGCGTCGCTCCGGCCAGCATTTCGTCAACCATCGCTGGCTCGGCGGCATGCTGACCAACTGGAAGACGATCTCCGGCTCGATCAAGCGCTACAAGGCGTTGGAAGAGCAGCTTTCGGGCGACACGCACGGCCTGACCAAGAAGGAAGTGCTGCAGCTCACCCGCGAGCGGGACAAGTTCGAGCTTTCGCTCGGCGGCATCCGCGACATGGGCGGCATTCCGGACATCATGTTCGTGATCGATGCCAACAAGGAAGAGCTGGCGATCAAGGAAGCCAACACGCTGGGGATCCCGGTCGTGGCGATCCTTGATTCGAACGTCTCGCCCGACGGCATCGCCTTCCCGATCCCGGCGAACGACGACGCGGCGCGTGCCATCCGCCTGTATTGCGATGCGGTGGCCGATGCGGCGACGCGCGGCAACCAGGGTGGACGCATGGCCCGCGGCGAGGATCTCGGCGCCTCTGCCGATCCGCTGCCGGAAGCGGCGCTGAACGCCTAAACTGTAACCGTCGTGCCAGCGAAGGCTGGCATCTCTTTCGGCCGGCGTTGCCCGCCACCGACAGAGGCCCCAGCTTGGCGCTGGGGCGACGTCCACATCTTAAGGAGCATGCTATGGCGGAGATCACCGCTGCGGCCGTGAAGGATCTGCGCGAGCGGTCCGGCGCGGGCATGATGGATTGCAAGAAGGCGCTGACCGAGACCGGCGGCGACATGGAGGCCGCAGTTGACTGGCTGCGCACTAAGGGCCTGGCCACTGCCGCCAAGAAGTCCGGCCGCACCGCGGCTGAGGGCCTCGTCGGCGTTGCGGTCGAGGGGCTGAAGGGCGCCGCGGTCGAGGTCAATTCCGAGACCGACTTCGTGTCCAAGAACGATCAGTTCCAGGATTTCGTCCGCACCGTCACGCAGGTTGCGCTGACCACCGGCGACGATGTCGAGACGCTGAAGTCGGCCGCCTATCCGGGCGGCGAGGGCAGTGTTGCGGACAAGCTGACCGCGAACGTCGCGACGATTGGCGAGAACCAGCAGCTTCGCCGCGCGAAGACGGTGGCGGTGTCGCAGGGCGCGGTCGTCTCCTACGTCCACAATGCGGTCTCGCCGGGCATGGGCAAGATCGGCGTGCTCGTCGCGCTCGAGGGCGATGCGCCCAAGGACGCGATCGAGGCGCTCGGCAAGCAGCTGGCGATGCACATCGCTGCCGCCAGCCCGCTCGCGCTGCATGAGGAAGGCCTGGACGAGGCGATGGTGGAGCGTGAGCGCGCCATCGCTGCGGAGAAGGCTGCCGAGAGCGGCAAGCCGGCCAACATTATCGAGAAGATGGTGGAAGGCGCGGTCGCGAAGTTCCGCAAGGAAAGCGCGCTTGTCAGCCAGCTGTTCGTCATGGACAACAAGACCAAGATCTCCGACGTCGTCGCCAAGGCGGCGAAGGACGCGGGTGGCTCGATCGCGCTGGTCGATTATGTGCGCTTCCAGCTGGGTGAAGGCATCCAGAAGGAAACGTCCGACTTCGCCGCGGAAGTCGCTGCCGCTTCCGGCATCGGCGCCAAGGAGCCGGCATCGGCGCAGTAAGCGCCACCGCGTTCTGATACCCCGTTCGGCCTCAGCCTTGTCACGGGCCGCTCTCCTGTCGGGAGGGTGGCACCCGGCCAGGCTCAGGTCGAACGGGGTTTCTTATGCCCGGTGCACAGCCAAGCCGTCGCGCACCGCTTCACAATTCATCCGCCCCGCTTTAAGGCCCCCGCCATGCCCCGCCTCCGCCTCAATCGCATCCTCCTGAAGCTGTCGGGCGAGGTGCTGATGGGCCCGGGCCAGTTCGGCATTGATCCCGAGACGGTCGCGCGTGTCGCGCAGGAGATTGCGGGCGTCGCCCGCGATCACGAGCTGTGCATCGTCGTCGGCGGCGGCAACATCTTCCGCGGCCTGTCCGCTGCGGCAAAGGGCTTCACCGACCGGGCGACGGCCGATTACATGGGCATGCTGGCGACGGTGATGAACGCGCTCGCCGTGCAGAATGCGCTTGAGTCGATTGGCGTCGACACGCGGGTCCAGTCCGCTATTCCGATGGACACGGTATGCGAGCCGTTCATTCGCCGCCGTGCACAGCGGCACATGGAAAGGGGCCGGGTGGTGATCTTCGCCGCGGGTGTCGGCTCACCCTATTTCACGACCGACAGCGGTGCCGCGCTGCGTGCTGCCGAAATGAAGTGCGATGCGCTGCTGAAGGGCACGTCCGTGGACGGCGTCTATGATGCGGACCCGAAGAAGGTGCCGACGGCCAAGCGCTTTGACGAGATCAGTTTCAGCCGCGTGCTCAGCGACGACCTGCGCGTGATGGACGCGTCGGCGATCGCGCTGTGCCGCGATAACGACATTCCGATCGTGGTGTTCAACATCCGCGAGCAGGGCAATCTCGCCCGCGTTCTCGCCGGTGAGGGCGTTGCCACGATCGTCAGCAACCACGCGCAGACGGAGGAAATGAGCCATGCCCCAGTTCAATAAGGCCGACCTGGAGCGGCGCATGGCGGGCGCGGTCGAGTCGCTGAAGGGCGACCTGTCGGGCCTGCGCACCGGCCGTGCTACCGTGTCGCTCCTCGATCCGGTGACGGTCGAAGTCTATGGCGCGCACATGCCGATCAACCAGGTGGCGACGGTGTCCGTGCCGGAACCGCGGCTGATCTCGGTGCAGGTGTGGGACAAGGCGAATGTCGGCCCGACCGACAAGGCGATCCGCTCGGCAGGCCTCGGCCTGAACCCGATCGTGGACGGCACCACGCTGCGCCTGCCGATCCCGGATCTGACGGAGGAGCGTCGCAAGGAGTTGGCCAAGCTCGCCTCCAAATATGCCGAGGCGGCCCGCATCGCGGTGCGCAACGTCCGTCGCGACGGCAACGACCAGCTGAAGGCCGACGAGAAGAAGGGCGAGATCAGCGAGGACGAGCGCAAGCGCCGCGAGGCGGAGGTGCAGAAGCTCACCGACTCGACCATCGCCGAGATCGACCAGGCGTCGAGCGCCAAGGAAAAGGAAATCCTGGGCAAGTGAGCGCCGCGCGGGCCAGCGCGGCAGCCGGGGCGATCGCGAGCGCTGCCCGCGGTGGCCTGCCGCGCCATGTGGCGATCATCATGGACGGCAATGGCCGCTGGGCGAAGAAGCGGCTGTTGCCGCGTGTCGCCGGGCACCGGGCGGGCGTGGATGCCGTACGCAAGGTTGTGCGCGCGGCCGGCGAGATCGGCGTCGAGGCACTGACGCTATATGCCTTTTCCTCAGAGAATTGGCGGCGCCCGCAGAGCGAGATTGCCGACCTGATGGGACTGCTCCGCCGGTATCTGCTGGCGGAGCTGGAGGAGCTGGCGCAAGGCGGCGTGCAATTGCGCATCCTCGGCGATCTCGGCCGGTTCGACCCCGAGCTGCGCGAGATGATCGAGGGTGCGGTGGCGCGCACGGCCAGCAACGAGGGCATGATCCTCGCGGTGGCGCTGAACTATGGCGCGCAGGACGAGCTGGTGGAGGCTGCACGGGCGCTGGCGACGGATGCTGCCGCCGGTCGCATCGAACCGGCGGCGATCGATGCCTCGGCGATGGAGGCCCGGCTGTCCACCGCCGGTCTGCCGCCGCTCGATCTGATGATCCGCACGTCGGGCGAGAAGCGCCTGTCCAACTTCCTGCTGTGGCAGGCGGCTTATGCAGAGCTCATCTTCGTCGATACGCTGTGGCCCGATTTCGATCGCACCGCGCTGGAAGCGGCCCTGGCCGATTATGCGCGGCGTGAGCGGCGTTATGGCGGGCTCTGAATGAAGGCACGGGCATGATCCGGCGCGTTGCGGGCGCGGCGGCTGCGGCGCGGCGGACCGATCTCGGCCGGCGCGCGCTGGCGGGTGTTGTGATGGTGGTGGTGGCGCTGGTGCTGCTCGCGCTGGGCGGCTGGCCGTTCTGGCTGTTCGTCGTGGCCGTATCCGCCGCGATGCTGGCGGAATGGGCGGGGCTGATGCACGCGCCGATGGGCCGCACCCGTGTTGCCGTGCTGCTTTATGTCCTGGCGCTGTTCGCGGCGACGCCCGCGCTGTTCGGGCCCAACCGCGATGCCGTGGCGCTGCTGGCGAGCGCGGCGATCGTGGTTGCGCTGGCGCTGGGCAGCGTGCGGCTGGGTTCGGGGCTGGCCTATGTCGGGCTTCCCGCGATCGGACTACTCTATCTGAGGACACTGCCCGGCGGTTTTTGGCTGGCGCTGTGGGTGCTGGCGGTGGTGGCGGCGACGGATACGGGCGCCTATTTCGCCGGTCGCGCCATCGGCGGGCCGAAGCTGGCACCGCGGCTCAGCCCCAGCAAGACATGGGCGGGTCTGCTCGGTGGTGCTGTCGCGGCGCTGGTGCTGGGTGCGGCGCTCGCAGTGGCAGGACGGCTGCCGGCGGCATTTCTCGGGCTTGGCGGCGTAATGGCGGTGCTGGCGCAGATGGGCGACCTCTTTGAAAGCTGGCTGAAACGCCGTGCCGGCGTGAAGGATAGCGGGCGCATCCTGCCTGGGCATGGCGGCGTGCTGGACCGTGCGGATGGGCTGGTGCCGGTGGCGGCGCTGGTCGCCGCGCTGATCGCGGGGCATGCACTTTGACCATGGCGGGCGCAGGCGCACGCAGCGTGACCATCCTCGGCGCGACCGGATCGATCGGCGCGTCCACGCTGGATCTGATCGAGCGCGAGCCCGAGCGGTATGACGTCGTCGCTTTAACCGCGCACCGCAATGTCGCGGAGCTTGCGGATGCGGCCCGCCGGACGCGGGCGCGGTTCGCCGCGGTTGCGGATGTGGCGTGCGGCCCGGAATTGGCAGACGCGCTCGCAGGCAGCGGCATCGCCACCGGTGCCGGCCCGGAGGCTCTTGTCGAGGCCGCGCGCATGGGCGCGGACTGGACGATGGCCGCCATCGTCGGCTGCGCCGGGCTTGCGCCGACGATGGCGGCGCTGGAAGGGGGGCGGACGGTAGCCCTCGCCAACAAGGAGGCGCTGGTTTCCGCCGGTGCGCTGATGACGGCAGCGGCGCGCGCGCATGGCGCGACCCTGCTGCCGGTCGACAGCGAGCATAACGCCATCTTCCAGTGTTTCCCGCATGACGCTCCCGAGCGCGTGCGCCGCATCTTGCTGACCGCGAGCGGCGGGCCGTTTCGGACGATGGATCGCGAGGCGATGCGCGGCATGACGCCGGCGCAGGCGGTGAAGCATCCGAACTGGTCCATGGGCACCAAGATCTCGGTCGACTCGGCGACGCTGATGAACAAGGGGCTGGAGCTGATCGAGGCGGCGCACCTGTTCCCGGTGCCGCTCGACCGGTTCGAGATCGTCGTCCATCCGCAATCGGTGATCCACTCGATGGTCGAGACGATCGACGGATCGGTGCTGGCGCAACTTGGCCTGCCCGACATGCGGGTGCCCATCTCCTACACCTTGGCCTGGCCTGAACGCATGGCGACGCCTTGCACCGGGCTGGACTTTGCAGCGCTCGGTCGGCTGGACTTCGAGGCGCCCGATCCGGTGCGCTTCCCCGCGCTGACGCTCACGCGCGATGCGATGGCGGCGGGCGGGGCGAAGCCGGCCATTCTCAATGCCGCGAACGAGGTCGCGGTCGCCGCATTCCTGGAGGGGCGGGCCGGTTTTCTCGATATCACCGAAATCGTGCTTAAGACGCTCGAGCGCTACGATCCGCCCGCACCCGGAACGCTTAATGAGGTATTAGGGATCGACGCCCGGGCGCGGGAAGTGGCTCGCGGGGCGCTGGAGACGATGGTGGCGTGACCCAGCCCGGTATCCTGTGGACGATCCTTGCCTTCTTCGCCGTCATCGGCCCTCTGATCTTCCTGCACGAGCTCGGCCATTATCTTGTCGGTCGGTGGTTCGGCGTGAAGGCGGATGCCTTCTCGATCGGCTTCGGCCGGGAGATTGTCGGCTGGACGGACAAGCGGGGTACGCGCTGGAAGGTCGCGGCGCTGCCGCTCGGTGGTTACGTAAAGTTTGCGGGTGACATGAACCCGGCCAGCGCGCCGACGGCCGAGTGGCTCGCCATGTCGCCGGAGGAGCGGGCGGGCACCTTCCAGGCGAAGCCGGTATGGCAGCGCTTCCTGATCGTCGCGGCGGGGCCCGTGACGAACTTCCTCTTCGCCATCATCGTTTTCATGGCGGTGTTCGCCGTCTCGGGTGAGCCGCGGACGCCTGCAGTCATCGCCGCGGTGCAGCCGGGATCGCCGGCGGCCGCCGCCGGCATCGTGCCTGGGGACCGGATCAGCATGGTCGCCGGCCAGTCCGTCGATCGGTTCGAGGACATCTCCGACATCGTCCGCATCCGCGCCGGAGAGGCGGTGCCGGTCGATATCTGGCGCAACGGCCGCCAGATCCACCTGCGCATGACCCCGCGGGTCGATCTTGAGCGGGACAATTTCGGCAACGAGTTCCGCATCGGCCGCATCGGCGTGAGCCCCGCCGGGCGGACCATCGTGCCGCTGGCATGGCATGAGCTGCCGGGCGCTGCTGTCCGGCAGACGGTCGCGATCGTACGGATGATGGTGGACACGATCGTCCAGATCGTCACCGGCCGCCGCTCGGTCAGCGAGCTGGGCGGTCCGCTTCAGATCGCCAAATTCTCCGGGCAGGTCGCCACGATGGGGTGGTTCGACTTCATCATCTTCATGACGATGATCTCGATCAATCTGGGGTTCATCAATCTCCTGCCAATTCCGTTGCTGGATGGTGGCCACCTCTTCTTCTACGCGGTGGAAGCGGTGCGGCGTCGGCCGGTCGGTCCGCAGGCGACCGAATGGGCCTTCCGTTCGGGGCTGGCGGTGCTGATGGCGTTCATGGTGTTCGTGACGATCAACGACTTGGGCAACTTAGGCCTGTGGACGCGGCTTGCCGGCTTGATCGGCTGACCCGCTTGGGGCAGGGCGGTAAGACGGCCGGAGCGGGGAACCCGGCGCTATCACGGTAACGGGCGGCGGCAAGGGCGGGACGCGGGTGATCGATTGCAAGGGACTTCAGGCCTCGCGCGTGGCGCGCGGCCTGCTTATCGGTACCATCCTGGGCGCGGGCGCACCGGCGCTCTCCCAGCCAGCAGCCGCGCCTGCCCGGGGGCGGCCCGCGGCACGCCCGGCACCGGCGACGCCAGCGGCAACCCCGACAGCGGCAGCGCAGCCGGCTGGCGAGCGAATCAAGTCGATCACGGTGAGCGGATCGCAGCGGCTGGAGGCGGATACGGTCCGCTCCTACATCAAGCTGAAGCCCGGCGACGTCTACACCCGTGAAGCGGGCGATCAGGCGCTCAAGGATCTCTACGCGACCGAGCTGTTCGCGGACGTGCAGGTACGCGACGACGGGCAGGGCAACCTGACCATTCAGGTTCGCGAAAACCCGGTGATCAACCGTGTCGTCCTCGAAGGCAATAAGCGCCTGAAAGAGGACAAGATCCGCCCTGAAATCCGGCTGGCGCCGCGACAGATCTTCACGCGCTCCAAGGTGCGGGCCGACGTGGCGCGCATCGTCGAGCTGTATCGCCGTCAGGGTCGTTTCGCCGCCACTGTCGAGCCCAAGATGGTCGCGCTGGACCAGAACCGCGTGGATGTCATCTTCGAGATCAGCGAGGGCGCGAAATCGCGCGTTCGCCGCATCAACATCATCGGCAACGAGAAGTTCTCCGACAGCGAGCTGCGTGGCCAGATGGCCACCAAGGAAAGCGGGCTGACGAAGATCTTCTCCTCCGGCACCAGCTACGATCCGGACCGGCTGTCCTACGACCAGCAGAAGCTGCGCCAATATTATCTGACGAACGGCTACGCGGATTTCCGCGTCGTCTCGGCTGTGGCCGAACTGACGCCCGACAAGCGCGACTTCATCATCACCTACGTGGTGGAGGAAGGTAAGCGCTACAAGTTCGGCGACGTCGATCTCGAGAGCGACATCCGCGACATCAAGGCAGCGGACTTCAAGCCGCTGCTGCTGATGAAAAAGGGCGATTGGTACAACGCCAAGCAGATCGAGGACACGGTCGATCGCCTGACCGAGGCGACCGGTCTCCTCGGCTACACGCCCGACGTGTCGCCCGACTTCGACCGCGACAAGGAAGAGCTGACGATGAGCGTCACCTTCCGCATTCAGGACAGCCCCCGCAAATATGTCGAGCGGGTGGACATCAACGGCAACACGGTGACGCGCGACAAGGTTGTGCGTCGCGAGTTCCGTCTGTCCGAGGGCGACGCGTTCAACACCTTCCGCGTCAAGCGCTCGCGGGATCGCATCCAGTCGCTCGGCTTCTTCCAGGACAAGCTGGAGATCGAGCAGAAGCCCGGCTCCGCGCCGGACCGCGTTGTGCTGGAGGCGAACCTGGAGGAGAAATCCACGGGTGAGCTGCAGGTGTCGGCGGGCTTCTCCAGTCTGGAGAAGTTCATCGTCGACCTGTCGATCCAGCAGCGCAACTTCATGGGCAAGGGCCAGATCGTCCGCGCCGGCGTGAACTATTCGACCTACTCGAAGTCGGTGGAGCTGGGCTTCACCGAGCCTTATCTGTTCGACAAGAACATCGCGGTGGGCGGCGACATCTTCCGCCGGGATTACAACTCGTTCAACTATCTGTCGAACGGCGATCGCAATACCACCTACCAGCAGGTGACCACGGGCTTCCAGATCCGTGCGGGCGTGCCGCTGACCGAATATGTCAGCCTCGCACTGCGCTACGGCCTCAGCCTCGATGACGTGTCGCTCGACAAGGATACCTATTACTATAACGGTCAGTGCGACATCCTGCTCGCCGGCCGTTACCTGTGCGACGCGATCGGCAATCGGACGACTTCGTCGATCGGCGCCAGCCTTGTGTTCGACAATCTCAACAACCGCGTTCGCCCGTCGGCCGGCCAGCGTGCGCTGCTTAGTGCGGACGTGGCAGGTCTTGGCGGCACGGTGAAGTATGTCCGCGCACGTGCCGAAGCGGCCAAATATTGGAGTCTCGGCAGCGGCTTCATCTTCTCCGTCCGCGGTGAAGGCGGCTACATTCACAGCCTTGAGAATACGCGGACAGATCCGCTCGGCAATTCGATCGAGAAGATCCGACTGACCGACCGCTTCATGCTTGGGCAGCCGCAATTGCGGGGCTTTGGCATTCGTGGTGTGGGTCCGCGCGTCGTTCGCCGCTATTACGACACGACGACGGCTACGGCGGGTGATTTCCTGCCTGCCAAGAACGACCAGGACGACGCGCTGGGTGGCCGCGCTTACTACCTCGGCCACCTCGAGCTGGAAGTGCCACTGGGCTCCGGCGCGCGTGAACTCGGGCTGCGGCCGTCGATCTTCGTCGATGCGGGTGCGGTGTTCGGGCTCAAAAACCCGATCGTCGACAATTATCCCGAGGGCGATCCGCGGCTGACGCGCGACATTCTGGGCGTGAACGGCCAGCTTCAGTGCGTCAACAGCAGCAGCTCGGCCGTATCCGATCGCCCCGCGACCGGATGCCCGGCAGGCACCACCAACTATACCGGCCAGATCGCAGCGCCGTTCCGCGAGTTCTACCTCGGCGATACGCCCAAGCCGCGCCTTTCGGTCGGCTTTGGCGTCAACTGGAATTCGCCTTTCGGTCCGTTGCGCGTCGACATCGCCAAGGCGCTCTTGAAGGAGCCGGGCGACAATACCAAGCTGTTCACCTTCAACGTGGGAACCCAGTTCTGATGACCAAGACGATCAAGATGCTGGCGCTTGCCGCCGCTGCCACGATTGCCGTTCCTGCGATGGCGCAGGTCGGTGCCGTTGCCACTGTCGACCTCGGCAAGGCCGTGGCGGACGTGACCGCGCTGAAGACCGCGCAGACGCAGATCCAGACGCAGTACAAGGCGCAAATCGACACCTTCACGCAGCGCCGCCAGGCTGCCGCCACCGAACTGCAGCCGCTGCAGACGGAGATCCAGAGCCTGCAACGCGCCGGCAATACGCCGCCCGCGACGCTCCAGTCCAAGATCCAGGCCTTCCAGACCCGTGAGGCCGCGCTGCAGCAGCAGCTCGCCCCGCTCGCGCAGCCGTTCCAGCGCCCGCTCGCCTTCGCGCAGGCGCAGGTCGAGGAGAAGCTGGACGATGCGGTGAAGGCGGCGATGAACGCCAAGCGCGTCGGCATCGTCGTCAGCCCGCAGGCGGTGATGGCGGTGAACCCGACCAACGACCTGACCGCCGACGTGACGACCCAGCTGAACGCGATGGTGCGCACCGTCTCCACCACGCCGCCGGCCAACTGGCAGCCGGGCCAGCCGACTGCGGCGACGGCGGCTGCTGCGCCGAAGGGCCGCTGAGCTGATGGGCGTCGCAGGGGACGACGCCGCGGTGCCCGCTGCAACCGACGCCGCCATCGGCCCGCTGGACATCCGGCAGGTGATGGCGGCGCTGCCGCATCGCTATCCCATGCTGCTGGTTGACCGGGTCGAGAGCCTCGTTCCCGGCGAGTCGATCGTCGCCACCAAGGCGGTGTCGATCAACGAGCCGTTCTTCCAGGGCCACTTTCCGGGCCGCCCGATCATGCCCGGCGTGCTGATCGTCGAGGCGCTGGCGCAGGCCGCGGGCATCCTCGCGCTCAAGTCTATGGGCGGCGATGAAGAGGGCAAGCTGTTCTACTTCATGGGGATCGAGGAAGCGAAGTTCCGCGCCCCCGTGGAGCCGGGCGTGCTGATGCGGCTTGAAGTCACCATCACGCAGCGCCGGGCGACGGTCTGCAAGTTCACCGGCCGTGCGCTGGTGGACGGCAAGGTCGTGGCGCAGGCCAATTGCACCGCGATGGTGGCTGACCGACCCGCCTGAGCGGCCTCGGTCACCTTATTGCCAAACCCGGGCCGCGCAGCTATGCGCGCGCCTTCGCGCTGATCGAGGCGCCTCCCGGCCGGTCGGAACCGGCCATGTCACGGAGACAGATTATGAAGGCTGACATCCACCCCAAGCTGAACCGCATCAAGGTTCAGATGACCGACGGCACCGTGTTCGAGACGCGCTCCACCTGGGGCAATGACGGCGACACGCTGCAGCTCGACATCGATCCGACGGTGCACCCGGCCTGGACCGGCGGCAAGTCGCAGCTGCTCGACCAGGGTGGCCAGGTGGCGCGCTTCAACAAGCGTTTCGGCGGGCTCAGCCTCACCGGCAAGAAGTAAGCGGTTCGCCCCTTGCCCGACGGGCAAGGGGAGCCGTGACGATGCAGCCCATCCGCCGCAAACCGCGGCGGGTGGGCTTCGTCTTGTCAGCGATCGCGTGTCCTGAAGCTGCGGACCATCCCGGCAGCGATGGAAAGCGCGATCTCCGCCGGTCCGAGCGCGCCGATGTCGAGCCCGGCCGGACCGTCGATCCGTGCGAGATCGCTCTCGCTCACGCCCGCTGCGCGCAGCCGGTCCAATCGCGCAGCATGGCTGCGGCGCGATCCGAGCGCGGCGACATAGCCCGTTGGCGCGGCCAGTGCGGCGATCAGCGCGGGATCGTCGATCTTGGGATCGTGGCTGAGCGTCACCACCGCCGTCTCGGCACCCGGATCGGCCGCGGCGATGGCGTCATCCGGCCAGCGGCTGTCGAGCGCCACCCCGGGGAAGCGCTCTGCCGTGAGAAAGCGCTCGCGCGGATCGATCACGGTCGCCGTTGCGTCGAGCGAGGCGGCGAAACCGGCAAGTGCCTGCGCGATCTGCACCGCACCGACGATCAGCAGCCGGCGCGCAGGGGCATAGCGATTGACGAAGCGTCCGGTGCCGGGTGCATCCTCTGCCCGGCTCTCCCCGCTCGCCAGATCGGTGGTGACGGTCAGCGCCCGTCCGCCTGCGCGGGCTGCGGCCAGCACGTCGAAGAGAAACGGAGGGTAGCCCTGCGGTGCAACGGGTTGGACCAGCACGCTGATCGCACCACCACACGGCAGGTGCGCTTCCCACGCAGCGTCATCCGCGACGGTGAAGTCGAGAAGGCGGCTTGTGCCCGTCTCGATCGCGTCCGCGGCGGCGGCGAGGATCTCATTCTCCACACAGCCGCCCGAAACCGAGCCTTCGAACCGGCCGTCCGCATGCACCAGCATGTGGCTGCCCTTGGGCCGCGGCGCCGAGCCCCAGGTGGAGACCACGGTGGCGATCGCCATCCCGTCTCCGCGCCAGCTGCGCGCGGAAGCGACGAGTCGGTCGAGTTCGGCGGCTGGCGTGGTCATGATCGGGCTCCGATGCTGTGCCGCTCCCTTGGCGGAGCGTGAGGAGCGGCGCCAGCCCGTGTCAGGTGTTCGGATGCACGCCGGTCGGCCCGCCGACCTGACCGGACGAGAGCCCGTGGTCCGGGCCCGTCTCCGGCGGCCGTTGGTCACGTGGCAGATCGGCGGTGTCGAATGCGCCGTGAGCGCTGGTATATTCGGGGCGAGCGGCGAGTTCGCGGATCGTCTGCGAGTCATATTCCTCGGTCCAGTCTGGCCCCGAGGCGCGCAGCAGCAGATTGCGCTGGGCGTCCGCAGGCATTTCGAGCACCTGGCCGACGAGCTCGTGCAGCGTACCGCGGGCGACGAGCTCCTCCATCGGCTCGGCCGTCTCGAACGGCACGACCCGCATCAGGCTGGCTTCATTGTCCCAGGGAATGTCCATCGTGCGCTCCTTGTTCTGCCGGGCGGGTGCAACAGAACGAGGCAAAGCCGGCTTGGCTCCGCTGTGCGGTGAGGAGGGCAGGTTGGCGGAGAGAGTGGGATTCGAACCCACGGTGAGCGTGAACCCACGGCGGTTTTCAAGACCGCTGCCTTAAACCACTCGGCCATCTCTCCGCGCCGAACCGCTCTAGGCCAGCGAGCGCGGCTGTGCCAAGGTGGCTTGCGTGATCCGTAATCTGCTTCCCGCCCTCGCACTCCTCCTCACGCTGTCTTCCGGTGCCGGTGCGGCGCAGCCGGAGGATGCCGGCGTCACGCCTGTAGAGGCTGCGCCGGCCGAGATTGGCAATCCCGCCTTCAATGCGTTTCTCGCCTCGATCCGCGCTCGGGCAATTGCCGCGGGCGTTTCGCCGACCACGTTCGATCGAGAAACCGCCGGCTTGACGCCGAACGAGCGTGTGATCCGCTTCGATCGTGCGCAGCCGGGCGGCGGGGCCAATCAGGCGCCCTCGCCGACGCTGGATTTCGCGCCCTACAAGGCCAAGCATGTCGACAGCGTGCGGATCAACACCGGTCGCTCGCGTTATCAGTCACTGCGCCCGCGCCTGCAACGGATCGAGGCGCAGACGGGCGTGCCCGAGTCGATCGCGCTCGCCATCTACGGTCACGAAACTGGCTATGGCAGCTACTCGGGCAATTTTGACACGATCCGCAGCCTTGCGACGCTGGCCTATGAAGGGCGGCGACGAGAGCTGTTCACCGCCGAGCTGATCGCCGCGCTCAAGCTGATCGACCAGGGCGTGCCGCGCAGCCGGTTGAAGGGCAGTTGGGCGGGCGCGACCGGTTATCCGCAGTTCCTGCCCTCCATGGTGTTGCGGCTGGCCGTCGATGGCGACGGCGATGGGCGGCGAGATATCTGGACGAACGAGACGGACGCGCTCGCCTCCATCGGCAATTATCTGGTGAATGCGGGTTGGAAGCCGGGCGTGCCCTGGGGCGTTGCGGTGCGTGTGCCCGAGACGGTGGATCGTGCCGCCTTCACGCCGCGGCTGCAATCGCCGCGTTGCCCGCGTGTCCACGCGCGCCACAGCCGTTGGCTGACCGTGGGTGAGTGGCGCGCGCTCGGCGTGCAGCCGCTGACGTGGCCGGTGCCGGCGAACGACGAACTGGCGGCCTTGATCGAGCCGGACGGTCCCGGCCGCACCGCCTATCTGCTGACGACGAACTATCGCGCGATCCTCGACTATAACTGCTCCAACTTCTACGCGCTGTCGGTCGGCTTGCTGGCGGACGAGGTGGCGCGCTGAGCGGCGTCATGCGCGGGCGCCTTGCCGTCGCGACGCTGATCCTGCTCCTGTCGGGCTGCGGCGGACGGGAGCGGGCGCGACCCGTGTCGGACGCTGTCGTCAAGATCGGCAAGCCCTATCAGGTGCGTGGGCGCACATATTACCCGCGCGATGATCGCGACTACGATGAGACGGGCCTCGCCTCCTGGTACGGCGGAGAGAGCGGTCGCCTGACCGCCAATGGCGAGCGGCGGGACGGCCGCATGACGGCGGCGGCGCACAAGACCTTGCCGCTGCCTTCCTATGTCGAGGTGACCGTGTTGGAGACCGGGCGCAAGCTCACGGTCCGCGTCAACGACCGGGGTCCATTTGCCGAGGGGCGGATCATCGACCTGTCCGAGACCGCCGCACGCCGCCTCGGCATCAAGCGGGATGGGATTGCCCGCGTCCGCGTCCGCCGCGTCTATCCATCGGAGAGCGAGCGGCGGCGGCTGCGATCGGGCGGCTGATCCGCAGCCCTGGTGTCAGCAGATGCGATGAGTGCTTGAGGCCGGCTCCCGCGCGGGACTAGAAGGCGCGCACTCTGATCCGGGAAGCCCGATGAAGCGTCTGCTCCTTGCCCTCGTTGCCGTTGCCGCCCCACTCGCCGCTGCGGTGCCGCCGTTCAATACGCCCGCGCCCGTCGCCTTCATGGAGGATCTGTCCTCTGGCGCCATCCTGTTCGCCAAGGATGCGGACCGGCGGATGCCGCCCGCGTCGATGGCGAAGATGATGACCGTCTATGTCGCCTTCGATCTGGTGAAGAAGGGCGAGCTCAGCCTCGACAAGATGATCACGGTGCGGCCGGAAACGTGGCGGCGCTGGCACGGCCCGCAGGCGGGATCGACCATGTTCCTGTCGCCTGGCGAACAGGTGAGCGTGCGCAATCTGCTCTACGGCATCGTCACCCTGTCCGGGAACGACGCCTGCGTGGTGCTGGCCGAGGGCATTTCCGGCACCGAGCCCGCCTTCGTCGCGCTGATGAACCGGCGCGCGCAGGAGCTGGGGCTGACCAACTCGCAATTCGGCAATTCGAACGGCTGGCCGGATGAGGGCCGCACCTTCGTCACCGCGCGCGATCTGGCCAAGCTGGCCGCCGCGACGATCGAGCG
Organism: Sphingomonas jatrophae; assembly: GCF_900113315.1. Taxonomy (GTDB): domain Bacteria; phylum Pseudomonadota; class Alphaproteobacteria; order Sphingomonadales; family Sphingomonadaceae; genus Sphingomonas_P; species Sphingomonas_P jatrophae. The sequence goes on along the minus strand of NZ_FOZG01000001.1, from coordinate 651,082 downwards.
CTTCCCCGCCATGTACAAGGAATTCTACTCCAAGCGCGAGTTCACCTGGGGCAAGACGCTGGGCTCGGGCGCGGACATCACGCAGGCGAATCGCGATCCGCTGCTCGGCCGGGTTGACGGCGCGGACGGCCTGAAGACGGGGCATACCGAGGAGGCCGGCTATGGCTTCACCGGCTCGGCGGCGCAGAATGGCCGCCGGCTGGTGATGGTTCTGGCGGGGCTGACCTCGTCCAACCAGCGGATAGAGCAATCCGTCGCCTTCATGAACTGGGGCTTCAGCGCATGGTCGGCCAAGCCGCTGGCGAAGGCCGGCGCGCGCGTGCAGACGGCGGAAGTGCAGCAGGGCGATGCCCGCGAAGTGAGCCTTGTCGCGCCGCGCGATCTTTCGGTGACGGTGCCGGCGGGGCTGGGCACGGACCTGAAGACCGAGGTCGTCTATCAAGGGCCGCTCAAAGCGCCCATCGCCAAGGGCGCTCATGTCGCCGATCTGGTCGTCACGCTGCCCGACATGCCGCCGCAGCGCCTGCCGCTGGTGGCGGGTGACGCGGTGGAGACAGCCGGTTTCTTCGGCCGGGTGATGGCTGGCCTGCGCTGGCTGTTCGGTCTGGCCTGATCACGGGCGTGACGCGCGGGCGCTTCATCAGCCTTGAGGGTGGCGAGGGCGTGGGCAAGTCCACGCAGGCACCACGCCTGGCACAGGCGATCGCCGACACCGGACGCGAGGTGGTCCTGACGCGCGAGCCCGGCGGCAGCGACGGGGCGGAGGCGATCCGCGGCCTGTTGCTGACGGGCGAGAGCGAGCGGTGGGGCGCACGCGCGGAGGCGCTGCTGTTCGCGGCCGCGCGCGCCGATCATGTCGCGCGCACGATCCGCCCTGCACTGGAACGTGGTGCCTGGGTGGTGTGCGACCGCTTCCTCGACAGCTCGCGCGCCTACCAGGGCGGCGCCGACGGCATCGGGGACGAGGCTATTCTAACGCTGCATGGCATCGGCAGCGAGGGGGTGCTTCCCGATCGGACCCTCGTGCTTGATCTGCCGCCCGGCGAGGCGCGCGGGCGTGAGGCTGCGCGGGACGGCGGCCGATCCGACCGGATTGGCGGACGTGACCAGCACTTCCATGCGCGCGTTGCGGAGACGTTCCGGCGCATCGCCGCGGCCGAGCCCGAGCGAGTCTCGCTTGTCGAGGCGGCGGGCACGCCGGAGATGGTGACCGATCGGCTGATGATCGCACTAATGGATCTGCTGTGACCCTGTGGGGACATGACGCCAACATCGCCGCGCTGCGCGACGCGGCCGGGGCAGGGCGGCTGCACCATGCCTGGCTGCTCGCCGGGCCGCAGGGCGTCGGCAAGGCGACCTTTGCCGATCGTGCAGCAGCGCGGCTGCTGGCGGACGCGGCGGGCCCGTTCGTATCGGCACCCGGCCTCGATCTGCCGGACAACCATCCGACCGCGCGGCTGATCGCGGCGGGGAGCCATCCCGATCTGATGCGGCTGGAGCGGCTGGAGCGCGACAAGGGGGATCGCGCGCGTTCGATCACGGTCGATCAGGTGCGCGGACTTTCCCGCCTGTTTGCCAGCGCAGGCAGCTTTTCCGAGCGGCGCATCGTGGTGATCGATGCGATCGACGATCTCGAGGCGCCCGCCGCCAATGCGCTGCTGAAAAACCTGGAGGAGCCGCCGCAAGGCGCGCTGTTCCTGCTGGTCAGCCATGCGCCCGCGCGTCTGCTCCCGACCATTCGTTCGCGCTGTCGGCTGCTGCGCTTCTCGGCTTTGGACGACGATGCGATGACCTCCGCGCTGGCCGCGGTCGCGCCCCATCTTGATGCGGACGAACGGGCAGCCCTGGTGCGGGCGGGCGAGGGCGCGCCGGGACGTGCGCTGGCGCTCGCCGGGCTGGACGTCGCCGCACTGGACAGGGCTGTGGATGCGCTGATCGCCGGTGGCGATCCGACAGGCGGGGAGCGTGTGGCGCTTGGCAAGGCGCTTGCGCTCAAGAGCGCTCAGGCCCGCTACGAACTGTTCCTGCAGCGCCTGCCGCAGCGCATCGCGGCCCATGCCCGTCGCGCCACGGGGGAGCGGCTGTCGACCGCGCTCGACGCTTGGAGCCGCGCGCGCGAGATTGCGTCGATCGCACCGCGCCTGTCGCTCGATCCGCAGGCGACCGTCGTCGAACTGGCAGGCATCGCCGCCGCCCTTGCTCCGGAGCGCGCGCCCGCTAAAGCCTGAGCGCTATGGGCAAGCCGTTCTACATCACCACCGCGATCAGCTATCCGAACGGACGGCCGCATATCGGCCACGCTTACGAAGCGATCGCAACAGACGCCATCGCGCGGTACCGTCGCCTCTCGGGCGACGACGTCTTCTTCATGAGCGGCACGGACGAGCATGGCCTGAAAATGGCGCAGACGGCGCGTGACCGCGGCATCGAGGTACGTGCGCTGGCAGACGAGATGTCGAGCGCGTTCAGAGAGATGGACGAGACACTGAACATCTCGTTCGATCGTTTCATCCGGACCACTGAGCCTGCCCATTATGCCGCTAGTCAGGCGCTGTGGGAGGCGATGCGCGAGCGGGGTGATATCTATCTCGGCCGCTATGAGGGTTGGTATTCGGTTCGCGACGAGGCCTTCTACGGTGAGGACGAGCTGATCGAAGGGGAGGGCGGAGCCAAGCTCTCTTCGCAGGGCACGCCGGTGGTGTGGACGGTGGAGGAAAGCTGGTTCTTCCGCCTCTCCGCTTATGCGGATCGGCTGATCGAACATTATGAGGCGAACCCCGGCTTCATCCGTCCGGAAGGGCGGCGTAATGAAGTGATGGCGTTCGTTCGCGGCGGGCTTTCCGACCTCTCCATCTCACGCACCAGCTTCGATTGGGGCGTGCCCGTACCGGGATCGCCGGGGCATGTCATGTATGTCTGGGTGGATGCTCTCACGAATTATCTGACCGGTGTCGGTTATCCAGGTGTACCAGCTACGTACGAGCGGTTCTGGCCGGCCGATCTGCACGTCATCGGCAAGGACATCGTCCGCTTCCACGCGGTCTACTGGCCGGCCTTCCTGATGTCGGCGGGCCTGCCGCTGCCCAAGGCAGTGTTTGGCCACGGTTTCCTGCTGAACCGCGGTGAGAAGATGTCGAAATCGGTCGGCAACGTCGTCGATCCGCTGGAGATGGCGCGGACCTACGGCGTGGACCAGCTCCGCTACTTCCTGCTGCGCGAGGTGAGTTTCGGGCAGGATGGCAGCTACAGCCATGAGGCGATCGTCACGCGATCCAATGCCGATCTCGCCAACGGGCTCGGCAACCTGGCGCAGCGCTGCCTGTCGATGATTGCCAAGAATTGCGGCGGCGCGGTGCCGGAGGGCAGCGCAGCGACTGCAGAGGACGAGGCGTTGCTGGCGGCCCTCAGGAGCGCTGCCGACGAGGCAGGCCGTGCAATGGGCGACCTTGCGATCCACAATGCTTTGTCGGCCATCTGGGGCGGAGTGGCCGCAGCCAACGTCTATTTCGCCGAGCAAGCGCCGTGGACGCTACGCAAGAGCGATCCCGCGCGTGCGGATCGGGTCCTGTATGTGGCGGCCGAGGCGGTGCGGCAGCTGGCGATCCTCGTCCGCTGGGCGATCCCGGCGAGCGCGGATGCGCTGCTCGACCAGCTTGGCCAGCCTGTCGAGGCGCGGGATTTTGCCGCGTTGGAGACGCCGCTCCAGCCGGGCATCACGCTGCCCGCACCGCAGGGCGTATTCCCGCGCTGGGTGGACAAGGACTGAGCCGGCACCGTCCGGCCCGTTGCGGTCAGACAGCCGGGCTGAACTCGCCCGTCTGCTCGTCCAGCACGTGCAGCACGCCGTCGGCGATGGCGAAATAAGCGCCGCGCAGCGCAAGCCGCCCGTCCGCCTCTCGCTCCGCCACCCAAGGGAAAGTGCGAAGGTTGGTGAGGCTGGTCTTCACGCACTCCAGCTCGAGCGCGTGGACCGCCTCGGGACCGGTGCCATGCTCCGCCATCACCTTGGCACGCGCATCGTCGAGCAGGGTGATCCAGTTGGCGATGAAGCCGCCTTCGCCCGGCGCCTTGTCGGCGAACGCGCCGGTAAGCGCCGCGTGGACACCGCCGCACTTGCCGTGGCCCATTACGACAAGCTCCGACACTTCAAGCTGCGTGACCGCGAATTCTAGCGCCGCCGACACGCCGTGGCGCGCCGAGTCGGGCTCATAAGGCGGCACAAGATTGGCGACGTTGCGGACAACGAACATTTCGCCGGGCGACGCATCGAACACCGTGGCGGGATCGACCCGACTGTCCGAGCAGGAAACGATCATCACCTTGGGGGACTGGCCCTGCGCCAGCTCCGCCCAGCGCGCGCGCTGTGCTGCCCAATCGCCTGCGCGGAAGCGGCGATACCCGTCGATCATGCCGGAGAAGTCAGTCATGTCGCCGTTGTTACGTTTCCCGCTCGGGGGTGGCAAGCGCGCCCTTGACCGACTATCTGCGGCACATGACCGAGATCGCTGCTACGCCGCCGCTGCGCGCCCGCACCCGCAAGCCCGACTGGATCCGGGTCAAGGCGCCGATCGGGCAAGCCTATAACGACACCAAGGCGCTGATGCGGCGCCTGAACCTTGCCACGGTGTGCGAGGAAGCGGCCTGCCCGAACATCGGCGAGTGCTGGACCAAGAAGCACGCGACCGTGATGATCCTGGGTGACACCTGCACCCGCGCCTGCGCCTTCTGCAACGTGAAGACCGGTATGCCGCGCGCAGTCGACATGAAGGAGCCGCAGCATGTTGCCGATGCGGCGGCGGAGCTGGGGCTCGAGCATATCGTCGTCACGTCGGTCGACCGCGACGATCTGGCGGACGGCGGTGCGAGCCAGTTCGTCCGAGTGATCGAGGCGCTGCGGCGGACCACGCCGACGACCACGATCGAGATCCTGACGCCCGACTTCCGCAACAAGCACGAGGCCGCAGTCGAGGCGATCGTCGCTGCGCGGCCCGACGTCTACAATCACAATCTGGAGACGGTGCCGAGGCTCTATCCGACGATCCGGCCCGGTGCGCGCTATTATGCGTCGCTGCGCCTGCTGGAGCAGGTGAAGCGCCTCGATCCGTCGATCTTCACCAAGTCGGGCATGATGATGGGCTTGGGTGAGGCACGCATGGAGGTCCATCAGGTGATGGACGACATGCGCTCGGCCGGCATCGATTTCCTGACGCTGGGCCAGTATCTTCAGCCGACGCCGAAGCATGCCAAGGTGGAGGAGTTCGTCTCGCCGCAGACCTTCTCCGCTTATGCGGCGATCGCGCGGGCGAAGGGATTCCTGCTGGTCGCCTCCAGCCCGCTGACGCGATCGTCCTACCACGCTGGCGATGATTTCGCGAAGCTGAAGGCGGCGCGCGAGGCGCAGCTTGCCCGCGCCGGCCTGCTCAAGACCGTGGTGCCTGCCTGAGATGCCGCGTCACGCCGAGACCCGTATCCTTCCCTATACGCCTGAGCAGCTGTTCGATCTCGTCGCCGATGTCGCCCGCTACAAGGAGTTCCTGCCGTGGGTGGCGGCGGTGCGGGTGCGTTCGGACAGCGCGACGGAAATGGTGGCGGACGTGGTGGTCGGCTTCAAGGCGCTCCGCGAGCGGTTCACCTCGCGCGTCCACAAGGAGCGGCCCAACCACATCCATGTCGAATATGTCGACGGGCCGCTGGAGCATCTGAGCAACGATTGGAAGTTCCGCCGGGTCGAGGGTGGCACGGCGGTGGAGTTCTGCGTCGATTTCGCGTTCAAGAGCCGCATCTTCGAGGCCGTCGCCGGGCAGATGTTCGGCATGGCGCTGAGGCGCATGATCGGCGCGTTCGAAGCGCGGGCAGCGGCGCTCTACGGGCCGGGTGAGCCGGGGATCAGCAGCTCGAGCGCACAAAGCGCGGCCTGAAGCCGGATCGACTCGCGCCCGCGATCTTCGAACATGCGGGCATCGGCAACGATGCTGTCTGGATCGGCACCCTTCAGCGCGCGGGCGAAGACGACGGTGCCGACAGGCTTCTTCTCGGTGCCGCCGCCGGGCCCTGCGATGCCGGTGATCGCCACCGCCACATCCGCCTGGCTGCGCTCGATCGCGCCGCGCGCCATACCCCAGGCGGTCGCAATCGACACTGCGCCAAAGGTTTCCAGCACGTCGCCGGCCACACCCAGCATCGAGCGCTTGGCCTCGTTCGAATAGGTGACGAACCCTGCGTCGAGCACGTCGGAGGAGCCGGGCACCTCGGTCAACGCGGCGGTGACAAGGCCGCCGGTGCAGCTTTCCGCCAGCGCGACGCGGCGACCGGCGGTGCGATTGGCCTCGATCACGCGGCGTGCCGCCTCGATCAGTTCGGGGGTGAGATTGCTCATATCGTCTCCGGAACCCTGACCGTGGCGACCGCCTGCGCGGCAATGCCCTCGCGCCGGCCGGTGAAGCCGAGCCCTTCGGTGGTGGTGGCCTTGATGCTGACGCGCGCCGTCGGAACGTCGAGGGCAGCCGCAACCGAAGCGCGAATGGCGTCGCGATGGGGGCCGACTTTCGGCCGCTCGCAGATGACGGTCACGTCGACATGGTCGATCCGCCCACCTGCGGCGGCGACGAGCGAGACGGCGTGGCGGGCGAAGGCGGTCGAGTCGGCGCCCTTCCAACGCATGTCGCTCGGCGGGAAATGCTGGCCGATGTCGCCGGCGCCGACCGCGCCGAGCAGTGCATCGACTATGGCATGCAGCACGACGTCCGCGTCGGAATGACCGGCGAGCGCGGCATCGTGGGCCACGCGGACGCCGCCCAGCATGACATGGTCGCCCGGCTCGAACGCATGGACATCGAAGCCGAGCCCCGTGCGCGAGACGAGCGGCGGCGAAAGGCGGCGTTCGAGCGCGATGACATCCTCCGCAAAGGTGATCTTTTCCAGGCGCGTGTCGCCCGCAACCAGCGCCACGCGACCGCCGACCGCGCGCACCATCTGCGCGTCGTCGGTGGCATCGCCCGGCCATTCGGCATGGGCCCGACGCAGGGCGACGGCGGTGAACGCCTGCGGTGTCTGCACGCGGACGAGGCCGTCGCGCGGCACCGTCTCGCCCAGCACGCCCGCGTCGCGCGCGAGCGTATCGGCGATGGGCAGAACGGGGATGGCGCCGTCATGGTCGTCCAGCGCGGCGAGCAGGCGGTCGATCACTTCGGTTGGCACGTCGGGGCGCGCGGCATCGTGGACGAGGATGCGGTCTGCGGTGATCGCCGCCAATCCGTTCGCAACCGATTGCCGCCGCGTCTCGCCACCGAGGACCGGCGGAGGGAGCATGCGATCGCCCACCGCCGCAGCATAGAGCGCCTCCTGGCCGGCGCCGATCACCACCTGCACCGCATCGATCGATGGATGAGCGGCGAGCGCATCGATGGCATGCACGAGCAGCGTCTTGCCCGCCACCTCACGATATTGCTTCGGCACCTCGCCGCCGAGGCGCACGCCTGCTCCGGCGGCGACGATCAGGGCGACATTACGCATAAGGCGGCCGACTAGCCCAGCGGCGGCTTGCGGGGAAGGGGGAGAAGGCTTAGGTGGAGCTGCTTAAGAATTAGGCAAACTGATCTATCATGTCTCGCTTGAAGCCCCTTCAGATCGGTCCCGTGCGGATCGAGCAGCCGGTGATCCTCGCGCCCATGACGGGCGTGACCGATCGGCCGTTCCGCACGCTCGTCCGCCGCTTCGGCTCAGGCCTGAACGTGACCGAGATGATCGCCAGCCAGGCGGCGATCCGCGAGACACGCCAATCGATCCAGAAGCTGTTGTGGGATCCGGTCGAGGATCCCGTGTCGATGCAGCTGGTCGGCTGCACGCCGCATGAGATGGGCGAGGCGGCGAAGCTGGCGGAGGATCGCGGCGCCGCGATCATCGACATCAACATGGGCTGTCCCGTCCGCAAGGTGACGAACGGCGATGCCGGCTCCGCGCTGATGCGCGACCTGAAGAATGCGGCGGCGATCGTCGAGGGCGTCGTCAAAGCGGTGTCCGTGCCCGTCACGCTGAAGATGCGGATGGGCTGGGATCATGCCAACCTCAACGCGCCCGAACTGGCGCGGATCGCGGAGGATCTCGGGTGCCGCATGGTGACAGTGCACGGCCGCACTCGGAACCAGATGTACAAGGGGTCTGCCGACTGGGCGTTCGTCCGGCGGGTCAAGGATGCGGTGTCGATCCCGGTGATCGTCAACGGCGACATCTGCGGCATCGAGGATGCCGAGTCGGCGCTGGAGCAATCGGGCGCGGACGGCGTGATGATCGGCCGCGGTGCCTATGGGCGGCCTTGGCTGCTGGGCCAGGTGATGCGCTGGTTCGCGACGGGCGAGCGGCGGGCCGATCCCAGTCTCCACGAGCAGTATGAGACGATCGTCAGCCACTATCATGCGATGCTCGAACTGTACGGCCGGGAAACCGGCGTGAACATGGCTCGCAAGCATATCGGCTGGTACACCAAGGGGCTGCACGGCTCGGCCGACTTCCGCAACGCCGTAAATCAGGAGCCCGACCCCGAGCGGGTGCTGGCCATGCTCGACGCCTTCTATGCGCCTTGGCGCACGCGGGCGGCCGCCTGATCACCTTTCGGCGACGCGCCGCGGCGACGGCGGATGCGGCGGGCGCGGCTGATCTGATCGCCGCCATGCCGACACCGCTGCTGCTGCTGGATGAAGAGGGCTGCGTGGCGGATGCCAATGCCGCTGCCGAAGGCTTCCTCAATCTCGCCCGCAGCGCGATGAGGGGGCGGATGGTGGAGACGCTGCTCGGCCATCGCCTGGCGGTGGTTCCTCAGGATGCGCCGTTCGCCGCTTATGATCTCGTCCTGTCGCTGCCCGGCGGGCGGCGGCAGGAAGCGGATGTGACCGCGGCGCCCTTGCCGGATCGGCCGGGCTGGCGCGTGGTGATGATCCATGGCCGCAGCCCCGCCCATCCCGCCGGCCGTCGCGCCGATCGGGACGGCCCCAAGCGCAGCGCGGTCGGCGCGGCGGCGATGCTGGCGCATGAGATCAAGAACCCGCTCTCGTCCATCCGCGGTGCGGCGCAGCTGCTGGAGGGGGGCGGCGACGGCTCGCTCACCCGCCTGATCCGCGACGAAGTGGACCGGATCGCCGCACTGATCGACCGAATGGAGGGGTTCACGGATACACGCCCGCTGAGGCTGGAGCCCCAGAACATCCATGCCGTGCTGGCCCATGCCCGTGACGTTGCGCTGAACGGGTTTGCCGAGGGCTTCACCATCCGCGAGCTCTACGATCCGTCGCTGCCGGCGGTGATCGGGCACCGCGATTCGCTTATTCAGGTCATGCTGAACCTGCTGAAGAATGCGGCGGAGGCGATGGAGACACCCGGCGAGATCGTGCTGACCACCGCCTATCGCCATGGCGTGGCCCGGGTGATGGGGCCTGACGGCACCCGGCGCTCATTGCCGATCGAGGTGTGCGTGATCGACGAGGGACCGGGCGCGCCGCCCGACCTGGCGGACCACCTGTTCGAGCCGTTCGTCACGACCAAGCGCACGGGCGGCGGCCTCGGCCTTGCGCTGGTCGACAAGCTGGTGACCGATTGCGGCGGCATGATCGAATATGCGCGCGAGGGCGATCCGCCGCGCACCCTGTTCCGCCTGCTGCTGGCGCGCGCATGAGCCGCACCGGGCGCGTCCTGCTGATCGACGACGATGCCGCCATCCGCACGGTGGTGCGCGAGGCGTTGCGCCGTGAGGGGCATGAGGTGGAAACCGCGGCGTCGCTGCGCGAGGGACGGGCGAAGCTCGCCGCGTTCAAGCCGCAGGTGCTGCTGACCGACGTGGTGCTGCCGGACGGCAATGGCCTGGATGCGGTGCCTGCCTTGATTGCGGACCATCCCGCCATGCCCGTGATCGTCCTGTCCGCGCAGAATACGCTGGCCACGGCGGTTCGTGCGACCGAGCAGGGCGCATTCGAATATCTGCCCAAGCCGTTCGACCTGACCGAGCTTGGCCGCGCTGTCGGCGATGCCATCGCAATGGGTGGTGCGGAAGCTGGACCCGAAGCGGCGGCAACGACGGGCGACGAACTGCCGCTGATCGGCCGCTCGCCGCCGATGCAGGAGGTGTATCGCACCATCGCGCGGGTGATCGGCAACGACCTGTCGGTGCTGATCCTGGGTGAGTCGGGCACGGGCAAGGAATTGGTCGCACGTGCCATCCACGATCTCGGCACAAGGCAGGCACGGCCGTTCGTTGCGATCAACATGGCCGCAATCCCGCGCGAACTGATCGAGAGCGAGTTGTTCGGGCACGAGCGGGGCGCCTTCACGGGGGCCGGCCAGCGCACCGCCGGCCGGTTCGAGCAGGCGCAGGGCGGCACGCTGTTCCTCGACGAGATTGGCGACATGCCGGCGGAGGCGCAGACGCGGCTGCTGCGCGTGCTGCAATCGGGCGAGGTTTCGCCCGTCGGCGGGCAGCGATCGATCAAGGTGGACGTGCGGATCATCGCTGCGACCAACAAGGATCTGCCGGCGCTCGTCGCCGATCATGCCTTCCGCGAGGATCTTTATTACCGCCTCGCCGTCGTGCCCGTCCGTCTGCCGGCGCTGCGCGACCGTGGCGAGGACATTGGCGAGCTGGCGCGTCATTTTCTCGATCGCGCAGCGGCGGAGGGCCTGCCGCGCAAGTCGCTCGACCTTGCGGCGGTGGAGCGGCTCAGGCGCCATCCCTGGCCGGGCAACGTCCGCGAGCTCGAGAACCTCATGCGCCGGCTTGCCGCGCTGACGCGTGAGGAGGTGGTGACCGCAAGCGTTGTGGAGGCGCAGCTCGATCCCGCGCGCCGCCGTGCAGCGGAGCCACAGGCGCTTGCGGGTGAGACGGATCTTGCGCAGGCGGTGGAAGCGCACCTCACCCGACTGTTCGCTGCGCATGGCCGCGATCTGCCGCCCGACGGCCTCTACGATGCGGTGCTGGCGGAGGTGGAGCGCCCGCTGCTGCGGCTTTCCCTGGCGGCGGCCCGCGGCAACCAGCTGCGCGCGGCAAGGTTGCTCGGGATCAATCGCAACACGCTACGCAAGAAGCTGTCCGAACGTGGGCTCGATCCGGCAGAGCTGCGACGAAACGCCTGACAAAAGCGTCGGACAGATGGGCGCAAGGCATGTGTCCGACCCGCAACGATGTGGTAGCGTCGCAACGATGACGTCACGGATCGCGCCTGGTGCCCGACATAGCACGCGCTGGCGGCGGCGGTTCTTCCTGCTCGGCCAGCGGCGTTTGCTGGCCGCGCTGGAGTGGCTGACCCTCGGCACGCTGCTGGGCATCGCCATCGCCACCTGGGCGTTCGTCACGCGCTCGGGGGACCAAGCCAAGCTGATGACGCCGCCGATGGTGGCGCTGCTGCTGATCGCCAACCTGGTGCCGGCCATGGCGCTGATGGTGCTGATCGCCCGGCGCGTGGCGATCCGGCGCGCTGTTGATTCGGGGATCGGGCGGGGCGGGCGCCTGCACGTCCGCCTGGTCGCCTTGTTCTCGATCATCGCAGCAGTGCCGACGCTGCTGGTGGTGATCTTCGCGTCGCTGTTGTTCCAATATTCCAATGAATTCTGGTTCTCGGACCGGGCGCGCGCGGTGCTCGAAAATGCCGATCGCGTGACCCAGGCCTATGTCGACGAGAGCAAGCAGCGGCTCGCGCTGGAAAGCCGGACGATGGCGTTCGACCTGCGCAACGCGCTCAGGGAGGCGCAGATCGGCGATCCGCGGATCAGTACCTATTTTGCGCAGCAGGTGGCGTTCCGGCTGCTCGATCAGGCAGCGATCATCTCGGTCGGCGGCGACAAGGTGATGCGGCTGGTGATCGGCGCCAATCTCGACCCGCGCCCGCTGGAAGCGCGCGTGCCGGTGGCGGCGTTGCCGATGCTGCAGCAGGGCAGCGAGCGCGTCACCACCGAGGCGGGAGACCGGGTGGAGGCGGTGGTGCTGCTCGACCGGCGGGCGCAGCTCTATCTCTATGTCGCACGCGTGGCCAACCCGCTGGTGCTGCGGCAGGCAGCGGCCGCGCAGACGGCGCTGGGCGACTATAACCGGCTGCTCGACCGCTCGCGCGCGCTGCAGCTGCGCTTCAATCTCGCCTTGTTCCTCGTCTCGCTGCTGATCGTCGGCGTGGCGATCGTCGTGGCGTTGTCCGTCGCCGACCGGCTGGTGCGGCCGGTGGCGGATCTCGTCGGCGCGGCGCGGCGGGTGGGCGGCGGTGACCTGTCCGCGCGTGTCTCGATCGGCCGTGCGGCGGGTGAGGTCGGCGCGCTGGCGGCCGCGTTCAACCGCATGACCCGCCGACTGGAGGAGCAGACCGGTGCGCTCGTCTCCGCCAATGCCGAGGCGGAGAGTCGCCGCACGCTGATCGAGGCGGTGTTCGAAGGCGTCACCGCGGGTGTCGTGTCGGTCGACAGTGACGGGATGGTGCGCACCATCAACCGCTCGGCCGAGGCGTTGCTCGGCTGCGACACCGCGGTCGGCCGCCCGCTGCACGATCTCGCGCCCGAGCTCGAGGCGGCGCTGGCAGGGCGCGAACGCGAGACGGTGGTGCAGATCGTCCGCGAGGGCGAGCCGCGGACGATCGCCGTCCGTTCGGTCCACGCCGAGGATCGGCTGGTCATCACACTCGACGATATCACCCAGCAGCTGGCGGATCAGCGGCGCGCGGCCTGGTCCGACGTGGCGCGGCGCATCGCGCACGAGATCAAGAACCCGCTCACCCCGATCCAGCTCGCCGCGGAACGGCTCCAGCGCCGCTATGGCAAGGAGATCACCAGCGATCCGGCGACATTCGAGCGGCTGACTCAGACGGTCGTGCGGCAGGTGGGCGATCTGCGCCGCATGGTGGACGAATTCTCCGCCTTCGCGCGCATGCCAAAGCCGCAATTCCGGCCCGAGCCGATCGCCGATGTCGCGCGGCAGGTGCTGTTCCTGCATGAGGTGGCGCATCCACGCGTGCGCTTCCTGCTCGATGCGCCCGATCCCTCGCCCATCCTCGTCAGCGATCGCCGCCAGCTTGGGCAAGCGCTGACCAACATCGTCAAGAATGCGGTCGAGGCGATCGAGGCGAAGCCCGAGCCGGCGGGGCAAGTGGCGATGCGGATCGTGCTGGAGGGCGGCGAGGGCAGCCCCCGCCGCCTCGTCATCGACACATCCGACGACGGGATCGGCCTTCCCGCCGAGCGCGACCGGCTGACCGAACCCTATATGACCACACGCGCACGCGGCACGGGCCTCGGCCTTGCCATCGTCAAGCGCATCGTCGAGGAACATGGCGGCACCATCGCCTTTGCCGACCGCGCGGGCGGCGGCACGCTGGTCCGCCTGTCCTTCGATCCCGACGCGCTCGCTCCGCTTGCCGAGGCGGCGTCGGCCGAACGCGAGGATGACGCGTCGCTCCCCGAACTCACCCGCATGAAGGGCGCCTGACATGGCACTTGAAGTCTTGGTTGTGGATGACGAGCAGGACATTCGCGAGCTCGTCGCGGGCGTGCTGGAGGATGAAGGCTACACGACGCGCAGCGCGGCGGACGCCGACTCCGCATTGGCGGCACTGGCGGAACGGCGGCCGAGCCTTGCGCTGCTGGACGTGTTCCTCCGCAACTCGCGCCTGGACGGGCTGGAGCTGCTGGACGAGATCAAGCGTCGCGACCCGAGCCTGCCGGTGCTGGTCATTTCCGGCCACGGCAATATCGACACGGCGGTTGCAGCGGTGCGGCGTGGTGCTGCCGACTTCATCGAGAAGCCGTTCCAGGCGGAGCAGTTGTTGCTGCTGGTCGCTCGCGCGACGGAGACCGAGCGGCTGCGGCGCGAGAATGCGTCGCTTCGTGCGCAGTTCGGCCAGGATGAGGAGCTGACCGGTGCCTCCGCGGCGATCAACACCGTGCGCGCGACGCTGAAGCGCGTCGCCGCAACCGGCAGCCGCGTGCTGGTGAGCGGCCCGGCCGGCGTCGGCAAGGAAGTTGCCGCGCGGCTGCTGCACATCTGGAGCCCGAGGGCGAGCGCCCCGTTCGTGGTCGTCTCCGCCGCGCGGATGACGCCCGAGCGGGTGGAGGAGGAGCTGTTCGGGGTGGAGGAGGGCGGCCAGCTGGCGCGCCCGGGCATGCTCGAGCAGGCGCATGGCGGCACCCTGTTCCTCGACGAAATCGCGGACATGCCGCTGACGACGCAGGCCAAGATCCTGCGCGTGCTGACGGATCAGAGCTTCACCCGCGTGGGTGGTACGCGAACGGTGAAGGTCGATGTTCGCGTCGTTTCCGCGACATCGCGCGCCTTGCAGGGTGAGATCGCGGCCGGGCGGTTCCGCGAGGACCTCTATTACCGGCTGAACGTGGTGCCTGTGCACCTGCCTCCACTGGCGGAGCGACGCGAAGACATTCCCGCGTTGGTCGAGCATTTCGTCGCCCGTTATGCGGCGGAACGGCGCGTACCGACGCCCGCCGTCTCAGAAGAGGCGATCGCCGCGCTGCAAAGCTACGAATGGCCGGGCAATGTCCGCCAACTGCGCAACGTGGTGGAGCGGACGATCATCCTGGCGCCGGGCGACCGGCTGCGCGTGATCGACATCGACATGTTGCCGCCGGAGGTGCTGTCGGATCAGGTGAAGCTGGCACCGGGCGAGGCCGCGCGTTCGATCATGGGGACGCCGCTGCGGGAAGCGCGGGAGACGTTCGAGCGCGAATATCTGCGCGTCCAGATCCGTCGCTTTTCGGGCAATATCAGCCGGACTGCGACGTTCATCGGGATGGAGCGATCGGCGCTCCACCGCAAGCTCAAGAGCCTCGGCCTCGCGGATAACCGCGACGAAGGCGAATGATCGGCGTTGCGCCCGTCTGCTAGGTCAGGCGGCGGGCGTCACGGCCTCAGAAGCAGGCCATGCAATAGCCAATCGCCTGATACAGGCCGACGCTGACGGCTGCACCGCCAAGCACCAGACCCAGACCTTCGAACCAGAGCTTAGCCCCGTGGACGTTGTTCATGGCGCGTCTCTCCTTCCGCGTTAACGAAAGAATGCACGCCTGACGCCGTGTTTCCAGCCTGAAATGTCGATCAACAAACGCTTTTCCTGTCAGTCCGGCGATCAGCCGGCTGGAACAGGATCAGAATTCGACGGCGAAGACCGTCGTCTCGGAGAAGCGGGGATCGCGCGGATCGTAGAGCGTGCGATCGGGCTCGAACGCCTGCTCGACCAACGCCAGCGCCGACATGCCATCGAGCTTGAAGATGCCGAGTTTCGGCTCACGCGGCGGCAGGCCGTTCCGCTCCATCACCACGGCACCCAGGTACAACTCGCCGGCGCGGGTGTAGAGGACGTGCGGAGCGAGAATGGAAGCGGTTCCGTTGTAGGTGGCGGCAAGCCGCACGCGACGGGCGATCGCCTCCATGATGAGGCGGGTTGGTGAGGCGTCGGGTTCGGTCACACGCTCGATCGTTGCAGCTGTTTGGTGCATTGCAGCATGGCGTAGCTCATTGTTCCCGCTGCTTCAACCTATGGAGAGGAGCGAAGTTGCAGGCGAGCCTGTTTGCGTTTGGCACTGCGGTGCAGCAGGAGAGTTAAACGATGCGTAACGTTGCCGATGATCGACCGGTTCGGCTTTACCGGTTGGACGATGACGGGTTTGCGCAAACCGTGCTCTATGGTTCGCTGGCAGAGGCTAGCGCGGCCGCGGCGGCGATGCCGGTCGAGGATCAGCAGGTGCTCTGGCTGCAAACCGCGGATGACGTGATCGCCTGGAGCGACTTCCACGAGGGCTGAAGCGGGCCTAGAGGCGCGGCATGAGCATCGATATCAACCTCACCGACGAGCGGCCGAGCTTCGTCACGCATCTCGACTGTTCGATCTCGGGGGAGACCTACCCCGCGGATCAGGTGCACGGCCTGTCGGGCGCCGGGCGGCCGCTGCTGGTGCGGTACGATCTCGATGGCATCCGCGCCGCGGTGTCGCGCGAGGAAATGACGGCGCGCCCGGCGGGCCTGTGGCGCTGGCGTGAACTCCTCCCCGTGCGCCACGTCGCCGACGTGGTGAGCCTGGGTGAGGTGGAGACGCCGCTGGTTCCGATCCCGGTGAGCGGCGGCCCGCACGTGCTGGTGAAGGATGAGGGCCGGCTGCCGACCGGATCGTTCAAGGCGCGCGGCCTCGTCATGGCGGTGGCGATGGCCAAGGCACTCGGCATCAAGCGGATCGCCATGCCGACGAACGGCAATGCCGGCGCGGCGTTGGCCGCTTATGCCAGCCGCGTGGGGATCGAGACGATTGTCTTCTGCCCCGAGGACACGCCGGAGGTGAACGTCCGCGAGATCGCGATGCAAGGTGCACGCGTGTGGCGCGTCAATGGGCTGATCGACGAGTGCGGTGCGATCGTCGCGGAGGGCGCCAAGCAGGGCCGCTGGTTCGACTTCTCGACCCTGAAAGAGCCTTACCGGATTGAGGGCAAGAAGACGATGGGGCTGGAACTCGCGCTCCAGCTCGGCTGGCGCATGCCGGACGCCATCTTCTATCCGACGGGCGGGGGCACGGGCCTGATCGGCATGTGGAAGAGCTTTGACGAGCTCGAGAAGCTGGGTTGGATCGGCTCCAAGCGGCCGCGCATGTATGCGGTGCAGGCGGCGGGCTGCGCGCCCATCGTCAAGGCGTTCGAGGACGGCGTGGAGCATGCCGAGCGCTGGGAAGGCGCGCACACCGTTGCAGCGGGCATCCGCGTGCCGAAGGCGGTGGGCGATTTCCTGATCCTGCGGGCGGTGCGCGAGAGCGGTGGCCGTGCGCTGGCCGTCGAGGATGCGGACACGCTGGCAGCGGTGGCAGACTGCGCGCGCCAGGATGGGCTGCTGCTCTGCCCGGAGGGTGGGGCGACGCTTGCCGCCTATCGCCGTGCGCGGGCCGAGGGGCTGGTGAGCGCGGATGAGGAAGTGGTGCTGTTCAACTGCGCCACGGGCCTGAAATACCCGATGCCGGAAGCGCCCAACTGGCTCGACCGGACGCAGCCGATCGAGTGGGACAGGCTTTAAGCGCCGCTCAGGCGATCACCTCCATCAGGGCGACCGGTTTCAGCTCGTGGATGAGCTGATCGGTGCGGCACTGGTCGGGGCGCTTGTCCGGTCGCCAGCGGAGCAGGCGCGTGCCGTGGCGGAAGCGGCCGCCCGTTACCTGATCGTAGCGGACCTCGACGACCAGCTCGGGCGCGAGCGGGCGCCACTCATGCGTCTCCCCACGCGTCCATCGGCTGGGCCCGCCGGGCGCCTTGCCGGTGAAGCCGCTGCCGGGAATGCCCTCCAACCTGCGGGTGAGGGCGGGGCGCTCGGCGGCGGGAAGGCCTGAGGTGAAGCCGACATAGTGGAGCAGCCCGTCCTCCCCGTAGAGGCCGAGCAGCAGCGAGGCGACCTCGCCGCCGGCCGCACCGTAACGGAAGCCGCCGACGACACAGTCGGCGCTGCGATGCTGTTTCACCTTGAGCATCGTCCGCTCGCCCGGCGTGTAAGCCTGATCCAGCCGCTTGGCGACGACTCCGTCGAGCGCGCCGCCGCTGCGGGCGAGCCACGCATCCGCCTGCGATCGTTCGACCACGGCGGGAGAGAGGAGCAGCGACGCCTCCGCCTCGCGCGCGTGCAGCCGCTCCAGGGCAGTGCGGCGCAGGGCCAAGGGCAATTCGAGCAGGGCTTCATCGCCGGTCGCGAGGCAATCGAACAGCATCAACTGCGCCGGCGTTTCCGCGGCCAGCCGGCGGATGCGGCTCTCGGCCGGATGCAGCCGGGCCTGGAGCGCGTCGAAGGACAAAGTTTCGCCGAGCGGGATTAGCAGTTCGCCGTCGAGCACGAATCTGTCCGAGCGCAACCGGCCGAGCATCGCGGCGACCTCCGGAAAGTAGCGGGTGAGCGGCTTGCCCGATTTCGACATGAGCTCGACCACGGGCCCGGCCCGGTATGCGAGGCAGCGGAAGCCGTCCCACTTGGGTTCGAACTGCCAGCCATCCTCGTCGGGCAGGCTGGCGACGAGCTTCGCCTCCATTGGTGCGAGCGCGGGATCGAGCGGGAAGGTCATGGCCCTGCCGACAATCCGCGAAGGGCGGAGTCGTTGCCGGTCAGGGCTCAGCCGCCGCCGGGCCGCGTCAGCAGCAGCGAGATGCGCCCGTGATAGGTGACGCGGCGATCCCCGGCGAAGCCGTGGCGCGCCGCCAGCCGGAGCGATGCCACATTCTCCGGCGCGATCAGTGCGGAGATGGTGCCGAGCGCACGGCTGTCAGCCCAGCCGAGCGCGGCGGTGAGCGCCTCATTGGCAATGCCCGACCCATGCGTTTCGGTGGCCATCACCCAGCCGGCCTCCGGGGCGATCTCGATCGGCGGGGTCAGCGGGCGCTTGAAATCGGCGAACCCCACCTCTCCGACGAAGCGTCCGCTCTCGCGCAGCCGCACCGCCCACAGGCCATAGCCCTTAAGCGACCAGTGGCCGACATAGCGTTGCAGCCGGTGCCACACCTCCTCGCGCGTGAACGGGCGACCACCAATGTGGCGCACGACCGCGGGATCGGCCCAGAGCGCGGCGGCGGCGTCGAGATCAGCCTCGCGGTGGGCATCGAGCAGCAACCGCGCGGTCGTAAGGGTGGGAACCATGCCGCCGGTTTGGCGCGAGCGGCGGCGGCAGACAAGCCGGGGCTTTCCAACGCGCCCGTGACAAGCCTAGACCCGGCGCCAACAAGTTTCGGAGACTGCATGAAGAACGCCCTGCCGCTCGCGCTCGTTGCTCTGCTCACCACCGCCGCGGCCTCGCCGCCGCCCGCATTCGACATCGGCCGGGTGACGCAGGACATCCGCACGCTGGCGAGCGATGCGTTCGAGGGGCGGGGGCCGGCGACAGCGGGCGAGACGAAGACGGTCGATTACATCGTCGCGCAGATGAAGGCCGCGGGCCTGCAGCCGGGCAACAAGGGCGCGTGGACACAGGACGTGCCGCTGCTGAAATCCAATATCGTCGGCGCACCGGCCCTGTCGCTGTCAGTCGATGGCCGTGCGCGCACGCTGACGCAGGGCGAGGAGATTGCCGTCCGCGCCGCGCTGACGGGGCAGAGTGAGGTGAGCATTGCGGGCGCGCCGCTGGTCTTCGTCGGCTATGGCGTAAAGGCGCCCGAGCGGCAGTGGGACGACTTTAAGGGCGTCGACCTCAAGGGCAAGATCATGGTCGTGCTCGTCAACGATCCCGATTTCGAGGGCGGCGAAGGCGATTTCGGCGGCAAGGCGATGACCTATTATGGCCGCTGGACCTACAAATATGAGGAAGGCGCGCGGCAGGGTGCGGCGGGCGTTCTCGTGATCCACGAATATGCACCTGCCTCCTACGGCTGGCCGACGGTGAAGAATTCCAACACGAACACGATGTTCGATATCGTGCGGAGTGACCCAAAGTTGTCGCACGCGGCGATGGAGGGCTGGATCCAGCGCGATCTGGCGGCCGAGCTGTTCAAGGCGAGCGGCCTCGATCTGGAGGCGATGAAGGCGGCGGCGCGGAAGCGTGATTTCAAGCCGGTGCCGCTGAAGGCGACGCTGACCGCGCGCTACCAGGTGAAGCCCGAGCAGATCGTGTCCAAGAACGTCGTCGGCATGCTGCCGGGCACGAAGCACCCGCAGGAGACGGTGATCTATTCGGGACACTGGGATCATCTCGGCGTCGGCGCACCGGATGCGAAGGGCGACCGTATCTACAACGGCGCGCGCGACAATGCGTCGGGCATCGCCATGGTGCTGGAGCTGGCGCGTGCCTATGCCAAGGCACCGCGGACGGACCGCTCGGTCGCGTTCCTGGCGGTGACGGCGGAGGAGAAGGGGCTGCTCGGCTCCGAATATTATGCCGCCAACCCGGTCTTCCCGCTGGCGACCACGGCGGGCGTGCTGAACCTCGACATGCTGGTCGGTGCCGGTGCGGCCAGGGATTTCTCGACCTCGGGATCGGCCAAGAACGGTGTGCTTGATCGTCTGATCGCCGAGGGCAAGGCGGAGGGCCGTGCCTATTCGCCCGATCCGCTGCCCGAGGCCGGCCATTATTACCGCTCTGACCACTTCCCCTTCGCCAAGCGCGGCGTGCCGGCGGTGTCGTTCGAGCCGGGGCATGATCTGGTGCAGGGCGGCAAGGCGCGGGGCGAGGCGCTGAGCGCTGCCTTCACCAAAGAGAGCTACCACCAGCCATCCGACGAATGGTCGGCCGACTGGGACATGGGGGGCGTGCTGCCGGACCTGAAGCTTGTCTATTCCGTCGGCCGCACGCTGGCGGACTCGCGCGACTGGCCGGAGTGGAGCGCGGATAGCGAGTTCCGCGCCGCCCGTGACGCCAGCAAGGGGCAACGGCGCTGAGCCGCTACGCCGCCCTCCGCATCCTTGGGGGGTTGGCGCTCGGGCTGCTGGTCGGCGCCTTGCTGCCACGCTGGCCGGGTGCTGCAGAGGCGGCGGTGGCCGTGGCGAAGCCGGTCGGCAAGCTGTGGCTCGATGCGCTGACGATGACGGTCGTGCCGCTGCTGTTCGGCCTGATCCTGACCGGTATTGCCGGTGCGGCGGGGCAGGCGGCGGCGGGGGGCATCGCCTTTCGCACGCTGATCCTGTTCGCGGTCGGGCTGGTGATCGCCTGCGCGGCCTCGGCTGGCATCGCGACGATGCTGCTGGGCGTCTGGCCGGTGCCGAAGGCAGCGGCATCGCTGCGGCCGAGCGGGGACGTGCCGGCGCTGGCCCCCGCGGGCGACTGGCTGACCGGACTGCTGCCGACCAATCCGATCGCGGCGGCGGCGGAGACGGCGATCACGCCGCTGGTGCTGTTCACGCTGATCTTCGCCCTTGCCGCATCGCGCATCGCGCCGGATCGGCGGGAGGGGCTGCTGGCGCCGATGCGCGGGCTGGTGGATGCGATGCTGGTGATCGTCGGCTGGGTGCTGTGGGTGGCGCCGCTCGGCGTGTTCGCGCTGGCCTTGCAGGTGGGGACGAGCACCGCGGGCGGGGCGCTCGGCGTGCTGGCGCACTACGTTATCACCGTGGCGGCATGCTGTCTTGGCGTCACGTTGCTCGCGCTGTTGGCGGGGGCGCTGCTCGGCGGACGGGGGCCGCTGGCGTTCCTGCGGGCGGCGGCGCCGGCGCAGGCCGTGGCGGTGAGCACGCAGTCCTCTCTCGCCACTTTGCCGGCGATGTTCCAGGCGGTGGGTGCGCTGGGGGTGAGCGAGGCGGCGTCCGCGGTCGTGCTGCCGCTTGCGGTCGCGGTGTTCCGGGTGGCGAGCGCGGCGGCGAACGTGGCGGTGACGGTCTATCTCGCGCACGTCCACGGCGTGTCGTTGGCGGCAGGCACGGTGGCGGCGCTGGTGCTGGTCGCAGCGACCGTCAGCGTGGCGGCGGTCGGACTGCCGGCGCAGGTGAGCTTCTTCGCGACGATCGCGCCGGTGTGCGTCGCGGCGGGTGTGCCGGTCGGCCTGCTGCCGCTGCTGCTGGCGGTGGAGAGCCTGCCCGATCTGTTCCGCACGCTCGGCAACGTCACCGGTGACATCGCGGCGGCGGCAATTGTCGGGCGGAACGCGCCGGTCAGTCCGGCCGCGTCACCACGGCCGTGACCAGCGCGATCCGGTCGACGTCGGCGTAGGCCTCCGTCTCCAGTTCCTCGCCGAACACGTCGGGATCGATCTCGCGGTAGCGGAGCGACATGCCGTGATCGCCGGCGAGCGCGATAAGCGCCTGATGCAGCTCATCCTCACCGCGCACGATGGCGCTGCCGGTGTAGAGCAGGAAGCGGCCGCCCGGCGCGAGGCGGGGCAGCGCCATCCTGGCCATGTCGAGCGACACCTCGCCGCCGTGCATGCCGCCGCCGTCACGATAGGTGCGGCCCGCCTCGTCGATGATGTAGGGTGGATTGGCGAGCGCGACGTCGATCTCGCCCTCCACCCCGGTCAGGTCGGCGCCGAGCAGCGGCTGTGCCTCGACTCCGGCCGCGCGCGCATTGATGCGGGCGAGGCGGAGCGCGCGCGGGTTCACGTCGGTCATCACCACCGATGCATCCGGGCAGCGGGTGGCGGTGACGATCGCACCGACGCCTGCGCCCGTGCCGATATCGACGATCTGCGCGCCGTGACGCCGGGGGCAGCCCTCCAGCTCCGCGACGATCGCATCGGCGAAGCGATAGCTGTCCGGGCCGAAGAAGACCGAATCCTCCGCATCCGTCGGGAAAGCGGAGTGGATGTAGAGCTGATCGTGCAGCGACGAGACGCGGTAGCAGGAGCGGAGCAGGCCGCCCTCCGCTTCCTCCAGCGCGCCTGCCGCATCGAGCAGCCGGCGGATGTCGGCGTCGAGCAGGTCGGGGGCGAAGGGCAGGCTCCAGCCGAGCACGTCGGCGAGGCTGCGCGCCTCGCGGCGATCCGGCCGCGCGACGATGCGGGCGTGCGTCGCCGGGGTCGGCGTGACGAAGCGGTAATTGCGTGCCTTGAGCGCGGTGAGCAACTCACCCAGAGAGGAATCGGGATGATGGGTCATGGCGTTCCTGACTGAGGTCGCGCGGAGGGCAGGGGGCCTGCCGCTGCAGGTCTGCGGGGCCGGTTGAAGCGAGCGATCAACGCTGCCAGCGCAATCGCCCGGCCGGCATAGCGCGCGGTGCCGTTACGTTGGCCGAGCAGCAGGCCCGCGACGACGACGGGCGCGGCCCAACGCGCCGGCTTGTTCGCCCGGGCTGCGGCCGGGCGGCGTGCAGGCTGGGGTGCCGGTGGGCCGGCCATGGTCGAGTCCGCGACATGATCCGCCACCCACGCCCCGCGGCGACCGAGCGGCACGGGAGCGCCGGTCGTGGTGTCGCTGGCGGTCTGATGCTCCAGCTCGGCGTTCAGCTCGGCCCCGAGCAGCAGGACGTAGCTCGACAGATAGAGCCAGGTGAGCAGCACGACGACCGCGCCAAGCGAGCCGTAGGTGGCATCGTAATTGCCGAAATTGGCGACGTAGAGGCCGAAGCCGAGCGTCAGAACCAGCCAGCCGAGCGCGGAGAAGATCGATCCCGGCGTCAGCCACTGCCAGCGTGCGGCCTGCCGATCGGGCGCGAAACGGTAGAGCGTCGCCGCCATGCCGGCCCCGAGCAGCCCGAGGACGATGTAGGTCGAAGCCTTGCCGAAGACGAGGCCGATGCCGCCAAGCTGCGGCAGCAGCGCATCGAGGTGGCCGAGCGCGGCGATCGCGCCCGCCGCGACGATCGCCAGCACCGCCGCCGCACCCGTGACGGCGAGTGCGAGCAGGTTGAGCCGGACGAAGCCGCGCGTTTCATTCTCCTCGTAGGCGATGTTCAGCGCAGTGACGATCGCTCCCGCGCCGTTGCGGGCGCCGAACAGCGCGACGCCGAGCGCGATGACGAGGCCCCAGCCCTTGCTGCGATCGGACGCCTGCACGCTGTCCACCATCGGCGTGGCGATCACCTTGGCGATGTCGCCCGGCATGATCGAGAAGAGCTGCATCAGATCCTCGCGGACCTGCGCCGGCTCCACCACCAGCCCGTAGATCAGGACCACGGCGGTGACGAGCGGGACGAGCGCGAGGAAGCCGTAAAAGGCGACGCCCGCGGCGACGAGGCCGACATTGTCCTCGCCCGCCTCCTTCCACGTCCGCAGCAGCACTGCTTTCCAGTCGGTGCGATGGAGGGAAAACGGCGAGTCTGCAGCGGTAGGCATGGCAGCGATGAACGAGCCTGACAAAGCGGCGTTCCGATACGCCTGCGGAAAGATGATTGCGTCTCAAGCCCTTCTCGCCTCAAGAGCCCCGGCGGGAGAGGTGGAATGACGGGGTGGAAGGCGGAAGCACGCGCGCTGGCCGCGCTGGCGTTGCCGCTGGTGGCGGGCAACCTCGCCTGGTCGGCGATCGCAGCCACCGACCTGCTGCTGCTCGGCCGCGTCAATGTGCGCGCCGTGGCGGCGGGCGCGCTGGCGTTGGCGCTCTATACGCCCTGCATCGTCTTCGGCCTGGGTCTGACCGCGGCGGCGGCGCCGCTGGTGGCGAGCGAGCGCGGACGACGGCTGCACGCGGTGCGCGATATCCGCCGGACGGTGCGGCAGACGCTGTGGTCGGGGGGCATGGTGACGATCCCGCTATGGTTGCTCCTCTGGCACGGCGAGGCGCTGTTGCTGCTGCTGGGGCAGGAGCCGGCGCTGGCGGCAGATGCAGGGCGGCTGCTGCGTGGGCTGATGTGGGCGCTGCCGCTCTATCTGACATTCCTGACGCTCGACAACTTCGTCGCGGCGCTGGAGCGGCCCTTGTGGGGGCTGGTCGTCACCGCGGCGGCGATCCCGGTCAATGTGGTGGCGGGCTGGGCGATGATCTTCGGCCATGCCGGCCTGCCCGCGCTGGGGCTGCTCGGCGCAGGTTTAGCAGGCGTGTTCTCGTCGGGCTTCATGGCTTTCGGCATGGTTGCGGTGGTGACGCTCGACCGACGGTTCCGCCGCTATCACCTGTTCGGCCGCTTCTGGGTGCCGGATTGGGCGCGGCTGCGCACCGTCTGGAGCGTGGGGCTGCCGATCGCAGTGACGTTGCTGCTGGAAGTCAGCGTGTTCAACGCGGCGGTGTTCCTGATGGGCCTGATCGGCGGGGCAGCGTTGGCGGCGCATGCGGTGGCGATCCAGATCGCCTCGCTGGTATTCATGGTGCCGATGGGCATCGGACGCGCCGCCACGGTGCGAGTCGGCTTCGCGCAGGGACGGCAGGACCTTGCCGGCGTGAAGCGTGCGGGGGCGGTGGCGTTGGTGGCGGGCCTCGGCTTTGCGACGGTGACCGCGCTGGTGCTGGCACTGGCGCCACGGCCGCTGATCGCGGGATTCCTTGATCTGGCAGATCCGGCCAACGCCGCGGCGGCGGCGCTGGCGATCGCGTTCCTGCGGGTTGCGGCGCTGTTCCAGCTGGTCGATGCGGCGCAGGCGATCCTCGCCGGGATGCTGCGCGGGCTTCAGGATACGCGTGTGCCGATGCTGATCGCGGCCGTCGGCTATTGGGGCGTCGGGCTGGGGCTCGGCGCGTTGCTCGCCTTCCCGGTGGGGCTTGCCGGCGTGGGTGTCTGGTTGGGGCTGGCGAGCGGGCTGGCGGTGGTGGCGGTGCTGCTGTGGGGGCGCTGGCGGCGGCGGACTGCGGCGGCTTGAGGAACAGGTAGGCGGGCCGAGCCTTTCTCCCCGGTGAAGGAGATCGCTAATGTCGGATCAGGAGCAGAATCGCGGCGGCCGCCCGGGCGCGCAGGCGAAAGGCGGCGTCGATCCGCAAGCGGGCGATCCCGATACGCCGCTGGCCGCACGCGAGCGGGCCGAGGCGGAAGATCGTGCCATGAGGGACGCAGGCTTCGGCGACGACAAGGGAGCGTCGATCGACCGCGACTGAGATCAGGCCGACAGGTGCCCGGATCGGTGCCCGCTTGAGCAGGACGATGAAACAGGGCTAGGCGATAACTCCCAAGCCTCGCGCGACAAGGACCTTTATGCCCTCCGGCCTCGTAGCCCTGCTCGACGACATTGCCGGTATCACCAAATTGGCGGCGGCCTCGCTCGACGATGTCGGCGCTGCCGCATCCAAGGCGGGCAGCAAGGCCGTCGGCGTGGTGGTGGACGATACCGCCGTCACCCCGCGCTACGTCATGGGGCTGAGCCCGCAGCGCGAATTGCCGATCATCGGCAAGATCGCGCTCGGCTCGATCCGCAACAAGCTGCTGTTCCTGCTACCGGCCGGGCTGTTGCTTTCCGCCTTTGCGCCGTGGGCGATCACGCCGATCCTGATGGCGGGCGGCGCCTTCCTCTGCTTCGAAGGGGCGGAGAAGGTTATCGAGGCGGTTTCCGGCAAGGTGCACGAGGAGGTGGCGGACGCTGCCGCCACACCGGAGGAACTGGAGGCGAGCAAGGTTTCCGGTGCGATACGCACCGACCTGATCCTGTCGGGCGAGATCATGGCGATCGCGCTGGCCGACGTGGCGGATCGGCCGATCCTGACGCAGGCGGTGGTGCTGATCCTCGTCGCCATCGCGATCACGGCGGGCGTCTACGGCGTCGTGGCGCTGATCGTGAAGATGGACGATATCGGCCTGAACCTGGCCAAGCGCAGGAGTGCAGCCGTGCAGGCGATCGGCCGCGGGCTGGTGAAGGGCATGCCGAAGGTGATGGCGGTGCTCTCCGTCGTCGGCACCGCGGCGATGATCTGGGTGGGGGGTGGCATCCTCGTCCACGGCCTCGCGCAACTGGGCGTCGCGGGGCCCGAGCATGTCATCCACCATGCCGCTGAAAGCGCCAGCCACGCGGTGCCGGCGGCGCATGGCGCCGTGGAATGGATCGTCACCGCGCTCGGCTCCGGCATTCTCGGGCTGATTGTCGGCGGCGTGATCGCGCTGATCGTTCACCAGGTGCACAAGATGCGCGGCAAGGGCGCTCACTGAGAGACGGCGTCCGGCGCTCCGCCAAAGGGCGGTGGTGGCCGGATCAATATTCCTCTTCGATCTCGTCCTCGGCGCGGGGCGGCGGCGCCGCGTCGTCGACCGGCGGCAGCGCCTCGTCTCCGGGCGCGCTCGGGCGGGCGCGGATGTCGAGGCCGTCCTCGCCGACGCCGAGATCGAAGGACATGCCGCCGAAGTCGGTCGAGATGTTGAGATCGCCGAGCTCCGTCACGTCGGGCTCGGGATCGACCACGGGCTTGGGGCGCGCGAGCGGGCGGCTGCCGATCGCCTCCGCCATGAAGTCGCGCCAGATGCGCGCGGGCAGGGTGCCGCCGGTCATGCCGGGGATCGGCTTGTTGTCGTCGCGGCCGACCCAGACGCCGGTCACGAGATCGCCGGCGAAGCCGACGAAGATGGCATCGCGGTGGTCCTGCGTGGTGCCCGTCTTGCCGAAGCTCGGCTCGGCCAGCGCGGCGGCGCGGCCGGTGCCCTCGCGCACCGTGGCGGCGAGCAGATCGAGCAGCATGTCCCGCTCACGCGTGGAAAGGCGGTGGCGCCGATCCCACAGGCTTTGCAGCCAGCCGCGCTCCGCCGCCTCGGCGGGGGGCAGACCTTGCGGCAGCACCGGATAATTGCCGGCGGCGACCGCGGCATAAGCGGCGGTCAGCTCGATCAGCGTCACGCCCGACGTGCCGAGCGACACGCTGGGCCGCTCCGTCAGCGGGCTGCGGATGCCGAGATCGCGTGCGGCCTTCATCACCCGGTCGCGCCCGACCTGCTCGGCCAGCCGCACCGCCGCGACATTGCTGCTGAGCGCGAAGGCCCGGCGCAGCGTGATCGCACCGCGATAGCGCCGGTCGTTATTCTCCGGCGTCCAGCCATCGACCGTGACCTTTTCGTCCTCAACCATGTCGTCCGGCGTCATGCCGGCGCGCAGCGCGGCGAGATAGACGAACAGCTTGAAGGTGGAGCCGGGCTGGCGACGTGCCTGCGTGGCGCGATTGAACGAGCTTGCCTTGTAGTCGCGCCCGCCGACCATCGCGACGACCCGGCCGTCCGGCCGCATCGCGACGATGGCGACCTGCGCCTGGCCGAGTGCGGCTCGATTGACCGCGCGCACCGCCGCCTTCTGGATGCGGGAATCGAGCGTGGTGCGCACCGTCTGCTCGGCATAGACGGCGCCGGCCTTGTCCCGCGCGGCAGGCATCGCCCAGTCGGCGAAGTAAGTGCCGGTCGGCAACGTCCGGATGCGCCGCAGACGCAGCCGCGCAGGCCTGGCGGCGCGTGCCTCACGCTCGGTCAGGAAGCCTTCACGCGCCATCGCGGCGACGACGAGCTTCTGCCGGGCGCGGGCGCCGGACAGGTTGGTGGAAGGGGCGAGACGCGACGGCGCCTTCATCAGCCCGGCGAGCATCGCTGACTCGCTGACGCTCAGCTTCTCCGGCGATTTGCTGAAATAATGCTGCGCGGCGGCGCGCAGGCCATAGACGTTGTCGCCGAAATAGACGTTCGAGAGATAGCGCGACAGGATCTCGCGCTTGGTCAGCCAGAGCTCCAGCCAGACGGCGATCATCGCTTCGCGCAGCTTGCGCGCCATCGTCCGGTCGGAGTCGAGGAAGGCGACCTTGCCGAGCTGCTGGGTGATCGTGCTGCCACCCTCCACCACGCCGCCCGCCCGCATGTTCGACCAGGCGGCGCGCAGGATGCCGCGGGGATCGATGCCCCAGTGCGAATAGAAGCGGCGATCCTCAATCGCGACGAAGGCGTTGCCGACATGATCGGGCAGGGTGCCGACATCCACCATCCGGTCGATAATCGCGCCCTTCCGGGCGATCGGCGTGCCGTCCGCCGCCAGCAGGGTGACGGAGGGCGGCGCCGTCGGGCGGAGCGAGCGCGACAGCGGCGCGGTGATGGCGAGCCACGCCGCCGCGACGAACAGCAGCAGAAGGGCCGCGGCGACGGCGCGCGGCCACCATGGCCGGCGGCGGGGTGGCGGCGGCGGCGCGGCAGGCTCGACGATGACCGGCGGCACGGCCGGATTGGACGGCTCGGGAAGGTCGCGCTGCGGCTCGAACATGCGGGTGTCTTATAGCGCTAAGACGGAACGGGGGAAGAGACTGCGGCGGGGCGGTCCGTTCAGGCGCTTGCCCGCGCGGCAATGGCGTCGGCGAGCGCGATGAGCCGTTCCGCCTCGTCCACGTGCAACTGCTCGACCATGCGGCCGTCGATCCGGGCAACGCCGAGACCCTGCGCCCGCGCCTCGGCCCAGCCCGCAACGATGCGGCGGGCGGCGGCAACCTCCTCGGGCGGAGGGGCGAACAGGCGATTGGCCGGCTCGATCGTGGACGGGTGGACCAGCGTCTTTCCGTCGAAGCCCATGTCGACACCCTGGCGGCAACTCGCCTCGAACCCCGCGGCGTCGTCCAGATCAAGATGCACGCCGTCGAGCGCGGCGACATCATGCGCGCGCGCGGCCAGCAGGATCATGCCGAGCGACGGCAGCAGCGGCGCGCGATCCGGCACGTGGCGTGCGTGGAGAGCCTTGGCGAGATCGTTGGTGCCCGCGATCAAGCCTCCCACGCGAAAGGCGCCGGCAATCGCCCCGGCATTCAGCACGCCGAGCGGCGTCTCGATCATGCACCAGATCGGGTGACGCGTGCGCGCCGCGGCGAGACGGACCGTCTCCGGGGTCTCGACCTTCGGCAGCACGATGCCGTCGAGCGGCAACGCGTCGGCCAGTGCGAGATCGACCTCGCTGGTTGGGTCGCTCAGGCGGAGCAGGCATTCGCGTTCGCCATAGCCTCCGCCGTTCAGCGCTGCGGCCACTGTCTCGCGTGCCACGGCCTTGTTCTCGGGCGCGACCGCATCCTCCAGGTCGAGGATCAGGCCGTCGACGGGAAGGGTGCGCGCCTTTTCAAGGGCGCGCGGCTTGTCACCAGGGACATAGAGCATCGAGCGGCGAGGGCGGATCATGGCCCGCTTGTGGCGGGCGGGCCGGTGCGACGCAAGCGCCGCCAATGCTGGCTCGGATCCCGCCGCCGTTACCGGGGTTTGCAGCAGCGGACGCGGAGGGAAGTGGCATGGCGCGCGCGCTGAAAGTCTATCGCACGCCGATCGGCTTCCACGATGCCTATGTCGCCGCGCGGACCAAGAAGGCGGCGCTGGAGGCATGGGGCAGCGACAAGGATCTGTTCGCCCGCGGCGCGGCCGAGATCGTCACCGATCCGGCACTGACGGCCGAGCCGCTGGCGCGTCCCGGCGAGGTGATCCGGCGTCTTCGCGGCACAGAGGCCGAGCAGATCGCCGCACTTCCGCCCGACCCCCCGGCCAAGGCGAGGGGAAAGAGCAGGCCGTCCGCCAAACCGCGCGCCCGTTCCGCGCCGCGTCCCAGCCGCGACGCCTTGGAGCGTGCGGAAGCGGCGTTAGCCGAGGCGGATGAGCGCCATGTAAGAGCTCGCCGGGAGATCGCCGAACGGGAAGCGGCGCTGGCCCGCGAGCGGCAGGCGCTGGACGATGCGCATGAGCGCAAGCGGACGGACCTGGAGCATGCCCGAGATGCCGCGGCGCAGGCCTATGCCGACGCGTTCAATGCGTGGGAGAGCTAGGCGGGAGCGGAGCCTGTCGCCCAGCCGCGCAGCAAATCGTTAAGGTCTTGCGCGCTAGGCTGAGGTGCCGGGGGCGGCGTGCAGTTGAGGGAAACAGCGATGGACGTTCGGGTAAACCTCGTCATCTTCATAACTCTGGTCGTGGCGGCATCCTTCCTGTTTGCCTGGATGCGGCGCGACCGCGGCATCGTCCCGTCCGATCGCCTGCCCGAAGTGCTGCACGAGCCGCTCGACGGCCAATCGCCGGAGCCGATGCGCACGCGCTGACCGAGCCGTGCACGGCCCGCCCGGCATACGAGCGCCAGGCGGGCCGACCGGCTCAGCGGAGCGACCGCGCCACCACCGTCGCGCCATCGATCGCATGGCCGCGACGAAGCGGCGCGAGGCCGATCCTGACCGGCAGTTCGGCTGCGTCGTTGACCAGCAGCACGGTATCGAAGCCGTGCGGCGCCCCGCCGCCCAGCACCGCATCAAGGTGGCTCGCCGCCTGTGACCGGCGCGCGACCGGCAGGATGTCGGTCAGCCGCACCTGTTCGAGCGCTTCCGGCACCAGGCCGACCATCGCGGCGAAATCCGGCTCGACGAAGGTGAAGGTGCCGCGCACGCTCAGCCTCGCGCAGGCGATCTGGCCGGTTGCGTGCAGCGCCTGGTTTAGCGCCTCCTGATGCTGGAAGTTCGTGCGGGCGTGCTGATCGCTGGTGATGTTGCGCAGCAGGCAGGCGGCCCCCTCCCCATAAGGGAAGACCGTGCAGCGGAGCCACTCACCCGGATGGCTGACGGCGGGCAGCTCGCAACTGGTGACCTCCCCCGCCGCGACCGCGCGGGCGAGATGCGCGCGCACCACCGAATGCTGCAGTTCGGGCAGTTCCTCGCCCAGCGCACGGCCGAGCACCGCGGGGCGCGTCACGCGGAAGAACAGGCAGGCGGCCGGATTGATCTCGGTGACGACCATCTCCTTGTCGAGTGCCACGAAGCCGCCGTCCAGCTGCGTGATCATCGTCTCCAGCCGCGCGCTGTCGCTCGCTGCGCTGACCTGACCGCGCTGTTCCGCGACCAGCTCTTCATACGTGGCCAGCGACAGCATGACGTGCTTGCACCGGCCATGGTGGGTGACGAAGATCGTCTCGTTCTTGGCCCGATCCTGCCATGTCCCGAAGCGACGGACGAAATCCGCCGATGTGACGCTCACGGCTGCTTGCCGGCTCATAGATCAGCCCAATGCGATGAAGGTACGAGGTAAGGCGAAGGCCGGCGGATCACAGCAGACCTGCCGAGCGCATGCTCATCCAGCCGGATCGGGAGACGATCAGGTGGTCGTGCAGTTCGATGGCGAGACCGGCAAGGATGTCCCGCATCCGCGCGGTGGAGGCGCGGTCCTGCTCGCTGGCCGAAAGATCTCCGGATGGATGATTGTGCGCCAGCACCACGCCCGTCGCACCGAGATCGAGTGAGCGCCGTGCGATCTCGCGCGGGAAGATCGGCACCTCGTCCACGCAGCCGAGGAAGACGGTGGGGCTGCCGATCAGCCGCAGCTTGGCATCGAGGTGGAGGACCCACAGCTGCTCGGCAACCGCGCCGCCCAGCCGCGCGAGAAGATAGCGCCCGATCGCGGCGGTGCTGCCGAGCAGCGGCCGCTCGACCATCTCACTGGCGAGGACGTGGAGCATCGCGCGGCGGTGGGCCGAGAGAAGGCGGACCGTCTCCGCCGGGCGTCGGCCGCAGCCGTCCTGCGCGACCGCGTCGAGAACCCGGGCGAGCGTGCCGTACCGATGCAGCAGGCGGTCCGCCTCTGCCCGCGCCTCGTCGCCGCCGAGCGGCGCGAGCAGGTCGGTCAGCAGGTCGGCGTCGTTCGCCGCGCTCGCATCGTCCTCACCGTCGAGGCGAGCAACAGCAGCAGCATCGCCCAACTCCAGCCCGCGGTGTAATCCCAATAGAAGCGCGCGAGAATGTCCGGCGCGACGGCCTTCATCGCGTGAAATAGCAACACCGCGTTTTGCAGCGCGACCATCAAAATAAGCCACAAGCGATCCGATCGACACATCAGCGCCACGAGCAGCAGCCAGGTCGTCAGATCGACCAGGAACACGCCCAGATCGAAGGTGACGCCTCTGCTGGGCAGCGGCTGCATGACCAATCCCGTCGCCACCGCCGCGCCGACGAGGATGCACGCGGTGGCGCGCTCCTCGCGGCTCCCTTTCAGGAGAGCGATGACAATGGTGACGACGAAGAGAAGCAGGAATGCCTGGATGCGGAGCATGACCGACCGGTCGCGCGTCTTACCGCGACCGGTCAACCATGATCGCGTCGATTCAGGCGACTTCGCGCAGCGTCACCACGCGGCCGCTGGGCAGCGGCGGCGCTTCGCAGCAGTCACCCCACGAGGTGACGCGCTTGGCCAGGCGCTTCTTCATCACCAGCGCGGCGAGATGCCCGCCGACGAACTCGCCCCGTGCCTTGGCGACGGTCGCAACCGCGCTCTGCACACCGGCCACCATGTCCTGCGTGTAGGGGGCGGCGATGCCGAGCTCGATCCGCTTCTGCGCGATCTTGATGCCGAGCGCGTTGCCCGCCATCAGCAGCTGTTCCATCTGCAGCTCGAACTGCTTGAAATCGTCCCCGAGTTCCTGAACGGCGGCGTCGAGCATCATCAGTCGATCGGACATGTTTCACCTGCCGCGCACCGCTTGCCGATGCGCGTCCCCTGATTGCGTGGTTGTTCGGATTACCGGTCCAGCCAGAACCGGCTGAGATCGGTCAGCACCGCGGTTCCGACGATCACCGCAAGCGCCAGAAGCAGGGTGAGCACGATCGAGGTGACGATCCGGCCCCACCCGTCGAGTTGCCTTAGTCTCTGTCTGCCATGTTCCGCGGCTACCCTGAAAGTGGGTGACGGAGGGGCAGGGTGGGTGAAGACAGACGGTTCGAAAACCAGCCGCTCCTCCCGCATCGACAGCCGTTCCGTCGCTTCGACCGCCGATGGCTTTTTCTCGCGGATCGGCGGCGGCGGAGCGATCCCCATTGCAGGGTATCCACCTTTAGGGGGGGGTGGGACACCCTCCCGCTCGGAGAGGATCTGGGCGGCGGCAAGGGTGGAGGATGCGCCAAGCGCCTCGCGCGCCTGCCGCAAATAGGTCTTCACCGTCTCGGGGGAGAGGCCCAGCTCATGCGCGATCTCCTGATAGCGCAGGCGGTAATAGGCTAGGCGCAGGCATTCACGCTGCCGGGGGGTCAGTTGATCGTAGCGCGGGCCCGTCACCGGACCCGGTTAACCTGTCAGCGCGTCAGGCTCAACAAAGCTGAGCTTTTCGCCCGTTTTTCGCTCGTCAAGCCGGTGCGGGGCGCCGCTGGCAGGCGCGAGACGAGCTCTCGGCGCCATGTGCCTCGGGGGATCCCCTCCCCCGGTTCGGGGGGCATCATCGACTAGCGGAGCGATCGTCCTTCAAGCGGCGGGGCCGCAATCACGTCAGCGGCGTTCCTGGAGTTTGAGAGCGCTCACGCGCTATCGCGGCTTTTGCCGTGCTCCGGCTTCTCCGCACCACCCTTGTTCCTCTGGCGCTGACGGTCGGTGACATCTTCATCGCGGCGATCGAGCCTGTCGCTCGGATTCGCCGCCGCACCCTTCGGCTGATGTTCGGTCGAGGGGTTACGATCTTCGGGGGTTGCGGCCGTATCCTTCGGCTCGTCCCAACGAAATGCCGAGACGTTTGGCACCCACGGGTGATCCAGCGCCTCGACCAACGGCTCGAAGGTCTCATCGCGGACAGGAGGGAAGGCGTAGGTTGTGACGGTCCGCATGCTGCGGAGCAAAGCGAGCTTCTTGGCTGGGGGCAGGCGGCTCTGGCTCATCCTGCGCCTGTAAACCCGACACGTGAAGAATCACACTGATCGAGGTAAAACGTTACAGTCTCCGCCGTTGCGAGCAGCGGGGCAGTGGGCCAAACCCACCTTATGGAAGAGCATGCGCCCAGCCAGCACGCGATTATCCCGGTCGAAGGCCCGTCGGTCGATCCCGATCTGCCGCGGCTTCACCTCAAGATCATGGCGGAAGCGGCGGAGCGGCTGCTGGCGGCAGACGATTCCGCCCGGATGGTGGATGAGCTGTTCGCACTGATCCGATCCGAGCTGCGGCTCGACGTCTTCTTCAACTACCGGTTGGAGCAGGACCGCCTTGTGCTGGAAGCGCATGCGGGGCTCACCGAGGAACAGGCGGCGGCCGGCGCGGAGCTGGCGCTCGGTCAGGCGGTCTGCGGCTGCGCGGCACGCGAACGCCGTCGCTACCATGTGACTGGCGTTCAGGCGTCGGACGATCCGCTCGTCGCCTTCGTCAAGCAAGTCGGCCTCGATGCCTATGCCTGCACCCCGCTGGTTTATGGCGGCGAGCTGATCGGCACGCTGGGCTTCGGGCGGCGCTGGGCGGACCGGTTCAGCGATGACGAGATCAGCCTGCTTCACACATTGTGCCACTACGTCGCGCTGGCGAAGCACCGCTTGCAGCTTGAGCAGGATCTGCGCGCTGGCATCGAGCAACGCGAGCGGCTGCTCAACGAACTCAATCACCGTGTCCGCAACGCCCTGCAGCTCGCGGTCAGCATGGTTCGACTGGAGGCGGCCTCGGAAGCCGACCGCGCCTGTGCCGCGGCGCTGGCACGGGTGGGCGACCGCATCGAGGTGATCGCCGCGGCGCACCGTCCGATCTACGCGGCGGACGACCTGCGCACGGTGGAGGTGGCGGAGCTTTTGCGTGCAGTCAGCACCGGCCTGAAGACCAGCACCGTTCGCGTGATTGGCGCACCCCGGACGACGTTGCCGATCGAGCAGGGTGTCGCCTTCGCGCTGCTGATCCACACGATCCTGACGCTCGGTTGCCCGTCAGGAGAACCAGCCTCGATCGAGATCGTTGGAGATGCCAGCACGGCGACAGTGGATGTGATTGTGAAGGGGTTGAATATGCAGGCGGATCTGCTGGGTGGTCGCTTTCAGAGGGCGTTCCTGCGCCAGCTGAGCGCCAGCGCCGCGAGTGACGCTGGAGCGGTGACGATCACCTTGCCGGTGAGATCGGATGAACGATAGGCTGAACGTGCCGTCTCGTTCGCTGAACCTGCTGATCGTCGAGGATGAAGCGCTGATCGCAATGATGGTCGAGGATGCGCTGGCGCTTCACGGCCACGTCATCGTCGGGATCGCCGAGGACGTCGCCAGCGCACTCGATCTGGCCGATGCGCACCATGTGGACTTCGCACTGTGCGATGTCCGCCTGGCGAATGGCGACAGCGGGGTGGATGCCGCAATCGAGCTGGGCAGGCGCGGGATCCCCGTCGTCTATCTCAGCGGCAATTGCCCGCCCAGTGCGGCCCACCGATTGGTGGTGGGATGCATCAGCAAGCCGTTCCACACGGCAAGCCTGAACGCGTCCGTTCTGGCCGCATTCGAGATCGCGGGCGGTGCGAGCCCCGACCTCGCACCGACGGCCCTCACGCTATACCGGTAAGCTGCCGTGGGTCAGTCGTCGGTGCGTCGCAGGGCAGCGTGAGTCTCGCTCGCCGCTTCGAAGTGCAGCGCTGACAACTTCATGTGGGCGCGCGAAGCCTCCATGTTGGAGGTGCGGATGGCCCGATCGAATTCCTCGGTCGCCCGCTTCTGATGAAAGGAGCGGCGATCGTCATCCTGGCTCATCGCTTGCCTCCGACTGGCACGGGGCCAAAGAGCAACAACCCTGCTAAAGTCCCCGCGTCTTCCCTCATGGCCTGTTCTCCCCCGGACAGGTGCGATCCTAATGATTATGGAACCGCCGGCATTAACCTGTTTCAGGAGAACGGTTTTTCTTGACGCGGGCAGCCGGATGCGAAGCGCGATCACAGGGTTGCTGAACGAGAAGGGCAGCAGTTAGCGAGTGAGAGGGCGGGACGGCGGCACGCACGCGAACGGAACCAGTGGCGCTTGCCCCTCTTCGCTGTTCGTGCGTTGTAGCTGGATGCGCGAGCAACCCAATCAGCCCAGCGTTGATGACGTGATCATCACGGAACAGCTGCTGTCTCGACCGTCCCGCGCGCCCGATTGGAAGATGGAAGCTGCGATCCTGGCCACGCTGGCGCGGGAAACTGCCGAGCGCCCGAGTGAAGTGCTTCAGAAGCTGACCGATTGCATCGTCGCGCACGGCATTGCCCCGTCTGCCGGTATCAGCCTGTTGGAAGGCGATCATTTTCGCTGGGATGCACTGTCCGGCATTTGGGCTCACTTCCGAGACTCTGAATTGCCGATCAGCGCCAGCCCGTGCGGGGTGGTGATCGCCAGGAACGAGGTGTTGCTGTTCGAGCGGCCTGATCTGGTTTTCTCCGGCCCGCCAGTCGAGCCGGAAGTTGCGGAAACGCTTCTGGTGCCGTTTCATCTGGACGCAAGACCGATCGGCACATTGTGGGTCGTCTCACATGAGGGCGGTCGCAGGTTCGACAGGGAGGACAAGCGTCTGCTGACGAACCTTTCGCAATTTGCCGCCAGCGCCTTTCAGATCCGCGTGCGGACACGCGAACTGGCAGAACATCGCGATCTGCTCCGAGCGACGATGGATGCGTCTACAGACATGATCCAGGTGTTTCGTGCGCTGAGGGATGATGCTGGCGAAATTGTCGATTTCGAATGGCTTCTTAACAACCACGCCTCTGAGAGCCGATATGGCGAGGTGCGAGGCGAGCGCCTGCTCGAGAAAAATCCAGGCGTCGTGCGGGAAGGCATTTTCGACACGTTCAAGCAGGTGACGGAAACCGGCATAACGCAGCAGAATGAACGACATTACGTGCATGAGCAGTTCGATGGCTGGTTTCTCCAGACCGTCGTGAAGCTCGACGATGGGGTGGCGACGACCACCAAGGACATCACCGCTTGGAAGGCGAGCCAGATGGAGGTCCTGCGCCTTAATGAAGAGGTGGCTCGCGCGAGGCTGCACGAGAGCGAGGCGCGACTGGCCGCCGTGTTCGAGGCTTTGCCGGTCGGGGTTCACGTAGCGGACCGCGACGGCACGACGCTGTTGACCAACGCGAATCTCCGTCGCTTTCTGCCGAACGGCACCATCCCGTCGCGCGATCCCGAACGAGGCGACCGATGGCGGGCATGGGACGCAGACCGTCGGCTGATCCCACCAAGTGAATTTCCGGGATCGCGGTCGAGCCGCGGGGAGACGGTCGTCCCCGGCATCGAGATGCTCTATCGTGACGATGACGGTCGCGAGATCTGGACGAGCGTGTCTTCCGTTCCGATCAGGAACGAGCATGGCGAGATCACCGGGCAAGTCGGTGTCATCAGCGACATCGACGTGTTGAAGCGGACGGCCGAAGCGTTGCGGGAGAGCGAGGAACGCCTTCGCGAGTTCGGCGAGGCCTCACAGAACGTCCTCTGGATACGGGATGCCGATACCCTTCAGTGGACCTACCTCACGCCCGCGTTCGAGGCGATCTATGGCTTAAAGGTCGAGCAGGTGCTGGCCGGCCGCGGCCTCACGCAATGGCTCGACCTGGTCGTCGAGGAGGACCGCGCCCGAGTCACTGCGGAGATCGACCGGGTGCGCCGCGGCGAATCGATCACCTTCGAATATCGCGTGCGCCGCCCGGATGGTGAGATGCGCTGGCTGCGCGATACCGACTTCCCGATCCGCACGGCGGACGGGCGCGTCGAGCGGATCGGGGGCATCGGCGAGGACATCACCCACATCAAGCAGGCACAGCATGCCCTTGAGCGGAGCGAGGAGCGACTGCGCAGCGCCGTCGAGGTCGGCAAGATCGGTATGTGGGACTGGGATGTCCGCACCGGCGAGACGACTTGGTCCGACGAGCATTTCCGCATGGAAGGGTATGAAGTTGGCGAGGTGAAGCCGAGCTACGAGAGGTGGCTGGAACGGGTCCATCCCGATGATCGCAGCGCGGCACAGGCCGCGCTCAGGACATCGATGCACGAACGCACCGATTACGCGCATGAATTCCGCTCACTCCATCCCGACCAGACCGTGCACTGGCTGTCGGCGCGTGGACGCTTCTTCTACGACGAACGGGAAGAGCCCACCCGCATGGTCGGCGCCATGATCGACGTGACCGACCGGCGCCTGTGGGAGGATCGCCAGCAGACGCTCTTGGCCGAGCTGCAGCACCGGGTGCGCAACATCCTGGCCGTGATCCGGTCCCTGATCCGGCGAACGCACGAACCCGGCCAATCCGCCGAGGAGTTCATCCAGCATCTGGAGGGGCGCATAGACGCGCTTGCGCGGACGCAGGTGCTGCTGACGAGAGGCGCGGGCGCGGGCGTCGATCTCGAACTGCTCATCCTGGACGAACTGACGGCGCAGGCGGCGCGGCGCGACAGTGTCGTTCTGGACGGCCCGCCCGTCGCCTTGCCGCCGAAAGTAGCGGAGGTGCTGACGCTGGCGGTCCACGAGCTTGCGACCAACGCAGTTAAGTACGGCGCTCTATCCGGCAGCGAAGGGCTCGTGACGATCCACTGGCACGAGGAGCAACGCGCCGGCCAGCGCTGGCTTTTGCTGCGTTGGATCGAGGAGGGGGTCCACGTCGTGCAGTCCGCGCCCCGGCGGCAGGGCTTCGGCACCGAGCTGATCACGCGGCGCATTCCCTATGAGCTGCAAGGCCGCGGCTCGCTCAATCTGCGCCCCGGCGGGATCGTCTGCGAGCTTGAGGTGCCGCTGATAGAACGTGCGAGCATCCTGCAGACCGACGTTCATCTGCAGACGACACCCGATAGCTGATAGCAGCACGCCTTTGATCGGAGACACAAGCCGATGCGGATAGCCCTGTTCGGCGGGCGCAATGTTATAAGTCAGGCCTTTGCAGGTAGAGCGTGTCGAACTCGCCGGCGCGCACGAGTGCCTTCCAATCCATGATCGTGACCGCGCTCCGCTCGACCCGAAGGAGTTTCTCCTCCCGAAGGTGCTGAAGCGTCCGGTTCACATGGACGGAGGTCAGGCCCAAAGCATCGCCGAGCTGCTCCTGCGTCATGGGTAGGGTATAACGCCGCCCATCGGACTGATCGAGCAGGCGATAACGGACCGCCATTTCGCAGAACAGATGCGCCAGCCGCGCCCTCGCATCACGCCGGCCGACATTCACCAGCCACTGAGCGACAATCGCGCCATCCAGGACGCTGCTTCGCCAGAAGGCGGTGGCGATCGACGGATAGCGCAGCCCCAAGGCCCGCAGATCCTTGTGCGCAACGCGGAGGATGGTTGTCGAAGATAGCGAATTCAATGCCGTCGCCGCCTGCGGCATCATCAGCGACGAGAGATCCGCCATCTCGCCGGGGATGTGGACCGAGACGATCTGCCGTCTGCCATCCTCCGTCTGGCCGAACTTGCCGACCAGCCCTTCCGCCACCAGGCAGGCATGGTCGATCTGCTCACCCAAACGCACGAAGTCGACGTTGGATCGAACCTCGAGAAGCTGCACCGGCAATTGCAGCACCGCATCCCGCTCCTCCGCATCCAGATCGGAATGAGCGGCGAGGCGCCGCACGAATAGCTCCATGGCTGACCTGTTGGAGGGGTGGGGCACTTCGGGATACCTCTGGAACGAGCCCCTTCAACGCACATCGGCGGGCGTGCCGTCTTTAACATATGATAGGAGTTGCCGGCGCGAGATCGTTGTGCGCGCGCCATTGCACGCGGACCGGCTCATCGTCAGAGCGTCAGACGGCTGCAGGACGTGCCACAGTGTTCGCCAGCTTGAACATGCGCATGAGGAGCGGTGCAGCCGCAAGTTGCCGGGCGAGTGCGACAGCCTTCATACCAAGCTGTAGCACATGCGAGACTGCCTTACCCGCTCGTCAAACGGTCCAGCGCCTGGATCCGCTGTCGATGGGGAGGCACACGCATCCAGGGCGTCATGTTCGAGCTTGATCGCCCAGCTATTTACCGAGTTGGCCGCGCACGGCGCCTTTCGGGAACGCAGCGCTGTGAACGTTGACATAATAGTCGGACGGAGCCGCGAGGATGGCGCTGATCACGCCAGCGTCGGCGCTCACGCAGCCCTTGGACGTTCCCTTGCCCGGAGCATCGAGCGGCACCACCGGCGGACCTGCGACACCGACGGCACCCTTGTGGATGTGCGCCATCGTGGGCGTATCCGTCCCCTTGGTCTTCAGCGTGTAGCAGACCTGTCCTGCCTCAGCGTTGAGGTTGATTTTCGCGGTGCCGGTGCCCTTGTCGGCTCCGGGCCCGGGCACCTCGGACGCTCCGGTCATTGTTGCCTTGAGCACGTCTGGAGCGGCGATTGCCGGGGCCGCGCTGCCGATGGCAAGCAGCATGTAAACGGCACGCATCGGGCTTTCTCCTCCGGTGTTGTCTGAACAAGCGCGCTTCGACGCCGAGCGTCAAGAGAAGCTTTCGAGCAACCGTTACAACCGCCATGCCGACCTAAGGGGGTAGCGCCGCGCTGCGGAATGCCCATTAGTCACAACTATGCAAAACATCCTCCGACAGTGGGCCGTTGCCATGCCGGCCGCAGCCTGGATCTTGATCGCTGCCAGCCTCGGCGTGAAGATTCCGGTTGCGGCCGTAGCGGTCATTCTGATCGGAGCGGTCCTGGCCGCAGTCCACCATGCCGAATTGATTGCCCATCGCATCGGCGAACCCTTCGGCACTCTCGTGCTGGCTGTGGCGGTGACGGTGATCGAGCTGGGGCTCATCGTGACATTGATGAGCGCAGCGGAGGAGGGCGCGGCCACCCTGGCCCGCGATACCGTGTTCGCCGCGGTCATGATCATCCTGAATGGCCTGGTAGGCATCTGCATATTTGTGGGCGCGTTGCGTCACAGGGAGCAGGTGTTCCAGCAAACCGGGGTGAGCGCCGCGCTTGCGACGTTGTGCGCCCTGACGGTGCTGACGCTGGTCCTGCCGAACTTCACCCTGAGCGAGCCGGGGCCGGTCTACTCCGCTTCGCAACTCGGCTTCGTGGCTGTCGTCTCATTCCTGCTCTACGCGACGTTTATCGCGGTGCAAACGGTGGCGCACCGCGACTATTTTCTTCCCGATAAGCATGTCGCGGGCGACCATGAGGTCCATGCCGCTCCGCCTACGAACCGGGCCGCTTGGCTGTCATTTGGTTGCCTGCTTGCCTGTCTTGGCGCGGTGGTAATCCTGGCCAAGAAGCTTGCGCCGCCGATCGAGGCTGGCGTGGAAGCGGCCGGTGCGCCCCAAGCCGCTGTCGGTGTCATCATCGCCGCCTTGGTGCTGATGCCGGAAAGCGTGGCCGCGGTGCGGGCATCGGTCGCCAATCGACTTCAAACGAGCCTGAACCTCGGCCTCGGATCTGCGCTGGCAACGATCGGGCTGACAATCCCCGCGGTGGCCGGGCTGTCACTGTTGGCGGGTCTGCCGATTGCACTCGGCCTGGACACCAAGAGCACGGTGTTGCTGGTGCTGACGCTCATCGTCTCAACCCTGACGCTCGGCACTGGGAGGACGACCGTGCTGCAGGGCGTCGTGCATCTGGTGATCTTCGCCGTCTACCTGTTCACCACTG
This sequence comes from Sphingomonas jatrophae, assembly GCF_900113315.1. Lineage (GTDB taxonomy): Bacteria > Pseudomonadota > Alphaproteobacteria > Sphingomonadales > Sphingomonadaceae > Sphingomonas_P > Sphingomonas_P jatrophae. The sequence continues at coordinate 609,562 of NZ_FOZG01000001.1, read as the reverse complement.
TCGTGCCGTGACTAACGCTCGAAGCAGAGGTTGCCCGTCTCCATCCTCATGAGCGCGCCGGTGCCCCGACCTTGACCGCGTGCCTTCCGCCGAAGCGATGATCTCTCGACCTCCGCTGGCAGAACGCTCGGTCGCCGGTCTAAGGCCTGCCATGCTCACCGATCCTCTCAGGCTCGGCGCAGCGGCTCGGCTGGTGTTCGGCAGCGCTTATCTCGTGATCCGTGCCGCCTCTCTGGCGATCTCTGATTACCTATTAATTTCGCCTTCCTCTCCGCCGCCTCAAGGCTCCAGCAAGATCCAGATCACGGCTGCGAGCGCTGCGGTTGCCCCGGTCAGCGTCCAGGCGAGCAGGCGCATCCGCACCGGCTTCAAGGCTGCCACCTTGTGCGTCTCCAGCCTGTCCATGATCGTGCAGGCGCGGCGCTCGGCCGAGAGGAAGATGAAGGCCGCGACGCCCAGGAAGGCGGTGGCGATCAGCTTCGATACCCATTGCGGTTCGACCGCGCGGAACAACGCGTTGAAGCCTAGCGCGATGCCGACCGAGGCCATGCCCGTGCGAAGCCAGCCGGCGAAGCTCCGTTCATGCGCCAGCACCGTCCGGTCCTCGGCGAGGTTCGTACGATCCTCCGCAAGCCCGGTCCGCTCATTCATCCGGGCGGACATCGGCGCGCGCATCGGCGGTCGGCTCCCAGACGGCGAGTGTCTCACCAGACGCCGGGTTACGAATCTCGATCTTCTCGATCGCTGCTGCCACCAGACAGACGGGGCGCTGCTCGCGCCCGCCCGATTGTACGCAGCGCGTAGGCTGTCCGTCCGGGAAGCCTCCGATGCGGCCCGCAAGATGCAGGCGCAGGCCCTGGCTCAGGTTCACCGCATCGGGGGCCACGCGAACCACGGCTTCGTAGGGCTTGCCATCGCGGACAAGCTGCCTCGACGCGCCCGCCCCGATCAGCTGCACGATCCCGAGGGTTTGGCCGGGCAGAGTAAAAGCATCGCTCCCCGGTGCCGTGGAGATTGCCGGCGCCGCAGGGCAGGCGGTGGAAGAAGACCAGGGGCGTTCGATCCAGAACCCCTCCATTGCCTCGACCGTATCAGGAGGCGTCTGCCACCACTCCGCCTTTGCCCATGCGGTCGGCACGGCCTTGATCCGCAGCGCAGATGCCGCCGCGTCGTAGCGCCATTGCAGCGACGCGCTCGATCCTTCAGGCGTCGGGCCGTCGCATCCGAAAGGCAGCACGAGCTCGAAGCGTTTGCCGACCAGTCCGGTGGCGGTGGCGGGAAGCTGCGCGCCGGACGCCGCCGCATCCGCCGCCGCATCGGCAAGGCCAACGATGTCGGCGCGCTGGACGATGCGCTCGGCTGGCGGCTCCACGCGCGGCGGCGGTGCAGGCTGCGGCGCGGGCATGACGATCGGCACCGGAGCGGGCGCGGTCCTGCGGCCGAGCAGGAAGCCGCTGCCGCCGACAACGATCAGCGTTGCGAGGGCGCCGGCAATCGCCAGGCGGCTGGTGCGTGGGCTCGGCTCGCGCATGGCTCGACACTAGCAAGATCGGCAGAATGCTCCATAGCTGACTGACCGAGGCGGCGGCGGAAGCGAGACAGGGCCGAGACGCGTGACGTTCGATCAGATCCTGACGCTGCTGGTGCTGGTCGCCGTGGTTGCAGCCCTCATCTGGGACAAGGTTCGTGCCGATGTCGTCGCGCTTTCCGGCGCTGCGGCCCTGCTGGTGAGCGGCGTGGTGCGCCCGGTGGAGGTGCAGGGGGCGTTCGCCAGCCCGGCGATCATCGCGCTCGCCTCGCTGTTCGTGATCGCCTACGCGCTGGAGCTGTCGGGCCTGCTGGATCGTGCGATCGGCGCGGGGGTGGCGATGTGCCGGCGAACGGGGGCGACCGGGCTTTGGCTGCTGCTGGCGGTGATCGGCTGCATCTCGGCCTTCATGAACTCGACCCCGATCGTGGTTCTCGGAGCGCCCGTGATCCGCGACGTTGCCAGGACGCTCGGCCTTTCCCCGCGGCGCTATCTGATGCCGCTCTCCTACATCACCGTGCTGACGGGCTGCTGCACGCTGATCGGCACCTCCACCAATCTGCTTGTCGACGACATGGCACGAGCCGCAGGGCAGCCGCGCTTCGGCCTGTTCGAGGTGACGCCGGTCGGACTGCCGATCGCGCTTGCAGGGGCGCTCTACATCTTTCTCTTCTCCGGCAGGCTGCTGGGTGCACCGGCCCCGCCAGCATCGTCCGAACCGATCGACCCGGCGGACGTCCCCAGCGCGCAAGTGGGCGATGCGGAGCTGTTCGCCGAGCGGCGCCCGCTCCAGCCAGTGAAGGCGGCGATCGCGCTCGCCACCTTTGTCGGCGTGGTGGCGCTGGCGGCGCTGGAGGTGACACCCATCGCCGCATCGGCCTTTGCCGGCGCGGTCCTACTGATCCTGCTGCGCGTCATCTCGGCCGATGAGGCCTATGGCGGTTTGCGGCCGCAGGTCCTTATTCTCATCGCCGGCATGGTGGTTCTGGGCATCGCCATGGATGAGAGCGGCCTTGCCAGCGCCGCCACGAGCACGCTGGTCAGCGGGCTGAACGGGCTGTCGCCGATCGTGGCCCTCATCATCCTCTACGGACTGACACTGGTGCTCACGGAGCTGCTGTCGAACGCGACGGTCGCGGTGCTGGTGACGCCGATTGCGGTCGCGCTGGCCGACAGCCTCGGGGTGAGCCCGCGGCCATTCATCGTCGCGGTGATGATGGCCGGCAGCGCCGCCTTCGCAACGCCGTTCGGTTATCAGACCAACGTCATCGTCTATCAGATGGGCGGTTACCGCTACATGGACTTCGTCCGGGTCGGCCTGCCGCTCAACCTCATCACCTTCGCGGTCGGGATCGTAGCCATTCACGCCGTCTTCCCCTTTTGAACGGGCAGGTGGTTGCGTGATCTGGTTGCGGCTCTAGACCGCCTTCATGGATCGCCCGCCCGGAAGAGTTCGCCTTCAGCGGCAGGTGCGCAAGGGCAGGGTGCTGTTTCGCCGCCATGGGCCTGCCGCACCCGCCTGGCGTCGCCGTGCCGCCATCTTCGGCGGAGCCGTTGCAGTCGGGCTTGCCGCGATCCTCTTCGCGCGACTGGCGGATGCCGCATCCCGCGCCTTCGATCGGGTCCATGGCGCGGCGTGGTGGCTGCCACTGTTGGTCACACCCTTGGCTTATGCCGCCATCGCCTGGCTGACCGGGCGATTGGCGCCTGCGGCAGGCGGATCGGGCATCCCGCAGATCATCGCCGCCAAGGCCGATCCTGAGGCAGCGACGAACGAGCTGGCCTCCGCCCGGACGGCGCTCACCAAGGTCGCGCTGACGGCAGGAGCGCTCGCATCCGGCGCGTCGGTCGGGCGCGAAGGACCGACGGTTCAGGTCGGCGCTGCGGTGATGGCCTATGCACATCGGATCCTGCGCGTGCCGGTCCGGTCCTCGGTTCTGGTGGCAGGGGCCGCCGCAGGTGTGGCCGCCGCCTTCAACACACCGCTTGCCGGCGTCGCCTTCGCCATCGAGGAGCTCGCGGCCACCTATGAGCAGCGCATGACGTTGCTTGTCATGACGGCGGTGCTGATCGCGGGCATGATCAGCCTCGGCCTTGCTGGCGACTATGTCTATTTCGGCGTCGTCGGGCAGACGCTTCCGGTCCGCTCAACCATCCTGCTGGCGCCGATTGCGGGCGTCAGCGGCGGTGTCGCCGGCGCTCTGTTCTCGCGCGCGATGCTGTGGCTCGTTCGAGGAGGCGCCCGCGCTCTGTCCCGCGGGCGCCCCGTGCTGTTCGCAGCGGGATGCGGCCTCGTCGTCGCGGCGATCGGCATCATGACCGGCCTGACCTGGGGCACCGGCTACGAGGCAGCGCGAGGGATCATCGATGGCAGCCACACCCCGCTCTGGTTCGGCCCCGCAAAGTTCGCCGCCACGCTTGCAACCGCTGCCGCGGGCCTGCCCGGCGGCATCTTCGCACCGACGCTCGCCACCGGGGCGGGGCTAGGCAACGCCGTGCATGCGCTCTTTCCCGAACAGCCAGGGGGAGCCGTGATCCTCCTTGGCATGGTCGCCTATTTCACCGGCGTCGTGCGTGCGCCTCTCACTTCGGTCATCATCATCGCCGAGACGACGGGAAGCCGGGGCCTGATGCTGCCGCTGCTCGCCGCTGCATTGATCGCAGAGGCCACCGCCTCGTTGATCTCCCGCGAGCGGCTCTATCATGGATTGGCCCAGCGTTATCTGCCGGCATCGAGCACGCTGTAGCAGCGCGGGTCATTGCCGAAGGCTGTTGTCGAACAGCCGAGCCACTGATGTGGCTGGTGACCCCTACGGGACTCGAACCCGTGTTTTCGCCGTGAGAGGGCGACGTCCTAGACCGCTAGACGAAGGGGCCGTGCGCGGTGGAGGGGCGCTCTTATGGGCGGCGGCGGGCGGCGTCAAGCCTTCCCGCCGCTCATCCGCTTACGCCGCTTCCGCCTGGCGCTCGCGCATTTCCTGATTGAGCATTTCGGCGAGCAGGAAGGCGAGCTCGATCGACTGGTCCGCATTGAGGCGCGGATCGCAGTGGGTGTGATAGCGGTCCGCAAGGCTCTGCTCGGTCACGGCCGAGGCGCCGCCGGTGCATTCGGTGACGTTCTGGCCGGTCATCTCGCAGTGGATGCCGCCGCCGTGCGTGCCCTCCGCGCGGTGGACCGCGAAGAAGCCGCGCACTTCCGCCAGGATGCGGTCGAACGGGCGCGTCTTGTAACCGTTCGCCGCCTTGACGACGTTGCCGTGCATCGGATCGCAGCTCCACACCACCGGATGCCCCTCGCGCTTCACGGCGCGGACGAGCTTCGGCAGGTGCGCCTCGATCTTGTCGTGGCCGTAGCGCGTGATCAGCGTCATACGGCCGGGCACGCGACCGGGGTTCAGCGTGTCGAGCAGGCGGAGCAGCGCGTCCGGCTCAAGGCTGGGGCCGCACTTCATGCCGATCGGATTGCCGATGCCGCGCAGATATTCGACGTGCGACGAACCCTCGAAGCGCGTGCGATCACCGATCCAGAGGAAGTGAGCGGACAGGCCGTACCAGTCGCCCGTCAGCGAATCGCGCCGCGTCAGCGCCTGCTCGTAGGGAAGCAGGAGCGCCTCGTGGCTGGTGTAGAAGCTGGTGCCCTTCAGCTGCGGTACCGTCTCGGGGCTGATCCCGCACGCCGCCATGAAGTCGAGCGCCTCGCCGATCCGGTCGGCCAGCTGCTGATATTGCGCCGCCCACGGGCTGCGGCCCATGAAGTCGAGCGTCCAGCGATGCACCTGCGCGAGATTGGCATAGCCGCCCTGGCTGAACGCACGCAGCAGGTTGAGCGTCGCCGCCGACTGGCTGTAGGCGCGGATCATGCGGTTCGGATCGGGGCGACGGGCGCCATCGTCGAACGCGATGTCGTTGACGATGTCGCCGCGATAGCTTGGCAGCTCGCGCCCGTCCTGCGCCTCGAGATTGGCGGAACGCGGCTTTGCGAACTGGCCCGCCATGCGCCCCAGCTTCACGATCGGCAGCTTGGACGAGAAGGTGAGGATCACCGCCATCTGGAGGATGACCCGGAAGGTGTCGCGAATGTTGTCGGGGTGGAACTCCGCGAAGCTCTCCGCGCAATCGCCGCCCTGAAGCAGGAAGCCCTCACCCGCTGAGACGCGCGCGAGATCCTCGGTCAGCGCGCGCGCCTCACCCGCAAAGACGAGCGGCGGATAATGGCCCAGCTCGGCCTCCGCCGCGGCAAGCGCCGCCTTGTCGTCATAGTCGGGCAACTGGCGCGCCTCATGCGTCTGCCAGCTATCGGGGGTCCAGTTTGCGGCCATTTCCTGTCCTTTCACCCCGCGGGCATTGCGCCCGACAGGACCGATTGGCAACCGCCAGCCGGCGGGGGCGGGGATCGGGGCGGCGTTGCCACGGCTGTGCAGCCGATCACAGGTGCGCTGTGCTGCGCGACATAAGCAGGTTGCATGTACCGCACGACATCCGGAGAAGCGATGGCCGCCGGCACGCCCCGCCGGCTCAGCGGAGTCGGTACGCGCACGATGCTTCTGGCGCAGATCACGGATACGCATATCGGCTTCGCCGGCGGCGGCGCGGATGAGCCGAACCGCCGGCGATTGGACCAGCTGGTGGCGCATATCGCCCGGTTGGATCGAGCGCCGGATGCACTGCTCGTCAGCGGCGATCTGGTCGACAAGGGGGATGCCGCATCCTACCGCGCGCTCCGCCAGGCGCTCGAGCCACTGGCCATGCCGATCCACTTCTGCCTCGGCAACCATGACGATCGTGCCGCCTTTCGCGCCATGTTTCCGGAGACGGAGGCGGATGAGGACGGCTTCGTGCAGTATGCCGTGGATCTGGGACGTTTGCGGCTGCTGGTGCTCGATACGCTTGAGGAGGGGCGACATGGTGGTTCCTTCTGCGCGCGGCGGGCCGCATGGCTCTCCGCGCGGCTTGCGGAGGATCGCACGCGGCCGACGCTGATCATGCTGCATCACCCTCCGTTCGAGACGGGGATCGGTTGGATGACGACGCATGACGATGCGCCATGGGTCGCGCGGCTGCGTGGCGCGATCGCCGGCGCTGAGAATATCGTCGGCATGGTCGCCGGGCATATACATAGGCCGATGGTCACCGGCTTCGGCGGGGCGCCATTCGCGGTCTGCCCGTCGGCCGCGCCGCAGCTGGCATTGACGCTGGCGCCGGTCGATCCATCCCGTCCCGACGATCGTGCGCTCATCGTCGATACGCCGCCGGCACTCGCACTGCATTGGTGGAACGGGCGTTCGCTCGTCACCCACTTCGCCGATGCGGACGTGCCCGCGGTGCTCGCGCGTTACGACGAGAAGCTCCGCATGATGGTGCGGGGCATCATGGCCGAACGGCCTGCCTGACGCATGTTCGTCCCGCGCCGGCCTGCCACGAAGGATCGCAACCGTTGTGGCGGCGTTATCGACGGAGCCGGCGTAACGCGCGACCGGCATGCTTGGCTTGGCTGGGAGCGCATGCGACAAGCCGGGCTTCGGCGCACCCGTCGGGGTGGCCCAGGGAGGCTCTGTGACAGGCAGCTGCAATGGTCGGCATGAATAGCGAGCCTCTGCCCGCATTGCTCGTCGTCGGCGGCATCATCCTCGTCGCGGCCACCTGCTTCGAAAAGAGGCTGGTACTGCGCGGTGGCCTTGCCCTTGCAGCCTTCTCGGGGCTGGCCGGCTGGGTCGGCGCGGGCGGCGGGATGATCGGCGCGGTGCTCCTCGCCGGCCTGCTCGCGGTCAATCTGTTTCACCTCGCGCTGATCTTCCTGCGCGATCGGCGGCTGCGCTTCAGCGACGAGGAAGCGCGCATGGCGGCTTCCGTGTTCAGCGCGCTCGACAAGCGGCAGGCGCGGCACCTGATGGATCAGGGCATCTGGATCGACGGCAAGGCCGGCGAAAGCCTGACGCGCGAGAACGAACCCGTCAGCCACCTCTTCTACCTGTCCGAAGGAACGGCCGAGGTGACGAGCCTCGGCATGTGGATCGCCACGCTGAAATCGCCGACCCTGATCGGCGAAGTGACGGTGCTGGACGAGACGGGCGCGACGGCCACCGTCTCGCTCGATCAACCTGCCCGCTTTTGGTGCGTGCCGGCGGTGTCCCTGCGCCGCTTCCTCTCGGAAAATCCGGACATCCGCACTGCGCTGGAAAACAGCTTTGCCGGCGCGATGGCGGAGAAGCTGCGCTCGTCCAACCAGTCTCGCTCGGCCACGAAGAACCTCACCGCAGCCGCTGCGTGAGGTTCATCGGCAGATTTCCGGCCGGGTAGACTAAACGCTCACCCGGCCGGCCTTCGTTACTGGACGAGGCCGCCCAGTTCACGGCCATGACGGCGGATGACGAGATTGCGGATCTCGGTCATGTCCTCCATCGCGAAGCGGATGCCCTCGCGGCCAAGCCCGCTATCCTTGACGCCGCCATAAGGCATGTTGTCGACGCGGTAGCTCGGCACGTCGTTGATCACGACGCCGCCTACTTCCAGCCGGTCCCACGCGTCGAGCACCTTGAAAATGTCGCGCGTGAACACGCCCGCCTGCAGGCCGAACTTGCTGTCGTTGACGATCTCCACCGCCTGGTCCCACGTCGAGAACTTCTCGAAGAAGGCGACCGGGCCGAACGCTTCCTCGATGTTAAGGTTGATGTCGCGCCCGACATTCTCGAGCAAAGTCGCCTCGAGCATTGCGCCCTCGCGCTTGCCGCCGCACAGCAGGGTCGCGCCCGCGGCGACCGCCTCCTGAACCCACGAGTCGAGCCGCTTCGCCTCGCCCTCCGAGATCATCGGGCCGATGAACACATTCTCGTCATGCGGGTTGCCGGCGATGAGCTTCTTCGTGCGCGCCACCAGCATGTCGCGGAAGCGATCGTAGATGGATGTGTGGACGAGGATGCGCTGCACGCCGATGCAGCTCTGACCGGACTGGTAGAAGGCGCCGAAGATCGTCCGCTCCGCCGCATCCTCCAGATCCGCGTCCGCATCGACGATCACCGCGGCGTTGCCGCCCAGCTCCAGCACCAGCTTCTTCTTGCCGGACTTCGCCTTCAACGCCCAGCCCACGTCCGGCGAGCCGGTGAAAGAGAGCAGCTTCAGCCGGTCATCGGTGGTGAACAGGTCGGCCCCGTCGCGGTGCGCGGGCAGGATCGAGAAGGCGCCTTTCGGCAGGTCCGTCTCCGCCATCACCTCGCCCATGATGATCGCACCGAGCGGCGTGCGGCTGGCCGGCTTCATGACGAAGGGGCATCCGACCGCGAGCGCGGGTGCGATCTTGTGCGCGGCCAGGTTCAGCGGGAAATTGAAGGGCGAAATGAAGCTGCACGGCCCGATTGGCACGCGCTTCCAGATGCCCTGATAGCCTTTTGCCCGCGGGGAGATGTCGAGCGGCTGCACCTCGCCCGTCATCCGCACGCTCTCCTCAGCGGCGATGCGGAACGTGTCGATCAGGCGGCCGACTTCGCCGCGGCTGTCCTTGATCGGCTTGCCCGCCTCGACGCACAAAGCAAAAGCCAGCTCGTCCGCGCGTTCGGTGAAGCGCTGGACGCAGTGGTTCAGCACCTTCTGCCGCTCATAAGCCGGCATCCGCGCCATCGGCTCCGCCGCCTCGACCGCCGCGGCGATGCCCGCATCGATGGTTGCTGCATCCGCCATGGCAACCCGCGTCGCCACTTCACCGGTGAACTTGTCGGTCACCTCGAGATCGGTGTTCGGCTGCTGCGCCTCGTTGGCAAGGTAGAGCGGATATTCGGACTTCAGCTGCGGCATGGGTCACCCTCGATTTAATGCGGCGCGTGAACGATCCAGCGTCTGGATCAGGCCGCTGCGGCCAGCGTCTTCAACTCGTGATTGAGGATCCGGTCGTTGTCGGCATAGTCGACCGGACAGTCGATCAGCTTGACGCCCGGCTCGTCCAGCGTCTGGCGCAGGAGCTCAGGCAGGTGTGCCGCGCTTTCCACACGGTAGCCTCTGGCGCCGTAAGCCTCGGCATATCTGACGAAATCCGGATTGCCATAGGTCAGGCCCCAATCCTTGAAGCCCATATTCACCTGCTTCCAGCGGATCATGCCGTAGCTGCCGTCGTTCAGGATCAGCACGGTGACGTTGAGGCCCAAACGGACCGCGGTCTCCATCTCCTGGCTGTTCATCATGAAGCCGCCGTCGCCGCAGACCGCCAGCACCTTCCGATCGGGATAGACCATGGCGGAAGCCATGGCGGAGGGCAGGCCCGCCCCCATCGTGGCGAGCGCATTGTCCAGCAGCACGGTGTTGTGCATCCGCGCCGGATAATTGCGCGCGAACCAGATCTTGTAGATGCCGTTGTCGAGGCAGATGATCCCGTCGGCCGGCATTGCGCTGCGCACCTGGCGGACCAGATAAGGCGGGAAGATCGGGAAACGATCATCCGTCTCCAGCTCGGCCGTATGCTTCACCTCGGCTGCGCGCGACGCGGCCATCCGCTCGAAGGTCCAAGCGGGGGAGGGGACGATTTCCTCCTTCATCTGCCAAATGGCATTGCCGATGTCGCCGATCACCTCGACCTGCGGGAAATAAACCGGATCGACCTCGGCCGAGCGGGTCGAGACGTGGATCACCTCGACGCCGCCATTCTTCATGAAGAAGGGCGGCTTCTCGATCACGTCATGCCCAACGTTGACGATCAGATCCGCCGCATCGAGCGCGCGGTGGACGAAATCGCCGGCGGAGAGCGCCGCGCAGCCGAGGAACTTGGGGTGACACTCGTCGATCACGCCCTTGCCGAGCTGGGTCGTGAGGAAGGGGATGCCCGTCTTCTCGACGAACTGGAGCAGCATCCGCCCGGTCAGCTTGCGGTTGCCGCCGGCACCGATGACGAGCACCGGGCTGCGCGCCGCCTCGATCTTGCGCACTGCGGCACGAACCGCCTTCTCCTCGGCGGAGGGGCGGCGGGCGATGGAGATCTGGAGCGGGCTCGCGTCGGTCTGCTCCTCGGCGATATCCTCCGGAAACTCGATGTGCGTGGCGCCGGGTTTTTCTTCCTCGGCAAGTCGGAAGGATTCGCGGACGCGGCTCGGAATGTTGTCGGCGCTGGCGAGCTGGTGGGTGAACTTCGTAATCGGCCGCATCATGTCGACCACGTCGAGGATCTGGAAGCGGCCCTGCTTGGATTTCTTGATCGGCTTCTGCCCGGTGATCATCATCATCGGCATGCCGCCCAGCTGCGCATAGGCCGCCGCGGTGACGAGGTTGGTCGCGCCCGGCCCGAGCGTCGAGAGGCAGACGCCCGCCTTGCCAGTGTGGCGGCCGTAGGTCGCGGCCATGAAGCCGGCGCCCTGCTCATGCCGCGTCAGGATCAGCTCGATCTTGTCGGAACGGCTGAGCGAATCGAGCAGGTCGAGATTCTCTTCGCCCGGCACGCCGAAGACGTGGGTGACGCCCTCCGCTTCCAGGCACTGCACGAATAGATCCGACGCCTTCATGCCACTTTCTCCCGTACACGGAACTTAGCTCAATAGTAGCACGCGCGGCGACTTTCCTGTCACAACCTGGCTCGCCACTCCCAGCCGCTACCCGCGCCGTCCATCACTTCAACGCCGCCCGCCGCGAGTTCGTCACGCAGCGTATCCGAGCGAGCCCAGTCCTTGGCGGCACGCGCATCCAGCCGCGCCGCGAACAGAGATGCGGCTTCATCGTCGGATAGGCCAGCGTCTGCGGGGCGGACCGAAAGGCGGGCACGATCAAGGTTCAGCAGGTCCAGCCCGAGAACCAGATCCATCGACAGCGCCACGCGCAGCCGCGTCTCCGCGCTCAGCCCCTTCGCCGCGAGCGCGGCTTCGAGCAGCGGCAAGGCCTGCGGGGTCATCAGGTCGGCACTGATCGCCGCATCGAACTGAGCGAGCAGATCGGCACCGCCCTGACCGAGCCGTTCCTCCACGACACCGCGCTGATAATCGAAGGCCGCCCCGCGGCTCGCGGCCGCATCCGCCAGCGGCCGCATCCACGCAGCCGCGCCCACCTGCGCGCGCAAGCCCGCCACCGCGCTGGCGATCCGCCGCAGCCGGGTGAGCGCCGCACCCAACGTCTCGGGCGAGTAATCCAGCTCGGACCGGTAATGCGCGCCAAGGCACAGCAGCCGGTAGGCGAGGGGGTGCACGCCCCGGTCCACCACCGATTGCAGCGTCAGGAACGCACCCGACGATTTGGACATCTTGCCCGATCGTTCGACCAGGAAATTGTTGTGCATCCACCAGTTGGCGCCGGTTGCCGACGTGCAGGTGAACGCCTGATTCTGCGCGATTTCGTTGGGGTGATGAATCTCGCGGTGATCGATCCCGCCAGTGTGAATATCGAACTGCGCGCCCAGATACTTCATGCTCATGACCGAGCATTCGAGATGCCAGCCCGGTGCGCCGGGGCCCCACGGGCTTGCCCATTCCATTTGCCGCGTCTCACCGGCCGCAGAGCGGCGCCACAGCGCGAAATCGGCCGCCTGCCGCTTGCCCGCCACATCTGCGATACGTGCCACCGTCTCGTCCGGCCGGGTGCCGGCCAGTGCGCCATAATCGGGCACCTTGGAGACATCGAAATAGAGGCCGCTCTCCAGCGGATAGGCCGCGCCATGCGCCTCGATCGCGCGGGCGAAGGCGATCATGTCCTGAATGTGATCCGTCGCGACCGACCAGAGCGTCGGCGCCAGAATGTTGAGCCGTGCGAGATCGCCCTTGAACGCCGCGGTATAGTGCGCCGCAATCTCCCAGATGTCGCGCCCCGTACTGCTTGCCGCCGCTTCAAGCTTGTCGTCGCCGGCATCCGCGTCCGACGTCAGGTGACCGACGTCGGTGATGTTGATGACGTGGTTGGTGGCCAGGCCCTTCCAGTTCAGCGTCCGCCGCAGCGTATCGGTGAACACATAGGCGCGCAGGTTGCCGAGGTGCGCATAGTTATAGACGGTCGGGCCGCACGAATATAGCCGCGCCAGCCCCGGCTGGATCGGCGTGAACGGCTCGACCGACCGGGTCAGGCTGTTGAACAAGGCGAGCGGGGCAGGGGCGTGCGTCATGATCCGCTCCGCTTTCGCGGGGAAGGCGGCGGAGGGCAAGCCTTACGGCGTCACGCCCTCCGTCGGGATCGGGCAGCGCGGATCGCCGGATCCCGCCACGCAATTGTTCGGCTCGCCCGTCCAGAGATCGTCATTGCCGGTGCTGGTCACGGGCTCGTCGATCGGCGGAGCGAAGCCATAGCCGGTAAACTCGCCCGTCTGGATCAGCGGCTCGACGATGCGGATCAGCCCGCCCGTGACCGGATCGTCGACCGGGTTGAGCGCCTCACCGATCGTGTCCTGCACCGGGAAGAGCGGCGGTTGCACGAAGGGCGTGTCCACCGCGTCGAAGCGGCAGCCGCCGCCTGCGATCAGGCAGCCATTCGCGGTCGATCGAGGATCGAGCAATGCCGCCTGCGTGCCCTGTCCACGGATCGTCAGCCGCGGGATCACCGCCGCCCCGCCCGCATCGGCAACCCGGCCGTTGACCACCACCGTGGCGCCCGCTTGCAGCGCAGTCAGCGTCACGCTGTTCGCGACGAACCCGGCGCGCGCCGCCGAGCCGAGATCGCCTGCCGTGCCGCTATTCTGCACGAACAGGCCGGAGCCGAAGCGGAACTCGATCGCGTTGGCGCGCAGATAGCCGCCGGGCACCTGGAAGTCCGCCTGGCCCAGCCGCGCATCGCGCGCATCGGTGCCGGCCGCGGCGGTCACATCCGCGGCGGCACCCGGCGTGCCGGCGAAGATGGACTGTCCGGCAAGCAGCAGCCGCCCGCTGCCCGCGTCCAACGATGCGCCCGGCGCCGTGATGTCGAGCCGCGTGCCCGCAGCCAGCGACAGCAGATCGTTCGCACCAGCCGACGCCAGCACCAGCGCGCCGCTCACCGCGATCCGGCCTGGCGTCTCGACGATCAGCGCCGCATTGCCGCCATAGAGCCGCGCTGCCGAGCTGCCTGCCGATCCGGTCAGGGTTGCCGAACCGATCGCGATCTCGCCCGGTGCTGTCACCCGCAGCGTCTGTGCCGCCACCGTCTGCAGTTCCGCTGTCTCCAGCGCATAACTGCCGGTCACGCCGCTGCCGATGGCGGTCATGCCGCTGCCGCTGTTGATGAAGCGCACCTCGGCCGTGTCGGCACCGCGGCCGATCCGTGCGGCCGTGCCGATCGCCACATCCGCCGACGCGATCGAGACCGTGCGACCGAGCGCCTGCCCGTTCAATCGCGCCACGCGACCGGCCGAGACGACCAGATCATCGCGGGCAGCGACGTTGCCGCTCAGCGTCGCATCGGTCGCGGCGGTCACGCGGATGTCGCCGCGTGCCGCGCCGGTGCCCGCTGGCTCCGTCGATGCGTCCGCCAGCGTGACCGCCCCGCCGCTGCTCGCAAGCAGGATCGACCCGCCGGCACGAGCCCCCGAGATGGCGAGATCACCCGTCGCGTTAACCGTCGCATCGCCGCGCGTCGCCACGAGGCTGGCGAGCGTCAGCGGACCGCCTGCGTTGAGCGTCACGCTCCCGCCACTCGCCCGCGCCACGCCGCCGGCACGCAGATCCTCTCGCACCAGCAGGTCGCCGCCCGCCGTCAGCGACACGTCTCCGCCGCCGACCACCCGATCGAGCGTCATCGCGCCTCCGGCCGCCAGCGTGACCGGTCCGCCACTGGTGACCCGACTGCCTGTCAGGTTCCCGCCACGCGAGGTCATGCTGGCCGCCCCCGCCGTATCGACCGTCGTGAAGGTCAGGCCGTTCTGAGCCGTCGCGTCGAGCGACCCGGCGCTGACACCGCCACGGAGCGCGATACTCTCCGCCGTGAGCGCCATCGCCCCGCCGGCACTTGTCGCGCCATCGAGCGCAAGCGCACCACCGGCCATTACGATCGCGCTGCCCGCGACTGCCAGTCCGCCGCCACGCACGCCGCCCGATGCCTCAAGCCGAGCGTCGCCGCTCCGCGTCCTCACGGTGCCGACCGTCAGGTCACCGCCGCGTGCCGCCAGCGCCGCTCCCGTACCTGCAGTCACGTCGCCGAGGGTGGCGGAGCCCGCACGGCTCTCCACCGTCACGGTCAAGCCACCGCTCAGCGCGCCACTGCGCACCGGCCCAGCCTCCGCGATCAGCGTCACCGCGCCGCCTGCCTGCACCGCGCCGCTGGTCAGCGCTCCCGCTGTCGCGACATCGACCGTGCCGCCTGTCAGCGTTCCGAGATCGGCACTGGCACCGCGCACCAGCACCGTGCCGCCAGCCTCCACGGCGGCCGCCTGGACGAGCCCCGTGGCGTTCAGCCGCACATCGCCGCTGCGCGCCCGCAACGGGCCTGCGGTCACCGCGCCGTCGCTCGCCGTCAGCGCGATGGCGCCGGCCGCCGTCAGGCCACCTGCTTCGACGGTGCGGCCGTCCACCCGGATCTCCTGCGGATCGCTGCCGCTGCCGCCCGCGCTGCCGAGTGCCGCCGTCTGCGTCGCACGGATGCGGACCGCACTGCCATTCGCCGTCTCGGCCCGCGCTACCCGTGCATCGCCGCCATTTGCGGTGACGATCGCGTCGCCCGCGCCGACCGAAAGCAAGGTGTCGATGACGACCGCGCCGGGCACGTCGATCTGCCCCGCCAGCCGCACGCTGCCGTCCTCGGCCAGCGTGTTGACCCGGCCGGCAGTACGCAACGTGCCGACACGCAGATCGCCCGTGCCGACGAAGAGCCCGAGATCGTCCGTCGAATCGAAGGTGGCGCCCGCCGCCTCGATGCCCTGCGCCGCCAGGATCGTGAAACCGCCCGGCCGGCCCTCGCCACCATCGATGGCGACGCCGCCGCCCCGCAGCACCGCCCCTGCACCGGCGCTGACACGCCCTTCGAGCGATTGCAGGCGGAACAGCTCCGACCCGCCATAGCTGTCGTTTCCGGCCAGCGTCAGATCGCCGCGCGTCCGGATCACCGTCTGCCGATTGTCGAAGCCGCCGGCGATGCGGACGCGGGTCGGCAGCTCGCCATCGCCGCTCAGGCCGCCGATCAGCAGGGTCCGCGCGGTCAGCACGCGATCGAGGCAGACGCTGCCCTCCAGGCAGTCGCCGCTCAGTTGGCCGCCATCGTCCTGCGGCACCGCGTCGCCGACGGGAGCATTATCGATCGAGACGATCAGGCTGCGCGCCGCCAGCGGCTGCGATGCGCGAACCGCTCCGGCGCCGATCACCAGCGCGCGTGACCCGGCCGACACCGCACCATCGATCAGGATCGACGCCACTTCACCCGCCGGCTTGTCATAGCCGACCTGCTGCCGTCCGGCGGTCAGCCGCACGCCGGCATCGGCGATGCCGGTCTCGAACTCGGGATCGAACGCGAAGAGCGGATCGGTGGCGCCGGACACGCGTCCACCCGAGCGGATCAGGATATCGTCGCCCGCATCGATCGTGACCAGATTGGCCGAGCGCACCTCGCCCCCCGCCTCGACGATCACGTCCCGTCCCGCGGTCAGCTCGGCCGAGGCGGCGCCGGAGACGAGACCGGTCACGGTGATGCTGGCATCCGCCAGCGGCTGGGGCACGAAGTCGAACTGCCCGGCGCTCCCCGCGACGATGACGACGCGGCCGCCCTCGACCACGCTTTCGCCGTCAAAGGCAGGCGCATCGGCGATTGCGGTGCCGACCCGCACGTTGCCGAGCGAGTTGATGTCGATCCGGTTGCCCGCGAACAGCGCGTCGGCATTGGTGAAGCCGAACGAGGTGAGCGCGATGCGGCTGTCGGCCACGATCCGGCTGCCCGGCTGAAGATCGATACCGGTCGAACTGGTCATGGACACGCTGGATGCGCGCAGCGTCGGCACGGGGCCTGCGGACGGCTGTGCGTGCGTGGCGCTGATGACGCCATCGGCCTGGAGGTTGACGCTCTTGGCCGAGAGGATGCTGGCAGCGCCTACGGCGCGGAGACGGATGCTGCCGGCCACCTGCGCGTCCAGCTGCTCGAAGCTGACTTCGCCATTGCCCGCCAGCACGTCGAGGGCAGGGGTGCCATCGTCCTGGCCGACCGTCCAAACGTTCGTCTGGCCGAAGCGGATCGCCCCGCCATCGGCACCGCTGCGTTCGTTCAGGATCGCGATATGCCCGGTCAACCCGCCCGCACCATAGCCGTTGGCATCGGTGCCTGCCTGTCCGATGGCGCTCAGCTGTGCCGTGCCAACCGTGATGACGCCGGCCGGTTGCCCGGCCACGTCGCGTGCGGTGAAGCGGATGGTGCCGCCTGCGCCGCCACCGGCCACGCCGTAAGCCGCAGTCACACCGGGGCCTGACGGTTGCGGCGCGCCGGTGCCACCCGGGCGGGCGGAGCCGCCGTCGGCCGATGCGGAGAAATCAATCGCGCCGAGCGTCACCGTACCGCCCGCTGCGCTCACGTCGATCAGGCCGCCGAGTGCGTTGCCGCCGCTGCCGCCGACCCCGCCGGTGTCGCCGAACTGGGTGCCGTCGCCGCCCGATCCGCCGCTGCCGGCACGCGCATAATTGTCGAGGAACAGGATGGAGCCTGCCCCCTCACCGCCGTCGATCGACAGCGTACCGCCATTCAAAGCGGCGATCGCCACGGTGCTGCCCGTCGCATCGCCACCACGGCCGCCCGCGCCGCCGCGTCCGCCGCGGGCGCCATCGCCGCCTGCACCACCGATGGCGGCGGTGAAGAGGTTGACCGTCGTCAGTGGCAAGGCCCCACCGTCGGCTGTGAACCGCACGATACCTCCGGTCGCTGCGCCGCCAGTGCCGCCGGCGCCGCCATTGCCCATGCCGCCAAGCCGGCTGATCGCGGATCCGCCGTCGCCGCCCACCGCGGTTGTCGCCACGTAGAGGCCGGTCGAGCTGAACGTGCCCCCCTGCGCCACCGCCATCGCGGCCGTGCCTGCCGTCGCGCTGCCGCCATTGCCGCCGACATCGCCGTCGGCACCGTCGCCTGCTGCGGCGGACACGTCCGCCTGGACGAAGCGGGTGGAGACGCCCCCGCCGCCGCCCGCGCGCATGGTCACGCTGCCGCCAGTCGCCGCACCGCCGCTGCCGCCCGCACCATTGCCGTTGCCGCCGGACGTCTGGCCATCGCCGCCCGACCCGACCGCCCGCAGGCTGACGCTTCCCGCCCGGATCTGACCACCGCTTGCATCGACCAGCACGACGCCACCGCTGCCGCTGCCGCCATCGCCGCCGAGTGGTGAGCTGCCATAGCCGACTTCGATGATGCCGCCGCCATAGCCGCTCGCATCGATGCTCAGGTTGCCAAGATCGAGCGTGCCCGCCGCGTTCGTCACCGTCGCCGTGCCGCCCTGTCCGGCGCCACCGCGGAAGCCGAAACCGCGACCGCCGCGGCCGCTGACGTCGATGGTGGTGCCGGTTCCTCCGGCGAGGGTGCCGCCGGTCGCGCTCACCGTCACCGTACCGCCGGCACCCGAGCCGCCTGTCAGCTGGCTGGTGCCGGAGGAGCGGGTGCCGCCTGTGCCGCCTGCGACAAGGCTGAGCGAACTGGTGCGTAGCTCGCCCGGTGTCGCGCCATCGGCAGCTACCACGACGTCGATCGTGCCGCCCTTGGCGGAGCCGGCAGCACCCGACCGGGTGCCACCGCCGCCCGCGCCGACATCAACATTGAGCGCACCGCCAATCCGGATCGCGCCACCGCTCGCGCGGACGACACCGCGGCCGCCGCCGGCAGAGCCACCACCGTTGCCAACGCCGCCGACGCCGCGCCCGTCTAGGGTAAGGGCCGGGGTGGTGGTGACGACTGCGCCGCCGGACGTGCTGAGCTCCACCGCACCACCGGTGCCGCTGCCGCCGGCAGCGCCAGGCGACGTTCCACCAGTACCACCCGTACCGACCGCGTTGATCGCGATGCTTTCGGACACGTTCAGCGTGCCTCCGGTCAGCGCGATGCGAGCCGCGCCCGCCGCGCCGGCGCCACCGCCGGCAGCGCTGCTGGTACCGCCGAGTGCGTTGCCGCTCAGCGACAGGCGAGCAATCCCGAACGTGGCCGCGCCGACCAGTTCGGCCGTACCCCCCGATGCGCCGCCGCCGGCAGCGGTGCCGCTGCCGCCCGCCGCATTGGCGGCCAGGCTCACGCCAGCAGCCGTGATCGCGCCGCCGGCTCCACTCAGCCGCGCGGTGCCGCCGCGGGCGATACCGGCGGTGTTGCGCACGTCGCCTGCCGCCGCATCCGCCGGCACGCTGCCACCCTGCGCGCCGGCATCGAGCGACAGGGTCGTGACGAGGATCTGGCCACCGATGGTGCCGGTCTGTGCCAGGGCAGTGGAGGCGTCGGCGTCGCCCCCCCGTCCGACACGTCCCCCAGCGCTGTTCGCACCGCCGTCGCCCCCGTTTGCGCCCGCGAGCACGATCAGCGACTGAGCGCTGACCACGCCCTCCGTGAGCAGGCTGGCCGAGCCGCCGGTCGCGTTGCCGCCGGCTCCCGCATCATAGGGGCCGCCCGGTGTTCCGGGCGTCGCCGCGCCACCGACAGCGCCCAGACCGCGCGCGTCGAGGGTGATCGCGGTCGCAGTCATGCCGCCCGCGCCGACAGCCGACGAGATCGTTCCGCCGCGGCCATCGCCCCCGATGCCACCCGCACCATAAGCGTTCGCTGTGATCGAGCCGCCGATGCCCCGCGCGAAGATGTCGGTTTGCGCGAGCGCCAGAGCGGCCGCGCCCGTGGTCAGCGAAACCGTGCCGCCGATGCCTGCGCCGGCCGTTCCCGCCGTGGCGTTCGCACCGCCGCGCCCGTCGGCGTCGAGCAGGGTCGCGCCGGCTACTTCGATGCGCCCGGAGTCCGCATCCAGCCGCACGGTTCCGCCGGTGCCGTCGCCAGAGATGCCCCGCTCGGGCGTGTCGGACGTTGCCAGGCTCGCCCCGCCGACACCCGCGGCGCTGATGGTCAGCGAGGGTGCGCGCACCTCGCCGCCATTCCGCAGCGTGAGCGCCGCCGTGCCGCCCTGGCCAGCCGATGCGGCGCCGCCGCCCAGTGCTTCGCCACCCGTGCCGCGCGCGGCGATCAGCAAAGGCGCCTGCGCGATCAGCGTGCCGCCGTCCGCCAGCACCTCCGCCGTGCCGCCCTGCGCAAGTGCCGCAACAGCGCCACTCCCGCTCACCGCGTCCGCCAGAATCGAGGTCGCGCCGGGCACGGTCAGCGTGGCGCCGCCGGCCAGTTCCAGCCGCGCGGTGCCGCCATAGGCGCCGCCCGGCGTGGTCGCCGCTTCGCTGCGCGCGCGGGCGCTGACCGTCAGGCCGGCCGGGAGAGCCTGCGTCACGCCATCGAAGCGCAGCACCGCGGTGCCGCCGACGGCATTGCCGCTCGTGTCGCCATTGCCGGTCGAAGCTGCGTCCGCGCTCAACGCGAAGGTGGCGTCGGGTGCGACGGTGAAGCTGCTGTCCGGCCCGACCGTCAGCCGTGCATCGCCACCCTGCGCATCCTGCGGCCCCGTTGCCGGCGGCGCGGCGCGAGGCGCGAACATCGGCACGGCCGGATCGAACTCGCCGGCATCCGCATCGATCGAGAGGCTGTTGGCGATGGTCAGCGTGCCGCCGGCCACCGTCACGCCGGCGCTGCCGCCCCTGCGCGGTCCGCCGGAGAGCGCTTGTGCCGACACGGTCAGCGCGCCGATGTCCGCCCGGCCGCCGCCCTGCACCAGCATCTGCGCGCTGCCGCCGCCTACGGATGCAGGCAGACCGCCCTCGCCACCGTCGAAGGAGCTATAGGCGTCCGCACCGATACGGAGCGTGGTGGCGGTGAGCTGGCCGCCATCTTCCACCGTCAACAGCGTGCGACCGCCCTGGCCGACGCCGGCCACCGCGGGGTCCGGATAGCTGTAGCCGGCATTGCCGCCCTGTCCGGCCGCCGAGAGGTCGAGCGAGCCATAGGCGCCGGTGACGTTCATGCTGCCGCCGCTGCCGATGCGGAGGCTCGTCTGGCCGCCTGTGCCGTTGCCGCCGTTGCCGGCCGTACCCGTGACGCCGGTCTCACCGTCATAGCCGCCGTAGCCACCGAAGCCGCCTCGGCCATAGGCCGACTGGCTGAGCGCGTCGGCGGTCAGCGCGCCGGCGGCTACGTCGATCAGCGTGGTGCCCGCGGTGGCGGAACCGCCGACGCCGCCGATGCCGTTGCCATAGCCGCTCTCGATATCGCCGCCGCTGCCGCCGAAGGCGTCAACGGAAAGGTTGAGGCTGTCGAAATCCAGCGTGCCGCCGGTGCCGGTCACCGACACGCGCCCACCGAAACCGGTGCCACCGGTGCCGCCCACCGCGCCACTACCGCGTGCAGAGGTGCCGCCGCCGCCCTGGCCAATCGCCTCAGCCGTCAGCGAGCCTGCGGAGAGCGTACCGCTCGCCGCGGCAAGCGTGATGGTGCCGCCGGTGCCGGTCGCACCTCCGCCGCCATAGCCATAGGCCGACAGATAAGCACTCGGCAGCGCGAGTTCGCGCGTGACGCCGTCCGGCAGGGTGCCGGTGCCGCCGACCGCAAGATCGATCTGCCCGCCCGTGCCCGCGCCCGCAGAGGAGCTGCCCTGCGCCTGTATGTCGAGCGACTGGCCGATGCGGATCGACCCGTCCGTCGCGCTCAGCACCGCGGTGCCGCCGGTCGCCGCGTTGCCGGTGCCATCGGCAGAGCCGTTCACGGTGATCCGCGTCGTGCCGCCGGTGATCGCGACGGAGCCGCCAGTCGCGACGATCTCCGCCCGGCCGCCGGTGACGCTGCTCGTGCCGCTGACGCTCGCATCGGCGACGAGCCCGCCGCCAAGCGTCACCCGGCCACCGCTCTGCGCGCCGACATGGACGAGCGCGGTGGGGCTGACGCTGGTGGACGCGTCCATTCGCGTGGCCCCGCCAATGCTGACCACGCCGCCGCCGGTGGCATCGATCCGCAAGGCAAGATCCCGCGCGCCGTCCGACTGGTCGCCGGGCCGCGTCAAAGTCAGCGCGCGGCCCACCGTCAGCGAAGCACCATCCTCGGCCGACAGAGCGATCGACTGCGCCGCACGCAGCTCGACAGTGCGGTCGAAGCGCAGCGTATCGCTCGTGGACGCCGCGTCATCGCCAGCGCGAGCAATAACGCCGCCACTCGCATTGGCGGATACGTCGGAGCTGAACGTCCCGGCTCGCATGGCTATGGACGCGCCAAGGGGGGACGACGGCGTGTCGAAGCGCGCGGCGACACCGCCGCTCTGTTCGACCAGCTGCGCACCGCTGCCGGCGGAAAGGACCACGATGCCGTTCTGCACGCTCGTGTCCGTCGCAGCGGCATAGCCGGCCGTGCCGCTGACCAGCATCGTCACCGCATCGTTGCGTGGCACTGCGACCATGAAGATGCCGCGGTTCGTGCCCGCGGGGCCGGTGGTGGACCCGCTATGCTCCAGCACGGCATCGCTGCCCGTCGCGCTCGTGCCCTGCGACACGTCGATGTCGAACAGGCCGCCGTTGATCGTGATGTCCGCCGCGTCCGCCGCGACATAGGCGACGGAGCCGTTGACCGTCGCGCTGCCGCCCATCCGCACGCGGGGCGCCACCATCGCGAGATAGCTGCCCGCCTCGGACAGGTTGATCTGTGCGCCGGGCTGGACGGTCACGCTTGCGCCCGCAATTTCCGGCGCGCCAAGGCTGATCGTGCCCGCGCCGGGGGTCGCGGGATCGAAGTTCGGCCGATTGGCGGTGAGCAGCAGGCTGCCGACATCGAACCGCCCGTTCGGGCCGATGACGATGCCGCCGGGGCTGTAGAACCACACCGCACCGCCACGCGGGCCACCTTCGCCGCGCAGATAGCTGCTGGTGACGCCGTTCAGCACGACGGCACGGCCGTCCGCGCCCGGATTGATCCGGTTGAGCACGGTATAATCCTGCCCGGGACCCTGGAACACCGTCTCGGTGCCCGCTTCCTGGAAAGTCACCGTGTTCTGGCGCACCGGCCCGCCGGCACCGTTCCACGTCACCGCATTGTCGGTCGTCGGGCCTGTCGCGGTCCAGTCGACGATCGCCTTGGTGCCGGTGACGGTCACCGTCGTGCGGTTCGCCGCCGTGCTGACGCTGGCGTTCACCGTGCCGGTGACGTTGCCGAGGTACGACTGCGCCACTGCGGGCTGCCCCATTGCGGCAAGCGCCAGCGCGAGCGGCGCACAGCCGGCGAGCAGGGGTCGGCGGATGTTCAGCTTGCGTGCCATCGGGGCCTCCATCACCGGGTCCAGGGGAGCAGACGCGTCGTCAGCGAGACGAGCAGCCGCACGTCGCCGCGGCGATCCGATCCGTTGATCTTCTCGAGCGGGGTGGCCAGCGTCACGTCGAGCCGGGCACGGTCGCCGTAAGCGACGCGGGCGCCGATGCCGGCGGAGAATAGCCGCTGTGGATCACGCTCCAGTGGCGCGACGGGTTGCCGGCGGTTCCACACCCAAGCCGCATCGAAGAAGCCGTAGGGCTGTACCGCGAACGCGTCGCGCGCGGTCGGCACGGCGCGGCCGATGCGCAGTTCGGATTGGAAGCCGATGCCGCGATCGCCGAGGATCGAGCCGGGATCATAGCCGCGCCCGACCGTGTAGTTGCCGCCCGAGAATTCCTCGTAGGAAAGGAGCGGCCTGGACGAATATTGCGCGCGCGGTGCCAGCACGAAGGCGATGTTGGGCACCGGCCGCACCTCACCCACGCCCGAGAAGCGGACCAACGCCGCCTGCGGACGTCCCTCCACCCGGCTGAGCGGCACCGCCCCCGCGGTCAGGCAGGCGGTGTAAGGCGGCGCGCCGCAGCCGTCGCTCGCGCCGAGGATGCCGAGCCCCTTGCGCACCTCCAGCGACCCCGCAAGCCGCCAGCGCGGTTCGGCCGAGGAATAGCCCGCAGTGCTGCGGATCGAGCCCGCATCCATCAGGTCGAAATCGGCCCGTGCATAAGCGGCCCGGATGCGATCGCGCGTCAGATCGATACCGGCGAGCCGCACGTCCTGATTGATCGCTTCGAAGCCGAGCGCGCCGCGGAGCGTCCCCGCCTCGCGCCGGACGAAGGGGTAGGACAGCTCGGCCCCCGCGACCATCGTCTCCGCCTTCAGCCTGCCGCCGACGATGTCGGGATCGGGCCGTGTCCAGGCATAGGTGAAGCGTCCGCCGAGCGTCAGTCCCTCACCGCCAAGACGGATGTCGTAGCCGGCCTGGAGCACGTTCTGCTCCTTGAAGTCGGCCGTACCGAAATAGCCGAGCGTCAGGCGATCCCCCAGGCCGAGCAGGTCATAGGCCTCACCGCGGATCAGCCCGCCGAACCGGCCGACGTCG
Source organism: Sphingomonas jatrophae (assembly GCF_900113315.1). Lineage (GTDB taxonomy): Bacteria > Pseudomonadota > Alphaproteobacteria > Sphingomonadales > Sphingomonadaceae > Sphingomonas_P > Sphingomonas_P jatrophae. The sequence continues at coordinate 585,755 of NZ_FOZG01000001.1, read as the reverse complement.
CGCGATCCGTAGTTCTGCACGTTGACGTCGAGGGCGACTGGCGTGCGCACCACCGCCACCTCACCGATCACCTCGCCGGGTGCGCCGTTCGCCGGCTTGAGCGTCAGCCGCACGTCATAGCCCGGAATGTCGCGTGCCAGCAGCAGATAGCGCGCGGCGGTCTGCTCGTTGAACACCGGCTCCTCTGTCAGGCGGCGGAGGTAGGCGGCGATCAGCGCCTCGGACTTGCCGGGATTGCCGCGCACCTGCACCGCCACCAGCTTGGCCATCAGCACGTCGAAGTGGACGACGCCGTTCTCGATCCGTTGCGGCGGCACCTGCACCGCGGCGAGATAGCCCTGGCGACGCAGGATGGTGGCAGCCGCATCGCGAATCTCGCAGACCGTCGCGATCGGCACCGTCTTGCCACGATAGGCTTCCCAGGCGGAGGCAAGCGTCGCGGGATCGACGATCTTGAGATTATCGAACACCACGTCGTTGACGGTGATGGTGACGCCGGCAAACCGCTCCTGCGCGAGCGGGCAGGGGGCACGCTCCACGCCGCCCTCGACACTCAGCCGGGACGGCTGCTGCGCCGTGGGGCCGGTCGGGATGCGGTTTACCTCTTCGCGCGTCGGCACGGCGGGTGCTGCTGTCTGCGCCCCTGCAGCCGCCGGCAGGCCGACAAGCGCGAGCAGCGCCGCGCCGAGCGGAGCATGGCCGGCAAGGCGTCGCCGCGGGGTTGCACGCACAGGGTCGGTTGCCTCGGCCACGATCACGGACGTCCCCCTTCGTTGACGGTCGCGCATGCGCGCCGCCTGATCCTTTCAGCGGACCTTGCGTCCGGCCTCGCTTTATCGTCGCCCCGCAAATGCCTGCGCGGCCATTGACCCTGTTGCCGATTGGCTACCAGCCGGCCCGCGCCCGCTCAATCGCGGGGGGCGCAGCTTGGTCGCTCAGCCCGGCGTGCTCGTCGACGGGGCGGGCACCGCCACCGTTTCGATCAACATGTCGAGCTGGCGCTGGCACCCGCGCCGGATCAGCAGTGCGGCCACGCCATCCAGCGCGTCCGGCCGCGGCCCGACCACCGCGAAGTCGAGCGACACCGGCGCCGCCCCGCCGCCCCATGCGAGCGTGTAGCGGGATCCATCCAGCACCGGCAGGTTGGCCGGCCATGCCATCGTGGTCTGCCCCTCGGCAAAGGGCAGCTTCGCCTCGCCCTTGGGGCCGCTCACGGTGAGTTCCGCCGCCGCTCCGGCCGGGCGCCACAGGGTCAGGGTGCCGGCGTCCGCCACGCACACCGTCGCGCTGTGCGTCGAATCGACATACCAGACGTTCGGCGCCTTGGCGGGATCGGCCGGAACCGCGCCGCGCACCGCACCGATCCGCGCGCGCCGCACGCCACCTGCATCGGCGAGCGCTGCGACCCGGCTGGTGATACCCGGTGCCGAGGCGTTGGGCGGGGAAGAGGCGGTGAAGCTGCCCGGGCCCGCCAGCGTGCGCGTGCCGTGCGCATCAAGCAGGGTCACGCTGTCATTCGCCTTCAGCTCGAACTGCGCCGTATCCGCCAGCGGCTTGCCCGGCGGGAACAGCTTGGCCGACGGCCCGGTCGAGCGGACCACCAAAGTCGACGCCGTCGCCCCGGCGGGCGCGGCCAGCGCCAACGCGAGCGACGCGCCGCGCACGATCCAGTCACTGCAAGACAAAGCTTCCTCCCGGGCCGACCTGGCCTAGACGATAAACCAAATTGGCGAGCGCTGCATCGTCCGGCCGCGTGCCCGCAAGCGCCTCCAGCTGGAGGAGCGCGTTCCTGTCTCCCTGATCGAAGCAGGCGAGCAAGTCTGTGAGGGGGGTCACATGACCGTCATCGCCGTCGATCAACGGCTCGTGCACCTCGATCGGGGTCGATCGCCCGCGCACGCTGATCCGCCCCATCGGGCGAAAGCGCGTGCCGGTGACGCCCGCCACCGCCGGCCCGCTGACCAGCGCGCAGGTGGAGAGCTGCTTGTTCGCCGCCTCCAGCCGCGCCGCCAGGTTCATGCTGTCTCCGAGCGCGGTATATTGCAGGCGGCCTTCCCCGCCGAAATTGCCGACGATCGCCTCGCCGCGATGCAGGCCGACGCGCGTGCAGCCGATCGGCGGCGTGCCTTCCGGCGCCTCCCGGCGGAAGCGTTCGCCCGCATGCGCCATGGCGAGCGCCGCCTGCGCCGCGCGCTCGCCATCGTCGGGACGGGCGAGGGGGGCGCCCCAGAAGGCGACGATGGCATCGCCGACGAACTTGTCGATCGTGCCGCCGTGTTTCAGCACCGTTTCGGACAGAAGATCGAGGTAGCGGTTCAGCAGGCGCGCCACCGTTTCCGGAGGAATGGCATGCGCCAGCTTGGTGAAGCCCTCCAGATCGGTGAACAGCGCGTAGATCTCCCGCTTCTCGCCGTGCAGGGAGACGCTTGCCGGATCGCGCATGATCTCGTCGGCGATATCGCGCGGCAGGTATCGGCCGAGGGCGGATTGCGCGAAGCGGCGCTGGTCCGCCGTCACTGCCCGCGCCGCCGCCGCCGCGCCGGCATAAGCGATGGTCCAGCCAACCAGCCAGCCGAAGGCGGGCAGGCGATCCGTCGCGACGCCGGCATATTGCAGCACGAACGGCAGCAGCGCGATGAGGCACAGCTCTCCGCCCAGCAGCAAGACCGACCAGGGCGGCCGCAGCCCCGTCAGTGCGGTCGCTGCCGCCGCTGCAACGATGGCGAGCGCAGCGAGGGTGAGCAGCCAGCCCGACAGCGGGCGGTCCCACGCCGCGTCGAGCCGCTGCGCCAGCAGGCTGGCATGGACCTCGAGCCCGGCCATCGTCGCGCCCGTCCGCCCGGTCGCATCGGGGTAGCGGCTGGCGGGCACGGTGAAGCGATCCACATCGCTGATGTCTCCGCCGATCAGCACGATGCGCCCCGCCACCTGCTGGCGCAGCAGCGCCGCGGCACCCGGCGTCGCAAGCAGATCGATCGGCAGCGCGGCGAAGACGGGGCGTTGCGGATCGGCCGGCAGCCGATAACGGATCGCGCCGCGGGTTGCCGGCTCGCTCGCCCCGCCGACCAGGGCGTCCGCCATCAGCGGCGGCAGTCCGCCCGCCGGCACCGGCCAATGACGCATCGTGCCGTCATCGTCGGGCACGATCCGGATGGCGGCAGGGCGCACCGCAGGATTGCCGATGCGTCTGAGGAAGTCGCGCAGGAACGCTTCCTGCCACGGGCGCACATAATCGGGGCTCGTCGCGTTGGTGGCGAACGCTAGATAAGTGGGCGTGCGCATCCGGCGGAACGCATCGATCAACTCCGCGTCCTCCGGCTGCGCCTGATCGATCAGGATGTCGATGCCGATCGCACGCGCGCCGAGGCTGTCGAGTGCAGTCAGCGCACGTGCAAGGATCGCGCGATCGACGGGCGATCGCTTGCCGGTCGCCGCCAGCGTCTCATCCGTATAGGGGACGAGCAGGATGCGTTCATCCTGTGGCACGCGGGGCGCCGCCACGAAGGCGCGAGCGTCGTAAAGCAGGCGTTCGGCATCGCCGAAGAGCGGCATCGACCAGCCGGCCCGCGCCACCGCAAAGGCGAGCAGCAACACGCCGCAGGCCAGCGCCAGCCGGGCAGGGCCGATCTGGCGGACGGTCCGGCGGATCGCCGCCTCGCGCCCGTCGGGCAGGCTCACTGCGGCGCGCTCGCCACCTGCTGCGCGCGGCGGACCGGCTGGGCGCCGTCGCCGATCACGGCGAAGCTCGCCCAGTAGAAGGGGTGCGAGGTCTCCGCCTGGTCCATCAGCGCGACTTGGCCCTGCTGCAGCGCCTGCGCCACCGACGTGCCTTCGCTTGCCTGGAACAGCGCGCCGATCAGCCGCTCGGTCGCCTTATAATCGTCGGGCGTCGGCCAGTGCGTTGCCAGCACCGAGCGCCCGCCCGCACCGACGAAGGCCCGAACCAGCCCGTCCAGCGCCGTGCCGCCACCGGAGGTCACGCCCGTCTCGCGCGTGGCGGAAACAGTCGCCTCGCCCGCCGTATCGCAGGCGGACAGAATGACGAGGTCGGCATCCATCCGCAGATCGAAGATCTCGGCAAAGGATAGCAAGCCGTCAGAACCCTGTCCGCCGAACGAGGTGAGCAGGGCGGGGCGGGCAGGGCATTGCGGCCGCGGCGCGGTGACGAGGCCATGGGTCGCGAAATGGACGATGCGATAGTCCGACAGGTCGGGGCGCGCTTTCACCGCATCGTCGCTGAACGCAGCCCCCGTGACCACCGTGGAGCGGCCCGCGCCCAGCATCAGGCTGGCCGCTTGCAACTCGGTCGCGGCGATCGGCCGCTCCCACTGGGTCAGGGGCCAGGCGCAATCCGCCGCACCCGGCGCAGCATTGGCCGGCGCGAGGCCGTTCACCCGCGCAAAGGCGGAGACCGGCGCATTCTGGCCGAAGCCGATATAGTCGCGCCGCGCGGCAGAGGGCGGCAGGCGGCGCACGTCACGGAAGCCGCGGGCGGAGACCGCGGTCGAGATATCGGCGCGGCGGCCGAGCCAGGCGACACCGCGGAAGTCGAACTCGTCCGCACCCTTGGCCTTCTGCCGCGCGGCATAGGCGTCGACGCCCGCCTGTTCCCCGATCAGCAGCGAGAGCGGCAGCCGCAGCATGGCGCCGTCCGGCTCGAACACGATATGCTTGGCGGCGCCGACCTGCGCCTCGACGGGCGTGAACAGGTCGACATAGAGCTTGCGCGCGGCGGCCACGTCGAACGGGAAGGTGAGCAATTCGCCACTCTGCTGCTTGACGATGGAGTCGCGGAGGGTGCTCACCGCCTTGTCGAGCGCGGTGGCGCCGATGCCCGCCTGCCAGGCCGTCGCGCCGCCCGGCGTCACCAGCATCCCGTAGACCGCGTCGCCGACCGCGGCGAGCTTCACATAGGCCTCGTCCGGCCGCAGCACCGCGCGCAGCTCATCCAGCGTCAGCGGCGTGCCAGCCACGACGTTGTAGCGCGGGAAGGCGGCCAGCTTCGCCTGCGTGGCCAGCTGATCCTGGCCGAGCGCATCGATCTCGGCACGCAGTGCCGTCATCCGCTCCTGCGCCTCCCGCGGCAGTGCGGGCAGAGCGGCGAGGCGGGCGAGCTCAACCCGGCTGCGCTCCACATCGCGGGCGAGCGTGACGGATTGGCGGAACAGCCGCGCCGCCTCGTCGCTGCCGCCGGACAATTCGCGTGCCAGCACCGCCTGCGTATCCGCGACACCCGGGCGAACGAGCGTTTCGGCCGCCAGGAAGAAGTCGGCCGTCAGCGCCGGATTCGACGGCAATTCGCGCACCAGCAGCGCGAAATAGGGGGCGAGCAGGGTGCCCCCGGTCGTGCCGCCAGCCGTAGCCAGCCCGACGACGACCTCTCGGTACAGGCCCAGCGCGGCCGGCACCTGGCCGGTTCTGGCGAGAAAAGCCGCGAGCCGCGCCTTGCCGCCATTCAACGCCGCAGAGCCGGGATATTCGAGATCGAGCAACGCGATCGCCTGCCGCAGCAGCGCCTCCGCCCCGGCCCGATCCCCCGCGGCCTCGCGGACGGCCGCCTTCTCCGCCAGCGTTTGCGCACGCAGCCGGGCAATGGAGACGACACGGCCCTGCCGCACTGAAGACAATTGGCTCAGCGTGGCGTCGAACGCCGATTCGGCTTCCGTATTGCGGCCCTGCAGGCGCAGCACCGTGCCGCTCACCTGGCGTGCCTGCGCATCGAGGATGGCCGCCTTCTCCGCCGGGCTCAGCGCCACATTCTCGGTGACGCCGAGCTGGCGGGCGAGTGGCGCGCCGTTGTTGATCTCGGCCGCGGCATCCTCGGGTATGGTGTCGGGCAGCGCCGTGGCAGTCGCGGACGCGGCGAGCGGGCGCGCCAGCACCGCCTGCGCTTCGGCGAGCCGGCGACGAGTAACGAGATGCAGCGCCTTGAAGTTGCGCCGCAGCCGCAGTTGCACCGGATCGCTCGTCGGCAGGGCTTCGGCCTGCGCGAACAGCGACTCCGCCTCGGCAAAGTCGCCCATGTTCGATTTCTGCAATGCGCGGTTGATCAGATACTCGCCGTTCCGCCGCCGGTCCGCCTCGCTGCCCGTCCGCTGAAGCAGCGTGTCGAAGAACTCGGCCGATTCGGCGTAGTTGCCGCTATTGTTGCGGCGATAGCCCTCGGCCAGCGCGCTCTCGAGGTCGAGATTGCCCGCCTGAACGCGCGCGAAAGCGGCGGCATCGGCGGCATTGGTGGCGGCGACCGCGATCATGCCCGGCACCACGCGATCCTCGACGATGGAGCGCAGCGCCAGCTTCAGCGCCGGATCATAGGCCTCCAGTCCCTCGACCGCGTAGAGCGTTCGCCCGCGTGCAACCGTGTAGACGCGGTAACCCACATCTCCGCGGCTCATGCGGCAAGCGGCCTGCTCCGCTTCTGCCAGACCATCCAGCGAAGCCGCCGCCGATGAATGGCACGTTGCCGTCTCGCCCCGCAGAGCCGCTAGCCGCGCGCGGGGATCTTCCTTGCCCTGCCGCAAGGCATAGACACGGCCGACAGGAGCGGCAGCATCGCGGCACACCAGGGTCCACGCGCGATCGAACATCGTCTTGATCGCAGGATCGGCGCCGCGCGCCTGCACCTGGCACAGCACGCCGCCGGGATCGCCGATGCCGAAGCTGTCGGCCAGGCTCGGGCGCTCGGCTGCAAGCGCAGGTGCGCCCGCCAGCGCCGATGCCGTGCAAAGGATCGTTAGCCACCGCCGCACGGCCATTCCTGCCCCCTCATCGCAGAGTTCGGCAGCAACCGCCGACTCGCCGGCGGATCATTAACCGCCCGGCGCGCCGCAGCCATATGGCGCATGTCACACTCGTCGCGCCGATCCGCATCTTCGTCGGTGAGCGGGCGGGGCATTTGGTAGCAGCCCAAAACAGATCGGGCGCCGCTCCCGGATCGGGAGGGCGCCCGTTGCTTCGCGCTCGTCCGTTCGGACGAACGTTAAGTCTTACTGCGCGTTGTCGGCAGCGTCCTCGGCGTTGTCGGCCGCCGAATGCAGGTTGTCCGCCGCATTCTCGAGCGCCGCTTCAGTCGACTCGTTGGTCGCGTTGTCCGCGGCCTCTTCGAGCGCGTCGGCGCTGTTCTCGAGCGCGGAGGCATTCGCCTCAGCGGCGTTCTCGGCCGGGGTTTCGGGTTTGTTGCACGCGGCCACGGTCATCAGGCCGGCGGCGACGAGAACAAGGCCAAGCTTCTTCATTCGTGCTGCTCCATTCGCAAATCGAGGGCGCGGCCCGAACGCCGTCCCAGCGGCGCCCGTTAACACGGACATCTCTTCCGTCAACGTAGAAAACGGTGCCGGTATGGCTGGCCCACCTTGTTTCCGGTGCGACGCACCATGGTGCAGTGCAACCTTTCGCGGCGATGAACATTGTCCTGTTCGGGTGAGGTCGGCCCTCGTTCCAAAAAGCCGGCCGGTTCGGGCAAAGGATGGATATGACGCAAGCGCAGCAAGCGGGATCGGTCCGCCGGATCGCGATGATCGGCAATTTTCCCCCGCGACTCTGTGGCATAGCGACCTTCACGGCCGACACGCGCGCCGCACTGGTCGCGGCCTACCCCGACATTCCGGTCGACATCTATGCGATGAACGACCGTGGCGAAGGCTATGAGTATCCGCAGGATGTTGTCTGCACGATCGCGCAGGGCGAGCTGGAGGAATACCGGGCGGCCGCGCGGCGGATCAACGACAGCGGCGCCGATGTGCTCGTCGTGCAACACGAATATGGCATTTTCGGCGGCAATGCCGGCAATCTTCTCCTCCGCCTGCTCGACCGGGTCGACCTTCCGGTCGTCGTGGTGCTGCATACGGTGCTTGAGAACCCTGACGTCGATCAGCGCACCGTGCTGGACGCGCTGGCGCGGCGTGCGTCGCGCCTGATCGTCATGGCGCAGAAGGGGCGGGACATTCTTGCCCGCGTGCACGGCCTTTCGCCCGATCGCATCGCGGTGGTGCCGCACGGCGTGCCAGACCGGCCGTTCAAGACGACCGCCGCGATGAAGGCGCGCTTCGGCTTGTCCGGCCACACCGTCCTGCTCACCTTCGGCCTGCTGTCCCCCAACAAGGGGATCGAGACGATGATCCGGGCCTTGCCCGGCATCGTCGCGCGGCAGCCGGACGCACTCTATGTCGTCCTCGGCGCCACGCACCCGCACCTCGTTGCGCGTGAAGGCGAGGCGTATCGCGAGAGCTTGGCCGCGCTGGCGGAGGAGCTGGGCGTTGCGCAGCACCTTCGTTTCATCGACGGGTTCGTCGCCCAGGACGAGTTGCTCGATCATCTCGAAGCCGCCGACGTCTACGTTACGCCCTATCTGAATGAGGCCCAGATCACGAGCGGGACGCTGTCCTACGCGGTAGCGATGGGGAAGCCGGTCGTCTCGACACCCTACTGGCATGCAGTGGAGCTGCTGGGCGATGGCACGGGGCTGCTGGTGCCGTTCGGCGACAGCGTCGGTTTTGCGCAGACGATCGGCGATCTGCTGGCCCATCGCGCCAAGCTCGACACCTATCGTCGCCGGGCCTGGGATGCCGGGCGCGAGATGACGTGGGAAAAGCTGGCCCACGCCTACATGACCATCTTCCGCGATGCCGTTGCGCGCCGCCCGGTGCGCATCGCGCCCCGCCAGCACCGGCCCAGCCTCATCGCTCCCGACATGGGCGGTGTCGAGCGGCTGACCGATGGCTGTGGCATGATCCAGCACTCGATTTTCGCCGTGCCGGATCGCAACCACGGTTACTGCGTCGATGATAACTGCCGTGCGCTGATGCTGATGCACCGTCTCGACGGCGAGCAGGCCGGGCGGGCAGACGCGCTTGCGACCATCTATGCCGCATTCGTCCAGCATGCCTGGAACGGCACGGCCGGCCGCTTCCGCAACTTCATGGCCTTCGATCGCAGCTGGCTTGAGGAGGTCGGCTCCGAGGACAGTTTCGGCCGTTCGCTGTGGGCGATCGGCGACACCGCAGCGAAGGCTCGGCGGCCGGAGCTGCGCCGCTGGGCGCTGCACCTGTTCGATCAGGTGGCGCCGCACAGCCTGGCGCTGACGCATCCGCGCAGCTGGGCCTTCTCGCTCTTCGGCGCCGATGCCCTGCTGGAGGAGCATGCCGGCCACACGCTTGCGCTCAGCCTCGTGCGCGATTTCGGCGAGCGTCTGCATGCGCTCTACCGGAACAATCGGGAGGATGGTTGGCGCTGGTTCGAGCACTGGCTGTCTTACGACAATGCTCGTCTTGCCGAGGCGCTGATCCGCGCCGGTCACCGGCTCGATCGACCCGACATGGTGGCGGACGGGATCGAGGCGCTCGACTGGCTGGACGGCGTCCAGCGCAACGATGCCGGCCAGTTCCGTGCCGTGGGTACCGAGAGCTTCGGCCGCCGGCAGGATGTCTCGCTTCCCTGGGACCAGCAGCCGTTGGAGGCCTGGGCGACGATCGATGCCGCGCTGACCGCGCATGAGGCGACCGGCGATGCGCGCTGGCTCGACACCGCGATGACCGCTTATGCCTGGTATGTCGGGGAGAACGACCTCGGTCTTCCCATGGCCACGTTCGGCGACGGCGGCTGCTATGACGGGCTGATGAGTGACCGCGCGAACCTGAACCAGGGTGCCGAATCGGTGCTTGCCTTCCAGTTCGCCTGTTGCGCCGCTGCGAAGATCACGGCACGAGTGAGTGCGGAGCCGCTGCGCGAGAGCGCAGCCGGCTGAGCGAGTTCCGTCCGGGCGGAGGGGTGTTTGTTCGACGTTATTCACGCACCCCTGCGGTTGCAGGCCGATGCGTCTCGGGTGGTGGTGCGCCCGTTCCATATCGCGATCGAGCCATCGGCAACGCCCGGCCGCCCCGGCCGGGTGCGGCGCATCGCCGACTCAGTCCTCGCCATGGACGAGGGCACCGCGGAGGCTGAGCTCGAGCTCGTGCTGCGCGACTTCGAGGCGCGGCATTGGCAGACCCGCAACGTCTTCAATGCGCGCTATGCGGTGATCGAGACGGCGCTCGGGCTGGATGGCGCAAGCATCTCGCCGATCAAGCAGCAGCTGATCGGCGCTTACTTCTGCCACGAATATAGCTACGCGGCGGCCGCTTTGATGAACCCGTCGATCGTCGCCCATCCCGACCAGTCGGGGCTGAGCGAGGGGGCGACGCGGATCGCCATGTCGCTGCGCGCGGTGGGGGAGGGACACATCTCGTCCGTCGCCTTCCGCGAGGGCATCCTGGGTCCGGGCCCTGTTTTCGAACTGATGCCCGAACCACCCTTCGCGACCGCTGCCGACAGCGCGCGCGAGCTGGAGGCCGGCGCCGTCGAGGTGCATCGCAACCGTGACAGCTCGCTGTCGGGAACCGTGCTGTTCCCGATCACCGCGTCGCAGCGCAACGGGCTGGAGGATCTCCGCCTCGTCCGCTTCCAGCATGACGACGGCTCCTATGAGTGGCTCGGCACCTACACGGCCTATTCGGGCAGCACGATCCGATCCGAACTGCTCCGCACGCGTGATTTCCGTGCGTTCACGCTCGGGCCGATGGGCGGCCCGGCATCGCGCAACAAGGGCATGGCGCTGTTTCCGCGGAAGGTCGGCGGCCAGTATCTGATGATCGGCCGGCAAGATGGCGAAAATGTCTTCCTGATCCGCTCCGACCGGCTGGATCAGTGGGGTGAGGGCGATCTGCTCGTCACGCCCGAATATCCGTGGGAAATGGTGCAAATGGGCAATTGCGGTTCGCCCATCGAACTGGACGAGGGTTGGCTGCTGCTGACCCACGGCGTCGGCGCGATGCGCAAATATTCCATTGGCGCGGTGCTGCTCGACAAGGATGATCCCGGCAAGGTGATCGGCCGCACGACGCAGCCGGTGCTCTCCCCGATCGACGAGGATCGCGAGGGCTATGTGCCGAATGTCGTCTACACCTGCGGGGCGATGCGGCACGGCGATCTGCTGTTCGTGCCCTACGGCGTCGCGGACAGCTCGGTCGCCTTCGCCTTCGTTCCCATCGCCGGTCTGATCGCCTCGATGCGCTGAGCCGCGTGACGGCGGGCAGGGTGGTGGGTAAGACGGGCGCCATGATCGCGCTCCGCAGCCTCGCTCTTGCCCTCACCCTTGTCGCCGCACCGGGTGCCGCGCGGCTGCCGGTAGCCAAGGCCGTGGTGGTGAAAGCCTATCCGCACGATCCGGACGCCTTCACCGAAGGGCTGTTCATTCGTGACGGCCGTTTGTTCGAAAGCACGGGCCTCGAAGGTCGCTCGGACATCCGCGAAGTCCGGTTGAGCGATGGCAAGGTTTTGCGCCGCGCCGCCATTCCGCCGGCCTTGTTCGGCGAGGGCATCGTCGATGCCGGCAACGAGATCCTCAGCCTGACCTGGCGGAGCGGCATCGGCTTCCGCTGGTCGCTCGACGGGTTCCGCAAGCTCGGTCAGTTCCGCTACCCCGGCGAGGGCTGGGGCATGACGCGGCTGGGCGCTGACGTCGTGATGTCAGATGGCACGCCGACATTGCGCTTCCTCGATCCGAAAACACTTGCGGAACGGCGTCGCCTGACCGTCACCGCCGAGGGGCGCCCCTTGCGCAACCTGAACGAGCTGGAGCTGGTCCGCGGCGAGATCCTGGCCAACGTCTGGCAGACCGATCTCGTCGCCCGCATCAGCCCCGCCACGGGCAAGGTCGTCGGCTGGATCGACCTGTCCGGTCTTAGCCGGCCTGCCGCCGGGCCATATACCGACATGGTCGCCAACGGGATTGCGTGGGACGGCAAGCGCGGCCGGCTCTACGTCACGGGCAAGAACTGGCCGCAACTCTATGAAATCAGGCTGGAGCCCGCCGGCGAGCGCTGACGATCGCCCGTCAGGCGCTCACATGCCGGGATAACGCTCGAACGCCGGCAGCGCGTCCAGGTCCGTCATCCAGGGAAGCCGCTCGGCCACCTGGATGTGGGCGCCGGGGGGCATCGATGCCGCATCGTCTAGCGTGGCCGACTGAATGTCGATCAGGCCGGGCAGCACCGCCTCGTTGATGTAGAACAGGCCTGTGCCGCACGCGCCGCAGAACTGGCGAACGACATCGGCCGAGGGCTGGAACGTCGTCGGCGAACCGGTGACCCGCACCTGCGCGCGTTTGAAGGCGAGCCAGCCGACCACCGGCGCGCCCGCGCTCCGTCGGCAATCCTCGCAATGGCATAGAGCGTGATGCTCCGGCGCTCCCTCTGCTTCGTAGCGTACCGCGCCGCAGCGGCAGCCACCCGTCACCGTCTCCGTCATGTCCGCTCCCCTTTAGTGGGCTGCCGTCGGCGGCACCGGCCCGAGTTCGGTCGCGTCGTTCGCCACGATCGCCAGCAGGGTCGTCCACGCCGCCACATTCTGCTGCAGTTGCTTAGGGTCAATCTTGTCGAGCGTGTCGTCCGGCGTGTGGTGCAGATCGAAATAGCGCGTGCCGTCCTGCTGCAGCTCGAACGTCGGCACGCCGGTTGCGGAGAGCGGGCCGATGTCCGATCCGCTCGCCGCGTCGGTGGCGCCCGCAACGATCCCAAGCGGCGCCAGCGCCTGCGCGAGCCGCGCCGCGACCGGCACGCCCGCAGCGCTCACCTTCGCGTCCAGCCGCCACACGCGGTCCGCCCCGAAATCCGATTCGGCGATGGCAGCGTGCTTGTCGCCGCGGTGCGCCGCCAGATAGGCCCTGCCGCCGACAAGCCCGATCTCCTCCGCTCCGAACCACACGACGCGGATGGTGCGGCGCGGCTGGCCGGCATCCATGATCCGCTTCGCCGCGGCGGCGGTGATCGCGACGCCCGCCGCGTCGTCTATGGCGCCGGTGCCGAGATCCCAGCTGTCGAGATGGCCACCCACCAGCACGATCCCGGCCGAGGGATCGTAGCCCGGCACTTCGGCGATCACGTTGCCGGAGGTGCGCTTGCCGACGAAACGCGGCGTCACCGTCAGCTTCAGCCGCACCGGCGCCCCTGCACGGGCGAGCACGCGTTCCAGCTGCTCCGCATCCGGCACGGACAGGGCCGCCGCCGGGATCGGCTTCGCGCCCTCGCCCCAATCCTGCGATCCGGTGTGCGGGTTGCGATGTCGGTCGGTGCCGATCGAGCGGATCAGGATCGCCGCAGCGCCCTTGCGCGAGGCGATGGTCGGTCCCTGCCGACGGATGCGGCCGACGGGGCCGTAGCTCGATCCATCCTGCATCGCGGCCATGCGATGCGTGACGAAGACGATCTTGCCCTTAACCGCCGAGGCCGGCGCCGCCTCCAGCGCCTCAAGGCTGGAGAAGCCGATCACTTCACCGGTAAAGCCCGCGGCCGGAGTTGCACCGCTGTTGCCGAGCGCGGTGATGGTGAGCGGCTGAGGAAAGGGCGCAAGGACCTCCGCACGCTCCTCGCCGCGGACCCAGCCGTTGATCGGGAAAGGCTCGACCCGGACGTTCTTGAAGCCGAGCGCCGTCAGCCGCGCGACCGCCCAGTCACGCGCGCGCGCCTCCGCCGCGCTGCCCGCCGCACGCGGCCCGACCTCGGTCGTCAGCGCCTCGGTCAGCTCCCACGCCAGTTCGTCCTTCAGCGCCGCATCGCGGAGCGCGTTCACATCCGGGCCGGTCGGCAGCGGCGGCACTGCGGCTGCGGCGGTGGCGATCAGGGCGGCGAGGGGGAGGAGGGCTCTCATGCCCTTGGGCTAACGCTCCGCACGCTGTTTGCCAACGCCCGCGCGAGCCCCTACATCGCGCGCCGACATTCCCGCTTCTATCTGTTCCCGGAGATACACGTGGCCGCCCAATACGCCTTCGTGATGAAGGACATGACCAAAACCTTCCCCGGCGCGCCCAAGCCGGTGCTGAACAAGATCAGCCTGCAATTCTATCATGGGGCCAAGATCGGCATTGTCGGCCCGAACGGCGCCGGCAAGTCGACGCTCATGAAGATCATGGCCGGGATCGACAAGGATTTCTCGGGCGAGGCATGGGCGGGCGAGAACGTCACCGTCGGCTATCTCGCGCAGGAGCCGGAGCTCGATCCCAACAAGACGGTGCTGGAGAACGTCAAGGACGGCGCGCGCGATGTGGCCGACATGGTCGATCGCTTCAACGCCATCTCGGCCGAAATGGGCGATCCGAAGGACGATACCGACTTCGACGCGCTGATGGAGGAGATGGGTACGCTCCAGGAGAAGATCGACGCCGTCGATGGCTGGACGCTGGACAACCAACTCGAGATCGCGATGGAAGCGCTGCGCTGCCCGCCCGGCGACTGGCCGGTGACGAGCCTGTCGGGCGGTGAGAAGCGGCGCATTGCGCTGACCCGCCTGCTGATCCAGAAGCCCTCCATCCTGCTGCTGGACGAGCCGACCAACCATCTCGATGCCGAGAGCGTCAACTGGCTGGAAAACCATCTGAAGGAGTATCCGGGCGCGGTCTTGATGATCACGCACGATCGCTACTTCCTCGACAATGTCGTCGGCTGGATCCTCGAGATCGATCGCGGCAAGTACTTCCCCTACGAAGGCAATTACTCGACCTACCTGGAAAAGAAGGCCAAGCGGCTGGAGCAGGAGGAGCGCGAGGAGAGCGGCCGGCAGACCGCCATCCGCAACGAGCTGGAGTGGATCCGGCAGGGGCCTAAGGGCCGCCAGACCAAGTCCAAGGCGCGTATCGCCAAGTTCGACCAGCTGGTCGAGGCGCAGCAGAACCGCGCGCCCGGCAAGGCGCAGATCGTCATCCAGGTGCCCGAGCGGCTGGGCGGCAAGGTGATCGAGGTGGAGAACGTCTCCAAGTCGTTCGGCGACAAGCGCTTGTTCGAGAACCTGTCCTTCACCCTGCCGGCCGGCGGCATCGTCGGCGTCATCGGCCCGAACGGCGCGGGCAAGTCGACGCTGTTCAAGATCCTCACCGGACAGGAGACGCCGGACACCGGCGAGGTCGGCATCGGCACCACCGTGCGGATGGGCTATGTCGACCAGAGCCGCGACCATCTCGATCCCAAGAAGAACGTCTGGGAAGAAGTGTCCGAAGGTCACGACTATGTGAAGGTCAACGGCCACGACATGTCGACCCGCGCTTACGTCGGCGCGTTCAACTTCAAGGGCGCGGACCAGCAGAAGAATGTCGGCAAGCTTTCGGGCGGTGAGCGCAACCGCGTCCATATCGCCAAGATGCTGAAGCGGGGCGGCAACGTGCTGTTCCTCGACGAGCCGACCAACGATCTCGACGTCGAGACACTGGGGGCGCTGGAGGAAGCGATCGAGAATTTCGCAGGCTGCGCCGTGGTCATCAGCCACGATCGCTTCTTCCTCGACCGTCTCGCCACGCACATCCTCGCGTTCGAGGGCGACGGCCATGTCGAATGGTTCGAGGGCAACTTCGAATCGTACGAGGAAGACAAGCGCCGCCGCCTCGGCGACGCTGCGGATCGGCCGGGTGCGGGCGCTTACAAGAAGCTGACGCGCTAACCCTTGTTGCTGCGGTAATCGGCGGCGCTGCGTGCGCCGATTACCGCAGCCGCTTGACGAAGGTGTTGCCCTCGCGCTGTTCCGTCTGGAAGTTCGGGATCGCCTTCATCAAGTCCGCCAGACGGCTGTAGCCGTAGTTGCGGACGTCGAAGCTGGAGCGATTGCCCGCAAGCTGCCCCATGGCGGACAGGCTGGCCCAGCCGCGGTCGTCCCGCTTCGACGCATTGTAGGCGTCGACCAGGAGCTTCAGCAGCTCCGCATCCAGCGGGCGCACGCGCGGGCTGATCGGGACCAGCATGTCGGCGGGCAGGGGGATGTCCGCATCCTCTTCAGGCTCGGCCGAGGCCGTCGCCGCTGCCGCGCCGGCTGACTTGCGCGTCCGGCGCGGCTTGGGCGGCGCGGCGGGCTTCTCCGCCACGTCCGCGGCCGGTTCGCCGGGCTCCGCCGGCGCGATCGCGGCGACGTCGATGAAGCGGGTGCAGGCCTGGCGGAAGGGTTCCGGCGTTTTCGCGGTACCGAAGCCGTAGACGGGCACGCCCTGCTGCTTGATCCGCATCACCAGCGGCGTGAAATCGCTGTCCGACGACATGATGCCGAAGCCGTCCACGCGACCGGAGAAGAGCAAATCCATCGCGTCGATGGTCATCTTCATGTCGGTCGCGTTCTTGCCCTTCGTCAGATCGAACTGCTGATAGGGCTCGATCGCGTGGCGCAGCGTCATCTTCGCCCAGGATGTCAGCCCGGGCTTGCTCCAGTTGCCGTAAACGCGGCGGATGTTCACCGTGCCGAGCTCTGCCAGCACGGTGAGCACCGGGTCGATCGACCGGAACGATGCGTTGTCGGCGTCGATCAGCAGCGCGACGTTGCGGGAGGAGGGCTTGTCCATCTGCGCCATAGACCCTGCGCCGCCGCCTGCGTCCAGCCGCTTCAGTAGAAGTCGGCGACGTTCGGCGCCGGCGCATCGCAGGCACGTCGATAACCCTTCTTGCAGGCGCGTACCTGTTCGCGCCACGCCGCCATCGCGTCGGCATAAGCGATCTGCTGGCGGGCGTAGCGGGCGTCGCTGCGGTTCACCGCCCGATCGTGGCGGGCGAGAGCGACCATATAGGCGTCGCGGTCGGCGCGATATTGTGCTTCGGCCGCAGCGTCGCGCTGAACGGTCGCCCCGTTCACGGCGGTGTTCAGGTCCGCCGTCACGGGCGCTTCGGCCGCGTTGACGGCATCGGCGCGGGCCGATGGCTTGTCATAGCCTCGGTCATACGGCAGCTCGCGCGTCGGCGATGTCGGTCCGTTCGGCGGCACGCTGGTCTGTGACAAGGCGGGAACGCTGACGACGGCGAGCATCGCGAACGGGATCATGCTGAGGCGCATCGGGCGGCTCCATAGCTGTTACATCTCGCGAACGAACGGCATGGGTGCGCGAACCGTTCCAAGCCGGGTGACGTGGAGGCGGGGAGCCCCTATTTCGTGACCATGTTCGCCGACAGTCACTGCCACCTGAACTATGCCGGGCTCGCCGAGCGCCAGTCCGAGGTGCTTGCCGCCGCGCGCGCCCGCGGGGTCGACACGATGCTCAACATCTCCACGCGCGAGCGGGAGTGGGGCGATGTCGTCGGCACGGCGGACCGGGAAGCGGGCGTGTGGGCCTCTGTCGGCATCCATCCGCACGAGGCGGATGCACATCCCGAGATCGACGCGGCCAAGCTCATCGCCGCCGCGGCGCACCCCCGCGTGGTGGCGATCGGCGAGACCGGTCTCGATTACTATTACGATCATAGCGACCGTGAGCGTCAGCAGGCGAGCTTCCGCGCCCATATCGCCGCGTCGCGGGAAACGGGCTTGCCGCTGATCGTCCACACGCGCGATGCCGAGGCGGATACTGCTGCCATCCTGCGGGATGAGATGGGGCAGGGCACCTATCCCGGCGTGATCCACTGCTTCACCGCCAGCGCCGACTTCGCCCGAACCGCGCTCGATCTCGGCTTCTATATCTCGCTTTCCGGCATCGTTACGTTCAAGAATGCCAAAGACTTGCAGGCAGTCGCTGCCACTATCCCCGAAGATCGCCTGTTGATTGAAACGGACGCACCCTTCCTCGCGCCCGTGCCGAACCGCGGCAAGACGTGCGAACCCGCCTACGTCGCAGACACGGCGGCCTTTCTGGCGCGTCTGCGCGGTACTTCTGTCGATGAGCTGGCAGAGTCGACCCGTGGCAATTTTTTCGCTCTGTTCGCCAAGGCGGCGGCGTGAAGGTCCGCATCCTCGGTTGCGGCACCTCTTCCGGCGTGCCGCGGATCGGCAATGATTGGGGCGACTGCGATCCTGCCAATCCGCGCAATCGCCGACGGCGCGTGTCCATCCTTGTCGAGACCGGGACGACCCGCATTCTCGTCGATACGGGTCCGGATCTGCGCGAACAGCTATTGGATGCGCAGGTCACCGCCGTCGATGCGGTCATCTGGACGCACGACCATGCTGACCACTGTCACGGCATCGACGATATTCGACAGCTATTCCATGCCCGCGGCGCACCCGTGCGCGGACTGGCACGTCCGGCGACGTTGGAAGGATTGACCGTCAAATTCTCCTACGCCTTCGCTGGCAAGGAGGGGTATCCACCGATCGCGACGATCGAGCCCTTGCCCGATCGCGTCGTCATCGGCGACATCGAGGTCGCCGTGGCCGACCAGCCGCACGGCGCGATCAGCTCGGCCGGGCTGCGCTTTGCCGCAGGTGGGCGAAGTATCGCTTATGCGACCGATTTCAACATGATGACGAGCGACATGCATGCTCTTTATAAAGGTGTCGACCTCTGGGTGGTCGATGCCTTGAGAACGCGTCCGCACCCGACGCATCCGCATCTGGCACAGGTACTCGGCTGGATCGAAAGCGTTCGGCCCTCCCGCGCAGTTCTCACCCATATGGATCAATCGATGGATTATGCCGCGCTCGCTGCCTCGCTGCCGGCGGGTGTGGAGCCCGGTTATGACGGGCAGGAGATCGCGTTGTGATACAGCCGATCACCTCCAACGACGGTGCGGCCGCGGTTGGCATCCTATTGTGCCTCGTACTGGTCGGCAGCTCGCTGGCTGCGCGGCGGGTGCCGCTTGGGCCGGCGATCCGAATGGTCGTGGCCTGGGTAGCGATCTTTGGCGGTGTGGCCTTGCTGTTCGCCTGGCGACCCGATCTTGCCGATCTGGGTCGGCGTGCGCTGGTGGCGGCAGATCCGGCCTCTGGCACCGTCAGCGGCGGCACGCTCCGTGTCCGGCTTGCCGCAGACGGTCATTATTGGGTGCGCGGCACGGTCGACGGCGCACCCGTGCGCTTTCTGATCGACAGCGGCGCGACGACGACGGCGTTGTCGGCGCGGACTGTGGAAGCAGCCAAGCTGAAGCGGACGGGTGGTCTGCCGATCTATCTGCGAACCGCCAATGGCGATGTCGCGGCGGAGCGCGTGCGCGTGACGGAACTGGTGGTCGGACCGATCACACAGCGCGGCTTGCCGGCGGTCACCGCAACCGCGTTTGGCGATCTGGACGTTCTCGGCATGAATTTCCTGTCCGGGCTCAAGCGGTGGGGCGTGGAGGAAGGTGTCCTCGTTCTCACGCCATGAAACAGCCGGCGTTTACATAATGCGTATTATCAGTCTATTGGCGCTCGACCTCTGAGCGGCCAGAACCCGGGAGTGACCCGATGACGCGCAATCCTGCCATGGCGCTGGATCGCCTGCTCGCGATCATGGCGCGGCTGCGCGATCCGGAGACCGGCTGCGAATGGGACCGCGCGCAGGATTTCGCGTCCATCGCGCCGTACACCATCGAGGAAGCCTATGAGGTCGCCGACGCGTGTGCGCGCGGCGATCTGGCGGATTTGCGCGACGAGCTTGGCGATCTGCTGCTCCAGGTCGTTTTCCACGCGCGCATGGCGCAAGAAGCCGGTGCCTTCGCCTTCGCCGATGTGGCGAACGCGATTGCCGACAAGATGGAGCGCCGCCACCCGCACATCTTCGGCGATGGGACTTCGGCCGGCTGGGAGGCAATTAAGGCGGCCGAGCGCGCGGGCCGGTCCGATCCGAGCGCGCTCGCCGGTGTCGCGCTGGCTCTGCCCGCGCTTGCCCGGGCGGAGAAGCTGCAGAAGCGTGCCGCGCGCGTCGGCTTCGACTGGCCGGATGCGTCCGGCCCGCGCGCCAAGCTGATCGAGGAGATGGAGGAGGTCGACACGGCGGCAGACGCGGCGGGACGGCACGAGGAAGTGGGCGACCTTCTGTTCGCCGCGGTCAACTGGGCCCGCCATCTCGGCGTAGAGCCCGAAGCGGCGCTGCGCGACGCGTCCGCCAAGTTCGAGCGGCGTTTCCGTGGAATGGAGGCGCTCGACTCCGACTTCGCACGCAAGCCGCTGGCCGAGCAGGACGCCTTGTGGGACCGGGTCAAGCGGACCGAGCGTTGATCGCTCAGGCGACGCGTTCCAGCATTACCTCGCGCCAGAAACGCGTGCGGCCGCGGCCGGCCCGCTTGGCGACATAGAGCGCGTGGTCCGCGCGGGTCATCAGCCGATCCGGATCGCGCCCGTCCTCTGGCGCCAACGCCACGCCGATGCTCGCGCCAATGCGGCCCTGCCCCGCCACGCTCACCGCCTCGCTCGTGCGTGCGGCGACGAGCCCGGCCTCGGTCGCGCCGCCCGGTACGATCAGCACGAACTCGTCGCCGCCGATGCGGTGCGCCGCCCCGCCCTCCACCTGAGCCAGTGCAGCGCCGACCGCCTGCAACATCGCATCGCCAGCGGCATGGCCATCCCGATCGTTCACGCTTTTGAAGCCGTCGAGATCCAGGAACAGCAGAGCGAACGCCCCCGGCGCATCACAACGTGAGCGGAGCGTTTCCACCAGTTGCGCGCGGTTCGGCAGACGGGTCAGCGCATCCGTCGCGGCCAGTCGCGCCGCCTCAGCGCGTGCGAGCAGCATCGCCAGCAGCGTGCGGTGATTCTGGACGGTCAGCGCTGCGGTGCCCGCGACGATCAGCAGCAATTGCAGGGCCGCCGGCCGGATCGCCGGATCGGGCGCCGTGGCGAGACCGGCAGCCGCCAGCAGCCCGACCGCCGCCATGGTAGCCAGACCCAGCCGAGGAAATGCCGCCCAGCGCGAGACCAGCCCGCCAACCAGCCCCATCACCGAAATCGTACCGATCAGCGCCAGCAGCGGCGCGCCCGAGCGGAAGCAGAAGAAGGCGCCGATCCCGAGCAGGCCGAATATGGCCAGGCTCAGCCCCATGACACGCCGCACCTCCCATTCCGGCGCGGGCGCGTCTGCCGGCTCGTAGCGGATCGACAGGAACAGGCGATAACCGATCAGCAGCAGATCCAGCGCCAGCCAGCCGATCGCCCAGGGATTGCGCAGCAGCAACGCCGCGCTCAGGCTCATCAGGCCGATCGCCGTGGAGGACAGGATCAGCGCCGGACGCCGTTGCAGCACCGTCTGGAGCAGCTGCGCCCGAATCTCGTCGGGCTGATCGGAGGCGATCAGTCGATCGAGCAGCCGTGAGCCCCAACGCTGATGTGCAATCCCCATCGCGCCCGGTTAGACCGACAAGGTTTATCGCTGGTAAAGCCGCTCAGTCGCGCGCGAGGAAACGCTGCCACTCCGGCTCGGTCATCCGCACCGCGATGGTCAACTGATCGTCTTCGACGGTCTGGTTGACCACCTCGCCATGCTGGTGAAGCCAGGCGATGGAGGCACCGTCCGCCGCCCCCACCCGGACGCTGCGCAGCCGCGCACCCTCGGTCAGCCGGCGGCCGACGATCGTACGAAGCGTCTCGATCCCCTCCCCCGACAAGGCGGAAACGGCGATCACGCCCTCCCCCAGCGTCGCTTCGGTCAGCACGCGGGTGCGGCCTTCCTCATCGAGCGCGTCGACCTTGTTCCACACCTCCAAAATGGGTGCGCCCTCAGGCCCGCCGACGCCGATCTCTTCCAGCACATGCGCCACATCCTCGGCCTGCGCCTCGGTATCGGGGTGGCCGATGTCGCGGACGTGCAGGATCAGGTCCGCCGCGGTCACCTCCTCCAAGGTGGCGCGGAAGGCGGCGACGAGCTGCGTCGGCAGGTCGGAGACGAAGCCCACCGTGTCGGACAGGATCGCCTTGTCGAGCCCCGGCAGGCTGATCTGCCGCATCGTCGGATCGAGCGTGGCGAAAAGCAGGTTCTCCGCCATGACGTCAGCCCCGGTCAGGCGATTGAACAGCGTTGACTTGCCCGCATTGGTGTAGCCGACCAACGCGACGACCGGCCAGGGCGCCCGCTGCCGCCGCGCACGGTGCAGCCCGCGCGTGCGGCTGACCTGCTCCAGCTCGCGCCGCAGCTTCGCCATTCGATCGCGGATCATGCGGCGATCCGCCTCGATCTGCGTCTCGCCGGGGCCGCCGAGGAAACCGAAGCCGCCGCGCTGCCGCTCGAGGTGGGTCCAGCTGCGCACCAGCCGGCCCGCCTGATAGTCGAGATGCGCGAGTTCGACCTGGAGGCGGCCCTCGGCCGTCGCCGCCCGCTCGCCGAAAATTTCGAGGATCAGGCCGGTGCGATCGATCACCTTGGTCTCGACCGCTTTCTCCAGATTGCGCTGCTGGATGGGCGACAGCGGCGCATCGACGATCAGCAGCTCCGCCTCCTGCGCCCGCGCCGCGGTGGCGAGGCTTTCCACCTGGCCCGATCCGAACAGGGTGGCGGGCTTCGGCTGGCGGAGCTTGAACGAGACCTTCTCGACCACGTCGATGCCGATCGCCTCGGCAAGGCCAGCCGCCTCGTCCAATCGCGCATCGACCGAGCGCGCCGCGCCACCCTGATCGGGCAACGCGACGATGGCCTTCGCGCCGCGGGCGAAATCATCTCCCTCGCGCTGAAAACCGCTCAAGCCGCATCCTCTTCGTCCACGCCTTGCAGGCGCACCGGGCGCTGCGGCTGGACGGTGGAGATTGCATGCTTGTAGACCAGCTGGCTCATGCCGTCGCGCCGCAGCAGCAGGCAGAACAGGTCGAACGCCGCGATCTCGCCCTGCAGCATCACGCCATTGACGAGGAACATCGTCACCGGCTCCCGCTCCCGCCGCACGGCGGTCAGGAAGATCTCCTGCAGCAGCGTCGCCTTCTTTTCCTCGAACGACTTCTCGACATCGCCGAGGTCCATCGGATGCGACGGCATGACGGTGGAAATTGCGTGCTTGTAGATAAGCTGGCTCTGCCCGTCGCGGCGCAGCAGCACGGAAAAATTGTCGAACCAGGTGATGATGCCCTGCAGCTTCACACCCTTGACGAGGAACATCGTCACCGGCGTCTTCGACTTGCGAAGCGAGTTCAGGAAAATATCCTGAAGATTGTTGACCTTGTCGGCCATATGATGCGGCCCTTCTATCTTGGCGGGTCGTAGTCCGCACGCGCGCCCCACCCGGAACGTCGCGCCGCCCCTGCCGGTTGCAGGGAGCGGGTAGAAGCTAACCCTTGTCCATCGGTGCGGCAAGCGGATCACCGCTGACATGGATTGCGTCCCCGCCCGCGACCTCGCAAGAACGGCAGCTCTCGGGGGAGGCTGCATGACAATGACCGGCATCGATCCGCGGCAGCGGCTGCGCTCCATCGTCGGCGGATCGGCGGGCAATCTGGTCGAGTGGTTCGACTGGTATGTCTATTCCGCCTTCACCCTCTATTTCGCGCCACACTTCTTCCCGGCCGAGGATCGCACCGCCCAGCTGCTCAGCGCAGCGGCGGTGTTCGCGGTCGGCTTCGTCATGCGGCCGGTGGGCGCTTGGATCATGGGCATCTACGCCGATCGGCACGGGCGCAAGGCCGGGCTGACCCTGTCCGTCACGCTGATGTGCCTGGGCTCGCTGATCATTGCGGCGACGCCCGGCTATGCCACGATCGGCCTGGCGGCACCGGCGCTGCTGGTCGTCGCGCGGCTGCTTCAGGGCCTTTCGGTCGGCGGCGAATATGGCGCCAGTGCCACCTATCTTTCCGAGATGGCGGGTGCGCGGCACCGCGGTTTCTACTCGTCCTTCCAATATGTCACGCTGATCTCCGGCCAGTTGCTCGCCATCTGCGTGCTGCTGCTGCTCCAGACGGTGCTGAGCGAGGCGGCGCTGGATGCGTGGGGCTGGCGCATCCCGTTCGTGATCGGCGGCGTCCTCGCCCTCGTTGTCTTCCGTATCCGCCGGGGGCTTGCCGAGACGGAGAGCTTCGCCAACGCGAAGGCCGCGGGGGCGCCGCCTGCCGGCTTCTGGGCGCTCATCCGCCATCACCCGCGCGAGACGGGCACGGTGATGCTGCTCACCGCCGGTGGCACGCTCGCCTTCTACGCCTACTCGATCTACATGCAGAAGTTCCTGGTCAACACGTCGGGGTTCGATCGGCAGACCGCCTCTGCGATCAACGGCGCCACCTTGTTCCTGTTCATGCTGGTCCAGCCGCTCGCCGGCGCTTTGAGCGACCGGATCGGGCGCAAGCCGCTGATGATCGGGTTCGGCGTGGCGGGCGTGCTGTTCACCTACCCAATCTTCTCCGCGCTGGAGCAGGTGCGCGATCCGTGGACCGCCGGGCTGCTGGTGATGGCCGCTTTGCTGATCGTCACCGGCTACACCTCGATCAACGCGGTGGTGAAGGCGGAGCTGTTCCCCGCGCACATCCGCGCACTGGGTGTCGCCCTGCCCTATGCACTCGCCAACATGGCGTTCGGCGGCACCGCCGAGACGGTGGCGCTCTGGTTCAAGCAGGCGGGGAACGAGCGGGGCTTCTACTGGTATGTCACCGCGATGATCGCCGCATCTTTGATCGTCTACCTGCGCATGCGAGATACGCGGACGCACAGCCGCATCCTGGAGGATTGATGGCCGGGCTTGACCGCTTCGTCACCGCACAGGATGCGATCTGGCCCACGCCGTTCGAGGAGATCCGTGCCGGCACGAAACGCAGCCACTGGATGTGGTTCGTCTTTCCGCAGATCGCCGGGCTTGGTCGCAGCGAGACGGCGCGCTTCTACGCCATCGCTGATCTTGAAGAGGCGCGCGCATATCTCGCGCATCCGCTGCTGGGGGAGCGGCTGCGCGCGTGCGTCGAGGCGCTCGCCGCCCTACCCCGCCCCGACGCCACGCACGTCTTCGGATCGGTCGACGCGCTGAAGCTGCGTTCCTCGCTCACGTTGTTCGCCGAAGCGGGCGGGGGTGCTGCAATCGAGGACGCGCTCGCCCGCTGGTTCGACGGGCCGGATGAAGCGACGCTCCGGCTCGTTCGGCCGTAAGCGGCTCAGCTCGTCGCGCCGCCGTCGATGATGATGGCCTGCCCCGTCATGTAGGAAGCGGCGTCCGATGCGAGGAACACCGCCGCCCCGGCAATCTCCTCCGGCTCGCCAACCCGGTCCATGGGCAGATCGCCGATCAACGCGCGCCTTTGCTCGGGATCGTCCCACAGCGCCTTGGCGAAGTCCGTCTTGATCAGCCCGGGCGCGATCGCGTTGAAGCGCACGTTGTGACGGCCATTCTCCTGCGCATAGTTGCGCACCAGCTGGAGGTCGGCGGCCTTCGAGACGCCATAGGCGCCGATCGTTTGCGATCCCTTCAGACCGGCGATGGACGAGATCAGGATCACCGATCCTGCCCGCCGCTCCACCATCTCGGGCAGCACCATCTGGATCAGCCAGTGATTGGCGAGGATGTTGTTGTCGAGGATCTTGCGGAAGCGGTCGTCCGAAATGCCGCTCAGCGAACCGAAATACGGGTTGCTGGCCGCGTTGCAGACAAGGATGTCGATCTGCCCGAACGCGTCGCGCGTACGATCGACCAGCGCCTGCAACTCGTCCTTGGAGCCGAGCGAGGCTGCCACGCCGATCGCCCTGCCCTCGCCATGCCGGGCGTTAAGCTCGCTCGCCACTTGGTCGCACGCCGCCTGCTTCCGGCTGGAAATGGCGACGTGTGCGCCCTGCTCCACCAGTGCCTCGGCGATGGCGCGGCCGATCCCGCGGGTCGAGCCGGTGACGATGGCGGCGCGGCCGCTCAGGTCGAAGAGCTTGCTCACGCCGCCCGGTCTCCTCAGCGCAGCACGTCGGTGCCGGCGTAGCGGGCGATGCCGCCCAGTTCCTCCTCGATGCGGATCAGCTGGTTATACTTCGCCAGCCGGTCCGACCGCGCGAGGCTGCCCGTCTTGATCTGGCCGCAGTTGGTGGCGACGGCGAGGTCGGCGATGGTATAGTCCTCCGTCTCGCCCGAGCGGTGCGACATGACCGCGGTATAGCCCGCGCGCTGCGCCATGCTGACCGCCTCCAGCGTCTCGCTCAGCGTGCCGATCTGGTTGACCTTGACCAGCAGCGAGTTGGCGAGGCCATCCTGGATGCCCTGCGCCAGCCGCGCCGGGTTGGTGACGAACAGGTCGTCGCCGACCAGCTGCACCTTGCCGCCCAGCTGATCCGTCAGCAGCTTCCAGCCCTCGAAATCGTCCTCACCCATGCCGTCCTCGATCGACAGGATCGGATAGCGGGCGCACAGGTCCGCCAGATAGGCTGCCATCTCGGCGGGCGAGCGCTTCACGCCCTCGCCCGCGAAATCGTAGACGCCGTTCTTGAAGAACTCGGTCGCCGCACAGTCGAGCGCCAGCATCACGTCCTCGCCGGGCCGGTAGCCCGCCTTCTCGACCGCCGACATGATGAAATCGAGCGCATCGGGCGCAGAGGCGAGGTTCGGCGCGAAGCCGCCCTCGTCGCCAACTGACGTCGCCATGCCGCGATCGTGCAGCGCCTTCTTCAGCGTGTGGAAGATCTCCGTCCCGCAGCGGAGCGCCTCGACCATCGAGTCCGCGCCGACCGGCATGACCATGAACTCCTGGAAGTCGATCGGATTGTCGGCATGCATGCCGCCGTTGATGATGTTCATCATCGGCACCGGCAGCACGTTCGCCGAAACGCCGCCGACATAGCGATAGAGCGGCAGCCCGCGCGCATCCGCCGCGGCCTTCGCCACCGCCAGGCTGACGCCCAGGATCGCGTTCGCGCCCAGCCGACTCTTATTCTCGGTGCCGTCCAGCTCGATCATTACCGCATCGATCTCGGCCTGATCCTCGGCGTCCAGCCCCTCGATCTCGTTCGCCAGTTCGCCATTCACCGCGTCGACCGCCTTGCCGACGCCCTTCCCCATCCAGCGATCCTTGTCGCCGTCGCGCAGCTCCACCGCCTCATGCGCGCCGGTCGATGCGCCCGACGGCACCGCGGCGCGGCCGAAGCTGCCATCCTCCAGGGTCACGTCCACTTCGACCGTGGGATTGCCGCGGCTGTCGAGAATCTGGCGGGCGTGGACATCGACGATCGCGGTCATTCGGCTGGGTTCCTTCTTGGTCGATTGGGTCTCGCGGGCGGCTCCTATCGGCCGCTCGGGGCGGTGGCAAATATCGGAAGGCGCGATGGAACGCCGCGAAGGGCAGGATGTTGAGGACGCGACACGAAATCTCCATCGCGAAGGATCGAGCGCCATGGCAACCACCCCGCTTCCCGAAGGCACCGACTCGGTGATCGACGACTCCGGCACGGAGATTGACGACACGGTGGGCAGCATCGACGCCACTGTTGCTGCGCCGATGGACTCCGGTGCCGAAGCGGATCAGGCGACGGCCACGACGACGCCTGGCGGCGAGAGCAGCAGCACGGGCGGCAGCGCATCCGGTGGCGCCACGTCCGGCACTACGGCCGGGTCGGGCGGTGCTGCCGGCGCGGCCGGCGACACGCTGCGCAACGCACGCGATCAGGCGAGCCAGAAGGCGCAGGACTTCAAGGGTCAGGCCACGGACAAGCTGCGCGCCTACGCGGTCGGCGGCAAAGACAAGGCGAGCGAGACCATCCAGGGCTTCGCCAAGATGCTCGAAGATGCCGCCGATCAGGTCGAGGAAAAGGTCGGGCCGCAATATAGCGGCTATGCCCGCCAGATGTCGCAGACGCTGGGCGGCTTCGCTTCGACCATCGACGAAAAGGACGTCGACGAGCTGTTCGAGCAGGCGCGCGATGCCGTGAAGAAGAGCCCGGGCATCGCGATCGGCGCGGCCGCCGCACTCGGCTTCGTCCTCGCGCGGGTGATCAAGGCCGGCCTCGACACCGGGACGAGCACGTCGACCGGCGCCGACAACGATGTCACCTTCACGCCTGCATCGTCAGGCGATCGGGCCTGATCCGGGACATGCTCGCGCCCTCCGATGATCTCGATCAGGCTGGCCTCGGCACCTTGCTGGGCCGGCTGGTCGACGACGGCAAGCGTTACGCCCGCGCCGAGGTCAATCTTCAGCTGGCGACGGTCAAGGCCCGCGTCAATCGGTCCAAGCTGGCGGTTGGCCTGCTCGGCGGCGCGGTGCTGCTCGTTCTCGCCGCGGTGATCGTCCTCGTGCAGGCGCTCGGTGAGCTGCTCGCCTGGTGGCTGGCCCCGCCGGGCGGCTATGCCGCCGCCGCGGTGATCACGCTCGTTTTGGCCTACATCCTCGTGCGCGTGGCGCTCGGCAGCCTCGCCACCGCAGCCAAGGCTCCGCTCGAATGACCGCGCCGAACACCGTAACCGCCGCCCGCAAGGAAGCGGAGGCCGCTCGCGCGGACTTTGCCGCCACGCTGCACGAGCTGCAGACCCGCCTGTCGCCGCGGGAGATGGCACGCAACGCGATGGACGTGGCGCGAGACCGCGGCGAGGATCTGGCGGAACGTGGCGTCGAGTTTGCCCGCGAGCGGCCCGGTGCCGCTGCCGGCATCGCTGCGGGTGGACTGGCGCTGCTGGCGCACCGGCCGCTGCTGCGCGGCCTCAAGAGCCTGTTCCGGCGCAAGCCGCGCAAATCCGTTCCGCCTCCCGGCACTGTCACGACGGCGCTCACCGCCCCTGCCCATCCCCCGCTGACCGTCGTCGTCGGCGGCAGCAACCCCGCTTGAGGAGATCCGCATGACCACCAACCAGGACCAGGACAGCGGCCGCCTCGCCGCGGCGCGCGAGAAGGTGAGCGAGACCGCCCACGCCGCGCTCGACACCGCCAGCGAAACGCTGGCCAGCGCACGCGATGCCGCCGGTGACACGCTGTCTACCGCCGCTCAGAAGGCCGGCGACATCTACAGCAGTGCTCGTGAAAGCGTCGGCTCCGCCGGCCGCACAGCGGCGCAGGGTGTTGAGGCTAATCCGCTTGCCGCACTCGCCGGTGGCATCGCCGCCGGCCTGATCGCCGGCGCGCTGCTGCCGCGCACGCAGAAGGAAGCGCAGCTGCTCGGTCCGCTCGGCGCCCGCCTCAGCGATGCCGCGCGCGAGGCGGTGAGTGCCGCCAAGGAAGCAGGCTTTGCATCATTCGACGAAGCGGGCTTCAACCGCGAGGCAATACAGGCACAGGTCGAGAAACTGCTCGACGGCGCCAGCAAAGCGGCAGGTGCGGCCGGCGGCGCGGCGCTGCAGGCCGTGAAGAAGCCGGCCTAAAGGGTTCAGCACCGGTTCAACGCCGGTGCGGCAGGGGCAGCCAAACGCTGCCCCGCGCCTTTCCGTATCGGAGACGACAAGACGTGAAGACCTTTCCTGCCCGTGCCGCTCTCGCCGCCCTGCTGCTCCCGCTGCCGCTGGGCCTAGCCGCCACGCCGGCTGCCGCGGCGGTGGATGCGAGCGATCCCGGCCGCTTCATCGATACGCTGGCGGACGAGGGTTTCGGCGCACTGCGCGGCGGCAACAAGGCTGCTGCGCGGACGCAGTTCCGCACCCTCCTGTCGCAGCACTTCGCGGTGGATGCGCTGGGTGATCGGCTGATCCGCCGCTGGTCCGCGAAGATCACCCCGGCCCAGCGCGCAGCCTACAAGGCGGCGCTGCCGAACTTCATCATCGGCACCTATGCGGATCGCCTCGCGCAGTATCGCGATGCGGACCTGAAGGTGGTGCGCACCGTTCCCGCCGGCGCTTCGGCACAGGTGATGACCACCGTGACGCGCCCGGGCGCCCGTCCGATCCCCGCGACGTGGACGGTGGACCGCGTCGGTAGCGGCTACAAGGTCAGCAACCTGACGGTCGGCGGCATCAACCTCGCGCTCGCGCAGGCGGCCGATTTCGACGCCGTGATCCAGCGTCAGGGCTTCGACGCGCTCATCGCCATGATGAAGAAGCGCGGCTAAGCATCGATCGGCGCGCGTCGGGTCTGGCCCGGGGCGCGCCAAACCCTTATGTGGCGCGCATGAGCAAGCTTCATCTCGTTTTCGGCGGCCGTGTACACAATCCGCAGGGGCTCGACTTCGTCGACCCTGCCGCGCTCGACATTGTCGGTATCTTTGCAGATTATAAGGCAGCCGAGGACGCATGGCGCGGCGCCGCGCAGCGCACCGTCGACGATGCGGAAATGCGCTACGTCGTCGTCCACCTCCATCGGCTGCTCGAGCCGGAGCTGGAGCCCAAGGCAGAATAGGTCTCGGCGGTTTAGTGCCGCCGCGTCCTTCCAAACCTCCAGCTCAACAGCGGCCGCGTCAGCAGCAGCCCCGCGACAAACCCGCCGATATGGGCGGGGACGGCAACCGACATGCCGCTATCGCGCGTTGCCACGCCAACCAGCAGATTGATGCCGATCCAGGCCGCTGCCAGCCAGGCGACGTTGGCCCAGCGGGTCAGACCGGCGTTGCGCAGCGTCAGCCGGCGCTCGCCGTACAGCAGCGCGTAGGTCGCCAGCACGGCCGAGATCGCACCGCTGGCGCCAACCATCGGCGTCATATCGAACGGCGACCACGCCCACTGCGCCGCGCCCGCAGCATAGGCGCCGACAACGTAAAGCAGCACCACGCCGCGCGCCCCCACGGCCGGCTCGATCAACCGCCCGCAGAAGCCAAGCATCAGAAGGTTCATAGCGAGGTGGACGACGCCGCCATGCAGCAAAGTGGCTGTCAGCGGCGTCAGCCATGCCGGCACCGCGCCGGGCACCTCGACACCGCTGAGCCGTGCGGGGACCAGCCCCGCAAGCAATGCGATGAGGCCGGGCGACGCCAGTGTAGAGATGGGGTAAGCGACCGCAGTCAGCCCGGCGATCGCTACAGTCGCCCGCGCGGGCGGCAACTTCACCGGAGTGACCGGCTTGAGGTCAGATGAACTCGATCTTCGAGACGACATAGTAGCGGTCGCCCGACGGCACCGTCACCTCGACCTCGTCATCCACGCTCTTGCCGATCAGCGCGCGACCAAGCGGACTGTTGTAGCTGATTCGCCCCGTCTTCGCGTCCGCCTCGGTCTGGCCGACGATCTGGTAGGTGACCGGCTTGTCCTCGTCGTCGAGCAACGTGACGGTCGCGCCGAACACGATCCGGTCGCCCGACAGCGTCGTCGGATCGATCACCATCGCGCGCGAAAGCTTGTCCTCGATGTCGGCGATCATCGCCTCGATCTGGCCCTGGCGCTCCTTGGCGGCATGATATTCGGCGTTCTCTGAAAGATCGCCGTGCGCGCGGGCTTCCTCGATCGCGTCGATCACCTGTGGCCGCTCGGCCTTCAGCGTCGCGAGCTGCTCGTTGAGCATGCGCTGGCCAAGTTCCAGCATCGGCAGCTTCTCGGCGGTCGCCATGCGTGCAGTCGTCCTTCGCGCAAATACAAGTCAAGCGGCCCCAAACGAGCGAGGCCGCATTTAGGTCCGCCACCGGCTAGGATCAGTCGGCGGACCGTGAATGATAGGATTGGAGCGGGCGCACTTCAAGGCTGCGCGCGGCCATCGCGCCGATCGCCGATACGGCAGCGACACCGGCAGCGGCGGTGGTGAACGACGGAATGCGCTGTTGCAGCGCCGCAGCCCGGATGGAAGCGGAATCGCGCAGCGACTGGCGGCCCTCGGTCGTGTTGAGGATCAGCTGCACGCCGCCATCCTTGATGCGATCGACGATGTGCGGCCGCCCCTGCGCCACCTTGTTGACGGTGCCAACGGTCAGCCCGGCCGCAGCCAGATGGCGGGCGGTGCCGGTGGTCGCGATCACTTCGAAGCCCTGGTCCAGAAGCTCGCGGACTGCGGGCACCACCATGTCCTTGTCGCCATCCTTCACCGACACGAAGGCGCAGCCCTGCTTCGGCAGCACCGTGCCCGCACCCAGCTGCGACTTGCCGAAGGCGGTGGCGAAATCGCGATCTATTCCCATCACTTCGCCAGTGCTCTTCATCTCGGGGCTGAGCACCGGATCGACACCGGGGAAGCGCGCGAAGGGGAATACCGCTTCCTTCACCGCGACATGATCGACAGCACGGTCGATCGCCGGCAGGCTGGCCAGCGTCTCGCCCGCCATCACCCGCGCGGCGATCTTCGCGACCGGGTGGCCGATCGCCTTGGCGACGAACGGCACGGTGCGGCTCGCGCGCGGATTGACCTCGATGAGGTAGACCAGCCCGTCCTTCACCGCATATTGCACGTTCATCAACCCACGGACGCCGAGCGCGAAGGCCAGTTCACGCGTCTGCCGCTCGATCTCTGCCACGATCTCCGGCGAGAGGCTGTGCGGCGGCAGCGAGCAGGCGCTATCGCCCGAGTGGACGCCCGCTTCCTCGATATGCTGCATCACGCCTGCGACGACGACTTCGCTGCCGTCGCACAGCGCGTCCACGTCCACCTCGGTCGCATCGCGGAGATACTGATCGATCAGCACCGGGGACGAGCCGGACACCTGCACCGCCGTTTGGATGTAGGCGTCGAGCCGGTCGGGCCCGTCGACAATCTCCATCGCGCGGCCGCCAAGCACGTAGGAAGGGCGCATCAGCACGGGATAGCCGATGCGCTCCGCCACCGCGATCGCCTCGTCCCGGCTGCGCGCGATGCCGTTGGCGGGCTGGCGGAGACCCAGCTTCTCGACCAGCGCGGCGAAACGCTCGCGGTCCTCGGCAAGGTCAATCGCGTCGGGGCTGGTGCCTAGGATCGGAATGCCCGCATCCGCCAGCTCCTGCGCCAGCTTCAGCGGGGTCTGTCCGCCGAACTGGACGATAACGCCGGCGAGCGTGCCGCTGGATTGCTCGAGCTCCAGGATCTCCAGCACGTCCTCGGCGGTCAGCGGCTCGAAATAAAGGCGGTCGGACGTGTCGTAGTCGGTGCTCACCGTCTCCGGATTGCAGTTCACCATGATCGTCTCATAGCCCGCATCCGCCAGCGCGAAGCAGGCGTGGCAGCAGCAATAATCGAACTCGATCCCCTGCCCGATCCGGTTCGGCCCGCCACCGAGGATGACGACCTTTTTGCGGTCGCTCGGTAGCGCCTCATTCTCGGGCTCACCGAAGGCCGGCGCCTCGTAGGTCGAGTACATGTACGGCGTCTTGGCGTCGAACTCGGCCGCGCAGGTGTCGATTCGCTTGAACACCGGCCGCACGCCGAGCTTGTGGCGCAGCGCGCGCACCTCGCGCTCGGTCACGCCGCCGGTCATCGCCTTGACGACATCGTGGATCAGGCCCGAGCCGCGCGCATCGGCCGGTTCGGCGCCGCGCAGGTTCGCCGACGACAGCGCCAGTTTTGCCAGCCGCTTGTCGGAAAAGCCCATCGCCTTCAGCCGGCGCATGCCCGCCGCGTCCTGCGGCAGCCCCTCGCGGCAGACCCGCTCCTCGGCCGCTACGATCTCGGCCATCCGCTCGACGAACCAGGGATCGTAATGCGCGGTGCCGCACACGTCCTCGATGGTGAAGCCTTCACGCAGCGCCTGCGCCGCGAGGAGCAACCGGTCGGGCGTGGCGCGGGAGAGCGCGGCGAGGATCGTGTCGCGATCCGCGCCCTTCAGCGCCTCGACCGGATCGAGGCCGGTCAGGCCCGTCTCCAGCCCGCGCAGAGCCTTCTGCAGCGATTCGTGGAAATTGCGCCCGATCGCCATCACTTCGCCGACGCTCTTCATGCTGGTCGACAGCAGCGGCTCGGCGCCTGCAAACTTCTCGAAGGCGAAGCGCGGGATCTTGGTGACAACGTAATCGATCGTCGGCTCGAAGCTGGCGGGCGTCGCGCCGGTGATGTCGTTGTCGATCTCGTCCAGCGTGTAGCCGACCGCAAGCTTGGCCGCGACCTTGGCGATGGGAAAGCCCGTCGCCTTGGAGGCGAGCGCCGAGGAGCGGGACACACGCGGGTTCATCTCGATGACGACCAGGCGGCCATCCTTCGGATTGACTGCGAACTGGACGTTGGAACCGCCTGTTTCGACGCCGATTTCCCGCAGCACCGCAATGCTCGCGTTGCGCATGATCTGATATTCCTTGTCGGTCAGCGTCAGCGCTGGCGCGACGGTGATGGAATCGCCCGTATGGACGCCCATCGGATCGACATTCTCGATCGAGCAGATGATGATGGCATTGTCGTTGCGATCGCGCACGACCTCCATCTCATATTCCTTCCAGCCGAGGACGGATTCCTCGACCAGCACCTCGGTCGTCGGCGACAGGTCGAGGCCCGACGTGACGATCTGGGTGAATTCCTCGCGATTATAGGCGATGCCGCCGCCCTGCCCTCCCATGGTGAAGGACGGCCGGATGATCGCGGGCAGGCCGACCTGTTCCAGCGCAGCAAGCGCCTCGTCCAGCGTGTGCGCAGTGGCGGAGCGCGGGCTTTCCAGCCCGATCTTGTCCATCGCATCGCGGAAGCGCTGGCGATCCTCCGCCTTGTCGATCGCGTCGGCATCCGCGCCGATCATCTTGACGCCGAACTTGTCGAGCGTGCCGTCGCGGAACAGCGCCAGCGCGGTGTTGAGCGCGGTCTGGCCCCCCATCGTCGGCAGGATCGCGTCGGGGCGCTCCTTCTCGATGATCTTGGCGACGATCTCGGGCGTGATCGGCTCGATATAGGTGGCGTCGGCCATGTCCGGATCGGTCATGATCGTCGCGGGATTGGAGTTGATCAGGATGATCCTGAACCCGTCCTCGCGCAGCGCCTTGCATGCCTGCGCGCCCGAATAATCGAACTCCGCCGCCTGCCCGATGACGATCGGGCCGGCGCCGACGATGAGGATGGAGGAGATGTCGGTGCGGCGGGGCATATTTACCTACTTCTTGAAGGCGGGGTCGACGGCCGTGAGCGGCCCGTATGCCCCATCAGCGAGCCTTTTCCACAAGGACACAACTTGTTCTGCGCGAGAGCCCGCGAGGACCACGGCCATGCCGCGCGACTCTGGGGCGCCGCTCAGGACGTTCCATCCTTCCTTTGTCAGAGCGGCGTGTGCCGCATTGATGGCGGTCGGCTCACCCGTGACACTCAGCAGGCAGGGACTCGCAGAAAGACCTTCCACTGCCGCGATTGCAGGACATTGATCTGTGCGGATGCTAATGATCGGAGGTGGTGGAGGCGGCTGGTCGATCATACGCCCCGCTCCAACTGGCTCACAAACTGCTCGAACAGATAGTGGCTGTCCTGCGGACCCGGGCTCGCCTCCGGATGATATTGCACGCTGAACGCCGGCTTGTCCGTCAGCCGCAGACCTGCAAGCGATCCGTCGAACAGCGAGAAATGCGTCGGCTCGACATTAGCGGGCAGGCTTTCCGTCTCGACCGCGAAGCCGTGGTTCATGCTGGTGATCTCGACGCGGCCGTCGTCAGTGCGCTTCACCGGATGGTTCGCGCCGCGGTGGCCCTGGTGCATCTTCGAAGTCTTGCCGCCGACCGCCAACCCGAGCAGCTGGTGGCCGAGGCAGATGCCGAAGATCGGCTTGGAGATGGCGAGCAGCTCGCGGATCACCGGCACCGCGTAAGCACCCGTCGCCGCGGGATCGCCCGGGCCGTTGGACAGGAACACGCCGTCGGGCTGATGCGCCATCACCTCGTCGAACGTCGCGGTCGCCGGCACCACCGTCAAGCGCGCGCCTGCCGCAACAAGGTTGCGCAGGATGTTGCGCTTCAGGCCGAAATCGATGGCGACGACGTGCGGACCATCCGGGTTGGCGGCGTGCGTGGCATAGCCTTCGCCCGCGCTCCACAGCCCGTCCTCCCACTTGTAGCTTTGGGTCGAGGACACCTGCTTGGCGAGGTCCATCCCCTCCAGCCCCGGCCAGGTGCGCGCCTGCTCGATCAACGCATCGACGTCGAAACGGCCGTCGCTCGCATGCGCGATGACGCCGTTCGGCGCTCCCTGAACGCGGATCGCGCGGGTCAGCGCACGCGTGTCGATGCCGGCCAGGCCGATGCGCCCGTTATTGCGCAGCCACCCGTCAAAGCGGTGCGTGGCGCGGAAGTTCGACGGGTCGGTCACGTCCTCGCGCACGATGCAGCCGAGCGCGTGCGGGTTCAGCCCCTCCACGTCATCCGGGTTCGCGCCGACATTGCCGATGTGCGGGAAGGTGAAGGTGATGATCTGCCCGGCATAGGAGGGATCGGTCATCACCTCCTGATAGCCCGTCATCGCGGTGTTGAAGCACACCTCGCCGACCGCCGCGCCTTCCGCGCCGAAGCCGCGGCCCCACAGGACGTCGCCATTCGCCAGCGCGAGACAACCGGTCGCGCCTTCGGGGGGCGTGCGTGAGGGCGTGGCGTCGGCCATGTCGGGCGGGCACTCCTGTTCGGGCTGGCGATGTCGCTAAGCGCCGCCCGCTAGACCCGGTTCCCTCGGGGGTCAACGTCTGTTCATGATGGATGGATCGGGCTAGACGCCTCGCTTTGGTTCAGAGGCGAGCATGATCCGGGACGATGTGAAGGCGGCGCAGATCGCCGCGATGAAGGCGGGCGACAAGGGCACCGTCGCCGCAACCCGGCTGATCCAGGCCGCGATCAAGAATCGCGACATCGAACTGCGCACCGCCGCCGCCCCCGCCGATGACGACGTGGTCGTCACCGAGGTGCTGCAGAAGATGATCAAGCAGCGCCGCGAATCGATCGACCTGTATCGCAAGGGCAATCGCGAGGAGCTGGCCGCGGCCGAGGAAGCCGAGGTCGCGGTGATCGAGCGCTTTCTGCCGCAGCAGATGAGCGAGGACGAAGCCAAGGCCGCGATCGATGCGATCGCGACCGAGATCGGCGCCGCGTCGGTCAAGGACATGGGCCGCGTCATGGCCGAGGTGAAGGCGCGCCACGCCGGCAAGATGGACATGAGCAAGGCGAGCGCGCTGGTGAAGGCGCGGCTGGCCGGCTGATCCATGGCAATCGGAGTCGCTTGCGGCTTCGATCGGTGCTAACCGTATAATCGCGCATGGCCCGCGCCGCACCATCGCCGAACCAAGCCCCCCGCCGCGGCGGGGGTGGGTTCGCGTTGCTGTCGCCCGCTTTCCTTGACGAACTGCGTGCCCGCACATCGCTGTCCGGCCTGATCGGCCGCACGGTGAAGCTGCAAAAGGCCGGGAACGAGCACAAGGCCTGCTGCCCGTTCCATCAGGAAAAGACGCCCTCCTTCTGGGTCAACGATCAGAAGGCCTTCTATCACTGCTTCGGCTGCGGCGCGCACGGTGACGCCATCCGCTTCCTCACCGAGGCGCGTGGCCTTGCCTTCATGGATGCGGTGAAGGAGCTCGCGGACGCGGCCGGGCTCGAACTGCCCGCCCCTACGCCCGCAGCCCGTGCGCAGGCGGAGCGCGAGGCCTCGCTGGGTGAGGTTGTCGAGCAGGCGGCGGCCTGGTTCCGCCAGCAGCTTGGCGGCATCGACGGCGCGGGCGCACGCGCCTACCTCGACAAGCGCGGCATCGGTGCCGAGGCGCGCGCCGCCTTCGGCATCGGCTTCGCGCCCGACAGCCGCGGCAAGCTGAAGGCCGCGCTGGCGGAGGCGGGCGAGGACCGGCTGGTCGAAGCGGGCCTCGTCATTGAAGTGGAGGGCAAGGAGCGCTACGATCGCTTCCGCGGCCGGCTAATGATCCCGATCCGCGATGCCAAGGGCCGCGCCATCGCGTTCGGCGGCCGCATCCTCGGCGATGGCGAGCCGAAATATCTGAACTCGCCCGAGACGCCCCTGTTCGACAAGGGCCGCACCCTGTTCAATCTCGACCGCGCGGGTCCGGCGAGCCGCCGTTCGGGTCGCCTGCTCGTGGTCGAGGGCTATCTCGACGTGATCGCGCTCGACCAGGCAGGCATCCGCGAGGCGGTCGCGCCGCTCGGCACCGCGCTCACCGAGCACCAGCTCGAGAGGCTGTGGCGGCTGGTGGACGAGCCGATCCTCTGCTTCGACGGCGACAAGGCGGGCCGCAGGGCCGCCGTCCGCGCGGCCCAGCGTGCCCTGCCGCTGCTCCGCCCCGGCAAGGCCCTCGCCTTCGCCTTGCTGCCCGAGGGGCAGGATCCCGACGATCTCGTCCGCAGCGGCGGCCCGGAGGCGATGGAAGCGCTGCTCGATGCGCCTGTGCCCCTTGCCACGTTGCTTTACGAGGCAGAGCGCGATCAGGTCGATCTCACCCGACCGGAGCTGCGCGCAGGCCTGCGGGCGAAGCTGGACGAGCTTGCCGGAACCTGCGCGGACCGCCTCGTCGCGGAGGAATTCCGCCGCACCTTCCGCGAATTGTTCTTCGAGGAATTCGGCTGGAAGAAGACGGAGCTGCGCGCCATCGCCGGCGCCATCCACCGCACGGGCGGCAATCCGGCGGAGGAACTGCCGCGCCGCACTGTCCGTGCGCTGCTGCTCGGGCTCAGCCGCCATCCGCGCACGCTGACGCGCCGGGCGGAAGATATCGCCTGCATCCGGATCGACGATCCCGATCTGAGACGCTGGCGGCAAGTGCTTGTAGACGCGACGTTTCGCCACCCCAATCTTGATGTCGACGCGGTCGAGGCCATATTGGGAACGGCGGTCATGCCCGAACTGCTGCGCTTCGCCGACGTGAGCGACCTGCGTTATCGCTTCACCGCGCGCACCTGCGATGCGGATGAGGCGGTGAGTCAGCTTGACGCGCTGATCTCGCTCCTGTGTGGGGAGCGTGAGATGAGCGATCAGTTGGCGGAGCTCGATCGGGCGGCGATAGCGGATGACGGCAGTGAGTGGGACGCCATCGAGGCGGCCCGCGGCCCACTCCGGGCGGGTTTGCGCGATCTGCACGAGCAGATGGCGGAACAGGCCTCGGGCGAAGCGATTTGAAGGACGGGACGGCGAAACGCATGGCGAAGGCGAACGTGGCGGCAGCACCGGCGGCAGGTGGAAACGGCAATGGCGCCGACGGCGAGGCGCCGCTGATCGACCTCAACGAGGCGACCCTCAAGAAGCTGATCGCGCGCGCCAAGAAGCGCGGCTACATCACCTACGATCAGCTCAACGAGGCGCTGCCGCAGGATCAGATGTCCTCCGAGCAGATCGAGGACGTGATGGCCGCGCTCAACGAGATGGGCGTTAATATCGTCGAGAATGAGGATGCCGGCGAGGACGGCGAGGCGCAGCAGTCCGATGACGACTCGCCCGAGGAAGTCGTCGGTGTCGACGAGGGCGAGGCGGTCCCGGTTCTCGCCGCCTCGACCAAGAAGGAGACGGTCGATCGCACCGACGATCCCGTCCGCATGTATTTGCGCGAGATGGGTGCGGTCGAGCTCCTGTCACGCGAGGGCGAGATCGCCATCGCCAAGCGGATCGAGGCCGGCCGCGACACGATGATCCTCGGCCTGTGCGAATCGCCGATCACCTTCAACGCGATCATCGACTGGTCGACCCAGCTTAATGAAGGCACGATGCAGCTGCGCGAGATCCTCGATCTCGACGCCATGCTGTCCAAGGGCCCGTCGGCCGAGCAGGTCGAGGCGGCCGAGGACGACGATTCGGGTGAGATCAGCGCCTCCGCCGCAGGCCCGGCCTACAAGGAGGAGGAGGACGTCAAGGAAGAAGCCTCCGCCGACGAGGATGACGAGCTGACCGAGCGTCGTGCGCCGCGCCCGTCCGACGACGAGGATGAGGATAACACGCTCAGCCTCGCGCAGATGGAAGAGCAGCTCAAGCCGATGGCGCTCGAGAAGTTCGCCAACATCACTGCGCTCTACAAGAAGTTCGGCAAGGTCCAGGCTGCGCGCCTTTCGGCGCTTGGCGTGGGCGACGATTTCCCGGCGTCGGAGGAGCGCAAGTATCAGAAGCTCCGCGAGGAACTGACGGCGGAGGTGGAGAGCGTCCAGTTCCACGGCCAGAAGATCGAGTTCCTCGTCGATCAGCTCTACAGCTT
Organism: Sphingomonas jatrophae; assembly: GCF_900113315.1. Classification (GTDB taxonomy): domain Bacteria; phylum Pseudomonadota; class Alphaproteobacteria; order Sphingomonadales; family Sphingomonadaceae; genus Sphingomonas_P; species Sphingomonas_P jatrophae. The sequence goes on along the minus strand of NZ_FOZG01000001.1, from coordinate 546,262 downwards.
CAACCGCCGCCTGACCGCGCTCGGCGGCCAGATGCTGCGTCTGGCCGAGCGCCACAAGGTGCCGCGCAAGGCGTTCCTCGACGCCTATGTCGATCATGAGACCGAGGAAGGCTGGATCGATCGCGTCCGCGGGATCGACAAGAAGTGGGCTGCCTTCGCCGCCGCCGAGGCGGAGCCGGTCGAGCGCATCCGTGTGGAGGTGGGCGAGATCGGCCAGGCGACCGGCATGGCGCTCAGCGAGTTCCGCCGCATCGTCAACATGGTGCAGAAGGGCGAGCGCGAGGCGCGGATTGCCAAGAAGGAGATGGTGGAGGCCAATCTGCGCCTCGTCATCTCGATCGCCAAGAAGTACACCAACCGCGGCCTGCAGTTCCTGGATTTGATCCAGGAGGGCAATATCGGCCTGATGAAGGCGGTCGATAAGTTCGAATATCGCCGCGGCTACAAGTTCAGCACCTATGCGACGTGGTGGATCCGGCAGGCGATCACCCGCTCGATCGCGGACCAGGCGCGGACCATTCGTATCCCGGTCCACATGATCGAGACGATCAACAAGCTGGTGCGCACCAGCCGTCAGATCCTTCACGAGATCGGCCGCGAGCCGACGCCCGAGGAACTGGCCGAGCGGCTATCCATGCCGCTCGAAAAGGTCCGCAAGGTGATGAAGATCGCCAAGGAGCCGATCAGCCTCGAGACGCCGATCGGCGACGAGGAGGACAGCCATCTGGGCGACTTCATCGAGGACAAGAACGCCGTCATCCCCGTGGATGCCGCGATCCAGGCGAACCTCAAGGAAACGGTCACTCGCGTCCTCGCCTCGCTCACCCCGCGTGAGGAGCGCGTGCTGCGCATGCGCTTCGGCATCGGCATGAACACCGATCACACGCTGGAGGAGGTCGGCCAGCAGTTCAGCGTGACGCGCGAGCGCATCCGTCAGATCGAGGCCAAGGCGCTGCGCAAGCTGAAGCATCCCTCCCGCTCGCGCAAGATGCGCAGTTTCCTCGACCAGTAAGCCGCCTCCCGGCCTCGGAGCACGCTCCGGGGCCGGTTTGACGTCCGGATGGCAGCGGATCGCCGGTTCCACACATATTGAATAAACGATCCGTTCACCCTGTTCCTACGGGCAACGGTTACTCCCGCGGTTGCAAGGCTTGCGCGTGAGGGCACCGCATCCGGGGAGTGGCTTTTAATGGATATGGACGCCGTTCGCGCCGCGGGAGCCAGCCTCCCGGACACGCTCGGGCCCCTTGTTGCAGACGGCGGCAGCGCCGGTCATCGCTGGCCGACCGCGCTGGCCGCAGAGGGGCATCCGCGCGACCTGGCAGATGCCGCGCATCATGTACTGATGCTGCATGGCCGCCACCCAAGCTTGTTCGATCATGCCGGCATGAAGTCGACGGGCTCGGCCGCCGTCTGGCTGTTCGACTCCGCCGCCGATTTCGCGGCCGAGCGCGCGTTTCTCCACCGGCTTGCCGTGGCGGCGGGGCCGCTGCCCAGCACGCCCGGCCATGCGGAGAGTGAGGCCGCCATCGTCGGTCATTGCCACGCGATCGAGATGCTCGCCCGCTCGGATCGGCAGGGTTGCGCGCTTGGCGCCGCGCTGGCGCTGGCGCTCGACTGGGCGGCAGTGCGGGCCGTTCTGGATGCGGCGTCGCTCCGCTTCGGCGTGCCGGTCGAGCGGCCGATCCTACCGGCCGGTGCGGCGCAGGCGGTTGCGCTTGAGGCTTGCGCTGATCCGGTGCGGGCTCGGGCTGTCAGCTTCGGTGCGCGCCAGCTGCTCGTCCAGCATCGCGGCTTGTGGGACGTGCTGGAAGCCCGCGCTGCCGCCCGCCGCGTCTGACCGCTCCCGGCTTGACCTGAGCCGCCCGCGCCCGCATCGCCGATCCGGCGAAACAGCGGGAGGACGGCGTGCGCTTCGAAGGCACCGGCGATTATGTCGCGACGGACGACCTCAAGGTGGCGGTCAACGCCGCGGTGACGCTGCGGCGCCCGCTCCTCGTCAAGGGCGAGCCGGGCACGGGCAAGACGGTGCTGGCCGAGCAGATTGCCCGCGCGGCGGATGCACCGCTGATCACCTGGAACGTCAAGTCAACGACGAAGGCGCAGCAGGGCCTCTACGAATATGATGCGGTGGCGCGCCTGCGCGACGGCCAGCTCGGCGATCCGCGCGTGGATGACATCGCCAACTATATCCGCCGCGGCAAATTGTGGGAGGCGTTCACAGCGCCGCAGCTGCCTGTCCTGCTGATCGACGAGATCGACAAGGCCGACATCGAGTTCCCGAACGATCTCCTCCAGGAACTCGATCGAATGGCGTTCGACGTCTACGAGACGGGCCAGACGGTCGCGGCCAAGGAGCGGCCGATCGTCGTCATCACGTCGAACAATGAGAAGGACTTGCCGGACGCATTCCTGCGCCGCTGCTTCTTCCACTATATTCGCTTTCCCGACCGGGAGACGATGCAGGCGATCGTCGACGTCCACTTCCCCGGCATCCAGAAGACGCTCGTCGCCCGCGCGCTCGACATCTTCTACGAGGTGCGCGACGTGCCCGGCCTGAAGAAGAAGCCGTCCACCAGCGAGCTGATCGACTGGCTGAAGCTGCTGCTCGCCGAGGACATGCCGCTCGACGTCCTCCAGACCCGCGATGCGCGCAAGGCCATCCCGCCGCTCCACGGCGCGCTCCTGAAGAACGAGCAGGACGTGATGTTGTTCGAACGGCTCGCCTTCCTCGCCCGGCGTGGGCAGTGACCTTGCGGACGGGCGGCTGCCTCTGCGGCGCGGTGCGGATCGAAGTGGATGCCGATCCGCTGGTTGTACGCACCTGCTGGTGCCGCCTCTGCCAGGCGCTGGGCGCCGGCAGCGCCACGGTCAACGCCGCCTTTCCAGCCGACAAGGTGACCACCACCGGTGAGGTGCGCTGGCACGACAGCGTGGCCGACAGCGGCAATCGCATGCGCCGCGGCTTCTGCCCCGCCTGCGGCACGCCCCTGTTCAGCGCCGCCGAGAGCCGCCCGCACCTCGCCGTCATCCGTGTCGGCGCGTTCGATGAGCGGGACGATCTCGCCCCGCAGATGACGATCTGGACGGACGCGGCGCCCGCCTGGGCCTGCATCAGCGAGACGATCCCCGCGCACTCCGCGCAGGTTCCACCGGTCGACTGAGCCGCCATGCTGCTCAGCTTCCTCGACGCGCTGCGCGCCGCCGGCATCCCCGCCGGCATGAAGGAGCATCTCGTCCTGCTCGAGGCGCTCGACCGTGAGGTGATCGAGCGGCGGCCGGAGGACTTCTATTATCTCGCGCGCGCCACCTACGTGAAGGACGAGGGGCTGATCGACCGGTTCGACCAGGTCTTCGCCAAGGTCTTCCGCGGGCTCGAGGGGGGATCAGGTGACGCCACGGCCGAGCTGCCCGAGGAGTGGCTGAAGGCCGTCGCCGAAAAGTTTCTCAGCCCCGAAGAGATGGCGAAGGTCAAGTCGCTGGGCGACTGGGACAAGATCATGGAGACGCTGAAGCAGCGGCTCGAGGAACAGAAGGGCCGTCATCAGGGCGGCAACAAGTGGATCGGGACCGGCGGCACCTCGCCCTTCGGCAACGGCGGCTACAATCCGGAGGGTGTCCGCATCGGGGGCGAAAGTCGCCACAAGCGCGCGATCAAGGTGTGGGACAAGCGCGAGTTCCAGAACCTCGACTCGACCCGTGCGCTCGGCACCCGCAATATCAAGGTGGCGCTACGCCGCCTGCGCCGCTTCGCGCGCGCGGGCGCTGCGGATGAGCTCGACCTCGAAGGCACGATCGACGGCACCGCGCGTCAGGGTTGGCTCGACGTCCGGATGCGGCCGGAGCGGCATAATGCGGTCAAGCTGCTGCTGTTCCTCGATGTCGGCGGGTCGATGGATCCGTTCATCCGCATCTGCGAGGAGCTGTTTTCCGCCGCCACGGCGGAATTCAAGCATCTGGAATTCTTCTACTTCCACAATTGCGTCTATGAGGGCGTGTGGAAGGACAATCGCCGCCGCTATGCCGAGCGTACGCCGACATGGGACGTGCTGCACAAGTTCGGCCACGATTATAAGCTGGTGTTCGTCGGCGACGCGGCGATGAGCCCCTACGAGATCACGCATCCCGGCGGCTCGGTCGAGCATATGAACGAGGAAGCCGGCGCCGTCTGGATGGAGCGGCTGACGCGCGTCTATCCCGCCGCGGCATGGCTCAACCCCACGCCCGAGGCGCAGTGGGGCTACTCGCAATCGACCGCGCTGATCCGCCGCCTGATGGGGGATCGCATGTATCCGCTGACGCTCGATGGGCTGGACGAGGCGATGCGCGCGCTCACGCGCAAGCGCTAAGCACCGGGTCCGCCAACCCTGAAGGTCAGACGATCGCCACCCGCTCCAGCGCGTCCAGCCGTGCCCGATAATTCGCGGCAAGCATGAGCCGTCGCGCCCGCGCGGCATCCGTCACCGCCCGCTCTGCGGCCAGCGCCTCCTGCGCGGCACGGCGCGCATAATAGCGCCGATCCGATTCCATTCGCCCGCTCCACCCCGGCAGATCCCCCTGCCGAGTCGAAGCTTTAACGGCGGCGCGCAGGCGAGTCCCACCTCGTATTGCCGGTTCGCGCGCGGAAACCGCCGAAAGGTTGCAGATGCGTGATTAACCGTGTCAGCCCACGTCGGCGAGCGTCGCCGGCTCATGGATGGGACAGCCGTTGAACCGCGCGCGGTAGCCGGCGGAAAGCTCGTAGGTCTGCTTGCGCATCCGGTTGATCCCGCCAAGCGGCCGATGTGCCGCCAGGCCGTGCCAGACGCTGAACGACAGCGCGCCTTCCGCCTGCTCGCTCGCCCCCGTCTGCCAGCCGAGCTGCGCCGGCACCTCCAGCCGCGCGACGGTGCGATAGGGGCTCGCCTCGGCATCCCACTCCTTGGACGCATCCTCGACCGGCATCGCGTCCAGATCGACGCACAGCTGCACGCGCAGCTCCCACACGCCGCCATGCTCGACGATCGTCTCGTTGATGTCTTCGCGCAGCGCGTCGGGGCGTCCGGCGGCGTTGATCGTCATGCCGCTCACCTCCGTCAGCTCGCGCGACACCGGCACCAGCTGCAGCTTGGCGATGTGATCGCCATAGCGGAACGGCACCTGCGTCCAGTAGGTCTCACCCAGCGGATGAACCTGCTGCGCGCCGCCCATCTGGTTGAGCAGCGCGCTCTTGCCGCCCAGTGCCTCCACGCCCGCCTCGATCGTACGCAGCGTCGCGGACAGCGCCTTTTTGGCCCACTCCGCCTTGTCGGTCGTCTTGGCCAGCAGCTTCAGATTGCCGAGGAACGCTTTGGGCTCGGGCGCGCCGAAGGCGGGCGCGTTGACGAGGATGAAGTCCTGCGTACGGTCCCCCTCCGATCCAGGCAGCCGCTCGCCCTCCACGTCCAGCACCTTGAGCGCGAGGCCCCGCGGCAGGCTGATGCTGTCGTCGAGGATGTCACCCGCATTTGTCGAGAAGCGCAGGATCGCCTCATGCTCGCCGCCTTGCGCGAACAGACCCTGCGCCAACTCCGGCGGCAGACCCTCCGCGACGATCAGCCTGCCCTTCAGCAGCGCATGCCCCTTGGCGTGAACGCTGCGCACCGCGCGGCCATAATCCTTCGAGGTTGTCTCGAGGATCTCCGTCATCGCCTGATCCAGCCCCGCCTGCGTCTCGGCCTCATCCGGCGCGATGGTCTCGACGTCGGGCGTGTAGCGGACGGGGGCAGCCATGGTTCAGACCTCGTGGGCAGAGTTAAGGCGGGTTAACCGCCGCTCCTCTGCGCCGTTCCGCCCGCTGGCGTACGCAGGCTGCCGCCCGTCATCGGCGTCGGCACGCCCGTCGTACCCGGAAAGCTGATCGGCAGCCCGGCCAGGTGTCGTACCGCCATATAGGCGAAGCCCTCCGCCTCGGTCGCATCGCCGTTCAGGCCGAGTGCGTCGATCGGCTCCGGTACGATCCCCGTCCGCTCGCCCAGCATCCGCATCAGCGTGGCGTTGTGCCGCCCTCCGCCAGCGACGATCAGCCGCCGCGGGCGTACCGGGAGCAGGGTCAGCGCCTGCGCGACCGTGGCGGCGGTGAACGCCGTCAGCGTCGCCGCCCCGTCCGCCGGCGCCAGCCCGCGGACCGGCTGTGCGGTGAAATCTGCGCGGTCGAGCGATTTGGGCGGCGGCAGATCGAACCAGGGCAGATCCATCATGTCGCGTAGCACGCCTTCATCCACGTGGCCCGTGCCGGCGAAGCTGCCGCCCATGTCGAACGGCCGCCCTGCCTCCGCCATCATCCAGTCGTCGATCAGCGCATTGGCGGGTCCGGTGTCGAACGCGATGGGCGCGCCGTCCGCGCCGATGAAGGTCAGATTGCCGACGCCGCCGAGATTGAGGATCGCCAGCGGTCGCTCCAGCCGCGCGGCGATCGCCGCGTGATAGACCGGCAGCAGCGGCGCCCCCTGCCCACCCGCCGCCACGTCGGCGGAGCGGAAATCGAACACCACGGGGGTGCCGAGCGCGTCGGCCAGCGCCTGCCCGTCGCCGATCTGCCAAGTCCAGCCGCGATCCGGCCGGTGCGCCACCGTCTGCCCGTGAAAGCCGACGACGCGCACCTGGCTACCCGCCACGCCCGCATCGTTCAGCAACTGCCGCACGCTCAATGCATGGCGTCGCGTCAGCATCTCGGCTGCCGCCTCGATCTCAGGCGTCGGCCGCGGCCTTTCCTTCAGAAGCGCCAGCGCGCAAGCCTCGCGCAATTGCGCGCGCGCCGCATCCGAATAAGCGTCGCTGCGGAAGGCGATCGGCCGGGCGATGCCTTCTCCGTCCGTCTCGATCAGCGCCGCGTCGATCCCGTCCAGCGACGTTCCCGACATCAATCCCACCGCCAGCACGCTATCCATTCATCCTCCCGCCATGCTAGGCGCGCGGCCGCCATGACCTATCAGTCCGATCTCCTCCGCCTACTCGACAGCCGCGGCTACATCCATCAGGCGACCGACGCCGCGGGGCTGGATGCCTTGGCCGCGCGGCAGATCGTGCCCGGCTATATCGGCTTCGATCCCACCGCACCGTCGCTCCACGTCGGCAGCCTCGTGCAGATCATGATGCTGCGCCGCATGCAGCAGGCGGGGCACAAGCCCGTCGTGCTGATGGGCGGCGGCACCGGCAAGATCGGCGATCCGAGCTTCAAGGACGAGGCGCGCAAGCTGATGACGGGCGACACGATCGCTGCCAACATAGCCTCGATCCGAACCGTGTTCGAACGCTTCCTGACGTTCGGCGACGGGCCGACCGATGCGGTGATGGTCGACAATGCCGAGTGGCTCGACGCCCTCGAGTACATCCCGTTCCTGCGCGAGGTCGGGCAGCATTTCTCGGTCAACCGGATGCTCAGCTTCGATTCGGTGCGGCTGCGGCTGGACCGGGAGCAGTCGCTCTCCTTCCTCGAATTCAACTACATGATCCTGCAGGCCTACGATTTCATGGAGCTGTCGCGCCGCGCGGGCGTGCGCCTCCAGATGGGCGGGTCGGATCAGTGGGGCAACATCGTCAACGGCGTGGAGCTTGCCCGCCGGATGGACGGCACCGAGGTGCACGGCCTGACGACGCCGCTCATCACCACCGCGGACGGCGGCAAGATGGGCAAGACGATGGCTGGCGCGGTGTGGCTGAATGCCGATGCGCTGCCCGATTTCGATTACTGGCAGTTCTGGCGCAACACGCATGATGGCGATGTCGCGCGCTTCCTCAAGCTGTTCACCGACGTGCCGCTCGATGAGATCGAGGCGCTGGCAGCGGGCGATATCAACGCCGCCAAGAAGCGGCTGGCGGATGAGGCCACTGCGCTCTGCCGTGGCCGCGACGCTGCCGAGCGCGCCGCCGCCGCCGCCGCCGCCGCGTTCGGCGGTGCCGCGACCGCCGATCTGCCGCGCTATGCCATGCTCGAGGGCGCGACCTTGATCGATGCGCTCATCGCCAGCGGCCTCGCGCCCTCGAAGAAGGAGGCCCGCCGCAAGCTGGAGGAAGGCGCCGTTCGCCTCGATGGCGAGCCCGCCGGCCTGGACACCCCGCTCGACCTCACCGCCGACCGCCGCCTCTCGCTCGGCAAGAAGCGGCATGTGCTGGTGGGCCGCTAGGGAGCGGCTTCACTTCCACCGCACCAGCCCGATCCCGGCGACGACCAGCAGCACGCCTAGTGCCTTGGTCAGCCGGATCGGATCGCGCGGCACGCCGAGCAGCGCAAAATGGTCGATTGCCAGCGCCGCGCCCAGTTGCCCGAGCGAGGCGATGACGATCGCGGCGGCGATGCCGAGCCTCGGCGTCGCGAAAGCAAACGCCGCGACATAGATGGCGCCATACAGGCCGCCGATCCACGCATAAGGCGGCAGCGCGCGCATCGCCGCCCAGTTCGCCTGCGGTCGCAGCACGATCCACGCTGCCAGCAGCAGGCTCGTGCCGACGAGGAAGGACACCAGCGCTGCCGTCAGCACGGATCCGCCACCCCGCGCCAGCAGCGCGTTGGTCGGCCCCTGCACCGAATTAAGCATCCCCGCCAACAGCAGCAGCACCATGGGCACGAGGATCTGTGGCGTCATGCCGTCTGCCTGCCCGCGCCTCAGCCCGACCGCAAGAGGCCGACCGCCGCATCCCGCTCGAATAGATAGAGGCAGATGCGCGCCGCAGCACCCCGTGGCCCTTCCAGCCCGCCATCCCTCTCGATCAGCAGGCGCGCATCGTCGGTCGCGGTCGCCAGCCCCTCCGCCAGCATCTCGGGCGGCACCAGCCGGAACGCCGCCTCGCCCGATTGCCGCGTGCCGAGGATCTCGCCCGCACCCCGCAGCTCCAGATCCTTCTCCGCGATCAGGAAGCCGTCGGTCGTATCCCGCATCAGCGCCAGGCGCGCGCGCGCCGTCTCCGACAGGCTGCTTCCCCTGAGCAACAGGCAGCGCGACAGGCCCCCGCCCCGCCCCACGCGCCCGCGCAGCTGGTGCAGCTGGGCCAGGCCGAAGCGGTCCGCGCCCTCGATCACGATCAGCGTCGCGTTGGGCACGTCCACGCCCACCTCGATCACCGTCGTCGCCACCAGCACGGCGATGCGGCCGGCGGCGAACGCCTCCATGACGGCATCCTTGTCCGGCCCCTTCATGCGGCCGTGGACGAGACCGATCCTGTCGCCGAACCGCTCCCGCAGCACCGCCGCCCTGCTCTCCGCCGCGGCCATGTCCCCGCTCTCCGTCTCCTCGACTAGCGGGCAGACCCAATAGGCCTGCCCCCCGCCTTCAATATGGCGGCCGAGCCCGTCGACCACCTGCGCCATCTTCTCGTCGCCCATCACCAGCGTCTCGATCGGCTGGCGGCCGGGCGGCAGCTCATCCAGCCGGCTGACGTCCATCTCGCCATATTGCGTCAGCGTCAGCGTGCGCGGGATCGGCGTTGCAGTCATCACCAGCACGTGCGGCGGCCGCTCCGCCTTTGCCTGCAACATCATGCGCTGCGCCACGCCGAAGCGATGCTGCTCGTCCACCACGACGAGGCCGAGCCTTTTGTAGCTGACCGTCTCCTGAAAGATGCTGTGTGTGCCGATCAGGATGTCGATGCTGCCGTCCGCCAGCCCCATCAGGGTCGATTCACGGGCACGCCCCTTCTCGCGGCTGGTCAGGATGGCGACATTGACGCCGATGCCGGTCAGCGTGCGACTCAGCGTGGCATAATGCTGGCGCGCGAGGATCTCGGTCGGGGCGAGCAGCGCCGCCTGCGCCCCTCCCTCCACCGCCGCCAGCATGGCGAAAGTCGCGACCAGCGTCTTGCCCGCGCCGACATCGCCCTGCAGCAGCCGGATCATCGGCCGCACCTGCGCCATGTCGGCCAGGATCTCGGCCGTTGCCCGCGCCTGCGCGCCCGTCGGCGCATAAGGCAGTTTCAGCGCGCCCCGCAGCCGGCCGTCGCCCTCCAGCGGCACGCCCCGCCGCGCGCGGGTGGAGGCGCGCACCAGCGTCAGCGCCAGCTGGTTGGCGAACAGCTCGTCATAGCCCGCTCGCGCCCGCGCCATGCCGTCCGCCGGATCGGCATGGATGCGCGCCATCGCCTCGCGCCACGACGGCCAGCCGCGCTTCGCCAGCAGTGAGGGCTCGATCCATTCGGGCAGCTCCGGCGCGCGCGCCAGCGCCTGCATGGCCAGCGCCTGCATCTTCTTGCCCGCCAGCCCCTCCGCCAGCGGATAGACCGGCTCGCGCGCTGGCAGCGCCGCGGCTTCCTCTGGCGTCATGACGTCAGGATGCACGATCTGAAGGTACTGATCGTACGCCTCGACCTTACCGGCCACCGCGCGCCGCTCGCCCAGAGGCAACAGCTTGCGCGCCCACCCGCCCTTGCCGAAGAAGACGAGCAACAGGTTGTTGCCCGCATCGTCCGTCGCCCGCACCCGCATCGGCGCGCGTGGGGAGCCGCCGCCGCGATATTCGGCCGGCGTCACGCTCAGCACCACCTGCCGTCCCGGCTCCGCCCCGTCGAGATCGGCCAGGTGCCGCCGGTCGATCCAGCCGGTCGGCAGATGGAACAGCGTGTCGATCACGCGGCGGATGCCCAGCCGGTGGAGCGGCTTGCTCAAGGCGGCGCCGACGCCCTTCAGCGCCTCCACCTCGGCGAACAGCGGATTGAGAATATCGGGACGCATGACTAGATGCGCCGCTACCGCAGCCGACGCGCGCCCGCCAGCGCCCGCCGGCTTGTCCGCATTTCGGAGCCGACGTTCATGGACCGCGAGAACCGCCTCAAGCGCCTGCGCTTCCGCGCCTGGCACCGCGGCACCCGGGAGGCCGACATGCTCGTCGGCGGCTTCTTCGATGCGCAGAGCGCGACGTGGAGCGATGCCGAGATCGACTGGTTCGAGACGTTCATCGAGGAACAGGACGTCGACATCATGGCGTGGGCCATCGGCGTCACGCCCGTGCCCGCCGAATGGCACGGGCCGATGATGGATCGCCTGCGCCGGCTCGATTACATCACGGTGGGCCGGTGACGGCAGACCTTTCCCGCATCCTCAAGGCCGGCGAGCAGCTGACGCTCGCGGGCGTGCCGCAGGGTTTCCTGCCGTGGCTCGCCGCCGATCTCGCCCGCGCCGCCAAGGGGCGTGCCGTGCTGATCGCATCGGACGAGCAGGCGATGCGCGCCGTGGCGGAGGCGGCCGCCTTCTTCGCGCCCGAGCTGGAAGTGCTGATCTTTCCCGCGTGGGATTGCCTGCCCTACGACCGCGCCTCGCCGTCGCTCCGCTCCATGTCGGAGCGGATGGCGACGTTGCACCGCCTCCAGGGCAAGGGGGCCGGCGCGCAATTGCTCGTCACCACCGTCAACGCCGCCAGCCAGCGCACGCTCACCCCCTTCCGCATCCGCCAGCTCGTTGCCCGCCTCGCCCCCGGTGAGCGGATCGACCGCGATCGGCTGAGCACCCTGCTCCAATCGAACGGCTACCAGCGGTCGGAAACGGTGCACGACGCGGGCGACTATGCCGTGCGCGGCGGCCTCGTCGATCTGCTGCCCGCCGGGTCGGAGCGCGGCATCCGCCTCGATTTCTTCGGCGACGAAATCGAGAGCGTGCGCGAGTTCGATCCCGCCGACCAGCGCACCATCGGCCGCATCGACGGGCTCACCCTCCTCCCCGCCTCCGAGGCGCTGCTGGACGAGGAGTCGATCAAGCGGTTCCGCGGCCGCTACCGCGAGATCTTTGGCGCTACCGCCACGGGCGATCCGCTTTACCAGGCGGTGAGCGAGGGGCGGCGGCTGGCGGGCATGGAGCATTGGCTGCCGCTGCTCGAAGAGAAACTGGCAACCCTGTTCGACCATCTCTCGCCCGACGACCTGATCGTCCGCGACGCGCATGCCGATGAATCCGCCGCCGAGCGGTTCGACACCATCGCCGATTACCACAGGAACCGGAAGGCGGCGCAGTCGGCCGAGCCCGGCAGCTATCGCCCGCTCGATCCGCGCTCGCTCTATCTGGCCGACAGCGAATGGGCGCGGATCACGGCGGATCGCCCCGTCCACCGCCTGTCCACCTTCCACGAGCCCGATTCGGCGAAAGTCATCGACTTCGCCGTTGACGGCCCGCGCGATTTCGCGCCCGAGCGCGCGAAGGGCGGCAACATCTACGAGGCGGTCGTCGATCACCTCGCCGCCGAGGCAAAGGCGGGGCGCAAGCGCGTCCTCGCCAGCTATTCGGCGGGCTCGCGCGAGCGGCTGGGCGGCCTCCTCGTCGACCATGGGCTCGACCGGCTGATCAAGGTCGAGACGTGGCAGGAGGCATTGGGCGTGCCCAAGGGCGCCGTCGCGCTTGTCGTCCTGCCGCTCGACCGCGGCTTCACCGCGCCGGAGGTAGTCCTGCTGACCGAGCAGGACATGCTCGGCGATCGGCTCGTCCGCCGGGCCAAGCGCCGCAAGTCGGCCGACGCTTTCCTGGCCGAACTCGCCACGCTCTCGCCCGGCGATCTCGTCGTCCACACCGAACATGGCATCGGCCGCTATGAGGGGCTGACGCAGATCCCCGTCGGCAAGGCGCCGCACGATTGCGTGCAGCTCAGCTATGCCGGCGGCGACAAGCTCTATGTGCCGGTCGAGAATCTCGAAGTGCTCTCCCGCTACGGCGCGGAGGAAGGCGCCTCGCTCGACAAGCTGGGCGGCGCGGGCTGGCAGGCGCGCAAGGCGCGGATGAAGGAGCGCATCCGCGAGATTGCGGGTGAGCTGATCGCCGTCGCCGCCGAACGCGCGCTGCGCGAAGCACCCGCGGCCGAGCCCGACGCCGGCGGCTATCCTGCCTTCGTCGATCGCTTCCCCTATACCGAGACGGACGACCAGGATCGCGCCATCGGCGACGTCATCGAGGATCTTGGCGCAGGCCGCCCGATGGACCGCCTCGTCTGCGGCGATGTCGGCTTCGGCAAGACGGAAGTGGCGCTGCGCGGCGCGTTCGTCGCCGCCATGGCAGGCCTTCAGGTTGCGATCGTCTGCCCGACGACTTTGCTCGCCCGCCAGCACCACGCCAATTTCGTCGAACGGTTCAAGGGCTTCCCGCTCGAAATCGGGCGTCTCTCCCGCCTTGTTCCTGCGGCCGAGATGAAGCGGACCAAGGAGGGCCTCGCCAACGGCTCGATCGACATCGTCGTCGGCACGCACGCCATCCTTGCCAAGGGCATCGAGTTCAAGCGCCTCGGCCTCGTCATCGTCGACGAGGAACAGCGCTTCGGCGTCACCCACAAGGAGCGGCTGAAGGCGCTCAAGACCGACGTCCACCAGCTCACGCTGACCGCGACGCCGATCCCCCGCACGCTGCAGATGGCGATGTCGGGCCTGCGCGAGCTGTCGGTCATCCAGACGCCGCCGGTCGATCGCCTCGCGGTGCGCACCTACGTCATGCCGTGGGATCCGGTCGTGATCCGCGAGGCGCTGCTGCGCGAACATTATCGCGGCGGGCAGAGCTTCTTCGTCACGCCCCGCATCGCCGACCTGCCCGACATCGAGGAGTTCCTGCGGAAGGAAGTGCCCGAAATCCGCTACGTCGTCGCGCACGGCCAGATGGCGGCGGGCGAGGTCGAGGAGCGGATGTCCGCCTTCTACGATCGCAAGTTCGAGGTGCTCGTCTCGACCACCATCATCGAGAGCGGCCTCGACATTCCGTCGGCCAACACGATGATCGTCCACCGTGCCGACCGCTTCGGCCTCGCGCAGCTCTACCAGATCCGCGGACGCGTCGGACGGTCCAAGACGCGGGCTTACGCTTATCTGACGACACCGGCGAAGGGCGGCATCACCGAGACGGCGGAGAAGCGCCTCCACGTCCTGTCGAACCTCGACACGCTCGGCGCCGGCTTCCAGCTCGCCAGCCACGATCTCGACATTCGCGGCGCCGGCAACCTGCTCGGCGACGAGCAGTCGGGCCACATCAAGGAAGTCGGCTTCGAGCTCTACCAGTCGATGCTGGAGGACGCGATCGTCGAGGCCAAGGCGGGCGGTCTCGTGGCCGCGGCCAACGCCCGCGCCAAGGAATTCTCGCCCCAGATCACGGTCGATGCGCCAATCCTGATCCCCGACGATTACGTCCCCGATCTCGATCTGCGCATGGGCCTCTACCGACGCATGAACGAGGTGGAGGACCGGCAGGGCATCGAAGCGTTTGCCGCCGAGCTGATCGACCGTTTCGGCCCGCTGCCCGAGCCGACCGCCAACCTGCTGTCGATCATCGAGACGAAGCTCAATTGCCGCAAGGCATGCATCGCCAAGCTCGATGTCGGCCCCCGCGGCGCGCTGGTCAGCTTCTGGCAGGATCAGTTCCCCAACGTCCCCGGCCTGCTCGGCTATGTCGAGCGTCTGGGCGGCGTGGCGAAGCTCCGGCCCGACAACAAGCTCGTCATCTCGCGCGCCTGGGCCGATCCCAAGGCGCGGCTTAACGGCGCGCTGCAACTCAGCAAGGGGCTGGCCAAGGTCGCGGCCTGAACGGGCGCATCGGATGACGGCGGGTTAACCTTCCTCAGCTAGCGTGCCGGGATGGTCAGCGCCGTCCTTCCCGCCCGCCGCGGCGCACCCCCGTTCGGCGGCGCGCTGACGGACGGTCGTGCGCTCGTCTGGGCGGTGGCGCTGGCGCTGCTGCTCGGCACCGCGCGCAAGCTCGGCGTTGGTCTCGATCGCCTGCTCTCGCTCGACGAGAGCTGGACCGGGGCGATCGCCGCCGCGCCGGACGTGCCGACGCTGATCCGCTTCTGCCTTGCCGAAATGAGCGGCCCTGCTTTCTACGGCTCCGCCTGGGCCTGGGCGAAGCTCGCCGGCACGGGCGATCTGGCGCTCCGCGCCCCCGCGCTCGCCGCGGCGGTCGGCACACCGCTCCTGATCCTGTGGCGAGGCCATCCGGATCGCACCGTCCGCCTGCTGTGGGCGGGCCTGACCGCGGTCTGGCTGCCCGGCTCCATCTTCGCCAGCGAAGCGCGGCCTTATGCCCCGCTGCTGCTGATCGGCACCGCGCAGACGATCGCGCTTGCCGCGCTGATCCGCGCACCGACCCACCGCCGTGCGTGGGGCTGGGCCGGCCTCGCCGCGCTAGGCGGGCTGACCCACTATTACACGCTGCCGGTCAGTGCGGTACAGGGCCTGCTGATCCTGACCCGCGGCCGCGCGGCATGGCGATGCTGGCCGGCTCTGCTCGTCTTCGTGCCTATGCTCGCCTGGATGGCGTGGCACCTGCCGACGCTCCGTATGTTCACCGCGCCCGGTGGAAACTGGTACCCGCCGACCCGCCTCGCCGACCTTGCGACGATGCTGCCGGCCGCGGCGCTCGGCCTTCCCGCTCTGGCCTATGCGCTTGCGGCGGCGATAATGGTCAGTCTGCTCCGTGCACCCCGCGTCTTCATGCGAACGGACGTGCAGGTCGCGCTCACCGGCGCGGCGGCACTGGCCTTGATCGCCATGCTCGCGCTGCTCCGCCCAAGCTTCTCGCCGCGCTACGTATTGCCGTGCATGCCGCCCATCCTGTTCGGCCTCGCTCTATGGGCGGCAGGCGTGCGGCGGCGCTGGCCCTATGCGCCGCTGCTGCTGCTCGGCGCCTTCCTACTGCTCGCACTTGCGGAAGCCGGAGCCCGGCTGGCGATCCCGGCCGATCGCACGCATGCGGAAAGCATCGAGGTCGCGTCGGAGGCGATCGCCACCGCCCGGCCCCGCCGCCTCGTCGCCCTGTTCGACGGCCCCGGCGTCGCCCCCCCCGATCGGTCGCTCCCGCGCGCCGTGGCCGGCTTCTTTCTTGCGCGCGCTGGCCATCCCGTCGAGGTTCTCGCCCCACCACTTCGCGAGGGCGACCCCAACCGCCTGCTCACACGCCTTGCGAACCGGCCGGACGACGCCATCCTGTGGGTCTATGACGCGGGCCGCCCCGGCACGCTCGGCGCCCGTCATCCGAACGTCATTCCGCGCACCGATCCGCGCTTCACCTGCCGCGATTACGGCACCGGCCCGCTTGCGGTGATCGCCTGCTGGCAGCCTCGGCGTTAGCGCTCCAGCAGGCCCTCGAACTCCAGCGGCGCCTCCGCCTCCAGCACCTCTTCCGCCGCCACATCGACGATCTCGCGGTGCATCTCGAAGCCGCCCATTACGCCTTCCATCTCCCACGCGCCGCTCACCCGCTTGCCGTCGTCCGACAGCGTGCCGCGATACTCCACCGCATGCGCCGCCATGCCGGCGCCGTCATAGGCCTTGATGAAGGACACGTCGGCGCCCTCGCGCGATCCACGCAGGATCGCCTTCAGCTCCACCTGCAGCCCCGCCACGTCGGTATGCTCGCTCGTCTCGCCGGTGACGAGGCCCGCCACCTCCTCGATCGTCGCGATGAAGCTCACGTCGGCCTGCGTCGTGCCGAGATAGGAGAAGCTGCCGAACCAGGCGCCCGTCAGGTTCATCCGGTCGACCGTCATGCCTGATCCCCCGTCATGCCCGTTCCGTCCCCGCGCGTGCCACCAGCCGCGCAAAGGCGGCGGAGCCGAGCGGCGGCGCGCACAGATACCCCTGATACAAGGTGCAGCCCTCCGCCGCCAGCAAGGCCAGCTGCGGCTCCGTCTCCACGCCCTCGGCGATCACCGTGAGGCCCAGCGAGCGCGCCATGTCGATGACGGAGCGCACCACCACCCGGTCCCGCGCGGAGCCGACGATGTCGTCCGACAGCCTTTTGTCGATCTTGAGGTAGTCGAGCGGCAGGGCCTTCAGATAGGCCAGGCTGGAATAACCCGTCCCGAAATCATCGAGCGCCACGCGGAAGCCCTGCGCCCGCAGCGCCGCCAGCAAAGTCGCCGCGCGGCCGAGATCCTCGATCAGCCCCGTCTCGGTAATCTCCAGCGTCACGCGGCCCCGGTCCAGCCCACCCGCATCCACCATCGCCGCGAAGCGGTCGGCAAAGCCCGGCTGCGCCATATCCTCCGCCGCGACGTTGATGGCGATGCGGCAGCCGTCCAGCCGCTTGGGCCAGCGCGCCGCCTCCTCCACCGCGCGCCGCTGCACATGGGCGGACAGTTCGAGGAGATAGTCGGAGCGGGACGCTGCCGCAAACAGCTCGGCCGCGCCCAGCATGCCCAGGCGCGGATGGTGCCAGCGCGCCAGCGCTTCGGCGCCGACGATGCGCCCGCGCGTCACCTCCACCTGCGGCTGGAACAGGATGGTGATCTCGTCCGCGTCCAGCGCACGACGAAGGTCCACTTCCAGCCGTCGATCGCGCTCGGCCGCCGCAGCACTCGCGCCATCACGGATCGCCACCGCCGTATCGCCCGCCCGCGCCTCGGCGAGGGCGGAGGCAGCCCGCCGCAGCAAGGCAGGCGCATCGCGCTCGTCCGCGCCCGCCGCCGCGATGCCGATGCGTGCGCTCAGCGTCACCAGATGATCCTGCGCGACGAACGGCTGCGCGATCGCTTCGGTCAGCCGTGCGGCGAGGAACTCGGCCTCCTCCGCACTCGCCGGCGCGGCCAGCCCGATCAGATAATCCGCCCCCGCCAATCGCGCGACCAGCCGCTCGCGCGCCGCCCGCCCCGCCAACCGCACAATGCGCCGCGCCACGCCCTGCAGCAGGGCATCCCCCGCCTCGCGCCCGAATGCCGCATTGATCATGTCGAACCGGCTGACCGACAGCATCAGCAGCACGCAGCCGCTTCCCTCCGCCAGCCGTGCCGCCGCCCACGCCTCCGCCGCCGCCGCATTGGCGAGGCCGGTCAAAGGATCGCGGGCCGGCGGGCGGCTCGGCACCGCATCGACGTCGAGATCCTCGATCCAGCCGGCCACCTCGCCCACGCTCTCGTCCAGGTCGAGATGGTGGACGATCCGGTCACCCGTCTCGCCATCATGAGCGAAGGCGCCATGCCGCCCGGTGACGAGCAGGCGGCGCACCGTCTCGCGCGCCGCACGGCGCCCCGGCCGCCCCATGCGCCGCAGCAGCGTGCCGAGCGGCACCTCCTCGCCCGTCAGCCCCAGCCGCTCGCCCAGCGCCGGGCTCAGCCTCACCGCGCGGGCACCCGGCTTCCAGCGCCAGCCTTGTGCCTCGGCCGCGATCAGCGTGGTGCGCACGGGCTCGCGCCCGCCGGCCAGCCGCTCCACCAGTCGCTGCGCCAGCCGCAGCGCCTGCGCCAGCGCGTCGTCGTCAAACGGGTCGGAAAGGAACAGGGTCGCTCCCGCATCCACCACGTCGGACAGGCGGGCCTGATCGCCCGCGTCGGTCAGCGCCAGCAGCACGCCGCCATGCGCCGCTGCCAACGGCGCCAGCCGCCGCAGCGCCTCCAGCCCCTCGACGATGGCGCCGCGCAGGTCGACCACCGCGATCGCCGCGCCACTGGCCAGATACCGCCGCTCCACCTGCTCGCGCCGCCGCGCCGCCACCGTGCGCCAGCCGCCACGCGCCGCCGCATGCGCCAGCGCGTCGCGCGCGCCGAACGACAGCACGAACAGCGGCGTGCCGCGGGAGGAAGGCGCATCGGCGCGGATCATTCCACCTGTGTAGAGCGGGGCCGCCGCACGCTGGCAAGCCTCCGTCTGATCCGAAGCGCGCTTGCGGCGGCAGGCCGGGCACACTAGCTCTCGGGACGATGGCCGCTGCCGCCCCCCTGATCGACGCTTTCGGGCGCCGGATCACCTATCTCCGCCTGTCGGTGACGGATCGGTGCGACCTTCGCTGCCGCTATTGCATGGCCGAGGCGATGACCTTCCTGCCGCGTGAGCAGGTCCTGTCGATTGAGGAGTTGGCCGAGGTCGCCGACGCGTTCATCGATCGCGGCGTCACCAAGATCCGCCTGACCGGTGGCGAACCGCTCGTCCGTCGCGGCGTCGATCTGCTCGCGCGCAGCATCGGCCGCCGGCTGGGCGATGGTCTGGACGAACTCACGCTCACCACCAACGCCACCAATCTGGATCGCTACGCACCGTCCTTGTTCGATGCAGGCGTGCGGCGGATCAACGTCAGCCTCGACAGCCGCGATCCCGATCGCTTCCGCCACGTCACCCGCTGGGGCGATGTCGACAAGGTGCTCGACGGCATGGCCGCCGCGAAGGCCGCGGGTCTGCGCGTCAAGATCAACATGGTCGCGCTCGCCGGGCTGAACGAGGACGAGATCGAGCCGATGCTCCGCTGGTGCGCAAGCGAAAGCTTCGACCTGACGATCATCGAGACGATGCCGCTCGGCCTCGTCGAGGAGGATCGCACCGACCGCTATCTGCCGCTCGACCGCGTGCAGGCCGCTCTCGCCGCACGATACACGCTGACCCCGCTGGCGGAGACGAGCGGCGGCCCCGCCCGCTACTGGCGGGTGGAGGAGCTTGGCGCGAAGCTCGGCCTCATCACGCCGCTCACCGGCAACTTCTGCGCCACCTGCAACCGCGTCCGCGTCAGCGCCTCGGGCACGCTCTACCTCTGCCTGGGCCATGATGAGCAGGTGGACCTCAAGGCGGCGCTGCGCAGCGGCGGCCGCCCTGCGCTCGATGCACTGCTCGACAGTGCGATGGCGGTGAAGCCGCTCCGCCACGATTTCCGCATCGACACGCGCGATGCGGCACCCGCGGTCAGCCGTCACATGAGCGTCACCGGCGGATGAGCAATCTCGATGCCGGTGAAATCCGGCTCGCGCTCGTGGCCTCGCCCACGCCGGCTGCGCAAAGCGCCGCGACCGAGCTGCGCCAGCGCCACGAATGGGTCGATATCGCGCAGGCGGACATCGTCGTCGTCCTCGGCGGCGACGGCTTCCTGCTCCAGACGCTCCACCAGATGCTCGATCGCCGCCGCATCCTGCCCATCTACGGCATGAACCTCGGCACCGTCGGCTTCCTGATGAACGAATGGTCGCCCGACCTGCTGGAACTCCGCATCGCCCGCGCGCGGCGCTTCACCGT
This sequence comes from Sphingomonas jatrophae, assembly GCF_900113315.1. Lineage (GTDB taxonomy): Bacteria > Pseudomonadota > Alphaproteobacteria > Sphingomonadales > Sphingomonadaceae > Sphingomonas_P > Sphingomonas_P jatrophae. The sequence continues at coordinate 526,366 of NZ_FOZG01000001.1, read as the reverse complement.
GTCGCCGCTGCGCATGGAGGTCGAAACCGTCGGCGGCGAGAAGATCGAGCATCCCGCGATCAACGAGGTCAGCCTGCTGCGCGAGACGCGTGAGACGGCGAAACTGGAAGTCTGCGTCAACAAGCGCGTCGTGCTGGCGGAGCTGGTGTGCGACGGAATCCTCGTCGCCACGCCTGCGGGCTCCACCGCCTACAATCTTTCCGCGCACGGGCCCATCCTGCCGCTCGGCTCCGAGATGCTGGCGCTCACCCCGATCAGTCCCTTCCGGCCCCGCCGCTGGCGCGGCGCTATCCTGCCCGAGCGGACGCGGATCAGCTTCCGTGTGCTGGAGCCGGTGAAGCGCCCGGTTTCCGCCGTGGCGGACCAGCGCGAGGTTCGCGATGTCGCCACCGTCAGCGTCGCGATCGACCGCTCCACCCAGCTCACCTTGATGTTCGATCCCGAACACGCGCTCGACGATCGCATCGCGATGGAGCAATTCGCCGTTTGAGTGAAAAAGGTTTACCGTCCCGCTTGCATCCGGCGGCGAAGGGCGGCATAGGCGCGCCTCGCTTCGGCGACACGGCGTTCCTCGGTAGCTCAGCGGTAGAGCATTCGACTGTTAATCGAATGGTCGCAGGTTCGAATCCTGCCCGGGGAGCCAGCCTGCCAAGCTAAGTGCTTGGTGAGGCTAGGCATTTGGGAACGTAAGCGAAGCGTTCTCCCAGTCGACCCATTTCAGGGGTGTGGCCGGTAGTAGCCAGCGGTGGGGTGAGCCTCCAACTTCAGCAATAGCATGGCTTCCGAACCAAGCGCTTCACCATTCTATCTGAGATCACCCGCTCGGGGTGCGGGATGACCCGCTCAGCCGACCAACCGTGACGACAGCGACTCGCCGGATCGTCGGGCGGCACCCGGGGTGACCCCGTCGGCTAAGTAGAGGCGAGTGCGCAACAGACGGCGACCGCAATGGCTGCGTCGCCGCGCACCCGCTGTCTCGCTTACACCAGAAAGTCCGAGGTCGAGAGCAGCGACAGACTCAGTCCGGTCAGCAGGATTTGATGATCCGGGTCCGTCCCGAGCAACACATCGGTCCGCCCGGAAAGTGAAACAATCTCGCGCGCGTCAGCGAGCGGATTCACGCCGGAATACCCCCAACTGCGCAGGTCGAGCGTGTCTTCCGCGGGGTTGAAGCCATTGACCGCGTACAGATCGTTTTTGCCGAGCGTCAGGGTCTCTGCCCCAACCTGTGCAGTGAGTGTCGTTACCTGGCCGCGTGCGTCCGGATGGGTAAACAAGGTGTCGAGCAACGTGTCCGGCACGACGCCGTTGCGGAACATGTCAAGCCAAACAGCTACTTCGCTCGCCTCCGCGGCACGCCCGAAATAATCCTCGTACATCGAGCGGATGGTGCCGGCGCTGTGCTGCGCGCCTTCTTCCGTGCCGAGGATCGCTTGGCGCAACGAAGCGGCCGGCGCGTCCGCCTTGAACAGATCCTGCCAAACCTCGATCTCACCGTTTGTGGCGGTCCGCCCCATATAGGTGCGATAGGTCGTATTGATCGCCTGCGCGCCTAGAGCATCCTCGACGATGACGTCGCGGATATCGTCGAGGTTGGCGCCGTTACGGATAGCGCCGCGCCATACGTCCAGCTCGGCCGCCCTAGCCGCCCGCCCGCCGAAGTCACGATAGAGCACGTCGACACCCATGTCGGCGCGCGCCACGCCCTCGTCCGAGTCGAGGATGGCGGCATTGAGCGCGGCTGCCGGCGTGCCTGCCTTGTATGCCCCGCGCCAGTAGGCGATTTCTTCGGCTAAAGGATCTCTGGCGAGGAAATCACGATAATCCTCAGCAATCCCCAGTGCGCCAAGCTGATCGTCGACGATGGCGTTCCGCACACCATCGAGCGTTGTGCCCGACGCTAGCTGCCCGCGCCAGTAGCTGAGGTCGCTCGCGCTCGCATGCTGACCGCCAAATGCCTGGTAGAGAGCGTCAATCGACCGGTCGACACGCGCTTGCTCGACGGCCGCGCCAGCGACTGCTTCCCGCAGTGTGGAAAGGTCGGAACCGGACAGGAATGCGTTCCGCCAGTAAGCGATTTCGCCATCGCTCGGCATGCGACCGAGGCCTTGCTGGTAGACCGAGGCGATCGCTTGAGCCCCCAATGCATCGTTGATGATCGCCGAACGAACGTCAGCGATCGTAGCACCAGAAGCGAGCGCACTCGTCCAATAAGCCAGATCGCTACTGCTCGCCGGCCGACCGCCAAGAGCACGGTAAGCACCGTCGATCGGAGCATAGGCGCTGTTCGCCACAGCGCGCAGTGCATTGTTCGACCCATAATCATCCGTCACGGCCGTGAGCTGAAAGACGCCGTTCGCGATGGTCAGCGTGCCGTCGGCGACACGATCACCATTCGTGTCCACCTGCACCAGCGTTTGTCCGCCGCCCGCCTCGAAGCGATATTCGCCGGCAACTCCCGTGAACGCCGCAGTGCCGATGAACCGATCCGCAAGCACGCCGTCGGTGTTCAGCTCCGCAGTGTTTGCGCCAAGGTCGATGGTATCGTCGAGATCGAAGTCGGTGATTGTCGTACCATCGAGGCCCGCGACGGCGAAGGTGAAGTCATATAAGTCGGCACCGCCGCCGCCGGTGTAAGTGTCACGACCGCTCGAACTGTTGATGCCGGCAAAGATGTCAGCACCTCGACCGCCTATCAAGGTGTCGTTGCCGCGACCATCGGCCAGGATCAAGAAGTTGACATAGACCCCAGGATCGTCCGTGTTGATTGCAGATGCGTCGATGACGTGGCCGAATGTATCCCCATAATCGCCGACAACCAGCTCATCCACATCCCAGACAGTGGTGGCGACACCTGCCTGCGTGACGACCGCATTGCCATCTTGGTTACTCACCGTTGCCGTTCCGCCCACGGCCGATATGGAAACGACAACCTGATTGTTGCCCTGCTGGCCGTCGAAAGTCCCGCCGCCTAGACCCATATAGACAAGGTCGTTACCAGCGCTGCCGCGGATCTGATCATAGCCGTCGCCCATCACAAGTGTCAGCTGCACGCCAGTGGGTGCCGCGAGAGCATCTACCTGATTGCCCTCAGCACGTTCGCCACGGAAGTCGATCACCAGCCGCTCGACGTTCACGAAGCTGGTGTCGATCTTCGTGCTGTCCGAGTTGATGAACGCCCCGTTCCTGAATTGATAGACGCCGCCGGGGGTCGAGGTGTCGAACAGGTTGCGATCTCCCAGCACGATGCGCAGCACATCGTTGCCTGCGCCGCCGTCGATCCGGTCCACGCCGCTGCTGGCAAAGATCGTGTCACTGCCGCCCAGCGCGTTGATCACATCGTCAGTCTCGCGCTGCGTGGTCAGCACATCGGCACCGTTGGTGATCGCCGGCGCGGGCCGGTAAGTCTGACCCCGCAGTCCCTCACGATCTTCGTTGAGCAACGGATCTTTGCCATTCCAGACGGCCATGAATCCGCCAAGCGCATCCGCGGCGATGTCGGACACTCCCCCTCTGCTCGTCACCCGGAATTCACCGCCAACCTTGCCCATGTCTGCATCGAAGGTCTGCGCTTGGCCCAGGTTGTCGTCGCTCCACGCGACGACAAAGCCGCCGCTTCCGTCCGTCAGAGCGGTCACGGAAGGAGCGTTCTGCGACCCCGCAGTGCGCGTGTTGACAATCACCCGCTCGCCCAGCGCTTGCCCGGTCGCGCCGCTGAAGCGTTGTGCGACGACGTTGTGATCGGCAGCGCTGTCAGGCGTATCCAGTGCAGTTCCGACAACCACATAACTGCCGTCTGCCAATGCCGCGATGTCCGCTGCCTTGAAGTCGATCCTGAGTGGAGAGGTAGCGGCGCCGGTATCCGTGAAGGTCTGGACATAATCCAGTCGGGTGAGTGGCTGATTGATGATGTTGCCGTGCCATGCGACGGCGTAGCCGGTGCCGACGCTCTCCACCGCAGAGAGGACGGGGCCATATACGGTCGTATTGTCGATCGTCTGCGAGAGCGGCACCAGTGTTCGGTTCTCCAACAGCGTGCCGTTGGTCCCGATAACTTGCGCTTTCAGAAGTGAAAACCGGCCGGCCTCTTCTGTCTCCTGATAGATGAGCACGTGGCCGGCATGATCCCTGCTGATGGCAGCATCGAACGTCCGCTCGCCCGCTGCGCCTGGCAGCTTGACAGTTTCACCAACCGGCAGGCCGATGTAATTGTAAGTCTGCGCGCGTACGCCCGCACCGTCCTGATCCCAGGCGATGATGAAGCCGCCGCCCACTACCGACGCGATCGTAGCTCCGCTCGCATTGGTTGCTACCGTTATAACGCGCTCGACCGGTTCCCCTAGGATCGGTCGCCCATTCGCATCGACGATCCGCGCTTGGATAGTCGCACCGTCCTGCCACACCACGGCGTAATTGCCATTATCAAGCCCAACGAGGCGCGAAGCCGTACCGTCTTGGCCGCTGTCAAGGGCAACTTCGAACTGGTTGATGATGTGCACGGACGCTCTCCCTTGCGCCACCCACGACGGGCGTGACTCACCTGTTGATGAAGCAGGGCCGCGGTTTGCGTCATCCCCCGATCAGGGGATGGCGCGGACATGGACAGGCCCAGCCGCTTGAAGTTCTCAGAGGATCGCTATCGGAGTCGTCGCGCAGCGAGCAGCCCCGCTCGCCCCACCATAAACGCCCCGGTAGGCCGCCCATCAGCATGGCTGCCAATCCTGCGCAGGCTCACGTTTTTCGTCGGTTGTGGCGGCGTGTCGCACGCCCGCCGCGCCTCAAGGTAGGCGTCGCAATCCTCGGCCGTGTGCTAGGAGCGGCAGTTGATAATCGCGACATAGTTGATCTCGCCAAACTGGCGAGGGTCGCGCCGTGTGCGGGTGAAGATCTGCCACCGCGCGGCAGCCTCGTTCCCGGTATCGAGGCTAAGCTACTCGGGCACCGTAGTCGGCTACTCCGACCAGCTTGCGGCGGAAGAGTAGCTTGATCAGCTGACTTCGTCGTCGGTCGTACCCCCCGTTGTGAGTCGAGGAATCGCAATCTTCAGTCCCCAACTGACAACGCGCGCGCGGGAACGAGAAAGACGCGTGTCTGGCGACCTACCGGAACACGGAGCCAAGGCCCGCACCACGCTTCCACATCACCACAATCGGCAAGCATCGCCTGCTTGGTGGTCATGCGGAAGCGCTTGGCCATAGGCGGCTAGGCTCAGTTCACACCAGGAAGTCTCCTGCTGAGAGCTGGCTCAGCTGGATGCCGGTGAGCAGCACGTCGCCGCCGCCGAGCAGCACGTCGATACGGCCGTCGAGGCTGGTCACCTCGCGTGCGCCCAGCAGCGGATCAACGTTCGCCAGCGCGGAGCCGCGCAGGTCGAGGAGGTCGGCTGCGGGATCGAAGCCCTCGATCAGCAGATGCTCGGACGAGCCGAGTCGGAAGGTGTCTGCCGCGGCTGTGCCACCTGCCCGCACGACGCCGCCTGCCGAGGCATCGGGGTGAGTGAACAGCGTCTCCAGCAGCGTGTCGGTTCCCGCGCCGTTGCGGAAGATGCCGCGCCAGGCGTCCACCTCTCCGGCATCTGCTGCACGGCCGAAATAGTCGCGGTAGTATGTGTCGATCGTCTCGGAGACATGGCGGCCAAGGACGCCATCGTCGAGGACGGCACTGCGCAGTGTGTCATAGTTCGCGCCGCCCCGGATCAGGCCGATCCACACCTCGGTCTCGGCTGCCGTCGATGCGCGGCCGCCGAGATCGGTATAGATGTCGGCGATCATCCCCGCGGTATGCGCACGTCCTGCGGGATCGGAAAGAATGGCGTTCCGCAGGGCGCTCGGCTCCGCACCGTCCCTGAGGATGCCCTGCCATACCGCGATTTCGTCGGTACCCGCAGCGCGGCCGAACAGGTCGAGATAGGTTTCGTTGATCATGTTCGCGCCGAGCGCGTCGCCGATCAAGACCTCGCGGACGTCGGCAAGCGTGGTCCCGCTCGCCAACTGCCCGCGCCAGAAATCAATCTCGCCCGACGCCGCCGCACGACCGCCATAGTCGCTATAGAGGCGGTCGATCGCAGCGTTCGTATACGCGATACCCGCCGCGTCGGAGAGAATCACGCTGCGCAGCGTGACGAGATCCGCTTCGCCTCCAAACATTTTGCGCCAAGTCGCCACCTCCGCGTCCGACGGGGCACGGCCAAACAACTCCCGATAGCTGCCCTCGATTGCGCGCGCGCTGAGCGGATCGGCGAGGATCGCGCCGCGCACGTCGCCGACGGTTGCGCCTGAGGCGATCTGGCCTCCCCAATAGCTAAGCTCGCCGTCCGTGGCTGCACGACCGCCATAGCGCTGGTAGGTCGTGTTGATCGCGCCGAACGCAGCGATGGCAATGCTACGATCGGTGAACCGCAGCGTCTCGATCTCGCGCAGCGTGTCGGTGCCCTCGGCCGAGGTGACGATCAACGCGCCGTCATCGGCGAAGCGCAGGCTGGCCGCGCCGCTCGCCACGCCGAACACCGCCACGTCGCTGCCCTCTCCGCCGACCAGCAGATCGTCCCCGGCACCGCCGGTGAGCACATCGTCGCCGGCAAGGCCGAGCAGCCGGTTTGCCCGCGCATCGCCGGTCAGCGTGTCGCCGCCGTTCGAACCTCGCAGGTTCTCGATGGAGATCAGCGTGTCTCCCTGCGCGTCGCCGCCCGCCGCTTGCCCGGTCGCCAGGTTCACCCGCACCGCATTGGCGCTGCCGGCATAATTGGCCTCGTCGCTACCCTCGCCGCCGTTCAGCGTGTCGGCATTGACGCCGCCATTCAGGATATCGTCACCGGCCAGCCCCTCCAGCACGTTCACGCCGTTGGTTCCGACGAGCACGTCGTTGAACGCCGACCCGCGCAGGTTTTCGATGTCGATCAGCACGTCGCCTTGAGCGTCGCCGCCCTCACGCTGCGTGCCCTGCAGAACCACGACGACGCCCGTCGCGCTCGCCGAATAGTCGGCCGTGTCCGTTCCCGCGCCACCATCGAGCGTGTCGCCGCCCCCACGCCCGATCAGCACGTCATTGCCAGCGCCGCCATCGAGCGTGTCGTCGCCGCCCAATCCGATCAGCACATCGTCGCCGGCACCACCCTCAAGTCGGTTCGAACCCGAATCACCGACCAGCCGATCCGCAAAAGCCGATCCGACCACGTTCTCGATACTGTTCAGCGTGTCGCCAGCTGCGGTGCCGCCGCTCGTCTTGCCGGTCGACAAGTCGATCGAGACAGCCGCGTCGCTATCGTCAAAGATCGCCGTGTCGGAGCCCTCGCCACCATTGAGCACGTCCGCACCCGCGCCGCCGTTCAGGAAGTCGTCGCCTCCGAGACCGTTCAGCGTGTCATCACCACCAAGACCAAGCAGGATGTCGATCGCGGGCGAACCGGTCAGTGTCTCGCCTGCGTTCGTCCCTTCGGTGCTGTCATAGTAGAAGCGCAGCGACGCATCGAAGAGGTTACCGCCTGTACGATATTCCCAGCTCACCACGAAGTCGCCGGCGCCGATCGAGGCGACTGTCGCATTGCGCACGTCTACGTCACCCGGCGCGTTGAAGGTGAACGCATCGCCGACCTTTGCAGCGGCATCGTCGAAAACCTGACCGTATACCGTCGCGCCACTCTGTGACGAGCCGCTGTAGGTCAGCACGAAGCCACCGTCGTCCAGCGCTGCCACGGTCGGCAAGATGGAAGATGTTCCCGAAACTGCGAAACTGCGGTTTGTCGGCCCACCGGTTGCGGTCAACACCTCGCCTCGCACGATGGCGCTTGATTGCAAAATCTCCAGCCAGGAGACCACGATTTCGCCCGAGGCAAGCCGCGTCAGAGACGGGTAGCTGAAATAAGCGCCCGGCGCGGGGGTCCGCTGCCCGATTGCCTGCTGTTCGACCACGCCGGTCGTGGGATCATAGGCACGGAGTTCGATGCTAGCGGGCGAGAAGATAGTCGAGGTGGCGACGAGCACACGGCCGTCCGCAAGCGAAACCGCGGCCGCGCTTGAAGCCATGCTGGAGGACGTGAAGGCATCCTCGTTCAGCGGCGTACCGCCGCCATCGAACGTCCGCACTGCGCTTGCGGATGCGCTGACGCACCAGCCGCCGACAAACCCACCGTTTTCAAGCGCAACCAGCATGAGGTTGGATTGTGAACCGTAAGAAATAGACGACATGAGCGTTGGCTGCGACAGCGCCACACCGTCCGCATCGAACACGCGCACGAACGCCTTGGACCCGTTGTACCCCGACGGGCTCGGCACGTCCTCAAGCCAAGCTACGGCATAGCTCCCGTCGGCGAGGCCGACCACGGTCGACTGACGCCCTCCCGCCGCAATCAGCACTTCGGGACCAATTGCCGCTCCACTGCTGGTGTAGCGGCTGGCATAGATGCCTTGCGTATCTTGCCAGACGCTAATGACAGTGCCTGATGCCAAGGTCGCGAGATCGACGCTGTAGGGCGATTGGCCCACGCTGCCTACATCGACTTCCGAACCGCTGGCGAACCTGTTCCCGGCAATAACGTCGACCATTGAAACCCCCTCCGCATCAGGAAAGCGTTCACGCTTCCTGAACCCCTCCTTGCTGCTACGATAGGGCTTGGACACTGGCAACCACGCAACCTCGTCAGCCTCGACGCAAGCGGCTTGGGCTGGCGTTCTGATTCAGCGCGGCTCAGTTTATCGCGGAGAAAGCCCAGCATTGTCAGGCGCGCGCTTCTGAAAGGGCACTCCTGCCGCTCTGCCGTTCACAGTCTTGTCGAATTGCGCCGTGAACGCAGGTGCGTCAGTCCATCCAGCCAGACGACCGCACCGGTACGCCACGGATCGGCACCTGATCCCGCCAGTGCGTAACGATCGACCCAGACGGCCGCCTCCGCTTGCCGCCGCCCTCTGCGCGCGACATAGCTGCGTTCCGGAAAGTGGAAGCCGACTGCGGCACTCCCCACTTCGGCAACAGGGAAAGGATGGCCATGAGCGAACTCGCCACCGACAGCATCGACGCGCCGCGCGGCCCCGACGGGAAGATCGTGGTGCCCGACCATGTGGTGGAGGCGTTCCGCACCATCCTGCGCTGGACGGGCGACGATCCCGAGCGCGAGGGCCTGCTCGATACGCCCAAGCGCGTCGCGCGCGCGTGGAAGGAATATTGCCAGGGCTATGGCGAGGATCCGTCGCACCACCTCAGCCGCACGTTCGACGAGGTCGGCGGCTATGACGAGATCGTGCTGCTGAAGGACATCCCCTTCCAGTCGCACTGCGAACACCACATGGCGCCGATCATCGGCAAGGCCGCCATCGCTTATTTGCCCAATATGCGGGTCGTCGGCATCTCCAAGCTCGCGCGCGTGCTGCACGGCTTTGCGCGTCGCCTCCAGGTGCAGGAACGCCTGACCGCGCAGGTGGCGGACTGCATCTGGGAGCATCTCCACCCTCACGGCGTCGCGGTGGTGATCGAGGCGAGCCACGCCTGCATGACGGCACGCGGCGTCCGCACGCCGGGTGTCGCCATGACGACCAGCCGGATGATGGGCGTCTTCCGCGAGGATGAGCGCTCGCGGCAGGAAGTGCTCAAGCTGATGGGCTATTGACCGGCGGCTCGCCTTAGCGCCGCAGCCGTCGTGCGATCAGGTCCGCACCGATCAGCGCGCCCAGTGACAGCGCCGCGGAGAAAAGCGACAGCCGCCACGCCAGCGGCTCGCCGTCCGGCTCCTGCAAGGCGGCGTGGATGGCAAGCGGCAGGGTCAGCGTCTCCCCTGGCACCGCGGCGACGAAGGTGATCGTCGCGCCGAACTCACCCAGCGCGCGGGCAAAGGCCAGCACTGCCGCCGCGAGCAGGCCGGGCAGGCTGAGCGGCAAGGCGATGCGCAGGATGCGCTTCAGCGTGCCCGCGCCCAGCAGCCGCGCGCTCTCGTCCACCTCGGGCTCGATCGCCTCCAGCGACAGGCGAATAGATCGCACCGCCAGCGGGAGCGCCATCACCGCGCTGGCGATCGCCGCGCCCTCCCAGCTGAACAATGGCGGCTTGACGCCAATCGCGTCCAGCAGGCGCCCCAGCGGCCCGGCGGGCGCGAACAGGATCAGCAGCACGTAGCCCACCACGACTGGCGGCAGGACGAGCGGCAGGTGGATCAAAGCGTCGAGCAGCAGCACCCCGCGGCCTCGCTTGTGCGCCAGCACCCACGCCAGCCCCCACGCGACCGGCAGCAGCACGATGGTCGCCGCCGCCGCCACCTTGAGGCTGAGCGCCACGATCACCCAGATGGCAGCGTCCGGGCTCACCGGGGCGGCAGGAAGCCGGCGCGCAGGAAGGGCGCGCGCCCGGCCGGAGACAGGAGGAAGGCGCGGAACGCCGCCGCGTCCGGATCGCGCGCTGCAGTCGGGATGGCGATGACGTAGCGGACCGGCGGGGTCAGCCGCGCGGGCACCAGCCCGGCGCTGCGCACGCGCGGCTCGACGGCGATGTCCGTCGCATAGACGATCGCCGCCGCCGCCGCACCGCGTGCCACCAGCGCGAGCGCGCCTCGTACGTCGTCCGCCCGCACGACACGTGACGCCAGTCCGCGCCACAAGCCAGCGCGCTCCAGAGCGGCCTTGGCATATCGCCCCGCAGGCACGCTTTCCGGTGCCGCGAGTGCAAGCCGTCCAGTTCCGACGAGCCAGCTCAGGTCATCCATCCGCCGCAGCGGCGCGCGACCGCGCGGCACGGCCACCGCCAGCCGGTTGGCGAGGAAGGTCGCGCGGGTGCCCGGCCGCAGCCGCCTTTGCCCTTGCAGCCGGTCCGCCCAGGCCTCGTCCGCCGATACGAACAGATCCGCAGGCGCACCTGCCGCAATCTGCCGCGCCAGCGCCGGCGTGCCGGCGAAGACGAGACGCGGCGGCTCATGCCCCTGCCGCACCCACGCGGCCGCCGCCTGCGTCATCCCCTCGCGCAGGCTGATCGCCGCCAGCACCGTCGGGGCTGCAGACGCCGGCGCACCGGCCAGCAGGAGCGAGAGCAGGATCAGGAAGCGCGGCAGATCGGTGGCTCCGGCGGGGATACGGACAGGCTCCGCCCTATCGGCTCCGCCCTGCGCGCGCCAGCAAGGTGTCGAATGCGGCTCCGCGCCTCAGTTCTGCCGATCCGATCCTGTCGAACCCGCGCTGCGATGATCGGCGTCGGCGGCATCGATCCGCCGCAACAGTTCGCTGAAGTCGTCCGGATTGCCCAGGGGATAGACGTTGCGCAGGCTGTTCCCCCACCGGTCGAGATCCCGCTGCGTTAGCAAGCTTACCGCTACGAACCGGTCGCGCTCCGACATCACATCCACCCGAAAGAGAGAAACTCAAACGCGCCGATGCCGGAACGGTGCCTCGCGTCATGCTTGCGGGCGAAATCTCCGGCGGGCAGGGTCGAACCGCCCCTCGAAGCGACCCTTGATTGCCTCGTTGAAGTACCGTCCGGCCGATTGTGCCGCCGCAAGCGCTTCGAACACGGCGCGCGGCACGCCCGAATAGACATATTTGCCGCGCCCGCGAAACCAAAGGCTCAGCGTCGCCGCATCCTCGTCATAGACGGCACGGTCCAGCATCGACGATTTCAGCCTGACACCCAGCATAAGCCGCTGGACGTGCTCGCAGAATCACCGTTCCGCCCCCTGAGCCGACCCGAGTCGCTTTCACGCCCACCCGAGTCGCGCGCGGTAAATGAGAGCTATTCCGCCGCTTCGGCAATCTGCGCCAGGTAATCGCCATTGAGGATGCGGATGCGCCCTTGCGCCAGTTCGATCACCCCGGCGCCTGCCCAGACGGAGAGCTGGCGGTTGATGTTCTCGCGGCTGATGCCCACGAAATTGCCGAGCTCCGACTGGCTGAGATCCCCCGCCAGCTTGTGGCCGTTCGCCTTGCTGTCGGTCAGCCGCTTGAGAAAGCGGGCAAGGCGCGGCCCGGTGGCGAAGGCGCGGTCCGTCTCGATCGTCGCATCGCTCTCGCGCAGGCGCCGCGCCATGTCGCGCAGCAGCGCCATCGCAACCTTGGGATGCCCCTCGACGAATTCGAGGAAGGCGCGCTGCTTGATGCGCAGCACGCGCCCCTTCCACAGCGCCGTCGCCGATGCGGTGCGCGGCTCGCCGTCCAGCACGGCGATTTCGCCCAGCACCGCGCCGGGCTCGGCATAATCGAGGATGATCTCGCGTCCGTTGGACGTCACCATCGAGACGCGCGCCACCCCTTCAAGCAGGATGAGCATCGCATCGCCCTCCTCACCTTGCTCCAGGATGGTTTCGCCCGACTTCATCGACTGCAGCGTCGACAGCGAAAGAAGCCGTGCCAGCTCGCTCTCCGAGCAGCACGAAAATACGGAGTGCGGCGGAAGAAGATCCGCCAGTTCAGCTGACGTAAGCGCCATTTTAGCCCCCTGCGGAACGGCGGTGCGCCTGCCCGAAACGGCGGCGCGCCGCGCCTTGTCTCACACTCTTCGGCCATTGCGAAGGGGGCGCGTCCCGGCGCGCGCGCGTCGACGAAGACGACGCACGGTGCGACGGCGCGGGCATGAACCCTTTTCGGATCCAGTCTATGGTGCCCGTCACAGGCGATGCCTGAAAGGTCGGGATCGAGGGGCGGAACGGCATTGCGCGCGGACGAAATCGGGGCACGACAGAGTCTCTGGCTGACCTGCGGCCTATGGTTCTTCACTTATCTGACCTTTCTGATCCCGAGTTTCGCCGACGATGGGCACATGGCCTGGCAGGGCTATCCGATCATCGCCGCCGCGGTCTCCGTCGGGCTGGCTTTGTCGCTGCCGCTGTTCCTGCTGATGCGGGCAATCCGGGAATGGCCGCTGTGGCTGCGCATCTTCGATGCCGCGATCGCCGCCGCCGGCATGGCGTGGATCCATGCCCTGCTCGATTCGGTCATCGTCGATCTCGGGCGCGAGACTCTGATGGGCTTTCCGATGCCCGCCTTCGAGATCCAGCGCATCATCGAGAAGTTCGGCAATTACGTCTTCATCTACGCGCTCTACGTCACGGGCATCGGCCTGATCATGTCGACCGCGCTCGCCCACGCGCAGGAGCGCGAACTGGCCGAGGCGCAGGCGGCGTCCAACCAGGCGCAGCTCGCCGCGCTCCGTTTCCAGCTCAATCCGCACTTCCTGTTCAATACGCTGAACAGCATTTCCAGCCTGATCGTCACCAAGCGATCCGAGGCGGCGGAGGAGACGGTCGCGCGCCTGTCCGAATTCCTCCGCGCCAGCCTCGCCGCCGATCCGCAGGGGCAGGTGACGTTGCAGGACGAGCTGGAAACGCTCGCCGCCTATCTCGATATCGAGCGGGTGCGCTTCGGTGAGCGGCTGCGTTTCGAGGTGACGTGCCCGCCCACGCTCTACGGCGCCATGGTGCCGAGCTTCATCCTCCAGCCCTTGGCGGAGAATGCAGTGAAATATGCCGTCGGCCCATCCCGTCGCGGCGCCACGATTTGCGTCGAGGCGTCCGAGGAGAAAGGTCGGCTTCGGTTGCAAGTAGAGGATGATGGCGAAGGGCTGATCTCGCAAGACCAGCGCGTCAGCACCGGCGTAGGCTTGAATAATGTTCGCCGGAGGTTGAACGTCCTCTACGATTCGCGCGCGTCGCTGGAATCGGGGTCCACTGGCGCAGGGTACAGGGTTGTGCTGCGGCTGCCGCTCAGCTTCGCTGACGTGGCGCTCCGGGCATGACGAACGAGGGACAGGGACACGTGGGGGGAGCCGACATGCGGGTGCTGCTGGTCGACGACGAGCAGCTGGCGATTGATCGCCTGGAAACCCTGTTCGCCGATGTCGAAGGCGTCGAGGTGGTGGGTCGCGCGCAGGACGGGGACGAGGCCTTGGCCTCGATCAAGGCGCTGACCCCCGATCTCGTCATCCTCGACGTGCAGATGCCGGGGCGCAACGGCCTGTCCACCGCCGCTTCGATCGATGTCGAGCCGCGGCCGGAGCTGGTCTTCGTCACCGCGCACGAACATTATGCGCCCGACGCCTTCGAGGTGGACGCTGCCGACTATCTGCTGAAGCCCGTCCGCTTCGACCGCCTCCGGCAGGCCGTGGAGCGGGCGCGCCGCCGCCGCTCGATCCGCGAGGCGGCGGAGCGCGCGGGCACGCTGGAGGCGGAGAATGCGCAGCTGCGCAGCCTCGGCTCGCCCCCGCCCCCCTCCGAGGAGGCCGAATTCTGGGTGCCCGAGCGGCATGGGCTCCGCCGCGTACCGGTCGATTCGATCACCTGGATCGAGGCGGCGCGCGATTACGTGCTGCTCCACACCGACACGCGCAGCCACATGCTCCGCGCGACGATGAGCGCGCTGGAGCAGAAGCTGGCCGGCACGCCGCTGATCCGCGTCCACCGCTCCGCCTTCGTCCGGCCGGATCAGGTGAGCGAGATCAAGCGCGCGAACCGAACGACCACGCTGGTGCTGAAGGATGGTGCGGTGGTGCAGGTCGGCCCGAACTATGCCGACACGCTGGAAAGCGCGCTAGGGCTATAGCTACGCCGTCGTGCCAGCAAATGCTGGCATCTCTGGGTGGTGAGGGCCACCACACGAGATCCCGGCTACTGCTGGGGGCACGCTGCCATGGGGAAAGTGGGGAGCTTCTGTTGCTCGGTGCTCCCCGTACCGCCGGTGTCCGCTTCTGTTGCCCGGTGCGGCCCGAACCGCGCTTTTGTCGAAACTAACCTAGTCCGTTAGGACCGGGTTAGGCCGCAATCGCGAGCGCCTCGTTGTCGTTGGCACTTGTGGTTTTGAGCCTTTTACGGGTTACTCAGCCCGGGCAAAAACAGAATGCTCGTCCGCACGTCGATCCTAGTTCGGCCCCGTCAGGAGCACCGCTGAAAGCGATCCTTCTGGTGGAGCCGCCGGGTACCGCCCCCGGGTCCGCTGCGCCTTACACGCTGCCATTTATTGCCATAGCCGGCCGGAGCCGGCACGTTCCGATATAGGCGCCCGCGCAGCCGGCGCAAGCTTGCCGATCGGCCCTGCCCACCCCATCTGGCGGCCATGCTCACCCGCCGGTCCCGCTATGCGTTGCGTGCGATGGTGTCGCTCGCCTCCGCGGCCGACGCGCACCCCATTTCCGTCACGCGCCTGGCCAGTGATGCGCAGGTGCCGCGCAAGTTTCTCGAGGTGATCCTCGCCGATCTGCGGCAGGCCGAACTCGTCATCAGCTATCGCGGCAAGGCAGGCGGCTTCCGTCTAGCGCGCGCGCCCCACCTCATTTCGCTTGGCGACATCATCCGCGTGATCGAAGGGCCGCTCGCGCTCGTCCCATGCGTCAGCCGCACCGCCTATCGACGCTGCGCCGATTGCCGGGACGAGGCAAGCTGCGCGATCCGCCGTGCGATGCTGGTCGTCCGCGATCAGACCGCGCGCATCCTCGACGGCACCAGCCTTGCGGATGCGACCGCCGAGGATCTCGCCGCCGCCTGAAGGGACGGCTCAGGCGCCCGGACGCCGCCTCAGCTCGTCGCGGATTTCGCGCAGCAGGACGAGGTCGGCGGGCTCCGGCGGCGGCGGGGCGGCAGCCTCCTGCACCTTGTCGCGGTTCAGCGTGCGGTTCACCGCGCGGACCAGCATGAAGATGACGAACGCGACGATCAGGAACTGCACCGCCACGGTGACGAACTGGCCGTAGCCCAGCAACGGCACCCCGGCCGCCTTCAGGTCGGCATAGCTGCTGGGCGATCCCTTGAACGTCTCGGGTACCGGCCCCAGGCGCAGGAAATAGCCGGAGAAATCCAGCCCGCCTGCAATCTTGCCGATGATCGGCATGATGATGTCGTCCGTCAGGCTGGAGACGATCTTGCCGAACGCCGCGCCGATGATCACCGCCACCGCCAGATCCAGCACGTTGCCCCGCGCGATGAACGCCTTGAACTCCTTCAGCATCCTTGCCCTCCCCTAAGCGCCGTCCTTTCTCCCGCCTTCACTGATCCGGATCAAGTCCGGCGGCGATTGCCGTTCGCGCAACCGCATCCTAGATTGCCGCCGTTCGTTTCAAGGGGGTGTCCATGTCCGTCCTGTTCCGGCTGAAGGCGCTGGCGCCTGCGCTGCTGCTCGCGGTCTCCGCCTGCGGGCTGAACAGCGTGCCCACCGCCGAGGAAGCGGCCAAGGCGCGCTGGGCGGACGTGCAGAACGAATATCAGCGCCGCGCCGATCTCATCCCCAATCTCGTCGCCACCGTGCAGGGCTATGCCGCGCAGGAAAAGGACGTGCTGGTCGGCGTCACTGAAGCCCGCGCCCGCGCAACGCAGACCAACATCACGCCCGCCCAGCTCAACGATCCGGCCGCACTGCAACGCTTCGGCGAGGCGCAGGGCGCGCTCGGCAGCGCGCTCTCCCGCCTGATGGTGGTGGTCGAGAAATATCCCGAGCTGAAGTCGAACACCAACTTCCTCGCGCTGCAATCGCAGCTGGAAGGGACGGAGAACCGCATCACCATCGCCCGCCGCGACTATAACGAGGCGGTGCAGGCCTATAACACCCGCATCCGCACCTTCCCCGATGCGATCGGTGCGAAGGTCTTCCACGGCGCGCAGCCGATGGCGCCCTTCCAGGCAACCACCGCCGGGGCGGAGAGCGCGCCCAAGGTCAGCTTCCCGGCCGCAGCGCCCGCGGCAACGCGCTGACCTTGATGCGCGCCGCGTTCCTCCTGCCGGCGCTGCTCGTCGCCGCACCGGCCGCGGCGCAGACCTTCCCCAAGTTCACCGGCCTCGTCGTCGATCAGGCGAACGTGATCGACGATACGGCCGAGGCGGCGCTCCGCCAGCGGCTGGAGGCGTTGCAGCGCGACACCAAGCGACAGTTCGTCGTCGCCACGATCCCGACGACCGACGGCTATGACAAGGCGGATTACGGCAATCGCCTCGCCCGCGCCTGGGGCATTGGCCTCAAGGGCGCGGACAATGGCGTGCTGCTGTGGGTCGCCCCCGGCAACCCGCCCGGCGAGCGGGGGCCGCGGATCGAAGTGGGCTACGGGCTGGAGCCGGTGCTGACCGACGCGCTCTCCAGCGTCATCATCAACACCGAGATGATGCCCCGGCTGGAGCGCAAGGACGTGTCAGGCGCGATGGTGGCGGGCGCCGATGCGGTGATCGCGCAGCTCCGCCAGCCCGACGATCTCGCGCGCGACAAGGTCGCCAAGGCTGAGGCGGAGTTTGATCGCCAGCATGGCGGCGCAGCGGCCGGTCAGCGGAGCGGCGGCAGTGGTGCCTCCTTCATCATCTGGGCGCTCATCCTCGGCTTCGTCCTGCTCACCCTGTTTCGCCGGGGCGGAGGTGGCGGAGGCGGCGGCGGTGGCCGGCGCTATCGACGTCGTGGCGGCGGACCCATCGTCATCTGGGGTCCGGGCCTTGGCGGCGGCTGGGGCGGCGGCTCGTCCGGCTGGGGTGGGGGCGGCTCCGATTGGGGATCGTCCGGTGGTGGCGGCTGGGGCGGCGGTGGCTTCACCGGCGGCGGCGGCGGCTCGTTCGGCGGCGGCGGCGCGTCAGGCAGTTGGTGATGCGGCTTACCCCTCAGGATCACGCGCTCGTCTCCGCCGCGGTCACCGCGGCCGAACGGCAGACCGATGGCGAGATTGTCGCCATGGTCGCACCGCAGTCGGACAGTTACGGCGATGTCGCCCTGCTCTGGGCGGTGCTGGCGATGCTGCTCGTCCCCGCCGTCCTTGCCGCGGTGCCCGGCCACGGCGTGCCGCTGCTCAGCGCAGTGGCGGGCGATTGGGATGCGGTCTGGGCGCCCGGCACCCTCCTCACCCTCCTGCTCGCCGCCATGGCGCTGGTCCTGCTCGGCGTCCGGCTGCTGCTCGCCTGGCAGCCGCTGCGCATGGCGCTGACCCCGCGCGCTGTCCGGGCCGCGCGCGTCCGCGCCCGCGCCGTCGCCTTGTTCCGCGCCGCGATCGAGGCACGCACCGCCAGCCGCACCGGCGTCCTCGTTTATCTCAGCCTTGCCGAGCACCAGGCCGAGATCGTCGCCGACGAGGCCATCGCCGCTCGTGTCGCGCCCGAGGCGTGGGGCGATGCCATGGCTGCTTTGATCGACGAGGTGCGCGCAGGCCGTCCGGGTGAAGGGCTCGCCGCCTGCGTCGCCGCTACGGGCACGCTTCTCGCCCAGCACTTTCCCCACACCGGCAGCGATCCGCAGGAGCTGCCCGACAGGTTGATCGAGCTATGAGCCACGAACCCGACACGCCCGAGGAAGAGATGTGGCGCGGCCGCTTCATCGTCGCGAAGCGACGGGGGAAGTGGGAATATGTCGGCCGCACGCGCGGCGTGCATGCCGCGGTGATCCTCGCGGTGCATGACGGTCACGTCCTGCTGGTCGAGCAATATCGCGTGCCCTTGCAGGCGATGTGCCTCGAACTCCCGGCAGGCCTCGTCGGCGACGAGGAAGAGGGTGAGGCGATCGAGATCGCCGCCGCGCGCGAACTTGAGGAGGAGACCGGCTACCGGCCCGCCTCCGTCCGCATCCTCCAGCGCTTCGCCTCGTCGCCCGGCATGGTGTCGGAGGAATTCTCGCTCGTCCGCGCGGACGGGCTGGAGAAGGTCGGCGATGGCGGCGGCGTGGCGGGCGAGGACATCGTCGTCCACCGCGTCCCACTGGCAGACGTCCGCACCTTCGTCGAGGCGAAGGCCGCGGCGGGCGTGAAGCTCGACGTCAAGCTGCTCCTGCTGCTCGCGGCAGATTATCTGCGCGGTGGAGCAGAGGCGTAAGGCACAGCGCCTCACCCGCCTTGCCCGGTAGGATTGCAGCCGCTACGAACCGATACGGTTCTTTCTCAACACAGGACTAACCTCGTCCCACAGCCTGCCTGTAGGAAAAGGCCTTCTGAGTGTAAACTTTGTCAACTTAAGCGAGGCGTCCGCGCCTCACTTGAAGTTGTCGGCGTAGCTCTGCAGCTTCAGCTTGCGCTCTCCCGCTGCGGTCACCCGCGCCGTCAGCCCTTCGCGCTCGGCATAGGCCTGAGCCGCCTCGAGCGTCGGGAACTCCAGCCGCAGCTGCTCGCGCGTGAAGCCGGAACCGGCCCAGCCGGTCAGCGGATCGACCTGCTTCGGTCCGGTCGGCTCATATTCCAGCACCCAGCGGCCGGCGCGGGCCCGGCCGGATTGCATGGCGTTCTTGTCCGTCTGGTAGATGCGGGCGTCGGTCATGGCGTTGAGCCTCTATGGCGCGCGGCCGCTCCGTCAAGAGCGCGCGGTGGCCTTCTTGGTGCGAAGCGTCGGATCGGCCGCGGCCGGATCGTCCGGCCACGGGTGCCGGGGATAGCGCCCGCGCATCTCCTTGGCGACCGCCGCCCAGCTGCCCGCCCAGAAGCCCGGCAGGTCGCGCGTGGTCTGAATCGGGCGTCCCGCGGGCGAGGTCAGGCGCAGCACCAACGGCACGCGCCCACCGCCGATCGTCGGATGCCGGTCCAGCCCGAACAGCGCCTGCACGCGCAGCTCCACCGCCGGCCCGCCCTCCGCGGCATAATCGATGGCATGCGTGCTGCCCGCGGGCGAGCGGAAGCTGGCGGGCGCCAGCCGATCCAGGGCCTGCCCCCCGTCCCAGCCGAGCAGAGCCTCCAGCGCCGCGTGCAGCTCGCCCGGCGGGATCGCATCCAGTCGCCGCCTGCCCTCGACCAGCGGCGGCAACCACTCGTCGAGTTGTGCCAGCAGCGCGTCGTCCGACAGGTCGGCCAACTCCGCTCCGCCCTTGGCGGCATAGGCGGCCCGCTGCCGCAGCCCCTCCGCGGCCTCACCCCAAGGCAGCAGGGCCAGCCCATGCGTCCGCACGCCTTCGACCAGCGCCGCCGCGATGCTGGCCCGGTCCGCCTCCGCATCCGGCCCGCGCGACAGCCTGATCGCTCCGAGCCGCCGCTCCCGCATCGGCTGCACGCCGCCGGTCGCCGGATCGAAACGGGCGGTGCGCACCGTCTCGATGCGGTCGGCAAACAGGCGCTCCACCTCCGCTTCTTCGAGCGGCGCCGCCGCCAGGATGCGGGCTCCCACAGCCGATCCCTGCACCTCGGCAACCGCCAGCCACTCGGCCCGCGCAAGGGAGGAGGCCGCGTCCAGGCGGTAGCCACGCCCCCCGACCGAAGCCCACTCCTCACCCGAAGGCCCACGGCGCTTCGCCAGCCGGTCCGGGAGGCCCCGCGCCAGACAGGCGCCGACCGATTCGGCCCCACCCTCGCCCTTGCCGGCCAGTGCCGCCCAGCGCCGCGCCAGCCCGCGTGCCGCCTCGGCCCGCCCGCCCCGCTCCTGCCGCCAGCGTCGCAGGCGCACCTCGAGGTCCGCATCCTGCCCGCCCAGACCCCGTTCGCCGAGCAGCACCGCCACCTCCGCTGCCAGCATCCGATCGTTCGCGCTCAGCAGCATGTGCGCCAGCCGCGGCGGCAGCGGCAGCGCCGCCAGCGCCCGTCCATGCGGCGTCGGCCGCCCGTCGCCGTCCAGCGCACCGAGTCCGGCCAGTCGAGTCCTCGCCTCGTTCACTGACGCGGCAGGCGGCGGATCGATCCAGGCGAGCGCCGACGGGTCGGCGACGCCCCACAGCGCGCAGTCGAGCAGCAGGCCGGACAGGTCCGCCTCAAGGATCTCGGGCGGGTCGAAGCGCGGCAGCCCGGCCGTGGCTGCCGCCTCCCACAGCCGGTAGGCGACACCAGGGGCCTGCCGCCCTGCCCGGCCCGCCCGCTGCGCCACGGCCGCCTGGCTCGCCCGCTCGGTGACAAGTCGGGTGACGCCGGCCGCCCGATCATAGCGCGGCCGGCGCGCCAGCCCGCTGTCGACCACGATGCGCACGCCGTCGAGCGTCAGGCTGGTCTCGGCGATGCTGGTTGCAAGGACCAGCTTGCGCGTGCCCGGCGGGGCCGGTGCGATCGCCGCTCGCTGCGCCGCCGGATCGAGCGTGCCATGCAGCCGGTGCAGCACGAGTTCGGACGGCAGGCCGCCGAGACGCTCCGCCGTCCGCTCGATCTCCGCCAAGCCCGGCAGGAAGGCGAGCAGCCCGCCCTCCTCCTCCGCCAAGGCGCGGCGGATCGCCGCCGCCATCGCATCCTCGATCCGTGCTTCCGCCGTCCGGCCGAGATGACGCAGCTCCAGCGGGTGGCTCCGCCCCTCGCTCTCGATCACCGGCGCGCCCTGCATCAATGCGGCGAAGCGAGCTCCATCCAACGTGGCGGACATCGCCAGCAGGCGCAGATCGGGCCTGAGCGCCCCTTGCGCATCGAGCGCCAGCGCCAGTCCGAAGTCACCGTCGAGGCTGCGCTCATGCACTTCGTCGAACAGCACGGCGGCCACGCCGGCCAGTTCGGGATCGGCCTGGATACGGCTGCGGAAGATCCCTTCGGTCAGCACTGTGACGCGCGTGGCAGCGGAACGGCGACTGTCCAGGCGCGTGGCATAACCGAAGGTGCGGCCGACCGGCTCACCCGCCGCGGCTGCCATCCGCTCGGCCGCCGCCCGCGCCGCGATCCGCCGGGGCGAAAGGAGCAAGATCTCACCCCCGCACCATGGCTCTGCCAGCAGTGCAGGAGCGACCGCCGTCGTCTTGCCCGCACCGGGCGGTGCGACGAGGACTGCGTTGGAGCCGGTGCGAAGCGCTGCGAGCAGCTCCGGCAGGACGGCATGGATGGGCAGATCGCTCACGATAGCTCGCCCACCCACGGGGAGATCAATAAGCGCGTGCGACCGCGAACTCGGCAGCTTCGGCCAGAGCCGCGCGCGCCTTGGCACCACCGATCCCCGCCAGCGAATCAATCGCGCGGGCGGCATAGTGCCGCGCCCGGACGAGCGTGTCGGCAAGCGCCCCGGTCCGCTCGAGCAGCTGCTTGGCATGGGCCAGATCATCGTCCGACACGCGCCGACCCTCGATGGCGTCACGCCAGAAGCGCCGCTCCTCATCCGACCCGCGGGCATGAGCGAGGATCACCGGCAAGGTCACTTTGCCATCGCGGAAATCGTCACCCGCATCCTTGCCCATCGTCGCGCCGTCCGAGGCGTAGTCGATCGCATCGTCGACCAGCTGAAACGCGATGCCGAGATTGCGGCCATAGGCGTCGAGTGCCAGCTCCACATCCTCGCTCCGCTCCGCCACCACAGCAGCGATGCGGCAGGCAGCGGCGAACAGCGCCGCCGTCTTCGAGCCGATGATGTGGAGGTAACGATCCTCGCTCGTCTCGATCCGGCGCTGGGCGGTGAGCTGATCCACCTCGCCCTCCGCGATGACAGCGCTGGCATTGGCCAGGATGCGCAGGACGCGGACCGAGCCGTCCTCCGTCATCAACTCGAACGCGCGAGAGAACAGGAAATCGCCGACCAGCACACTGGGCGGATTGCCCCAAATGATGTTCGCAGTGCGTCGACCGCGGCGCTGGCTCGATCCATCGACCACGTCGTCGTGCAGCAGCGTGGCGGTGTGGATGAACTCCACCGCGGCCGCCAGCTTGTGGTGCCGCTCCCCCGCATAATCCAGCAGCCGGGCGCAGGCGAGCGTAAGCATCGGCCGCATCCGCTTGCCACCGCCCGCGATCAGGTGGCCGGCAAGCTCCGGAATAAGAGGCACTTCGGATTGCATGCGCGCGAGGATCACCTCGTTCACGCGGCCGAGGTCTGTGGCGACCAGCGCCATCATCGGATCGAGCGTGGGCTGGGGCCGCGCCTGGCCGAGCGGGAGGATCTGGGCGGTCATCTGCGGCGCGATGTGGCGGGTGCGCACGCGGATGGCAAGGGTAGGTCTTGCATGGCAGGCCCGGTTCCGCCCAAAGGCTCCCCCCGGGCGACGGGAGGGACGTGATGACAGACGAGACGCTGCGCGGCTATCGCGAGAGCATCGACAATATCGATGCCGCCCTTGTGCTGTTGCTCGCCGAACGCTTCAAGGTGACGCAGGCGGTCGGCCGCTACAAGGCGACATCGGGCCTGCCGCCGGCCGATCCCGACCGTGAGGAGAAGCAGATCGCGCGGCTGCGCCGGCTGGCGGAGGATGCGCGGCTGGATCCCGACTTTTCCGAGGCGTTCCTGCGCTTCATCATCCGCGAAGTGATCCGCCACCATGAACGGGTGCGCGACGGCGCCTGACTGATAGCCCTTCAGCCCTGATGCGCCTCGGCGCGGCGGAAGGCCATGAGGTAGACCGAGCAGGCGAGCAGCATCAGGAGCACCGACATGGCCCCGTCGACCAGCGCAACCAGCAGCGCGGCAGGCGGCCCATCCTGCCGCACGCCGCCAAAGGCCATCGCGCGGGCCAGCGCCGGCGGGTAGGCGATGATCATCAGCACCGCATAGCAGCGCAGATATTGCCCGCGGATCGCGCCGAGCGACCACCGAAGCGACGTCGCCTCCCCGCGCAGCAGCACCCGGATGAAGCCGGGCTCAACCAGCAGGAACAGCAGATAGGCCAGGCTGAGGCCGAACGCGGTGTCGATCACCGTGCCCCCGGTCTGCACTGCCGGTACGAAGCCGCCCGAAACGCCTTGGCCGACGAGCAGCCGGATCGCCACCGTGGCGAGCGACAGCCCGGCTACGAGGTGAAACCAGCCCGCCGCGACTGGCGGCACCGCGAAGGCGGCGCGCCAACCGATCGTCGGCTGATCCAGCAGGCGCGTCGTCGCCACGTGCAGCCAAAGATGCACGAACGTTCGCACGATCAGGAACAGCCAGCCCGCGGTGCGCAGGAGCGTCACATTGGCAGACATGTTCGCCGCCACCCAGAGGCGGAACGGATTAGCCAGGATCAGGATGGGCAGGAAGATGGCAAACACCAAAGGGCGCCGCCGCAGCACCCTGGCGACCATCGTCAGCGCCGCCACCATGTCGCCTCGGATCGATAACAGCGAAGCGCCGACGCTCGCCATCACCGTGCCTCCGCGCGCCGATACGCGCCGAGGTAGACAGAGGTCGCGAGCAGCATCAGCAGCACGGACATGGCGCCATCGATCAACGCCGTCGCGATCATCGACGTGGCACTTTCCGCCTTCAAGCCACCGAAGGCGAGCATGCGAGCCAGCGCCGGTGGATAGCAGATCAGCATCACCAGCGCCCAATTGTACAGATACTGGCCGCGGATCGCCGCCAGGGACCACCGCACCGGGGTCGGCTCGCGTCGCAGCAGAACGCGGGCGAAACCCGGCTGGAGCGGCAGGAAGATGAAGTAGGTGAGGCCCAGCCCCACTGCGATGCCGATGGCCGTGCCCCCGGTCATCACCGCCGGCACGAACAGGCCACCCGCGCCCTGCCCCAGCCACAGGCGGATACCAATGGTGAGCAGGGAAGCGGCGGCAATCAGGTGCAGCCATCCCGCGGCGATCGGCTCCACCCGGAAGGCGTCCCGCCACGGCAGCTGCGGCTGATCGAGCACCCGCATCGTCGCCACATGCAGCCACAGGTTCACGAACGTGCGCACGATCAGGAACAGCCATCCCGCGGCCCGAACGATGGCGGCCGTATCGCTTCCGCCCTGCACGCCGATCCAGAAGCGCATGAGGTTGGCTGCCGCAAGAATGGCGAGGAAGACGAGGAACATCAGCGGGCGGGCGAGCAAGCCCGCAAAGGCGAGCGACAGCGCACCAGCCGCATCGGACATCAGCGCGGGCAATGGCCGGCCCGCGCTGCGCATCACCGCGCCGCCTCAGCCGCGCGAACGCGGCCGCGCGCGCCCTCAAGCGAGTCGCGGTAGAGCCCCCAGTAGACGCCGGTCGCAAGCATCATCAGCACCACCGTAAGCCCCGCATCCAGGAGCGCCGTCAGCAACACGCCGCTGACGCCGCCGTCATCCAGCAGGCCGAGCAGCGCGCGACGAAGCAAGGCGGGCGGCAGCGCCAGCAGCATCGCCGCGCCGAGCGCCGTCAGCACGTGGCCGCGGGCGGCCCGCAGGCTGCCGCGCAAGGTCGGCTCACCGCCATATCCGAGCACGGATGCGAAATAGCCGGGAATGAGCGGCAGGAAGACGGCATAGGTGAAGAGAAAGCCGGCCTCCATCAGGACCAACTCGCGGATGTCCCAGAGCCTCCCGGCGGGCGCGAAGAAGCCGCCAGACGCTTGGGTCAGCCAGAGGCGGACGAGGAATGCCGCAAGCGAGACAAGGATGAGGCCATGAAACCACATGGCCTGTGAGCCGGCGACGACGAAGGCCTGCCGCAAGCCGACGGTGCGATCGTCGATCAGCCGTGCGGCCGCGACATGAAGCCACTGCGTGACGAAGGTGCGCGCGATCAGGAACAGCCAGCCGACCGCGCCCATCAGCATCCCGGGCCCGCCCAACGCTTCCACCCGGCCAAGCCAGAACCGCATCAGGTTGGAACCCGTCTGCACCGCGACGAACAGCAGGATCAGCCCCGGCCGGGCGACCAGCGCCGCCACGGCAAGGCGGAGCGCATGCGCGGCAGAGGCGATCACGGTCATGCCGGCCGCTGCGCTGCCGCCGGCAGCCGCAGCCGTGCGGCCAGACCACCGAGATCCTCGCTTTCCTCAAGCGCGATCGTGCCGCCATAGATCTCCACGACGTCACGCACGATGGCGAGGCCGAGGCCGGTGCCGGGCTTGCCCGTATCCAGCCGGGCGCCTCGCTTGAAGAGCGTGTCGCGTTCGGCCGCCGGGATGCCCGGGCCGTCATCCTCGACGACGATGTCGACGAAGCCCGAAGCCGCTCGCTCGACGGTCACGAACACGCGGCTTCCACCATATTTCGCGGCATTCTCCATCAGATTGCCGATCATCTCGTCCAAGTCCTGACGCTCGACGTGGACGGCGGCCGCCTTGTCGCCGGCAAGGTCGATCGTGACGTGGCGGTGCAGGCGCGACACGGCGCGCTCGACCGCCTTGAGGCTCGCCCACACCTCGGCGAAGCTCTGCGCCGCACCCCGCCGGCCGACCGCGCGGGCGCGGGCGAGGTGATGGTCCACCTGGCGGCGCATCGTCGTCGCCTCGCGGATCACGGTGGCTTCCAGATCGGGCGACCGCGCGGTTGCCTCGTTCATGATGACGGTGAGCGGCGTCTTCAACGCATGGGCGAGATTGCCGGCATGCGCCCGCGCCTCCTCGCCCTGCCGCTCATTGTGCGCGAGGAGGTCGTTCAACTCCTCCACCATCGGTGCCACCTCGAGCGGCAGCCGATCGTCGACCCGGCTGATCTCGCCCGACTTCACCCGGCCGATCGCGCGCCGGATCTTGCGCAGCGGCCACAGGCCGACCGTCGCCTGCAAGGCGGACATGATCAGCAGGCCGAGCGCCAGCAGCGCGAAAGATCGGACCAGCGTCTGGCGGAGGATGGCGATCTGCTCATCCAGCCCGGCGCGGCTCTGCGCCACCTGGAAGCGCCACGACACGGATGATCCGGGCAGCTTGGCATCCCGCTCCAGGATGCGCAGCGGCTCACCGCCCAACTCCTTGCTGTCGTAGACATGCTGGTCGGGATCGTGGTGGCGCGGTTCCACCTTGAGCGCCTGATCCCACAACGAGCGCGAGCGGAACGGCTCATGTCCGCTGCCGCTGATTTGGTAATAGAGCCCGGAATAAGGCTCGAGGAAGCGCTGGTCCCCGAGCGCCCGGTTGAAGCGCACCTCGCCAATGGGATCGATCTCGGCGCTCGCGATCATGGCAGACATCACATATTCGAGCTGGCCGTCGAAATTGCGCGTGATCGCGTCCTTGAGAACGCGGTCCAGCGCGAAGCCGCCGCCGAACAGCATCAGCCCGATCCACAGCGCCGCAATCCCGAACATGCGGCGCGTCAGCGAGCCGCTGCTGCGCTGGCCGGCATCGGGCCGGTCCGCTCCGACCCGCATCGGCCGCCCGACCATCATGCGCAGCATGTTGCCGGGAATACGCCACCAGGCGTCCGCCGCGGGCGGGTCGTTCGTCGCCACGGCCTACCCGCTCAGCGCGCCGGGTCGTCGAGCGAGTAGCCGAGGCCGCGGATGGTGGTGATAACGTCCTGACCCAGCTTCTTGCGGATGCGCGTGACGAACACCTCGATCGTGTTCGAATCGCGGTCGAAATCCTGATCGTAGATATGCTCGATCAGCTCGGTCCGGCTCACCACCTTGCCCTTGTGGTGCATCAGGTAGCTGAGCAGCTTATATTCCTGCGCGGTCAGCTTCACCGGCTCACCGGCCAAAGTCACCTTGCCGCTGCGCGTGTCGAGCCGCACGTCGCCGGCGATCAGCTCAGACGAGGCGTTGCCCGCAGCGCGGCGGATCAGCGCGCGCAGGCGGGCGATCAGCTCCTCCGTCTGGAACGGCTTGGCGAGGTAATCGTCCGCGCCCGCATCCAGCCCGGCCACCTTGTCCGACCAGCTGTCGCGCGCGGTGAGCACCAGCACCGGCGTCTCCTTGCCTTCGCGCCGCCAGCGATCGAGCACGGTCAGGCCGTCAATCTCGGGCAGGCCCAGATCCAGCACGATCGCGTCGTAGCTCTCGGTGGAGCCGAGAAAATGCCCATCCTCGCCATCCGTCGCGAGATCCACCGCATAGCCCGCGCCTTCCAGCGTGGCCCGCAGCTGGCGGCCGAGATTGGGCTCGTCCTCGACGATCAAAACGCGCATGGAACTCGCTCTCCTCAGGTCCGAACGCGCCGATTACGCGAAGCAGCGGCGCTGCTCAACGGGAAGAGGAGGAACGGGTGAGCTGATAAGCCTGAGCGCGTCTCTCAGTCGCCCGCGCGACCGATGATGGCACCCGTGCGGGGATCAACGTCTACCCAGATCACCGAGCCCTTGGACATGAACTTCAGCCGATAGCGATCATCGTACAGCTCCGGCCCCAGATAACGTGCGCCGCCCATGCGCGGCAGCACACGGTTCTCGATCTCGCGCAGCGGCTTGATCTCGCCACGCCGGGTCTGGTCGTAGGCGAAGTTCTGATCGGACCGGCGGCGGCGCTCGGGCTGCGCATCTGCCGCGAACGGCAGCGCCAGCGTGGCGGCGATCAGCGCGGCGGGCAGGAATCTGTTCATCGGCATGGTGGCGTTGGCATAGGCCCAAGCCATTGAACAGGCCGTGAATGCTCGGCGGCGGGGCTATTCTGCCGCACTGTGGCACAGATACCGCGCGACTTCACAAGCCGGGCGGTAACGCCTAGCTCGGCCGCATGGCCGCACCCATCCTCGCTTATGAACAACTCGGTCTCATCCAGGGATCGGGCTGGCTGTTCCGCAATCTCGACATCTTCATCCACCCGCGTGACCGATTGGCGCTGATCGGCCGCAACGGGGCAGGCAAGACGACGCTGCTGAAGCTGCTCGCCAGCATCATCGATGCGGATGAAGGCCGGCGCACGGTGGTGCCCGGCGCCAAGGTGGTGCTGCTCGAGCAGGAGCCCGACTTCGCCGGTCATGCGACGCTGCGCGACTATGCGACGGCGGGTGCCGATGCGCCGCCGGCCTATGTGGTTGAGTCGATCGCCGACCAGATCGGACTCGATCTCGGCCGGGAGGCGGCGAGTGCGTCCGGTGGCGAGCGTCGCCGGGCTGCCATCGCGCGCGCGCTGGCGATGGAGCCGGACGTGCTGCTGCTGGATGAGCCGACCAACCACCTCGATCTCGCCGCCATCGAGTGGGTGGAGAATTGGCTTGCCCGCTTCGGCGGCGCCTTTGTCGTGATCAGCCACGATCGCACCTTCCTCACCAGGCTGACCCGCTCGACCCTGTGGCTGGATCGTGGCCGCATCCGACGGGCAGAGGTCGGTTATGGCGGCTTCGAGGCCTGGGCGGAGCAGGTCGCCGCCGAGGACGAGCGCGCGGCCGAGAAACTGGATGCTCGGCTGAAGCTGGAAGAGCATTGGCTGCAGCGTGGCGTGACCGGCCGGCGGCGGCGCAACCAGGGCCGCCTGACCAAGCTGATCGAGATGCGTGCCGCCCGCGCCTCGATGATCGGCCCCGCCGGCACCGCGAACCTCGGCATCGCCACGGACGACGTGCGCACCCGCTCGGTGATCGAAGCTAAGGCCGTCACCAAGCGCTTCGGCGAGCGGACGGTGATCAAGGACTTCACGCTGCGCATCCAGCGTGGCGACCGCATCGGCATCGTCGGCGCGAACGGCGCGGGCAAAACCACCCTGCTGCGCCTGCTCACCGGTGAAACGGCACCCGACGAGGGTGAGATCAAGCTCGCCAAGACGCTGGACAGCGTCGTCATCGACCAGCAGCGCCGCCTGCTGACGCCCGGCAAGACGGTACGCGAAGTTCTGGCGGAGGGTGGCGACTGGATCGAGGTCCGTGGCGTCAAGAAGCACGTCCACGGCTATCTCAAGGAGTTCCTGTTCGATCCCGCCGTCGCCGAAGCGCGGGTGGAGGCGCTGTCCGGCGGTGAGCGATCGCGCGTGCTGCTGGCGCGCGAGTTTGCTCGCCCGTCCAACCTGCTCGTGCTGGATGAGCCGACCAACGATCTCGACATGGAAACCCTCGATCTTCTGCAGGAGGTGATCGCCGATTATGACGGCACTGTCCTCCTCGTCAGCCACGATCGCGACTTTCTCGATCGCACCGTAACGCTGACGCTCGGTCTCGACGGATCGGGCAAGGTGGATATCGTCGCCGGCGGCTACGCGGATTGGGAGCGCAAGCGCGCGCGGCCGGCAGAGGCGAAGCGTTCCGGGGGCACGAAGCCCGAGACGCCGAAGCCAGCCGCCAAGGCGAACAAGCTGACCTACAAGGATCAGCGCGATCTCGATCTGCTGCCTACGGAGATCGAGAAGATCGAAGCATCGATTCGCGCCGACGAAGCAGCGCTTGCCGATCCGGCACTGTACA
Source organism: Sphingomonas jatrophae (assembly GCF_900113315.1). Classification (GTDB taxonomy): domain Bacteria; phylum Pseudomonadota; class Alphaproteobacteria; order Sphingomonadales; family Sphingomonadaceae; genus Sphingomonas_P; species Sphingomonas_P jatrophae. The sequence continues at coordinate 496,638 of NZ_FOZG01000001.1, read as the reverse complement.
CGCGCGATCCCGCGCGCTTTGCGGGCCTGACAGTCGCGATCGAAACAGCACGGCGGCGCAAGGAGGAGGCTGAGCTGCGCTGGCTGGAGCTTGCCGAGAAAGCCGAGTCGCTGGGCGGCTGATGGATCAGACCGGCACCATGCGCTTTTGGCATCCGCAGCAGGGCCGGGTATGATCCGGCATGGCTGATCACATTCTCGTCCTCTACGGATCGTATCGTTCCGATCGCACGGGCATTCGCTTGGCCGACTATCTCGTCCGCCGGCTGGGTGAGCGGGGTGCGGTGGCGGATCTGATCGACGCCAAGGCGGTCGGCCTGCCGATGCTGGACCGCATGTACAAGGAATATCCCCGGGGCGAAGCGCCGCCGGCAATGGCGGCGCTGGCGCAGAAGATCCGCACCGCCGACGCCTTCGTGTTTGTCGCGGGCGAATATAATTGGGGGATGCAACCGGGGCTGAAGAACCTCACCGACCATTTCCTCGAGGAATGGTTCTGGCGCCCGGCCGCCGTCGCTAGCTACTCCGCCGGACGCCTTGCGGGCGCGCGCGCGAACAGTGCGTGGCATGGCCCGCTGTCTGAAATGGGCATGGTCGTCGTGCCCAGCACGCTCACTGTCGGCCCGATCACCCAGACGCTCGATGCAGAGGGGCGCCCGGTCGGGGATGCGGGCAAGTCGCTCGATCGCGCCTTCACCCGATTCGCCGACGACCTGTCATGGTGGACGGAAGCCGCCCGCGAACAGCGCGAGCGGCGCGATCCGCCCTACTGAGGCGAGAGCCGGTGGCCGAAATCATCAACCTGCGCACGGCGCGCAAGGCAAAGCAGCGCATTGAGGCGAAGACCGTCGCAGCGGAGAACCGCGCCAAGCACGGCCGCACCAAAGCGGAGAAGGCCGCCGAAGCTCAGGCACGCGACCGAACCGAGCAACTCCTGGACGGCGCCAAGCGCGAGGAGTGACCGAGGCCTACCAGGCCCCGATCTTCTCCTCATGCCCGGCCGCCGCAGCCTCGCGTGCGGGATGCGCTACCGCCGCGAGGAACCGCTCCGCATCGAGTGCGGCCATGCAGCCTGTTCCGGCCGCCGTGATCGCCTGACGATAGATCTTGTCCATCACGTCGCCGCACGCGAACACGCCCGGGATAGCCGTCCGCGCGGTGCCCGGCTCGACCAGCAGATAGCCGTCATCGTCCAGGTCCAGCTTACCGCGGAACAGCTCGGTCGCTGGTGAGTGGCCGATGGCGGTGAACGCGCCATCCACGTCGAGGCGATGCGTCTCGCCGCTCTCACGATCGCGCAGCTGGAGCGCGACGAGCCCCGCAGTGCCCTCCCCCGCGACGAACTCGTCGACGACGGTGTTCCACAGCACCTTGATGTTCGGATGCGCGAACAGCCGCTCCTGCAGGATCTTCTCGGCGCGCAGCGAGTCGCGGCGGTGGATCAGCGTCACGTCCGGCGAGTGATTGGTCAGGTATAGGGCCTCTTCCACCGCGGTGTTGCCGCCCCCGATCACCGCCACCTTCTTGCCGCGGTAGAAGAAGCCGTCGCATGTCGCACAGGCGGACACGCCCTGCCCGCGCAGCCGCTGCTCGCTCTCCAGGCCCAGCCACTTCGCTTGCGCACCCGTGGCGATCACCAGCGTCTCGGCGACGTAAACCGTGCCGCCATCGCCCGTGAGACGGAAAGGCCGCGTCGACACATCGACATCGACGATCGTGTCCCACAGCATGCGTGCGCCGACATGCTCCGCCTGCGCCTGCATCTCCTCCATCAGCCAGGGGCCCTGGATCACCTCACGAAAGCCGGGATAATTCTCGACATCGGTGGTGGTGGTCAGCTGACCGCCGGGCTGCACCCCCTGCACCACGATCGGCGCCAGCCCCGCCCGCGCGCCATAGATGGCAGCGGACAGACCCGCCGGGCCGGAGCCGAGGATCAGCATCTTGGTGTGGACGTCGGCGGACATGGCGGCCTTTCGCGTGATCGGTTCGTTGCGGGTCAGATAGGGTGCCAACGCCCGTTTGCGCAACGCGGCCGTGATGAGCAATGACGGTCAGCGGCATCGGCGCGGGCGATCAGCCGCCTCGCACATCCAATGATCCGTTTCGAACGTGTCAGCCAGAGAGCAACGGCATCGGCGATGCTAGCCAGCATCCCATCGCAACTTCGCGCCGGGACGATGGGGATGATAAGTGACGATCGAAGAACGACTACGTGAGGTCGACGGCCGTCCTAGCGGCTTTGACTACATGCGGCTGATCGTATCACTCGCTGTGATCTGCTGGCACTCGGTCGTAACCAGTTATGGCACGGCCGCGCAAGACGCCATTCAGAACAGCATCTGGCGCCCCCTGCCGACATCGATCGTCCCCTGCTTCTTTGCGATTAGCGGCTTCCTCGTCGCTGGTTCACTTGAGCGATCGAAGACCATCGCAGGCTTTCTCGGACTCCGTGTGATCCGCATCTACCCCGCGCTGGCTGTCTATGCGCTACTCGCCGCCTTGGTAATGGGACCGTTGCTTACAGATCTGTCGCCAGCTCGCTACTTCAGTGACGAACTCTTCTTCAGGTTTCTGGCCGGCATTAGCGGGCACGTCAGCTACGTCTTGCCGGGCGTGTTCCTGGACAATCCAAAGTCGCTAGCGGTTAACGGCCAGTTGTGGACGTTACCCTGGGAACTTGGCTGCTACATCACGCTGAGTGGCCTCGCCATCCTCGGCTTCGCCCGTCATCCCCGGCTGCTTGTCCTCGCGATCGTGATTCTCTGGGCATCCGCCTCCGTGCTGTTCTTCGTGCGTCTTGATCCAGGTCGCGCTCCCACCGGATTGCCTGCGTACCTGATCGTAATCACCTTTCTCGCCGGGCTCGCCCTTTTCCTGAACCGCGATCGGGTGCCTTGGAGCGGCAAGCTGTGCCTCTTCTCCGTCTGCCTCATCCTAGTGCTGACGTCTTTTCCACTGGTTGGGGATCTCTTCGCGCCCCTTCCGATGGCCTATGCGACAACCTATCTGGGCCTCTGCAATCCACGCAAGCTCAAGCTGCTGAGCGGGACGGATTACTCCTACGGCTTGTTCGTGTACGGCTATGCGATCCAGCAGGGTTTCATGTCGATCGGGCCTGCCGTGCAGCAGTGGTATATCAATCTTGTGCTGGCCGTCCCTGCCTCACTAATCGCTGCCGCACTGTCTTGGCACTTTGTCGAAAAGCCGGCACATGAACTGCGCAGGTTTATCAAGCAGTATGAAGCGCGCGCGGGAGCGGGGATTCGCTGGACGCCAATTGGGTACGCGATGAGCCGGCTGAAACCGCCAAAGCGCGTCGAAGCGGAGTAGGTCCGTCGTATCGCGTCAAATTCGAGATGTGGTAGCGGAGGAGCGCTACCGCTTGCGCAGTCACCTCCGAACCTTCCGAGCGTAGCGAACGCCTGCTGGAGCAGCATAACCGTCCGGGAAGCGGTATGCCTTGACGCCGCCGCTGCCCCTGAGGCCGGTTCCGGGAAAAACCTAACATGCCTAACAATGGCGGAAATCTGCCAATTTCGGCCTAACTCAACGCCTCACCTCGACCTAATCAGGTTAGATGATGAAAACCTAACATTCTGGCTTTTAAGAATGGCGGATTTCTGCGGATGTTAGGTCGCTTGTTCGGTTCGGTAAGGGGCGGTGAGGTTATCGACCTAACTGGTCGAATCACGTTTAATCAGGTACTTACGCTGGAATTCAGCGCCGGGTGAGGGATGTTAGACCTTTCCCGCATACCCTCTCAGCGGCACTTCGGTGCAGGCGACGGCGACGGCGGCCCGGTTCAGAGATCGCGAGTTATCCACAAGCTGGGTTGAAGTTGTGGAGCACTTATCCCTATCGGCTACGAGCCTTTGACTCGTAGGATTGTTCTCGTCTTGTTCTCATCCCGTTATCTGTCGAGTCGCGGGATGTGGATATGGCGAGTGGCGGAGTTGGACTGGATCGACGGGAGGAGATGCGTCTGCGTCGCGACGCGGGACGCCGATTTCGGCTGATGGTCTTCGCTCGGCCAGCTGGCCCTTGGCGACGATGGCAGGCCGAGGCATTTGACGATGCGCTCGCGACGAAGAACGGTCAGCGGGATCGGCGCGGGAAGGTTTGGTTGATCGTGCCGGCGTGGGTCCAGGCTGTCGACGCCACACCTCTGATCGATGCGAGCATCAGGGTCCGTCAGGCTCGCGCGCGCACCTTAGAGGAGGTCGCGAACCTCTCCGAAGTACCGCAGCGGCGTGCCGGGTGACATGCCGCCTAGCTGCATCAATCCGCATCACCGTTCGGGCTGGTCTCAGCTCAGCGCGGAGTGCGCGAAAACCCTTGGAGGAGCTGGAGCTGGCGGGTGCATCAAAAGCGACACGAAAAGACCGCGGGCGAGGCGGGGGGAAAAGCGCGCGTTTCGGGGTAGCGGCGGTTCAGAGAGGGGGCGTAGCGATGTTGCGCCGCTGGCCTTAGCTGCTGACTGAGGGCAGCCCCGCGCGTGCATCAACGTTACGAGCGAAGTCCGGACGCTCCGGGGCAAGGACGACTGATGGACCAAATCTCCTGCCGATCGGCGTTAGCGCAGTACGGCAATCCTCCGAACCCATGCTATGATCAGAGCATGAGACTGGCTCCAGCTGATCCCGACCTGTTTGGCGAACGCACGCGCGGGCTCCTTGAGGGGTGCCCCAACCCTAAGCCGAGCCCGGCTGACAAGGCCTCGTTCGGCCGGCTCGCGAGCCTGTACACGGCGTTCTCGACCGAGTTCGCCTCCTTCGCGTTGAAGGAGTGCCTGTCTCGCGGCCACACGCGCATCGCCGATCCGTTTGCCGGCATGGGCACGCTCGGCGAAGCCGCCCGGGTTTATCCGGTGGATCTCGTCTTAAACGACTTGAACCCATTCGCCGTGGCGTCGTGCTGCGTGCGCACGGCGACGATTGCGGAGCTGGAGCGGGCCACCCAAACCGTGCGGTCACTCGTTCCAGAGAGCCGGGGCGCCGATGACGAGAGCCGCTTCCGATCCGCCGTAAATGCCTTGCTGCCGCGCGGCCAAACGGTAGTCGATTGCCTATTGGATCCCTCCACCGAGGAAGCCCAGTTTGGATTGTGCTGCCTCCATATTCTTTCGATCGCCCGCATTTCGATGCACAAGCGGCTGCGCGGCTCCAATCCGACCTGGACGAAGCGTGCCGGGGGCGGCGCGGTAATCGACGGCGATTTCGAGAGCGCCGTCGAAGCCGCGATCTGCTCGCTTTGCGACTATGCCGCGCAGCTGCCGTCGCGCGCAGAAGGGATGTCCGTTCGGCTGTCGAACCGCGACGTGGCGGACCTCGACTGGGCCGAGGGCGGCGTTGACGCGATCGTGACCTCGCCTCCCTACCCCAATCGCACCGACTACATCCGCCACTACTTGCCAGCGGCGGAGCTGTTGCTGGCAGGCGACCGGGACATCGAGCGCCGCCTTCGCGAGATTCAGATTGGCACGCCCTTAATCCGTGGCGATCACGCCGGAGTTGAGCTGCCGCGCTCGGTCGAAATGCTCATAGAGCGCGTGAGGACGCACCGCAGCTACGCCTCAGAGCGCTACTATGCGAAGGGATTTCGCTACTACTTCGAAGACATGTCGCGAGCCTTAGCACGCTTCGCCGGCTGGCTCGCGCCAAAGGGCATAGCGCTGCTGGTGGTACAGGATACCTTTTACAAGGAAATCCTCGTGCCCGTCGCCGACTTGCTTGGCGATATCGCTCAGATCCATGGCTTGGATCTAGTTGGCGTCGAGCGGTTCAAGGTACGCAACTCAATGTCGCGGTTGAGCCCTCATACCCGCGCCGCGCTGCCAAAGCCGCAGCTCGCGGAGACCGTCATCCTGCTCTCAAAAGTTTAGTAGATTGCCTTCTCGAACTGTGGCTCGTTGAACCACTCGTACCCACGATCGCCTAGCGTTCGGCAAGACTGCCCGTAAGGACACGGACCGGCAACGAGCCGAGCCACATCATGCGGCAGTTCCTGCGCTGGTGCGTTCACACAATGCGGATGCCATTCGGGACCGAGTTCCGAAATGCAAATTGTGCGCGCGAGCTGCCACTCCAGGTAGTTGAGCGTGGCGACGTCCAAACCTGCATACTGCGCACAATCACGCATCGCTTGGTCCACCGTTTCCCTGAGTAGCATGACCAGGCGCCGCCGCGCCGGCCGCGGTTCTCCTGTCAACGCCTCGACGACAGCAGGACGTGTGGGGAAGACACGACCTGTCCGAAGATAGAGCCGTAAGAGGTGGTACTCCACCGCGGGCCGCAGATTCTGCGGATCGCTAAAACGCATGATACCTTCACGGTGGAGATCGTGAGCTAGCACGCGGAGTTTTTTCTCGAGGGGATCGCCCTGAAACGCCGCAATACGGCCGAACTGCGCATAGAAACCGTCGGCCCCCTCAAGGTGAGGCTGCTTCAGGAGCCGTCGGATCGGGCCATCGGACTGGGAGAGCTCTAACAGCGTTGTCGCCGTGTCGCGCAGCATGCTGGCCCGCTGATGCGGAAGCACACGTTCCTGCCGGGCGTACGTTGCGAGGAGCTCACGTATCTGTTTGGGCGATGTCGCAGCAAATTCTGCAAGCCTCCTGTCCGTGTCAGGAAGCATCCATTCCGCCAGGGCGGACTGGAGGACGTCCCAGTTCATCCGGTGGCAGATCGACACGAAGAGTGTCTTGAACGCGACTTGCGCGATGGGCGTCGCCAGAGACCACGGAAAGTGCTCCTCATCGGGTTTGAACTTGGCAAGCATCCGTGCCGCCTCAAGGCACCTGAACTTGTCGATGGCGAACGGGACACCATCGAGAGCGCGATCGAGGCTCATGGATGGTGGCCGAGGGCCAACACCTTTCCGGCTACGTAGGCAGCGCGCTCCTCGGTCAACGGCACGGAGAGCTTGATCCGCTCCCTCACCTCGATGCCAGCCCTGAACAAGGCAGCCTCCTTCGCGGGGTTTGCGGACGCCAGCCTTACGGCTGCGCCATCGAACATACGGCGCAAGGCGGCCACGTGGTTGTCGAAGTCGCGCGGCTCGGGTTCATGTCCGAGCCTGCCGAACGCCTCGGCGGTGTCGAGTCCCTCCGCCTGCTGGAGCGCCAACGCAGCCATCTTTCCCGCAATGCCGATGCCACGCCCCTCTTCCCAGGCGTAGGTCACCACGCCGCCTTCGCGCGCGATCGCCGCTATCGCTGCTTCGAGCTGAACGCCGCAGTCGCAGTCGGTCGCGCCGATAGCCTCACCGAAGGCGCAGGAAGAGTGGAACCGCACCACGGGCAGAGCGACCCTCTTGCCGCTGCTAATCACGAGCAGGTTCTCGGCACCGACATTCGCCAGTTGTGCGTAGACCATGCCGTGAGCGGTCGGAACCGCGACCGGCACAAGGTCAGAAATTTGCGGCCATTCGCAGTCAGAACCGCTACCGGTCGATTCGCTCGCTATGTCCGCCAATCCCGTCACCCTTTATCGCATGGACCGGCCCCGCCTTTGGGGCCGCGACGCGTTTGCCAATGAGCTTATGGCCGATCTGGAGGCAGGTTGCACGATCATCGGACTTGAAGGGGTGACAGGAGCTGGAAAGTCCGAGTTCGGCTACCAATTTGCTCGGCTTTGCCAAAAGGAGCGAGGTCCAAGCCCGCTATTTATCGACGGCGGCATTGCAGCCACCGAGGAGCTGCTCGTCGGTAGCCTTTGCGAGCAGCTCCGCGCCGTGCCACGAGTCGATTTCCAAGGTTTTGGCGAGAAGGCACAAGGGTTCCTTGGTCGGCTGGTGCCGAGCATGCGCCGTATAGGCGGCGCTATGGTGCAGGACATCGCCAAGGCCGCAGGCTTGGACAAGGCGGAGAAAACCGTGGAGGCTCTCACGGACTTTCTGACGGGGATCGACGCGGAGCCTGAACCTTACGTCAAGCTGGCGGAGGCTGCCACCGCGAACCGGCGGGCGCTCATCGTCGAGTACCTGCAGTTCGTGGCTGATCTTGGCAATCCGCTCTGCATCGTCATCGACGAGTATGAGCTTCTGGAGACCTCGGCACGCGAGTTCCTTCGTGTGCTGATGCGCCGGAAGCCCGAAAGCTGCAGGTTGCTGATCCTGGTCAACTCTGAGCGGGAGCCGCCAAGCGATTGGCGCGGGGCCATGGTGCCCGCGATCAAAGCAGCCAACGGCGACGTTCATAGCATACCCGAACTGGGCCGAGACGAGATCGCGCGATGGCACGAGGATGTGATCGGGCGCGCGGCTGACGCATCGACAGTTGACGACCTGATCCAACGATCCCGCGGCGGTCGTCCTGCATACCTTGCGGAGCTTCTGTATGCGGTGCTGTCCGGCCGCGGCGCTCCCCGCGTACCCGACTTCGATGAGCTGCAGGCAGCACGGCGCCGTTCGCTGACGCCTGCTGCGCACTTGTTGGGCGACCTAATGTCGCTCCTTCCTGGCGACGTCGCCGTTCCACGCACGTTCCTTGAGGCCGTCGCCGATGTGGCCAGCATCGATAGCCGATCTGCTATCGACGAGCTCTACGGAGCCAGTCTGATCCGGCATGTCGGTCACAGGACACGGTTCGTCCATTCAAGCTATGCAATCAGCTGGCTCAGCGGCATAGGCGTTCGACGGCGCGACGAATTGAAGGAAGTGTGGTACAAAGCGTTTGAGCATGCCGGCTTCACGAGCGGTGAGTTGACGGGCGGGCTGCTGTCCCTCGTCGCGCCGCGGCTCGTTGAGCGGCAATCGGGCGAAAACATCGCCAAGCTGGCGACTAGCCTGGCGGAGCATGGAGCGCAGGATGACAGCTTGTTGCTTCTCACAACGTCCTGGCGGGCGGCGCCGGGAGCCGAGACCCTCAGCAGCGGCGTGATCGAGCACGCTCTTCAGGCTGCGCGTCTCCAGCTGGACCTTGGTAGGTACGCCGCGGTCCACGAGCCCCTGCGCGCCGTTGAACTGCAGGCTTCAGCGGGGACGCCGCTGCGCAACGCCGCAGACTTGCTGCGCATGAAACTCGCGCTCCGCCTCAATCGATACGGTCTGGTCTGGTCGCTATCGGATAAGCTCATTAGGCAGGCGCCCTCAGCCGCCGACGTTCAACTTGAACGCGAGCTGATCCTGAATACCGCTCTGCGCGACGTAATGGACGAGGATGGGGTTCGCGCTTCAACCGAGCGACTTCGGACGCTGCTGGCCCACGCCGACGAAGCCGGCCAGGCCGCGATTTACCGGTCGCTTGCTAGGTCGCTGGCGAAGACCGGCGACGTGGCAGAGGCGGTCCGTCTTGCTAGTGAGGGATTGGAAATGGCGAATGCTCAAGGCGACGCCAGATCTATTGGGAACGCACACCTAGCGCTCGGAGAGGCGCTGCGTCACGCCAGAGACGAGCATACCGCCCTCGCGCACTACCACCAGGCTATCGATTTCGGAAGCGCCACTGGGAACCGCGACAGCGAATTGTGGTCTTGGCTGGGGGAGGCGAGCGCGCACCTGCAGTCCGGCGACATCGCCCAAGCCGAGACGTCACTCAGAGTGGCAAGGTCCTTAGTGGAAGATCCGACGTTCGAGCATCCACTCGAGACCGCGCACGTCGCGCTCATTGGGGCTCTCGCTGACGTACTATCGGGCAACGTAGTCGACGATGACGCTGTTTTGGGGCGGTACCGCCGGCTCGGGATCGGTTGGCCGGAGAGCTACCTACGAGAGACGCGTGACAAAGGAAGCTTGCCGCACGCCCTACCTATCTAAGCGTTCTCGCCCGCCCAGTGGCGAGCGTGAGGGCTCCGTGACAACGGTCAAGTCGCACCAGGCGCGAACTCCCGCTCTTCAAACGCGACGGCGGGCACGCCCAGGCGATCGTTGATCTCGAGCCAGGGCAGCATCAGCGGCACGATCTCGAGTTCCCAGAACATCTGCATCGCCTGCAGCGGGTTGCCCGTCGTCGAGCCCTGCGCCGGCACGATGCCGAGCAGCGACGGCGGCACCCGGTGCGCAGCCAACACGTCATCGCGAGTCGCATTCTTGATGCCGAGGAACTCGTCTTTCGCGCCCGCCTCGGCGATCGGCAGGATCTTCAGGCTGCCATCCTTGCCGTTCGGCGCATGGACGAACAGGTTGCGGAAATTGCCCGGCCCCTTTGACGCGCGGAGCGCCGCCTTCAGCTTGTCCGTGTCGCCCTGGTCGATGTCACCCGTGGCGTAGAGAATGTAGCCGGCGTGGCTGCCGTTCAGGTAATAGCGGCGGCGGAAGAGCGTGGCGGCCTCGTTCAGCAGCGCCGACTGCAGGGCGCTGAGATATTCCGGGACGCCGTAGATCTCCTGGTTGATGTCGGGCTGCGCCGTCTGGATCACTGAGCCGCGCTTGAACTCGGTCTCGCTGCGGCCGCCGGGCACGTAGAAGAAAGACCCTGCCTCCACCCCGCGACGAGTGAACTTTGCCGGCGAATAATCAAGCCGCAGGGGCGTGCCGAGCACGCTGTCGCGCCGCTCGAGGTAGCCGTTGCCGAAAACCAGATAATCCTGCAGCGCCTTGCCGAACGTCGATCGTGACAGCCACGGCGTGGGGATCAGCGCCGATGTGACCAGATTGCGCTTCAGCAGGATCGCCGAGCTGTGATGCGGCGATGCGCGGAACGCGCGCGCCAGCCCGTCGACCGGCACCGGCGGCTCATACCACCGCCCGTTGTGCCAGCATTCGAGCATGTCGAGCAGCTCGCGCCGGTTGAGCACCGGCTCGGGATCCCCGAACGCAAAGGTCTCAATCGCGCGGCCTGGATCGTTCGCCGCGACGATCGCGCCCGCGGCCGCGCTCGCGGCCTCCCGCTGCGACATACGCCGCGCGCGCCCTGCCCTGCTCATTCGAAGATCTCCATGCTGGTCTGCTGCCTGGCCTGGCCGTCGAGCGGCTCGTTCGCGAAGATGTGCATGGCCGCCCAGGCGAGGTCAGCGTGGCCGTCCGCCTCGGAGCGCCCCGCCTTGAAGGTGATCGCGCGGCCGCTGCCGGTCAGCGCCTTCTTGATCGACAGAAAGGATGAGACGACGTCGAGCCAGCCCGCATCCCACTGGACACGGCCGCGGCGCAGCAGGTTCTGCGCCTTCATCACCATGGTGGCCTTCGTCTCGAGCGAATATTCGATCTTGGTCAGGCCGCGGACGGCCACATTGCCGTTGCTGTCCGCCTTGCCGAGCAGCTGGAACACGGCCGCGCCGATGCCGGTCGCATCCACGCCGAGGTAGGTGCAATTGTAGCGCGCGAGGATGGTGCGGATGAACAGCGCCTGCTGCTCGAAGTCGAGCCCGCGGAGCGAATGCTTCTCGAGCAGCCGGAACGTGCCGCCGGGCTTCGTCGGCGGCGCGGCGATGATGAAGCCGGCATTGTCGCCGTCCTCGCTCTCCTGCGGATCGTAGCCGGCCCACACCTCGCGGTTGCCGAACGGGCGCTTGGCATCCGGATTGAAGTCGGCCCACTCGACCAGGCTGTCGCAGCCCGCGGCGACCAGCTCGTTGAACTTGAAGGCCGACAGGCTGTCGTCGACGAACTGGCACAGCAGCAGGTTGGCGAACTCGTCGGGCGCATATTCAATGCGCAGCTCGTCGAGGTTGAACAGGTCGCAGCCGGCGGCCTCGGCATCCTCGATCGTGACGATCTGCCGCCATACACCGTCCTCACACAGCCGGCCCGCCTTCAGCGCCTCATGACTGACGTCGATCTCGATTCGGTCAGCCTTCTTGACCCGGCGGTTGCGGCGCTCGCCCGTCCAGTATGGATGCGCCTGGTGGCGGATGGTCGATGGCGTCGAGAAGTAGGTGCGACGCCACTTCTTGTGCATCGCCATGCCGCTGGCGACCTTGTTCAGCTCCTCGAAGCCGTAGACCCAGAAGAATTCGTCAAAGTAGAAATTGCCGTGATAGCCCTGCGCGGTGCGGGCGTTCGTGCCGAGGAAGTGCAGCTCGGCCGCGGGCTCGTCCTCGGGGATCAGCTCCGACGTCAGGATGATCGGGTCGCCCTTCAGGTCGACGCCGACCCGCTTGGCGAACTGGACGATGTAGCCGCGGAAGATGTGCGCCTGTGCCTTGGAGGCGGACAGGAAGATCTGGTTGCGCCCGGTCTCGAGCGCGTCGATCAGCGCCTCGCGGGCGAAGTACCAGGTCGCGCCGATCTGGCGCGACTTCAGGATCATGCGCGTGCGGAGCGATGAGCTGGCGAGCCAGTCTTCCTGGTAGCCGAACAGCTCGCTCTCGAAGATCCGCCGCAGCTCGGCGACCTGGTCGGCGGTGAAGTGGTTCGGCTTCGCCTTCTTCTTCGGCGCGGCGTTCCGGTTGGCGACCTTCTCGTTGAGATCGCCCTCGTGCCCGCCGGGCGCTTCGTAGCGACGGATCTTGGCGAGCGTCGCCACCTGGCGGCCGAGCGCGTCGAGCAGCGTCAGGTCGGCGCCGGTCAGCTTGTCCTTGGCGAGCAGCGCCTGATAGCGCACCTCGAGGCTGTCCTCGAGCCGCCGGATCATCGGGGCGTTTTCCCAGGCCTCCCGCTGTTTCCAGCTTTCGATCGTAGCGCGGGGCACCGCCTTGCCGTCCTCGCCCATGATCGCGCGCAGCGGCAGCTCGGCGGCGATCTCCGTCACGCCCCACCCACGCCAGAACAGGCTGCGAGCCTCGCGGCGCGCATCGATCTTCGGGGGGAGCGGCAGGACGTCCATTGCGGGCGCGACTTAGCCACGCGCGCTGCCCGGCCCGGAGCGCCCCGCCTTGTAGAGTGCGTCTCTACAAGGCGGTTCGCTTGAGAAGATCGCGCCCTCAGTCCCTTTTCGCGGCCGTCACCAGCTGCCCGGCAGCCGAACCGATCCGAGGGACCGACCCGCATGGCCAAGACCAAGTTCTTCCGCGTCGCCGTCGAGGGCGCCACCACCGACGGCCGCGTGATCGAGCGCGACTGGATCGACCAGATGGCCGCCGGCTACAATCCCGAGACCTACACCGCCCGCATCAACTGCGAGCATCTGCGCGGCTTCAGCCCCGACAAGCCGTTCAACGCCTACGGCTCGATCGTCGCGGTGAAGGCCGAGGATTTCGCGCTTCAGCTCGACGGCAAGTCGCAGACCCGCCGCGCGCTCTACGCGCAGTTCGATGTCAACGATCAGCTGGTCGAGATCAACCGCGCCGGGCAGAAGCTGTTCAGCTCGGTCGAGATCGCGCCGAACTTCGCCGCCACCGGCAAGGCCGGCCTGGTCGGCCTTGCCGTCACCGACAATCCCGCGAGCCTCGGCACCGAGATGCTCGCCTTCTCGGCGGCCAAGCCGATGATCGACGGCTTCAAGAGCAAGCCTGACAGCCTGATCTCGGCATCGGTCGAGTTCGCCTTCGAGCTTGAGCAGGCCGAGCCGGATGCCGCAACCGGCGCGTTCGCGGCCATGAAGACGTTCTTCGAGCGCTTCACCACCAGCACGCCGGCCCCCGCCACTCCGGTGGCGCCCGCACCCGCCGGCACGCCGCCGGCCACGCCGCCTGCCAACGACAACTTCGCCCAGCTCGCCGAGGGCATCCGCCTGCTCGGTGCCGGCGTCACTGCGCTCTCCACCAAGCTCGACACCGACGTTGGCGTGCTCCGCACGGAACTCGGCACGCTGAAGACGCAGCTCGGCAGCACCGAGCAGCCGGGCGGCACTCGACCGCCGGCGACCGGTGCCGAGGCGTCGAAGTACGCCACCGACTGCTGAGCCGCCTCGAACCACACCTGCCCTCGCCCCGGAGCAAGCCCCCATGCGTAACGCCACCCGCGCCCTCTTCCATTCCTACGTGAGCGCGATCGCGCTGCTCAACTCGGTGCCGTCCGCGGCCGAGAAGTTCACCGTCGCGCCCGCGGTCGAGCAGAAGCTCGAGGAGCGGATCCAGCAGTCGAGTGGCTTCCTCAGCCAGATCCAGGTGGTGCCGGTCGATCAGCAGGAAGGCGACAAGGTCGGCATCGGCATCACGCGGCCGCTCGCCAGCCGCACCAACACGGCCGCCGGCAACCGCCGCACGCCGACCGATCCGACCGACAGCACGGATCTCGGGCGCTACCGCTGCGAGCAGACCAACTTCGATCACGCGATCAAGTATGCGAAGCTCGATGCTTGGGCGCACCGGCCCGAGTTCCAGCAGCTCGTCCGCGATGTCATCCTGAAGCAGCAGGGCCGCGACCGGATCATGATCGGCTGGAACGGCACGTCGGTGGCCGTGCAGACCGACCGCGCCGCCAACCCGCTGCTGCAGGACGTCAACAAGGGCTGGCTCTACAAGATCCGCACCTTCGCGCCCGCCCGCGTGCTGAATGACGGCGACCTGACGCCCGACGCCACCAAAGCGATCTATGTCGACCCGGTCGATGATGAAACGAAGCGCGATTACGTCAACCTCGACGCGCTCGTGTTCGACGCGATCGAGCTGCTCGACGAGTGGAATCGTGACGATACCGACCTGGTGGTGATCGTCGGCCGCAACCTGCTGCAGGACAAGTACGCCAACATCATCGAGGCCGCGTCCAACACGGCGACCGAGATGGAGGCGCGCGATCGCATCCTGACGCTGCCCAAGCAGATCGGCGGCAAGCGCGCGGTGGTGGTGCCGTTCTTCCCCGCGAACAGCATCCTCATCACCCGCCTCGATAACCTGTCGATCTACGTCCAGAACGGCTCGCGTCGCCGCCTGGTCAAGGACGAGCCCGCGCTCGACCAGATCGAGAATTACGAGAGCGTCAACGAAGCCTATGTCGTCGAGGACTACGGCATGTGCGCGCTCGTCGAAAACGTCGTCATGGGCAAGAAGCCGGCCTGATCGCCGGCCGACGCCCCGCCCCTGTAGCCCGCCCTCACAAGAGATCCGCAATGAGCCTCGCTCGACGTCACCGGGAGCGCATCCTGGCACAAATGACCGCGGCGGACCCCTCTTCGGTCGAGGGTGGGCTCGCCCTGCCCGCCGCCGCGAACGGCCCAGCCGCCGCGGCGGCGGAGCAGATGGCGCTCCGCCTCACCCATGATCTTCGCCGCCTGAAGCAGATCCAGTCGCGCGAGCGGAAGATCGAGACCAAGCGCGACCTGCTGCCGGAATATGCCGCCTGGGTCGACGGCCTGGTCGCCGGCGCCGAGCAGGCGGGCGCGGGCACCACCGAACAGGTGCTGCCCACCATCATGATCTGGCGCATCGACGTCGGCGACTTTGTCGGCGCGCTGCCGCTCGCCGAGCATGTGCTGCGGCACGGGATCGCGCTGCCTGCGCGCTACGAGCGCACGGCGGGCACGCTGATCCTCGAGGAGATCGCCGAAGCCGCGCTCGCCTCGCTCGGCCGCGGTGACGCCTTCGATCTCGACGTCCTGGAGCGCATCGCCGAGCTGACCGCCGGGCACGACATGCCCGACGAAGCCCGCGCCAAGCTGGTCAAGGCGATCGGCATGGAGCTGCAGCGGCAGGCCGAGACGGGGGACGCCGACGCGGCGCCCGCCCGCGCGGCGCTCGCCGTCGCCGCCTTCGAACGCGCCGAGCGGCTGCACGCCCGCGTCGGCGTGGAGGACAAGATCAAGCGGGCGGCGAAGCTCGCCGCGACCGCAACCGACAACGAAGAGACCGGCGCCGCCGGTTGATCAGACCAGCTTCGCCGGCGGCAACGCCGGTGAACGTAGCTCGCCCCCCGGCGCTCGGGGGCGGATCGCGCGACGCGGGAGGGGCTTCGGCCTGAGGGCCGCCGTCTGACCCGGTCCCCACCCCCGAAAACCGGGGCGAGGAAGGAACCGCGCATGTCCACCACCATCGTCGGCTGTCCGACCGTCATCGTCCCGCCCGCGCCGGCGGCAGAGCCGAAGATCGCCGGCGGCTGGTGGCCCGACATCGATCCGGGCAGCATCCGCGAGCAGCTGCGGGTGCGTGACGCAGTGACGTCATCGCGGCTGCGCGAAGCGCTGCTCGGCGCCATGGTCACCGTCCACCGGGAGCTGCGCTCCTGGCGTGCCGGGCACGAGGCCGCCGGCCATGCCAGCCTTGCCGCCGTACCCGCCGACGAGCTGGGCGACGAAAGCGAGCTGGTCATCCTCTACCGGCGCGCGATCGGCGCCTATGCCAAGGCCGAGCTGGTGGAGCGGCAGCGCGACACGGACCTGACCGGCGCCGGTCAGCGCCAGGTCGCCGATCTCGATCAGACACCAGGCGAGCTGCGCCGCGATGCGCTGCACGCGATCCGCGACATGCTGGGCGTCAGCCGCACCGATGTCGAGCTGATCTGATGGCCGACACGCTCCACGCGCGCGAAGGCGACGCGCTGGACGGCCTGCTCGCCCGCGAGCGCGGCCTCGGGCCCGAAGATCTCGGGCCGGTGCTGGCGGGCAACCCCGGCCTCGCTGCCCTCGGGCCCCTCCTGCCGATCGGCACGCCCGTGTCGGTCCCCGCCATCGTCGTGCCCGCCGCGCGCGAACTCCCCCTCATCCAGCTCTGGGATTGACCATGTCGATCGAAACCCTTCTCCACGATGCGGCCGATGCGGTCGGCAAGATGCTGGGGGCGCTCGCGCCCGCGGCCTTCGGCAGCCTGGTCGCGCAGATCCACGAACGCGGACTCGCCTGGCGCGATCGCCTCCTTGCCTATGTCAGCGGGATCCTCGTCTCCTACTATGTCGGCCTTGGCCTGCAGGCGTGGCTCGCCTTCGACGACTTCGTGCGCCAGTCGATCGGCTTCGTCATCGGCATGATCGCCTTCAAGGCGACGCCCCGCTTCATCGCGGGCGGCGCCGACATCTTCGCCACCCTGCCGGATCTGGTGAAGACCTGGCTTGCCCGGAAGGGCGCGTGATGGCGATCGCCTGGATGAACGCGCAGGCGCTGCGCTACTTGACGCTGCACTGCGCCGCGACGCCTGAGGGCCGCGACGACAAGGCAGGCGCGGTCACCGCCTGGGACAAGGCCAAGTTCGGCCAGCCTAGCTATCACTGGGTCATAGAGCTGGACGGCACCGCGGTGCGGACGCTGCGGGACGATCAGCGCGGTGCGCACACCGGCGGCGCGAATACCGGCAATATCGGCATCTGCTACGTCGGCGGCGTCGACAAGGCGGGCAGGCCGAAGGACACGCGCACGCCGGCACAGCTGGCGACGATGGAGCGCCTGGTGCGCGAGTATCGCGCGCGATTCCCGAGGCTGATCGTCCGTGGGCACCGCGACTGGTCGCCCGACCGCGACCGTGACGGCAAGATCGAGCCGCACGAGTGGCTGAAGGCATGCCCGTGCTTCGACGTGGCGGCCTGGCTGCGGGGGATCGGACTGTGACCGCCCTGATCGCGCTCCTCGCGCGTCACCGCAGCTGGTTGCTGCTGCTCGCCGTCGCTGCGATTGGCGCAGCCCTTTACGCCTGGGGCGCGGAAGCCCGCGCCGATCGCGCGCGGCTGCTCGCGTGGGGCGACAAGATGTGCGCCGCCGCGGGCGCCGAGCTGATGCCGGCCAAGGGCAAGCGCGGCGCGGAATGCTTCACCGCGGTGCAGGCGCTCGCCCGCTTCAAGGCGGAGGCCGCCGAGGCCACCGCCGAGGCGCTCGCCACGGCCGAGCGGAGCCGCGCTAACAGCGCCGCGGCAGATGCCCGCGTCGCTCGGGCCGCCGCCGATGCTGCCCGCACCGCTACTGCCCAGATGGAGGCCGCCAATGCCCAGGTCACGGATGATCGCGTGGGTCGCGACTGGATTGCTGCTCTCAACCGCACTGCCGGGCTGCGCCCACGTTGATCGGCCGGCGCCGCCCTCGGCGGTTGCGGTGACGATCGACAAAGCGCCGCCGCCGGATCTGCGCGGCTGCGCCGATCGCCCGGCGCCGCTACCCGAAGATGCCGTCGCAATCCTGCCTGCCCCGCTCCGGGTGGCGCTGATCGCGCTCGCCGGCGCCTTCGCCGCCAATGCCGCCCGGCTCGATCGGCTGGTCGACTGGCACGATCCGGACGCGCACTGCGCGACACCGGCGGACTGATCCGATGAAGAAGCCCGACAGCCTGCGCGATCTGCTGCTCTACCTGGTACCCGGTCTCAAGGAAGATCCGGGACGTCTGTCCGTTTTCGTCGACAAGGGGCAGATCCTCAGCCTCGCCGGGCGCTCGCTGTCGTTCGAATATCGCTACACCGCGAACGTCGTCGTGCAGGATTACGCCGGCGACGATAACGCGCTGTTCGTGCCCGTCCTCGCATGGATCGCACAGCATCAGCCCGACCTCCTCAAGCGGCGCGACAGCGATCCCTTCACCTTCGAGGCCGAGCTACTCGAAACAGGCGCGAAGGACGTCTCGCTGCAGCTCGATCTCAGTGAGCGGGTGCGCGTCGTCGCGCGCGACGCCGGCGGCTTCGAGGTGACCTATCTAGATCGGCCCATGCCGCTCGACGACGGCGATCACTTCGAGGGCGTCTGCGGCGTCGTGCTGCGCGAGGGCTTGGCCGGGCCCGAGCTGGTCGCGCCCTGATGGACGATCTGGCCGAAATCGAGCAGCTCGCCGGCCAGCTGCTGCGCCGGCTCGGCCCCGGCGAGCGCCGGCGGACGCTGCGCGCGATCGCGCGCGAGATCCGTTCAACGCAGTCCGCACGCATTGCTCGGCAGCAGGATCCTTCCGGCGCCGCCTTCTCGCCGCGACGCGTCCGCGACGATCCTAAGCTCGGCGCGTACGCGGTCCGCTTCCTCTATCCCAGGGGCGCGGCGGAGCCGCGCGTGGTCTTCATGAAGAGCTGGCTGCGGCAGGGTGACATGCTGACGGGGTTCGACATCGAGGCCCGCGCTGTGCGCAGCTTCCGCTGGGATCGTGTCGATCAGTTCCTGCCGATCGATGCGACCGACCGGAACAAGAGCAGCGGCAAGCTGCGCCGCAAGGGCCGCATCCGCAACGCCGCCATGTTCCGAAAGCTGCGCAGCGGCCGCTTCCTCCGCTCCGGCGCGACCGACGCCGAGGCATGGATCGGATTTGCCGGTCGCGCGGCCGAGATCGCTCGCATCCACCAGGACGGCGGCCTTGATCGTCCTTCCCCGAAGGTCAAACCAGTCCGCTATGCGCGGCGCACGCTGGTCGGTCTCACAGAAGCCGAGCGAGCGCGGATCCTCGATCTCCTGCTCGAGCACGTCGCGGCTCGATGACCGCTAATGGTGGGCAGCGGCCCGGCCGCTCTCGGACGCTGAGGTGACCTAAGCGGCTCTTTGTTCAAACGTCGCCGGCCGGCAGCTACCCTGTGGCGATCGTCAGCCGTCTGCCACAAGTCTCCGGACGATCGCTAACGCATCGTCGACGGAGGACGCCACGCGGCAGCCGTTGATCTCCTCCAGGCCGGTTCCGCGGGAGGTGACGAGGTGGTGGAGCGGACCTTCGGTGAGGAATGCATCACAGTATGTAAGCGCGATCGTAGCATGCCCGAAGTCGTGCCAATCGTTGGCCTTGAACAGCCGTTTTTTGTCCCACCGCATCGCTGCATGGATGGACGCTTTCACATGAAGCGTGCGCATCGCGGCGCGATACTCGGGTCGCTTAACGGCGTGATAGAGGAGGTTGCGGCACATGTTGACTGACGCGGCATGCTGCTCTGGGCTCGGGTCCGGGCGACTGCCTGTCGTCCGCGCCTGCATCTCGGTGATGATGTCCGCCGCGATCTCCCCAACCACCTCGACGGCGCCACGGAGCTCGACGTCGTAGGCGTTCTCGTAGCTGCGTAGCTCGTTACGATGCTCCTGATTTCGGGCGTTCGTATCGTCGGTGAGCTCGGTAAAATCGCAGTGCAGTTCCGCGCCGTTATCCATGCCGGCTACAAGGTCCGACAGCGGCATCTCCCAGAGATGGTCAAAGACTCGCTTCTGCAACTCGAG
Source organism: Sphingomonas jatrophae (assembly GCF_900113315.1). GTDB lineage: Bacteria > Pseudomonadota > Alphaproteobacteria > Sphingomonadales > Sphingomonadaceae > Sphingomonas_P > Sphingomonas_P jatrophae. The sequence goes on along the minus strand of NZ_FOZG01000001.1, from coordinate 476,796 downwards.
TTCATCTTCCGGGGGCAGCCCGTCAAGCTTTGGATGCATGTCGCCAAGCGCGTAGGCGACCTTGGTCCAGATGAGCTCCTGCATCGGATGCACAGCCTCCGATCCGTGAAGTGCTGACGATAGGAACCGGTGTACCTCCGTCGCGAGCAGGGTCTGCGGATCCATGGACGTTACGCCGAGGCTTAGTTCGTCGATGAGGCGCGCAGTGGCCTGCCGGCGCGTTGGCGTGTTTGCCTGCTTCGTGAGCTCCATGAAGAGGTCAGCGCTTATCGGGCAGACTAGGCGGCCGGCGTTCACGCCCCGACGAAGGAAATGCAGCAGCTTGCGGGAGGCGGCGTCGGTCCGACGAGCGGCCGCGGTCTCTCGGAGGATGATCCAATAGCGAGTGTCGAGGTATACCTTCCGGCGGCCCAGCAGCTTCTGGCCGAGCTCGATCTTCCGCGCGCGGCTGTGCCGTTCGATGGTCATGGTCCTACCGATCCAATCTTGAAGACGGTCCGCTTGCTTACCATCCCGGTATCAGCGCTCGGCGGCCAGCTCGTTTCTCCAACACCCGCATGAGGTCAGGGTCATCGGTTAGCCGATAGTCTGGCAGGCTCAACGATTGTCCGCAATCGGGCTCGGCTGAGCTGCGGGAGCGGCTGACATTGGGCGTTAGCGGACATTCGAGACGGGTGACGCTCGCCTTGTAGAGTGCGTCTCTACAAGGCGGCTTCGTGGCGCTCCCGCCCCTTCGCCCGCGACAAGCGACGGGATGTCCGCCGCCTCGACCTTCATCGCTGTCGATCTGTCGCGCCTGCCCGCGCCGACGATCGTCGAGCAGCTCTCGTTTGAGCAGATCCTCACGGCGATGCGCCAGCAGCTGCACGAGCTGCTGCCCGAGTTCGACGCGTTCCTCGAGTCCGATCCCGCCATCAAGATCCTCGAGGTGGTCGCCTACCGCGAGCTGCTGATCCGCGCCGACTGCAACGACGCGGGCCGCGGCAACATGCTCGCGTTCGCAACCGGCGCCAACCTCGACAATCTCGGCGCGCTGTTCGGCGTCTCCCGCCTGCTGATCGCCGAAGGTGACGCGCAGCAGGGCATCGATCCGACCTACGAGAGCGACACTGCGCTCCGCCGTCGCATCACGCTCGCACCCGAGGGTTATTCGGTGGCTGGCCCTGAGGGCGCCTACCTCTTTCACGCGCTCTCCGCTGATCCTGACGTGCTGGACGCGACCGCCACCAGCCCGGCACCGGGCGAGGTGCTGGTCACGGTGCTGTCGCGCACCGGCAGTGGCGCCGCTGACGCCGAGCTGGTCGCAGCCGTCGATGCATACCTCTCGGCCGACACCCGCCGTCCCCTGACGGATGCCGTCACTGTGCAGTCGGCAGAGATCGTGACCTACTCGGTCGACGCAGCGATCACCGTCTTCGACGGGCCCGATGCCGCGATCGTGCTGGCAGAGGCGCAGGCGCAGCTCGAAGACTATTGCGCGCGCAGCCACCGGCTCGGTTACGACGTCACGCGCTCGGGCATCTTCGCCGCGCTCCACGTCGAGGGCGTCCAGAACGTCGCCCTCACCGCTCCGGCTGCCGATATCGTTGTATCGGGCGAGCAGGCGGCGTGGCGCACGGCGCTCACCCTGACGATCGTGGGCACCGGCGAATGAGCCTGTTGCCGCCCAACGCCACCCGCTTCGAGCGCGCGCTCGAGGCCGCCACGGCGCGGATCTCCGATGTGCCGGTGCCGCTCCGCACGCTCTGGAACCCCGACACCTGCCCCGTCCAGCTGCTGCCCTACCTTGCCTGGGCGCTGTCCATCGACGTCTGGTCGACCGACTGGCCGGAATGGGTGAAGCGCGAGCGCATTCGCCGCGCGATCGCCATCCAGCGTCGCAAGGGCACGGCCGGCTCGGTTGCGGACGTGGTCGCCGCCTACGGTGCCCACGTGGTGGTGCGCGAGTGGTGGCAGGCCGAGCCGCGGATGGCGCCGCACACCTTCGCGCTCGTCCTCTCGCTGAACGGCGAGGGCGGTGAGCCTGCGACCGCCGCCTATGTCGACCAGGTCATCAGCGACATCCGCCGCACCAAGCCGCTCCGCTCGCACTTCACCTTCACCCAGGCACTCGCCGCGACCGCGAAGGTCGGCGTCATCGGCGCGGCCCGCGCCCTCACCTTCGCGCGCGTGCAGCTCGCCGCGCCGGCGGCAGCCTGAACCGGAGCGCCCGCATGGCCCTGATCCTCGTCATCACCTCCGTCGGTCGCGCCGCCCTGGTCAACGCGCATAACACCGGCACGCTGCCGGTGCTGCTTTCGCACGTCGGCTTCTCGCCGCTTGCGTCGGCGCCGAGCGCCGCCAGCACGACGCTGCCGGGCGAGGTGAAGCGTATCGCCACCTTCTCGGGCACCGACGTCGCCGACGACACGATGCACGTCCTGGTGCAGGACACGAGCCCCGACAGCTACACCGTTCGCTCGTTCGGCCTCTACCTCGCCGATGGCACGCTGTTCGCTGCCTACGGGCAGGCCGGGCCGATCATCGAGAAGTCCGCTCAGGCGGACATGATGCTCGCGATCGACGTCAAGTTCGACGACATCGACGCGGACGCGATCACCTTCGGCGACGCGACCTTCATCAGCCCGCCGGCGACGGAGACGGTCGCGGGCGTGCTCGAGCTGGCGACGCAGACCGAGACAACCGCCGGCACGGACACGCAGCGTGCCGTCACGCCGAAGACGCTCTCGGGAGCCATGACGGCACGGCTCGCTTCTTATGCGCGGCTCGACGGCGCGACCTTCACCGGCGCCGTCACCTTCAATCAGCCGATCGTCGCGACCACGCCAAACGCGGGCAGCACGGGCGGCGTCCGTCTGCGCGGCAATCCCGTTTCCGGCGAAGCGATCCTGCAGATCCTGACCCCCGATGGGCAGGGTCAGTGGGGTTGGATGGCCTTCACCGCCGCCGGCAGCTTCAAGTGGAACGCGAACACCGTCTGGCACGCCGGCAATGACGGCGCCGGCAGCGCGCTCGACGCCGATCTGCTCGATGGCCAACACGGCAGCTACTACACCGACATTGTCGGCCGCCTCGGCTTCACCCCGTTCAACCGCGACGGCGGCCAAGTGCTCGGGTCGGTGAACGTCCGCGACCAGGTCTACGCCAGCACGCCAAACGACGGCACGAGCGGCGGCATCGCGCTGCGCGGCAATGCGGCGTCCGGTCAGGCGATCCTGCAGATCCGCACGCCGGACGGTCAGGGGCAGTGGGGCTGGATGAGCTTCAACGCCGCCGGCGGCATCAGCTATAGCGGGAACACGGTTTGGCACGCCGGCAATGATGGGTCGGGATCCGGGCTCGATGCCGATCTGCTCGACGGCCGGGACAGCACTAGCTTCGCGAGCGTGGCGGGCACGGCCTTCACTGGCGCGATCACCGCTCCGAGCGTCGAGGCTTCGAGCACTGGTGACGTCGGTCAGCTGATCTGCCACCGGCCCGGCACCGTCCTCTACACGGTCGGCGGGATCGGTGATGGCTTCTCCTGGGGCGCGAAGCGGAACGACAAAGCTCAGCCGGCGATCGGCATCGACGGCAATTACAACGCCTACGTCACCACTCACCTCACGGTAGGCGGAAACCTGATCGTCCCCACGGGCAACGGCTACGTGGGGGATGGCTTGATGTGGGCGGCCAGCAACGACGGCTCCGGTTCCGGGCTCGACGCTGATCTGCTCGACGGGCTCCATGCCTCCAGCTTCGCCAGCGCGAGCCACACCCACGGTGCAAGCGACATTGCCGATGCCTTCACCGGCTCGCTGCAGCAAAATGGCTATGTGGCGCTGCCGGGCGGGCTGATCCTGCAGTGGGGCCGCTTCAACGCGCCGGCGAACAGTGGCGCCAGTGTCGCCTTTCCGACGCCGTTCCCGAACGCCTGCTTCTCGGCCGTGGTCAGTGGCGGGATCTCCGACGCGGGCGCGCAGGACAATTTCACCACCGTGCTGGCCGACACGATCTCGGCCGCCGGCTTCCAGGCCTTCAACGCGGACGGCACCAGCTCCGCCTGCACCTTCTTCGCCGTCGGCTTCTGAGTGACCCCGATGAGGAGCATCCCCCATGCAGACTGAGATCGCCCCCTACGACGCTGCGCGTCGGACGGTAGGCGTCACCTTCACCCATGCCGGCGTCGTGCATCAGCGCGAGGTGAACGCCTGCCACGATGGCGACGGCGCCTACGATGCCGAAGCGACCGCAGCGCGCGTGGAGGCAGTCGCCTCGGGCGTCGCCGTGAAGATTGCCGCCGGCGCCATCACCAACCCGCCCGCCCCCGCTGACGACGACGCTGCGCCAGGCGCGGCGGTCGAGGCCTGATCCCGAGGAGAGACGAAGATGGCGACCGAGAAGGAAAAGCGGCTGCGCGATCGCAGCAGCGGCGGGCGAGCGCTGCTCGTCGAGACCGTGCCTGCGTGCCTCGACCCGCTGGCATGGGGCAATGGCGCCGTGCCGCAGGACATGCGCGCTTACCGCGACGTGGAGGTGCAGGTTTCGGGCCTCTCCGGCGGCGACTCGATCAGCATCACGCGGTCCCTCGTCGAGGGCGGCACCTATGTGGCGCCGAAGTGGGTGAGCCACGCCTTCGAGACCGGTGACGTCATCACCGCAGACGGCACCTACGGCTTCAGCGGCTTCGCGCTGCTGAAATGGGCCAAGACCGGCAACGCCAGCAATCCCTCCGTCGTCATCCGGGGGAGCAACTGATGCGCCGCCTTGCACATATCGGTGCCGGTCTGGCCATCCTGGCTCAGCTTGCCCTGGGAACGCCGGCACTGGCGCAATCGGCGCGGGACGCCGCCGGCCTTGCTTCCACCGCTCTGTCTGCGCCAACCCAGAGCAAGCACTTCGCACGCACGGGCGGCTTCTCGATCGTCAGCCGGGTCAAGGCTGACTTCGGGGCTGGCCTCGGCGCGACTGCGACTGGCGGCACCTTCGGCATGACGCAGCGCATCGCCCACACGAACCTGACGGGCTGCGAACTCACGTCTGTCGCGCCGCTCTTCTCGCATTGGGCGCCCGCCGCCGGCGTGGAAAGCAACACCAGCCAGGATCTGATGATCAAGGTGGCGATCGAGCCCAAGGGCACGGTCACCGATCAGGCGACGAACCCGCCGCTCTATGTGCAGGGCCGCGGCCTCGAAGTCTTCACGCTGTCGCGCCGTGGATCCCTGATCGTTGACGAGGTGCCTGTCTCGGTCGCAGCAGGAGCGACCTTCTACGAGCGGACGGGCGTGACCACGGCAACCGCTGCCTCGGGCACGATCCCGCGGTCGCAGATCGCGCGTGGCGGCACGGCCATGTGGGGCGAGAATACCGGGGAGGGTGCGAACGCAAACGATAGCGTGCTCTTCAACAACGTCACGAACAACACGGTGGCCGGCTACACGTCTTCGCTGATGCTCGGCCGATGCGTAAGCGGGAAGATCGCGCCTTCCATCATCGGCATCGGCGACAGCATCAGCGTCGGCTCGCACGATTACATTCCCAACGGCCTTGGCTGGGTCGCCCGTGCTTTGGCCGGCTGGCCGGGTGGCCAGCTCGGCATCGCCGGCGAGAAGGAACGCGACACCCTGACCGCTCGCGGCTTCATGGCGCGCATGCCGATCGCGCGTTTCGCAACCGCAATCCTCGATGAATACGGCACCAACGACATCAACGCGGCGGACAGCCTTGCGACCGTGAAGGCCAGCATCCTCGCCTCCGCCCTGCGCTTCCAGCGCCAGGGGCAGGCGTTCATCAAGGCGACGATCCTGCCCTACACCACCAGCACGAATGGCTGGTTCGACGTGGCAGGACAGACGGTCACCGGGAACGAAGCCGTGCGAGCTGCCGTCAACAGCTGGTTGCGGGACACGAGCGCCAACGGCTTCGTCGCCCAGGCAAACGCTCAGGTGGCCAGCATCCCGTCCGCCGGGCGGGCCTATGTCGTCGATCCTGCCGCCGGCGTCGAGGTGGATGCGAGCGGCGCGCTGACGCTCAACGGTGGCTTCTGGATGGCGGCACCCGGCGGCATCCTCGACAGCGGAACGGCGACGGGCGGCTCGACGTCGTCGGTCATCTCTACGGCCAAGGCTTACGGCGTAAATGCGCTGCGCGGCTACGTCGTCCACACGACCGGCGGCACCGCGGCCGGGCAGATCTGCGTCGTCGCCTACAACACCGCGACGGTCATCACCTGTTCCAATTCGATGCCGCTCTCGCCGGATGCGACCACCACGTTCCGCATCTATCGCGGTCTGGCAGTCGACGGCCTGCACCCGGCAACCGAAGGCCACGCCCGTGCCGCGGCCGCGGCCAAGCCTGCCATCGACAAGATCATGTCGCTGCCGATCGGCTTCAATCTCGACATGCCCCGCCTTCCCGCGAACGATAACGAGGCCGAGCGCCTCGCCGCATAGATCCGGCTCCGCCTTGTAGAGTGCGTCTCTACAAGGCGGCGGCCGCGCGAGTTCGGGTATATCCCATCATGGTCGCTCGCCATGAGCGATCCCGCCGACCTTCAGCGCCTGATCGGCGACATCTGCCGCCTGGGCACCGTTGCGAGCATCGATCTCGCCGCCGGGACTTGCTGCGTGAAGATCGGCGATATCCTGACCAACGACCTGCCCTGGGCGGCGGCCCGCGCCGGTGCGATCCGCGCCTGGCTGCCGCCCAGCGTCGGCGAGCAGGTCATCGTCTTCTCGCCTGAGGGCGACACCGAGGCGGGCATCGTTCTCGGCGGCATTTTCTCCGATGCCCGTCCTGCCCCCGCTTCCGAGGCGATCGCGTTGCTGCTCTTCGATGATGGCGCCAGCATCAGCTACGATCCCGCGGGACACCGCCTCGATGTCACCCTGCCTGCAGGCGCGACCGCGACGATCGCCGCGCCAGGCGGCATCACGCTGGACGGCCCGGTCCATATCACCGGCGCGCTCACCACCGACGACAAGGCGACGTTCGCCGGCGACGTGAAGGGTGCCGGCATCAGCCTCAAGGATCACGTCCACGGCCAGGTGCAGGCCGGCTCCGCCAAGTCGGGCAAGCCGGAATGATCGGCATGAATGCCGGAACCGGCCGCGCGCTCGCTGGTGCCGACCACCTTCGCCAGTCGATCGCCGACGTGCTGATGACGCCGATCGGCACCCGCATCGGCCGCCGCGACTATGGCTCGCTCGTGCCCGAGCTGATCGACCAGCCGGCGAATGCCGCCGGGCGCCTGCGGCTCTTCGCCGCCGCGGCCATCGCGCTGCTCGCGTGGGAGCCGCGGCTCCGCGTCTCCCGCTTCACCCTCACCGCCGGCGACAGGCCGGGCGCCGTCCTGCTCGGCATAGAAGGCCGCCGCACCGACGTCGCCGCGGTGAACGCCCGCACCCAGCTCACCGTGCCGCTCGTCGCGAGCGGCGTCCTCCCCGCCTGAAGGACCGATCGCTCATGGCCTATATTCACGGCATCCAGACCACCGAGGCCACCGACCTCGCCACCTCGATCGTCCCGATCTCCACCTCGGTAATCGGCATCGTCGCGACCGCGCCCGACGCCGACGCCGCCGCCTTCCCGCTCAACACGCCTGTCCGTCTGATCGAGGCGGCCGCAGGGATCGAAAAGGCCGGCGATACGGGGACGCTCGTGTCCGCGCTCCGCGACATCGCCGCACAGGTCCGCTGCCCGGTGGTGGTGGTGCGCGTGGCGCCTGGCGCTGATGCTGCCGCGACCGCCGCGGCCGTGATCGGCGATCCGGCTGCGACCAGCGGCCGCGTGGGCATGCAGGCGCTGCGCGATGCGCAGGCGATCTGCGGCATCAAGCCGCGGATCCTCGGCGCACCCGGCCTCGACACCGCGGCGGTCGCCGACGCCCTCGCGGTCGTTGGCGAGAAGCTGCGCGCCTTCGTCTATGCGGCCGCGACCGGCGCCAACGATGCGGCGCTGATCGCCTATGCCAGCAACTTCGACCGCCGTAACCTGATGTTGATCGTCGGCGATCTGTCGCGGTCGGGCGACCTGGTGACGGTCAGCGGCGTCGCGACTGCGCTCGGTCTCCGCGCCCGGATCGATCAGGAGCAGGGCTGGCACAAGACGCTGTCCAACGTGCCGATCGCGGGCATCGTCGGCGTGACCCGCCCGATCGGCTTCGACTTCCAGGACGAATTCACCCAGGCCAACGTGCTCAACGCGGCCAACCTGACCGTCATCGTCTCGGTGAATGGCGCCTTCCGCTTCTGGGGCAACCGCACGACCGCGGCCGAGGAGAGCGGTTACATCTTCGAGAGCGCGACGCGCACCGCGCACGTGCTGATCGACGAGATCGCCGCCGGGCTGATCTGGGCGGTCGACAAACCGCTGACGCCGAGCCTCGCCAAGGACATCGTCGAGAAGATCAACGCGCGTCTCGACACGCTCCGCAACCAGGGCCGGCTGCTCGGCGCGAAGGCGAAGTTCGTGCCCGCCAACAACTCCACCTCCGAGCTGCGGCTCGGCCGGCTGCGGATCGACTACGACTTCACGCCCGTGCCGCCGCTCGAGGCGCTGCTGCTGCGGCAGACGCTGACCGATCAGTATTTCGCCAACTTCGCCGAGCTGGCGACCGCGGCCTGACGCGCGCGCCCCTCCCTGCCCTTTCCCCCGGAGACCTGACCCATGCTGCCCCGCAAGCTCAAGGATCTGCTGCTGTTCAACGAAGGCGGCAACTATCTCGGCGAAGTCAACGCCGCGACCCTGCCCAAGCTCACCCGCAAGCTCGAGGAGTGGCGCGGCGCCGGCATGGACAGCCCGGTCAAGATCGACATGGGCGGCGAGGCGCTGGATCTCGAATGGACCGCCGGCGGGCCGCTCCGCGACGTTCTCGCGCAATATGCCGAGCCGCGCGTGGATGGCCTGCTGCTGCGCTTCGTCGGCGTCTACGAGGCCGACGACACCGGCGAGAAGACCGCGGTCGAGGTGATCGTACGCGGCCGCCACGAGGAGATCGAGGCGGGCGAGCAGAAGATCGGCGAGGGCGGCGAGTTCAAGGTCAAGACGAGCTGCGCCTATTACCGCCTCGACTGGAATGGCTCGACCGTCATCGAGGTGGATCCGCTCAACATGGTGCTGATCGTCGACGGCAACGATCGCATGGCCGAGCGCCGCGCCATCCTTGGCGTCTGACCCTCATCCCCTGACCGCACCAGGAGCCGACCATGACCGAACCCACTTCCCCTGCAGCGCCGGCCGCGCGCAGCTTCACCCTCGATGAAGACGTCACCCTCTCCGGCAAGGTGCTGTTCGAAGCCGGCACCGAGATCGTCGTGCGCAAGCCCGGCTCCGGCGAGCTGCGCGGCATGACCCTGCTGTCGCTGTCGCAGCTCGATGTCGAAACGCTCGAGAAGCTGGCGCCGCGCATCACCACCCCCGTGATCGTCAAGGGCGCGGCCTGGGCACTCTCCGATCTGATGCAGTTCGGCGGCGAGGTTATGGATTTTTTGCTGCCGAAGGCCGCGAAGCAGGCGGTCTCCCCAACCGAGTAGAGGCGGCGATGGCCGACATCGCCGTCGTCTTCCACTGGCCGCCCGCCGCCATGGACCCGATGCCCCTGCCCGAGCTGATGAGCTGGCGCGCCGAGGCGGCGAAGCGCGCCGGCGCCGAGGAGTAACCGCGTGGCCGATCGCGATCTGCGCATTCGCATGCTGCTGCAGGCAGCCGACAAGGTCACCCGCCCCTTGCGCGACATCGCCGGCGGCTCGACCAAGGCGGGCCAGGCGCTCAAGGTCACGCGCGACCGGCTGAAGGAGATCGAGCGCGCGCAGGCGGACCTGCAGGGCTTCCGCCAGCTGAAGACCGGCCTGCGCGATACCGAGCGCGCGAGCGAGGCGGCGCAGACGAAGGTCGGCCAGCTCGCCCGCGCGATCGCCGCGGCCGAAAAGCCCAACCGCCAGATGAGCCGGGATCTCGAGCGCGCCAGGCGCGAATCGCAGGCGCTCACCCGTCAGCGCGACCAGGAGCTGAGCCAGCTGCAGGAGTTCCGCACCCGCCTCGACGCCGCCGGCATCAGCACGCGCAACCTGGTGCGCCACGAACGCGAGCTCCGCGACGCGGCTGCCCGCACCAGTCGCGAGTTCGAAGAGCAGAGCCGTCGCCTGGCGATCGCCGATGATCGCGCGCGTCGCTTCGCTGCCGGCCGCGCAGCGTTCGACCGCACCCAAGCACGCGCAGCCGGCCTCGCCGCCGGCGGCGCCGCCGCGATCGGCACCGGCTTTGCCCTCTCGCGTCCGGTCACCGGCTCGGTGAAGGCGGCGCAGGAATATGAGTCCGTCATGTCCGACATCGGGCAGAAGGCGGATCTGCTGCGCTCCAAGTCCGAGCAGCTCGGCCGCGGCCTGCTGCGCGCGGCGCGGGATGCGAACCAGCTGCCCGCCGCCATGCAGGCCGGCGTGGATACGCTGAGCGGCCTCGGCGCCACCGTGCCCGATGCCGTCGCCATGATGCGTCCGATCGGCCGCGCCGCCACCGCCTACAAGGCCGAGATTGCCGATCTGGCGAACGCCAGCTTCGCCGCGCATGACAACCTGAGGGTCGACACCCAGGACACGGGCCGGGCGCTCGACATCATGGCGACGGCGGGCAAGCGCGGTGCCTTCGAGGTGAAGGACATGGCGGCGCACTTTCCCGAGCTGACCGCCTCGATGCAGGGGCTCGGCGCCAAGGGTCTGCCCGTCGTCGCCGATCTCGCCGCCGCGCTGCAGATCACACGCAAGGGCGCCGGCGACAGCGCGACCGCGGCGAACAACCTGCAGAACCTGCTCGCCAAGGCGACCAGCGGCGACACGATCAAGAACTTCGCCAAGTTCGGCATCGACATTCCGAAGGCGCTGAAGCGTGCCGTGGCGGAGGGCCGCAGCCCGATCGAGGAGCTGGTCAGGCTCACGCAGAAGGCGACCGGCGGCGACGGCGCCAGGCTTTCCGCCCTGTTCGGCGACATGCAGGTGCAGCAGGCGCTCCGCCCGCTGATGGCGAACATGGCGCTCTATCGCCAGATCCGCGCGGACGCCCTCGGTGCCACCGGCACGGTCGATGCCGACTTCGCCGAGCGCATGCGCGATTCCGCCGAGCAGAGCCGGCAGCTGGCGGTGAACGCCGAGGTGCTGAAGGTGACGCTCGGCGCCGCGCTGCTGCCGACCGTGAACGCGCTGGTTCAGCGGCTCTCCGCCGGCGCGAGCTGGCTGGCGGCCTTCAGCGCCCAGCACCCGCGCCTGACGAAAGCGGCGATGATCCTCGCCGGCGGGCTGGCCGTGCTCTTCGGCCTGCTCGGGCTCGGTGCCATCGTGGCCGCCGGCATCATGGCGCCACTCGCGATCGTCAATGCCGGCATGGTCGCACTCGGCGTGGCGGGAGGCGTCGCGTCCATTGGTCTGCTGCCGATCATCGGCACAGTCGCCCTGATCGCCGCAGGCATCGCGGCGCTCGGGACCGCAATCTACATCGTCGCGACGCAAGGCTTCGGGGCGCTCGCCGCGGTGCTGGTCAACTGGTCGCCGCTCGGCCTGATGTGGCGCGGCATCGCGGCGCTGCTTGCCATGTTCGGCATCCAGGTGCCCGCCAAGCTGACCGAAGCAGGGGGCAACATGATCCGCGGCCTGATCCGCGGGATCACCGGCATGCTGGGAGCGCTTAAGTCGACGATCGTCAACGCCGCGAGCGCGGCCGCCGGCTGGTTCAAGGCCAAGCTCGGCATCCACTCGCCAAGCCGTGTCTTCGCCAGCTTCGGCGGCTTCATGATGCAAGGATTGTCGCAGGGGATCGACGGAGGCGCCTCGGTACCGGTTCGCCGTATCCAGCGCCTGTCCCGCGAGGTGACGGCCGCCATGGCGATCGGCGCGGCCGTTCCGGCGATCGCGGCTGGGAACGCTTCAGCCGGGCCGACCGGCATGCGAGGCGCGGCCTCCCGAGCCGCTGCGCCGCCGCCCGCCGCCAGCGGCACGATCGTCTTCAACTATCACGCCGCACCAGGCGTGAAGGATGCGCGCGCGGAAGCGCGGGCGATGTTCGAGGAGCTGAAGAAGCTGGAGGCGGCCGACAGGCGGGCCTCCTACGCCGACCAGCCGGATTGGAGCGATCGCGGATGATCCTCATGTCGCTCGGCCTGTTTCTCTTCTCGGTGCCGACGCTCGTGCATGACGAGCTGCAGCGCCGCGCCGACTGGCGCCATGCGCGTGCGCCTCGCGTCGGCGCGCGCGATGCGGTGCAGTTCGTCGGGCCGGGCGAAGAGACAGTCACCCTCTCGGGCACCGCCGTCGCCGAGCTGCAGGACGGCGACGCCTCGATCGACCAGCTGCGCGACATGGCGGGCACCGGCACCGCCTGGCCGCTGCTGGACGGCGCGGGCCGCGTCTGGGGCACCTTCGTTATACTCGCCATCGACGAGCGGCATCGCCACATCCTCGCGGACGGACGGGCGCTGACGATCGACTTCGGCATCGACCTGCTCCGCGTCGACGTGCCCGAGGAGCCTGCCCCGTGAGCTACGTTCTGCCGCACGCCGACTACCGGGTGACCCTCGACGGCGTCGACCTGACCGATCGCCTGCGGCCGCGCCTCGAGGCGCTCACCCTGACCGAGCGCCGCGGCGACGAGGCCGACCGCCTCGAGATCGTGATCGAGGATACCGACGGCCGCTTCGCTCTGCCCTCCCCCGGCAAGCTGCTGCATGTCCAGATCGGCTGGCTGCGGGGCAGCGACGTGCCGGTCGGGCTGGTCGACAAGGGCAGCTTCAAGGTGGACGAGGTAGAGCATGGCGGGCCGCCCGACGTCATCACGCTGCGCGCCAGCTCCGCGGACTTCACCAGCAGGATCGTGACGCGCCGCGAGCAGAGCTGGCGCGACACGACGATCGGCGCCGTCGTGAAGATGGTCGCCGCCCGCAACGGCCTTGAGCCGCGCTGCGCTGCCGCGCTCGCTTCGGTTGCTCTGCCGACGCTGCACCAGAGCCGCGAGAGCGACATGGCGCTGCTGCGCCGCCTGGGACGCGAATATGATGCGGTTGCGACCGTGAAGCGCGGCTCGTTGATCTTCGCCCGGGTCGGCGCGGGAGTGACCAGCTCGGGGAAGGCCATACCCGCGCTGACCTTCGCGCGCGGCGAAGGCGACACCCACAGCTACCGCCTCGAAAAGCGTGGGGACGTCGCCGGCGTCTCCGCCAGCTGGCACGATCGCGGCGCGGCGACGAAGAAGACGGTCATCGCAGGCGAGGAAGGCGGTGCGCGCCACCTGTCCCGCGTCTACCCGACCGAACGCGCCGCCCGCGCCGCAGCCGATGCGGCGCTGTCACGATCCAGGCGGCAGCCCGCCTCGCTCGATCTCACCCCGGCTTACGGCCGACCGGACATCTACCCCGAGCGGAAGGTCAATGTCCGCGGCTTCAAGCCTGAGATCGATGCGCGCAGCTGGCTTGTGGCCGAAGTGTCTCACACGCTGGACGGAACAGGCGGCCTGTCGAGCCGGATCAAGCTCGAAACCACCTGAGGACTTGTGGCGGACCAACCACAACTGTGGTAGCCATGTTTTGTTCCGCTGCGCGCGGACGAAGGAGGAATTATGAAGGGGGCTTCGAAGCCGCGTTTCCCTGCGATCGATTGTCCGCATTGCGGCAGCCGCGCCGAGGTTCGATCGAGTGAGAAGGTCACGCCTTGCATCCGCGATGTCTGGCTACGCTGTCGCAACGACGACTGCGGGCACCGCTTTGTAGCGCAATTCTCAGTGGTGCGGACGATCACGCCCAGCCTTCGCCCGAACCCCTCCATCGTGCTGCCGGTCTCCGCGGCATACCCGCTTGGCCAACGCCGACCAGCGAATGATGAGGTGCAGGTAGTCGCTCTGCGCGCCGACAATGATCTGCTCACGCGCGAGATCGGCTGAAGACAGGCTGGTCTGGCCGGCTTGTACCGGTATCGTAATGACCTGAGCCGCTGTCCTGCTAAGGCGGTCTTAGCGGCGCCTCAGCTTTCCCTAAGGACGAGCGCCCCGCGCTTCCCAATCGCCCCGAGGCGTTTGTGGACTGGGCCGAAGCGGCCCAGCTACACCGCTGATACGCGGAGCAAACGGGGGGAACAGGATGGTCTGGGACCAACGGAGGCCTGACAGAAAGTCGAGACGTCCGTCATGCCAGTTCTGGCTAGAGCAGGGGCTCGGGCTCGCCGCCATAGTGACTTTATGGGTGTGGTGGCGGTGGGGTTGAGGCCCAGCACTGTGCCTGAGCCGACGTGCAAAGGCCCGCTGCGGGCCGGCAAACGCCAGATGACCCCAGTGGTTAACGCACGTTAGGCATGCTTGCGCCAGTTCGATTCGGCCAGCCATCAGGTCGGCATGGATGCGAGCGCTTACGATAAGCTGACACCCCGCGAACGCGAGCTATTGCGCGCCGCGGCCACGGGTCAGACGGCCAAGGAGATCGGCCGCGAGCTCGACCTTTCGTACCGTACCGTACAGCAAGGGCTGTACGAGGCGCGGGCCAAGCTCGGGCTCGGCAGAAGCGTCGCAGCAGGTCAGGCGCTCCTCGCTTTCGAGGCTTCAAATGCCACCCCTGAACAGATTCAGGTCTTACCCCCTGAACTCGAACGCCTTGCTCCTGAACGGTTTTTTCCTGCAACTCCGATGTCAGACGAACTGCCTGAGCTGCAGCCGTCTGCGGTTACCACCACAGTGCTTCGCGAGCCGTCGGCGATGTTCGAAGGCGCAATGAGCATGATGGTGGAGCCGATTTCCGGCTCGGCTGAGAGGGCCACGCGGGGGACGGATGGACTACACCGAAATCTGTTGCTCATCCTCGCATGGACGCTCGGCATTCCGCTCGTGCTGGCAATCGCAGTCGTCCTCTACCTTGGGGTAACGACCATCGAGAAGATCGCGCTCGGCGCGACCTGACCTGCACATCATCGATGCATGCTGCGCCGCCATCCCGGCGCAAGGGGGAAGCTATGTCTCGTGACGTTCGACCGCTCGCCAACGTGATGGCGCACGATATCTGGGCCGTTGAGTTCAGCCATGATCGGCACCTGGCCAAGACGGCGCATTTCATCGCTACCATGGCGGAGGCGCGGGTGGCCTCTCGTGCACCGGCGTTTGTCGGTCACGAAGCGCTCGTTTGCGCTGGGGAGGCGATCCAGTTGCAACTCGCCGCGCGGGCAAAGCTCGTCGAGTTGCACGAGCGACTGCAGGACGTGGCCGGTCAGGTCGGTGTACCGGAATATGCCGGCTCGGGTGGCCAGAAGCCGGAGCCGGGCACGCCCGAGCCGCGGAGCCCGCGGGAGCTCGAGGCTGCGTAACCGGTAAGCGCTTGATCCGGGAGCGATCCTGCGATCAAGACGGGTGCAATGTTCACGCTCCTGCTCGCCAACTGGGCGCTCGTCTTCATTGTGATCGCCTCTGCGGGACGATGGGGCGCCGCGCCCGAGCGGGCGGGAGCGGGCATGGTGCTCGCGGCTTCGCTACTGAACTTCATGTTCAATGGCGATCCGCGCACCAGCTTCGGCACGCTGCACCTTCCCTTGTTCCTGATCGACGTTGGGCTGTTCGCGGCCCTGCTGTGGCTCAGCCTGAAGGCCTCACGGCAATGGACACTCTGCGCATGCGGCGCACAGCTGGCGGCGGTAATCGGCCATTTGGCCAACGCGTCCGTGCACGCAATCTCACCTTTCACCTACGCACTGCTGACCGGCCTTTCCACCTGGATCGTCATGGTCGCGATCATCGCTGGAACGATCCGACATCAGGTTCGGCTGGCGAAACGCGGTGTCGATCCGTCCTGGCGGACCTGATCCGGCCCGTAGCTGCCGATGTCGCGGATGACTGCGCGGCGCGCTTGCTTGAACGATATCGCTCGCTGCCGGAAGTACTCGCGGCCGATCCGAAGGAGGTTCAGCGGGTTGCCGGATCAGTTGATGGCGTAGGACAGATCGTCGGAAACGTCCGATCTGCGATGCTCCGCTGCCTTGAGGCAGACATCGCCAGTCGGCCAGTCCTCTCGACGTACACCGCCACTATCGACTTCCTGCGGGCGCTTCTTGCGTTCGGCCCAACGGAGCGCGTGGCCGTCCTATTTCTTGACGGAGCCAACGGGCTGCTCGCCGCGGAGATCGTGGCCGAAGGCACCGTGGACCAGGTCGCTCTCTACCCCCGCGAGATCTGCAAGCGGGCGCTTGAGGTCGGCGCGGCAGCCTTCATCGTCGGACACAATCATCCGGGAGGAGGGCTAGACCCGAGCAAGGATGATCGCGCCCTGACCGAGGCCCTCGCCCGAGGTGCGCTGGCGCTCAGCATCACCTTTCACGACCACATCATCGTCTCACGAAAAGGATGGCGTTCCATGCGGGAAATGGGTGTCCTATGAGCCCGCACATTCCGGATATTCGGCGCGTCGTCGAGGCTGCCCTGTCGGCCAACATGGAAGCGGTCCGCGCCCTTAAGCAGTTCGAAGCACGCGGCGCACCCGAACCACGCGGCCAGAAAGCGATGGAGCCACCAACCCCGGGCGCAGCGCTTCGTGCGCGGGCAGAGCGCGCGATCAGGGGGCGCGATCTGCGCGATCGGGTGTTCGATGATCCTGGCCTGTTCGCCGATCCGGCATGGGACATGCTCCTCGATCTTTATGCGTCGGAGAGCACCGGAAAGCCGGTGCGGGTCAGCTCACTCTGCATCGCAGCCAGAGTACCCTCCACCACCGCGCTGCGCTGGATCAGAGTACTTGAGAAGCGTGGCTACGTACTGCGGGAGGACGATCCACACGACCGCCGGGTCTGTCACCTACAGCTGACGGACAAGGCGCGGAAAGCAGTCGAGCGCGTCCTAATGGGATAGCGGCTTCAAAGCCGCCACTTAAGCGCCGAGATCACCTGCCCGACGATCGTCACGTCGTCTTCGGCGACGGAATATGGCGCGTAGATCGCCGCATTGTCCGACACGACAGAGAAGCCGCCTTTTGGCTCCCGCCGAAGGCGCTTCACCAAACCTTGCCCGGCGACGAGGAAGCACCAGACCAAGTCAGGTTGCCGCACCTCAACCCGTGCGCGATCCACGAGAAGCATGTCGCCGTCGCTGATCGTCGGCACCATCGAATCGCCCGAGGTCGGCACCAGCAGCAGCTGATCGAACCGGGTCACGCCATGATCACGCAGCCATTTGCGCGCGAACGGGACGTGATCGACGATGGCGCTCTCTTCCACCTCGCCGCCCCCGCCAAGCGTGAACTCCTCGCTGGCCACCGGCACCAGCACGGAGTCCAGCTGGTTGGCAATGTCCGCTGAAGTTGGACGCGGCGTAGCATCGAGGTTTGGATCCTCGGTCTCGCCGGCGAGGTAAGCTGGCGTCGTCTGCAGCTCGCGCGCGATGACGTGTAGATGCTTTGTCCCTCGAGCAGCGCCCCGGATCAGGCCGTTGATGGCAGACTGGGTCAAGCCGGCACGACGCGCGAGTTCAGATTGGGACATGCCTAGCTGGGTAAGGCGCTCTTGGATGCGAGGTCCGATCACGCTCGCACCCTAAAAGGTTGCTTATAGCGGTCCATGCAAGTTTGCAGGTTGCTAAGGCTATAAGTGTTCTGTTAGGTCGCAGGCATGGAAGCGCTGCTGACACCCGCCGAGGCATTCGAGAAGGCAGTCCGGATCGCCGACGGTCAATCTGCTGCTGGCCGCCTCACCGGCGTGAGCCAATCCGCAATCCACCAACGCCTCCGCGCAAAAAAGGGATGTCGCGCTGAGGACGTGCTCGTTCTGGAGGAGAACACCGGCGTTTCCCGTCACAATCTCCGCCCTGACATTTATCCCCCGCATCCAGCCCGACAGGTCTGCCCCTCCCCGGCCGAACAACACGTAGGGGACGGCGCTCCGGTCGTCCCATGCGTTCGAAGCGCCAGATTGCAGCACGCAGGCGGAGCAAAGGCATGACCAAGCCGCTGCAGCCTCTCACCTTCGAGAATGCGCTCGCTCGCATCGCCAGCCTGATCGGCTGGGCCAGCTGCGCCCAGATCACCGGCGCCAGCGAGCGCACTGTTCGCTCCTGGTCCGAGCGGGACATCCCCGGCCGCGTGCGTCTGGACGCCGCCCTCGCGCTCGACAGCGCCTGGATCGCCGCCGGCGGCGACGGCGCCCCGCTGCTCGAATGCTACGCCCTGCGCGTGGAAGCGGACAGCGTCGCCGTCCGCGCCTGCACCGACGCGCTGCGCCGTCATGCGATCGACGTCATCCGCGCCAATGCGGACGCCGAGGCGGCGCTGGTTGCCGCCACTGCGCCGGGCGCCACCGCCGCCGACTTCATCGTCGCCGAGCGCGAGGTGGAGGAAGCGCATAGCGAGCTTGCCGGCGTGCTGCCGCACCTGCGCGCCGCCGCCGGCCACAATGGGCCAACCAGGGGGGACAGCTCGTGACCGACAAGATCGCCCATCCGCCGCCGGCGAATGACAATCAGGGTCCGCTGCCGAAGGCCGCGCCCCCCACCTGACCGGCTGACCGCCGCCACCCGCACCTGACCGAACCCACCCGGCCGCACCCTGCTGCCGGGCACGCCCTCCGCTTGCCTCAAGGTCTCCATGTCACCGCAACAGGAAATTGACCGCATCCGCGTCCAGGTCGCCAGCCAGGCGTCAAGGCTCCGTCGCCTGCGCCTCGCGGTTGGCGGTGAGACCGCGCGCGAGCTGGGTCTGGCACTCGCCGATCTCACCTCCGCCGCCCGCCAGCTGTCCGCCACCGGATCGGCTGCCCGCCGATGACGATGCGCCCCGACATCATCCGCGACCTGCTGCCGCTGCTGAAGGCGGACTTCGCGTGGAAGCGCGAGCAGGGCGACTGGCTGCAGCAGGGCAAGTGCCCGCAATGCGGCAAGCGCGAGGTCTTCACCCGCCGAGACAATCCCGTGCTGCTGCGCTGCGGCCGTGCCGACAATTACGGCTGGGAAGCAACGACGCGCGAGCGCTATCCCGAGATCTTCGAGACCTTCTCCACACGCTACAAAGTCACGCCGCAGGATCCCACCGCCGCGGCCGACGCCTACCTGTCGCAGGCGCGCCACCTCGACCTGCGCGGGCTCCGCGGCCACTACAGCCAGGAGCATTATTTCGACCGTGAGCGGAACATCGGTTCCGCCACCGTCCGCTTTCCCTTGCCGAACGGCAGCTGGTGGGAACGGCTGATCGACAATGCCGGCCGCTTCGATCGCAAGGCGCGCTTCGCTTACGAGCGGCCATGGGCGGGGCACTGGTGGCAGCGGCCCGACGTCACCTTCGCCGATCTCGCCGCGGCCGAGACGATCTGGATCGCGGAAGGCATCTTCGACGCGCTCGCACTCGAGCAGGCCGGGCAGCGCGCCGTCTCCGCCATGTCGGCGAACGTCTATCCCGAGAAGGCGCTGGCCGAGCTGCGAAAGGCATGCGCCGACAGCGCGCGCCCGCTCCCCAAGCTGATCTGGGCCTTCGATCTCGGCCCCGCGGGCGCCCGCTACACCCGCCAGTTCGTCGAGCGGGCGCGCAAGGAAGGCTGGACCTGCAGCGCCGCGCAGGCGCGCGAGGATGGCGAGGACGGCGCGAAGCTCGACTGGAACGATCTGCTCGTGCGCGATCGCCTCGGCGAGCAGGACCGCACCACCTACCTGTGGAACGGCGACGTGCTGATCGCCGCCAGCCCGGTCGAGAAGGCGACGCTGATCCGCGATCGTCACCGGCTCGGCAGCTTCCACTTCACGTTCCGCAACCGCACCTTCTGGGCGAGCTACAACGCCGCCGCCGTCGAGGAAGCGGTCACCGAGGGGCTCAACTCGATCCGCCGCAAGGTCGAGGATCCCGATCCCGAGCAGATCTCCAAGATCCGCCGCGAAGCCGAGCAGGCTGGACTGTCGATCGAGGAGATCGCCAACTGCGCCTTCCGCACGCTCTATCGCCAGCGAGACGAGGCGACCGACGAGACGTGCTACTTCCTCAGCGTCGACTTCCCGAGCGACCGTCCGAGCGTGAAGGGCGGCTTCAGCGCCACCGCACTGATGACCGCCGCCGAGTTCAAGAAGCGCCTGTTCGCCATCGGCACCGGCGCGATCTGGACCGGCGGCCAGCACCAGCTGGACCGCATCATGCAGCGGCAGACGGTGCGGATTGCCGACGTCCAGCCCCTCGGCTTTACCGGATATAGCCGCGACCACGGCTGCTACGTCTTCGGCGATCTCGCGGTGAAGGATGGCCGCGTCTACCGGCCGAACGGCGACGACTTCTTCGAGATCGGCAAGCTCGCGATCAAGCTCGGCACGTCCGAGCGCCTGCTGACCATCGACTATGATCCCGATCAGCTCGACACCAACTGGATCAAGGATCTCTGGACCGCTTACGGCGCCAAGGGCGTCGTCGTCCTGACCTTCTTCTTCGCATCGCTGTTCGCCGAGCAGATCCGCCGCGATCAGAAGAGCTTCCCCTTCCTCGAAATGCACGGCCTGCCCGGCTCCGGTAAGACCACGCTGGTCGAGTTCCTGTGGAAGCTGCTCGGCCGCGAGAATTACGAGGGCTTCGACCCCGCCAAGGCGACGCCCGCCGCCATGGCGCGCAACCTCGGCAAGGTCGGCAACCTGCCCGTCGTGCTGATCGAGGGAGATCGCCACGAGGATGCCAGCCACGCCCGCCGCTTTGAGTGGGAGGAGCTGAAGACGGCCTATAACGGCCGCACCGTCCGTGCCCGCGGCGTCAAGAATGGCGGCATGGAGACCTTCGAGCCGCCCTTCCGCGGCGCGATCGTCATCGAGCAGAACGAGCCCGTCGCCGCCTCCCGCGCCATCCTCGAGCGGATTATGTCGCTCGGCTTCGACATGGCCGGGTGGAGCGAGGCGACGAAGACGTCGGCCGAGCGGCTTGAGCAATGGCCGATCGAGAAGCTGTCGGGCTTCATCATCGCCGCCGCCCGCCAGGAACAGCAGGTGCTGCAGCGCTTCACCCAGGCGTTCGCCATGCACGAGCAGGCGCTGCTTGCCGAGCGTGCCGTCCGCACCAACCGGCTCGCCAAGACCCACGGCCAGCTGCTCGCGATGCTGGACGCAATGCGGATGCTCGTGCCGCTCACCGACGAGCAGCACCAGCGCACCACCGCGCTGATCCGCCAGATGGCGGCCGAGCGGCAGCTCGCAGTCGACAACGAGCATCCCGACGTCGCCCTCTTCTGGGAGCGGTTCGACGATCTCGAATCCTACGAGACGAACGGCTGCGAACACCCGATCAACCTGCACCGTGATCCACGGATGATCGCGATCAGCCTCGGCGACTTCGAGCAACGCTGCGCCGACCGCCGCTGGCAGATCCCGTCGCACGCCGAGCTGCTGCGCAACCTCAAGACATCGAAGAGCCGCAAGTTCGTGCGGCTCGGCACCGTCAACGGCTCGAATGGCAAGTCGAAGCACTGCTGGATCTTCGAGCGCCCCGCCGCCTCCCCCTCCCGCTGACCAGGAGCATGACTCATGCCGACCCTGTCGCCTGCCCCGTCACCTGCCCCGCCACGTCGCCTCGGCCGCACCGTCGCGATCGTCGCGATCGCCATCGTCCTCGCGCCGGTGACGATCGTCGTCCTGGTCGCGATCGTCATGAAGGACCGGCGATGACGGCGCCGCTCACCGCCGGCGGCTATCTCACCCGCCGCCGCGCCGCCGCCGGCCTGTCGATCGCCGACGTGGCGACGATGCTGGCGACGCACACGGCCAATGAAGGCCCGCTCGCATCGCTGATAGCCCGCATCGAGCAGGACGAGGTCGAGCCTTCCGGCCTGCTGCTCAACCAGCTGCGCGGCGCCTTTGCGTTCGACCATCACACCTACCGCTTCCTGCTGCTCGGCGGCCACGCGCCCCAGCTTTGCCGGATCTGCGCCTGCAGCTGGTGTGATCCCTGCGACGACGAGGTCGCCGGCCCCTGCGCCTGGTCAGACATCGACCCGAGCCTCTGCACCCACTGCGCCGCCCGCATCGCCGCGGCGGCCGCCACCCAGCCCGAAAGGTCCGCCCGTGAAGCATGAACCGATCCTGCCCGGCCTCAAGCCGGCGATGATGCCGTGGGACTTCATCCGCCTCCGCCGCGAGGCCGCCGGCGTCTCCATTCCCGAGCTGGCCCGCCGCCTCGACGACGTTCCAGAGCATCGTGCCGACGTCGAGCGCAACCTGCGCATTTGGGAATCGCCCGGCGTCCGACTGAAGCTCTACCTGCTCGAGACGGTGAACCGCCGCGGCTTCCCGATCGACATCGAGATCTATCGCCAGCTCTGCGAAGATCCCGTCGACCATCACCCGACGCTCTGCACCGGCTGCGCCTGCAGCGTCTGGACGCCCTGCACCACGCGCGACGGTGCCGAATGCCGCCACGAAGAGGACGGCACCTGCACCGCCTGCAAGGAAAAGGCTGAGCGCCGCACCACGCGGAGGGCGGCATGACCGACTTTCGCCAAGGCGTCACGCCCGCCGGGCACGACATGCTCGATCGCCTCGATGCGCTCCGCATCGAGCGTGGCGACCTGTTCCCCTGCCAGCTGCTCGATCTCGGCAAACAGCGCGCGCAGCAGGCGCTCCGCACCACCAGCGCCGACAACAAGCGCGGCTTCGCGCTCGACGCGGCCGCCTTCCTGATCCTCGCTGTCGAGGCGAATGACGCCGCGATCGCCGCCGAGGCGACGCGATGATCCGCGCGCGCCCGTCGCACCAGCCCGGATGCTCGTGCCCGCGCTGCCGCCACGTTCGACGGGACACGCGATCAGCGGCCGTCCTGCTCGCGATCTACGTCGCCGCCGGCGCGATCGGCTGCGGCCTCGCCACCGTCTTCCCGCCTGAAACCACCATCCCCGGCTTCGGCGTGCCCGCCGATCTGCCGCGCTGACCAGGAGTTACCATGCCCGACGCACAGACCAGCCTCGCCGCAGACAGCACCACCACTACCGAGGCCCCGACCAACGTCGCCGCCGATCAGCTCCGCCTCTTCATCGAACGCATCGAGCGGCTCGAGGAAGAGCGGAAGAGCATGTCCGACGACATCAACGACGTCTACGCCGAGGCCAAATCCCAGGGCTTCGACGCCAGAACGATGCGCGAGCTGGTGAAGCTCCGCAAAATGGAGAAGAACGCCCGCGACGAACGCGACGCGCTGCTCGAGACCTATCGCTCTGCCCTGGGCATGGCGTGATGCGGGCGCTCACCATCTGGCAGCCATGGGCTTCGCTCATCATGGCGGGCGCCAAGCCGATCGAGTGGCGCTCGCACCACCGCTGCGGCACCGTCGTCGGCCAGCGCATCGTCATCCATGCCGGCATGCGCCCGCACGAGCGGATCGAGATCGCGCAGCTGCGCATGGCGCTGATCGACGAGGGACGGAAGTACCTCGCCGGTCAGCGCATCACCAGCCCCACAGGCCTCGACATCCCGATCGCGCTCGAGCTGCTGCTGCGCGCTTGGGCGGACCCGTCCGTCCTGCCGCTCGGCGCCGGGCTCGGCACCGCCATCCTCGGCGAGCCGAAGCCCGCCGGCGATCTCGGCTTCCCCGTCGATAGCGACCGGCTCGAGCATTCGAATTGGGGCTGGCCCCTGTCCGACGTCGAGGTTTGGCCCGAGCCGGTGCCGATGCGCGGCGGCCGCGGGCTGTGGACGTGGCCGGTCAACGAGTTCGCGGGAGAGGCGGCGTGAACCGCTACTGCATCGAAGGCCCGGGGCTGATTAGCTTCAGCGGTGGCCGCACGTCGGCTTACATGCTCAAGCAGATGCTAGATACGGCTGGTGGCGCCTTTGCGCCCGACATCCATGTGGTGTTCGCGAACACTGGCAAGGAGCGCGAGGAGACCCTCCGCTTTGTTCACGAGTGTCAGGTGCGCTGGGGCGTGCCGATCCATTGGCTCGAGTGGCGAACTCGGCGCACGAAAGACGATGCCGGCAACGTCATCCCGTTTGACAAACGGTTCGAGGAGGTCGGCTACAACAGCGCGAGCCGCGACGGTAAGCCGTTCGCTGATCTGATCCGCGTCAAAGGATACACGCCCAATGCTGTGACGCGCTTCTGCACCTCGGAGCTGAAGGTGCGCGTGATGAAATGGTTCATGCAATCGCGGGGCTATGAGCATTGGACCAACGTCGTAGGTCTTCGCCACGATGAAGGGCACCGCGTGGCGAAGTCGCGGGCGCCGAACAAAGAGCGGTGGACAGTGGCGCTCCCGCTCGACGACGCCAAGGTGTCGAACCGCGACGTGCGGGCATTCTGGCGCGCTCAAGATTTCGACCTTCAGCTGCTGCCCTTTGAAGGCAACTGCGACGGATGCTTCCTCAAGGCCCGGCCGAAGCTGTGGGAGATCGAACGGACGGCACCGGGCACGCTTCAATGGTGGAGCGATATGGAGCAAGGGCCAGGCAAAGGTCGCTTCGTCACTGAGTATAGCTATGCCGAGCTGATCCGTGACGTTCGGACACAACCCGATCTGTTCGCGGGCGGGTTGTTCCACGCCGATCCCGAGATGGATGCCGAGTGCGGCACGTGGTGCGCAGAGGCCGCCTGATGCCGATCCGCCCCGAACTCCGCGAGCGCTACCCGGCGGACTGGCCGGAGATCAGTCGCTCCATCCGCGAGGACCGCGCGCAGGGCCGCTGCGAGTGCACCGGCCAATGCGGCGCCCATCACCGCGGCTACGGCGCGCCGGCCGCGCGCTGTGCCGCCCACCACGGCCAGCCGCACCCGGTCACCACCTCGCCCGTCGTGCTGACCGTCGCCCACCTCGATCGCGCGCCGGGCAATGAGGATCCCGCCAACCTGCTCGCCATGTGCCAGGACTGCCACCTCGCCTACGATCTCGAGGATCACGTCGCGCAGGCAATGTGGACCGCGTCGCAACGCCGCGTCGAGGAGCGCCGCAACCTCGAGCTGTTCCCGCTGCCGATCGGCCCGGCCGAGCCGCGCCGGGCGCCTGAGCCGACGCTGCCCTTCTACTGGCACATGCTCGCCCGGCTGCTCGATCGGCATGGCGAGACCTGCCGCGTCGTCGGCCGCGGCAAGGTGCAATCGGTCGAGGTGGAGTTTGCGGACGGCCACCGCGTCACGGTCAGCCGCTTCGCCATCGTTCCCCGCCAGATCACGCAGCCGGCGCCGCCGGCGCCCGCGCCCGCGCTGCTAGGCGAGATCCTCGCGCCCCAGCTCGATCAGCCAGGTGGAGCCGCCGGCGGCCTTCCGCACGCCGGCGGCGATCAGCCGGTTGGATCGCTCGCCGATCCAGTCGGCGAACGCCGCGTCGGACAGCTCGGCGCCGACCAGCTCCACCACGAGCGCGCGCTGCACCCGCACGCGGACGGAGGCGCCATTATGCCAGTCGGTCAGGTCGAGCCACGTTCGCGCCATGCCGCCCTCCTACAATCCCGCGGCGCGTGCGGCCACGTATGAGCGCCAAGCTGCTCCTTGCGCCTGTCTCCTGGTTCCCGAAGCGTACCCCCGCGCCTTCCCTAAGCATCGCCGCGGCCGGGTGAACCCGCTGATCGCCGATCTCGTGCGCGCGCTTGCCCGCGATCTCGCGGACGAGGACATTGCGCGCGAGGAATCGGCCGAGAAAGTGAATCGTGATCCGAGCAGCCATCTACGCCCGCTTCAGCACCGACCGGCAGTCCGAAAGCTCGGCCGAGGATCAGGCTCGGCTCTGCCGCGAGCGCGCTGACCGCGAAGGCTGGGAGATCGCAGGCGTCTACTCCGATCTCGCGATCTCCGGCACCAGCAACACCCGCCCTGGCTTGAACGCCCTGCTCGAAGCGGCCGATCGCCGCGAGCTGGACATCATGCTGACCGAAGCGATCGACCGCATATCGCGCAACCAGGCCGATATCGCCTCCATCTACCAGCGGCTCGAGTTCGCCGGCGTCCGCATCATCACGCTGTCGGAAGGCGAGATCAACGAGCTGCACATCGGCCTCAAGGGCACGATGAACGCCCTCTTCCTCAAGGATCTCGGCGACAAGATCCGCCGCGGCCAGCGTGGGCGCGTAGCGACCGGCCATATCCCAGGCGGTCTGTCCTACGGCTATCGCGTTGTCACCGGCCTCGATGAGCGCGGCGAGCTGCGGCGTGGCGAACGCGAGGTCGACGAAGCGCAGGCCGTCATCGTGCGCCGGATCTACCGCGAGTTCCTGGCAGGCATTTCGCCGCGAGCGATCGCGCACAAGCTGAACGCCGAAGGCGTGCCGACCGCCAGCGGTGGCGAGTGGCGCCCCACGACCATCGTCGGCTCCCGGTCGCGGCAGAACGGCATCCTGCACAATCCGGCCTATGCCGGGCGGTATATCTTCAACCGCGTCCGCATGGTGCGCGATCCGATCAGCCGAAAGCGGATCTCGCGGATCAACCCGCCCTCGGAGTGGGTGACGCAGGATCTTCCGCACCTCAGGATCGTGGACGAGGCCACGTGGGAAGCCGTGCAGCGATGGCGCGACGCGCGCGAAGGCGTCAGCTTCAGACAGCAGCCCCGCGCCAAGCACCTCCTGTCGGGGCTGGTTGTTTGCGGCAACTGCGGCGGCAACGTCACGATCCTCTCACGCGATCGCTGGGGCTGCGTGCGCCACAAGGACGCCGGCACCTGCGACAATGGTCGCCGGATCAGCACTGAGCGGCTCGAGTCGCGGATTATTGGAGGCCTGCGCCGACACCTGCTCTCGCCCGAGGCACTCAGCCTCGCCGTCCGTGAATATCACGATCGCCGTACCAAGCGCCGCGCCGAGCGGCTCGGCTCACGAGCAGAAGCCGAGCGGCGCGTAAACGAGGCAAAGGTCGCCATTGCGCGCCTGGTCGACGCGATCGCCGACGGTGCAGCCGACTTCTCCGAGGTGCGCGAAGCACTCGCCGCACGACGTGCCGATCGCGAACGTGCCGAGCAGCTGGTCGCCGAGTTCGAAGCCGAGCCGGTGATCGCGCTGCACCCGCATATCGTCGACGCATACCGCAAGCGGGTCGACCAGCTCGGCCAGGCACTCGCCTCGGGCGCGGAGGGCCGCGCGACGGCGATGCCTCTCCTGCGCTCGTTGCTCGAGAAGGTAACGATCACGCCCAACGACGCCGACGAAGACGGACTAGCGATCGAAGGCGCCGGTTCGCTCAACGACGTGCTGGGACTAGCGATGGGGAAGCCCGCCCAGACAGCCCGACCCCGGACTATTCAAGTGGTAGCGGAGGAGGGACTCGAACCCCCGACACGCGGATTATGATTCCGCTGCTCTAACCGACTGAGCTACTCCGCCACAGATGCCTGCGGGCAGGCGGCGCCCTATATGCAGCGGCGGGCACATGGTCAACCGTGTGCAAGCATCACGGAACCTGTGTCCGCAAATCACGTTCGGCGGAGCGATCTGGACCCCTTGGGGCAGGGACAGGAGGCCGCTTTGGAACTTACGATTTCGCTCGAGACGGTGTGTCGTCTCATTATCCGTGCGCGCGAGATGGAAGCGCAGGTGCCGGGCCTGACCGCGGACGAGGAGGATGATCCCAACGACGCCGACGACGAGTTCGCCAGCCTCGACGACGAGGCGAACGAGGCGGTCGAGGAGGAGATCGAGGCGCTGCTCGAAGAGCTTGCCGACGATCAGATCGCCGAGGTGCTGGCGCTCGCCATGGTGGGTCGTGGCACTTACGACGCCTCGGAGTGGGCCGACGCGCTCGAAGCGGCGAACGATCCGGATGCGGAGCCTGCGGTGGAGCAGCTGATGGAGATGCCGATGCTCGCCGGCTATCTCGAGGCCGGCCTCGCTGCCTTCGATCTCAGCTGCGCCGGGATCGGCCAGATCGACTGACACAGGCCCGCGCGCGTCAGCCCCGGAAGGCGAAGCGCGCGCGGAGCTCCCACGGTCCGCCGCGATACCACCAGCTCGCAAGGCCGGCGATGCGGACAGGCCGCGGACAAAACCCCTTCATCAGGTTCGCGTACAGCGCCGCCGCTTCGCGGGGCTCGACCTTGTTCTGAATCGTGACGTGCGCGCGCCAGCCCCCGGCATCCTGAGGCGTGAGGCAATCCGCAAACGCATGCGCCAGATCGGAGCGGATGGCAGCCAGATCGGGGCTGTCGATGCGGAAGGCCGTCCCGCGACCGAGTTTCATGACCGACGCCAGCGTCGCAGCAGGCGCCGGCGCACGCACAGCCTGCGCTAGTCGCCGGTCCAGTTCGTCGCCGATCGACGGCGGCAGATGATGAAACATCGTCAGATGTGCCGAGAGATGATTCCGCTCGGGCGGGAAATGGCGCTGGCGCAGACCGTCGAACCAGGCGAAGTCGTCAGGGCCGAGCAGCGCGGTGACGATGATCGGCGCCGTCGCAGTAGCCGCGGTCACGCGGCGTCGGCCAAGGGGAGCGTGGCGAGCGAGGCGGAGTCCAGCCCCGTCTCGATCCGCTTGCCGTGGACGCGCACCTTGTCCCAACCGAGCTGTCGGATCGTCTCGCCCACGCCGACTACACCGCCTTCGCGCACCAGCAGGTAGGTGATCTTGCCGCCACGGCACTGCGCCAGTGCGTCGACGACATGCGCGATCACCGCGCCGTCGCGCCCCACCACCTCCATCCCGTCGAACTTGGACGCGGCGAACAGGTCATCCCCATCCGCCTCCTCGCTCTGCCGCTCCGCCGCCTCCGCGGCATCGTCGAAGCGCGCCTTGCGGCCAAGCCAGCGCCAGATGCCGACCACGTTGACCACTGCCAGGAAAGCGTTGGATAGGAGCAGGTTCTGCTGGTCGCTCGTCCAGCCGACGATCACCCACGCGATCGCACCGACAAGGAAGACGACGAAGCCCCAGCCGGTGAAGCGGGCGCCGAGATTGGCGGCCGTCATCATGGCGGCAATCATCGTCGCGGCGGGCGCGATCCAGCCGGCAAGCTCTTCCATTCGCAGTCCTTTCGGTGAAGGTCCGCGCTCAACGCAGCTTGGCGCGATCAGTTCGGCGGTCGATGTCGATGATCGCGCTGCGCGGCCCCGGGATCGTCCGCAATCCGCGTAGCAGAGGGGCCAGACCGCGATCCCCGTGCAGCTGCGCGAGTTCGGTACGGTCCGGACGGCGCAGCAGCACAGGATGACCGGGAACCCCACGCGACGTGGGGCGCACGCCTGAGTCGCGGATACGGAGCGCACGGGCGAGGCGCTCGGCAAGGAATGGCGGAACACGCGGCATGTCGCCAAGGAAGATGAAGACCGACGTCTCGCACGGCCTGAGCGCCGCCAATCCTGCACGCACGCTGGCGCTCAACCCCGTGGCATGATCGCGTGCACGGACCACCGTCACACGCGGCCCGCGCACGGCGGCCGCCACGCGCCCGCTTTGCCGTCCCGTCACGACGAGGATGCGACCGACAGGCGCCTGCCGGGCGGCGGCCACGGCGTGGCAGACCAGGGGCCTGCCGCCGATCCGAGCCATAAGCTTGTTCTCCGCGCCCCAGCGACGCGATGAGCCTGCCGCCAGCACGATGGCTGCCCGCATGCCTTTCCCTCCGTTGTTGCTGCCGAGCGGTGTCGGCAATCTCGCGTCTGTCCGCAAGCGGTTGCCCCCCGCGTCACAGGGGGGCATAGGGCCGGAAAACCCCATCACCGTTCCGAGGCTCCATGAAGGCGCGCATCTTCGTCACTCTCAAGCCCGGCGTGCTCGACCCGCAGGGCAAGGCGATCCAGCACGCGCTGGAAGGGCTCGGCTTCGCCGACGTTGAGGACGTGCGCCAGGGCAAGCTGATCGAGCTGGAGGTGGCGGACGGCACGGATGACGCCACGCTCGACGCGATGTGCCGCCAGCTGCTCGCCAATACGGTGATCGAGAATTATCGGATCGAACGGCTGTGAAGTCGGCCGTCCTCGTCTTTCCCGGCTCCAACTGCGACCGCGATCTGGCGGTGGCGCTGCGGGACGTGACCGGCACGGCGCCCACCATGGTCTGGCATGGCGAGACGGAGCTACCGGAGGGCGTTGGCCTGATCGCAGTGCCGGGCGGCTTCTCCTACGGCGATTATCTGCGCTCGGGCGCGATGGCGGCGCGTTCGCCGATCATGCGTGCGGTCGTGGATGCGGCGGGGCGCGGCGTGCCGGTACTGGGGGTCTGCAACGGCTTCCAGATCCTGACCGAGGCGGGGCTGCTGCCGGGGGCGCTGATGCGCAATGCGGGGCTGAACTTCGTCTGCCGCACGGTGCCGCTGAAGGTCGAGAATGCGCAGACCGCTTTCACCAGCCGCTATTCGGCCGGTGAGGAGATCATGGTTCCCGTCGCGCACCATGACGGCAATTACAGCGCGGATGCGGAAACGCTCGACCGGCTTGAGGGCGAGGGCCGCGTGGCGTTCCGCTACGGCGAGCCGGTCAACGGGTCGGCGCGGAACATTGCCGGCATTTTCAACGAGGCGGGCAACGTGCTCGGCCTGATGCCGCACCCCGAGCGCGTGGTGGATCCGGCGCATGGCCGCACCGACGGGCGGCGGCTGTTCGAGGGGCTGCTCGAAACGGTCGGCTGACGGATCGTTCCGGGCGGCGCGGCGTTCGCGCGGCCATGACTGACCAGACCCTCACCGCCGCGGACTTCCGCGACCCCGCCGTGCTGCTGTCCGGCGACGTCGACTATGAAATGTATCGCAGCTTCCGCGACCAGCTTGCCGCCGCGCCGGCGGAGGGGCTGGTGGTGTGCGAGCTATCGACCCTGGGCGGCGATCCGGAGGTTGCGCGGATGATGGGCGAGGACATCCGCTTCCACAGCGATCTGGAGGCGGCGCAGCGGCGATTCGTGTTCCTCGGCAAGGCGGTGGTCTATTCCGCCGGCGTGACCTTCATGAGCTTCTTCGCTCGACAGAACCGCTTTCTGACGCGGGGCAGCCGGCTGATGATCCATGAGCGCAAGATGTCGAAGGATGTCGAGCTGCGCGGGCCGCTGACCAAGTGCCTAGCGACCGCCGAGGCCGCGGTGAACGAGCTCAAGGCGTCGATAGCGATGCAGGAGGAAGGCTTCGCCAACCTCGTTCAGGGCTCCAGCGTGACGCTGGAGGAGGTGATCCAGCGGGCGCCGACCAACTGGTATGTCGAGGCGCAGGAAGCGAAGGCGCTGGGTTTGGTCGAAGCGGTGCTCTGAACAGCTAGGTGGCCGCTTAGCGCGTCCGAATGGGTCTCAGGCGGGGCAACGGTTGCGGAACCGATCGGAATAGGGCGACCTGAGTAACGCCGCCCTACGCGCCTATCTCCTCGAGCAGCGTACGCACGCGCTCCATGCGCGCGGCTGGCTCCTCGATGCGTTCGGCGAGCAGCCAGCGGCCGTTCTTTTCGGTCAGGCCCTCGATCCCCGGTTCGGCCTTGCCGCGCATGGTCAGCGCGATGGCGCCGGGCCCGGCATCGATGCGGGCGACTTCGGACGCGCGGGCGAGCAGACGGATGCGCGTGGCGGCGATCAGCGTCGCCGCCTCGTCGGGCAAAGGCCCGAAGCGGTCGGCCAGTTCCGACTCGAAGGCGTCGAGCGCGTCCTCCGCCTCGATCCGAGCCAGACGAACGTAGAGGCCGACGCGCACCTCCTCCTCCGGGATCCACGTCTCGGGCAGCCGGCCGGTGGCGCCGAGTTCCAGCTCGGGCGTCCAGCGGTCGACCGTCTCGCCGCGCGCCTGCCGGAGCGCGCCTTCGAGCAGGCGCTGGTAGAGATCGACGCCGATCAGCTTCATGTGCCCCGCCTGCGCATCGCCGACGAGATCGCCCGCCCCGCGCAGATCGAGATCGCGCGCGCTGATGGCAAAGCCAGCCCCCAGCCGGTCGAATGCCTGGAGCGTGCGCAGGCGACGCGCGGTGGCGTCCGCAATGGCATGGCCGGGCTCGGTGAACAGCAGCACCTGCCCGCGCCGCGCGCCGCGGCCGACACGACCACGCAGCTGGTGCAGCTGCGCCAGGCCGAAGCGATCGGCATGGCCGACGATCATCGTATTCGCGCGCGGCACGTCCAGCCCCGCCTCGATGATGTTGGTGGCGAGCAGCACGTCGCCATCGCCCTCGGCGAAGCGGACCATCGCCTCGTCCAGCTCCGCGGCGGGAAGCTTGCCATGCGCCTCGACAACGGTGAGATCGGGCACCAGCTTGCGCAGGCGCTTGGCCATCGGCTCCATGTCGTTGATCCGCGGCACGACGACGAACGCCTGCCCGCCGCGCGCCTTCTCGCGGAGCAGCGCGGTGCGCACCGCCGTCTCGTCCCACTCGCCAATGGCGGTGCGGATCGGCTGGCGGCGCGCAGGCGGCGTGGCGATGACGCAGACCTGTTGCAGCCCGACCAATGCCATCTGCAGCGTGCGCGGGATCGGCGTGGCGCTGAGCGACAGGACGTGACCGGCGCCGAGATCGCGCAGCTTCGCCTTGTCGGCCGCACCGAAGCGCTGCTCCTCATCAATCACGACAAGCGCGAGGTTCTTGTACTCGACGCCCTTGCCCGCAAGCGCACCGGTGCCGATCACGACGCGGATCGAGCCGTCCGCCAGGCCTGCCTTGACCGCCTTGCGCTCCGCCGGAGTGGACAGGCGCGACAGGCCCGCCACCTCGATGCCGACGCGCGCGAAGCGGCGCTTAAAACTCTCCAGATGCTGGCGGACGAGCACGGTCGTGGGTGCTGCGAGCGCGACCTGGTGCCCGGCGAGCGCAGCGACCGCGGCGGCGCGAAGGGCCACCTCCGTCTTGCCATAGCCGACGTCGCCGACGACCAGCCGGTCCATCGGCCGTCCCGCGGCAAGATCGGTGCGGACCGCCTCGATCGCACGCGCCTGATCCGCCGTTTCGTGGAAGGGGAAGCCGGCGGCGAACCGCTCATATTGGGCGGGATCCGCCTCCAGCACGGGCGCCTCGCGCTCCAGCCGCTCGGCGGCGAGCTCCGCCAGCGCCTTGGCGCTTTCGGCCACTGCGGCATCGATGACGCCGCGCCGCTTGCGCCAGCTGGCGCCGTCAAGCCGGTCGAGCGTCACCGCCTCCGCCTCGGCGCCGTAGCGCCACAGGCGATCCCCTTGCGCGACCGGCACGAGGCGGCGCGCGCCCTCGGCATGTTCGAGGATGATGGCGTCCCCGCCGTCAGCCAGAGGCTCCAGCCCGATCACCTGCGCGAGGCCATGATCCTCGTGCACGACGACGTCGCCCGGCCCGATCTCTCCCTGCGCGTCGCGGAGCGGACCGGACGGGCCCGGCTGGTCGGGATCGAGCACGGCGCGGCTGCCGAGCAGATCGGCGGCGGCAACGGCGATCAGCCCCTCTTCCTGCCAGCCGCGATCCGCCGGAAGTGCGAGCAGCGACAGCGGCGCATCGCCCGCGCGGGCGGCCGCCCAATCCGCCACCGCCTCGCCGCTCGCCTTCAGCGATCGCCCGACGCGCGGCGCGAGGAAGCGCAGATCGCGCGCACTGCCCATCAGGACGACGCGTTCGCCCGCTTCCTTGACGAGCTTGGCCAGCGCGCGGAGGGGCGCCTTGTTCTCGACGAAGCGCGGCAGAAGATCGGACACGCCCTCGTCGAGCGAGATGCGCTTCGCCTTCATCGCGGCTTTCCACGCGGTGTCGTCCACCGCCTCGCGCAGCGCCTTGGCCTCCTCCGCCAGCGTGCGGAAGCGGGCGCGGCGCTTCTCCACACCGGGATCGAGCGCCAGCCGCGCGCCTGGAAGATGATCGAACAGCGGCACGGGGGCGCTGCCAAGCGCGGGTTCCTCAACACGACCGATCTCTAGATCCGGCAGCTCGGCGGTGCCGAGCTGCGTGGCGGGATCGTAGGCGCGGATGGCGGTGATCCGCCCCTCCTCCACCGCGATGCGGATCGGCAGCGCGACATCGGCGGGGAACAGATCGATCACCTGCCCGCGCACCGCCATCTCGCCGGGTTCGTCCACCCGCTCATCCGGGCGGTAGCCGAGCTCGGACAGCGTCTGTTCCAGCCGCTCGGCGCTGTCACCGGGCGCGATGCGGGGCGGCGCGGGGGCGAAGGCATCCGGCGACGGGTAAAGCCGCGCGGCCGCTTCCGCGGTGGTGACGAGCGCGATGGCGGGCCGATCCTTCTCCTGCTGGAGGCGGCGCAGGCAGTGGAGCGCAGCCACGCGCTTGCCGGCATTGGCGGCCGAGGCGGGGTGCGGATCACCGGGCAGCGCATCCGACGAGGGGAGATGCGCGATCTCGGCCGAAGGCGCAGCGATGCGGAGGGCGGCGGCGACCAGTTCGGCGCGAAGCTCGTCCGCCGCGACGTAGATCAGATCGCCCTGCGCCAGCGCATCGGCGAGCCGCGTCGCCACCACGGCCACGGGCATCGGCTGATCGGCGTCGGTCAAATTCATCCCCCTTGACGTTCAGAGGGGGCTCAACCCGGCCGGGGCGTCGGCCGTTCCGTCAGTCGATCCGGCGGGCGGTGAGGATCTTCACCGGCTGAGCGATGATCTGCCCCTTCATCACGCCATCGCCCGCATCCGCCGAGGTCGGCGACTCAAGCAGGGTGCGCACGAGGTCCATCCCCTCGACGACGCGGCCGAAGACGGCGAACCCCTGATTGTCGCCGGGCGCTTTGGGATCGGCATCCATCGAGGGGAAGCCGCCGACGACGATGAAGAAATCGCCCGTCGCGGTGCCGGGCGCGTTGCGGCCCATGGAGATGGCGCCATCGGTGTGGCTGAGGCCGGTCCTGGTCGTCGGCTCATGCGCGATGGCGGGGAACAGGCGCTTGCCGTCCTTCCACACGCCGCCCTGAACAAGGCCGTAGCCCGGCTGCACCTTCACCGCGCGGTAGAAGCTGATGCCATCATAACGTTTGGCATCGACGTAGCGGAGGAAGTTGGCCGTGGTGACCGGCGCGCGCTCCTTCTCCAGCGCGAGCACGATACGCCCCTGCGCGGTGGTGAGCGCGACCTTGACGAGCGCGGGCTGAGGCGCGGGTGCAGGCGGTGCCGGTGCGGGCGTCGTCACAGGCGCGGGCGCCGGTGCGGCAGCGAATGCGGCTGCCTGTGCGAGTGCGGCGAGGAGCATTGCCAACATCGCTGAAATCCTTTCGCGTCAGCCCAGCCGCTCGGCATGCCAGCGGATGTGATCGGCCATGAAGGTCGATACGAAATAATAGCTGTGATCGTAGCCCGGTTGCATGCGGAGCGTGAGCGGTATGCCCGCCGCGTCGCACGCCGCCTTCAGCAGATCGGGGCGGAGCTGCGCATCGACGAACTCGTCCGCGGCCCCCTGATCGACCAGCAGGTCGGGCAGCTGCGCACCATCCTCGATCAGCGCGACGCTGTCGTGAGCACGCCAGGCGGCGCGATCGGGGCCGAGATAGCCGGCGAGCGCCTTGGTGCCGAACGGCACCTGCGAGGGGGCGACGATCGGCGCGAGCGCGGAGACGGAACGATAGCGGCCGGGATGGCGCAGCGCGGCGGTGAGCGCACCGTGACCGCCCATGGAATGGCCCATGATCGCCTGTGCTGCCGGCTCCACCGGGAAGTGCTCCAGAACGAGGCGCGGCAACTCGTCCGTGACGTAGCTCCACATGCGGTAATTGGCCGACCAGGGCGCCTCCGTCGCATCGACATAGAAGCCCGCGCCCCAGCCGAAATCGAACGCACCCTCCGGATCGTCGGGCACACCCGCGCCGCGCGGGCTCGTATCGGGGGCGATGAAGGCGAGGCCGAGCTCGGCGCAGGCGCGGCGATACTCGCCCTTCTCCGTCACGTTCGCGTGGGTGCAGGTGAGGCCGGACAGGTACCAGACGAGCGGCACCGACCCGGCCTCGGACTGCGGCGGCAGATAGAGCGAGAAGGTCATCTGCGTGCCCGTCGCCACCGACTGGTGACGCCAGACCTGCTGGCTGCCGCCATGCGCCTTCCAGGCGGAGACCCGCTCCATCGCCGCGTCGCTCATGCCGGGCGGTGGAGGGCGCAGAGCTTGTTGCCGGCCGGATCGCGCAGATAGGCGAGATACATCCGGCCCATGGCGCTCTCACGCCAGCCGGGCGCGTCCTCGCACGTGGTGCCGCCCGATGCGACGCCGGCGGCGTGCCACGCATCCGCCTGCTCGGGGCTGGACATCGCGAAGCCGACGGTGCCGCCGTTCGCGCCGCAGGCCGCCTCGCCGTTGATCGGGCGGCTGATCGCGAACACGCCGGTGGGCGTCGCCCAGAAGACGCGGCCGAGATCGTCCTCGAAGCCGGCGGGCGCGCCCATGGCGCCGAGCACTGCATCGTAGAAGGCGCGCGACTGCGCGATATCGTTGGCGCCGACCATCACGTGACTGAACATGTTTTCCCCCTCCTCAGTAAACCACGACGCTGCGGATGCTGGCGCCCGCATGCATCAGTTCAAAGCCCTTGTTGATCTCGTCCAGCGTGAGAACGTGCGTGATCATCGGGTCGATCTCGATCTTGCCGTTCATGTACCAGTCGACGATGCGCGGAACGTCCGTCCGGCCCTTGGCGCCGCCAAAGGCCGACCCTTTCCACACGCGCCCGGTGACGAGCTGGAAGGGCCGCGTGGCGATTTCCTTGCCCGCTTCCGCCACGCCGATGATGATCGATTCGCCCCAGCCGCGGTGGCACGCCTCAAGCGCGGTGCGCATCACGTCGGTGTTGCCGGTGCAGTCGAACGTATAGTCCGCGCCGCCGTCGGTCAGCTGGATCAGGTGGGCGAGCAGATCGCCCTCCACCTTCTTTGGATTGACGAAGTGCGTCATGCCAAAGCGGCGGCCCCATTCCTCCTTGCTGTCGTTCAGGTCGACGCCGACGATCCGGTCCGCGCCGACCATGCGCAGGCCTTGGATGACGTTGAGACCGATGCCGCCGAGGCCGAAGACGATGCAGTTGGCGCCGGGCTCCACCTTCGCGGTCTTGACCACCGCGCCGACGCCCGTCGTCACGCCGCAGCCGATGTAGCAGCTCGACTGGAAGGGTGCGTCCTCACGAATCTTGGCCACCGCAATCTCGGGCAGCACCGTGAAGTTCGAGAAGGTGGAGCAGCCCATATAATGATGGATGGGCTGGCCCTTGTAGCTGAACCGGGTCGTGCCGTCGGGCATCAGGCCCTTGCCCTGGGTCGCACGGATGGCGGTGCACAGGTTGGTCTTCCCGCTCAGGCACGACTTACACTGGCGGCATTCGGGCGTGTAGAGCGGGATGACGTGATCGCCCGGCGCCACGCTGGTGACGCCCGCGCCCACCTCGCGCACGATCCCTGCGCCCTCGTGCCCGAGGATGGAGGGGAACAGCCCCTCACTGTCCAGCCCGTCGAGCGTATAGGCATCGGTGTGGCAGATGCCGGTCGCCTTGATCTCGACCAGCACCTCGCCAGCACGCGGTCCGTCGAGATCGAGCTCGACGATCTCGAGCGGCTGCTTCGCCTCGAACGCGACGGCGGCACGGGTCTTCATGGGGGCGGTCTCCTGGGCTCGCGCCCCCGCTACTCCACCGTGACCGACTTCGCCAGATTGCGCGGCTGATCCACGTCCGTGCCCTTGGCGACGGCGACGTGATAGGCGAGCAGTTGCACCGGCACCGCATAGACGAGCGGCGCGATCAGCGGGTGCACCTTGGGCATCGTGATGCGGGCGATGCAATCGTCGCCCGCCGCGGCGATGCCGTCATAGTCGGAGATCAGCACCACCTTGCCGCCGCGCGCCTGCACCTCCTGCATGTTCGACACGGTCTTATCGAACAGCGGACCGGAGGGGGCGAGGACGATGACCGGTACCGCCTCGTCGATCAGCGCGATCGGGCCGTGCTTCATCTCGCCCGCGGCATAGCCTTCGGCGTGGATGTAGCTAATCTCCTTCAGCTTGAGCGCGCCTTCCAGCGCCAGCGCGTAATCCGGCCCGCGGCCGAGGTAGAGCACGTCGCGCGCCGCGGCGATGCGCTGGGCGACGAGCTGGATCTCCTCGTCATAGGCGAGTGCGGCGTTGATCGCGGCGGGTGCCTCGCCGAGATGGCGGACCAGCTCGCGTTCCTCCGCGCGGGTGAGACGCCCCTTGGCCTGCGCCAGATTGGCGGCGAGTGCAGCCAGCACCGCAAGCTGGCAGGTGAACGCCTTGGTGGAGGCGACGCCGATCTCCGGCCCGGCATGCGTCGGCAGCAGCAGGTCCGCCTCGCGCGCCATGGACGAGGTCGGCACGTTGACGACGACGGCAATCTTCTGCCCCTCGGCGCGGGCATGGCGGAGGGCCGCCAGCGTATCCGCCGTCTCGCCCGACTGGCTGATGAAGAGAGCGAGGCCGCCCTCCTCCAGCACCGGCGCGCGGTAACGGAATTCGGAGGCGACATCGAGATCGACGGGGACGCGGGCGAACTGCTCGAACCAGTATTTCGCCACCATGCCGGCGTAGAAGGAGGTGCCGCACGCGACGATGGTGACGCGCCGGATCGAGGACAGGTCGAACTCGGGGATGGGCAGCGAAATCTCTTCGTCGAGCCGCTTGAGATAGGAGCGGAGCGTCTGCGCGACGACGATCGGCTGCTCGTAAATCTCCTTGAGCATATAGTGGCGGTGATTGCCCTTGGAGACGAGCTCCCCGGTCAGGCCCGAGACTGTGATCGGCCGCTCGACCGGCTGGTCGTCCCGATCATAGACCTGCGCGCCATCCGCCGTGACGACGACCCAGTCGCCCTCCTCCAGATAGGAGATGCGCTGCGTGAGGGGTGCCAGCGCGAGCGCGTCGGAGCCGAGATAGGTCTCGCCATCGCCATGCCCGACGACCAGCGGCGAGCCGAGCCGCGCGCCGATCAGCAGGCCGGGATGCTCGCGGAACAGGACGGCAAGCGCGAAGGCGCCGTGCAGGCGCTTGAGCGTCGCGCGCACCGCATCCTGCGGGCTGTCCCCCGCCTCGATTTGCTCGGAGACGAGGTGGGCGACGACCTCGGTATCCGTCTGGCTCTCGAACACGCGGCCGCGCGCGGCCAGCTCCTCGCGGAGCGGCTTGAAGTTCTCGATGATGCCGTTGTGGACGACGGCGATTTCGGCGGTGGCGTGCGGATGCGCGTTGGCGGTGGTGGGCGCACCGTGCGTCGCCCAGCGCGTGTGCGCGATGCCGACCTCGCCCGCCAGCGGATCGGCGGCAAGGACGCGCGACAGGTTGGTCAGCTTGCCCTCGGCGCGGCGGCGGTCGATCGCGCCGTCGTGGACGGTGGCTATGCCCGCCGAATCATAGCCGCGATATTCCAGCCGGCGCAGGCCATCGAGCAGCCGCTCCGCCACTTCCTCGCGCCCGACGATGCCGATGATGCCGCACATGGTCCGTTCAGCCCTTCGTCTTCTTGCGCTCTGCCATCGCCTTGCGGAAGCGCGCCGCCCAGCCGGGCCGCACTTCCTGCCGCCCGCGCGCGACGCCGAGCGCGTCGGCCGGCACGTCCTGTGTCACCACCGATCCTGCGGCGACGATGGCGCCGTCGCCGATCGTCACCGGTGCCACCAGCGCGCTGTTGGAGCCGATGAACGCGCCCGCGCCGATCTGCGTGCGATATTTCAGGAAGCCATCATAGTTGCAGGTGATCGTGCCCGCGCCGATGTTCGCCTTCGCACCGACCTCCGCATCGCCGATATAGCTCAAGTGGTTGGCCTTGGCCCCCTGCCCCAGCCGCGCCTTCTTGATCTCGACGAAATTGCCGACCTTGGCATCCGCGCCGATCTCCGCCCCCGGACGCAGGCGGGCATAGGGGCCGATCTCGGCACCGGGCGCGATCGTCGCACCCTCGATATGGCTGAAGGCGTGAATGGTGACGCCATCCGCGACCGTCGCGCCGGGACCGAAGACGACGTTCGGTTGGATCGTCACGTCGCGGCCGATCTGCGTGTCGTGGCTGAACCACACCGTCTCGGGCGCGATCAGGGTCGCGCCGTCCGCCATGGCGCGCAGCCGCCGCTCCGCCTGCCACGCCGCCTCCATCCCGGCCAGTTCCGCCCGGCTGTTGACGCCCGCCACTTCGGACGGTGCGGTCTCGATCACCACCGCGGCGCGGCCTTCGCCCGCGGCG
This sequence comes from Sphingomonas jatrophae, assembly GCF_900113315.1. GTDB lineage: Bacteria > Pseudomonadota > Alphaproteobacteria > Sphingomonadales > Sphingomonadaceae > Sphingomonas_P > Sphingomonas_P jatrophae. Next base: position 436,874 of record NZ_FOZG01000001.1, on the reverse strand, counting down.
ATGCCGACGATGTCGGGCAGATAATATTCGCCCGCGGCATTGGCATTGCCGACCTGGCCCAGCCAGCGCCACAGATCCCGCGCCCGGGCTGCGAGCAGGCCGGAGTTGCACAGGTCCACCGCGCGCTCCGCGTCGGTCGCATCCTTGTGCTCGACCATCTTGGCGATGCGCCCGTCCGCGTCGGCGAGAATGCGACCGTAGGACAGCGTATCCGCCGGGCGGAAGCCGAGGACGACCACGCCGGGGCGATCCGCCGCGCCCAGCCGTGTCAGCATTCGCGCGATCGTGTCGGCCGGCACCAGCGGCACGTCGCCATAGAGCACCACAACCGCGCCATCGAAGCCGCCGAGCGCCGCCTCCGCCTGCTGGACGGCGTGGGCGGTGCCGAGCTGCGGCTCCTGCACCGCCACCGCGACCTCAGGGCCGACATAGGCCTCGACCTGCTCGCGCCCCGACCCGACGACGACCACCTTTGCTGCCGGCCCGAGCGCATCGACGCTGGCGAGCAGGTGGCCGAGCATCGGTCGGCCGGCAATGGCGTGCAGCACCTTGTGCCGATCGCTCTTCATCCGCGTGCCCTTGCCTGCGGCGAGGATGACGGCGGCGAAGGGGGGCAAGACGGGATTGGTCTGGCTGGACATCGGCGCCCCTCTGCCACGAACCGCTTGCATCTTCCATAACGCGGGCGTCACAGCGTGCGGCCATGACGAACTTCCCCTTCGACGTGGTCGCTTTCGACCTCGACGGCACGCTGGTCGACAGCGCGCCCGACCTCACCGCCGCGCTGAACCATGCACTGGGCGAGCTGGGCCGCCCGCCCGTCTCGGCGGAGGCGGTGCGGCACATGGTGGGGCACGGCGCGCGCGCGCTGCTGACCAAGGGGCTGGCGGCGACGGGCGGCGGCGACGAGGCGCTGGTGGAGCGCGGCTTTCCGATCTTTCTAGACTATTATGAGGCGCATATCGCCGACCGCACCCGCCCGTTCGATGGGCTGGAGCGTGCGCTGGATATGCTGGCCACGCGGGGCGTGAAGCTGGCTATCTGCACCAACAAGCTCGAATCGCTCAGCCGCACGCTGATCGACGCGCTCGGCTGGCAGGATCGCTTCGCCGCTCTGGTCGGCGGCGATACGCTGCCGGTGCGCAAGCCCGATCCCGCGCCCCTGTTCAAGGCGATCGCTCAGGCGGGCGGCGGTCGCGCGGCGTTCATCGGCGATTCGATCACGGACACGCTCACCGCGCAGGCGGCGGGGCTGCCCTGCGTCGCGGTCACCTTCGGCTTTTCGGACCGGCCGGTCGAGGAGCTGGATGCGACCGTGCTGATCGATCATTTCGACGAGCTGATCCCGGCGCTGGAAGCGCTCGGTGCGGCGGTGCCCGGATGAAGCGGCGCGCTTGCCCTCTAGCCGTCAAGGAAGCGTAACGGCAAAGCTGCACAACCGCGTGTCGGGCAAGGGGGATGAGGGATGCGCTGGCTGACGGCGGCGGCAGTGGCGGTGGCGGGCGCGGCGGCGACATGGCTGCTCGGCGGCCCTATCCCCGCGACCTTGCCCGCCGCGCTGCTCGGCTTCGTGCTCGTCCTGGCCGTCAGCCTCAAGCCGGTGGAGGCCCCGGTGCAGCCGCAGGAGGCCGACGAGCGCGAGACCGCACCCCCCATCGCCAGCGTGCTCGACGCGATCGACGATCCGCTGCTGCTGGTGGATGCCGGACGCGTGGCGCATGCCAATCCCGCGGCGGAGCGCGTGCTGGGCGGGCATATCGCCGATGAGGATGTGCGCGTCGCCATCCGCCACCCGGCGGCGGCAGAGCGCATCCTCGGCCGTAGCGACCGGACCGATGCGATCCTGCTCGTCGGCCTGGGGGAAGGCGACCGGCGATGGGAGCTGACGGTCCACCCGCTCGGCCCCGCCACGCGCCTTGTCCGCCTGGCGGACCGGTCGAATCTGCACGCGGCGGAGCGGGCGCGTGTCGATTTCGTCGCCAATGCCAGCCACGAGCTGCGCACGCCGCTCTCCACCCTGCTCGGCTTCATCGAGACGCTGGAGGACGCCAATGCGGCGGAGGACGGGCCGACCCGCGCGCGCTTCCTGAAGATCATGTTGGGCGAGGCGCGGCGGATGCAGCGGCTGGTGGACGATCTCATGTCGCTGTCGCGCATCGAGGCGGAAAAGCATTCGCCGCCGCAGACGCAGGTCGATGTCGGCCAGCTGGTCGAGGAGGTGCGCCGCGCGACGCTGACCGGCCGGGGCGAGGATGGCGGGCGGATCGTGGTGGAGCTGGCGGACGATGCCCCCGCGGTCACTGGCGATCGCATCCAGCTGACCCAGCTGCTGCACAACCTGATCGGCAATGCCCTGAAATATGGCCGCGCCGGCTCTGCCGTCACCGTCGGCGTGCGCGGCGGCGGCGGCATGTTGCGCCTGACCATCGCCGACGAGGGCGACGGCATTCCCGAGGAGCATATCCCACGCTTGACCGAGCGTTTCTACCGGGTCGATGCGGGACGCAGCCGGGCGTTGGGGGGCACCGGCCTCGGCCTTGCCATCGTCAAGCACATCGTCGAGCGCCATCGCGGGCGGCTGGAAATCCAGAGCAAGCAGGGCCAGGGCACGACCGTTACGGTGCTGCTGCCGGCAACGCAGGCCTGAGCGCTGTCACGAAAGCGTCACGCAAGCGTCACATGAGCGCGACTGAACGGCTCTAGCGCCCCGCTCGGGGGCCAGACGGGCCCGTGAAGCGAAGGTGATCCTCAGGCATGGTGAGGCGTGGTCTCGCGGGCGCGGCGTTGCTCGCGCTCGGTGCCTGTGGAGGCGGGATCGGCGAGGCGCGGGATCAGATCCGCGTCGTCGGCTCGTCCACCGTCTACCCGTTCACCACCGCCGTTGCCGAGGCGTTCGCCCGTAAGAATCCGGGCCTGCGCGCACCCATCGTCGAATCCACCGGGACGGGCGCGGGCATGAAGCTGTTCTGCGCCGGCCTTGGCCCGCAATATCCCGACATCGAGGACGCATCGCGCCGGATCAAGAAATCCGAGCTCGAGGATTGCCAGCGCAACGGCGTGAGCGAGATCGTCGAGGTGCAGATCGGGATCGACGGGATCGCGCTGGGGGAGGCGGTGAACGGGCCGAAGTTCGCGCTGACCGAGCGGCAGGTCTACGAGGCGCTCGCCGCCACGCCCTACGGCAAACCGCAGACCGCGCGGCGCTGGTCTGACATCGATCCCGCGCTGCCGAACGTGCCCATCGTCGTCTATGGCCCGCCGCCCACCTCCGGCACGCGCGACGCGCTGGCGGAGCTGATCCTCGAGAAAGGCTGCGCGAGCGATCCGGCGATGGCGGCGCTCAAGACGCGTGACGAGAAGGCGTATCGCAGCACCTGCACCAAGGTGCGCGAGGACGGCGCCTATGTGGAGGCGGGCGAGAATGACAACCTGATCGTGCAGAAGCTGGCGGCGAACCCCGATGCGGTCGGCGTGTTCGGCTACAGCTTCCTCGAGGAAAACAAGGATCGCGTGCACGGCATTCCGCTGCAAGGCGTGCAGCCGAGCTACGAGACGATCGCGAACTTCCGCTATCCGGGGGCACGGCCGCTGTTCATCTACGTCAAGGGCGCGCACCTGAACGCCATTCCGGGCCTGAAGGCGTTCGTCGCCGAATATGCCAAGGCGTGGGGGCATGACGGCTATCTCGCGCGGCGCGGCCTGATCACCGCGCCTGCCGACGTGCAGGCGCGCAATGCGGCGGTGGCGGCGAAGCTGACCCCGCTCGATCCAAAGACGGTGAGCTGATCGTGACGCCGGGCTTCATCCTCCTCGTCATCCTCGCGCTGGCGGTGGCCGGCTGGTTCGCCGGGCGGGCCAAGGCCGCCGCCTTCCCGCGCGCGACCGGAGCGGCGCGCGCGCATTCGCTGCCGTCGCAGCATGGCTGGTTCGTCGCCATCTGGGCGGCCGCGCCCGCCTTGATCTTCCTCGCCGTGTGGGCCGCCGTCGTGCCCGGGCTGACGCTGAACGAGGTGCTGCGTGCGCCTGCCGCGTCCGCTCTGCCCGCCTTTCCGATGGAGCGCGCCGCCATCCTGTCCCAGGCCCGCGCGCTGTCCGCCGGCCAGACGATGCCGGAGCTGCACCCGCTCGCCGCCTCGCTGGCGTCGGTGTGGGGCGCTGCGGCGACGCGTTACGGGATGATCGGGCTGGCGCTAGCCGCCCTGCTGGCCTTTGCCGGCGGCGCATGGGCGTGGACGCGGCTGTCGCCCCGCTTCCGCGCACGGACGCGGGTGGAGCGGATCGTAATGGGCGCGCTGCTCGGCGCCTCGCTGATCGCCATCCTGACGACGCTCGGCATCGTCGCGTCGCTCTTGTTCGAGAGCCTGCGCTTCTTCTCGCGTGTCTCCCCGCTCGACTTCCTGTTCGGCACATTGTGGAGCCCGCAGAGCGGCGACGAGGGCACGTTCGGTGCGGTGCCGCTCTTCTGGGGCACGATCTTCATCGGCGCGATCATCGCGATGCTGGTGGCGATCCCGCTCGGCCTGCTCTCAGCCATCTACCTGACGCAATATGCGCCGCCTGCCGCACGGCGCTGGCTGAAGCCGATCCTGGAGGTGCTCGCCGGCGTGCCGACGGTCGTCTACGGCTATTTCGCCGCGCTGACCGTCGCCCCCGCGATCCGCGGCTTTGCCGCGACGCTGGGCATTCCCGGTGCCTCGTCCGAGAGCGCGCTGGCGGCGGGCCTCGTCATGGGCGTGATGATCATCCCGTTCGTCTCGTCGATGGCGGACGACAGCATCGCCGCGGTGCCGCAATCGATGCGCGACGGCAGCCTGGCGATGGGCGCGACCACATCCGAGACGATCCGCCGCGTGCTGGTGCCCGCCGCTTTGCCGGGCGTGGTCGGCGGCGTGCTGCTCGCCGTCAGCCGGGCGATTGGCGAGACGATGATCGTCGTGATGGCCGCGGGCCTCGCCGCCAACCTGACCGCAAACCCCTTCTCCAGCGTGACGACGGTGACGACGCAGATCGTCCAGCTGCTGACCGGCGATCAGGAGTTCGACAGCGCCAAGACGCTCGCCGCCTTCGCGCTCGGCCTCGTGCTGTTCATCGTCACCTTGCTGCTCAACATCGTCGCGCTGCGCGTCGTGAAGAAATATCGGGAAGCCTATGAATAGCAGCGTCGGCATCGCCCAGGTGACGCACGTTCCGCAGGCGGATGCGCCGGTGGAGCGCGTGCCGACCGACTGGAAGACGGGCGCGATGCAGGGTCGCATCCGCCGCCGCTATGCCGCGGAACGGCGCTTCCGCCTGCTGGCGCTGGGTGCGGTGCTGCTGTCCGTCGCGTTCCTCGCCTTCCTGCTCGTGTCGATGATCGGCCAGGGCTGGCGCGGCTTCACGCGGACGGAGATCCTGCTGCCGGTGGACTTCCGCACCTCCGGCCTCGTCACGGGGCCGGGCGGCGCGGTGACGGGCGATATCGATGCGGCGACCAGCCGTGCGGCGGAGGCGGCGTTCGGCCCCCGCGGCCCGCGGATGCTGTCCGACGGATCGTGGCTGTCGGTGCGCGACGCGATCGAGAGGGATCCGGCGATCCTCGGCCGCACGGCGGAGATCTGGATCCCCGCCTCGACCGGCATCGACCTGGCCACCAAGGGCCAGGGCGGCGGCGAGGTGGAGGATCAGGCGCGGCTGAAACAGGCCGGGCGCATCCGCACCGCCTTCAACTGGCCGTTCCTGAGCGGCGCCGATTCCACCGATCCGACGCTGGTCGGCATCTGGGGCGCGTTCAAGGGATCGCTCATCACCATGGCCGTGACGTTGCTGCTCGCCTTCCCCATCGGCGTGCTCTCGGCGCTCTACCTCGAGGAATATGCCGCGAAGAACCGCTGGACCGACCTGATCGAGGTGTCGATCAACAATCTGGCGGCGGTGCCGTCGATCATCTTCGGCCTGCTCGGCCTCGCCGTCTTCCTCAACACCATGCACCTGCCCCGCTCCGCGCCCCTGGTGGGCGGCCTCACGCTGGCGCTGATGACGATGCCCGTCATCGTCATTGCGGGACGGAACGCGATCAAGGCGGTGCCGCCGTCGATCCGCGACGCGGCGCTCGGCATCGGGGCAAGCCGCGTGCAGGTGGTGTTCCACCATGTGCTGCCCCTCGCTTTGCCCGGCATCCTGACGGGCACGATCATCGGCATGGCGCGCGCGCTGGGTGAGACGGCGCCGCTGCTGATGATCGGCATGCGCGCCTTCGTCGCCAGCCCGCCGACCGGCGCCACTGCTCCCGCCTCCGTCCTCCCCGTCCAGATCTTCCTCTGGTCGGACGAGGTGAGCCGCGGCTTCGTCGAGAAGACGTCGGCCGCGATCATCGTGCTGCTCGCCTTCCTGCTCGCCATGAACGGGGTGGCGATCTGGCTCCGCAACAAGTTCGAACGCCGCTGGTAGGATATATGGCAGACCATTCGCTCAACGACATGGCCGCAGGCCAGCGCGCCAGCAACGATCCGCCCAAGATGGAGGCGCGGAACGTCGACGTCTTCTATGGCGCCAAGCAGGCGATCAAGAATGTGTCGATCGACGTCGGCATGGAGAATGTCACCGCCTTCATCGGCCCCTCGGGCTGCGGCAAATCGACTTTTCTCCGCACGCTCAACCGGATGAACGACACCGTCTCGTCCGCCCGCGTGACCGGCGAGATCACACTGGACGGCGACGACATCTACTCCCCCGAGATGGACGTGGTGCAGCTGCGCGCCCGCGTCGGCATGGTGTTCCAGAAGCCGAACCCGTTTCCCAAGTCGATCTACGAGAACGTGGCTTACGGCCCCCGCATCCACGGCCTCGCCTCGGGCAAGGCGGACATGGACGCGATCGTCGAAAAGTCGCTGCGCCGCGCGGGCCTTTGGGACGAGGTCAAGGATCGCCTCTCGGAGAGCGGCACCGCCATGTCGGGCGGCCAACAGCAGCGGCTGTGCATCGCCCGCGCCATCGCGGTCGAGCCGGAGGTGATCCTGATGGACGAGCCGTGCAGCGCGCTCGATCCGATCGCCACCGCCAAGATCGAGGAACTGATCCACGAGCTGCGCGGCCGCTACGCCATCGTCATCGTCACGCACAACATGCAGCAGGCGGCGCGCGTCAGCCAGCGCACCGCCTTCTTCCACCTCGGGACGCTCGTCGAATATGGCGACACGTCCGAGATCTTCACCAATCCGCGCGAAACGCGGACCAAGGATTATATCACCGGCCGCTACGGCTGAGTGAAGGAGAGTATCGCGTCATGGCGACCACCACCGGACACACGGTCAAGGCATTCGACGACGACCTTCGCACGCTCCGCGCGCTCGTCTCCGAAATGGGCGGACGGGCGGAGGCGGCGGTGACCGACTCGCTGGAAGCGCTCGTCCGCCGCGACCTCGATGCCGCCGCGCGCATCGTCGAGGACGACAAGAAGATCGACGCGCTGGAAGCGGAGATCGAGCGGCAGGTGGTGCGCCTGCTGGCGCTCCGCGCGCCCATGGCGGACGATCTGCGCGAGGTGCTGGCGGCGATGAAGATCGCCGGCGTGGTCGAGCGGATGGGCGATTATGCCAAGAACATCGCCAAGCGCGTGACCGTGCTGCAGGACGCCAAGGGGATCGAACCACTGTCGATCCTGCCCGCCATGGGTCGGCTCGTCTCCGAGATGCTGCGCGAGGTGCTCGATGCCTTCGCCAAGCGCGATGCGGAGCAGGCCGTGGAGGTTTGCCGGCGTGACCGGGCGGTGGACGATTTCTACAATTCGGTGTTCCGCACGCTGCTGACGCACATGATGGAAAACCCCCACACCATCACCGCGTCCACCCACCTGCTGTTCATCGCCAAGAACCTCGAGCGCATCGGTGATCACGCCACCAATGTCGCCGAGATGGTCTATTTCGCCGCCACCGGCCGCCAGATGGCCGAACGATCACGCGGTGCCAATTCGGTTACGACGGAGAATTGAACGCCATGGCCCGCGCCCGTTTGCTCCTGGTCGAGGATGATGCCGCGCTTGCCGAGCTGCTCGTCTGGCATTTCAAGCGCGAGGAGTTCGAGATCGATCACACGCCCGACGGTGAGGAGGCCTTGCTGCTCGCCGCGGAATGCCCGCCCGATCTCGTCCTGCTCGACTGGATGATTGAAGGGCTGTCGGGGATCGAGGTATGCCGCCGCCTTCGCCGCATGCCCGATACCGCCAACGTGCCGATCATCATGCTGACGGCACGCCACGAGGAAGAAGATCGCGTGCGCGGCCTGGAGACGGGCGCCGACGATTACGTGACGAAGCCCTTCTCCCCGCGCGAGCTGGTGGCGCGTGTCGGCGCGGTGCTGCGCCGCGTGCGGCCGGCGCTGGCGGGCGAGCGTCTGAGCTATTCGGATATCGAGATGGACGTCTCGACTCACCGCGTCCGCCGCGACGGATCGGCGGTGCCGCTGGGTCCGACCGAGTTCCGCCTGCTCAAGCACTTCCTCGAACATCCCGGCCGCGTCTTCTCGCGCGAGCGGCTGCTCGACAGCGTGTGGGGCCGCGATGCGGAGATCGAGCCGCGCACGGTGGACGTGCATATCCGGCGGCTGCGCAAGGCGATCAACCTCGACGGCCGACCCGACATCATCCGCACCGTCCGCTCCGCCGGCTATGCGCTGGATGCGGAGGGCGTCGCCTGAGCGTATTGCCGGACTAACACAGTCGGGCTAGGCTTTGCCCCTTGAAGGGGGCGGTGATGTATAGCGATGCCGATCTGGACTCCGCGGTGGCCGCGGGCGTGCTGAGCCCGGCGGCGGCGGCGGCGTTCCGGGCGCATGCCGTCGCTCGCGCGATGCCGGCGGCGGTGGACGAGGAGCAGTTCCGCTTCCTCACCGGCTTCAACGACATCTTCGTCTCCATTGCCGCCACCCTGATGCTGGGCGCACTGGCCTGGCTGGTCGGCAGCGTTGCGGGGCCGTTCGCCGGGTTGCCGGTAGCGGTCGCGGCCTGGGGGCTGGCCGAATATTTCACGCTGCAGCGGCGGATGGCTCTGCCCTCGATCCTGCTGCTGCTGGCCTTTGCCGGCGGCGTGTTCCTGACCGTCTACGGCCTCACGCCGAAATGGGGCGGGCGGAGCGAAGAGGCGCGGGCGGCGGCGGTGGCGCTGGCGATCACGGCGGCCGCGGTGTGGGCGCATTGGCGACGCTTCCACGTGCCGATCACCGTTGCGGCGGGCGTCGCCGCCCTCGTCGCCATGACGCTGTCGCTGCTGCTGTCGACCGTGCCGGAAGCTCGCGCCGCGATAATCCCGCTGCTGCTCGTCTGCGGGCTCGCTGCCTTCGCCGTCGCCATGTGGTGGGACATGAGCGATCGCACGCGCACGACGCGCCGGTCGGACATCGCCTTCTGGCTGCACCTGCTGGCGGCGCCGCTGATCGTCCACCCGATCTTCTCGCTGCTGGGGCTGCTCGGCGGGCGGGCAACGCCCGGCGAGGCGGTGGCGGTGCTGCTGCTCTATGTGGGGCTCGGCATCGTCGCGCTGGCGATCGATCGGCGCGCGCTGATGGTCTCTGCACTCGCCTACGTCATCTACGCGATGAGCACGCTGTTCCGCGAATTCGGTGCAGTCAGCCTCAACCTTGCCTTCACCGCCTTGATCATCGGATCGGCGCTGCTGCTGCTCTCCGCCTTCTGGCACAGCGTGCGGTCGAAGGTGCTGGCCGCGCTGCCGCGAGAGCTTCGCGAACGGCTGCCGGTGGTGGACCGGCCCGCCAAGGCGTGAGGCGCCGGATCAGTCACTGACGAGCTTGAGCAGCCGCCGCTCGACCGGCGCCAGCACCGGCCCGAGCTCATGTCCGCGCTTCAGCACCGCACCGATCTCGCCGATCAATGCCCATTGCCCCTGGCGGGACCGCAGTGCTGGCCGCTTCTCGATGCGATATTCCGGCCGTTCGGTGGCACGGCGAAAGGCCGAGAAGCTGGCCGCGTCGCGCCCCAGCTCGATCGCATAATCGCGCCAATGGCCGGCAGCGACCATGCGGCCGTAGAGATCGAGGATGCGCGCAAGCTCTTGCCGGTCGAAGGCAACCTGCAGAGGCGGCCGCCCGGGAAAGGGCGTGACGACACCCATCAGCGCAGCCGCCCGATCAACCCGCGTCCCGCTCACGCACCTCGGCTGCGCGCTCCTCGATCAGCTGGGACAATTGGCCGCGCAGCCGCTCCACCTCGCAGCGCATCGCCTCCAGCCGGGCGACCGCAGGGTCGGCATTGTCGCAGCACGGCGTGCCATAGGGTGTGAAGCGCTGCTTGTCCTCCGCGGCGACCGGCATCGGCTTGGCCGGAATGCCGATCATCACCGCACCGGGCGCGACATCCTTGGTGACGACCGCATTTGCGCCGATCCGCGCGCCCGCGCCGACCGTCACGGGGCCCAAGATTGCAGCGCCAAGGCTGAGGATCACGCCATCTTCCAGCGTGGGGTGACGCTTGCCGCCCATGCCGTTGGTCGGATTGGTGCCGCCGAGCGTCGCACCCTGGTAGATGGTGACATTGTCGCCGATCTCGGCCGTCTCGCCGATGACGACGAAGCCATGGTCGATGAACAGGTTCCGGCCGATCTTGGCGCCCGGGTGAATGTCGATGCCCGTCAGCAGGCGCGCGAGATGGTTGATGAAGCGCGCGCAGAACCACAGCTCCGCCTCGAACAGCCAGTGCGCGAGGCGGTGCATGCCGACCGCGAGCAGGCCGGGATAGAGCAGGATCTCCCAACGGGAGCGCGGCGCCGGATCGCGCGCCTTGATCGAATCGAGATAGGCGACGAGCCGGGCGAACATGGCGTTCTCCGCGTCAGACAACGTGAAGTGAAGAGATAGGCGTGCGCCCGATCAAGCGCCAGTGTCGGCCGCAGGTTCCCCATCGGCGGGCTTCGCTTCGGCGGCGTCAGCCCCATCCTGATCGGCGATGTCACGGAAATAAGGCTCGACACTGCCCTTCATCGTCACCGTCATCGGATTGCCGTGACGATCGCGCGAGCGGCCCGCGGCCAGCTTCACCCAGCCTTCGCTGACGCAATATTCGTCGACGTTGGTCTTTTCCTGGCCGTTGAAGCGGATGCCGATGCCGCGCATCAGCAGATCCGCGTCGAAATGCGGGCTGCGCGGGTTGGTGGAAAGGCGATCGGGGGGCGTGTCGGTCATGCCGCGCCCTTAACGTGCCTGTCCGCCGCCGTCATCCCCGGGCAGCGGGGATGACGGCGGGCCGGATCAGATCTTGGTCGCGTGAACGGTGGCGGCAGCGGTCATCACCGCGCCGATGCGGGCAGCGGCCTGGATCGTCTCGGCATTGACGCCGTGACCCTTCAGCACCTTCTCGTGGCTGTCGATGCACATGCCGCAGCCATTCTGGGCGGAGACGGCGAGGCTGAACAGCTCGAAGTCGACCTTGTCGATGCCGGGATTGCCGATGACGTTCATCCGCAGCTTGGCCGGCAGCTGGCCATATTCCTTGTTCGAGGCGAGGTGGACGAAGCGATAATAGACGTTGTTCATCGCCATCACCGCCGCCGCTGCACGCGCCGCATTGGCCGCCTCGGGCGAAAGCTTGCCGGCGGCTTCCGCCTCGGCCGCCTCGACCAGCGGCTTGTAGCCGGAGCCATGCGCGCAGGCGAGGAGCAGACCATATTTGCGCTGATCGCCAAGCGCCGCATCGTTGAGCAGCGAGCCGACGTTGAGGCGGATATCCTTGGCGTAATCGGGCAGCGAATCGGCAAAGGCCTTGAGGGACATGGGGGATCTCCTGATCTGAACACCAGCCTGTCCGACCTCCGCGACTTCGCCGGGCGGCACCATGCTGGTGGAAAATGAAAGGGGCGCGGGAGCCTGAACCCCCGCGCCCCTTATGCGAGCCCTAAGCGACGCCCAGGGGTCAGGCGGCGGGCTTCAGCACCTCTTCGCCCTGCTGCCAGTTGCAGGGGCACAGCTCGTCGGTCTGCAGCGCGTCGAGCACGCGGATCGCCTCGGCGGGGTTACGGCCCTGGTTGAGGCCGTTCACCGTTACGTGCTGAATCACGTTGTGCGGGTCGACGATGAAGGTCGCGCGGTAGGCGACGCCCGCTTCCGCATCGACGATGCCGAGCGCGTTGGCGAGCTTCTTCTGGTTGTCGGCGATCCACGGGAAATCGCAGTTGGCCAGGCGCTCGTCCGACTTGCGCCACGCGAAGTGGACGAAATCGGTGTCGGTCGATGCGCCGATCAGGTCCGCATCACGATCGTCGAGATCCTGCTTCAGCTCGCCATAGCCGATGATCTCGGTCGGGCAGATGAAGGTGAAGTCCTTCGGCCAGAAGAACACGACCTTCCAGCGGCCGTTGGTGGCGCCGGTGTCGATCGTCTCGCCGGCGGGCAGTGCGGAGACGCCCTGCTGGACCGGGAGCGTGAAGGCGGGGAACTTGTCGCCAACGGTGAGCATGTTTGAATCTCCTGTTTGAAGGCGTAGCGGTGAACCGCAGAGCAGTTCGTGCACGCGTCATGTGGCAGTCTAGCGTTCAACGGACAAATTGATTATTCGGTCGGACGTGATCGGATGAGGCGATGAATGAGCACCTACCTGCCCACGCTGAAGCAGCTGCAATATCTCGTCGCCCTGCAGGATAGCGGCCACTTCGGCCGCGCCGCTGATGCCTGCTTCGTCACGCAATCCACGCTGTCAGCCGGCATTCGCGAACTGGAGTCGCTGATCGGCGTGACGCTGGTCGAGCGCACGCGACGCGTCGTCCGCTTCACCCCGCTCGGCAGCCGCATCGCCGACAAGGCGCGGCGCGTACTGCGCGAGGCGGAGGAGCTGGGCGATCTGGCGCGGGCGGCGGGCAAGCCGCTGTCGGGCGATCTGCGCATGGGCGTCATCCCCACGATCGCGCCCTTCCTGCTGCCCCGCCTGCTGCCCAAGCTGCGCGAGCGCTGGCCCGACCTGAAGCTGTATCTCAGGGAGGAGACGAGCACCGCCGCCTGCGACTCGCTCCACCGCGGCCATACCGACTGCGTGCTGCTGGCCCTGCCCTACAGCTGCGGCGACGTGGATGTGGCCGAGCTGTTCGACGACCGGCTCTATGTCGCCTTCCCGGCCAAGGACGGGGCGCAGACGCCCGCCCGGGTGACGCCCGATGCGATCGACGAGCGGCACCTGCTGCTGCTGGAAGACGGCCACTGCCTGAAGGATCATGCGCTGGCCGCGTGCAACCGGCCGGAGCTGCGCGCCGAGGCGGCGATGATGGGCACGTCGCTGCACACGTTGGTGCAGATGGTGGCAAACGGGCTGGGCACGACTCTGCTGCCGAAAATGGCGCTGGATGCGGGCATTCTCGATCACACCGCCATCGTCGCCCGCCCGCTCGATGCGGATCATCCCAGCCGACAGATCGCGCTCGTCTGGCGCAAGAACAGCCCGCGCGAGAAGGAGTTCAAGCTGCTGGCGGACCTGTTCCGCGAGGAGCGCGCGGCGAAGGTGGCCTGACGGCTCAGTCCCAGCGGGCGGCGGCCGCGTCATCCTCGGCGCGGGCCTCCACCCAAGAGGTGCGGCCGTCGGCGAACCGCTCCTGCTTCCAAAAGGGCGCGCGCGTCTTCAGCCAGTCGATCAGGAACGCAGTCGCCTCCAGCGCGGCGGCGCGGTGCGGGGATGCGGCGGCGACGAGCACGATCCGCTCGCCCACGCTGAGCGGGCCGACACGGTGGATCGCCACGATCCCGAGCAGCGGCCAGCGCGCCGCGGCCGTCTCGCAGATGACGCGGATCGCCTTCATCGTCATGGTCGGGTGATGCTCGAGCACCAGCGCCTCCAGCCCGTCGCCGCCACGAACGATGCCGGTAAAGCTGGCGACGGCGCCGCCGCCGAGTGCCTCAAGCGCAAGCAGCTCGGCACCCGGATCGAACGGCGCCTCCTGCACGCGGATGTCGGCGATCATCCGCCCGTCACCGGCGGAAACAGCGCGACCTCGCGCGCGCCGGCGATCGGCGCATCGAGCGCGACGAAGCGATCGTCGATCGCGGCGCGCAGGCGGGTGAGATCGGCAAAGGCATCGGCATAGCCCGAGCCACGCGCGGCGAGCCATGCCGCCAGGTCCGCCACCGTGGTCACGTCCGCGGGCACGTCGACCGCCTCTCCATCCAGCCCGATCGCCTCACGCACGCGGGCGAAATAGAGGAGACTGAGCGTCGCCATGGCCCTCAATCCATGTGCCGGATGCCGACGCGCAGATAATCCCACCCGGTGATCAGCGTCAGCACCGCCGCCGCCCACAGGCTGGCAAGACCGACCAGGCCGATCCACGCCGCCTGCGGCAGCGCACCGCCAAGAATGATTGCGCCGAGCGAGACAAGCTGGAAGGTCGTCTTCCACTTGGCCAGCTTCGACACGGGCAGCGATACCTGCAAACCGGCGAGGAATTCGCGCAGACCCGACACCGCCATCTCGCGCAGCAGGATGATCAGCGCAGCGATGACGTGCCAGCCCTGCACCAGCGGCTGGCCGGTCGCGAGGCTGGGGAAGGCGACGAGCATCACGATCACCGCGGCGACCATGATCTTGTCCGCGATCGGATCGAGGAACACGCCCAGCTTGCTCACCGCGCCCTGCGCGCGCGCGAGATAGCCGTCGAAATAATCGGTCACGCCCATCAGCACGTAGAGGCCGAAGGCGAGCGCATAATCCGCCCAGCCGGGCCGCCACAGCAGGAAGACAAGGATCGGCACCGCGAAGATGCGCGACAGGGTCAGGATGTTGGGCAGCGTCAGCATCGCCGCCATCCGTATATCGGAACGACGCGCGGCGGAACCCGCCGTCATGGCGGCAGCAGGCGCGCGGCGCGGTCCACCGCCGCCTCCGCCGCGACGCCGATCAGCGCACCTGCGGCAAGATCGCTCGGATAATGGGCGCAGCGCGGCACCTGCACCGCCGCCACCGCCACCGAGACGAGCGCGCCCGGCAGGCTGCTCTCCGGATAGTCGCGCGTCAGCGCACGGGTGACGGCGACGATGCCGGCGGTGTGGCCCGACGGAAAGGACCGCATCTCCTTCCCCGGCGTCTCCCCCGACGCCATTTCGTAGCGGCCTTCCTCCACCAGCAGGTTGGGACGGGTGCGATCGACGCGGTTCTTGATGACCGTCTTGGCGGCGGTGGCGAGCAGGTGGCTGGCCAGCATCCGCGCGCCTGCCCGCGCCAGCCGCGGCCGGCGCAGCAGCAGCCCGGCGGCCAGCGTTGCGGCGGAGATGGCGATGAGCGGCGGCTGGTCCGCCAGCTCGCTCAGCTTGCCACCGGCGCGGACCAGCGGGTGTTCCCGCGCGCACGCGGCGGCCTGCGCGACGCGCACGTCGGCACGCTCGATCGGAGTGGCGTCCTGCGCGGCGTCGGGAATGTCCATCGCCGGATCAAGCGTTTCGCGGGCCGGATGGTTGCGCGGCCCGGCCGGGCTATCGCCGCCTGCCGGGGACCGCTATGAGACGGCCGTCCACGCAACAGCGGATGCCCCCCACGGCATGCAATCCACCGTCCGGCTCCTCGGCCAGCGCCGTTTCCTGCCGCTCTTCCTCACCCAATTCCTGAACGCCTTCAACGACAACCTGTTCAAGACGGCGATGGTGATCCTGGTCACCTTCACCATCTACAACGATCCCGAGCAGGAGCTGTTCTTCTCCGCGGTGGCGGGTGGGCTGTTCATCCTGCCCTTCTTCCTCTTCTCCACCCTGTCGGGGCAGCTGGCGGATTCGATCGACAAGACGCGGATCATCCGCTTCGTCAAATCGGCCGAGATCGTGATCATGGTGGGCGGCGCGGCCGGCCTGCTGCTGCACAGCATCCCGCTGATGCTGACCGCTCTGTTCGCGATGGGCGTCCACTCGACCTTCTTCGGCCCGATCAAATATGCGATCCTGCCGCAGCATCTGGAGCCGGACGAGGTGCTGGGCGGCACCGGCCTCGTCGAGGCGACGACCTATGGTGCGGTGCTGATCGGCACGATCGTCGGCGGGCTGGTGTCGCCGCACGCGGCGGCGGCGATGGTGGTCGTGACCGCGATCATCGGCCGCCTGCTCGCGACGCAGGTGCCCCCTGCCCCGCCCGAGCCGCACGAGCGGATCATCGACTTCCGCATCATCCGATCCTCCATCGCGCTCATCTCGGCGACGATGCACGTGCGCCACCTGTTTCTCGCCATCGTCTCGATCAGCTTCTTCTGGGCGCAGGGCGCGATCCTGGCCGCGCAATTCCCGCCGCTGGTGAAGAACGTGCTGGGATCGGACAAGGAAGTGGCGACGCTCTTCCTCGCCATCTTCTCGGTCGGCGTCGCGATCGGATCGGTGGTGATCAACAAGCTCCTGGCGGGCAAGGTCTCCGCCCGCTGGTCGCCAGCGGCGGCGCTGGTGATGGGGCTGTTCCTGCTCGACCTGTGGTGGACCGTAAGCGGCTGGCCTGCCGCCGGTGGGGGTCGCCTGCTGGAATGGTCCGAATTCATCGTCATGCCGCGGGCGGAACGCGTGCTGTTCGACTTGTTCGGCGTGGCCGTCTTCGGCGGCATCTTCGTCGTTCCGCTCTACGCCTTTCTCACCACCAGCGTGCCGAAGGACCAGACGGCGCGAACGGTGGCAGCGAACAACATCGTCAATTCAGGCGCGATGGTGGGATCGACCGTGATCCTCGCCGGGCTCGTCCATGTCGGCGTCACCGTCGCGCAGACGATGCTGCTGGTCGCCGTCATGTCGATCGGGGCGGCGGCGCTCGCGCGGATGCTGCACCGCGCTTGCGATTGAGCGATCAGGCCAGCCAACTCAGGAACAGGATCAGCCCGATCACGTAAGTCATTATGAACAGCCGGATGTCGCTGGGCGACAGGAACGGCTCCGCGATGACGGGCACGAGCGCGCGCGCGGGTGGGATCATGATGGCCGCGTCCATCGGCACGGAGATCGCGACCGCGGGGCGGCGGATCATCGTTGCGGTGAGCGGGGCGAAGTGCGGCTGTGCGTGGTCCATAGGCAGGTCTTAACGCGGCGTTCACCGTTTCGTCTTGCCCGATCCACGATTAACGCCGTTGCCGTCTCACCTTGGCACATGGGGAGAGACCAATGATCACGCTCTACACGTAGATAACGCCGAACGGCCGCAAGGCCTCGATCATGCTGGAGGAAATCGGCCTCGCTTACGAGGTGAAGCCGGTGAACATCGGCAAGGACGAGCAGTTCGCGCCGGACTTCCTGGCGATCAGCCCCAACAACAAGATCCCCGCGATCGTCGATCATGACGCGCCGGGCGGCCCCCTCGCCATCTTCGAATCGGCCGCGATCCTGACCTATCTGGCCGACAAGAGCGGACAGTTGCTCGCGCCGAGCGGGCCCCAGCGGTGGAAGGCGCTGAAATGGCTGGCGTGGCAGGTGGGAGGGCTCGGGCCGATGCTCGGCCAGCTCAACTTCTTCGCCAAGCGCTCGCCCGACAAGGCCCCGCTCGCCATCGAGCGGTTCACCGACGAGTCCAAGCGGCTGCTGAAAGTGATGGCGGGGCGGCTGGACTCAGTGCCCTACTTGCGGGCGATGCCTACTCGATCGCCGACGTCGCCAGCTACGCCTGGACCAAGGTGGCGTTCGAGATGCTAGCCGACGTGCTGGACGATCCCACGACGCGCCATCCCTCCATCGCCCGCTGGCTGGCCGCGGTGGGCAGCCGGCCGGCAGTGCAGCGCGGGATGGCGGTGCCGCAGGTCTGACGCGTCAGAGCGCCGCCAGCACCGCATCCGCCATGGCGCGCGTGCTGGCGGTGCCGCCCAGATCGCCGGTGCGCGCACCGCCCGCCAACGCGGCCGCCACCGCCGCCTCGATCCGGTCGGCGTCCGCGGCACGGCCGAGCGAGTGGCGCAGCATCATCGCCGCGGACAGGATGGCGGCGAGCGGATTGGCCTTGCCCTGCCCCGCAATGTCCGGGGCGGAGCCGTGGATCGGCTCATACAATCCCTTGCCGCGCTCATCGAGCGAGGCGGACGGCAGCAGCCCGATGGAGCCGACGCACATCGACGCCTGATCGGACAGGATGTCGCCGAACAGATTGCCGGTGACGATCACGTCAAATTGGCCGGGTGCGCGCACCAGCTGCATGGCGGCATTGTCGACATAAAGGTGATCGAGCGCGACATCGGGATAGTCGGCCGCGACCTCGATCATCACGTCGCGCCACAGTTGCGACGTTTCCAGCACGTTGGCCTTGTCGACCGAGGTCAGCCGGCGCTGCCGCTTGCGCGCAGTCTCGAAGCCGATGCGGGCGATGCGGCGCACCTCCGCCTCGTCATAGGCCATGACGTCATAGCCCTGACGCAGGCCGTCCGCCGTCTCGCGCCGGCCCTTCTCGCCGAAATAGACGTCGCCGGTCAGCTCGCGCACGATGACGAGATCGATCGCGCGCGCAATTTCCGGGCGGAGCGCGGAGGCGTCGGCCAGCTCGGCGAACAGCTTGGCCGGGCGCAGATTGGCGAACAGGCCGAGCGCGCGGCGCAGCCCCAGGATCGCCTGCTCGGGGCGGAGCGCGCGCTCCAGGCTGTCGCAGGCCGGATCGCCGACCGCGCCGAATAGGATCGCATCGGCCCGGCGGGCGAGATTGAGCGTCGCGTCCGGCAGCGGATGGCCCGCTGCGTGGTAGGCGGCGCCACCGACAGGAGCCTCCTCATAGGTGATGGCATCGCCTAGCACCGCGTCGAGCACGCGGCGCGCCTCCACCAGAACCTCAGGCCCGATCCCGTCCCCGGGCAGCAGTGCAACCAGCATGCGCATCCCCCTCGCGTCAGCGGGTGCGACATGCCGGGGCGCGGGCGCGGGGGCAAGCCTCAGGCGGCGTGCCGCAGCCGCGTGATCAACCGCTCGCGTGCCGCCAGCACGGCGTGGCGGCGATCGGGCAGCACGTCGCGCGCCAGCCGGTCGCCCGTCGCCCGCAACGCCTCGAACAGAGCGGGCCAACCGCGGATCGGCCCGGGCACGCCGCCGCCATAGCCGAGTGCCGAGAGCAGCAGCGCCTCGAACCGCACCAGCCCCCCGGCCCAGCCCCGCGCCGCCGGTGCCGCCTCGATCGCGGCCAACAGCCCGTCCAGCCCGGCATGGATGGCAGGATAAGGCTGACCCTCCGGCAGCGCGGCGGCCACGAGCGCGGTCGACCAATCGATCGCGGCGGCCGGCAGCGGCTCGGCCAGCAAAGGTGCGCGGCTGTGCACCAGCTCGACGGTCAGCGCCGCCAGCTGCGTCTCGCTCCGCGCGCGATAGTCGGCCGCAACGATGTTGCCGGGCAGCAGCACGGGGCGCAGCCGCCGCGATCGGCCGCCGCGGACATAGCCGGGTTGCAGGCCGTCCTCCGGCGTCAGCAGCCGCGCAATCGTGCCATGCTCGCCATGGGGCAAAGCCGCGCAGACGATCGCTTCGGTGGCGAGGTGCATGGGCCCGATTACCGAGCCTCCCGCGCGGAGGCTAGCGCCGCACCCGCTTGGCGAGCGCGGCGACGCGGGGGTGCGTCGCCGCCTGCTTAACCCAGGCGACCCCGCGATCGAAGCCCTGGAGCGCGCCGGCCGCGGCAAGGTTCGCCGGCGTGCGGCGCAGCAGCAGCAGATCGCAGCAGGCGACGCCGTCGGTGGCGAACAGCCGCTTGTGCTGCCCCTCGCCCTCGGTGAAGTCGAGCCGATCGAACCGCCCCTCCGCCGCCAGCAGCCGCATCGCGCCGAGCTGGAGCACGCTGCCGACCGACCAATCGGCGAAGCGCGGATCGAAGCCGAGATAGGCGTAGATCAGGGTGCGCCCGTCCGCTGGCAGATACAGATAGGCGGCCGGCTCGCCGCGCACGAACAGCAGGAAGGCGCGCACCTGATCCGCCGCGGCGAGCCGCAGCATGGCGGGCAGATCGTCGGGCAGGCCCGCGTCGAGCAGCTTTTCCTGATAGCTGGCGGCAGAAACGGCCCGCGCGATGGGGAAGAAGGCGGCGATTTCGTCGGGGCTGGCGAAGGCGCGCAGGTCCACCGTCCCGCCCTCATGGCCCGCCAGCTTGCGTTCCTTGCGTAGCAGCGTGGAGCGGCTCTTGCCCGACAGCTGCGCCGCCCAGGCATCGAAGCCGCGATCCAGCGCGGCATAGCGGCGAACGTAACGCTGCCGGACGATCCGGGCGAGATTGCCCGCGGGCAGCCGCTCCAGCGCATCCTCGGCCAGGGAGGTGACGAGATAGCCGTCCTGCCCCAGGGCGAGCGGCGGGAGTGCGGGCACATGGCCAGCCTCCGCCTGCGCCAGATCGAGACTGACGCGCACCAGCCGGCGCGGAATGGAGAAGAGGGTGCGCGCGCCCACCTGGAAGCGCAGCGGCACCCGCGCCACGGCGCTCACCGCCGCCGCTCGTCGACCAGATTGGACCAGACCTGCTCCGCCACCCGCCGGAAGCGACGCTTCGAGCCGGGCGAGAAGGCGCGCGCCGGCACGTCGAGCGGCAGATCGCCCAGCGCATCGAACCGCGTCGTCGGCGCGACCGCCGCGAGATCGGCGAGCGTGCTGCACAGCGCCTCGAACCGGCGGACATGGGTGGTGTTCGGCCGTACGCCGCTTCGCCCGGCCAGCTCGAACGAATGGCTGACGATGGTGACGAGCGGGTGATCCGCCTCCGCCGCATGGAGAATGGCGGCACGCATCTCGTCGGCGGAGACGGCGCAGAGCTGAAGGTGGCGCAGCTTCGAGCCCTCCTCGATCAGGCTCACCGGCACCTCGATAATGCCCTCGTGCCGCGTCGGCGTAGCCAGCCAATTGGGAAGCGCCACCGCGCTCGGCCAGGGCTGGTGACTGCCATTGTGGCTGCTGTCGTAGCGGAAGCCGAGACTGGCCAGCGCGCGCAGCGTCGCATCGTCGGCGGCATAGCTGCCCGCGCGGAAGGCGATCGGTGCAGGCGCTCCGGCGGCGATCAGGTGATCGCGCGCGGTGGCGATAAGGCGGCGCTGATCGTCCTCCGGCAGATCGGTCAGCTCGAAGGCGGGGGCCCCCTCCTCCCATTGCGGGTGGAGGTGGAGTTGCACCTCCTGCCCCGCCTCGAGGATCGGCGCGATCATCCGCCGGATCGGCTCGGCGCCCCAGCGCGCGGCGGGCATCGGATCGACGAAGAAGCAGGCAGACAGGCCATGCGCCGCCAGCCGCCCAAGCTGCCACGGCACGCCGACACCCGCCGGATCGTAGGAACGGGCGAACGACTCCTCCCACCCGCGCCGCGGGTCCGGCTGCCAGCGCAGCTCGGTATCGACGGTGAGGAGCACGCGCGTCGGCATGGCCGCGCCTTACTCCGCGGAGACGAAGCAAAGGTAAAGAGCGGGGCGCCGGACGACCCACTCAAGCAGAGATGCGGTCAGCGCGCGCCCGGATGGAAATGATCGTAGACGGCACGGGCGGTCGCGGCCGACACGCCGGGCGCCTTTTGCAGGTCCTCCAGCGCCGCGCCCTTCACCGCCTTCGCCGTGCCGAAATGCATCAGCAGCGCTTTCTTTCGCGCCGGGCCGATGCCCGGCACCTCGTCGAGCGGACTCGTCACCAGCGCCTTGGCCCGCTTGGCCCGGTGCGTGCCGATGGCAAAGCGATGCGCCTCGTCACGGAGCCGCTGGAGATAGAACAGCACCGGCGAGTTCATCGGCAGCATCGATTCGCGGCCGTCGGGCATGTGGAAATGCTCGCGCCCGGCATTGCGATCAGGACCCTTGGAGATGCCGACGACGGGAATGTCGTGCACGCCCATCTCCTCCATCACCTTATAGACGGCGGAGACCTGCCCCTTGCCGCCGTCGATCAGCAGCAGATCGGGCCATTCGCCCGAGGTGCGATCCGGATCCTCCGTCTCCAGCCGGTGGAAGCGGCGCTCCAGCACCTCGCGCATCATGGCGAAGTCGTCCCCCGGCGCGGTCTCCGGGCGCTTGATGTTGAACTTGCGATACTGGCCCTTGCGGAACCCCTCCGGCCCCGCGACGATCATCGCGCCGACCATGTTGGTGCCCATGATGTGGCTGTTGTCATACACCTCGATGCGGTTCGGCGGGCCGGGCAGCTCGAACAGATCGGCCACCTGCTGAAGCGTGCGGTTCTGCGTCGTCGATTCAGCCAGCCGCCGGTCGAGCGCCTCGACCGCATTGCGGCAGGCCTGCTCCATCAGGCGGCGACGGTCGCCCCGCTGCGGCCGCTCGATCGACACCTTGCGCCCCGCCCGCTCGGACAAGGCCGCCTCGACAAGTTCACGCTCGGCCAGATCGCGGTCGAGCAGGATAAGCCGGCTGGGCGGCACATCCTCGTAGAATTGCATCAGGAAGCCGGTCAGCACCTCGTCCGCGGGCACGTCGGAGACGTGGGCGGGGAAGAAGGCGCGGTGCCCCCAATTCTGCCCGCCGCGGATGAAGAAGGCCTGGATGCCGACATGCCCCTCCTTCTCCGCAAAGGCGAAGATGTCCGCATCGCCGACGCCCTCAGCGTTGATCGCCTGCGTGCCCTGGATGAAGGTGAGCGCCTTCAGCCGATCGCGATAGACGGCGGCCAGCTCATAATCCTGCTTCTCCGCCGCCTCCGCCATCGCCGCGCCGAGCTTCTTCTGCACCTGCGTCGACTTGCCGCCGAGGAACGCCTTGGCGTCGTCGAGCAGCTCAGCATAATCGGGTTCGGAGATACGCCCGACGCAAGGTGCGGAGCAGCGCTTGATCTGGTGCAGCAGGCACGGCCGCGCGCGATTGTTGAAGAAGCCGTCGGTGCAGGAGCGGAGCAGGAACAGCTTCTGCAAGGCGTTCAGCGTCAGCCGTACCTGCCCGGCGCCGGCGAACGGGCCGTAATACTCCCCCTTGGCGCGTCGCGCGCCGCGATGCAGCTGGACACGGGGAAAGGCGTGATCGGCGCGGAGGAGGATGAAGGGGAAGCTTTTGTCGTCGCGCAGCAGCACGTTGTAGGGCGGGCGGAAGCGCTTGATCAGCTGCGCCTCCAGCAGCAGCGCCTCGGCCTCGGTATTGGTCGTGACGATCGTCATGGAGCGCGTCTGCGCGACCATGCGGCTGATGCGGCGCGGCAGGCGGGCGACCTGAGTATAGTTGGCGACACGGTTCTTAAGCGCGCGCGCCTTGCCCACATAGAGCACCTCGCCGCGCGCATCCTGCATCCGATAGACGCCCGGCCGCACCGGCAAGGTCTTCAGCACGTTGCGGATCGCGGCGACGCCCGCCTCGAGATCGGGCGCGTCGCTGCCGCGAACGGCAAAGGTGGCTTGTTCTTCGTTGAAGCGGTCGGGCGGTGTCACAAGAGCGATTTAGGAGTCCGGGAGTCCGTGCGCTAGGGCGGAGCGCGCGCGACCCAGATGCATCTCACCGCAAGGGAGATGCGCCATGCCGATCCAGACATCACCCGCGTCCTGCTCACGCTGCTGCTGCCAGCCGCCGCGGGAAGGCTTGGACTGGGGCGGCATCATTGGCACCATCGCGCAAGGCAGCACCATGGAGGGGGCTGCCCGCGAAGGCGCCAGCTCGTCAGCACCGCGCCGACCTGCCGACCCAGGCGCCAACCCGGGGCGCGACGCATCGATCACTCAGAAATGCGCATGTCTAGCGCGCAGTCTGCATCGGCGGGGTGCCACCAGCCAAGCCATAGTCGCGCAGCTGTGCGGCTGGCGTTGAGGATCGGGCGCCAGATACGAAGAGGCGCAGAGAAGGCCTAACCTTCCCTGCGCCTCTTCATTTCAACCGTTGTGCCGGCCAGCGCAGATCAGTTCAGGCGCGGGCCGATACCGGAGATGGTGCGGTCGATCAGCGCACGGTCCGCGTCTGCGCCATGCCGCTCGGCAATCAGCAGAGCCGCCGCCTTGCCGGCCGCATCCGCCGCCTTGGCGCGAACCTCGGCAACTGCCGCACGCTCGGCCGCCGCGATCTTGTCCTCGGCCATGCGGCCGCGGCGGGCGATCAGGTCGGCGGCATCTGCTTCCGCCTGCGCGACGATCCCGGCCGCTTCCTCACGTGCGTGGGCGACGATCTCGTCCGCCTCCCGTGCGGCATCCGCCGCCTTCTTGGCATATTCCGCCTTCAGCGCCTCGGCATCGGCACGCAGGCGCGCCGCATCGTCGAGGCTGGCGCGGATGCCCGCAATCTGCTTGTCGAGCGCAGCACCGATCACTGCCGGTACGCGCTTGACGATCAGGATGAGGATCAGGACGGTCATGGCGACCGCGACCCAACCGGTCGCATCCCAGCCGAGCACCGTTGGCTCGGCATGGATGTTGTGCTCACCCGCGGTCGTCGCCGCGCCGACATGGGCGTTGGGCTGGAGGCCCTGCGCCTTGTCCGCATTTTCGAGATTGTGCGCCACGATCGCCGATCCGTTCTCAGCCATGAAGCTCAGCCCTGCGCCAGTGCGGTCCGCACCGCACCCTGCGCCTGCACGCGATCGACCTCGATGCCGGAGACGCGGGCGACGATCGCCTGCGCCGCCTCCGCCGCGACTTCCTCGATCCCGGCGACCGCTGCCGCCTGCTGCTCGCGCAACCGCGCCGATGCCGCTTCCGCCTTGGCGTCCAGCTCGGCATCCGCCGCCTTGACCCGCGCCTCACTGGCACGCGCCGCCGCAGCCTTGGCCTCGCCCGTTGCCTGCACCGCCTGCGCCCGCGCCGCATCCATGCGGGCGCGATAATCCGCCTCGGTCGTGTCCGCAGCGGAGCGGGCCGCTGCCGCCGCGGCGAGATCGCCGGCAATGCGCTGGTCGCGCTGATCGACCGTCGCGGCGATGCCAGGCAGCATCGCCTTGCCGATCCCGAAGTAGATCAGCCCGAAGACCACCGCCATCCAGAAGATCTGGGACGAATAGGTCGCCGCTAGCTGCGCGATCTGGGGCATGGCGTTCCTCTTGTCCTCGTCACTCGAAACCGCGGCGGGCCCGAAAGCCCGCCGGCAGACATCAGGCGACGAAGATCAGCAGCACCGCGATGACGAACGAGAGCAGGCCGAGAAGCTCGGCGGCGGCGAAGCCGATGAACAGGCGGCCCTGCTGGCTGTCGGCAGCCGACGGGTTGCGCAGCGCGCCCTCGAGGAACTTGGCGAACACGTTGCCCACGCCGAGTGCGGCCAGACCGGCACCGATGGCGGCCAAACCGGCGCCCAGCAGCTTTGCGGCTTCTGCGTCCATGAAACTTACTCCCTATCCGTAGTATGTTGAAATCAGTGAAGATTGACCGCGTCGTTCAGGTAAAGCGACGTGAGCAGCGCGAACACATAGGCCTGGATCACGCAGACCAGCAGCTCGAGCGCGGAGATGCCGATCATCAGCAGGAAGGTCGGCAGGCCGACGATCGTGCCCCACAGCAGGCCCGAACTGCCCGACTGGACGACGAAGCCGGCCAGCACTTCGAGCAGGATGTGTCCCGCCGTCATCGCCACGAACAGTCGCAGCGCGAGGCTGAACGGGCGGACCATGAACGAGAAGAACTCGACCGGCGGGATCAGCCACATCAGCCACCAGGGCGTGCCGTGCGGCACGAACAGTGAGAAGAAGTGGAAGCCGTGACGGGCGAAGCCGACCACCAGCACCGTGCCGAACGAGAGCAGCGCCAGCACGCCGGTCAGCGTGAAGTGGCTCGTCGAGGCGAAGGGGTGGAGGCCGGGCGCCAGCGGCCGGAAGATGCCGATCGGCAGCAGGCCGAGGAGGTTGGCCATGAGGATGAAGCTGAACAGCGTGAAGACGAGCGGCACGAAGCGCCGGCCTTCCTTGCCCACGTTCGAGGCCAGCATGTTGTCGACGAAGCCGGTCAGCCCCTCGACCGCGGCCTGCCAGCGGCCGGGCACCAGCTGCTTGCGCATGCCGCCGATCATGAAGACCCACAGCGCGAGCAGCGCCAGCACCATCCACAAAGCGGAGTTGGTGAAGGCGATGTTATAGCCTCCAAGGCTCCAGTTGGTGGTGCCGAACAGCGGCTCCACCGTGAACTGGTGCATCGGGTCGATCTTGCCGCCTTCCGCCACCGCTGTCCCTTGCCCCTATTTGCGCGCCGAGCGCCCGGGTCTACTCCGGACGCTCGTTCGAAATCCTGATGATGCTCCTGAACGCAGCTGCCACTCCGAGGAAGAGCAGCGCGAGCAGAAACCATGGGGTGGTGCCGAGAAAGTGATCGAGCGTCCAGCCGACCAGCGCACCGCCGCCAAGCCCCGCGATCAATTCCGCCAACACGCGATTGCCTTGGGAATAACCCCGATTGGCGTCGACGCGTGCCTGTCCGGTCCTGACCGCCTCGGCATCGGCGGCCGCCTTCAGCCGCTCATCAAGCGACCGGAGGCGGGGATCCGCTGCCGAAGGGACTTGCCCGGAATCGTCACTCTCCATTCGCGCATCCCCTTGCCTCACCCTCCTGAGCGGAGGGCATCGGGGCGGGTACGCGGCTGGAGGCGAGCGATCCCGCCAAGGCGCGGTCCCCTTACGAACGGGTTTCGGGCACGTCAAGCGATGGCGCTAACCCCCGGTTCACACAGGCGTCTGCCCGTGGGCGGTTCAGCCGCAGACGGCCGGCAGCGCGATCGGGCCCGCACCCTTCACCTGCCAGCCCGCACCGGCATTGTAGGGCTGGCCGGCCGCGACGCGCTTGGCCAGCTGATCGCAGCCGCGCGCGGCGGCCACTTCCTGCACGGTCGCGCCCTGCCGCCCGGCAATGTCGGTATAGATCTGGCGGCGCTTGATGTTGACGGCATCCACCGCCGCCTTGACGTCGGCGGGCGCGGCCTTGGCGAAGCCGAGATAGCCGTCCGCCTGCTCGCCGACGATGCCGGCGGACTTCGCCGCGGCGATCGCGCCATCGTCCTGCGCCCATGCAGCGCCGGCCGCCAGCGCGACCGCAGCCACCGCCAAGCCAAAGCTGAACCGCGTCATCAGAACACTCCCGGAAATTGCTTGTCCAAATCCTGCACGTCGCGGCGGAGGCTGACCACCACCTCCTGCCGGATGTTGACGTTGAGGTTGATCTCGATCGGCTTCTCCGGCGCCTTCACCGAGATGCAGCCCGCCAGCAGGCAGGCCGCGCCCGCGGGGATCAAGCGCATGGCCGCAGGCGTCGCACCGGCACGTCCCGTCGTCAACATGGCTCGTCTCATCGCATGTCCTTGCTTTATCGCGGCTGAACCGGGGCGGCCGGGCTGGAGCCCGGCAGCGGCGTCACGGGCGTGCGTGCCTGCTCGATCAGGCCGCGCGGGTCGTTGAGCGCGCGGGCGGAGTTGAGCAGGCCGCGGAACGGCGCCCTAATGGTGATGTTGAAGCGGAACGGCAGGTTCGAGAACTGGCTGAGCAGGCCGTTCTTGCGCACCGCTTCCTTCGGCGTCTCGTTCGTGCCGTCGAACAGCACCCGGCTGACGATCTCGCCATCCAGCGATCCGTCCAGCTCGATCGCCAGCCGATCGTAGCGCATCCGCTTGAGGGCATCGAAGGCGAGGCTGCCGAACATGCCGAGATCCTCGTTCGATATCTCGCCGACATAAGCGAGCGTGCCGCCGCCCTGCCGCACCGCCAGCCGCCCACGTTCGATTCGCCCGCCATCGGCGCCGAAGGCGATCGGCAGCGTGCCATCGAACACGCCCGTCACCGCGATGTTCTTGAAATCGAATTGCTCGACGAACTTGGCCGCATCCATGCCGACCACGCGGAAGGTCATCCGCCGCACGGACGGTCGACCGAAATCGAGCGTGGTCGGCTCCAGCAGCAATTCGCCACCCGAGAACGGCCAGCGCCCGCTGGTGATGGCGACCTGCTGATCAGGCAGCAGTCTGTAGCGGATCGTGCCGTCGCGCACCGCGATGCCGGGATTGATCTCGGTCACCGTCGCGACCTGATCGGGGGCGGAGACGAGGCCGAGCAGATCGGTGAAGACGATCTCGCCCTTCAGTCCCTTCACCGGCCCGAAGGCAGCAGCGAGATCGATCGCCTCGGTGCCGAAGCGTCCGGTGGAGGTGACGCCATCAGCGGTCCAGTCGATCTCGCCGCGTCCGGCCAGCGTGCCGCGGACGTTGGCGATCACGCCGAGCGTCAGCCGGGTCAGGCGCTCGGGCTGGAGCGCTTCGGTGAAGGTGATGCCCGGCACGTCCAGCGTGGCATGGCCGGCGCCGCGCGACAGATCGTGGCGGATCGTCACTTCGCCAATGCGGGTCGAATCGGCGGGCGCCCGCAACGTGCCGTTCGCCTTTATCTGTCCGCCCGCCAGCCGCAGCGTCACGCCGTCCGCCGCCAGCGGCTCGAACCGCGCCGGATCTGCTGCGTCGCGGACAGATAGGGTGCCGCCGAGATCGAGCACGCCGCCCGCCAGCCGCCACGGGCCCTGCCCGTCCGACAGGATCAGCGGCACCGCGCCGATCTGCCCGCCAAGCCCCGCAAAGCGGCCGGCGAAGCCCCGCCGGTCGGCGATGCCCGTCAACTGCGCGACGTCCAGCCTGCTCTGCCGCTCGGGCGCGCCAAGCCGCACCGCCAATGCGTCCGCCGTGAAACCCGGGCGCCCTACATCGAAGCGCAGGCGCGTGGCGGCAAGCGACAGCGGCGACCCGCCGAGCGTACCGGTCAGCCGCGGGCCGGGTATCTCCCCGCCGCCCTGGACTCCGCCGCGCGGCGCCTGCCACAGCAGGGCCCGTCCGGAAGGGCAAAGCCGCAGCCGCGTCGGCCCCGCCACCGCGCCCGAAATCCGCAACCGCGACCAGCCGAGCGGCGCACAGGCGTCGTTCAGCGTAAAGCCGCCCCGCGCACCCAGTCGCCCGATCAGCGGCAACGTCAGCCCCTCGACCCGCCCGTCGCCAAGCGGACCGTCCAGCCGGATCGCGGTCGAGATACGCGTCGCCCCACCTTCCTGGGTGAAGCGGACGGGCGCGAGCGCCAAGCGGGCATCGCCGGCTGCGTAGGGCGCAATCGTCGCTTCCCCGCTGAACGGTCCACCGCCGGGCGCCTGCCGCAGCGCGACTCGGCCGGCCGGCAGACCGCCACCGCCGAAGGTAAGCGCGCCGTCCATCCGGAAGCCACCGGCCGGCCAGACGACGCCCGCGCGCAGCCCGTCGCCCGCAATCCGCGCACCACTCCGTGCGGCGAGCGTGAGATCGCTCAGCAGGATGCGCCCGCGGCCGCCGCCTGTGACCAGCGCCAGCTTCGCCTGTGCGGAGAACTCAGCCGCCGCCCGGTCGGCGGCAACGGCGAGACCTTGGGCGAGCGGGCCGACCGGACTGCCCGCCGCCGCTCCGCCCCATCCGGCCAGCGACCGCCGTGCGGCCGGATCGAGTGCGGCGTCGAGGGTGGAAACCTGGCCATCCAGCTGCACCTGCCCGCTGCCCACGCGGTAGCGCCCGGCAAATGCCGCATTGCGCATGCCGATGCCGCGCGTCGAGCTTCGCGCCGCCTGGATCTGGACCTCGCCTTCGGTGCCGCGCGCCCCGCCGGACACGCCGATGCGGCCGCTGATAACCTCGCTGGAAACGCCCGCGCCGGAGAATCGCGCCAGCTCGATCTGGCCGCCGCCGTCCCACCGGTCGAGCGCGGGGGAAAGCCGCAGGTCCACCGCCGCCTGCGCACCCGATACCCTGGTGCCGCCGCAATCGAGCGACGGCACACGAACGGGCCCATCGACCGACGGCTGGCGATCGCTGATCGTCACGTTGAGAAAGGCGGTCGCGCCCTCGCTGCGGCAACCGGCCACCTTCAGGTCGCGCGAGACGAGCGCGAGCGATCCGCGGAAGCCATCGTCCAGCCGCCCTCGCCCATCG
The DNA here is from genome assembly GCF_900113315.1 of Sphingomonas jatrophae. Classification (GTDB taxonomy): domain Bacteria; phylum Pseudomonadota; class Alphaproteobacteria; order Sphingomonadales; family Sphingomonadaceae; genus Sphingomonas_P; species Sphingomonas_P jatrophae. The sequence continues at coordinate 407,145 of NZ_FOZG01000001.1, read as the reverse complement.
AGCGCGAGGCCGAGCGGGCCCGCCGGCGTCTCCAGCCGCATCCGCGCGTCCCGCAGATCCACGTCCAACTCCGGCAGCACGAAAGGGCTGCCGTCGGACGCCGGCAGCAGCCGGTCGATCGCACCGAGCGACACGCGCCCATCGACGACCTTGCCGTACAGCCGCACCCCGCGTGCCTGCACCGCCTCCAGCTTCGGGCCGGAAAGGCCGAGCGACAAACGCAGGATCACTTCGTCGGCGGTCAGATCCGGGCGGGCGGGATCGCCGATGGAGACGTCCACCAGCCGCTGCTCGCGCACGTTCAGCCCGGCAATGCGATAGCGGGCGGGCACGCCGCGCTCCCGCAGCGCACGATCGACGAAGCCGGTGGCGATCGGCTTGCGCTGCGACCACAAAGCCGCCAGCGCGAGAGCGAGCAGCGCGAACAGCCCGGCAGCGATCAGCCGCCAGCGACCGTGCCGCCGCACCTCGATGTCGTTCGTTTCGGCTGCGTCCAAACCCACCTCGCGCCCACCGCAACGCCCGAAGGGACGATCGGTCCCACGGCATTGCCGCCGCGCTGGCACGACCTTAGACAGGTGGGTGCATGGGGGACAAGCCGAGCGAAGACGGAACCGGGCACCGCGCGCGGCTGCGCACGCGGCTGTTCGAGGGCGGACCCGACGCGCTGCTCGATCATGAGTTGGTCGAATATCTCCTCGCGCTCGCCATTCCGCGCCGTGACACGAAGCCGCTCGCCAAGGCGCTGCTGCGCGAATTCGGCTCGATCGGGGCTTTGCTCTCGGCCGAGCCGGAGGCGCTGGTTCGGCAGGGTGGCCTGTCCGAAGGTGCGGCGGCGTCGATCAAGATTGCGGAGGCCGCCGCGCTCCGCCTGCTCGCCTCGCGGGTCGTCGGACGGCCCGCGCTGGCGAGCTGGACCGCGCTGATCGACTATCTGCGGGCCGACATGGCGCACCGCTCGGTCGAGCGGGTGCGCGTGCTGCACCTCAACAGCAAGAATGTGCTGATTCGGGACGAACTGGTCCACGAAGGCACGATCGACCAGGCAGCGGTCTATGTCCGCGAGGTGATCCGTCGCGCAATGGACCTCGGCTCAGCCGCGCTGATCCTCGTCCACAACCACCCGTCAGGCGATCCTTCTCCCTCCAAGCAGGACATCCAGCTGACCCGCGCCGTGATCGACGCGGGTCGGCCGCTCGGCATCGCCGTGCACGATCATGTCATCGTCGCGGGTGAGGGGCATGTCAGCCTGCGCGCGCAGGGGCTGATCTGACGCTCAGCGCCGCCAGCGCACGGTCATGCGCTGCCAGAGCATCGCGAGCACCGCATAGAGCAGCACGCCGATCACGATCGTCGTCACGCTGCGCGTCATGACGTCCGCATCGGCGGGCGGCGGCGCGGCCGGGTTGCGATCGCCCGCGAACAGCGCGTGGGCATAGACGATGGTGAAAACGATCCACCAGTAAGCGGCCGACAGCAGGCTGGCGACGAGGCCGAGTGCGAAATTCTTCACCGGCGCCTCCCCGGCAGGAACGGGATCAAGGCCTCGTAAGCGGAGATGGGCCCCTGCCCCCGCGTCGGCCCGAGGCCGTGGCGCAGGCGGAAATAATCGCCCACGATCGACGCCTGCTGCTCGATGCCATAACTCAGGAAGGATCGCGTCGCGGTGGCGAGATCGCCATAATCATAGGTCCGGTTGAGCATGCCGCGCGTGCGCACCCACATGCCGCGCTGGTGCTGCCAGACATGCGCCAGCTCATGGATCAGCCACGCCGCATCGGTCAGCTTCAGCGAGAAATCCGGCTTGTAGCTTTCCTGCGGGAAATAGATCTCGCCATTGGGCGTGATCGCGGTGTCGCTCGGCTGGAAGAAATAGGCCTCGGTGTTGTGGACCAGCACCTTGGTATAATCGATCGACGATCCGAAGATCTCGACCGCATAGCGAAGCTCGCCGGTCGTCAGCCGTCGCGCAATCTCAGCCATCCGCATCTCCCCACCGGACACGCCCCGGCAGTCGATAAGCCGGGTTGCGGCGGGGTGAACGTTTCACCGGCGATTCGGTCGCATGGCTTTCGCAAAGGCGCTTGGCCGCAGCGCGCGCGTTTGCCCCCCTCTCCCGCAGCCGCTATCCGCCGCGCCGACTCAGAGACACCTATCCGGAGCCTGCCATGGTCCCCCGCTACGCCCGCCCTGCCATGACTGCGATCTGGGAGCCCGAGGCGCGCTTCCGCATCTGGTTCGAGATCGAGGCGCATGCTACCGAGGCGCTGGCGGAGCTGGGCGTCGTGCCGAAGTCCGCGGCAGACGCGCTCTGGGCATGGTGGGCGACCAACCCGGCAATCGACGTCGCCGCGATCGACGCGATCGAAGCGGTGACCAAGCATGACGTGATCGCCTTTCTCACCTGGGTGGCGGAGCAGGTCGGCGACGAGGCGCGCTTCATGCACCAGGGCATGACCTCGTCCGACGTGCTCGACACCTGCCTTGCGGTGCAGCTGGCGCGCGCCTCCGATCTGCTGCTGGCCGATCTCGACGCGCTGCTCGCGGCGCTGCGCACGCGCGCGATGGAGCATCGCCACACGCCGACGATCGGCCGCAGCCACGGCATCCATGCCGAGCCGACCACCTTTGGCCTCAAGCTGGCGCAGGCTTATGCCGAGTTCGACCGCTGCCGCGCGCGCCTCGTCGCCGCGCGGGCGGACATCGCCACCTGCGCGATCAGCGGCGCCGTCGGCACCTTCGCCAACATCGATCCGCGGGTGGAGGCGCATGTCGCCGCCAAGCTGGGGCTGAGCGTGGAGCCGGTCTCGACGCAGGTCATCCCGCGGGATCGGCACGCCATGTTCTTCGCGACGCTCGGGGTGATCGCCTCTTCGATCGAGCGGCTGGCGACCGAGGTGCGCCACCTGCAGCGTACCGAGGTGCTGGAGGCGGAGGAATATTTCTCCCCCGGTCAGAAGGGCTCGTCGGCGATGCCGCACAAGCGCAATCCGGTGCTGACCGAGAACCTCACCGGCCTCGCCCGCATGGTCCGCGGCTATGTCACGCCGGCGCTGGAGAATGTGGCGCTGTGGCATGAGCGCGACATCAGCCACTCGTCCGTGGAGCGCTATATCGGCCCGGATGCGACGATCACGCTCGATTTCGCGCTCGGCCGGCTGACCGGCGTCGTCGAGAAGCTGGTCGTCTATCCTGAGCGGATGCAGCGCAATCTCGATCGTATGGGCGGGCTCGTCCATTCGCAGCGCGTGCTGCTGGCATTGACGCAGGCAGGGGTCAGCCGCGAGGACGCCTACCGGCTGGTGCAGCGCAACGCGATGAAGGTGTGGGAGAGCGACGGCGCGCTGTCGCTGCTGGAGCTGCTCAAGGCCGACCCCGAGGTGACGCTCAGCGACGCCGAGCTCGAGGACAAGTTCGATCTCGGCTACCACTTCGCTCAGGTGGACACGATCTTCGAACGGGTTTTCGGGGAGCTCTAGGTTCTTCTTCGTCATGCTGAACTTGTTTCAGCATCCACGGTGCGTCTGCACTTGACCGACAAGGCAGCGGGCACAACTCATAGGTGGATGCAGAAACAAGTCGAACATGACGGCAGCAGATCGATTGCGTCAGACGCAATCATTCACCTCGCTAATGTAAGTTGCGCGGTAGAGAAATAATCTTACATGCCGTTGTGCAGCGCAGCATGGCGCTGCCCGGCCTTGCCGGTTGTCACAGGAGCATGAAGATGCGGGGCTTCGAAGCCGCCGTCTCGATGCTCATTGCCGTGGCGGCGCAAGTCGTCGCCGTCGGTCTGGTCGTCACGACCTACTGAGCCCGAGACACGTTCCGGCCGGCTGCGATGCCGACCGGAACGAAGGGCTCCCGAGTTTCAGATGATGCAATCGCCGCCGTTCAGCTGTCGGCGGGGGGGGCGGCTTACTCCCCGCCCCACATGCCCTTCAGCTTGGCGAAGAAGCCGCTGGTTTCCGGGCTCTGCTCGCCCGTTTCCAGCTCGCGAAACTCCTCCAGCAATTCCTTCTGCCGCGCGGTCAGCTTGGTCGGCGTCTCCACCTCGACCTGCACGACGAGATCTCCCGTGCCGCGGCCGTTCAGCACCGGCATGCCCGCTCCGCGCTGGCGGAGCTGCTTGCCGCTCTGGATGCCCGCGGGAATGCGGATCTCATGCGCCGTCTTGTCGAGGCCGGGCACGGTGATGCTACCGCCGAGCGCCGCGGTGGTGATCGACACGGGGCAACGCGCGAACAGCGTGGTACCCTCGCGCTGGAACAGGGCATGCCGCGCCATGTGCACGAAGATGTAGAGATCGCCCGGAGGTGCGCCTCGAGCACCGGCCTCGCCCTCGCCGGTCAGGCGGATGCGCGTGCCTTCGTCGACACCGGGCGGGATCCGGACGTCGAGCGATTTCTCCTTCTCGATCCGGCCCTCGCCACGGCACGCCTCGCAGGGCTCCGCGACGACCTGGCCGGCGCCGTGGCAGGAAGGGCAGGTCCGCTCGACCACGAAGAAGCCCTGCTGCGCACGCACCTTGCCGTGGCCGCGACAGGTCGGGCAGGTGCGCGCCGCAGTGCCCGGCTTCGCGCCGCTGCCCTGACAGGGCTCGCACGGCGCGGCGACGTCGATGCGGATCGTCTCCTGCTTGCCGGCGAAGGCGTCTTCGAGCGTGATCTCGATATCGTAGCGCAGGTCCGCGCCGCGGCGGCTCTGCTGCGCGCCGCCGCGCCCTCCGCCGCCGCCCATGAACTCGCCGAAGATGTTCTCGAAAATGTCCGAGAAGCCTTCGAAGCCCTGTGCACCCGCGCCGGGGCCGCCATTCTGGAAGGCAGCCTTGCCGTAGCGATCGTAAGCGGCGCGCTTCTGCGGGTCCTTCAGGCAGTCATAGGCCTCGGAAATGGCCTTGAACTTGGCTTCCGAATCCTTGCAACCGGGGTTGCGATCCGGATGGCACTGCATGGCGAGGCGGCGGTAGGACGACTTGATCGTCTTGTCGTCCGCGGTGCGCTCCACCTCGAGCAGCTCGTAATAGTCGCCGTCAAACATGGCTCATGCCGCAAGTTCCCCGGAGCCGTCGCCCCAGCGCAGGCTGGGGCCTCTCGACGTCTCGCCCAACCTCAAGAGTTGCCAGCCTTCGCCGGCATGACGGGAGGGGCAGCCGCTTGCCGCCCCTCCCATTCACCTTACTTCGTCTCGTCGACTTCCGAGAATTCGGCGTCGACCACGTCGTCATTCTTCGGCGCGGCACCCGCGTCCGGAGAGGCGGCGTTCGCCTGCTCCTTCTCGTAGATCGCCTGGCCGAGCTTCATCGCGACCTGGGCCAGCGCCTGCGCCTTCTCCTGCATGGTGTCAGGATCGCCGCCCTCGACCGCCGACTTGGCGTCCGCAATCGCGCTCTCGATCTCGGACTTGAGGCTCGCGTCCACCTTGTCGCCATGCTCGGACAGCTGGCGCTCGGTGGTGTGGATCAGGCTCTCGGCGTTGTTCTTCGCCTCGGCGCCCGCGCGACGCTTCTTGTCCTCCTCGGCGAACTGCTCGGCGTCGCGCACCATCTTGTCGATATCGGCATCGCTGAGGCCGCCCGAGGCCTGGATCTTGATCTGCTGCTCCTTGCCGGTGCCCTTGTCCTTGGCGTGGACGTTGACGATGCCGTTCGCGTCGATGTCGAACGTCACCTCGATCTGCGGCACGCCGCGCGGCGCCGGCGGGATGCCGATGAGGTCGAACTGGCCGAGCAGCTTGTTGTCGGCCGCCATCTCACGCTCGCCCTGGAAGACGCGGATCGTCACGGCATTCTGATTATCATCGGCCGTCGAGTAGGTCTGCGACTTCTTGGTCGGGATCGTCGTGTTGCGATCGATCATGCGGGTGAACACGCCACCCAGCGTCTCGATGCCCAGCGACAGCGGCGTCACGTCGAGCAGCAGCACGTCCTTGACGTCGCCCTGCAGCACGCCCGCCTGGATGGCGGCGCCCATGGCGACCACCTCGTCGGGGTTCACCCCGGTGTGCGGGTCCTTGCCGAAGAAGGCCTTCACCGCCTCGCGCACCTTGGGCATGCGCGTCATGCCGCCGACGAGGACGACCTCGTCGATCTGGTCCGCCTTCAGATTGGCGTCGGCCAGCGCCTTGCGCACGGGCTCGATCGAGCGCTTGATCAGGTCGTCCACAAGACGCTCCAGATCGGCGCGGCTGATCGGCTTGACGAGGTGCTTCGGGCCGTTCTGGTCGGCGGTGATGAAGGGCAGGTTGACCTCGGTCGTCGCCGCCGACGACAGCTCGATCTTCGCCTTCTCGGCCGCTTCCTTCAGCCGCTGCAGCGCAAGCCGATCCTTGGTGAGGTCGATGCCCTCTTCCTTCTGGAAGCTCTGCGCCAGATATTCGACGATCTTGCTGTCGAAATCCTCGCCGCCCAGGAAGGTATCGCCGTTGGTGGCCTTCACCTCGAACACGCCGTCGCCGATCTCGAGGATCGAGATGTCGAACGTGCCGCCGCCAAGGTCATAGACCGCGATGGTCTTGTTGTTGTCCTTGTCGAGCCCGTAGGCGAGCGCCGCGGCCGTCGGCTCGTTGATGATGCGCAGCACTTCGAGGCCGGCGATCTGGCCGGCATCCTTGGTTGCCTGGCGCTGCGCGTCGTTGAAGTAAGCGGGCACGGTGATAACGGCCTGCGTCACCGTCTCGCCGAGATAGGCCTCGGCCGTTTCCTTCATCTTCTGCAGCGTGAACGCCGAGATCTGCGAGGGCGAATAATCCTTGCCGCCCGCCTTCACCCACGCGTCGCCATTCGGGCCGCGCGCGATCTCGTAAGGCACCAGCTCGGTGTCCTTCTTGGTGATCGGATCGTCGAAGCGGCGGCCGATCAGGCGCTTCACCGCGAAGATCGTGTTGTTGGGGTTGGTGACCGCCTGGCGCTTGGCGGGCTGACCGATCAGCCGCTCACCATCCTTCGCGAATGCGACGATCGACGGCGTGGTGCGCGCGCCTTCCGCATTCTCGATTACCTTCGGCTTGCCGCCTTCCATCACGGCGACGCAGCTGTTGGTGGTGCCCAGGTCGATACCGATGACTTTAGCCATATGTCCTCTCGAAGCCCCTGAAATGAGACGGACCCGGCGCCTGCTCCCCCGAGAGGCAAACCGGCTGCCGGAACCAATTACGGGGGCGATATAGGGGGGCTCTGGCTTGCTGCAAGGCGCGTCCCAAGCTACGCCTTCGCATGATGAAGCGACTGGTTCCGCTCGCCCTGCTGCTTGTCGCCGCCTGCTCCGGGCGTTCCGGCTTGGATGTGGTATCGGTAGAGGATGCCTGGGTCCGCCTCCCCGCCATCGCGGGGCGGCCGGGTGCGGGCTATTTCACGCTCACCGGCGGCAAGGCGCCCACCCGCCTCGTCGCGGTGGAGAGCACGTCGGCGGCGCGGATCGAGCTGCACGAATCCATGGGCGCGGGCGGCATGGCAGGCATGTCCGGGATGCGGCCTCTCACACAGGTGAACGTGCCGCCCGGTGCGCCGGTGCCGTTCCGGCCGGGCGGCAATCACGCCATGATCTTCGGCATCAAGCCGGAGGTGCAGCCGGGCGGGCGCATGCCGCTTTCCTTCCGCTTCGCCGACGGATCACGCGTCGAGGCCGAGGCGCAGGTGATCGGCGCAGGAGATCCGGCACCGTGAGCGGCGGGCGGCGCATCGGCCCGCTAGGCTGCCTCGGCCTGATCCTGTTCTTCGTGCTGGAGACGGCGGCAGGCATCGCCGTGGCCGCGCCCTTCTACCTCCTGATCTCGCCGCTGATCACCGCGATCGTGCCGGCAAAGGAATATGATTTCGCCCAGGTCGTCTCGATCTGCCTCTGCTTCCTGCCCGGCGGCTATGCGATGTATCTGGTGGACAAGCTGTGTAAGCGCGTCACCGGCTTCAGCGTGTTCGACGAGCTCGGGCATCTGCCGACCTTCTACTGAAGGCGCCCGCGCCCGTTTGGCCCGCATCGGCGTTAGACGTATCGGACCCTCATCGCCCGGAGCCGCATGACCGACTTTTCCGCTCTCCTTCAGCCCGATCGCGGCCAGCCGGCCCACCTTCTCCACCGCATCAGCGCCGCCGACCATGAGGTCTGGCGGTCGGGCCAGCCAGAGCGGGTGCGCAGTGCGCTGGCCGCGGCCCGCTTTGCCGCCAAGCCGGGGCAGTTCGCGCTGGTGCCGGGCGCCAAGCCGGAGGATTGGTCCGCAGTAATCGCGCTATCGGAAGAGCAGGGACCGTGGGACATTGCCGCAGCGGCCGAGCGCCTGCCCGCCGGCACCTATCGGCTGGCCGAGGGTACACCGGGCTACGCAGCGCTCGGCTGGCTGCTCGCACAGCACCGCTTCGACCGATACCGCTCCGAGCCCGAGCCGCAGCCGCAGCGCGTGCTGCTGAGCGGCGATCCCGCCCGGATCGATGCGGCGGTCCGGCTGGCGCAGGCCGTCGCGCTGGTGCGCGACCTGGTCGATACGCCCGCCGCCGACATGGGTCCGGCCGAACTCGCCACCGCGGCGGAGGCGATCGCCAACGAGTGCGGCGCCAACTTCACCGTGACACAGGGCGACGCGCTCGCCACCGGCTATCCCATGGTCCACGCGGTCGGCCTTGCGGCGGCGCGCGGACGGGCGCCGCGGCTGATCGAGCTTGAGTGGGGCGATCCCGCCCATCCCCGGATCGCCATCGTCGGCAAGGGCGTGTGCTTCGATTCGGGCGGGCTCGACATCAAGCCAGGCGCCTCCATGCTGCTGATGAAAAAGGACATGGGGGGCGCCGCCCACGCCCTCGCGCTGGCCCGGCTGGTGATGCAGGCGAAGCTGCCGGTCCGGCTGCACCTGCTGATCCCCGCGGTCGAAAATGCGATTTCGGCCGAGGCCTTCCGCCCCGGCGACGTCCTCACCTCCCGCAAGGGCATCACCGTCGAGATTGGCAACACCGATGCCGAGGGTCGGCTGATCCTCGCCGACGCGCTGACCCACGCGTGCGAGGCCAAGCCCGAGCTGATAATCGACTTCGCCACCCTGACCGGTGCCGCGCGCGTCGCACTCGGGCCCGATCTGCCGGCCTTGTTCTGCAACGACGAGGCGCTTGCCGCCGATCTGCTCGCGGCCGGCACGCGGACCGGCGACCCGCTGTGGCGGCTGCCGCTCTGGTCCGGATATCGCGACATGCTGAAATCCGGCATTGCTGACCTGAACAATGCCGGTGAGGGCGGGCAGGCCGGCGCGGTGACGGCAGCGCTGTTCCTCGAACGGTTCGTCGAGAGCGGCGTGCCATGGGCGCATCTCGATACGTTCGCCTGGCGTCCCGCGGCCAAGCCGGGCAGGCCCAAAGGCGGCGAGGCACTCGGCCTGCGGGCGGCATGGTCATTACTGGAGAGTCGTTTCGGCAGCTGAAAACACTTCGCATCAACCATGAAACGATCGGGCTTCCCACGTGTTTTCAGCCACAAGAGAACCCCGGAGAGGGGGCTAGTAGGCGGAGCGAAATCGTGCCCGATAATGCCCTGTTCGGCTGGATGCGTACCTTGGTCGGCTATGTCCGCTCGGGCAAACCCGATTTGACCAATCGCCAGATGGCCTTGCTTCTGTCAGTCTATCTCACGCCCGGCCCGCACACCGTGCGTGGACTGGCGCGGTTGCTCGGCGTTTCCAAGCCGGTCGTCACCCGCGCCTTGAATACGCTCGGCACGCTCGGCTATCTGCGCCGCGAGCGGGACGACGCCGACCGGCGCAACGTTTTTGTCGCGCGCACCGAGACGGGGACGGCGTTTCTTGAGGGGTTCGGACATCTTATCGAAGGCGAAGAACCCCGGCGCGGCGGACCGCGCGTCGCGATCGGCTGATCGGTTCAGGCTCGCCGGGCCGACCCAGGCGGTCGACCGGCGGGTCAACGCGGTTCGCAGCGACATTGCCGATGTGGCGCTGGCCGGCCGGCTGTTCGCGCCGCATTATGCTTGCCCGATTGAGCGCCGCTGCTGCGTTCCCACCGTCGCGATGACGGCGGAGCCTGCGGGAGGCTCGCGCGCAGTCTCCGAACTGCGCTTGGGCGATGGCTTCGCCTTGCTTGATGAGAGCGGCGGCTGGGCCTGGGGCTACAGCCTCGACGACCATTATGTCGGCTATGTTCCGGCATCCGCCCTCGGCCACGACGCGGCACCGACCCATTTCATCAAGGCGCGGACGGCCCTTGTTTTCGCCGCTCCCGACATCAAGGCGCCGGTCACCGGGACGCTGCCCATCGGTGCGCGCGTGGCGGGTGAGTTCGAGGGCGATTTCCTCCGGGTGGATGACGGCTTTCTCCACCATCGCCATGTGCGCGCCTTGGGCGAGTGGCACCAAGATCCGGCTGCGGTCGCGACCAAGCTGCTCGGGACGCCATACCGCTGGGGCGGGCGCTCGGGCTTCGGTATCGATTGTTCGGGCCTTATCCAACTTGCGCTTGGCCTGAGCGGCCTCGTAGTCCCGCGCGACAGCGATCAGCAGCGCGACTCGATCGGTCAGCCGATTGCCGACAGTGAGACGCTTCAGCGTAACGACATCGTCTTCTTTCCGGGGCACGTAGGGCTGATGCTGGACGAACGCTCGATCATCCACGCCAACGCACATGCGATGGTCGTGTCCGTTGAGGATCTCGAAGCCGTGGTCGCCCGCGGGTCGGCGATCGTCGCGCGGCGGAGGCTCACGCTGTGAGCCGCGTGTTCATCGACGGCGCCGTCGGCACCACCGGTCTCGAGATTCGCGATCGCCTCGCCGGGCGCGCCGGCCTCGAACTCGTCACTTTGCCCGAGGCGCAGCGCAAGGATGCGGCCGCACGCCGGGACGCGCTGAACGCCGCGGATATCGTCATCCTCTGCCTGCCCGACGATGCGGCGCGCGAGGCCGTTGCGCTGATCGAAAATCCGGCGGTGCGGATCGTCGATGCCTCCTCCGCCCACCGCGTCGCCGAGGGCTGGACCTACGGCTTCCCCGAGCTGGAGCCGCGGCGTGCGCGCGAGATTGCGGCCGCCACGCGGATCTCCAACCCCGGCTGTTATCCCACGGGCTTCCTGGCGCTGATCCGGCCGCTGGTGCGTGCCGGGCTGCTGCCCGCCGCCACGCCCGTCTCGGTCAATGCGGTGTCCGGCTATTCGGGTGGCGGCAAGGCGATGATCGCCGACTTCGAGAGCGGTGCGGCGGACACCGCCTTCCGTGCCTATGGCCTCACGCTTGCGCACAAGCATGTGCCCGAGATGCAGACACATGCCGGGCTGGACCATGCGCCGATCTTCATGCCGGCGGTCGCACGCACCTATCGCGGCATGCTGGTCGAGATTGCACTGCACCTGCATGCGCTGCCCGGCACGGTGACCGTCGCGGCGGTGCGCGAGGCGATTGCCGACAGCTATCGCGGCTGCCCGCTCATCCATGTCGAGACCGCACCGCGCGATGCGCTGACGATCGAGCAATGCGCCGGCACCGACCGGCTCGACCTGTTCGTCTTCGCCAACGAAGCGGCGGGACAGGTCCGGTTGGTCGCCGCGCTCGACAATCTCGGCAAGGGCGCGGCCGGTGCGGCGGTGCAGAGCGTCAACCTGCTCGCCGGCCTGCCGGAAACGGAGGGCTTGCGCCTCTAGGAGCGGCGTTCCGCTCCTACATCTCCCCGCGCTGCCGCCGCAGCGCATACCATTTCTGTACGTTGGCGTTGTGCTCGGCCAGCGTGGACGCGAAGACGTGGCCGCCCGTGCCATCGGCAACGAAGTAGAGCGCCTTGGACGGTGCCGGATCCAGTACCGCCGCAATCGACTCCTTGCCCGGATTGGCGATCGGCCCCTGCGGCAGGCCCGCCTTGGCGTAGGTGTTGTAGCCGTTGACCGCGTTCAGCTCGGACCGGCGGATACGGCGGCCGAGCGGTCGCCCTTGCGTGATCGGGTAGATCACCGTCGGGTCGGCCTGCAGCTTCATGCCCTGCCGCAGCCGGTTGGAATAAACCGCCGCCACCGTCCGCCGCTCGGACGCCTTGGCCGTCTCCTTCTCGACGATCGCCGCAAGCGTCAGGGCATCGTGCTTGGACTGGACGACGCTCGCAGGCGTGCGCGTCTTCCATAGCTGGTCGAGCGTGCGCGTCATCGCCGCCTGCATCCGCTTCAGCACCGCGGCGCGGCTCTCGCCCTTCTCAAACGAGTAGCTGTCGGGCAACACCGATCCTTCCGCCGGCACGGGCACGTCGCCCGTCAGCAGCGGTTGAGCCATCAGCCGCTCGCGCACCAGCACCGCGGGCATGCCTTCGGGGATCGTCACGAGGCGCTGCACCGTCTTGCCCGATTGCAGTAGCGCGAGAACGTCCTTCTCGCTCGCGCGCGGCGGCACCTCGTAATCGCCCGCCTTGATCGGCTCGTCTCCGCCGAAGCGGCGCGCATCGCGCAGGAAGCGCGTGGTGGAGGGGATCGCACCCGCTTTCTCCAGCGCACGCGCAGCGGCGGCGAGCGTCGCGCCCTCGGGTACGGTAACGTCGATCGCCTTGGCGGAGGGGCCGGCCTGCGTCCATGAGGTGGTGGACCGCCGCTGCCAGACGATGAAGCTAGCCACGACGGCGAGCACGATCAGCAGCCCGATCAACGCGCGGGATCGCCCGCTCCTGCCCCGCTTCCGTCGCGTCGCCATCCGTCACCCGAACGAAGCCGGGCCCGACGCCACGGCCGATGAGAAACCACCCCGGCAGACGCCGGGGCGCCTGTGTCCGCCTACAGCGCCCGCATCACCAGCGAGGCGTTGGTGCCGCCGAAGCCGAACGAATTGTTCAGCACCGCCTTCACCGTCCGCTTCTTGGCCGTATGCGGCACCAGATCGACGCCGATGCACGCCTCGCTCGGATTGTCGAGGTTCAGCGTCGGCGGGACGATCTGGTCGCGCATTGCGAGGATGCAGAAGATCGCTTCCACCGCGCCCGCGCCGCCAAGCAGGTGTCCGATGGCCGACTTGGTCGACGACATGGATACGCCATCCAGCGCATCGCCGAACAGGCGGCGCACCGCGCCCAACTCCAGCTCGTCGCCCATCGGCGTCGAGGTGCCGTGCGCGTTGATGTAATCGATGTCGGCCGGGGTCAGGCCCGCCTTGCGCAGCGCCATCTCCATCGACCTATAGGCGCCCGAACCCTCCGGATGCGGCGCGGTGACGTGATAGGCATCGCCCGACAGGCCATAGCCGATCACCTCGGCATAGATCTTCGCGCCGCGCGCCTTGGCATGCTCATATTCCTCAAGGCAGACCACGCCCGCCCCCTCGCCCATGACGAAACCGTCGCGGTCGCGATCATAGGGTCGGCTTGCCCGCTCGGGCTCGTCGTTGCGCGTGCTGAGCGCCTTGGCCTGCGCGAAGCCGGCAATGCCGAGCGGGCAGATCGCGCCCTCGGCACCGCCCGCCAGCATCACGTCGGCATCGTCCATCGCGATCATGCGTGCCGCGTCGCCGATCGCGTGCGCGCCGGTCGAGCAGGCGGTGACGACCGCGTGGTTCGGGCCCATCAGGCCGTATTTGATCGAGACCTGACCCGAGATCAGGTTGATTAGACGGCCGTGAACGAAGTGCGGCGACACGCGCGTCGGCCCCTTGTCGCGGCAGACCAGCGACTCGCTTTCGATCCCCGGCAGGCCGCCGATGCCCGAGCCGATCGAGCAGCCTGCGCGCAGCCGCTCGGCCTCGCTCATCTCGGTCAGGCCGGCATCCTCAAGCGCCTGGCCGGCGGCGTCGATGCCATAGACGATGAACGGATCGACCTGCCGCTGGATCTTGTGGTCGACGCGCTTGCCCGCATCGAAGCCATATTCATGATCCTTCGGCTTCACCTCGCAGGCGATGCGGCACTTCTGATCGGACGCGTCAAAGCGCGTGATCGGCCCCGCGCCGCTCTTGCCGGCAAGGATGTTCGCCCATGCGGTCTCGACGTCCGCTCCGAGCGGGGTGACGAGGCCCAGTCCGGTGACGACGACACGGCGCATGAATCACTCTCCTCACAATGCAAGACAGGCCCAACCCGTCCGGGCTGAGCCTGTCACAGGCACCGACGACACTGTTTCGGCGGTGCCCGAAGCCCTGTCCTGCTCTGGTCGAGGACAGGGCCGACGGGCTCGATCAGCCCTTGTTGGTCTCGATATAGTTGATCGCGTCCTTGACGGTGCCGATCTTCTCGGCCGCGTCGTCGGGGATCTCCACGCCGAACTCTTCCTCGAACGCCATCACCAGCTCGACGATGTCGAGGCTGTCCGCGCCCAGATCGTCGATGAAGCTCGCATCCTCGGTCACCTTGTCGGCTTCGACGCCGAGGTGCTCGACGACGATCTTCTTCACGCGCTCGGCGGTCTCGCTCATGTTCTTCACCCTTCCTTCAGGCTGTTGGCGCCGCCCTAGCGAGGGGGCGGGAGGCTGGCAAGCAACTCGCTTGCCGGGAAAATGGATCCGGTCAGATCATGGCCATGCCGCCGTTGACGTGCAACGTCTGACCCGTGACATAACCGGCTTCGCGACTGGCGAGATAGGCGACCGCGGCGCCGATGTCGCCCCCCTGACCGAGGGCGCCGGCCGGGATCTTCGCCAGAATGGCGCCCGTCTGCGTTTCGTTGAGCGCATCCGTCATCGGCGAGGCGATGAAGCCGGGCGCGACGCAGTTGACCGTGATCGAACGGCTGGCCAGTTCCTGCGCCAGCGCCTTGCTCATCCCGATCAGGCCCGCCTTCGACGCGGCATAGTTCGCCTGCCCCGGATTGCCGGTGACGCCGACCACCGAGGTGATCGAGACGATGCGGCCGAACCGCGCCTTCATCATCGGCTTGGCGGCGGCGCGGATGAGGCGGAACGCGGCCTCCAGATTGACCTGGATGACCTGGGACCATTCCTCGTCCTTCATCCGCATGGCGAGATTGTCGCGCGTGATGCCGGCATTGTTGACGAGGATGTCGAGCTTGCCGCCGAGCGCCGCCACCGCCTGCGGAACCAGCGCATCCACCGCCGCGCTGTCGGACAGGTTGCACGGCAGCAGCACCGGATCACCGGCCAGCCCGCCCGCCACCTGCTCCAGCGCCTCGACGCGCGTGCCCGAAAGCGCCACCCGCGCGCCCTGCCCCGCCAGCGCCGCCGCGATCGCGGAACCCAAGCCGCCGGACGCGCCGGTGACGAGCGCGGTCATGCCTGAAAGGTCGAACATCATTCTAGATCCTTGTTCTGGTTCACGCAGAGGCGCGGAGGCGCAGAGGGTCTGTAATCGTTCACAACCCGCTTCAGCCCTTCCTTGAGTGTCTCGCCGGCGAAGTTGATGAGCAGCCCGACCGGTTGCCCAGTCAAGCGGAGATAGGTCAACAGCTGCTTGGCATGAGCGGCGTTGAGCCGCTCCACCGACTTGATCTCCACAAGCAGGCGATCGTCGACGAGGAGGTCGATGCGGAAGGCATTGTCGAACCGCATGCCGTCAAACTCGAACGAGACGGCCTTCTGCCGTTCGACACGGTGCCCGGCCCGCTCCAGTCGAGCTGCAAGAACCATCTCGTAGACGCTCTCCAACAGCCCCGGCCCGAGCGCGCGATGCACGTGAAGTGCTGCATCGACGACCGCTCCGCTCAGCGGATCCCGCTCTTGCACGTCTCTGCGCCTTCGCGCCTCTGCGTGAACAACGACCTCAGAGCCGCGCCGCCAGGGCCTCGATGTCGGCCATCGTCACCACGCTGGTCGCGGTCGCGTCGGGGGCGATGCGCTTGACCATGGGGCCGAGCACCTTGGCGCCGAACTCGACGAACTCGGTCACGCCCGCCGCCACCATCGCCTCGACGCTCTCGCGCCAGCGGACGGTGCCCGTCACCTGCTCGACCAGCAAGGCGCGGATCGCATCCGGATTCGAGACGGCCGCGGCAGTGACGTTGGCGAACACCGGCACCAGCGGCGCACGCACATCCGCCTCGGCCAGCGCCTTCTCCATGGCCGTTGCGGCCGGCGCCATCAGCTCGCAATGGAACGGCGCGGAGACGGGCAGCGGCAGCGCGCGCTTGGCGCCGCGTGCCTTGGCCAGCACCATCGCCCGCTCGACCGCGGCCTTGTCGCCCGAAATGACGACCTGCCCGCCGCCATTGTCGTTCGCCGCCTCGCACACCTCGCCCTCGGCCGCGTCCGCACAGATCGAGCGCGCAGCGTCATAATCGACACCGAGCAGCGCCGCCATCGCGCCCTGCCCCACCGGCACCGCCGCCTGCATCGCCTGGCCCCGCAGCTTCAGCAGCCGTGCGGTGGTGGCGAGATCGAGCGCCTCGGCCGCGCACAGGGCGCTATATTCACCGAGCGAGTGGCCCGCGACATAGGCTGCCTTGTCGGCCAGCCGCACGCCGCCCTCCTCCAGTACCCGCAAGGTGGCGATGGCGTTGGCCATGATCGCGGGCTGGGCATTCTCCGTCAGGGTCAGCTCCGCCTCGGGCCCTTCGACCATCAGCCGCGAGAGGTGCTGGCCGAGCGTGTCGTCCACCTCCTCGAACACCGCGCGGGCGGCCGCACTGGCGCCGGCCAGCGTCTGGCCCATGCCGATCGCCTGGCTGCCCTGCCCCGGAAAGATGAAAGCGCGCACCCGATCCTCCCTGACATTCCAAGCGCGGGCGGTTAGGCGGTCGCTCCCGCCACGGCAACCCTTGCCCCGCGCCGGCATTCGTGTATGTGCGGCTGATCCGGGGCGGGAGCCATGCGCTCTCCGCCCCGGCTCGTTTTCGGGCTCTAGTCTGAGACGACAGCTTGGGACGACAGCCGGAGGGGCGTGGCATGGGGCCACGTCAGCGATCGGCAAGGAGATGAGAAGACATGGCTCTTTACGAGCATGTGTTCCTTGCGCGCCAGGATCTGGCACAGGCGCAGGTGGACGCACTGGCGGAAACCGCCACCCGGATCGTGACGGAAGGACAGGGTCGCGTCGTCAAGACCGAGACCTGGGGGCTGCGTGGCCTCGCCTACCGGATCCAGAAGAACCGCAAGGCGCATTACGTGATGCTCGAGATCGACGCGCCCGCGGGCGTGGTCGCCGAACTGGAGCGCCAGACCGCGATCAACGAAGACGTGATCCGCTACATGACCGTCCGCGTGGACGAGCATGAGGCCGGCCCGTCGGCGATGATGCGCCGCAACGAGCGTGACCGCGAGCGTGGTGGCCGCGGCGACCGGGATCGCGGTGATCGCGGCCCGCGCCGTGACGACGATCGCGGCCCGCGCCGCGACGGCGACGATCGTGGCCCCCGCGCCGACCGCGACGCGGCCTGAGGAGTTTAGAGAAAGATGGCTCGTCCCTTCTTCCGCCGCCGCAAGTCCTGCCCGTTCTCGGGCAAGGAAGCGCCGAAGATCGATTACAAGGATGTCCGCCTGCTGCAGGGCTTCGTGTCCGAGCGCGGCAAGATCGTGCCCAGCCGCATCACCGCGGTTTCGGCCAAGAAGCAGCGTGAGCTCGCCCAGGCGATCAAGCGCGCCCGGCACCTCGGGCTCCTGCCCTACATCGTCAAGTAAGGAGCGCCCGACATGGACGTGATTCTGCTGGAGCGCGTCGAGAAGCTCGGTCAGATCGGTGACGTCGTCACCGTGAAGAACGGCTTCGCGCGCAACTATCTCCTGCCCCGCAAGAAGGCGCTGCGCGCCAACGAAGCGAACAAGCGCGTGTTCGAGCTGAACCGTGCGCAGATCGAGGCGGACAACGCCAAGCGCCGCGAGACCGCGATTGCGGACTCGAAGGGCATCGATGGCAAGACGCTGACGCTCATCCGTCAGGCGTCGAACACCGGCCAGCTCTACGGCTCGGTGTCCGCGCGCGATCTGGCGGAGCTGCTCGAGGCGGACGGCACCAAGATCCTGAAGAGCCAGATCGTGCTCGACAAGCCGATCAAGGCGATCGGCCTGAACGAGGTGAAGGTGCAGCTCCATCCGGAGGTGGCCGTCACGATCAAGGTGAACATCGCCCGCTCGCCCGAAGAGGCCGAGATGCAGGCGCAGGGCGTCGACGTCATGGCGCAGATGTTCGAGCGTGACGAAGCCGGCTTCACCGAGGATTACGATCCGAACGCCGAGCCGGGCGAGATCGCTTCCGACGACTGAGG
Organism: Sphingomonas jatrophae; assembly: GCF_900113315.1. Lineage (GTDB taxonomy): Bacteria > Pseudomonadota > Alphaproteobacteria > Sphingomonadales > Sphingomonadaceae > Sphingomonas_P > Sphingomonas_P jatrophae. The sequence continues at coordinate 389,056 of NZ_FOZG01000001.1, read as the reverse complement.
TCCGGTGCGGGAGGCCTTCGGGTCTTCCGCCTGGCAAAGACGATAAAAAGGGCCGTCCGGAGCGATCCGGGCGGCCCTTTCTCATTGTCGGGACATCAGAGCGACAGGCGAGCGCCCGCTTCTTTTCGAACCTCAATCGTCATCCCAGCGGAAGCCGGGGTCTCTTGCGGCCAAGCGCTTGCCAAGCCTCAGGAAGATCCCAGCATTCGCTGGGATGACGTGCAACCCGTCAGTGAATGACAGTGACGACCACCATCGCGCCATCGATGGCATAATCCCCACGCAGCGGTGCCAGGCCGATCCGCACCGGCCGCTCCCCGCCCTTGTTGACCAGCAGCGCGGTATCGAAGCCGCGCGCCTCGCGGCCGTTCAGCACCGATTCGACGTGGCTGGCAGCCTCGACCCGTCGGCTGAGCGGCAGGATATCGGTCAAACGCACCTGCTCCAGCGCCTGCGGCGAGAAGCCGGCAAATTCCGCCAGCTGCGTGCCGACGAAGCTGAACGTGCCGCGCAGGCTGAGCATGCCGAGGCCGATGCCGCCCGCCGCCATCATCGCCTCGGTCAGCGCCGACTTCCACTGATCAACGGCATGAGCGTTGTGTTCGCTCGTGACGTTGCGCAACAGGCAGGCGACGCCCGAGCCGAACGGAAACACCGAGCAGCGCAGCCACTCGCCCGGATGGCTGATCGCCGGCATCTCGAACGCGGCGACCTCGCCCGAGGCGAGCGTACGCCCGAGATGGGCGCGCACCACCGACCGCTCCAGCTCTGGCAGTTCGTCACCCAACGGGCGCCCGACGATCGCTGCCTGCGCCACGCCGAAGAAGGCGACCGCGGCCGGGTTCATCGAGGTCACGGTCAGTTCCGCGTCCAGCGCAATGAAGCAGGCGTCCAGCTGCGCGACCAGTGTCTCCAGCTTCAGCCGGTCGCCGTCCGGGGTTGTGCCGCCCTCGGCTGCCGCCAGCATCGCTTCGTAGGCAGGCATGGACAGCATGACGTGTCGCCGTCGCCCATGATGCGTGACGAAGATCGGATCGGTGCTCGCCCGGTCCTGCCAGGCGCCGAACCGGCGCACGAAATCCGCAGAGGAGACGACGATTGCACTTTGCGAAGCCACCCTGTCCTCCTGTCCCATTATGTGTAACTTATGTAAGCCTGCGCTCGCAACCTATTGGCCTACAAAGCTTTCCTGTCCCCCACCTTGTTGCCACCGTGCTGCATGATCGTTGCTTATTCCACCTGAAAATGCACGTTTCGAAAAAAATCTAAACTATGTTCGTCGTAAGACTATCCCGCGATCCTGACCCTGCCGAGATCGGAGGTCGGCAGATATGGTTGCAAAGTCGGAGAGCTCTCCGCTCCGCGGGAGCATCGTTCGGGACCGTCGCGGGGCGGTGCTGACGGAATTCGCCCTGGTTGCGCCCCTGTTGCTGATGATCCTGCTCGGGATCATCGCTTATGGCGGTTACTTCTGGCGCGGGCACGCGCTGCAGCAGGTCGCCAACGATGCGGCCCGCGCATCGCTGGCCGGCCTGACCGCCAGCGAGCGCGCGTCGCTCGCCCGCACGACGGTGCGCGACGGCCTGTCTGGCCAGGCGGGTATCGCGCCGGATCGCGCCACCGTGGAAGTGTCCGAGGCATCGGAGACGATCACAGTCCGGGTCGGCTATGATGCCTCATCCGAGGCATTCTTCCGGCTGGGCCTGGTGCCCATGCCCGCGGCGCTGATCCGCCGGTCGGCGGCGGTGCGACTGGGCGGGCTCTGACGGCGTGCGCTTCGAGGCAGGTCGCTCACTCGGCCGGCTGGGGCGGGACCGACGCGGCGCCACGACGATCCTGACAGCAGGCATCATGACCAGCGCGATCGCCGCGCTTGCCTTCGCTGTCGATCTCGGCGCCATCTATCAGGAGACGCGCAAGCTCCAGGGCATTGCCGATGCAGCCGCACTGTCCGCGGCTGCGGAGCTGGACACGGCAGACGCATCGGCCCGCGCCGCCATCGCCGCAAATGGCTGGTCCCGCGCTTATACGCTCAGCCTGCAGACCGGCCTCTACCGCGCGGACCCGACCCTGACGGTGAACAACCGGTTCGTCGCCCAGCCGGCGAACCAGAACGCCGCCCGCGTGACGATCCAGTCGCAGACACCGCTCTATTTCGGTGTGGCGACGCTTGGACGCCGCACGATCACCATTACCCGCTCCGCCACCGCCGCACGTACCCGCGTCGCCGCATTCTCAATCGGGTCGCGCCTTGCCGGCGTGAGCGGGGGTATCGCGAACGCGCTGCTGAGCGGCCTGACCGGCTCCGAGGTTTCGCTCACCGCGATGGACTATAACGCGCTGCTCGGCGCCGACGTCGATCTCTTTGCCTTCCTCGGTGCGCTGCGGACCAGTGCCGGATTGCAGGCAGTCTCGTTCGACACGGTGCTGAAGACGCAGGTGGCGGCCCCACGCGTGCTGGGGGCGCTCGCCACCGCTCTGGATCAGGGTGGCGGCACCGCTGCCGCCACCGTCGTCCGCAAGGTCGTCTCGGCCGGGATCAGCGGGGATGCCACGCCGCTCGGCAAGCTGATCGACCTCGGACCCATCGGAGGCCAGGATCGCGCTGCCTCGGGTCAGGCGATCCGCGTCTCCGCCTTCGATCTGATGCGCGGCGCGCTGGAGCTCTCCAACGGCACGCGCCAGCTGCAACTCGATCTCGGCGCCGATGTGCCGGGTCTGGCGAAAACGACCGTCCATGTCGCCACCGGCGAGCGCGCGGCAAGCTCGCCATGGCTGGCTGTCACGCCCTCGGGCCAGCCGATCATCCGTACGTCCCAGACACGTTTGTTCGTCGAGAGTACGCTCCTGCCCGGCGGCCTGTCGCTGCTGGGCGTCGGCGCGGTGCGTCTGCCGGTTTATGTCGAGCTGGCCGAAGCGCAGGCGAAACTGGCAGCGGTCGCCTGCGATCCCCGCACCGGCGCACGCACCGCCTCACTCGACGTGCAGCCCTCGCTCGGCCACGTCTCGATCGCCGAGGTGCGGACCGCATCGCTGAACGATCATCGCACCGCGCTGACCGAATCGCCTGCGCGCATCGCCTCGGCGCTGTTCCTTTCGGTTACGGGGCAGGCGCGCGTGAACCTGACGGGCAGCGGTTGGAAGCGGGTCGACTTCACCGGCGACCAAGTGGCGCGCAGGACCATCCGCACAATCGATTCGGGTGAGGTGGTGAACGGGCTCGTCACTTCGCTTGTCCGGAACATGGCCCTGAACGTCAGCCTGCTTGGGCTCGGGATCAGCGTCTCATCGGTGACATCGCTCGTCGGGCTCGTGCTGACGCCGGCCGCCCCTGTGCTGGATGGCGTGATCGACTCGCTTACCGGCCTGCTCGGCATCCACATCGGCTCCGCAGACGTCCGTATCGACGGCGTGCGGTGCAGCGCTGCGGCGCTGGTCGCCTGAGCCTCGCATGAGCAAACGAAAAGGGCGGCAGAGCCTGAAGCTCCGCCGCCCCTTCCTGTCCGCTAAAGCGGCTGCCGATCAGGCGGTGGCCGGCCCCTGGTTCATCAGGATCGTCCAATACTTGACCAGGCCGGCGCGCGGCCCCGTCACCTTGCTCCACGCCTCGGTCGCACCTGCCTTGTCGCCGGCGCGGAACAGCGCCATGCCGAGGCGGGTGTTGATGAGGTTCGCGTCGATGCCGGGCTTCGTCAGCGCCACCCGGTACATGTCAGCCGCTTCCTGCCACTGGCCGTAGCCGAGATAACCGTCGGCGACGTTCTGGGCGAGGCGGGCCGTGCCCTTCGCACCCTTGGCGTCGGCCGCGCTCTTGCCGAGCGAGGCCTTGTCCGCGCCCATGCGCTGCCCGACCAGCGTGTTGATCTCACCCAGGCTCTTGTTCGCGGTCAGATTGATCGCGCCGGCCCGAACGCCCTCGTCGAGCACGGCCTTCGCTTCACCGGGGTTCTTGTTGTAGGTCGCGTCGACATATTCACCGAAGTCGCCCGCGCCCTTCATCGCGCCGGCCGCGCGCTGCAGGCGCATCAGGTCGAGCTGCGTGTCGGCATCGATCTTGTTGAGATCGCGCCAGATGACCAGCGAGTCGCGCCACGTGTCCTTGGTCGGATAGGCGATCAGCCACTCCTGGGTCAGCGCCTCCGCCTGCTGTGGCAGCTTGGCCGAGTAGGCGATGTTGACGGCGCGATCATACCAATTCTTCGGCAGCTTCGTGCCAGACTGCTTCGCCGCGGCGATCGACTGCTGGAAGATGGCGAGACCCTCGGCCGGCTTGCCCGCCTTCACCTTGGTCTCGGCCAGCAGCGCAACGGCATCCTGATTGTTCGGCGCCAGCTGAATCGCCTCCGCCAGCAACTGCTCGGCACGCGCGGTCTGGTTCGCCTGGAGCGCGCGCTGGCCGGACAGCACCAGCACCTGCGTGCGCTGCGCGGGCGCCAGACGGTTGCCGGCGAGCAGGCCGTCGAGTGCCTCCTGCTCCTGCTTCTCGTCCTTAGTCACGCGCGACAGGTCGAGCAGGGTAGAGGCGGCGACGAACCGGTCGTCATCCGTCTTCGCTGCGGCCTTGGCCTCGGCGATCTTCGCCTGCGCGGTCGCGGCATCGTTCGCCTGGATCGCGGCCTGCGCGGCGACGATCGCCTCGCGCACCGGCTTGCTGAGATTGTAGCTGGGCGCCTTGGCCTCTTCCTTCTTCGCCGCGGCGGCAGGAACCGCCACGATGGCAGCACCCCCGCAGGCGAGCGCCAGTGCGAGCAGGGACGTCGACAAGGTCTTCATTCGCTTCAAGCCTCCTCTGCGGCGGTCCGATGGCCGCCGGATCTGCGGCGCACGGTTAATCCGCGCGGCCAAACCGCACAAGCATAACGGTCATGTCCTGCCGCATGCGCGCTGAACGCCGATTGAACCGCCCGGCTCCCGTGCGCTAGGCGGGCTGCAATCATGATAGCGCTCCTTTCCCCCGCCAAGACGCTCGACTTCACCAAGCCGACGCCCCCGCATGAGCCGAGCGAGCCGCGCTTCGCCGCCGAGGCGGAGACGCTGGCCGCCGCCGCCGCGAAGCTCGGGCCGAAGAAGCTGGGTGCGCTGATGCACATCAGCCCCAAGCTCGCGACGCTGAATGCCGATCGCTACAAAGGCTTCGGCGAGGCGGAGCAGCGCGCCGCGCTCTACGCGTTCAACGGCGATGTCTATCTCGGGCTCGAGGCGCGCTCGCTCGATCCGCACGCCATTGCCTTCGCGCAGGATCATGTCCGCATCCTCTCCGGCCTCTATGGCCTGCTCCGCCCGCTCGATGCGATCCGCCCCTATCGGCTGGAGATGGGCACGCCGTGGGCGCCGGGCCGCGCGAAGGATCTCTACGCCTGGTGGGGCCGCCGCCTGTCCGACGCGCTGGCGCGCGAGCTGGCGACGGAGGGCACCGACACGGTGATCAACCTCGCCAGCCAGGAATATTGGCAGGCGATCGGCGCGCATCCCCCCGCCGGTGCCCGCATCCTCACGATCGACTTCCGGGAGGAAGGCCCCAAGGGACTGCGCTTCAACAGTTTCGCCGCCAAGCGCGCCCGCGGCATGATGGCGCGCTACATCTGCGAACATCGGTTGACCGACGCGGAAGCGCTCAAGGGCTTCGACAGCGACGGCTATGCCTTTGCGGGCGAGGACGGCGACACGTGGCGCTTCCAGCGGATCGCCCCGCCCGCCAAGGCCTGACCCCACCCCTGCTTCCCCTTACATTATAGTCTCGCGCGCGCACGCACGCGCACGCGAGACTGGCGTTCCGGGGGCGGGATGATTAGATGACGGACGCGCGCGCGGCGCGATCATCCCCTCACCACAACGGATTCCCTCTTGGCCACCACACCGCCGATCGACGGCCGCAGCGACATTTCGCCCATCTCCATCGTCGAGGAGATGAAGGCCAGCTATCTCGATTACGCCATGTCGGTGATCGTCGCGCGCGCGCTGCCCGACGTGCGCGACGGGCTGAAGCCGGTGCACCGCCGCATCCTGTTCGCCAGCCAGGAAGGCGGCTTCGTCCCTGGCCGCCCTTACCGCAAGTCGGCCAAGATCGTCGGCGACGTGATGGGCAATTACCACCCGCACGGCGACAGCTCGATCTACGATGCCCTCGCCCGCCTCGCCCAGGACTGGTCGATGCGCGTGCCGCTGATCGACGGCCAGGGCAATTTCGGCTCGATGGATCCCGATCCGCCCGCCTCCATGCGCTACACCGAAGCACGGCTGGCGAAGGTGGCGATGACGCTGCTGGAGGATATCGACAAGGACACGGTCGATTTCACCGCCAATTACGATGGCTCGCGGGAAGAGCCGACGGTGCTGCCGGCGCGCTTCCCCAACCTGCTGGTCAACGGCGCGGGCGGCATCGCCGTCGGCATGGCCACCAACGTGCCGCCGCACAATCTGGGCGAGGTGCTGCGCGCCTGCAAAGCCTATATCGCCAACCCCGCGGTCACGGTGGACGAGCTGCACCAGATCGTCCCCGGCCCCGATTTCCCGACCGGCGCGACGATCCTCGGCACCGGCGGCGCGCGCAGCGCCTATCACACGGGGCGTGGCTCGATCATCATGCGCTCCACCTGGGAGGTGGAGGAGCGGCGTGACCGGCGCTCGATCGTGCTCACCTCCATTCCCTATCAGGTCGGCAAGTCCGGCCTGGTCGAGAAGATTGCCGAGGCCGCCAAGGAAAAGCGGATCGAAGGCGTCAGCGACATTCGCGATGAATCGAATCGCGAAGGCGTCCGCATCGTCATCGACCTGAAGCGCGATGCCACCGCCGACGTGGTGCTCAACCAGCTGTGGCGGCACACGCCGGCGCAGTCGAGCTTCCCGGCCAACATGCTCGCCATTCGTGGCGGCCGGCCCGAGCTCCTGTCGCTGCGCGACATCATCGAGGCGTTCGTCCGCTTCCGCGAGGAGGTGATCACCCGCCGCAGCAAATATGAGCTGCTGAAAGCGCGTGAGCGGGCGCACATCTTGCTCGGCCTCGTCGTCGCCGTCACTAACCTCGACGAGGTGGTGCGCATCATCCGCGGTTCCGCCTCGCCCGCCGAGGCGCGTGCGGCCCTGCTCGCCCGCGAATGGCCGATCGGCGAGATCCTGCCCTACATCCGTCTCGTCGAGGCGATCGAGAGCGACGTCGAGGGCGACACCTATCGTCTGTCCGACACGCAGGTGCGCGCCATCCTCGATCTGCGCCTGCACCGTCTGACGGCGCTCGGCCGAGACGAGATCGGCGACGAGTTGAAGCAGCTGGCCGGCACCATCGGCGAACTGCTGGAGATCCTCGGCAACCGCGCCCGCCTCTACGAGGTGATGGTGGAGGAGATCGACGCGATCGAGCGCGATTTCGCCACCCCGCGCAAGACGCTGATCGCCCCGCCTGGCGACGACATCGACGACGAGGATCTGATCGAGCGCGAGGAGATGGTCGTCACCGTCACCCTCGGCGGATACATCAAGCGCACGCCGCTCGATGCCTTTCGCGCGCAGAAGCGGGGCGGCAAGGGTCGCGCCGGCATGGGCACGAAGGAGGAGGATGCGGTCACGCGCCTCTTCGTCACGTCCACGCACACGCCGGTGCTGTTCTTCTCCACCGCGGGCAAGGTCTATCGCATGAAGGTGTGGCGCCTGCCCGAAGGTGCCCCGCAGGCGCGCGGCCGGCCGATGGTCAACCTGCTGCCGCTGGCAGACGGCGAGACGATCTCCACCGTGCTGCCGCTGCCGGAAGACGAGGCGGATTGGGGCAAGCTTCACATCATGTTCGCCACTGCCAAGGGATTGGTGCGGCGCAATTCGATGGATGCCTTCACCAACGTGCCGCGCGCGGGCAAGATCGCGATGCGCTTCGGCACGGACGACGAGGGGGAGGATGCGTCCGATCGCCTGATCGGCGTCTCGCTGCTGACCGAGGAGGACGACGTGCTGCTGGCGACGCGCGGCGGCAAGGCGATCCGCTTCGCCGCGACCGACGTGCGCGAGTTCCAGAGCCGCACCTCGGCGGGCGTCCGCGGCATCCGGCTGCTGGGCGACGACGAGGTGATCTCGCTGTCGATCCTGCGCGGCACGCCGTTCGACACCGAGCAGCGCGACAAATATCTTCGCGCCGCCCCCTGGAAGGAAGGGCGCGAGGCAATCCTCGACGAAGCCACCGTCGCTGCGATGCAGGAGGCGGAGGAGTTCATCCTCACCGTCTGCGCCAATGGCTATGGCAAGCGCAGCTCGGCCTATGAATATCGCCGCTCCGGCCGTGGCGGTCAGGGCATCACCAATATCGACAATCTCGGCCGCAACGGGCCGGTCGTCGCCTCCTTCCCGGCGCACAATGGCGAGCAGCTGATGCTCGTCACCGATCAGGCCAAGCTGATCCGCCAGTCGGTCGGCGACACGCGCGTTGTCGGCCGTGGATCGGCCGGTGTGCGCCTGTTCAACGTCGCGAAGGACGAGCATGTCGTCGCCGCCGCGCGGATCGAGGAGAGCGAGGAGGAGGCCGAGGCCAACCTGCTCGAAACGCCGCCCGAGGTCGCTCCCGAGGACGGCGCCACCATCGGCGACGATTTGTCGGACGGTCAGGAAGATCGCGCCGGCGGGGTGGAGGACGACGAATGAAGTCGCCGCTCTACAAGGTGATGACTGCGGACGAGTGGGCGGCCTTCGACCGCGACGGGCAGTTCGCCGGCAGCGAGCTCGATCGCCGCGACGGCTATATTCACCTGTGCGCGGGCGATCAGGTGGCGGGCGTGGTGCAGCGCTGGTTCGACGGCCGCACCGGCCTGCACGTCGTCGCGCTCACCATCCCGGAGGATAAGCGGCTGAAATGGGAAATGGCGCAGGACCGCGCCTGCTACCCGCACTTCTACGCCGCGCTGGACCGGAACTGGGTGCAGGACGAGCGTCCGCTGCCCGACGATCCCGACCAGCGGGCGCTCACCCTGGCATTGATGGCGGTCTGAGACGCAGTCGAGGAACGTCGCGCCCCGGAGACGGCGCGGCGTTCCCCGCTGCCGCTAGAGCTTGCCGCCGAAATCCATGCCCATGGCGGACTTGCTGATCTCCTTCTTGGCCGGCTTGGCCGCAGGCTTCGGCGCCTCCTCTTCCTCGTCGTCGAGGCCGAGCGCGCTCAAATCCAGCTCCTCGTCATCGCTCGACGCGCTGGTCTCCGCATCGTCATCGTCAAGGCCGAGCGCCGCCCAGTCGATCTCGTCATCGTCGCCGGCGGCGGTCTCAGCCTTTTCGGTCGAGCTATCGTCATCGTCGAGGCCGAGAGCGGCCCAATCGATTTCGTCATCGTCGCCTGCCGTCGTCTCGGCCTTGTCGGTCGAGGTCTCGTCATCATCCAGGCCGAGGGCTGCCCAGTCGATCTCGCCATCATCGCCCGACGCGGCCTTCTCGCCCTCATCGTCGTCGAGACCGAGCGCCGCCAGATCGAGATCGTCCGCATCGCCTTCGGCATCGTCGCCAAGCCCTGCGAGCAGATCCTCTTCCTCCTCGTCGGCCTCCTCCGCCTTGGGCGCCGCCTTCTTCGGCATCGCCGCCATCGTCACCGGCGTGGTCGAGAGGCTGGCGAAGCCGCGGCCGGACCGTGCCTCCGCCTCCGCCATCTCGGCCGCCTTGGCCTGCGCCCGCTCCGCTTCCCAGCGCTGCAGCGCCGCGGCCTCGGCCAGCTTGTCGCCGCCCGTCTTCACCGCGGCGACGGGAGCGAGGCCATGCTCGCCGTCATGCACCGCCTCGATCCGGTTGTTGTCGGGATCGCTCGCCCCCGCGACGTAGTAATCGGGGCCGACCTCATCGCGCACGCCGGCCGCCTGGATCTTGCGCCCGCCGGCATCCTTGGCGTTGACGTAAAACTCGTCCACCTGCCGCTTGTTCGCGGCGGAGAAGCCGATCGCGACACTTGACTGCGGATCGCCTTCCTCGGTCAGCCACAGGCTCGGCTCGCCGCCCTGGCCGAAGGCGACGCGCGGGCCATCCTCATGATCCAGCTCCCGCGCGACCAGCGACACTTCGAGCGGTTCGAGCAGCTGTTCGTAGAAGCGCAGCGTGCGGCCGAAATCGCTGACGACCAGCTGCACATGGTCGATCATCCCCCGCCCGGCGCCACCGGCCACCGCAACGATGCGGTTGCCGTTCGCATCCTTGGCGCTGGCGGCATACTTCCCCGCGTGATCGGTTTCCGCCTCGGACACGTCGTCCGCGCCTGCATCCTCGGCGGCGGAGCGGAAGGCATCGACTGCGGCTTCGTCGTCAGCGGTGAGCGCGATCACCAGCCCCTCATGCGCCATGCTCTCCTCGACCAGCCACAGCTGCGCGCGGCGATCGCGACCGAAGGCGATGCGCGGACCGTCATCATGGTCGGACACACGCCGCGTCACCTCATAGCCGAGCGGCGCCAGCAAGGCCTCATAGAAGCCGCGCGCCTCGTCCAGGTCCTCGACGTGGATCGTCACATGCTCGATCATAAGCCACCCCTCCGATCTGCCCCCGACGGGCAGGCTAGCGTGCGCGCTGACTAGCGGTCCAGCACGATCTCTTTTGTGACGCACGGCACCGCGGCGGGGGCGTTGGACGGGCGAGATGATTGCCCTTGCCCGCGCCACGCGGCTAAGCGGACAGGCATGTCTCATCACATCCATGTCATCGGCGGCGGGCTCGCCGGGTCGGAGGCGGCGTGGCAGCTGGCGCAGGCCGGCTACCGCGTGCGCCTGTCCGAAATGCGCGGCGTCGAAGCCACCCCCGCGCACCACACCGACTCGCTGGCGGAGCTGGTCTGCTCCAACAGTTTCCGCTCGGACGATGCCGACAACAACGCCGTCGGCCTGCTCCATGCCGAGATGCGCGCCGCCGGATCGCTGATCCTCGCGCAGGCGGATACGCACCGTCTGCCCGCCGGCTCGGCCCTGGCCGTCGATCGTGACGGCTTCGCGGCCGGCGTCACGCAGGCGATCGAAGCGCATCCGTTGATCGAGCTGGTGCGCGAGCGCGTGGACGTGCTGCCGGACGGCCCCGTCATCGTCGCCACCGGTCCGCTCACCGCCGCTCCGCTCGCCGCTGCCATCGCCGCCGAGACGGGCGAGGATGCGCTGGCCTTTTTCGACGCCATCGCACCCATCGTGCACCGCGAGACGGTGGATACCGGCATCGCCTGGTTCCAGTCGCGCTGGGACAAGGGCGGCGGCAAAGATTACCTCAACTGCCCGATGAACCGCGACGAATATCACGCCTTCGTCGAAGGCCTGCTCGCCGCGGAGAAGACCGAGTTCAAGGAGTGGGAGCGCAACACGCCTTATTTCGAGGGCTGCATGCCGATCGAAGTGATGGCCTCCCGCGGACACGAGACGCTGCGCCACGGCCCGATGAAGCCGATGGGGCTGGATGATCCGCGCACCGGCCGCTGGCCCTATGCCGTCGTGCAGCTGCGGCAGGATAATGCGCTGGGCACCTTGTGGAACATGGTCGGCTTCCAGACCAAGCTGAAGCATGCCGAGCAGGTCCGCCTGTTCCGCACCATTCCGGGATTGGAAAAGGCTGAGTTCGCCCGGTTGGGCGGCTTGCACCGCAACACCTTCCTGCAATCGCCGCGGCTGCTGGATGCGACGCTCCGCCTCCGGTCCCGCCCCGCGGTTCGCTTCGCCGGGCAGATTACCGGGTGTGAGGGCTATGTCGAAAGCGCCGCCGTCGGCCTGCTCGCCGGCCGCTTCGCGGTGGCGGACCTCGCCGGCACCACCGCGCTGCCGCCGCCGGGCACCACCGCGCTCGGCGCGTTGCTGGGCCATGTCACGGGCGGCGCCAAGGCGGATACGTTCCAGCCGATGAACGTCAATTTCGGCCTGTTTCCGCCGGTCGAGGGCCGCAAGAAGGCGGATCGTCGCGCCGTGCTGACGGCCCGTGCCCGCGACGATCTGGCGACTTGGCTGACCGCCGCCTGATCAGGCGCTCCGGTCAGTCGTCCTGAGCGACCGGCGGGCACGGCGCCGCGCGCCTGGGCGTGCGCGCCACCCGCGTGGTGGCGAACTCTGCCGCCGTCAGCTGGCCGGATCGGTCCGCATCCGCCTTGGCGAAACGCTCGCTCGTCTTCACGGCATATTCCTCGAAGTCGAGCCGCCCGTCATGGTTGCGGTCGAGCTTGTCATAGGCCTTGCGCCGCGCCGCCAGATATTCGGCCCTGAGGATCGCCCCGTCCTTGTCCTTGTCGTAGCGGGCGAAGCGCTTCTCCTCGCGCGTCCGCTCGGTCGCCTCGGGCAGCGGCTCGGACGCGGGTTCGGCAGCGGCGCTCGCCCCGCTGGCGGCGGGCGGGGGCGGGATCGTCGCTGGCGGTTGCGCACCCCCGCGCGTCAGCAGCAGCCCGCCGCCCATCGCGATCACCCCGCCTGCAAGCCCCACCAGATAGCGCCACATCCGCCCGTCTCCCCTCGGCCGCAACGCTAGCCAACCCTCCGCCCGACGGAAAGCCGCTCAGCGACCCGTCAGCCGGTGCCAGATCATCCGCGCGGAGCGGCCCGGCGTCGCCTGCGGCGCGGGCCGCCCGCCCGCCGCATCCTGCTCCGCCAGCCGGGCCAGCATGCCCAGCGCCCTCAGCCTCCCCGGCCAGCGCGGCGCCCGCGACTGCCCCTGCGCGGCGGACAGCGTCTCGGCACCATGGCGCGCGGCGTCGACCAGCGCCCATGCCGCCCCACCCGCCTCGAGACCGTCCGGCATAGGCCCGCCCAGCCGCGCCGCCGCCGCCCGGAACAAGGCCGCCCCGCGCGCCGCGTGACCGGCGGTGACATCCTCGGCCAGCACATCCTCCCAACCCGCGACGATGCCCGCCACCGCCTCCGCCGGCATGCCCGCGCGTACAGCCTCGGCCAGCGCCGCCAGCAGCGGCTCCCCCGCCGGAGCCTCGGGAAGCGCCTCGATCCGCTCGCGCCACCAGACGAGCTTGATCGCCGCCAGCATCGGTTCACGCGCTCCGATCACGATCTGGCGCATGCGCGCATCCAGCGCGAACAACGCCGCGAGATCATCGCGCGCGTCCGCCGGCGCATGCAGCAGCGCCAACTCAATCTCGGGATCCTGCACGTCCCCGGCAAACCTTCGCTTAACCACCGCCTGTTATTCGGATGTCGAGGCGTCCGCCGCAAGGCCGGCGTGGGTGGGCGCCGTTCGGGCGCGAGAGGACCATATCGGATGGCGGGCAAGGCACGGCGTGGGTGGAGGTCTTGGGCGATGCTCGCCCGGCTGGTGCGCGATCGTCGCGGCAACACGCTGGCGATCGTCGGCGCCGCGATCCTGCCGCTGCTCGCCATGATCGGCTCGGGCATCGATCTGTCACGCACCTACATGGCGCACACCCGCCTTCAGCAGGCCTGCGACGCCGGCGCGCTGGCCGGCCGCCGCGCCATGACCAACGGCACGGTGGATGACACGGTCCGGGCCGAGGCGTTGAAATTCTTCAAGTTCAACTTCCCGACGGGCGAGAAGGACAAGGACGGCACCGCTTGGTTCGGTGCGCGCGGCTTCGAGCCCGTCGTCGGCAGCGCGCCCAACAGCACGGTCACAGTTACCGCGGCCACCCAAATGCCGCTGACCGTTATGAAGATCTTCGGCTTTCCCTATCTGCCGATCTCGGTCGCCTGCAACGCTAGGCTCGACTTCGTGAACACCGATGTGGTTCTTGTTCTCGACGTTACTGGTTCCATGGCGGATAAAGCCAGTTCTACAGACACGGACATTAAGATCGTTGCCCTTCGGAAAGCAGTGCTCAACTTCTATGACACGCTGAGACCGATCCAGACTCAACTCGAAGGTGTAAACCTGCGACTGCGCTACGCGGTGGTGCCCTACGCCTCCTCGATCAACGTTGGCCGACTGCTGCGCGGTGCGAGCGTGAACAACGTGACGAACACCAAGTGGACCTATCAGTCACGCCAGTTCGCCGGCTCTTACCGCCATTCAACGTACAAGACGTCATCTCAATGCATTTCTTTGGGGGGAAGTCGCGATTGGTATGGCACTTGCACATGGAACGACACCAACGCTGCAAGTGCCGGAAGTGGCGACACGGCATCGCCCAACTGGAACTATATGCCGATAGAGCATGACCTGTCGTCCTATGCGACTGGTTCTTCTACCCAGACCAGTTCGGTTCCTGGCACTGCCGTGCTGGATCCAACGCGCGCGCCAGGCACCAACACGAAGGTCACTTGGCAGGGGTGCATCGAAGAGCGTGCGACAACGCGTATGTCTTCAACAGCCACTTCTATTCCCACCAGCGCCTATGATCTCGATATCGACAGGGTTCCAAGCTCCGGCGACATCACCTCTCAATGGAAGCCCTATTGGCCGGAGGTCGAATACGTCCCGCCTACAACCAACACTAGCCTCGGCGGAGAGCCTCAGAAGCCTCAGTGGGCTTGTCCAGCCGAAGCGAAACGTTTGCAGGTTTGGGCAAAAAGCGATCTGTCGAACTATCTTAATACTTTGCAGCCTGACGGCGGCACTTACCATGACAACGGCATGGTCTGGGGTATCCGTATGCTGTCAGCAGCTGGCGTCTTTTCCGCGGACAATCCCTCTACTTACGGCGGTATGCCCGTCAGCAAGTACCTAATTTTCATGACGGATGGCGTGTTCTCGACAGGCTATGATACGCTGTATTCGACGTACGGAGTTGAGCGTTACGATGCGCGGGCAACGCCGGGTGGATCGTCTTCAAACCAGACTGATCAGCTCGCACGGCACAAGAACCGCTTTAACCTGTTGTGCACGCTCGCGAAGTCTCGTGGAATTTCGGTTTGGGTCGTGGCGTTTGACGCAGCACTGGATTCTTCGTTGAGCAACTGCGCCAACAAAGGGCAGGCGTCCACCTCCGCTAACCAGCAGGAGCTGAACGATAAATTCGTCGAGATCGGCAAGAATATCGGCGCGCTGAGGCTCACCCAATGATCGGTCGCAAGCTGCGCCGCGACACGCGCGGCGCGACCATCGTCGAGATGGGCTTCGTCATCCTGCCGCTGTGCCTGACGTTGCTCGTCCTGTTCGATTTCGGCTACCGCATGTATGCGCAGGCGGTGCTGGAAGGCACGCTGCACCGCGCCGCACGCCTCGCCACCATCGGTGACAAGACCCCGACGCAGATCGACGATTTCGTGAAGAGCCAGGTCAAGCTCTTCTCGAAAGTCTATCCGCCCGACATCGACAAGGCGAGCTACTTCCAGTTCTCCGGCGTCGCCAAGTCGGAGGACGAGAACCGCAACGGCGTGTGCGAAGTCGGTGAGACCTATATCGACGAAAACAAGAACGGGATGTGGGACAACGGCTCGAACTCCGGCAATACCGGCCTCGGCGGCTCGGACGACATCGTCTTCTATACGGTGACGCTCAAGTTCCCGCGTCTGGTGCCGCTCGCCCGGTTCATGGGCTGGTCCAGCACGGAGACGGTCACCGCCAACACGGTGCTGCGCAACCAACCCTATGGCGCGCAGGCGCAGCTGCCCTCGCCCATCCCATGCCCGTGAAGCACACCGCACGCACCCTCCGCGCGCTGGCTGCCGATCGCAGCGGCCTTGCGCTGATCGAATGGGCGATTTCGCTGCCCGTACTGCTGACGCTCGGGCTTGGCGGCATCGAGGTCGCGCATTTCGCCATCGCCAATCTGCGCATCAGCCAGATCGCGGCCACAACCGCCGACAATGCCGCCCGCGTCCGCGACGAGATTGACGAGATCGACATTAACGAACTGTTCGCCGGCGCCAAGTTCGTCGGCCGCAACATCGATTTTGCCGCCAACGGCCGCATCATCCTGTCCGATGTCGAGGCGACGTCCGATGGCAAGCAGTGGATGCGTTGGCAGCGTTGCTCCGGCGCATTGCAGGTTGAGTCCACCTACGGCGAGCCGATGAGCTCAACCGGTGCCAAGATCACCAGCTTCACCGATAGCACCAAGGCGCCAACTGATTACGGCGCATCGTCGCTGAAATGGACCGCCACCCAGCTCGGTCCCACAGGCAACCAGATTGCTACGGCGCAGGGCACCGCGACGATGCTGGTCGAGGTCGTCTACGACTATCAGCCGCTCGTGGCGAACCGCTTCCTGGGCACGCGCCGCATGCGCTACACGGGCGCGTTCAACGTGCGTCAGCGCGTCAACCAGACGCTCAACCGCGCCAGCCTGACCGCCACGCAGATGTCGACCTGCGGCAAATACGCCGCCTGACCGCCACCCCGGCACCGGGCCGGGGCAGCAGCCGCCGGATCAGCGGTAGCAGACCGCCTTCGCTGCGGCGATCACGTCGCCCACCTTCACCAGCGCCGCCTTCTCCAGGTTGGCGGCATAGGGCATCGGCACGTCGATGTTGGTCACGCGCTTCACCGGCGCGTCGAGATCGTCGAAGCCCTCGTCCATGCAGATCGCCATAACTTCGGACGCGATCGAGCAGGTCGGCCAGCCCTCCTCGACGACGACCATGCGGTTCGTCTTCCTCAGGCTCTCCAGCACGGTCGCCTTGTCGAGCGGGCGGAGCGTGCGCAGGTCGATCACCTCCGCATCGATGCCCTCGTCCGCCAGCGACTTGGCCGCATCCAGCGCCAGTCCGACACCGATCGAATAGCTGACCAAAGTCACGTCCTTGCCCGGGCGCGCGATCCGCGCCTTGCCGATCGGCAGGACGTAATCCTCCGCGGTCGGCACCTCGAAGCTGTGGCCGTAGAGCAGCTCGTTCTCGAGGAACACGACCGGATCCTCGCAGCGGATCGCCGCCTTCAGCAGCCCCTTCGCGTCCGCCGCCGAATAAGGCGCGATCACGATCAGGCCGGGGACGCTGGCATACCAGGGTGCGAAATTCTGGCTGTGCTGCGCCGCCACGCGCGCCGCTGCACCGTTCGGCCCGCGGAACACGATCGGGCAGCGCATCTGCCCGCCCGACATATAGTTGGTCTTGGCGGCCGAGTTGATGATGTGGTCGATCGCCTGCATGGCGAAGTTGAACGTCATGAACTCGACGATCGGGCGCAGGCCGCCCATCGCCGCTCCGGTGCCGACGCCGGCAAAGCCATATTCGGTGATCGGCGTGTCGATCACCCGCTTCTCACCGAACTCGTCGAGCAGGCCCTGGGTCACCTTGTAGGCACCCTGATACTGCGCGACTTCCTCGCCGATCACGAAAACGCGATCGTCCGCGCGCATCTCTTCGGCCATCGCGTCGCGCAGCGCCTCGCGGACGGTCATCGTCTCGGTCGGGCCATCCGCGTCGACATCGCCTTCGCCGCCCGCCTCAGCCGCCGCGACGAGATCGCGCGCGCCCGTCTCCATCTGCTTGACCTCGGACTGCGACTCCTTCTCCGGCTCGGTCTTCTGGTCGCTCGGCTGCTGGACGGCCTCGCCCGTCTTCTGCGCGGCATCGGCCGGCGCTTCGTCGCGCGGCTTCGCCTCCTTGGGCGCCTCAGCAGGTGCGGGCGCATCCTCGCCTTCTTCGGCCAGCGTGGCGATGACGGTGCCGACCTTCACGCCGTCCGTCCCCTCGGCGACGAGCAGCGACGTGATCGTGCCCTCGTCCACCGCCTCATATTCCATGGTGGCCTTGTCGGTCTCGATCTCGGCGAGGATGTCGCCGGATTTCACCGCATCCCCCTCTTTCACCAGCCATTTGGCGATCGTGCCCTCCTCCATCGTCGGGGAGAGCGCGGGCATCTTGAGTTCGATCGTCATGTCAGTAGCTGCCCACCAGCACGTCGGTGTGAAGTTCGGAGAGATCGGGCTCGGGCGATTGCTCGGCAAAGTCGGCCGCCTCGTTCACCACCGCCTTGATCTCCTTGTCGATGGCCTTGATCTCGTCATCGGTGATGCCGGCCTCGGCGAAGGCCTTCTTCAGGCCCTCGATCGGATCCGATTTCTCGCGCACCGCCTGCACCTCGTCGCGCGAGCGATATTTGGCCGGATCGGACATGGAATGGCCGCGATAGCGATAGGTCTTGAGCTCGAGCAGGATCGGCCCCTTGCCGCCGCGCGTCCATTCCAGCGCCCGCTCGGCCGCGCCCCGCACCGCCAGCACGTCCATGCCGTCCACCTGGATGCCGGGGATGCGGAAGCTCTCGCCGCGGCGATAGAGCTGGTCCTCGGCCGACGCGCGGTTCACGCTGGTGCCCATGGCGTACTGGTTGTTCTCGATCACGAAGATGATCGGCAGCTTCCAGAGCTCCGCCATGTTGAAGCTCTCATAGACCTGGCCCTGGTTGGCCGCGCCGTCGCCGAAATAGGCGAGGCACACGCCGCCATCCCCCTTGTATTTGTGAGAGAAGCCGAGCCCCGCGCCGAGCGACACCTGCGCGCCGACGATGCCGTGCCCGCCGTAGAACTTATGGTCCACGGAGAACATGTGCATCGAGCCGCCCTTGCCCTTGGAGATGCCGGCGGCACGCCCGGTCAGCTCCGCCATGATCACCTTCGGGTCGATGCCGTAGGCGAGCATGTGGCCGTGATCGCGATAGCCGGTGATCACCGAATCCTTGCCCACCTCCAGCGCCGATTGCAGGCCGACGGCGACCGCTTCCTGCCCGATATAGAGGTGGCAGAAGCCGCCGATCAGGCCGAGACCGTAGAGCTGGCCCGCCTTCTCCTCGAAGCGGCGGATCAGCAGCATCTGGCGGTAATATTCCAGCAGCTCCTCGCGCGATGCCTGATAGCGTTCGGGCTCGGCCGGCCGTTCACGATTGGGTGCGGCCGGCTGAGCGGCGGGGGCGGCGGGCTGTGCTTTGCGGGCCAACTTATGTGCTCCTGCGGGCGGGTTGCCCTCCTCCTATAGGGGAGCGGCAGGGATCGCAACGCAGCGGCTGGGATCGGGGTCCGGCGGTCACCCGCCGCACGCCACGGCTCAGCGGATGGGCAGCACCACTTCGTCGTCGCGCATCTGGCCGGTGCGCGCGCGGACGAGTTCGTCGACATAATCGGGATCGGCTCCGCGGCGCGTGTCGAGCAGCTGCACGCGGTGCTGCAACTGCGCCACATGCCCCTGCACGCGCGTCAGCTCCACCTGCTTGGCGGCGAGCTGGCGGCGATAGTCGCCGAGCGAGAGGATGCCATTCGCCCCTGCCACCGCGGAGAAGGCGAAATAACCGATCACCAGCATCGCCGCCGCGGGCGCAGCGGCCTGCCGGATCAGGTTCAGGTTGGGGCGAACGCGGGCCATGACGATCCTGTTGAACACGGGTCCGACTCACGACGCAAGAGCGTCGCGCCGGTTCCGCAAAACAATATGCCGACTGTGCTCAGTCCGCCCACTCGGCGCACTTATAACCCTGCGCATAGAGCAGCACCGACAAGTCACCATGCACCACGCAGGCGTCCGCCGCGGCACGCACCTTTTCCTTGCCGTGATAGGCGACGCCCAGCCCCGCCACCTCGATCATCGGCACGTCGTTGGCGCCGTCGCCCACCGCCATCGTCTCCTGCGCCGACAGCCCCAGCGCCGCCGCTTCTGCCAGCAGCGTCTCACGCTTGGTCTGTGCGCCGACGATCGGGCGCGAGACGGTGCCCGTCAGTCGCCCGTCCCCCAGCTCAAGCACGTTGGAGAGCGCCCGGTCGAAGCCGATCTCCGCCGCAACCCGGTCGGCGAAGTGGGTGAAGCCGCCCGAGACGAGCACGCACCGCGCGCCGTTCGCCCGCATCGTCCGGATGAGCGGCCTGGCGCCCGCCATGATCCGCACCCGCTCGGCATGGCAGCGATCCAGCACGCTGGCCTCCATGCCCTTCAGCAGCGCGACGCGCGCATCCAGCGCCGCCTCGAAATCCAGCTCGCCGCGCATCGCCCGCTCGGTCACCTCGGCCACCTGCGGCTTGATCCCGGCATAGTCGGCCAGCTCGTCGATGCATTCGATCTCGATCATGGTCGAATCCATGTCGGCGACCAGCAGCCGCTTGCGGCGATGCGCGGCGGGCTGCACGATCACGTCCACGCGCTGGCCGGCATCCGCCAGCGCCGCCCGCGCGCCAGCGGGGTCGAGGTTGAAGAACAGGTCTGCGGCCTGGCCCTCGTCCAGCCACGCCGCATCCACCGGCGCGCACCCTGCGAGCGCCAGCGCCGCCTGCGCCTCCTGAAGATCGTCGGAGGACAGCCTATCGGCCGCCACCAGGGTCGCAATGAACACGGCTCTCGATCTCCAAACCCGTTCGGGCTGAGCCTGTCGAAGCCCTGCCCTTCCTTTCCCGCGCGGATGGAGAAAGAACGGCCCTTCGACAAGCTCAGGGCGAACGAATTGAACGCGCACCTTCCTCCCCTCGCCCTCATCGCCGGGCCCACCGCCAGCGGCAAATCCGCCCTCGCCCTCGCGCTGGCGGAGGCGACCGGCGGCACCGTCATCAACGCCGACGCCTCGCAGCTCTACCGCGACCTGCGCCTCCTCTCCGCCCGCCCGAGCGTGGAGGAAGAAGCGCGCGCGCCGCACCGCCTCTATGGCACGCGCGACGCGGCCGATCCGGCGAGCGCCGCCGCGTGGGCGGCCGAGGCGAGGGCGGCGATCGCGTCCGCCCACGCCACCGGCTCTCCCCCCATCCTCGTCGGCGGCACCGGCCTCTACATCCGGACGCTGCTCGACGGCATCGCCCCGGTGCCGGAGATCGACCCTGCAATCCGCGCCGCCGTCCGCGCCCTCCCCGTGGCGGAGGCGCATGCCGCGCTCGCGCAGGAAGACCCCGCCGCCGCCGCGCGCCTGCGCGCCAGCGACACCACCCGCGTCGCCCGCGCGCTGGAGGTGGTCCGCGCCACCGGCCGCCCGCTGGCGGATTGGCAGGCCGCACGCACCGGCGGCATCGCCGACGAAATCCGGCTCGTGCCCCTTGTCCTGCTGCCTCCGCGCGACTGGTTGCGCGCGCGGATCGCCACCCGGTTCGACACGATGTTGCGTGATGGCGCGCTCGACGAGGTGGCGGCGCTCACCGCCCGCCGCCTCGACCCTGCCCTGCCCGCCATGCGCGCCATCGGTGTGGCCGAGCTTGCCGCGCATCTCCGCGGCGAGCTGACGCTGGAGGCGGCGGTGGAGCGCGCCGTCGCCGCCAGTCGCCAATATGCCAAGCGGCAAACCACCTGGTTCGCCCATCAGCCGCCCGCCGAATGGCCCCGCCTGCACGAGCCACTCGATGAAGTCACCATCAACCATCACGCAATAATATTGCTCAATAGCCTGTTGACGCGTTAGTTTCCTCTGCCTATCCGCCCCGTCACGCTCCGCAGCATCCTGCCGGGGCGGTGCAGCTGCACGGGAATGAGATGCCATGGCCAATGAGATGACCGGCGCCGACATGCTGATCCAGGCATTGACGGATCTCGGCGTCGAGGTGGTGTTCGGCTATCCGGGCGGCGCCGTCCTGCCGATCTACGATGCGCTGTTCCGTCAGCCGGAAGGCCGCCGCGCCATCCGCCACATCCTCGTCCGCCAGGAAGGCGGCGCGGTCCACGCGGCGGAGGGCTATGCCCGCGCCACGGGCAAGCCGGGCGTCGTCCTCGTCACCTCGGGCCCGGGTGCGACCAACGCCGTCACGGGCATCGCCGACGCGATGATGGATTCGATCCCGCTCGTCATCATCACGGGCCAGGTGCCGACCGCGCTGATCGGCACGGACGCCTTCCAGGAATGCGACACGATCGGCATCACCCGCCACTGCACCAAGCATAATTATCTGGTGAAGGATCCGGCGAAGCTCGGCGACGTCGTCCACGAGGCATTCCACATCGCCACCTCCGGCCGCCCCGGCCCGGTCGTCATCGATCTGCCCAAGGACGTCCAGGTCGCCTCCGCCCCCTATCGCCGGCCCACCGCCACGACGACGCACAAGAGCTATCGCCCGCAGATCAAGGCCGATCCGGCAGCGGTCGAGACCGCGGTCGAGATGCTGGCAGCGGCCGAGCGGCCCGTCTTCTACACAGGCGGCGGCATCATCAATTCGGGGCCGGGCGCCGCGCAGATGCTGCGCGAGCTGCAGCGGCTGACCGGTGCGCCCGTCACCTCGACGCTGATGGGCCTCGGCGCCTTCCCCGCCTCCCACCCCGCATGGCTCGGCATGCTCGGCATGCACGGCACCTATGAGGCGAACCTCGCCATGAGCGAGGCGGACCTGATCGTGAACCTCGGCGCGCGCTTCGACGATCGCGTCACCGGCCGCCTCGATGCCTTCGCGCCGCGTGCGCGCAAGATCCACGTCGACATCGATCGCTCATCGATCAACAAGAATGTCCGCGTCGAACTCGGCCTTGTCGGCGATGTCGGCCGCGTGATGGAAGACATGGTCCGCCTGTGGAAGGCGCGCCAATATCCCGCGCAGGATCTGACGCCCTGGTTCGCCCGGCTCGACGAATGGCGCGCGAAGAAGTCGCTCGGCTTCCCGTCTTCCGCGACGGAGATCATGCCGCAGCACGCCATCCGCCGCCTGTGGGAGGCGACGAAGCACCGCGCGCCGATCATCACGACGGAGGTCGGCCAGCACCAGATGTGGGCCGCACAGCATTTCGGCTTCGAGGCGCCGAACAAATGGCTGACCAGCGGCGGCCTCGGCACGATGGGCTATGGCCTGCCGGCCGCGATCGGCGCGCAGATCGGCTTTCCGGATGCGCTGGTGATCGACATCGCCGGCGAGGCATCGATCCAGATGAACATTCAGGAGATGGCGACCGCCACGCAATATCGCCTGCCGGTCAAGGTATTCATCCTCAACAACGAATATATGGGCATGGTCCGCCAGTGGCAGGATCTCACCTATGCCGGCCGCCATTCGCAGAGCTATTCGGACTCGCTGCCCGATTTCGTGAAGCTGGCGGAGGCCTATGGCTGGGGCGGCATCCGGATCGAACGGCCGGACGAGCTGGATGACGGCATCGAGGCGATGCTCCGCGCCGACGGCCCGGTTATGGTTGACTGCCGCGTCGCCAAGCTGGCGAACTGCTTCCCCATGATCCCGAGCGGCGCTGCCCACACGGAGATGATCCTCCACGCCAACGAGGTATCGGGCGAGATGGACGACGAGGCCAAGGCTCTCGTGTAGCGACGCTGCACGAGAGCCGAAGTCCCGGCGAAAGCCGGGACCTCGATCGACTAGGCACAGCCTCAAGAAGATGCCAGCCTGCGCTGGCATGACGGACCAGGACAGCCATGCACATCCGCCCCGAAGCCGCCGAGCGCCACACGCTCGCCGTCACCGTCGACAACGAAGCCGGCATCCTCGCGCGGATCGCGGGCATGTTCTCCGCGCGCGGCTACAATATCGAGAGCCTGACCGTCGCCGACGTGACGGAGGATGCCAGCGTCAGCCGCATCACGATCGTCACCTCGGGCGCGCCCGCCACGATCGAGCAGATCATCGCCCAGCTCGACCGGCTGGTGCCCGTCCACCGCGTCGTCGACCTCACCGATACCGGCCCGCACGTCGCGCGGGAGATGGCTCTGGTGAAGGTGGCGGGCACCGGCGATCACCGCATCGAGGCGTTGCGCCTGGCTGAGGTCTACCGCGCCCGCGTCGTCGATGCGACCACCGCGTCCTTCATCTTCGAAGTCACCGGCGGGCCCGAGAAGATCGACAAGTTCACCGAGCTGATGCGCGAAGTCGGCCTCGTCGAGGTCGCGCGCACCGGCGTCGCCGCCATCGCGCGGGGGAAAGACCCGCTCTGATCAACCACCATCACCATCAACCGTCGCCCCAGCGGAAGCTGGGGCCTCGCACGGCCGGGCGCTCCCTCGCGAGATGCCAGCCTGCGCTGGCATGACGTCGAGAAAAGGAAGCAATTCATGCGCGTTTACTACGACTCCGACGCCGATATCGGCCTGATCAAGGGCAAGAAGGTCGCCATCATCGGCTATGGCTCGCAGGGGCACGCCCACGCGCAGAACCTCAAGGATTCGGGCGTGGCCGAGGTCGCCATCGCACTTCGCCCCGGCTCCGCCACCGCGCAGAAGGCGGAGGGCGCCGGCTTCAAGGTCCTGACCAATGCGGACGCCGCCAGGTGGGCCGACATCGTCATGGTCCTCGCCCCCGACGAGCATCAGGCGGCGATCTACGCCGACGATCTCCACGCCAACATGCGGGAGGGCGCCGCGCTCGCCTTCGCGCACGGCCTCAACATCCACTTCGGCCTGATCGAGCCGCGCGCCGATCTCGACGTGTTCATGATCGCGCCGAAGGGCCCCGGCCACACCGTCCGCTCGGAATATCAGCGCGGCGGCGGCGTGCCCTGCCTGATCGCGATCCACCAGGACGCGTCCGGCAACGCCCACGACGTCGCCCTGTCCTACGCCTCCGCCGTCGGCGGGGGCCGCTCGGGCGTGATCGAGACGACCTTCCGCGAGGAATGCGAGACCGATCTGTTCGGCGAGCAGGCGGTGCTGTGCGGCGGCCTCACCCACCTCATCCAGGCCGGGTTCGAGACGCTGACCGAGGCCGGCTACGCCCCCGAAATGGCCTATTTCGAATGCCTCCACGAGGTGAAGCTGATCGTCGACCTGATGTATGAAGGCGGCATCGCCAACATGCGCTATTCGATCAGCAACACCGCCGAATATGGCGACATCACCACCGGCCCGCGCCTCATCACGGCGGAGACAAAGGCGGAGATGAAGCGCGTGCTGGAGGACATCCAGCAGGGCCGCTTCGTCTCCCGCTTCGTGCTCGACAATCGCGCCGGCCAGCCCGAGCTGAAGGCCGCGCGCAAGCTCGCCGCCGCCCACCCGATCGAGCAGGTCGGCAGCCAGTTGCGCGCGATGATGCCGTGGATCGCCAAGAACAAGCTGGTCGACAAGGCGAAGAACTGAGCGAAAGCGGGAGGGCGGGTGCCGGAAACGAACCGTTTCGATCGCCCACCCTTCCGCCCGTCACACGAGACGCGTAGCGTCAGCTCCGAAACGAACAGGGAGCCTGATCCATGCGCCTCGTGCTTGCCGCCACCCTTCTCGCGCTCGCCGCGCCCGTTCTCGCCCAGGCGCCGACCTCGCCCCCCGGCGCGCCCGACGCCAAGCGTGTCACCGCCGGCACCTACACGGTCGACAGCGGCCACACGCAGATCCTGTTCACCGTCAACCATCTCGGCTTCAACAGCTATTGGGGCATCTTCGGCGGCGCCACCGGCACGCTGGTGCTGGATCCGGCCAAGCCGAACGCCGCCTCGGTCGAGATCACCGTGCCGATGGACGGCATCGCCACCACGAGCGACAAGCTGACCGGCCACCTCAAGACGCCCGACTTCTTCGACGCGGCCAAGTTCCCCACCGCCACGTTCAAGTCCACCCGCGTCACCGTCTCGGGCACGACCGCGAAGATCGCGGGCAATCTGACGCTCAAGGGCGTGACCAGGCCGGTCGTGCTCGACGCCAAGTTCACCGGCGCCGGGAACGGCATGATGCCGCCCAAGGCGCTCAACGTCGGCTTCGAGGCGACCACCAGCATCAAGCGGTCCGATTTCGGCGTCAGCTATGGCGTCGGCCTCGTCTCCGATGTCGTGCCGCTCAAGATCACCGTGGCGTTCGAGAAAAAGTAAGCGCCGCACCCTCCCCCATCCGTCGTCACCCCGGACTTGTTCCGGGGTCCACCGGGCGTGCCGCCTCGCGCTTTGGGGTGTGCGGCCCGGTGGATGCTGAGACAGGTTCAGCATGACGACGGTGGACGGCATCCAAGCACGCACCTAGCGTCGCCGCCATGCTCCTTGCCGCCCTCCTCGCCACCGCTGCACCCTCCGAACTCCCCCGCCTCCGCGCGCAGGCCGCACGCGTCACCATCACGCGCGACGACTGGGGCATCGCCCACGTCCACGGCCGCAGCGATGCGGATGCGGTCTTCGGCGCGGTCTATGCGCAGGCCGAGGACGACTTCCCCCGCATCGAAGCCAACTACCTGACGGCACTCGGCCGCACCGCCGAGGCCGAGGGCGAGGGCGCGCTGTGGGCGGACCTGCGCCAGCGCCTGTTCGCCGATCCGGCCTCGCTGAAGGCGCAATATCGCGCAAGCCCGGCCTGGCTCCGCGCGCTGATGGACAGCTGGGCGGCTGGCCTCAACTTCTATCTCGCTACGCACCCCGAAGTGAAACCCAAGGCCCTCACCCGGTTCGAGCCGTGGATGGCGCTCTCCTTCACCGAAGGCAGCATCGGCGGCGATATCGAGAAGATCGATCTCGATGCACTCGCCGCCTTCTACGGCCGTCCACCCAAGCGCATCGCCGCCGCACGCGATCCCTGGCCGGCGGAGCCCGACGGCTCCAACGGCATCGCCATCGCGCCCGCAAACACGAAGAACGGCCGCGCGCTGCTGCTCATCAATCCGCACACCAGCTTCTACTTCCGCTCCGAATTGCAGATGACGAGCGATGCCGGCCTCAACGCCTATGGCGCGTCCACCTGGGGGCAGTTCTTCATCTATCAGGGCTTCAACGCGAAGGCCGGCTGGATGCACACCTCCTCAACGGTCGACGCGGTGGACGAGTTTGCCGAGACGATCGAGACGCGCGGAAGCGAACGCCGCTACCGCTTCGGCACCCGGTCGCTACCCGTCACCACCCGCACGATCACGCTCAACTATCGGATGCCGGACGGCACGGCGGCCGCACGCACCTTCACCACCTTCGCCACCCGCCATGGCCCCATCGTGGCGGATCGCGGCGGCAAGTGGATCGCCGCCGCGATGATGTGGAAGCCGGTGCCGGCACTCGAACAAAGCTGGCTGCGCACCCGCGCGACCGACCTGACCAGCTACATGCAGGTCGCCGAGCGGCAGGCGAACAGCTCCAACGACACGCTGTTCGCCGACGCGAAGGGCGAGATCGCCTATCTCCGCCCCCAGTTCACGCCCGTCCGCGATGATCGCTTCGATTACACGAAGGCCGTCGACGGCAGCGATCCGGCAACCGCCTGGGGTGCGCTGCACGCCACCGGCACCCTGCCCAACGTGCTTCGTCCGCGCACCGGCTGGGCGTTCAACACCAACAATGGTCCCTGGTGGACATCAGGGCCGGACAGCCCGGTCGAGGCGCGCTTCCCCCGCTACATGGATCAGACAGGCCAGAATGCGCGCGGCCTCCACGCGGATCGCCTGCTCGAGGGCCGGCGCGACTGGACGCCCGAGACGCTGATCGCCGCCGCCTACGATCCGGCGCTGCCCGCCTTCGAGACGCTGGTCCCATGGCTCGTCGCCGCATGGGACGCGCTGCCGCCCGCCGATCTGCGTCGCGCCGCGCTAGCCGAGCCGATCCGCACGCTACGCGCCTGGGATCGCCGGTGGAGCGCCGACTCGATCCCGACCGCACTCGCCATCTTCTGGGGCGACGAGCTCTGGCGCCGCCATCAGGCCGAGCTGCCCGCCGACTGGTTGACGACGCGCACGCCCGAGCGGATCCCGCTCACCCCCGCCGCCCGCCTCGCCGCGCTCGACGCCGCCGTCGCCACGCTCACCCGCGATTTCGGCAGCTGGCGCACGCCCTGGGGCGCGATCAACCGCTTTCAGCGGATCGATCCGGCCATCCGCCCCCGCTTCGACGATGCGCAACCCAGCACGCCCGTGCCCTTCACCGCCTCGCGCTGGGGCTCGCTCGCCGCCTTCGGGTCGAAGACCTACCCCAATACGAAGCGCTGGTACGGCAATGTCGGCAACAGCTTCGTCGCGGTGGTGGAGTTCGGTCCGCGTGTCCGCGCCTGGGCGGTCATGGCCGGCGGCCAGAGCGGCAACCCCGCCTCGCCGCACTTCGCCGACCAGATCGACCGTTATGCGGCGGGCCGCCTCCGCTCCGTCTACTTCTGGCCCGACGAACTCGCCGGGCATGTCGAGCGGCGATATCGACCGGGGGAGTGAAGCCGGCGCGGTGATCCCGGTCATTGTCGCGCCCGCGCAGCCGACGCATCCTGCCTTCGGCTCACGAACGAGGAACGGCTCCATGCGCAAGACGATCGCCCTGCTCGCAGCAGCTGTCATGGCCACGCCCGCCGCAGCCCAGCCCACGCCCGGCGTCCGCATGCCACCGGAGATTGGCGCCGCTTACGGGAGGCTAGGCAAGGCGATGATGGCGCACGACGCCGCGGGCGTGCGCAGCGTGTGGGCGGAGGATTTCGTCGTCAATTCGCCGAACAACGAAGTTCTCGGTCGCGAGCAGGTGATCGCCGTGATGGAGCAGGACTTCCTCGACTATAAGGGCTTCCGCAAGCACATCACCTATGTCGGCCAGAAGCCCGAGGTGACGGTGATCATGGGCTATGACACGATGGTCCCGATCAAGGGGCCTGGCGCCGGCAAGCAGGTCATGCGGCCGTTCACCGATGTGTGGGCGAAACGCAGCCAGGGCTGGCAGCTGATCGCCCGCCAGGCAACGATCGCCGAGGCTCGCTGATCAGCACCCCGCCGCTTCCGCGGACGGGCTGGCAATGTCGGAAATGGCCAGCTACGAACCGCTCCGGCTCATTCTCATGCCGGTGCATCGTGCCGGCTTCACGAACATCTTACGGCGAACGAGCCGCAGACGGCCCGTCCTACACAGGTCGGAAAAGAGCCTCTGAGTGTCAACTTTGTCAACTTAAGCGCGCCAGCGCGGCTCAGCGCAATGTCGTCGCCAGCGTCCACCAGCCCGCCGGCATCGCCCGCTCGGCCGCCGCCATCGCCTCGGCATCGTCGAACAAGGCGAAGCAGGTCGCACCCGAGCCCGACATGCGGGCGAGCGTCACACCCGGCTGCCGCCCCAGCAGGTCCAGCACCGCGCCAATCTCCGGCACCAGCGCGCGGGCGGGCGGCTCCAGGTCGTTGCGGCCGTCGTGCAAGGAACGTGCTGGATCGAGCGGCCCGCGATCCATGCCGTCCCAGCCCGCGAACACCGGCCCGGTCGACAGAGGCACGCGCGGATTGACCAGCAGGGCGGGCGTGCCGGCGAGATCGAGCGGCACCTCAGCCAGCGCCTCGCCCTTGCCCGTGCCGAACGCCGTCTCGGATCGCAGGCAGGCGGGCACGTCCGCGCCAAGGCTTGCCGCGATTGCGCCGATCCGCTCGTCCGCCGGGTCCACACCCCACAGCCGCGCCAACAGCCGCAACGCCGCCGCCGCGTCCGCCGAGCCCCCGCCGATGCCGGCCGCAACCGGCAGGTTCTTGGTCAGGACGAGATGCGCGCCATGCCCCGCGCCCGCCACCTCCGCCAGCGCCTCCGCGGCGCGGAGCACGAGGTTCGATCCCGCGATCGCCGCCGCGAACGGCCCGACCACCTCCAGCCGGATCGTGTCTGCCATGGTGGCGCTCAGCGTATCGCCATCCTTTGCAAAGGCGAACAGCGTCTCCAGCTCATGATAGCCGTCCTCCCGCCGCCTGCGGACATGCAGCGCGAGGTTGAGCTTGGCATAGGCCGTCTCGATCACAGGCGTCACGGTGCCGCCGACGCCGTGGTCAGGCCCGCATCGATCTTCTGGCGGATGCGCTTGGCGGCATCGTCCGCCGCGGAAACCAGCGCCGCCCGCCATGCATAACGCGCCTCCACGCGCCGTCCTGCCGTCCAATAGGCGTCGCCGAGATGCTCGTTCATCGTCGCATCGCCCGGCTCCGCCGACACCGCCTGCTCCAGCGTCCGCACCGCCGCGGGGATCTTGCCGCGCACATAATAGGCCCAGCCGA
This sequence comes from Sphingomonas jatrophae, assembly GCF_900113315.1. Taxonomy (GTDB): domain Bacteria; phylum Pseudomonadota; class Alphaproteobacteria; order Sphingomonadales; family Sphingomonadaceae; genus Sphingomonas_P; species Sphingomonas_P jatrophae. Next base: position 359,460 of record NZ_FOZG01000001.1, on the reverse strand, counting down.
GCGAATCGGTGATCGAAGCATCGTCAGGCTTCAGCCGCGCCGCTCGCGCGATCAGCGTCTCCGCCGTATCGAGGTTCTCCCGCCGCTCAAGCTGCGCATAGCCGAGATAGTTGAGCACCACCGGCTGCTCCGGTGCCAGCGCAGCCGCCCGCTCCAGGTCGGGCTTGGCCGCCGCCCAGTTCTTCGCCTGCTCCAGCGCGCCGCCGCGCAGCAGATAGAAGGTCCACAGCGCGTCCTTCTCCTCCGGCCTCGCTTCCGCGATGGTGAGGGCGCGGCCATAGGCCTCCGCCGCCTCGCCGTGCCGGTCGAGCTCCGACAGGATGTCGCCCACGCGAACCCAGTCGGCGCTGGTCGCATCCGCCCGCGCGACCACCGCCTGCGCTTCGGTCAAGGCCTGCGCCTGCGCGCCCTGCCGCACCAGCAGCTGGAACCGCGCGACCCGCGCCGCCTCGACGAACGGATCGTCGGGCGCGATGTGCCCCAGCGCGGAGAGGCCCGCCTGCGGCATGTCCGCCGCTGCCAGCAGCTCGGCCGTGGCCAGCCATGTCTCGGCATTGTCGGGCGCAAGGAAAGTCGCCAGCCGCGCCATCGTGAGCGCAAGCGGCGTCACCCGCTCCCGGTTGATGTCGACGGAGAGGCGCGCGAACAGCTCGGCCAGCCCTTCCGCGGGCGTCAGCACGGGCGCGGGCAGATCCCGCCGCGCCGCCACCCGCGCACGGGCATAGCCGAGCGCCGGATCGTCGCCATCGAGCAGCGTAGCCGCCAGCTTGTCCTTGCCCCGCCGCTGGAGCGTGGCGGCAGCCGCCAGCTTCAGCCGCACCGTCCGCCCGGATGGCTGGCCCAGCTGCGTGCGCAGCGCGGCGAGCCCCTCATCATAGCGACGGGTGGCGAGCAGCAGGAAGGCACGATGCTCCGCCGCGTAGGGCGATGCGCCGGCGGCTTCCGCCTGCAACGGCGCCAGGGGATCGCCTCTCCCCTGCCCCAGCGTGAGCCAGCCGCGGAGCACGGGCGCGAGGAAGGCAAAGGCGCGATCCTGCTCGACCTGCGCGATCCCGGCAGCAGCGCGCTTCCAGTCCTTGGCGGTGAAGGCTTCTGCCACCAGCAGCAGCCGCCCGTCGGGCGTCAGCTTGCCCTGTACCTCGAGCATCCGCGCCGCATCGAGCGCCAGCCGCCGATCCCCCGCTGCCATCGCCTGACGGAAGGCACGCAATGCCAGCGTGGGGTCGCCCGGCTGTGCCGCCAGCGCATCGGCATAGCTGCGCGCGGCGAAGGACAGGTCGCCGCCAGCATCGGCAGCCCGCGCCCGCACATAGGCGCGCACCGCCTGCTCCTCGGGAAGGCTCGCCCTCGCCGGCGATGCGAGCAGGAGGAGCGGCAGCAACGCGGCAAGACGGGTCATGCGGCCGAGCCTATGCGGCATCGCCACATGGAGCAATGGCTCCGGGCCGTTCGCCCGGAGCCATGGATGCTCACATGTTCGGATAATTGGGGCCGCCGCCGCCTTCCGGCACCACCCAGTTGATGTTCTGCGTCGGGTCCTTGATGTCGCACGTCTTGCAGTGGACGCAATTCTGCGCGTTGATCTGCAGCCGCGGCGCGCCGCCCTCCTCGACATATTCGTAGACGCCAGCGGGGCAGTAGCGCGACTCAGGACCGTCATAGACGGGCAGGTTGATGCTCGTCGGCACCGACGCATCCTTCAGCGTCAGATGGATCGGCTGATCCTCCTCATGGTTCACGTTGGACATGAACACCGAGGAGAGGCGATCGAACGAGATGACGCCGTCCGGCTTCGGATAGACCGGCTTCTTGAAGTCGGACGCGGGGCGCAGCTGCTCGCTGTCGCGGTGATGCTTCAGCGTCAGCGGCAGGTTGATGCCGAGCTGGCGCAGCCACATGTCGCCACCCGCCAGCAGCGTGCCGACATCGCCGCCGAACTTGGCGACGAACGGCTCGGCGTTGCGGACCTTCTTCAACTCCTTTGCGATCCAGCTGTTGTGCAGCGCGTCGCTGTAGCTGGTCAGCTCATCAGCCTGACGCTCGGCGCGCACTGCATCGAATGCGGCCTCCGCCGCCAGCATGCCCGACTTCATCGCCGTGTGGCTGCCCTTGATCCGCGGCACGTTGACGAAGCCCGCCGAGCAGCCGATCAGCGCGCCGCCCGGGAAGGTCAGCTTCGGCACGGACTGCCAGCCGCCCTCATTGATCACGCGCGCGCCGTAGGACACGCGCTTGCCGCCTTCCAGCAGTGGGCGGATCGCCGGATGCTGCTTCCAACGCTGGAACTCCTCAAAAGGCGAGAGATGCGGATTGGCGTAGCTCAGCGCCACGACGTAGCCGATGGCGACCTGGTTGTTCGCCTGATGATAGATGAAGCCGCCGCCCCATGCATCGGTGAGCGGCCAGCCCTGCGTGTGGATGACGCGGCCGGGGACATGCTTCTCGGGATCCACGTCCCACAGCTCCTTCAGGCCGATGCCATAGACCTGCGGCTGGCAGTTCGCCTCCAGATCGAAGATGCGCTTCAGCTCCTTTGTCAGGTGGCCGCGAGCGCCCTCGGCGAAGAAGGTGTATTTGGCATGCAGCTCCATGCCGGGCTGGTAGTCGGGCTTCTTCGTGCCGTCCCGCGCGATGCCCATGTCACCGGTGGCGACACCACGCACGCTGCCATCCTCGTTGAACAGCACCTCGGCCGCGGCGAAGCCGGGGAAGATCTCGACGCCGAGCGCCTCCGCCTGCCCCGCCATCCAGCGGCACAGATTGCCGAGCGAGCAGGTGAACGTGCCCTTGTTGTTCATGAACGGGGGCATCATCCAGTGCGGCATCTCGCTCTTGCCGCCCTCGGACAGGATCCAGTGATGGTTTTCAACCACGGGAACGGTGAGCGGCGTGTCCATCTCGGCCCAGCCGGGGAACAGCTCCTCGAGCGCCACTGGATCGATCACCGCACCCGACAGGATGTGGGCGCCGATCTCCGACCCCTTTTCCAGCACGCAGACGGACAGTTCGCGCCCGTCCGCATCGGCAAGTTGTTTGAGACGGATCGACGCCGCCAGGCCCGCCGGCCCGCCGCCGACGATCACCACGTCATAGGCCATCGATTCCCGTTCGGACATGATCCGCTTCTCTTCCCTCATCCTGCGTGGTGGGCCGCTTCGTCGCGTCCGCGCCCCGGGTGGTCCGCTAAAGCCGTTCCCCCGGATTGACCGCCGCGTCAACCATCGAGTCTATGTGGGTGGGGTAGCGGGGTTTTACTATGGACATGGCGCACGCCGCGGCGACTTTGCGCTGGTGGGCGGAAGCAGGGGTCGACGTTCTGGTCGATGATCTGCCGCGCGACTGGCTCACGCGCGCGCCGGCTGCACGGGCGCCCTTGGCACCAATGGCCGATGCAGCCGGTGTCCCGACTGCCGCCGCGCGTGGAGCAGTCTTACCCGATACGCTCTCTTCCTTTGCCGCATGGATCGCCACGCCCGTCGCCTTCCCTGGCCTGCCGCCCCGCCGCGCTGCGCCGGAGGGTGATGCGAGTGCCGGGCTGATGCTGCTGGCAGACATGCCGGAGATGGATGCGCCGACCGAAGCGCTCGGCGGCAAGGCCGGCAAACTGCTCGACGGCATGCTGCGCGCGATCGGCCGCGGGCGGGAGAGCGCCTATCTCGCAACCCTGTGTCCGGCCCGGCCCGCGGGCGGGCGGCTGGCGGAGCCGGTGCGCGCACAGGCGCTGGCGGCGGCACGACACCACGTCTCGCTTGCGGCACCCCGCGTGCTGCTGTTGCTCGGCCAGGGCGCAGTGGAGACGTTCGGCTTGGAATGGCCGGCGGCGCGCGGCCGTAAGCATATTGTTAACCACGCGGCGGGCACGGTAACGGCCATCGCCACTTTCCACCCGCGCTTCCTGCTCGCGCACCCGGCCTGCAAGGCCGATGCCTGGGCGGACTTGCGGTTGCTGATCGCGGAGTTTGACGCATGACCAAGGCGCCATTCGCCATCGCCGCTTTTTCCTCGCTGCTGGCGGCGCCTGCCGTCGCGGCGGACACGACCCTGCCCGCCGGCTTCGCCATGCAGGCACGCACCAGCGTTTCGGCAGCGGCCATCGTCGGCACCACGGCGCCAGCGGGCCTGACCGCCACCCCCGCCTTGCCCCCCGCCCGCCCCACCCCCGCGGTGAGCGTATCGCGCCGGCTGCCAGCGCTGCTGACACCCGAACAGCGCGACAATTACCGCGCGATCTTCGCTGCCATGCGGGCGGAGGATTGGAGCGGGGCTGCGGCACGCCTCGACGGCATGGGTGATGGTCCGCTCCACGCGGTTGTTCGGGCCGAACTGATCCTCGCGAAGAACAGCCCCCGCGCCGAGCCGGATCGCATCGTACAGGCCATTGCCGCGGGTCCCGATCTGCCAGAGGCGCAGCAGCTGGCCGCAATGGCGCGGAAGCGCGGCGTCACCAGCCTGCCCGCGATTGTCACGCCGCGCGATCTCGTCCGGCTGGCAGGCGCGAGCAAACGCTCGTCAGCTCGCTCGGTGCGTGAGGACGCCGCCGCAGCGGCACTGGCTTCTCTCGTGCAGCCGATGCTGAAGGAGGATCGCCTCGCCGATGCGGAGGCGGCGCTGGATGCAGCTGTCGATCTGTCGTCCGAAGCACGGACGGAATGGCAGCAGCGGCTCGCCTGGGCCTTCTTCCAGGCAGGCGACGACGCCGGCGCACGACGGCTTGCCGCCCGCGCACAGGCGGGCAGCGGCGACTGGGCCGTGCAGGCCGACTGGGTGGCCGGTCTTGCCGCATGGCGCTCGCAGGATTGCGATGCCGCCGGCCGCGCATTCGATCAGGTGTCCAGGCGCGGGCGCGACGGCGAGACGATCGCCGCCGGCCTGTTCTGGTCCGCCCGGGCCGACACCGCCTGTCAGCGGCCGCAACTGGTGCAGGCGAAACTCCGGTCCGCCGCGCGCATGAGCGAGACTTTCTACGGCCTCGTCGCGACGGCGGCGCTCGGCACCACGCCGCCGGCGCCTCCGGCGCCGGTGGATCTCGCCGGGGCCGACTGGTCCCGGATCGAGGCGGTCTCGAACCTGCGCACCGCTGTCGCGCTGGCCGAAGTGGGCGAGCGTGGACTGGCTGACGAACTGCTGCGTCACCAGGCCCGGATCGGCCGGGTGCAGGATCACGAGACGCTGATCCATCTCGCGGCGCGGCTTGATCTGCCGGCGACACAGGTATGGCTAGCCCAGAACGGCCCCGCTGGTACCAGCCCCAGCCTCGCTGCGCGCTATCCGCAACCGGGCTGGACCCCGGCCAAGGGTTGGCGCGTCGACAAGGCGCTGATCTACGCTCACGCCCTCCAGGAGTCGCGCTTCCGCATCGATGCCACCAGCCCGGCAGGGGCGCGCGGGCTGATGCAGCTGATGCCCGGCACGGTCGATCTCGTCGCGCGCCGCAAGGGTGAGCCGTCGGATCGCAGCCGCATGACCGATCCCGCCTTCAACCTCGAATATGGCCAATCCTATCTGGAGCAGCTGCGCGACGGGGGGATCTGCGGTGGCCTGCTGCCGAAGGTGATCGCCGCCTACAATGCCGGGCCGGGCAACGTCGCCAAGTGGAACGAGCGGAGCCGCAACGCGGCCGATCCGCTGCTGTTCATCGAGGCGATCCCGTTTGCCGAGACGCGCGCCTATGTCGCCATCGTGCTTCGCAACTACTGGATGTACCAGCGCACCAGCGGTGCGGCGGCAGCCAGCCTCAAGGCGATCGCCCAGGGCATGTGGCCGCGCTTCCCCGGCCTGCCGGGCAAGTCGGCGCTGCGTCTGGGTGGCGTGGGCGCGACGGCAAGCGCCGAATAGGCGAACAGGATGCCCATCGACGAGAGCCGCACCTTTCTGCCCGTGCGTATCGCGGTGCTCACCGTATCCGACACGCGCACGGCCGCGGACGATCGATCGGGCGACACGCTGGCCGCCCGGATCGAGGCCGCGGGTCACAGCGTGGCGGCGCGAGCGATCGTGCGGGATGATGTTGCGGCGATCCGCAAGCAACTGGATAGCTGGATCGACGATCCCGCCATCGATGTCGTGATCTCGACTGGAGGCACCGGCGTCACCGGCCGTGACGTCACTCCGGAGGCGTTCGCGGCGACATGGGAGAAGCCGATAGAAGGCTTTGGCGAGTTGTTCCGCTGGCTCAGCTACAAGTCGATCGGCACATCGACGATCCAGAGCCGTGCCTGCGCGGGCGTGGCGCGCGGCACCTACTTGTTCGCGCTGCCAGGCTCCACCGGCGCGGTGATCGACGGGTGGGACGGCATCCTGCGCGACCAGCTCGATTCTCGGCACCGCCCCTGCAACTTCGTCGAGCTGATGCCGCGCTTGACCGAACGGTAGGCGTGCTGCGCGGCTGAGCCAAACCCGAGCTTACTTGCATTTCTGTTCCCGCTGTGTTCTCATGCGCCATGCCGAAGATCGGAGGAAGAGGCGCAACCGAGAATGCGGTCAGCAGCCGCTTCAACCTGCCCGTGCGCGAGGCAGACGGCGACTGGCTGGACGCGCAGGACGAGATTGACGGGCCTTCGTCGAAGCCGCGGACGCAAGTCGGCACGATCAAGGCGCGGACGATCATCTCCTACAATCGCTCGCCCGACGTGCCGTTCGATCGCTCGATCAACAATTATGCCGGTTGCGAACATGGCTGCGTCTACTGCTTCGCACGGCCGACCCATGCCTATCATGACCTGTCGCCCGGGCTGGACTTTGAGACTCGGCTTTTCGCCAAGCCGGATGCGGCGACGCTGCTGCGCACCGAGCTCGCCAGGCCCGGCTACACATGCCAGCCGCTGGCGCTGGGCACCAACACCGATCCCTACCAGCCGATCGAAGCGCGTTTCGGCCTGACCCGTGCCGTGCTGGAGGTGCTGAAGGAGACCCGCCATCCGGTGACGATCACCACCAAGTCGGACAGGGTGGTGCGCGATCTCGACATCCTGCAGCCCATGGCGGCGCTCGGCCTCGTCTCAGTCGCGATCTCGATCACGTCGCTCGACCCGCTCACCGCCCGCACGCTGGAGCCGCGCGCGCCGCACCCGTTGAAGCGGATGGCGGCAGTCCGGGCGTTGGCGGATGCGGGCGTGCCGGTGCACGTCTCGATCGCACCGGTGATCCCCGCCGTCACCGATCACGAGATGGAAGCCATCCTGACGGCCGCGGCGGAGGCGGGCGCGCGCCGCGCCTTCTTCATCCCGGTGCGCCTGCCGCACGAAGTGGCGCCGTTATTTCGTGCCTGGCTCGATGCGCATCACCCGGACCGCGCGGCCAAGGTGATGGCGATCATCCGTTCGCTGCGGGAAGGCCGCGAGAATGATCCGCGCTTCTTTACCCGCATGCAGGGCGCCGGACCATGGGCGGAGCTGATGCGCCAGCGCTTCGGCAAGACGTGCGCAAAGCTCGGGCTCAATCGGCAGAAGATCGAGCTTCATCGCGATCTGTTCAGCCCGCCGCGCGCCCCCTCGCCCCAGCTCGACCTCTTCTGAAACAAGTTCGCGGGATTGAAATATCTCGCTTGTTGTTACCGATCAGAAAAGAAACTAATCGGCGGCTGCAACCAAATGCCTCCCCTGCGCGTCAGGCCGCGACGCATGCGGCCTGCGGGGACGCCAGCGCCGTGGAGTGCAGACAAGTCTTGGGCGTCTATCAGCGAAATCACCGTGCCGGCTGGATGGCTGGCCTGTTGCTCGTCACGCTTGCCGGGTGCGGCGGGTCGGAAGAGGCAGAGCAGAAGGGCGGCGGCGGTCGCGGCGGTCCGGGTGCGCAGGGGCCCAAGCAGGTCGGCTTCGTCGTCATGCAACAGACCAGCGTGCCGCTGACCACCGAGCTTGCCGGACGTGTCGTCGCCTATGAAACGGCGGAGGTGCGGCCGCAGGTCACCGGCCTCATCCGCCGCCGCATGTTCGAGGAAGGCGCGCTCGTCCGCCAGGGGCAGACGCTCTACCAGATCGACCCTCGCCTTTATTCGGCGGCGGTGAACGAGGCACGGGCCAACGTATCCAGCGCGCAGGCCAATCGCGAGGCGGCGCAGATCCTCGCCGAACGCTATCGCCCGCTCGCGCAGCAGCAGGCGATCAGCCAGCAGGATTATACCAACGCGGTCGCCTCCGCGCGTCAGGCGACCGCCAGCGTCGCGCAGACCCGCGCGCAGCTGGAAACGGCACGGATCAACCTGCGCTTCACCAACGTGCCGGCGCCGATCACCGGGCGGATCGGACGATCGCTGTTCACGGTGGGCGCGCTCGTCACCGCAAGCCAGACGGATCCGTTGGCTGTGATCCAGCGGCTCGATCCCATCTTCGTCGACATTCAGCAATCCGCCGCCGAGCTGCTGGCGCTTCGCCGGGCTTTGGCATCCGGCGGCGTTTCGCCGACGCAGGCTCAGGTCCGACTCACGCTGGAGGACGGCAGCGACTATGGCCGCACCGGCACCGTCCAATTTTCCGAAGTGATGGTGAACACCAGCACCGGCACGGTGACGCTGCGCGCCCGCTTCCCCAATCCGGATGGGCTGCTCTATCCCGGCATGTTTGTGCGTGCAGGCTTCGCCCAGGGGATTGATCGCGGCGCCTTCCTGGTGCCGCAGGAGGCGGTTGCACGCGATGCGAAAGGCGGCGCGACGCTGTGGCTGGTCGGGCCCGCCAACAAGGCGGTGCAGCGGGGTGTCGTCGCAGAGCGGACGCAAGGCCGCTACTGGGTCGTGACGCAAGGGCTCAAGGTCGGCGATCGGGTGATCGTGCAGGGTACGGCCAATCTGCGCCCGGGTGGGCCGATCATCCCCGTGCCGGCGAATGCGCCGCAGCGCGTGGCGCCGCCCAGCAAGGAGCAGATGGAGAAAGCGGGCGACAAGGCGGGCGGCGCGCCCAAGGCGGGCTGACCTTATGTCCAGGATCTTCATCGATCGCCCCATCTTCGCATGGGTGCTGGCGATCATCGTCATGCTGGCGGGCGTCGGCGCCATCCAGGCGCTGCCCATCGCTCAATATCCTGACGTCGCGCCGCCGCAGGTGTCGGTGCGTGCCACGTATCCGGGCGCCTCGGCCGAGACGATCCAGAATTCCGTAACGCAGGTGATCGAGCAATCGCTCACCGGCATCGACGGACTGATCTATTTCAGCTCGTCATCCTCATCGCGCGGCACGGTGACGATCAACGTCACGTTCGAGAAGGGGACCGATCCCGACATCGCGCAGGTCCAGGTGCAGAACCAGGTCCAGCAGACCGTCTCGCGCCTGCCGCAGCAAGTGCAGCAGCAGGGCCTCGTCGTCCGCAAGTCCAACCCGGACTTCCTGCTGATCGCGGGCGTTTATGACGAGACGGACCGGATGACGTCGCGCGACGTGTCCGACTATCTCACCTCCAACTTCCAGGATCCGCTCGGTCGTATTCCGGGCGTTGGTGATACCAACGTGTTCGGTTCGCAATATGCGATGCGGATCTGGCTGAACCCCGATCGGCTCGCTTCCTATGCGCTGATCCCGGGCGATGTCGTGACGGCCATCCAGAACCAGAATACCGAGGTGGCGGCCGGCGAACTGGGTGCGCCGCCCGCCCCGTCCGACCAGTATCTCAGCGCCACCGTCACCTCGCTGTCGCGGCTGCAGACGCCGCAGCAGTTCCGCGACATCGTGCTGAAGACGCTGCCGAGCGGCGCGACCGTCCGGCTGGGCGACGTTGCTCGGATCGAACTCGGCTCGGAAAACTACAATGCGGTGATCCGGACCAACCAGCATCCCGGCGCGGGCATCGCCGTGCTGCTGGCACCCGGCGCCGACGCGCTGAAGACGGCCGAACTGGTCAAGGCGGAGATCAACCGCTCCGCCAAGGCTTTTCCGGCCGGGCTGAAGGTCATCTTCGCCAGCGACACCACCGCCTTCATCAAGCTGTCGATCGAGGAGGTGGTGAAGACGCTGATCGAGGCGATCATCCTCGTCGTCATCGTCATGTTCGTCTTCCTCCAGAGCTGGCGCGCCACGCTAATCCCGGCGATTGCGGTGCCGGTGGTGCTACTGGGGACGTTCGGCGTGTTCTATCTCGCCGGCTTCTCGATCAACACGCTGACCTTGTTCGGGCTGGTGCTGGCGATCGGCCTCCTGGTCGATGATGCCATCGTCGTCGTCGAGAATGTCGAGCGATTACTCGAAGAGAATCCGGGCATGAGCCCGCGAGACGCGACGATCCAGTCGATGAAGGAGATCCAGGTCGCGTTGGTCGCGATTGCGCTGGTGCTCTCGGCCGTGTTCCTGCCGATGGCCTTCTTCGGCGGGTCCACCGGCGTGATCTACCGGCAATTCTCGATCACCATCGTGTCGGCGATGGTGCTGTCGGTGCTGGTCGCGCTGATCCTCAGCCCGGCGCTGACCGCGCACCTGCTGAAGCCACGCAATGAATCGGGGGAAGGCGGCGCCGCCGCTTCGTTCCTCGAACGGCGCCTGCCGCGGGTAGCGCATGTGGCCGGACGCGCGACGCACTGGTTCAACGACCGCTTCGAGCGCGGCACCGAGCGCTATGTCGAAGCGACGCGGAAGGTCGTGGATCGCAAGTGGCTGTTCCTCGCCATCTACGTGGCGACGTGCGCGCTGCTCGCCGTGCTGTTCCTGCGGCTGCCGACGGGCTTCCTGCCGACCGAGGATCAGGGCAGCGCCAATGTCAGCTTCCAGCTGCCCGCAGGCGCGACGATCAATCGGACGCAGGAAGTGCAGCGCGCGGTTGAGGATTATTTCCTCAAATACGAAAAGGCGAACGTCGCGTCCGTCTTCGCGGTTGCCGGCGGCGGCGGCGGTGGGCCGAGCGGGCAGAATACGGGCAATGGCTTCATCAACCTGACGGACTGGGCGGAGCGCAAGGGCAAGGAGAATGCCGCCGACGCGATCACCCGTCGTGCCTCGGCTGCCTTCGCCGGCCTGCGCGACGCACAGGTGTTCGCGCTGGTGCCGCCGGCGGTCCGCGGCCTTGGCCAGTCGAACGGCTTCACCATGGAGCTGCAGAACAGCAGCGGCATGCCGCTCCTCAAGTTCCAGCAGCTGCGCGACCAGCTGCTTGCAAAGGCGCGCAGCGAACCCGCACTCGCCTCGGTGCGGCTGACCGAACTGCCCGACGTCGGAACGCTACGTGTCGACTTCGACCAGCAGAAACTCGCTGCGCTGGGGCTGACCCAGTCGGACGTGAACACCACGCTGTCGACCGCGTGGGGCGGTCGCTACGTCAACGACTTCGTCGATCGCGGACGCGTGAAGCGCGTCTTCGTGCAGGGCGACGCGCCATACCGGATGGTGCCCGAGAACCTGTCGCAATGGTTCGTGCGCGGATCGTCGGGACAGATGGCGCCCTTCACCTCCTTTGCGCGGAGCAGCTGGGCGCAGGCGCCGGTGACGCTGTCGCGCTTCAATGGCCTGCCGTCCTATGAGTTTCAGGGCCAGGCTGCGGCAGGCTACAGCTCGGGCGAGGCGATGGAGCGGATCGAGGCGCTCGCACGCCAATTGCCCGGCACGCAGGTGGCCTGGTCCGGCCTATCCTATCAGGAGCGGCTGTCCGCGGGGCAAGCGCCTTTGCTCTATGGCCTGTCGCTGCTGGTCGTGTTCCTGTGTCTCGCCGCCCTCTATGAAAGCTGGTCGATCCCGATCGCGGTGCTGCTGGTCATCCCCCTCGGCCTCGTCGGCGCGATCTGCTTTGTGACGCTGCGCGGGCTGGAGAATGACGTCTATCTCCAGATCGGGCTGCTGACGACGATGGGGCTGGCGGCGAAGAACGCCATCCTGATGATCGAGTTTGCCGAGCAGGAGGAGCGCAAGGGTGCGCGCGTGATCGATGCGGCGCTCACCGCGGCGCGTATCCGCCTGCGGCCGATCCTGATGACGAGCCTCGCCTTCATCTTCGGCGTGCTGCCGCTCGCAATCTCGACCGGCGCCGGCGCCAACAGCCGCATCGCCATCGGCACCTCGGTGATCGGCGGCATGCTCACGGCGACGATTCTCGCCATCTTCTACATCCCGCTCTTCTTTGTGCTGGTCCGCCGCGGCGTTCGCGACGGGATCGCCAAGCTGCGCGGCCGCCCAACCGGCCATCAGGGCGGCGGACGTGGCGACAAGCCGCACGGCCCGCACGGCGACAGCGACGGCGATACTCCACGACTGCCCCCGCCGGGCGATGGCGATCCGCCGCTGCTGCCCGCACCGGGAGCGCCCGCATGAGCCGCCGCATCACCCTCCTGCTTGCCGCGGCGGCGCTCACCAGCTGTACGATGGAGCCAAAGCTCGAGCGCCCGGCCCTTCCCGTGCCGCCTTCGTGGCCGGTCGGAGATGCCTACCTCCGCCAGCAGGAAGCGGCTTTGCCGAGCGTGTCGTGGCGTGCCGTTTTCCGTGATCAGCGCCTGCAGCGCATCGTCGAACAGGCGCTGGCGAACAATCGCGACCTTCGCATCGCGGCCGCCAACATCGCGTCCGCTCGTGCCCTCTACCGCATCCAGCGGGCGGACCTGTTCCCCGAAGTGGGCGTGACCGGAAGCTTCACCCGCGCCCGCAGCGGGGGCGCCACCAGCATCCGCACGGGCGGCGGGCTCGGCAGCGGCACGGGCGTCGGGACGGGCACGGGCGTCGGCAATGGCGGGGTCGGCACGGGCACCGGAACGGGTGGTACGGGCACGGGTGCAGGCACCGGCACCGGCACGGGTGTCGGTGCGGGTACAGGCGGCGGCGTGGTCAGCACCGGCGGATCAAGCCGCAGCGTCTATTCGCTGCAAGGCGGGATCACGAACTGGGAGATCGACCTGTTCGGTCGTATCCGCTCGCTCACCGACGCGGCGCAACGCCGTTATTTCGGACAAGAGGCCGCTGCGCGCGCAACGCGGCTGACGCTTGTCGGCGATCTGGCGGATGCGTGGCTGACCTACGCGGCAGATCGCACGCTCATGCGAATCGCCGAGGATACGGCCCGCTCCGCCGAGGACAGCGTGCGGCTGACGCGGGCGCGGCTGAATGGCGGTGTCGCGCCGCGCACCGATTTGCGTCAGGCGGAGCAAATCCTCGCTACCGCACAGGCCGATCTCGCCACGCAGCGTACGGCCTTGGCGCAGGATGCCAATCTGCTCCAGCTGCTCGTCGGCGCGCCGGTCGACCCCGCCCTCCTGCCCGCGTCGATTGAGGAAGCGGCGGCGACCGTCGGAGAGCTGCCGGCCGGGCTGGACTCTACCATCCTGCTGCGGCGGCCCGACGTGGTTCAGGCCGAATATGAGCTGCGCGCAGTGAATGCGGAGATCGGCGCGGCGCGGGCGGCGCTATTCCCGACCATCTCGCTCACCGGCGTGCTCGGCTTCGCGTCCACGGCCTTGTCGTCGATGTTCAGCAGCGATTCGTTCAGCTGGTCGGTATCGCCGCAAGCGCGCTACTCGATCTTCCGGGCGGGTGCGGGGGTCGCCAACGTCCGCTACAGCGAGGCGCAGCGCGATGCCGCGCTCGCCACCTACGAGCGTGCCGTGCAGAGCGCCTTCCGTGAGGTTTCGGACGCATTGGCAAGGCGCGGCACGATCGCCGACGAACTCGCCGCCCAGCGTCGCTTCCGCGATGCCGCGCTGGATACGTTCCAGCTGACGCAGGCGCGCTATCGCGGCGGCATCGACACCTTCCTGTCCAGCCTCGATGCGCAGCGCTCGCTCTACTCCGCGCAGCGGACGCTCGCCTCGACCGAGCTGACGCGAGCCAGCAATCTCGTCTCGCTCTACCGCACGCTTGGCGGCGACCAGACGCTGGACGCAACGCCGGGCGGCCCGGTGCCGCTGAGCCCGGAGGACCCGCCCCGCAGCGCGCCACAACGCTGACGCTCAGCCGAGAAAGGCGTCCTTTGCCGCCCGCAGACGGGCGAGTTCTTCCACCGTTTCAGCACGCATGAACGGGTTGGTCGCGCGCTCGGCAGCGATGGTGGTTGGCACCGTCGCCTCCCCCCGCGCCCGGGCGGCATCGATCTCGGTCGCGCGGGCGCGGATCGCCTGATCGTGCGGCAAGGCGACGACCGCGAAGCGCGCATTCGACTGGCTATATTCGTGGGCGCAATAGACCCGGGTGTCATCGGGCAGCGTGGCGAGCCGCGCCATGTTGGCGAACATCTGCCCGGCATCGCCCTCGAACAGCCGGCCGCAGCCCATGGCGAACAGCGTATCGCCGACGAACGCCGCCTGCGCTTGTGGCAGGTGATAGGCGATATGTCCGGCCGTGTGCGCCGGCACCGCCAGCACCTGTGCCTCAAGCTCGCCGATGCGGACGGTATCGCCCTCGTCCACCGCATGGTCGAGGCCGGGGATCTTGCCCGCTTCCCCGGCGGGGCCGGTGATCGTGCAGCCGGTCGTCGCCTTGATCGCGGCATTGCCGCCGACATGATCGGGATGCCAGTGCGTGTTCCAGATCTGGCCGATGCGCCAGCCGCGCTCCGCCGCCGCCTCAAGCACCGGCTCCGCGACGGCGGGATCGATCACCACCGTTTCCGCGCTCGCCGGATCATGCGCCAGCCAGACGTAATTATCGTCGAGCACGGGCACCCGCACGATCTCAAGCATCGATCCCTCCTCTGCCGGCGCGACGATGGTCATCGGCCGTAGATGCGGTCAAGCACCGCCGCCACGTCGACCAGCCGCTCGGCCGCCGAATCGAACCGCGAATCGGCGGCGAGGCGCAGCGCCCAGTCCGCCCCGGCCCGCCCGCCCCAGGTGTCAGGCGGTGAGGCAAGCACCTCCCGCTCGGTGCCGCGGAAGCGTTCGGCGGTGAAATCGTAGAAGGAGCCGTCGACATTGCGCAGCGCTGCCCCGCCCTCCGTGCCGTAGAAAGCAGCGGAAATCTCCGCTGGCCGGCCGGCATGCAGCCGCCACGAACAGGCCAGCCGCACGGCGATACCCCCGTCCAGCGTGAAGGATGCGAGCGCGAGATCCTCCACCGCCTGCGCGTCGCGCGGGATCGGCGCACCACCCGCGAACAGGCTGGCCTGCACCTCGCCTTGCAGCGCGGGAAAGCCCGTCGCCCACAATGCCAGATCGACGAGGTGGACGCCCAGATCCATCACGCAGCCGCCGCCCGACTGCGCGCGATCGTAGAACCACGGCTTGTCCGGGCCGTAAGCGTTGTGGAAGACGAGATCGATCGCCTGCAGGCGGCCAAGGGATCCGGCCTGCACCAGCGGCGCGATCGCGGCCATGCCGGCGGTGTGGCGATAGGAAAAATCGACGCCGAGCAGACGATCCGCTGCTCGTGCCGCAGAAACCACCGCCGCGGCCTCGCCCGCATCGCGGCCAAGCGGTTTCTGGCAGAACACGGCCGCGCCCGACTCCAGCGCTGCGATGGATTGGGCGGCATGGAGCGCGGAGGGCGTCGCGATCACCACGCCATCGAGGCCGAGCGCCAGCATTTCGTCGAACGAGTCCACCCGCTCCGCCCCGGGGGCGAGCGCGAGTGCTTCGGCCGCCATCTCGTCGGATGGCTCACAGATGGCAGCGGCGGCGACGGCACCGGTGGCGAGCATCGCCTCCATCCGGTTGCGCCCGATCCAGCCGACGCCGAGGAAGCCGAGCCGTGGCTGGCGTACCGGACCGCTCATTCCACCGTCACCAGTGCCTTGACGAAGCCGTCCGGCTTGTCGCGCGTGGCATCCAGTGCCTCGCCCACCCGCTCAAGCGGGTAATGGTGCGTGTAGAGCGGCGTGGGATCGAGCCGGCCGCTCGCCACCGCATCCACCGCTTCCCGTAGGCCCGCGAGGCACACGGCGGGGTCGCGCTCATGCGCGTTGATCACGTCGATGCCCTTCCAGTTCCACGCCTGCATGTTCACCTGGCGCGGACCGTCCTGGTGATAGCCGGCGATGACCAGCCGTCCGCCGAAGCCGATCAGTTCCGCCGCCAGATCGAGCGGCCACTGCTTGCCGACGGCCTCGATCACCCGCTCGCAGAAGCGGTCTTCGGTAAGCGCGCGCACGCGTTCGATGATTGCCCAATGATCGTCCATCGGGATCGTCTCGGCCGCCCCCCATGCCCGCGCCAGCTCCAGCGAGCTTTCGCGGCGCGAGATGGCGATCACGCGCGCGCCGGCGTCGCTCGCCAGCTTGGTAAGGATGGCGCCGAGAAAGCCGATGCCGACGATCGCGACGGTCTGGCCGGCGCGGATGTCGCTGCGCCGGAAGATGTTGAACGCGCAGGACAGCGGCTCACCCGGAAAGGGCTTGCCGTCCAGCTCGGGCGGCAGCTTTACCAGCGCATCGGCGCGGGCGATGTCGTAGGCCGCAAAGCTATGGCCGGACAGCATGGCGACGCGGTCGCCCACAGCCAGCCCGTCCACGCCTGACCCCACGGCATCGATCCGTCCCCAGCCTTCATGACCGAGACCGCCTGCCTCCAGCGGATAGCTGAGCCAGGGCAGGCCGCCCCACGGCTCGAGGTTGGACGCGCAGACGCCGCACCCTTCGATCCGCACGCGCACCTCACCCTCGCCGGGCTCCGGCACGGCCACCGTCTCCATCCGCATGTCGCCGGGCGCGGCCAACACCGCCGCACGCATCGTCGTCATTCCCGTCACGCTCCGCTCATCAGGTTGTCAGGTCCGCCGCTCACGGCCGCTCGTTGAGCGCGATCAGCCGCGCATGGCCGCTGTCGAGCGACAAGGTGGTGAGCGAGGCGGGATTGCAGTCGAAGTCGAGCAAGCGGTCCAGGCTCCAGCCCATCAGGTCGGAGACGAGGCCGCGGATGACGTCGCAGTGGCTGACGTAGAGCATGGTGCCGCCCTGCACCGCCGTCGCCTCCACAAAGGCGCGGACGCGCGCTACCGCCTGCGCCATCGTCTCGCCGCCGGGCACTGCGGCGCTGCCGCGGCGCGCATTCCAATCGTGCCATGCGGGATCTCCATCAAGTTCGGCGAACGCACGACCTGTCCATGTGCCGAAATCGATTTCGTCGAGCGCCGGGGCGGACTGGACAGGAAGGCCGGTGCGTGCCGACACCGCCATCGCTGTCTCCTGCGTTCGCCGACGCGGGCTGGCGCAGATACCATCGAGCGGCGTCGCCGCCAGGCGGGTGGCGAGCCGTTCCGCCTCGGCCGCGCCCGTCTCGCTCAACCCGATTTCGGACCTGCCGCTCAGCACATGGCCGACCTCGGCATGGGTGCCGTGCCGGGCAAGAAGGATGATCGCGCTCACGAGCGCGGCCATGCCCGCCCGCGCCCCGCCCCCGCAAGCCCGGCGGCCATGCGGAAAAAAATATCGGCAGAGCAACGACGTGCTGGAACAAAGAAGAAGAAGATGCTTTCTTCCCAGCAGATGCCGTGAAATCCGCGGGGTGTCGAGTGGCCGGGCTGTCGGTCCTGGATCGACGCAAGGAGCTCACGGCGTTCCACACGCTTCCACGGGGAGGGGGCAATCGAACAGATTCTCGTTACCGGCGGCGCCGGCTTCATCGGCCGTTCCGTCACAAAGGAACTTCTCGCCCGCGGGCACAAGGTCCGCGTCCTCGACAGCCTGATCGAACAGGTCCACGGCGAGACGGACGGCGCCGCCATGCTCGATCCCGAAGCCGAGCTGGTGCGCGGCGACGTGCGCAACAAGGATGTGGTGCGCAAGGCGTTGCAGGGCGTCGACAGCGTCGTCCATCTCGCGGCCGAGGTGGGCGTCGGCCAGTCAATGTATGAGGTGGAGCGCTACACCTCGACCAACGATGTCGGCACCGCCGTGCTGTTTGAGGCGCTGATCGATGCGCCCGTGCGCCGCGTCGTCACCGCATCGTCGATGAGCATCTATGGCGAGGGCCTGTACCGCGATGCGGACGGCGGTCTGGTGCAGGATGCGGACCGCCCGAATCTGCGAGACGGTCTGTCGCAGTGGGAGCCGGTGGATGCGCAGGGCCGCCCCTTGCAGCCCGTGCCCACGCCCGAGTGGAAGCGCCCTGCTCTCTCCTCCATCTATGCGCTCAACAAATATGTGCAGGAGCGCACGACCCACATCATGGCGGCGCCCTATGGCATGGAAGGCGTGTGCCTGCGGCTGTTCAACGTCTACGGCCCCGGCCAGGCGCTCTCCAACCCTTATACGGGCGTGCTGGCGATCTTCGCCTCGCGCTTCCTCAACGGCCAGGCACCGCTGATCTTCGAGGATGGCGAGCAGCGGCGCGATTTCGTCCATGTGTCGGACGTGGCGCGGGCCTTTGCCGAAGCGCTGTTCCTGCCGCAGGCGGCCGGCGGCACCTTCAACATCGGCTCCGGCAAGGATCGTTCGGTCCGCGACGTGGCGGACTCGCTTGCGCGCGCGATGGGGCGGAACGACTTGTCGGCCGAAGTCGTCGGCAAGGCGCGGATCGGCGACATCCGCCATTGCTTCTGCGACACGACGCTGGCGGCCGAGCGGCTCGGTTTCGAGGCCAAGCAGGATTTCGAGGCCGGGCTGGCAGAGCTGGCCGGCTGGGTGGCGCAACAGACCGCGAAGGATCGCGTGTCCGAAATGCGCGCCGAGCTCGAGGCCCGGGGGCTGGTGGCGTGAGCGGGCGCGACGAGCGCCCTGTTCTCGTCACCGGGGGGGCAGGCTTCATCGGCAGCAACATCGCCGACCGGCTGGCGCGCGACGGTCGCCGCGTGATCGTCTATGATGCGCTCACCCGTGCCGGGGTGGAGGACAATCTAGATTGGCTGCGCACCAGCCATGGCGAGCGGATCGAGTTCGTCCGGGGTGACGTGCGCGATGGCGCGCTGCTGTCGGATGCGGTCGCGCGGTCGCAGGCCGTCTTCCACATGGCGGCACAGGTCGCGGTGACGACGAGCCTGGTCGATCCGCGCGACGATTTCACGATCAACCTCGAAGGCACGCTGAACCTGCTCGAGGCGGTGCGTGCACAGGGCGGCGAGGCGCCGATCATCTTCGCCTCGACCAACAAGGTCTATGGCGATCTCGCCGACATTCCCTTTGCATTGGAAGGCGATCGCTACGTTCCCGAGGATGCCGAGGTGCGCGCGCACGGCATCAGCGAGGCGCGCCCGCTCGACTTCCACACGCCCTACGGCGTGTCGAAGGGCGCGGCCGACCAGTATGTGCTCGATTATGCCCGCAGCTTCGGCCTGCGCACCGCGGTGCTGCGGATGAGTTGCATATATGGGCAGCGCCAGATGGGCACGGAGGATCAGGGTTGGGTCGCCCATTTCCTGATCCGCGCGCTCGAAGGCACGCCGATCACGCTCTACGGTGACGGCTATCAGGTGCGCGACATACTCGACGTGGGCGACGCGGTGGACGCTTACCTCGCAGCCTGGCAGCGCATCGACACGGTTTCGGGGCGCGCGTTCAACTTAGGGGGCGGGCCGGATAATGCCGTCTCGCTCCGCGCACTGATCGCCTATATGGGCGACCTGCTCGGCCGTCCTGTTGACCTGCAGTTCGATGATTGGCGCGCGGGCGACCAGCGCTATTTCGTTGCGGATACGCGTTCGGCCGAGTCGGCGCTGGGTCTCGCGCCCAAGCGCTCCTGGCGGGATGGCGTCGCCGCGCTGGCGGACTGGCTGGCCGAGGCGCGCGGGCTGGAAAGGCGGTTCGCGACGGCGGAAGCCGCGGAGTGACCACCCGGCACGTGTTGATGACCGCCGACGCCGTCGGCGGCGTCTGGCAATATGCGATCGAGCTGGCGACCTCTTTGCGCCCACTCGGTTGGCAGACGCGGCTGGCGCTGCTTGGCCCCGCCCCTACCGACGTGCAGCGGCGTGAGGCAGAGGAAGCCGGCGCGACGCTGATCGAAACGGGCCTGACGCTCGACTGGCTGGCGGGTGATGCGGATGAGGTTCTCGCAACGGGTCAGGCGATCACCGCCCTGGCGGAGAGCGAGGGCGTCGACCTGCTGCAGCTCAACCAGCCAGCTTTCGCCGCAGCGCCACGCGGGCGTGTGCCCCGCATCGCAGTGTCGCACAGCTGCGTCGATACATGGTGGCGCGCGGTCGAGACCGGGCCTGCGCCGGACAGCTTCGCGTGGCAGACAGATCTCGTCCGTCGTGGCCTCACCACCGCTGATGCCGTCGTCGCTCCCTCTGCCTCGCACGCGCGCGCAGTGGCCGCCGCTTACGGGATTGCGGAACCCGTGGTCGTGCATAATGGTCGTACCCCGCTCGGCGGCAGTGGCGGGGGCCCGCACGATTTCGCCTTCACCTGCGGCCGTTTGTGGGACCGGGCGAAGAATGTCGCCACACTCGACCGAGCCGCTGCCCTTCTGGGAGTGCCGTTCAAGGCGGCGGGCGCCACGGTCGGCCCGAATGGGGAGCGGATTGAGCTCCGCCATCTTCTCGGCCTCGGCTCCGTCGATGAGGCGGTGATCGCGGGCTGCATCGGCGCGCGTCCGGTATTCGCCTCCGCGGCACGCTACGAACCCTTCGGATTGGCGGTGCTGGAGGCGGCAATGGCCGGCTGTGCGCTGGTCCTGTCCGACATCCCCACGCACCGCGAACTATGGGACGGCGCGGCTCGCTTCGTCGATCCGCTCGATGCGGACGGGTTTGCGCAGGCGCTCGAAGGCCTGCTCGGCGACGTGCCTGCGCGACTGGTGCAGGGCGATCTGGCGCGCCGGCGGGCGCAGAAGTTCACGCCGGGCAAGATGGCCGAAGGCATGGCCGCGCTCTACGCGCGCCTGCTCGGCCCGCACTCGAGGGCAGCGGCATGAAGATCGCCTATTTCACGCACAGCCTCGCCTCCTGCTGGAACCACGGCAATGCCCACTTCCTCCGCGGCGTGCTGCGCGAGCTGCATGCGCGTGGCCACGCCGTCCGCGCGCTGGAGCCGGTTGACAGCTGGAGCCTGACCAACCTCATGGCCGATGCGGGCGAGGCCGGGCTGAACGCCTATCGCACCGCCTATCCCGAACTCGGCTCCGAAATCTTCGATCCGGCGACCGATGCGGCGGAACTGGTTGACGATGCCGACCTCGTCATCGTGCACGAATGGAACGAGCCGGCCCTGGTCGCCGCCATCGCCCGGCTGCGGGCCGCGGGCGGACGCTTCAAGCTGCTGTTCCATGATACTCACCACCGCGCCGTCAGCGACCCGGAGGCGATCCGCGCGTTCGATCTCTCCGGCTATGACGGCGTGCTGGCGTTCGGCGAGACGCTGTCCGAAGTCTATCGGCGCTGGGGCTGGGGCACGCGCGTCTGGACGTGGCATGAGGCCGCCGACACGCGCCTGTTCCACCCACCGGCGGAGGAGCAGGACCGGAACGGCCTCGTCTGGATCGGCAACTGGGGCGACGGCGAGCGGACGCAGGAGCTCGAGGATTTCCTCTTCCAGCCCGCGGCTGCGGCTGGCTTGCCGCTCGACATCTACGGCGTGCGTTATCCAGACGAGGCCAAGGCAATGCTGGCAGGCCATGGTGCGCGCTATCATGGCTGGGCACCCAATGCCGCCGCGCCGACCATCTTCGCGCGCCATCTCGCCACCGTCCACGTGCCGCGGCGTTATTACACCACCATCCTGCCCGGCATCCCGACCATTCGCGTGTTCGAGGCGCTGGCCTGCGGGCTGCCGCTCGTCTCCGCACCGTGGGAAGATGCGGAAGGACTGTTCCGCGTCGGCCAGGATTTCCTGATGGTGAAGGACGGCGCGGCCATGGCCGATGCGCTGGCGGCGATCCGCGACGATGCGGACCTTCGCGCCAGCCTGATCGCCAGCGGGCTGGAGACGATCCGCGCGCGGCACAGCTGCGCGCACCGCGTCGATGAACTGCTGGGCATCGTCGAAACACTTTCCACGACACCGACGGCGGGCGGACTCGGCCCGCGCCTAAGCGAAGAACTGCAAGGAACCGCATCTTGAAGATCGCCTTCTACGGCTCCAGCCTGCTCTCCTCCTACTGGAACGGGGCGGCGACCTATTATCGCGGCATCCTGCGCGATCTCGCCGCACGCGGGCACGACATCACCTTCTACGAGCCCGACGCCTTCGACAGGCAACAGCACCGCGACATCGATCCGCCGGAATGGTGTCGCTCGGTCGTCTATCCGGCGACGGATGCGGGCCTTGCCTCGGTGCTCGCCGAGGCGGGGGATGCCGACATCGTGGTCAAGGCCAATGGCGTCGGCGTCTATGATCGCGAGTTGCTGGAAGGCGTGATCGCACGCGCCGCGCCGTATGCGCTGAAGCTGTTCTGGGATGTCGACGCCGCCGCCACGCTGGACGAGATGCGCAGCGATCCGGATCATCCCGTCCGCGCCGCCCTGCCGCAGCTGGACATGGTGCTGACCTATGGCGGCGGCCCGCCGGTCGTCTCCGCCTATGAGGGCTTCGGCGCCGCCACCTGCGTGCCGGTCTACAACGCGCTCGATCCCACGACGCATTTCCCGGTGCCGCCGGACGAACGCTTCGCCTGCGACCTCGCCTTCCTCGGCAATCGCCTGCCCGACCGCGAGGCACGGGTGGAGGAGTTCTTCCTTCGCCCCGCCGCGGCTCTGCCCGGACGCAGCTTCCTGATCGGCGGCAATGGCTGGGAGACGAAGGCGATGCCCGGCAACGTCCGCCACCGCGGCCACGTCTATACGGCCGAGCATAACGCCTTCAATTGCACCCCCGCCGCCGTGCTCAACGTGGCGCGCGACTCGATGGCGCATGTCGGCTTCTCGCCCGCCACCCGCGTTTTCGAGGCGGCGGGCGCTGCCGCTTGCCTCATCACGGACGCATGGGAAGGCATCGAGCTGTTCCTGACGCCCGATGAGGAAGTGCTCGTCGCGCGGGACGGGCAGGACGTGGCCGAGCACCTCGCGGCGCTCACGCCCGAGCGGGCTAAGGCGATCGGCGAGGCGGCGCTCGCCCGCGTGCTGAGGGATCACACCTACACGTTGCGCGGCGAGCAGGTCGACCTGCTACTGCGTGAACGTGCGGCGCAGGCACGGGAAGCGGCATGAAGCTCGTCGTCCTCGGCCTTTCGCTGTCCTCCTCGTGGGGCAATGGCCACGCGACCACGTTTCGCGCGCTGCTCAAGGCCTTTGCCGCCCGCGGCCACGACATCCTGTTCCTGGAACGCGATGTGCCCTGGTATGCCAACCAGCGCGACTGCACCGATCCTGACTATTGCCGCCTCGCCTTCTACGGGGACCTGGCCGCGCTGGAGGGCTGGCGCGACGAGATCGCGCAGGCGGACGGGGTGATCGTCGGCTCCTATGTGCCGGAGGGTGTCGCCGTCGCGCGACTGGTGCAGGAGATGGCGGGCGGCGTTACTGCCTTCTACGACATCGACACGCCCGTAACGCTGGCGAAGCTGGAGCGAGGGGACTTCGAATATCTATCGCCCGAGGTGATCCCCGGCTACGACGTCTATCTCTCCTTCACCGGTGGCCCCACGCTGCGACGGATCGAGCGGGACTATGGCTCGCCGGCCGCACGGGCGCTTTACTGCTCGGTCGATCCCGATCTCTACCGGCCGACCGGCGAAGCCAAGAGGTGGGATCTCTCCTATCTCGGCACCTATTCGCCCGATCGCCAGCCGACGCTCGAGCGCCTGCTGGTCGAGCCAGCACGCGCCCGCCCCGACCTGCGCTTCGTCGTCGCCGGTCCGCAATATCCGGCCGACATCGACTGGCCGGCCAATGTCGACCGGATCGAGCATTGCCCGCCCGCCGACCATGCCGCCTTCTACTCCGCGTCCCGCTTCACGCTGAACGTGACGCGGGCCGACATGATCGCTGCCGGCTGGTCCCCATCCGTGCGCCTGTTCGAGGCGGGTGCGTGCGGTACGCCGATCATCTCGGACCTGTGGGACGGGATCGAGACGCTGTTCCGGCCCGATCGCGAGATCATCCTTGCGCCCGGTGGCGAGCAGGTGCTGTCAGCGCTCTCCAGCGATGCCGATGCCATGGGCGAGGCCGCGCGCACGCGGGTGCTGGAGGCGCATACCGCCGCGCACCGCGCTGCCGAGTTGGAGGCGCACCTGACGGAGGCGGCGACGACACGGGCGGAGGCGGCCGAATGACGGCTTTTACCTACAGCGATGGCGATCTGCCGCTGATCGGCGAGCGGTGGGAGCCGGTCGGTCCGGCAAACGGCCGCGCCATGCTGGTGGCGCATGAGGCAGACGGGATCGGCGGCAATGTCCGCCGCCATGCCGCCTTGCTGGCGGAGCAGGGCTATGCCGTCTTCGCTGCCGACCTGCACGGCCATGGTCGCGTGCTCGCAGGCGACGACATGATGGCCGCGGTGCAGCGCTTCCGCGCCGATCCCGCCCTGTTCCGTCGGCGAGTGCGCGCGGGTCTGGATGCGATGCTGGCCGAAACGGGGCTGCCCCCTGCCCGCGCCGCGGCCATGGGTTACTGCTTCGGCGGCAGCGCGGTGCTGGAGCTGGCGCGAAGCGGCGCAGAACTGGCGGCGGTCGCCAGCTTCCACGGCTTGCTGACCACTGCGGCGCCTGCCCAGGCGGGTGAGGTGCACACAAAGATCCTCGCCTGCACCGGCGCGCTCGACCCGCTCGTTCCGCCGGAAGATGTCACCGCGTTCCAGCAGGAGATGATGGCAGCAGGAGCGGACTGGCAGCTGATCGTCTATGGCCGGGCACTGCACAGCTTCACCAATGTCGATGTCGAGCAGCTCGGCGATCCGCGGATGGCGTATGACGCCGCGGCAGAGGCTCAGTCCTGGTCGGCGCTGCTGGGCTTCCTCGACACCGCATTTGCCAGCGGCGAGGCGTAGAAGCCGGCGGCGAGCGCTGCCGGATCGGCATAGACCGCGGCGGCGCCTGCCTCCACCAGAACCGGTGCCGGGAAGCCTCCGGTCAGCAATGCCACGGGCACGATCCCGCACTTCCACGCTGCCACCATGTCCCACCGCGAATCGCCGACGACACGGGCCGCCGCCGCAGGAACGCCCGCCTTCGCCAGCGCCGCGCTGAAGATGTCCGGCGCCGGCTTTGACCGGCCGGCATCGTCCGAACTCGTCGCCTCGTCGATCAGGGTGCTGCCCAGCAGACCGACATAGTGGTCGAGCTGGTCCGCTCCCGAGGAGGTGGCCAGCACGACCGTCATCCCCGCCTCGCGCGCCCTCTCCAGCAGCGTCCGAGCGCCCGGCAGCGGCGCGATGCCGCGGAGATACTGCGCCTTGAACAGCTCACCATGGGCTGTTTGGAGCGCCTGCTGCTGCTCTTCGCCCAGGGTGGGCAGCAGGGTGGGAACGAGCTGGTCGCCGCCCTTGCCGATTTCGGGCGCGATCCGCTCCGGCGGAATGTCAAAGCCCGCATCGGCAAAGACGCGCCCCCAGGCTTCGATATGCTGCCGATTGCTGTCGACCAGGGTTCCGTCGACATCGAACAAGATCGCGCGGGGGAGTGCATCGCTCATGAAGATCAAGCGTTTAGCGGGAATAATCGATCCGTCAGCTCCGGTTCACGAGCACCGTGGCAAAGATGCAACACAAACCCGAACAGGACCATCGATCATGAGGATCAAGTCATTCGTGGCAGCCGGCCTCGCGCTTGCCGCTGCCGTCAGCCCTGTCAGTGCGGCCCGCCTCTCCCCCGAGGATAAGCTGGCGAAGGCGCTCGAAGGGCGCGTCGCCGGCGAGCCGGTCAACTGCATTCCGTTCACCTCCGCCCGCTCCAGCCAGATCATCGACGGTCAGGCGATCATCTACAAGTCCGGCGCGGGCGGCACGATCTACGTCAATCGCCCACGGATCGGCGCCGACCAGCTGGACGACGATGATATTCTCGTCACCTCCACCTCGCTCAGCCAGCTGTGCAGCCTCGATACGATCCAGCTGGTCGACCGTGCGTCACGCTTTCCGCGCGGCTTCGTCGGGCTGGACAAGTTCGTGCCGTACAAGCGTGTGGCCAAGCGCTGAGCCGGAACCTCCCCGGGTCGCGACCGCTTGTGGACGCGGAGGAGAGACACGATGACCACGCCGCCGCCCAGCGCCGGCATCCTGCTCTGGCGGCGCGGCACGGCCGGGCTTGAAGTGCTGCTCGCCCATCCCGGCGGCCCTTATTGGCGCAGCCGGGATCAGGGCGCGTGGCAGCTGCCGAAAGGCCGCATCGAAGCGGGCGAGACTGCCGAGGAGGCGGCGCTGCGCGAGGCTCATGAGGAGCTTGGCGCCGCGCTTTCCGGCGAACTCGTGCCGCTCGGCTCCGTCCGGCAGGCAGGTGGCAAGCAGGTGGAGGCGTTCGCACTCGAAGGCAGCTTCGATCCGCAGATGCTTGCAGGCAATCGCTTTCCACTCGAATGGCCGCCACGCAGCGGCCAGATCGAGTATTTTCCCGAGGTGGATGCGGTGCGCTGGTTTTCTCTGGCGGAGGCGGATGCGATGATGCTGCCCAGCCAGCGTCCATTTCTGAACCGTCTCGCCGCGCTTGCCGCTGCCGCGTGAGGATCGCCACCTACAACGTCAACGGCATTAACGGCCGGCTGCCGGTGCTGCTACGCTGGCTGGAGGAGACGCAACCTGACGCGGTCTGCCTGCAGGAGCTGAAGGCTCCGCAGGACAAGTTCCCCGAAGATGCGCTGGCCGAGGCCGGCTACCGCGCTTTATGGCAGGGTCAGCCGCGGTGGAACGGCGTCGCCCTGCTGACGCGCGGGGGCGAAGCGGTGGAAACCCGCCGTGGCCTGCCCGACGATCCTGATCCCGCCCAGAGTCGCTATATCGAAGCGGCGGTCGATGGCGTGCTGCTGGGAGGGCTCTATCTGCCGAACGGCAATCCGCGGCCCGGCCCCAAGTTCAATTACAAGCTTGCGTGGTTCGATCGGCTGATCGATCACGCGGCCACGCTGATCGCCGCGGGCGTGCCTGCGGTTCTGGCTGGCGACTTCAACGTGATCCCCGAGGATCGCGACGTCTACAAGCCCGAGCGATGGCGTGACGACGCACTGTTCGCGCCGGAAGTGCGCAACGCCTATCGGCGCTTATTGGCGCAGGGCTGGACCGACGCACTTCGCACGCTCCATCCCGACGAGACGATTTACACTTTCTGGGACTATTTTCGGAACGCCTGGGGTCGCAACGCCGGGCTGCGGATCGATCACCTGCTGGTCAGTCCGGCACTCCGCTCACGCCTCAGCGGAGCCGGAGTCGATGCGCATGTGCGCGGTTGGGACAAGAGCAGCGACCACGCGCCCGTCTGGATCGAGCTCAAGCCGCCGGGCCGGTCTCGCCGTTAAAAGGCGTTCTCCAGCCGCGACAGGAGGGAGCGTGCCGGGCTCGCCTTGGGCGATGGCTGATCAATTTCCTGCTCGAGCCGGGCGACGCGGGCATAGAGATCGCAGCTGGCCTCAATCAGGTCTTGCGCGACCGGCGGCAGCACCTCGACCGAGCCCGGATCGCTCTCCGCTGCGGGCCCGAGCTTGCGGCCAGGCGCGCGCGCCTGCGCCAGGCTCATCTCCCCACTCTCGACCGCGCGCCGCGTCAACAGCCAGGCAACGACGTGCATCAGGCGCGTCGTCACCTTCAGCGACTCGCAGGAGAACAGCACTCGCTGCAAAGGCGGCAGCAGGTCACGATCCTCACGGCCGGCTTCGTCGAAGTAGGAGCGCGTCTCGTCCGCCAGCAGCATCGCCTCGGTGTAGAGCGAGGCGACCAGCCGCGCCGTCATCCGCGATTCCGCTAGCGCTGCAACATTGGTTTCCATGACGTTCGCTTTGCCAGAAGCGGCCGATGCGGCCTATCGGCAAAAAGGGTGAACGGCGCCATTGTGACAGCAAATTCATCTGCGCCCCGCGCGCATGCGGCCTCTTGAAAACCGCTCTAACGATCCCATCTGGTTGGCTATCCGACGCCGTCGCCCATTTGGGGGCGGCAGGATGCGGTCCGGCGGATTTCCGCGGACCGACCATGCTCAACTGCCTTTGAAGGAGATGAGAGTGATGCGTACCCTCGACTTCGCGCCCCTGCTGCGCTCTTCCGTGGGCTTCGAGAACCTGAACCGCCTGGTCGATTTCGCGACCCGCGGCGATGCCGATGCCTACCCACCCTATAACATCGAGAAGACGGGCGACGGCGCCTACCGCATCTCGATGGCGGTCGCAGGCTTCGGCCGCGACGAGCTCGACCTGACCGTGCAGGAGACCATGTTGATCGTCTCCGGCAAGGCGGCCGAGGCGGACGCCGGCGAGCGCCAGTTCATCCATCGCGGCATCGCGAAGCGCGCGTTCGAGCGTCGCTTCCAGCTCGCCGACACGATCAAGGTGACGGGTGCCCATTATCATGACGGGCTGCTCGACATCGACCTCGTGCGCGAGGTGCCCGAGCACAAGAAGCCCCGCAAGATCGCCATCGGCAGCGACGCAGCCGCCGCTCCGCAGGTGATCGAGGCGGAACCCGCGCGCCAGGCCGCGTAAGCGCCAGCGCCCAGCGGGCGATTGAAGGGCGGCGTTCCTGAAGGGAGCGCCGCCCTTTTCATGCGTGTGAGACGAGCGCGCCGGTCAGGCGATGATATCGGGGATGATCTGGTCCTCGAGCAGGCCGATCTCATCGCGCAGCCGCAGCTTGCGCCGCTTCAGCCGGGCAATCTGGAGATCGTCACGGTGCGGCATGGCTGTCAGCGCCGCCAGGGCGTCGTCCATGTCGCGATGCTCCTGCTTCAGCGCCTCCACGCGCCGCGCGATCCCGCCATCGTCCATATCGCGCGTCTCCTGCCCTCCTGGCGATCTTAAGCGAGGCGAGGGCTCCGCCTCAAGCGTCAGCCGCTCGTCGCGTGCCGGTGGTTACTCGTCGCGCGACCACAAAAGCAGGGGGACAATTCGGCCGGGCAGTGATTAACTCCTGACTCCCGCGGATGTCGCGGGAACACAGACGTCTTGAGGACGGAGATAGACGAAAGGAGCACCGCTCGATGGTTGATTCTCATGCGAATGCATTGGTCAACAAGCATGCCGGCCTGGATGCGCGGCTGGCGGAGGAAATCCGCCGACCCAATCCGGACAGCGGCCTCGTCGCAGAGCTCAAGAAGCAGAAGCTGAAGCTGAAGGACATGCTGCGCAACTGATCGCGCCTGTCCCCCGCGGCGCCCGGGCGGCGCGGGCCGGCTTCAGGCTGGCCCGGTCTTCAGCCCGGGACGCCGCGATCGGGGTGACACCGGCCGGATCAGCTGCATTCCGGCACCCGGCGACTTGACCGGCATCTTGCGGACGGTGGCCGGATCGATCGGCCGATCGAACGAGATCCCCACGCGCTGCCCATCGGTCCACGCAATGCGCGCCGGCACCTCGCCGATATTGCGCAGGGTCAGGATCACGCGCTCGCCCCGCGCGAAGGACGTCCCCACATCGGTTTCGACCATCAGCCCGCCCGCCGAAAGATTGCGAACGCGCAGCGTCTGCGATGCGGCGCCCTCCCCGTCGGCGTCGCTCTCGGCGCGGCGCAGATCCGTCTGGAGGAACATTGCGTTCCGCATGGCGCCTCGCCCCGACTGCGAGGAGACACCGCCTTGCCGTTCCGGATCGAACCCCGCGTCCACTGCCCTGCATCCTTCACCGTCTGGCCGCCGCTTGCGGCGGGCGCAGTCTGACGGGCAAGGATCGCCAAAGCGTTAAGGGCTATTCCTCGCGGGAGACCTTTTCGTTACGCTCGTGCCGCTCCTGCGCCTCGACGGTCATCGTGGCGATCGGCCGGGCCTCCAGGCGACCGAGCGAGATCGGCTCGCCCGTCACCTCGCAATAGCCATATTCGCCCTCGTCGATCCGCCGCAGCGCCGCATCGATCTTGCTGATCAGCTTGCGCTGGCGATCGCGCGTCCGAAGCTCGATCGACCAGTCAGTCTCGCTCGATGCACGGTCGGTGATGTCCGGCTCCCGCAGCGAATCCGTCTGGAGCTGCGCAAGCGTTTCCTTCGCCTCGCGGCGAATGGCGTCCTTCCAGTCGAGCAGCTTGCGCCGGAAATAGGCCTGCTGCCGAGGATTCATGAACGGCTCATCCGAACTGGGCCGATAGCCTTCGTCCGTGGTTGTTCCTGAATCGGGATCCGTCACGTCACTATACGCCGTCGCCATCCCACTCTCCGCTCACCCACCGCCCGGCGGGCCGTCCTCTCCCGGGACGGCATGAGCCGAACAGCCCCGGCGCGCCTATATCGTCGCGTCGGGACCCGCACAAGCGCACCACCGGCCTTGATGCCGCGAATCTCGTGCTGTGTTCGGAATTTGTTTCAACCGCGCACCCCGGGCGGTTTAACCATGCCTGGTTCGAGGGC
Source organism: Sphingomonas jatrophae (assembly GCF_900113315.1). Classification (GTDB taxonomy): domain Bacteria; phylum Pseudomonadota; class Alphaproteobacteria; order Sphingomonadales; family Sphingomonadaceae; genus Sphingomonas_P; species Sphingomonas_P jatrophae. The sequence goes on along the minus strand of NZ_FOZG01000001.1, from coordinate 329,294 downwards.
GGCTGAGCATTGTCCCGGTGTGGCACATCCAACCCGCGGAGACAGTAAATCTGCGGGTGCCGAGCCCTTTGTGACGGCTGAAATTAGTTAACCCGCTTGCCCTTAACAGCTTGTTCTGCATTTGCTGAGTTACAGGCAGTGCGGAGAAGCGTCCTCGGGAGGGGCGAGGCTTCCACGGTCAACTGGCGAAAGTGAAGAACAATGTCGGTCAGGGTAGCCTTGGCGAAACTTTGCGCCTGCGCAGCAGGCGGCGCGATCGTCGGCGGAGGGGCGGTGCACTGGGCCGAGAAGCCCCCGCGTGGCTATACACGCGTGATCACCAAGAAGGGTCCGGCTCCGGTGCGCCGCGTAGCGGCCGCAAAGCCGAGGGTCCACAAGCGCACGGTGGTGACGCGCACCGTCTCGACCACGTGCGCGCCCGGCACCTCGACCACCATCGTCACCCCCGCGCCGCAGCCGGCGATGGCGGAGATGATGCCGATGGCAGTCGGCGGCGGCGGGGTCGCGCCGGCGGTGATCGGCGGCGGCGGCGGTTTCGGCGGCGGCGGCTTCTTCGGCGGTGGCTTCTTCGGCGGCGGTGGTGGCGGGGGCGGCAGCGGCGGCTGGTTCGTCGCGTCCACCTCCTCCTCCAGCGGCGGCTCGACCTCCACCTCCAGCGGTGCGACCTCAACGTCGAGCGGCGCAACGTCGACGTCGAGCGGCGCGACCTCGTCGTCCACCTCCAGTGGCGCGACCTCGACCTCCACGTCGAGCGGCGCGACGTCCAGCTCGACCTCGAGCAGCACGTCTTCCTCGACCTCGTCCTCTACCAGCACGTCGACCAGCACCAGCTCGTCGTCGAGCTTCGGCAGCTCCAGCCATGGGCCGAAGCCACCAAAGCCTGACAATCCCGACGAGCCTACGCCCGTGCCCGCACCGCCCATGGTGCTCCTGTTCGGGACCGCGGCAGCTGCCCTCGTTGCACGCAAGCGGCTTACCCGCAGCAAATAGGCAATTTTCGCGGCACAAAAAAAGGGGCCTCCAGCATCTGCCGGAGGCCCCTTTTCTATTTGCGTCGCCGCCCGGGCGATGCCGGGCGGCGTTGCGGATCAGCGACCGCCGCCGGGGGCCGCGCCCTTGGCAGCGGCATCCAGCTCGGCCGCGGTCATCGCGATCACCGGGCCGTTCGCGCCCGCGGCAAAGGCAGTCACGGGCAGCTTCACCTTGCTGTTCGCGGTCGCCACGGTGACGAACTGCGCGTCCGCCGCCTCGATCGTGCCGGCGACGCCGCCCTTGGTGTCGGACACCTGCGTGCCAGGCTTCAGCGATGCGGCGAGATCGGCCTTCGCCTTCTCGGCAGCGCCGTTCGCCGCAGCGTCGACTTCCGCCTTGGTCATCGCGATCAGCAGGCCATCCGTGCCGTTAGCGAAGCTGCTGGTCGGCAGCGCGACCTTGTTCGTGCCGGTATCGAGCGTGGCGAGGTTCCCGTTGACGGCGCTGATCGTACCGACCTGGCCGCCCTTGGTGTCGGATACCTTCGCGCCGACCGTCACGCTGGCCGGAGCCGCAGTGGTCGAGGATTGCGTGGTGCCGCCACCCGCCGCCGGCGGCGCGCTGGCGGCTGCGCCCGACTGGGCCAGCGCCGGGGCGGCCGCAAGGAGGGCAGAACCGGCAAAAAGGATGAGCGTCTTCATGGCGTTACTCCCGATTGCTGAGATGCGGATATAGTGTGCCCGAAATGAATAGGGGCTGAAGCGCGGCCAACCGGTGGTCGGCCGCGGTGAACAGATCAGAGCGTGGCGTCGATCAGATGCCGCTCGATATCGTCGACCGGGTGGCCGGTGAGATCCTTGGCAAGCTCACCACGCAGCCGTTTCTCGACCTCAACGTGATAATGCTTGCGCAGCTCCCCCAGCGTTTTGGGCGGCGCGACGATGATCAGATCCTCGAAGTCGCCGCTCAGCGCACGACTGCGCAGCAGATCGGCGGTGTGCGCGGCAAAGCGATCTTCCTCCAGTTGGTGGAAATCCGCCTCACCCGAGGTCGAGCCGCCGGGTCCGCCGCCGCCCGGCTTCTGCCCGGCCGTGTCGGTCTTCTGGTCATAGTCGGACGGATTGTCCTGCTCCGTCTTCTTCACCACAGAGAGATTTGGGTGCTCGGCATCCCCCTCGTTGCGGAGGAACAGCAGCTTTCGGCCGTCGGCGACGACGACGAGGCTGTTTGGCGGCACGCGCATAAGCGCTCTCCTTCTCGTTCGTTTCGCCGGGCCAACGCATCGAAGCGAAGGAGGGTTGCGAATGCGCGATCCGGTTGCGGAGCGGCCCCGCCCCCGCCATAGCCCCGCGCCATGCACGATATCCGCGCCATCCGTGACGATCCCGCCACTTTCGACGCCGCGCTGGCGCGTCGCGGCGCCTCTCCGCAATCCGACGCATTGGTCGCGCTCGACGCCCGGCGCCGCGCCTGCATTGCTGAGGCGCAGACCGCGCAGGCTCGCCGCAACGAGGCATCAAAGGCCATCGGCGCGGCCAAGGCATCGAAGGACGAGGCGACCGCGCAGGCGCTGATGGCGGAGGTCGCCACGCTCAAGGAGCGGCTGCCCGCGCTCGAGGCGGAGGAGCGCACGCTCGATGCGGAGCTGAATGCGGCCCTCGCCGCCATCCCGAACCTGCCTCTCGCGGACGTGCCCGATGGCGCGGACGAGGACGACAATGTGCTGGTCCATGAACGCGGCACGCGACCCGATTTCGCCTTCCAGCCGCGTGAACATGATGCGTTCGGCCCGGCGCTGGGTCTCGATTTCGAGACGGGCGTGGCGCTGGCCGGCGCGCGGTTCACGCTGCTACGCGGCCCCGTCGCCCGGCTCGCCCGCGCGCTCGGCCAGTATATGCTCGACACGTTGACCGCGGTGCATGGCTTCGAGGAGGTCGTGCCGCCGCTCTTGGTGCGAGACGAGGCGATGTTCGGCACGGGTCAGCTGCCGAAGTTCGCCGAAGACCTGTTCCGCACGACCGACGGCCGGTGGCTGATCTCGACCGCGGAAGTGAGCCTGACGAACATCGTCGCCGGCAAGATCCTCGACGAAGGTGCGCTGCCGCTCCGCTTCACCGCGCTGACGCCCTGCTTCCGCTCGGAAGCGGGCGCGGCCGGGCGCGATACGCGCGGCCTCATCCGCCAGCACCAGTTCGACAAGGTGGAGATGGTCTCGATCGTGCCACCCGAGCAATCGGAGGCGGAGCATGAACGGATGACCGCCTGTGCCGAGGACATCCTGACGCGGCTCGGCCTGCCGTTCCGCCGCATGAAACTGTGCACCGGCGACATGGGCTTCTCCGCCGCGCGCACCTACGATCTCGAAGTGTGGCTGCCGGGGCAAGGGCGCTACCGCGAGATCAGCTCCTGCTCCACCTGCACCGACTTCCAGGCACGGCGCATGAATGCGCGCTTCCGGCCGGATGGGAGCAAGGCGACGCGCTTCGTGCATACCTTGAACGGGTCCGGGCTGGCGGTCGGCCGGACGCTCGTGGCGGTGCTGGAGAATTACCAGCAGGCGGATGGATCGGTCGTGGTGCCTGAGGTGCTGCGGCCCCGCCTCGGTAACCTTTCGGTGCTGGAGCCCGCCTGATGCGCATCCTCGTCACCAACGACGATGGCGTGAATGCGCGCGGCATCGCGCTGCTCGAGCAGGTCGCGCTTCGCCTCGCCGACGAAGTGTGGGTGGTGGCCCCCGCGGAGGAGCAATCCGGCACGGGCCACTCGCTCACCCTCACCCGCCCCTTGCGGGTGCGGCGTCTGGGTGAGCGGCGTCATGCGGTGCTGGGCACGCCGACTGACTCGGTGATGATGGCGCTGGCGCTGCTGATGAAGGACAGCCCGCCCGACCTGATCCTGTCCGGCATCAACCGCGGCGCGAACCTGGGCGAGGATGTCACCTATTCGGGCACCGTGTCGGCCGCGATGGAGGGCGCGCTCGCCGGCATTCCCGCGATAGCGCTCAGCCAGGTTTATGCCCGGCAGGGCATGGGCGATTCGGTGTCGTTCGACGCGGCGGAGGCTTGGGCCGAACGCGTGCTGCGGCCGCTGGTCGAGCGGCCGCCTGCCCCCGGTACGCTCGTTAACGTCAACTTCCCCGCGCTCCCGGCTAGCGCGGTGAGGGGTGTGCGCGTGGTGCCGCAGGGTCTGCGCGATTACGGTCGGCTCAAGGTCGAGCAGCGGACCGATCCGCGCGGCTTCCCCTATTTCTGGTTCGCCTTCGGCCAGATGCCGCACAAGGGCACCGGCGAGACCGACCTCTCCGTCACCGCGGATGGATGGATCAGCGTGACGCCGCTCCACCTCAACCTGACCCATGGCCCCTCGATGCAGGCGTGGGACGGGGCGTGGGACTGAGGCGTCCGGCCCCGCTTGCGCGCGCGTGGCATTGAGCTAGACCCGCAACGATGCGCCGCCTCCTGCCCCTGCTGCTGCTTCTTGGCGGGTGCATTCCGGGCGCACGGCCCGATGCCCCCGGGCGCTATGCCGAACCGTCGGACCAACCGGCGCCCGAAACACGGCAGGAGGACGAGGAAGCGGACCGGCCGCGGCGCGATCCCGATATCGCCACCACCCCGCCGCAAGTGGCCAAGCCCCGCCCGGCCTGGACTGCGCGCGCGGCGACCGCCGATGCGCGCGACGTGGCCGAGCAACGCTATACGGTGCGGTCCGGCGATACGCTGAGCGGGATTGCCGATCGCACCGGGGCCAGCGCCGAAGCCATCGCCCGCGCCAACGGGCTGGCGCCGCCCTTCGTCATCCGCAGCAGCCAGGTGCTCGCAATCCCCGGCGGCCGCTATCACCTCGTCCGTTCCGGCGAGACGGGCATCGCCATCGCGCGGGCTTACGGCATCGAATGGTCGCGCATCGTGGCCGCGAACGGGCTGGAGGAGCCTTTCGTGCTCCGCTCCGGCCAGCGGCTGCTGCTGCCGACCCGGCCGCCGCCGGGTGAGAGCACGCTGGAACAGCGCGCCGCCGCGTTTAGGCTCGACATCGACGACATCATCACCGGCTCCGAGCCCGCGCTCGCCGCCAACGCAAAGCCGGCAGCGCCCGTCGCCACGGCGCGCAAATCGGTGCCCGCGACGGTGCCGGTCGCGCAGCCGACCCGCTTTGCCGGGCGCTTCGACTGGCCGCTCAGCGGGCCGCTCCTGTCGCGCTTCGGCCCGCAGGGCGGCGGACGGGTGAATGAGGGCATCAACATCGCGGTGCCCGCCGGCACGCCGATCCGCGCATCGGCGGACGGCGTCGTCGCTTATGTGGGGAGCGAGATCGCCCTGTTCGGCGGGCTGATACTGCTCAAGCACGGCGGTGGCTGGATCACCACCTATGCGCATGCACAGGAGCTGCTGGTCACGCGCGGGCAGCAGGTGAAGCGCGGTCAGGTGATCGCCCGCGCCGGTGAGACGGGCAGCGCGCGCGAGCCGCAACTGCATTTCGAGATCCGGCAGGGCCGCAAGCCGGTCAACCCGCTGGACCAGCTGCCGAAACGCAGCTGACCTTGCCGGAGCGCCGCACCTCGCTGCCGAGCCGCGACCATCTCGCGCTGCGGCGGCGTGGGCGGCTGCCCGCCTGGGCCTCGCTGATGTTCCGCGTCGGCCTCGCGCTTTCGCTGATCGGGCTGGTGCTGGCGGTGCACTGGTTCGACCGGGAAGGCCTGAAGGACAATGTCGACGGCTCGGTGAGCTTTACCGACGTTCTCTATTTCACGATGATCACCGTCACGACGGTGGGTTTCGGCGACATCATCCCCGTCACCGATCGCGCCCGCATGTTCGACACGTTCGTCGTGACGCCGGTGCGCCTGTTCCTCTGGCTGATCTTTCTTGGCACCGCCTACAGCTTCGTTCTGCGCCACACATGGGAGCGTTTCCGCATGAGCCTGATCCAGCGCCGGCTGACCGGCCATGTCGTCGTCGCGGGCTATGGCGTGAGCGGCGCTGAGGCCGTGCGCGAGCTCATCCGCCGCGGCACTCCGGCCGAGCGGATCGTGGTGATCGACTGCGACGATGCAGCGCTGGTCGAGGCGGAGGCGTGCGGCGCCGCCATCCTGCACGGCGATGCCACCCGCAATGCCACGCTGGAGGCGGTGGCGATCGACCGGGCGAGCGCGATCATCGTCTCGGCCGGCCGCGACGACACCTCGATCCTGATCGTTCTCACCGCGCGCGGCCTTGCCCCCGACGTGCCGATCAGCGTCGTGATCCGGTCCGAGGACAATGAGCCGCTGGCGCACCAGGCGGGTGCGGACACCGTCATCAATCCCGCCAGCTTCGCCGGGCTGCTGCTCGCCGGCTCGACGCGCGGGCGGCACCTGGCCGATTATGTCGGCGATCTGGTTGCAGTGGGCGGGCCGGTGGCGCTGCACGAGCGGACGGTGGCGGAGGATGAGGTGGGCAAGCCGCTGTCCGCCATCCGCACCGGCTTGGGCGTGCGCATCTATCGCGACGGTGCCCCGCACGGCTTCTGGGAGGCAGAAGCACAGTCGCTGGCCGCGGGCGACCTGATCGTCGAGATCTGCCCCAACCGGCAGCCGGGATAGAGCCGCTTAGTCACCTCCGCCGCAGCCACCGCCGCAGCCGTCGCCACCATCGCCGTCGCTGCCGCAGCTTCCGCCAGCGCACCCGCCAGCGTCGCGCTTTCCGCTACGAGCCTTGCGCCGCTTCGACCCGTTCAACCAAGCGGCCAGCACAACCGCGACAATGCCCCAGAACAGCCAATCAGAGGCACCCTGCGTACAGGCCGCAAGCAACGGCAACACGGCCAGCGCTGCGATCATGCGAGACGTCGGCCGCGGCACGACCCAATGGGTCGCCATGTCCACCCGGCGACCGCGAACAGCGAACCGGTCCGCAGGCGTCGGCCATATGTCCGCGGGCGCCACCCCGCCGAACGTCGCCTGGTAAGCGGCGAGCGTCGCGACATAGCGATCGTGATAGCGCGCGGCCTCCGCCGTCCCGCCTTCGGTTGGGCCGTGATGCAGCGGGCGGCGCAGGATGCGACCGCAAAGTTCATCCCAGTAATGGCGCGAGTAGGAGAGGTGCAGGTGCCACGCCTGATCCACCGCGTCCGATGGCGTCACGGGTCCATTTGCCGCAAGGTAGAGGAAGCGGCGATACTCGCCCATCACGCGATCCGCCTCGCTGGCGCTCCAGCCATTCTCCCGCGCCAGCCGCTCGCTGAAGCCGAGAGCGGCGCCCGCCGGCCCGATCCGCATCGCCGCCAGCGCCTGCCAGACCGGATCGTCGCGATAGGAGCGCCGGTGGGTGACTTTCGCCGCATTCATCCCTATTTGCGCGCGATCCATGACCGAAACCGTCCTCCCCTCCCCGCCCCGCGTGGGCATGGTCTCGCTCGGCTGTCCGAAGAACCTCGTCGACAGCGAGCGCATCCTGACCAAGCTGCGCGCGGACGGCTATGCCATGTCGCCCGATTATGCCGGCGCCGATGTCGTGCTGGTAAATACGTGCGGATTTCTCGACTCCGCCAAGGAGGAGAGCCTGGAGGCGATCGGCGAGGCGATCGCGGAGAATGGCCGCGTCATCGTCACCGGCTGCATGGGGGACGAGGCTGCAGCGATCCGCGCGCGTTTCCCTCAGGTGCTCGCGATCAGCGGCGCACATCAATATGAAAGCGTCGTCGGCGCGGTGCACGAGGCGGCGCCGGTGCCGCCCTCGCCTTTTCTGGACCTGGTGCCGGAGCGGGACCTGAAGCTGACGCCGCGGCACTACAGCTATCTGAAGATCTCGGAGGGCTGCAATCACCGCTGCTCCTTCTGCATCATCCCGTCGATCCGCGGCGATCTGGTCAGCCGCCGGCCCGATGCCATCCTGCGCGAGGCGGAGAAGCTGGTGGCCGCGGGCACGCGCGAGCTGCTCGTCATCAGCCAGGATACGTCCGCTTACGGCATCGACATCCGCAACGAACCGCGCCTGTGGCAGGGCCGCGAGGTGCGCCCGCACATGACCGATCTGGCGCGGGAGCTGGGCCGGATCGCGCCATGGGTGCGGCTCCACTACGTCTATCCCTATCCGCACGTCGACCAGGTCGTGCCGCTGATGGCGGAAGGACTGGTGCTGCCCTATCTCGACATCCCCTTCCAGCATGCCGCGCCCAATGTGCTGCGCGCGATGAAGCGGCCGGCGAACGAGGCCAAGGTGCTTGAACGGCTGCGGGGCTGGCGGGCGATCTGCCCCGATATCGCGATCCGCTCCTCCTTCGTGGTCGGCTTCCCGGGCGAGACCGAGGCGGATTTCGAATATCTGCTGGATTGGCTGGACGAGGCGCAGCTCGACCGCGTCGGCGCGTTCCGCTTCGAGCCGGTCGCAGGCGCGCCCGCCAATGCGTTGCCCGATCCGGTGCCCGAGGAGATCAAGGAAGAGCGTTACGCTCGCCTGATGGAGCGCACCGCCGCCATATCGGCGGCCAAACTCCAGGCCAAGATCGGCCGCACGCTGGAGGTCATTATCGACGCCGTCGATGCGGAGTCGGGCGGCGCGACTGGCCGCTCGCAGGCGGACGCGCCCGAGATCGACGGTGAGGTCCAGCTGCGCGATGCGGGGCATCTCTCGGTCGGCGACATCGTCGCCGTCGAGGTCGAGGATGCGGACGAGCACGACCTCTACGGCGTGCCGGTGGGATCGGCGCGCTAGGCGCAGCCGTTCGCCCACCGACGGTTCAGACGAACCGCCTTGCGATCGCCAGCAGGGCGGCCAGCGCCAGTGCTCCGCCGGCGATGCTGAACAGCAGGCGTGAGGCCGACATGTCGATCTCGATCACGGCGTCGTCCGGCTGACCGGGTCGATAGCGGACAATGACCTCGCGGCCCGGCGGATAGTCGGCAGCACGCGCGCGCAACCAGTCGGGCGCGGGCGTGTCCCCTTCCGCAGACGCCATGAGCACCCGGCTCGAAAGGCGCGTGCCGACATAATCCCGGCCGTCGACGCGGTAGGCATAACGCGCATCGAGCACCCAGCGCTGGCGCACGGGTGAGCTCTTGCCCGGATTGCTGTCGTGCATGCCCCGGCGGACGACTTCGCTGGCGATGATCCGGCCGGGCACGGTTGGAAATGCCGCTACGCGCCGTTCCAGCGAGTAGACGAACGCGCCGAACCCGCCCGCGATCAGCGCGAGGCCGAGGGACAGAGCGGCCGCATAGCTCAGCCAGGTCACCTTACGATCTGCCACACGCCTCCGATCCGCGCGACATAGGGCGACAGGAACCACGGCCCACGGCCGGACATGGCGGCAAGCGCGGGCGCGCCGCCGGCTCCGGTGACATGGACGAGGCGCCCCTCCCCTTTCGGCGTCATCGCCAGTGCATTCGGATCGACCGGGCGCACCTGCCAGCGCTCGTCCATCCGCTCGCCCATGGATTCCTCGAAGTCGGCGATCATGTCCTCGGGCGTGCCTCCGTGCGCGACCGCCTGTTCGCTGATGGAGTGGCGCAGCAGATCCGTGAGCGCAGGCACGCTGCGGGCGACCAGCGCATCGTAGAGGCGCCGCATGAGCGCGGTGATCTCCGCCCGGTCGTCAGGCGTCAGCGCGGCACGCCGCTCGGCATCCAGCCATGCCCAGTGCTGGACCGGCTCGAACGCGATGTCCAATTGCGTCGCACCCGTGGTCGGAGCCTCGGCCGTGCGCTCGAACCGGGCGAGCGTCTCGCTCGCCGCGGGCGTCGCCTTGCGCAGCTGGACCATGAGGACCGGCGGCGCCGCCGAGGGTGCCGCAAGCGGGCGCCACTGGACGACCAGCCGGTTCGGCCCGGGCTGCGCCCAGGAGCCGAGACGTGCCGCGAAACGGGTCCGCTCGGCACCGTCGACAATCTCTTCCCATGCATCGTTGAAGACAAGCCGGGCCTGCAGCCCGGCCACGTCAGCATCGACGATCAGTTGAACGGCATCGGCCATGTCAGAGGGTCTTCTTCAAGGGAGGATCGAACAGCGGGCGTGGCTGGAGCAGCTGGAACTCGCGGTTCCACTCGAGCAGCTCGAAAGCGGCCGCCAGGGTGATGATGCCCTTCGCCCCGGTGAACTGCATGTTGAACTCCAGTTCGATGTTCGGGCTGTTGCGCGTGGACGTGGAGCTCGCCTTCGCCTCCACGCCGATCGTGCCCTTGATCGCTGCCTTGACTACTTTGGGGCTGCACAATTCGAGCCTGAGGGAGAAGCCGCCGCTCGCAGCACCGCCGCCTTCCACCTTCAGATCGTTCCAGGCGGTCTTGTTGTCGTGCGGCCAATATTTGCCCACAGCTGTCACGCTGAGGCCGACGCCCAGCGCGATATCCCAGAATAGGCCCGCCTCGACGCCCCACTTGCTCATGAAGCCGGGCACGAGCGTCACCGGATAGACCGGGCCGTCATACACCAGCCCGACCAGCGGATCGTAGCCGCCGCCCACCGACATCTCGTAGAAGGCCTTCCAGCTACCTTCGTCTTCCTTCCAGGCGCCGGCATAGGTGATCGCGCCGCGCAGGAGCTTCAGTGGCGAATCGGGTGCCATCGGCAGGTATTTCAGCGCGTCGGCAATCCGCTCGACGAAGCCGCTGACGTCGAACTTGCCGGAGATCTGGCCGGGCGGATAGGCGCGCACCTGGTAGGTGTCCCCGCCTGCGCACGCGTTGCCTGAAACCGAGTAGGTGTGGGGCGTGACGTTCTTCAACGAGAACAGCCCACGGATGGACGCATCGAAGGTCTTGGCAAGGAAGTCGAACGTCGCGCCCTTGCCACGGTAGGTGAAGAAGCCGTCGATCGCGTAGGACGGATGGCTGCCGCACCCGCCCGCCATCGTCATCCGGCTGGTGATCTTGTCGCCGATCGAAGCGGTGGATTTGGGCACCACCTCAAGGATCTTCTCCGCACCGGCCGTGCGACCATGCTCGCAGGTCAGCTTCATGCTCGTCAGGCGGCACGCCGGCTCCGCAGCAGGGGCCTTCTTGGGCTCCGGCGTCGGCTCGGTTGCGATCGACGCCTTCTGCGCGGGCTTGGCTGCCGGCTTCGGCTCCACTCTGACCGGCGCCGGGCGCGGCGCGGGGCGAGCGGCTGCGGCCTTGATCTTGCTCTCGACCGGCGGAGCGTTGGGCTGGATGCCCTTGGTGCCCAGCCGGGCGACGAAGCGGCCGAGCACCAGCGAATCAAGGGCGGTCAGCGCGTCGGCATAGGCATCCGCCGCCCGCTCCAGCATGCGTTCGTCATCGGCAACGATGCACTCGGCCGTGGCCTTGGCCAGCGCCTCCATCGCAGTCGGCCCTTCCCAGCGACCGGCCGAGAAGGCGAATGCCAGCAGCTCGCCGCCGCCCTTGGGCTCGGCTAGATCGAGGATCAGCGGCAGCGCGACAACCAGGTGCTTGGGCTCGAGCAGTTGCTCCATCAGGCGATCATATTTGCGCCGCATCCGCGGACGCGCGCGGGTCAGCGCTTCGCGCACCTTCTCGGCGGCGAACCAGTCACGCACATGACGGGGAACGCGGTCCCGCAGGTCGGCGCGCGGCGTCACCTCGCCGGCGCAGTCTTCGGGCAACCAGTGGAGGTCGAGACGGCGGCGGGCGACCGCCTGCTCTAGCGCACCGATCAGGCCCAGATCGCCCGCAAACCGGGGATCGACGTGCAGCCCGAGCAGGTGGAACGCACGGCGGAGATCGGACAGCCCTGTCGCGCTCGCGCGCAGCCGGATCAGCGCGCGTCCATCTCGGACGGCGAACTTGCTGCCGATCAGGCGATCGGGCAGCAGCCCTGGCGGCGTCAGCAGGATCGTCCCGCCGGGCAGGTGAATGTCTATCGGCCGGGCCATGATCCCCCTCGCGCACCGCCGGGGTGGACCATCGGAGGTCACCCGGGCGGATGCAAGTGCCTTGCGGCAGAGGGACAGGCCCCGTCAGTGCCTGGCATCACAGGCCGATGCCGGGCGTCGGCTTCAGCCCTCGCGCGCGACGCCCACCAGAGCGGGCCGCAGCAGGCGATCGCGCAACATGTAGCCGGCCTGCATCTCCTGCACGATGGTGCCGGGCTCCTGGTCGGACGGCAGCTCCACCATCGCCTGATGGCGATTGGGGTCGAGCTTCTGGCCCATCGCCTCGATCTTCGTCACGCCGTGCCGGCTGAACACGTTGTCCAGCTCCCGCCCGGTGGCGTCGAGGCCGGTGACGAGGCCCTTCATCTTCTCATCCTCGCGCAGCTCCGCCGGAATGGCGGCAAGCGCGCGGGACAGGTTGTCGGCCACGGACAGCATGTCGCGGGCGAACTTGGTGGAGGCATAAGCGGTCGCATCCGCCTTTTCGCGCTCCAGCCGGCGGCGGACATTCTGCGTCTCCGCCTGGGCGTAGAGCACGTCCTGGCGCAGCTTCTCCAGCTCCGCCTCCAGCCGGGCGGTGGCGGGCGCCTCCGCCTGCGTCTCGGGCGTTTCGGCCTCGTTCTCCGGGGTCTTGATCTCGGTATCGTCGGTCATGCCATTAATCTCGTCAGTGCCTGTGCGGTGAAATCCACCATGGGCACGACCCGGGCATAGTTCAACCGCGTCGGTCCGATCACGCCGACCACGCCGACCACCTGACCGTCCCCGCCGCGATAGGGCGCGGCGATGACGGACGAGCCGGACAGCGAGAACAGCTTGTTTTCGGAACCGATGAAGATCTTCATGCCTCGGCCGAGCCGCGCGGAATCGAGCAGGCGGGCAATTTCGGCCTTGCCCTCGATCTCGTCGAGCAGCTGGCGCACCCGCTCCAGATCGGCGGCCGCGGCAGGGTCGATCAGATTGGCGGCGCCGCGGACGATCAGCACCGGTCGGCTCGCCCCATCCTCGGACCAACGGGCGAGACCACGGCCGATCAGTTCGGCCGCTGCAGCATCCAGCGCCGCCTGCCCGCGATCGATCTCGCTATGCAGCAGCGCCTCGGCCTCGCGCAGCGTGCGGCCGGCCAGCCGGGCGTTGATGTAATTCGCCGCCTCCGTCAGCGCGGCAGGCGAGATGCCGGGCGGGAGATCGACGACGCGATTCTCCACCGTCCCGTCCGCCCCCACCAGAACGGCGATCGCCTGGTTGGGCGAGAGCGGGACGAAGGCGAATTGACGCAGCACCGGTTCGCGTGCGGGCACCAGCACGATGCCGGCGCAGGCCGAGAGGCCTGACAGGGTGGCGGAGGCCGCCGCCAGCGCGTCCTCGACCGGTCCACGCACGCGCGATTCGATCTGCGCCTGCTCCTCGGCGCTGGGCGCCGTCGCCTGCATCATGCCGTCGACGAACAGGCGCAGCCCCTGTTCGGTGGGGACGCGGCCGGCGCTCGTATGCGGGCTTTCCAGTAGGCCGAGTTCCACCAGATCCTGCATCACGTTGCGGATCGAGGCGGGCGAGAGGCTGAGCCCCGCCAGGCGCGAGATGGTGCGCGAGCCGACCGGTTGGCCCGTGCCGAGATATCCCTCCACCACCACGCGGAACACCTCGCGGGCGCGGGTCGTCAGTTCGCTGATCGGCGGCGTCGTCATTGCCGCCGGAATGTAGGGCGTCGCGGCCGGCCGCTCAATCCGCCGCGCGGCGCTGCCGCACCAGCAGCACCATCGCGATCAACGGCAGCACCCAGATGATGCGCGATTGGTAGCGGTCGAACACGCCGGAGAGGATGCCGCAGACCGCCGCATTGGCGACTACCAGCACGATCGTGCCGAGGATCAGCCCGCCCGCAAACGGATCCCGCCGCCGCCACGCCGCCCATGCCAGAACTAAGACCAGCAGCGCGGAGAGCAGCGCCACGGGCAGATGCAATCCGCGGCCCATGCCGCCGAGCCTGCCGTTTTGCTGGCGCGACGCGGCAAAGGCGGCGCTGTCGCCGAGTGCGGCGACCTGCTGCTGCACCTGCATCTCCGGTCCCCAATATTGGATGCCGTCACCCGTCCGCGCGGTAACGAGTTGGCGGGCGGTGCTGGCGATCGCCATCGGGATGATCTCACCGGATCGCGCACTCAGCGTGCGGCCGACGAGCGCCTTCTCCTCCGCCGCGAGCGCCTGCTCGTCCGCAGCGGCCAGCGCGACACGGGGCGTGTCCAGCGCCCATAGCCAGCTCTGCCCCGGCATCGGGTCGTCCTGACGATCGAACCGCTTGCGAGCGCTGCACAATCGCGGCAGCTCGCCTTGCGCGCACGCCTCGGCAAGCGGCGCCTGCGCCATTCGCTGATCGAGCAATTTGGCGAGCAGGAAGGCGTCGCTCTGCAGGGACGGCACGAACCGGCCCGCGCCCACCAGATTGAAGCTGCAAACGACCAGCAGGCCGAACATCACCGCCACCAGCGCCGCACCCGCCCCGACCGGACGGCGCCAGCGCGGCAGGCCGGCCGCCACGGCGGTCGCGGCGAAGATCGGCAGATGGCTGAGATGCGCCGCCACGCAGCCCGCCAGCGCCAGCGGCAGCGCCACCCGCTCCCACCGCGCCAGCCCATCCCAGCCGCAAACGATCAGCAGGACGATCAGTCCGCCCAAACCGGTCAGCACATCGGGCATCAGCTGGCCGGTGAACCAGGGCAGGCTCGTGCCGGCGCAAAGCATTGCGACCACCGCCGGCAGCATCCAGGCTCCCCGGATGCCAACCACCGTCAGCAGCCGGCCGATCAGCCACGCTGCGGCCAGACATTGCGCCGCAACCGCCAGCCACACGCCGCCGACGCGGACGAACGGCAGCAGCATCAGCCCGTAGGTGACCGGCCGATCGTTCGGGAAATAGAGCTCCGTGCCGATCCGCAAATAGGTGCCGCTGTCCGAGAACAGCAGCGGATAGCCGTTCGCCAGCGCCACCCACATGAGCAGCAGCGCCGACAGAAGCAGCGCGGCAATCCTGCCGCCCAAGTGCCGCGTGAGGGAGATCGCCTTGGCCATGCCGCGCCCATCGCACATCCCCGCTAAGATGCCGTGAACGCTTCCCCTCGGCAGGTGCCGGGGCTAAGGCGGCGACTTCAGACCCTCTCTTCAAGGCTTGCCTCATGCGCCCATCCGGCCGCGCTCCCGATCAGATGCGCGCGATCAGCATCGAAACCGGATTCACCCGTCACGCAGAAGGCTCGGCGCTGATCTCGTTCGGCGAGACGCGCGTGCTCGTCACCGCTTCGCTGGAAGAGCGGGTGCCACCGTTTCTGCGCGGCAAGGGCAAGGGCTGGGTCACCGCCGAATATGGCATGCTGCCCCGCGCCACGCACACGCGCGGCAGCCGTGAGGCGGCCAAGGGCAAGCAATCCGGCCGCACGCAGGAGATCCAGCGGCTGATCGGCCGGTCGCTCCGCGCGGTGACCGACCTTACGCTCCTGGGCGAGCGGCAGATCACGCTCGATTGCGACGTGATCCAGGCCGATGGCGGCACGCGCACCGCGGCAATTTCGGGCGCGTGGGTGGCACTGCGCCTGGCGGTCGACAAGCTGATCGCCTCCGGTGACATCACCGAGGATCCGATCCTCGCCCAGGTCGGCGCCATCTCCTGCGGCATCCACGAGGGCAATGCCGTGCTCGACCTCGACTATATCGAGGATTCGAACGCGCATGCCGACGCCAATTTCGTGCTGACCGGCGATGGCCGTATCGCCGAGGTGCAGGCCACCGCCGAAGGCGCGACGTTCGACGAGGAAGCGCTCCTGCGTCTCCTGCGGCTCGCCCGGATCGGCTGCGGCGAGATCTTCGCGGCGCAGCGCAAGGCGACCGGCCGGTGAGCGAGGAACTGGCGCGCGACGACGATAGCGGCCCCGATCCGGTGCCGCACCGCAAGCTTAGCCGGGGCAAGCTCGTCCTCGCCACGCACAATCCCGGCAAAGTGCGCGAGATCGGTGCGCTGCTCGCCCCGTTCGGGATCGAGACGGTGTCTGCCGGCGCGCTCGGCCTGCCCGAACCCGAGGAGACGGGCACCACCTTCGCCGCCAATGCCGAGCTGAAGGCCCGGGAAGCGGCCGATTTGTCCGGCCTGCCTTCGCTGGCCGATGACTCGGGGCTGTGCGTCGAGGCGCTCGGCGGAGATCCCGGCATCTTCTCCGCCCGCTGGGCCGGCGAGAGCAAGGATTTCGCCGTCGCCATGCAGCGCGTCCACGATCGGCTGGCGGAGCGCGGGCCCGATGCGGGGCGTGACGCGCATTTCGTCTGCGCCCTGTCGCTCTGCTGGCCCGACGGGCACATCGAGACGTTCGAGGGCCGGGTCGACGGCATGCTGGCCTGGCCGCCGCGGGGCGATCGCGGCTTCGGCTATGATCCGATGTTCGTCCGCAACGGCGATTCCGCGACCTTCGGGGAGCTGGACCCCGATCTCAAGCACAGCGTCAGCCACCGCGCCGATGCGTTCCGCAAGCTTGTCGCCGCGCTGTTCTGAGACGCGGGCGTCAGCTCGTCAGCCCGTCCACGCCCATGACGTTGCCGGCGGGCCAATAGCGGCAGACCAGCACGTCGGCCTGTGCACCTGTCGCGATGCCGCAGCCGACGCGCTTGGTGCCGCGCCAGACGATCTGCGTGTAATGGCCGACGTCGCCCCACTGCCCGGTAAGCGAGAAATCGGGCGTCCGCCCGCGCTTCCAGTTGCGCCGTTCCGAGATCCAGTGACCGACCATTTCCTCGAACCGGAACGCACCGCGCGTACCGCGCCACAGATTCTCGCCCTGCGGGTTCCAGCCGTCCTGCGCAGCATGCTCGAACCGGTTGGTACGGGCGAGGTCGAGCGCATAGGCGTCTGCATCACGCGCCAGGCGCTCATCCCATTCCAGCGCCGGCTGGCCCAGCTCTGCCCGGGCGCGATTGTGCCCCTCCAGCATGGCAGAGCGCATCGTCTCGGGCGCGCGGGGCGCCTGCGGCCACGCCGTGCGCCACTCGATCAATCGGACCGGGGCCGCCGCCGTGGTGAGCACGACCAGCACCACCGCCGCCGCCAGCTTTCGCCCGACATTTCCACTCGCCATATGCGCCTCGCAAACACTCGCCCGAGCCGCCCATGACCGCGCCGTCAGTTCAACCCGAAGCGCCGCTAGCCTTATACATTCACTGGCCGTTCTGCGTCCTTAAATGTCCTTACTGTGACTTTAACAGTCATGTCAGGACTTCCGTAGATCAGCAGCTCTGGCAGAAATCGCTTCTTGCGGATCTTGCGTATGAATCGTCGATGCTGCCCGGCCGCAAGCTCGGCTCGATCTTCTTCGGTGGCGGAACGCCGTCGCTGATGCCGCCCGCCACGGTGGCGGCTCTGATCGAGGCGGCGGACGCGCGATTCGGGCTGCTGCCCGGTGCTGAGATCACGCTGGAGGCCAATCCCTCCTCGGTCGAAGCGGCGCGCTTTGCCGATCTCGCCGCTGCCGGGGTCAATCGCGTCAGCCTCGGTCTACAGGCGCTCGACGACACCGCGCTACGCTTCCTCGGCCGCGCCCATGGACTGGCGGAAGGACTGGCAGCGCTCGACACCGCACAGGCGAGCTTCCGCCGGGTCAGTTTCGACCTGATCTATGCGCGGCCGGATCAGTCGCTTGCGGCGTGGGAGGCGGAGCTTGCCCGCGCGCTTGCCTTCGGCACCGGGCATCTTTCGCTCTATCAGCTGACGGTTGAGCCGGGCACGCGCTTCGCCACGCTCGCCGCCAAGGGCCTTCTGACGATCCCCGACGAGGATGTCGCCGCCGACCTGTTCGCAATGACCCGCGCGATGACGGAGGCCGCCGGCCTGCCCGCCTATGAGGTGTCGAACCACGCCCGTCTGGGTGAAGAGAGCCGGCACAACCTCGTCTACTGGCGGGGGCAGGATTATGCCGGGATCGGCCCCGGCGCCCATGGGCGGCGCGGGCGGGTCGCCACCGTGCGGCATCGCAAGCCGGAAAACTGGCTGACGCGGGTCGATGCGCAGGGGCATGGATTGCAAGAGGAAACCCTGCTCGACTCCAAAGAACGTGCGACCGAGGCGCTGATGATGGGCCTGCGGCTGACGGAAGGCGCCGATCTCGCCGCGATCGCCGCCACCGCAGGCGCCGCCGCCCCGCTCGACGAGACCAAGGCTGCGCGTCTGCAGTCGCTTGGCCTCGTGCGGCGGGAGGGCACGCGGCTGATCGTCACCGCCGCCGGCATGCCGGTGCTGAATGCCGTGATCGGCGAGTTGCTCGCCTAGAAGCCGCGTGGTGCGGGCGACACGGTGCTGACCTTGCCGCCGCCAACCTCGTTCACCTCCAGCGCGCGTTCGGCGATGCCGTCACGGCGGAATCGGAAGGCCCCGTCCACCCCGGCAAAGCCACCGGATTCGGTCAGCTCCCGCGCTGGGAATGGCGTGCCGACCCGCCACTCGCTGGCGATGCGTACCGTCAGCAGCACCGCATCATAGCCGAGGCTCGCCAGCCGATATGGTCCCTTGCCGTAGCGGGCGCGATATTTGGTCGAGAGCTGGCGGTACATCGTGTCCGAAACGCTGGCGAACCAAGCGCCGTTCAGCGCCGCCGACGTCGCCATGGCCGGATCCGTCTCCCACAATTCGGTGCCGAGGAGCTTTGCCTTCGCGCCGCCGCCACGCCGGACCAGCGGCGCCGCCTGGATCGCCACGCGTGCGCCATCGGCGATCAGCACGGCGTCATAAGGTTCGCGGCCCAGCCGCGCGACGGCAGCAGCGATGGCCTGCGGCTGCCGCTCATAGGTCTGCATCGCCGCGACGCTGCCGCCCGCCTGCTCCACCGCGCGGATCAGCACGGCGGAAGCGGTGCGGCCGTAGATGCCGCCGGGCACCAAACCTGCAAAGCGGGTCATGCCGCGCGAGCGCGCATAGGCCACCACCCGCTCGATCGACTGAGCGGGAGAGAAGCCCATCAGATAGGTGCCGTTGCCCGCGACCGAGGCGTCGTTGGAGAAGGCGATCACCGGTACGCCCGCCGCCCGCGCGGCAGGCGCCACTGCACGCACATCCTCCGCCAGCAGCGGTCCGAGGATCAGGCGATTGCCATCCGCCAGCGCCCGCGCCGCCGCTGCCCCCGCACCCAGCGCCGTATCGTAGGTGGTGATGCGCACCTTCGTGCCACCCGTGTCGAGCAGCGCCATGGTGGCGGCATTGGCTATGGACTGGCCCACACCCGCATTGCCGCCGGACAGCGGCACGAGCAGCGCGACGCGGTGGCGCTGCGCATCGCTCGGCAGCTGACCGGGCTGCGTCGGCTGCGGCCGTCCGGGCGGCGGCGCGCGGTCCGGCGGGGGGGCGCCGCGCGGCACGACGGTGGTACAGCCCGCCAGCGCCATGAGCGACAGCGCGCCGGCAAGCGCGCCACGCCTGCCGAAGGAGATACGCGGTTGCGGTGAGCCGTGCGGGTCTGCCATGTCATCCTCCATGCCGACCTCGACCGCGGGCGGGCTATCGCCCGGCCTCTATATCGTCGCGACGCCGATCGGCAACTTGGCCGATCTCAGCCCACGCGCTGCCGACATTCTCGCCCGTGCCGATGTGCTGGCGGTGGAGGACAGCCGCGTCACCGCCAAGCTGCTCCGCCACATCGGCGCCAAGCGGCCGATGATGCCCTATCACGATCACAATGCCGATCAGGTGCGCCCCGGCCTGATCGAGCGGCTAGGCACGCAGGCGATCGCCCTGGTGTCCGACGCCGGCACGCCGCTCATCTCCGATCCGGGCTTCAAGCTGGTCCGTGATGCCCGGGCCGCCGGCCATGCGGTGACGACCATCCCCGGTCCCTGCGCCGCGATCGCCGCCCTGACCCTGGCCGGCCTGCCGACGGACCGGTTCCTGTTCATGGGCTTCCTGCCCGCCAAGCAGGGCGCCCGCGCCGCCACGATTGCCGAGGTGGCCGCGGTGCGCACGACCCTCATCTTCTATGAAAGCGGTCCCCGCCTGCACGCCGCGCTGACCGCGCTGGCCGAAGGTCTTGGCGATCGGGACGCGGCGGTGACGCGCGAGATCAGCAAGGCCTATGAGGAAGCCGTCTGCGCGCCGCTTTCTATGCTCGCCGAGCGTTATGCGGAGACGACGCCCAAGGGCGAGATCGTGATCGTCATTGCCCCGCCCGGTGCCGCCCCGCCCCCGGACGAGGAGGATGTCGAGACCCTGCTCCGCGACGCGCTCTCCCGCCTGCCGGCCAGCAAGGCGGCGGCGGAAGTGTCCCGCGTCACTGGCGTCCCCCGTCCCGAGCTCTACGCCAAGGCGATGACCATGAAGGGAGACGCCGAATGATCCTTGCCTTGCTGCTCGCCGCCGTGGCGCAGCCTGCTCCCACCCCCGCATGGCTGGCAGGCCGCTGGGTGCCCGTCAGCGATGCCTCCGCGCAGGATGCGGAAGCGTGCGCCGGAGAGGAAGCCCGCAGCTGGCGGGCGGACGGCAGTTATGCCTCGATGCAGGAAGGCGGCGTCTGGCGGCTGACCGCGGGCAAGCTGACCGAATGGCCCTATGATGCGGAAGGCGAGCCGACCGGCGGCGCCTCACGCGTCAGCCGGCTGCAGCGGATCGCGCCCGATCGGCTGCGCTTGACCGACATCGACGGCGAACAGGTGGAGTGGCGCCGCTGCCGGTAAGCCCGCGCCGCCTCGCTGCCGAGCGGCGCGGGCGGCTGGGCGAGGATGCGGCGGCCCGGTTCCTCGAACGCGCCGGCTGGGAAATCCTCGCGCGGCGCGTGCGGACCAAGGCGGGTGAGGTCGATCTGGTCGCCGGCCGACCGGGACTGATCGCCTTCGTCGAGGTCAAGACGCGCGCGACGGCAGCGGAGCTGGATCATGCCATCGACGCCGCCCGCCTGTCCCGCGTGGCCGCCGCGGCCGAGGTGCTGGCGCCGCGTTTTGCCGGTGAGGGGCAGGATATCCGCGTCGACGTGCTGCTTGTCGCACCGGGGGAGGCAATCCGGCATATCGAGAATGCCTGGATCGGGTGACAGACCCGGCCGGAACGCCTAACCCCCGCTCCGCTCGAAGCTCATGGGCAGGAGTTTGCCGCACATGTCCCTCACCGTGGCCGTCCAGATGGACCCGATCGAGACGATCAACATCGCAGGCGATTCCACCTTCGCGATCATGCTCGGTGCGCAGAAGCGCGGGCACCGGCTGTTCCACTATCAGGCGGGTGACCTCAGCTACCGCGACGGCCGCGTCACGGCACCTGCACGCGCGCTGACGGTGCGGGCCGAGGTGGGGAACCATTTCACCTGGGACGGCGAGCCGCAGATGCTAGACCTGGGCACAGAGGCAGACGTGATCCTGATGCGTCAGGATCCGCCGTTCGATCTCGCCTACATCACGGCCACCCACCTGCTCGAGCGGATCGCGCATCAGACGCTGGTGGTGAACGATCCGGCATCGGTCAGGAACGCGCCTGAAAAGCTGTTCGTGCTCGATTATGCCGAGTTCATGCCGCCGACGCTGATCACCCGGCGGCTGGAGGATGCGCGCGCCTTCCATGCCGAGCATGGCGAGATCGTGATCAAGCCGCTTTACGGCAATGCGGGCTCCGCCGTGTTCCATGTCGGCCGCGCCGATGCGAACCTCGCCGCGCTCACCGAATTGTTCGGGCAGGTGTGGCGCGAACCGTTCATGGTGCAGGCTTTCCTGCCCGACGTGCGGCTGGGGGACAAGCGGATCGTGCTGGTCGACGGCAAGCCGACCGGCGCGGTAAACCGCCTGCCTAAGCAAGGCGAGATCCGCTCGAACCTGGCGGTCGGCGGTTCCGGCGCAGCGACCGACCTGACCGCTCGCGAGCTGGAGATCTGCGCGAAGCTGGGGCCGGAACTGGCGCGGCGTGGCCTGCTGTTCGTCGGCATCGACGTGATCGCCGGGCATCTGACCGAGATCAACGTCACCTCTCCCACCGGCATCGTCGCGATCGATCGCTTCAACGGCACCGACACGCCCGCCCTGATCTGGGACGCGATCGAGGCCAAGGTGGCGGCGCTTGCGGCAGGTACGCACGCGGCCTAATCCGCCGCACGGGGGAGCAGGCTCATGGCGGACATCACCGGAACGGCTGGCGACGACACACTGGCGGGCACGCCGCTGGACGACGTCATCCGTCCGGGCGGCGGCTTCGACACGGTCGACGGCGGCGCGGGAAACGACCGGTTGCTGGTCGACTTCAGCGCGGGCAATCTCGTGCGCGCGCGCTTTCCGTCGCACGTGACGCTCGATGCGGAGGGCTGGTCCGGCACCATCCAGTCGCGCGTCAGCGACGACGTCGTCTCCTTCTCTCGGGTCGAGCGTATCGAGGCGAGGCTCGGTGCTCGCGACGACTGGTTCTATGCCACGATCACCGGACCGGTGGCAGGCCGCAGCCTTGCCATCGATGCAGGCGGCGGCAGCTATGACAGGTTGAGCCTGCTCGCCACGGCATTGTCGAACGTGACCTTCAAGGTGGGAGCATCCGGCGGGGTCACAAACAGCTTCGGCTCTACCTTCAACGGATTTGAATCCTACGAGGTGCGGGTCGACGGCGGCACAAACGCAATCGCAACCGCAGGCGGTGCGGACGTGATTGAGGTGGGTGCGGGCACAAGCAACATCGCCAGCGGCGCGGGCGACGACACGATCGTCACTCGCGGCGGGCGTGATCGCATCGATGGCGGCGCCGGCCGCGACATCTGGGTCATAGACTATGCGGCGACCACCGAGGGCGTCAGCGTCGTCCAGAATGGATTGTACGATACGCCCTTCATCCAGGATCGCAGCTACGCCGCGGGCATCGAGACGATTGACGCGCGACTGGGCAGCGGCAACGATTTTGTTCGTCTGATCGACTCGGCGGGCTCCTCCGTCGCGAGCGGCAGCGGCGCCGACAGCTTCACCTTGTTGCGTCCGAACGGCATTACCATCGATGGCGGGGCCGGTTACGATTATGCGCGTATCGACCTCTCCGGCACCAACCGGTTCTGGGAGACCGAGCTGCATAGCGATGGCACCGGCGGCTTCGCCGGCACGATCAGCCGCTACAATGGCGTCGATCTGGCTGGGATCGAGAAGCTTTCGGTGACGCTAGCGGACGGCGTCGATCTGGTCACGATCGATGGTGCCGCGTTCGTCGCAGGCGCGCAGGTGCAGATGGATGGTGGCCTCGGCGCGGATCACCTCACGCTCAGCCTCGCCGCTTTCCCGGGAGCGCGCGCCACCGTTCGTGCAGACGGCACCATGCTGGTGGGCAAGAACCTGTTCTCCGGCTTCGAGAGCTTTCGTTTCGAGGGCAGCGCCGGCAATGACGAACTGGGCGGCGGCTTCAGCAACTATATCGACGCAGGCGCCGGCAACGACATCCTGCGCGCGGGCGCGGGCGCAGACCTGTTGTTCGGCGGTGACGGTTACGACCAGTTCTACGGGCTCGGCAGCGGTGACGAGGCGACTGGCGGCACCGGTCCGGACGTCTATTATGTGGAGGATGTGAGCGCCGGCCTGCCGATGATCCACGAGGACGTCGACGGGGGCTTTGACATGATCGTGTCGAGCGTCGGCTTCGCTCTCCCGCAGAATGTCGAGCGGCTGCGCCTGACCGGCAGTGCCGACGTCTACGGCTACGGCAGCATCGGCGCGGACCAGATCTTCGGCAATGCGGGCAACAACTTGCTGATCGGGGATGCAGGCAACGACACGATCGAGGGTGGCGACGGCATCGATTACCTGTCCGGCGGCACCGGATCGGATTCTCTGCGCGGCGGCGCAGGCACCGACGTGTTCGTGTTCGACACACTTGAGACCGCGGCCGAGCGCGACACGGTGCTCGACTTCACCCTCGGCGAGGATCGCGTGCAGCTCGATCGCAGCATCTTCTCCGCCTTTGCAGACGAGCCGCTCGGCGCGGCGCTTGGCGCGGAGAACTTCCGCCTCGGCACCCGCGCGCTCGATGCAGACGATCACGTCATCTACAACGCGGGTGTTGGCGGCCTCTTCTACGACCCGGACGGAAACGGGATCGTAGCGGCGCTGCTGATCGCGCGGTTCATTGGCAATCCGCTCCTCTCCGCGGGCGACTTCACGCTCGCCTGATCGCCCGGGGAACCACGCGCGCTCTCTCCCGCTTACCTGCGGACGCAGCGGAAGGACGGCGATGGGCGACTGGATCGGCACTCTCATCCGCGATGGCGGCTATCTGGCGGTCGCCGGCCTGATGCTGCTGGAGACGATCTTCCCGCCCGTCCCATCGGAGATCATCATGTCCTTCGCTGGCGTTCAGGCGGGCAAGGGCGAATTGTCGCTGCCTGGGGCCATCGCGGCGGGCGTGATCGGCGCGATGATCGGGAATCTGGCCTGGTATCTGGTCGCGCGGCGACTGGGTGTGGATCGGTTCAAGCGCCTCGTCCGCCGGCATGGCCGCTGGCTGACCTTGCAGGAGAAGGAGGTGGACCGCGCGGACCGCTTCTTCGATCGCTGGAACCGCTGGTTCGTCTGCCTCGGCCGGCTGGTGCCCACCGTCCGCTCGCTCGTGTCGATCCCGGCGGGCCTGTTCGAGATGCCGCTGGCGTCGTTTCTGGTCTGGTCGACGCTTGGCACCACCGGCTGGACGGCGGCGCTTGCTTATGCCGGGCATGCCCTTGGCGAGCGTTACGGCGACATCGATCGCTGGCTCGGCCCGATCTCGAACGGCATCCTGGTCGCGCTGCTGGTCGTCTATGTGTGGCGCGTGATCCGGTGGCGGAAAGCCTGACGCTTCAACCGCGGGGATGCGCCGCGCGATAGACGTCGAGCAGATGCGCCGCATCGACCGCGGTGTAGACCTGCGTCGACGACAGGCTGGCATGGCCGAGCAGCTCCTGTAACGCGCGCAGATCCGCGCCCCGGCCGAGCAGGTGCGTGGCGAAACTGTGCCGGAGCGCATGCGGCGTCGTGCGCGCGTCCAGCCCCAGCTGCGCACGCGCCAACCGCACCGCGCGGCGGACCAGATCGGCCGACAACGGACCGCCCTTGGCGCCCCTGAACAGGGGCAAACCCCGCCCGGCTGGCCAAGGGCAGAGCGCGAGATAGGCTTCGATCGCAGCCCGCACCGGCGCGATCAGCGGCACGATGCGCGTCTTCGCGCGCTTGCCCGTGACGACCAGCGTCTCGCCCAGCGGCAAAGCCGCGCCGGTCAGCGCCATGGCCTCCCCGACGCGGAGCCCGGCACCGTAGAGCAGCAGCAGCACCGCCCGGTCGCGCGCCGCAATCCACGGTTCGTCCTGCGCATCGGAGACGAGATCCGCGAGACCCACCACATCCGCCGGCGCCACCGGCCGCGGTACGCCCCGCTTGACCCGTGGGCCACGCAGGCGCGGCACGGCGGCCGTGCCGCCGCCGGCAAAAGCCACGAAGCCGCGCGCCGCCGAAAGCTCGCGCGCGGCCGAACTGTTGCCGAGCCCTTCATTCCGCCGCGCTGCCAGGAAGGCACGAAGGTCGGCCGCCTCCAATGTGCCGAGCATGGCTGCATCCACCAGCGCGCCGCGATGATGGCCGAGGAACACGATCAGCCGGTGCGCCGTGGCGACATAGGCACGCACCGTGTGCGCCGACCGTCGCCGGTCCCGCGCCAGATGCCGCCCCCAATCGTCGGCCAGCATCCGCGCGGGATGATCGTGCAGCATGTCGCGTTCGCCTAGGACGCGCCTGCGCCTCAGCCGATCTTCTGACCGGTCTTGGCCCAATCCGCCAGAAAGCCCTGGATACCCTTCTCGGTCAGCGGATGATTGAACAGCGCGCGGATCACCGCGGGCGGCGCGGTCATCACGTCGGCGCCGATCTTGGCGCTTTCCAGCACGTGCACCGGGTGGCGGACGCTGGCGACGAGGATCTCGGTGCCGAAATCGTAATTGTCGTAGATTGTGCGGATGTCGGCGATCAGCTGCATTCCGTCGAAGCCGACATCGTCATGCCGCCCGACGAATGGCGAGATGAAACTCGCGCCGGCCTTTGCCGCCAGCAGCGCCTGATTGGCCGAGAAGCAGAGCGTGACGTTGACCATCGTGCCATCGCTGCTGAGCGCCTTGCACGTCTTCAGGCCATCGATCGTCAGCGGCACCTTGATGCAGACATTGTCGGCGACCTTCCGCAGGATCTCCGCCTCCCGCATCATGCCGTCATGATCGAGTGCCACCACCTCGGCGGAGACCGGGCCGGGCACGATGCCGCAGATTTCACGCACCACCTCGATGAAGTCGCGGCCCGCCTTCTGGATCAGCGAGGGATTGGTGGTCACGCCGTCGAGCAGGCCGGTCGCGGCAAGCTCGGTGATCTCGGCGGTGTCCGCGGTGTCGACGAAAAACTTCATGGCCGGCTCCTATGTGGTTGGCCGGCCCTATAGCGTCGTGCCGCACAGTTAACGACCCTGAACGGCAGCCAACGCGACATTCAGGCACGGCTCAACGCGACTCGGCGAAAAGGGTGTGGTCAACCGGACAGGGAGTAACTGCCATGATGAAGTCCCTCACCCTCGCCGCCGCAGCGCTCGCCGCCGCGACCCCCGCCATCGCCCCCGCGCAGAGCTGGGCACCCGCCCGCGCCACATGGCAGCAGGGCGGCAATGACGGCCTGTTCCAGCAGGCCGGCTATCGCGGCCGGCGCCACTACAACAACCGCCGTTATTATGGTCGCCAGCGTTGCTACGATAAGGGCAATGGCGGTCTCGCCATCGGCGGCATCGCGGGCGGCCTGCTCGGCAACCAGATTGCGGGCCGGGGCGATCGCACGCTCGGCACGATCCTTGGCGCCGGCGTCGGTGCCCTTGCCGGTCGCGCGATCGACAAGTCGGACGGGCGTCGCTGCTGATCGACGCGGCCTTCACAATGCGGCCATGCTCTGCCAAGCGGCGGGCATGGCCGCACCCGTATCCGCCCCCATCCGCATCGGCATTGGCGGCTGGACCTATGCGCCGTGGCGGGGGGGCGTCTTCTATCCGCCCAAGCTGAGGCAGGCGGACGAGCTGGGCCATGCCTGTTCGGTGCTGACCGGACTTGAGATCGAGGGCACCTACCACCGTCTCGCCACGCCCGCTTCCTATGCCAAGTGGGCGGCGGCCGCGCCGGATGACTTCGTCTTCTCGGTCAAGGCGTCGCGTTTCTGCACCAACCGCCGCGTGCTGGCGGATGCGGGCGAAGGCATTGCCACCTTCCTCGACAGCGGCCTGACCGAGTTGGGCCCGAAGCTCGGCCCTATCCTGTGGCAGTTCATGGCCACCAAGCAGTTCGACCCGGACGATTTCGGCGCGTTCCTCCGCCTTCTGCCCGCGACGCACAAGGGCGTGAAACTGCGCCATGCGATCGAGCCGCGGCATGAGAGCTTCCGCGATCCCGCCTTCATTGCGATGGCACGCGCGGCCGGTGTCGCGATCGTCTTCGCCGATGCCAAGTTTCCGCAGTTCGCCGATCTGACCGGCGATTTCGCTTACGCGCGCCTTCAGGCCGCACAGGCGGACGTGGAAACCGGCTACCCGGCGGCCGAGCTCGATCACTGGGCGACAGTCGCTCGTGGCTGGGCGGCGGGGGAAACGCCGGCGGGGCTCGCCTATGTCGATCCCGCACCCGCACCGTCCATGCCGCGCGAGACTTTCCTTTTCTTCATCAACGGCGCCAAGGAGCGCGCGCCTGCCGCTGCGCAGGCGCTGATCGAGCGGGTGGGACGGGCATGACACGGATCGGGTTGCTCGGCGCTGCCGGACGCATGGGCCGCGCCATTGCCGATGCGGCACCCACCGCGGGTGCGACAATCGCCGGCGGTGTGGACCGCGACGGCGTGGTAATCGGGTCGCATGAGGATGCTTTGGCGCTCGCGCGCGATTGCGACGTGCTCGTCGATTTCTCGGCGCCATCTGCGCTCGCCGGACATCTCGAGGCCGCGCGCACGGCCAACCGCCCGATCGTGATCGGCACGACTGGTCTCGCGGCCGAGCATCACGCGCTGATCGATGAAGCGGCGGCAGATATCCCCATCCTTCAGGCCGCGAACACCTCGCTCGGCGTCAACCTGCTCGCCCGCCTCGTTCAGCAGGCGGCGCAGGCGCTCGGCGAAGATTGGGACATCGAGGTGGTCGAAATGCATCACCGGCACAAGGTCGATGCACCGTCCGGCACTGCGCTCCTGCTCGGCCAAGCGGCGGCGGGGGGGCGCGGGATCGATCTTGCGGACGTGACGACCGAGCGGACAGGGCTGCGTA
This sequence comes from Sphingomonas jatrophae, assembly GCF_900113315.1. GTDB lineage: Bacteria > Pseudomonadota > Alphaproteobacteria > Sphingomonadales > Sphingomonadaceae > Sphingomonas_P > Sphingomonas_P jatrophae. The sequence continues at coordinate 301,228 of NZ_FOZG01000001.1, read as the reverse complement.
CCCCCGGCAGCATCGGCTTCGCGGCGCTGCGCGGCGGATCGGTGGCGGGCGATCACATGGTCGTGCTGGCGACCGAGGGCGAGCGGATCGAGCTTGGCCACCGGGCCGAGAATCGCGGCATCTTCGCGCGCGGCGCCGTGCGCGCGGCGCTGTGGCTCGCGGGGCGCCCTGCCGGGCGTTACACGATGGGCGACGTGCTCGGCCTGTGAACAAGGCGGACACGTTCGAATTCTACCGGCGGCTGGCGGAGGCGAACCCCGCGCCCGAGACGGAGCTTGCCTGGCGCAATCCGTTCACGCTGCTCGTCGCGGTCGCGCTCTCGGCCCAGGCGACCGACGTGTCGGTCAACAAGGCCACCGGCGCGCTGTTCGACCTGGCCGATACGCCCGAGAAGATGCTCGCGCTCGGCGAGGAGCGGGTGCGTGGGCACATCAAGACGATCGGCCTGTTCAATACCAAGGCCAAGAACGTCATCGCGCTCTCCCGTGCGCTGATCGACCTGCATGGCGGCGAGGTGCCGCGTAGCCGCGAGGCATTGGAAGCGCTGCCGGGGGTGGGCCGCAAGACGGCGAACGTGGTGCTGAACGTCGCCTTCGGCGAGGCGACGATCGCGGTGGACACGCACATCTTCCGCGTCGGCAACCGCACCGGCCTCGCCCCCGGCAAGACGCCGCTGGCGGTGGAGCTGAAGCTGGAGAAGGCGACGCCTGCCCCCTTCCGCCTCCACGCACACCACTGGCTGATCCTGCACGGCCGCTACATCTGCAAGGCGCGAACGCCCGAATGCTGGCGTTGCCCGGTGGTCGATCTCTGCCGCTACAAGCCGAAGACGCCGGAGCCGAAGCGCGCGCAACGCGTTCCGACCGAACCCGCCGCCTGATCGCCTGTGGCGGCGGGGCCGGAGGTTACGCCATGGTCCGCCTGTCCCTCGCCGCCGCCCTCGCCCTGATCGCCGTTCCGACCGCTGCCGCGCCCGGCAAGGCGGATCGGGAGGCGCTCGCCGCCGCCAGACCGATCGGTGCGCCGGTCGACTGCGTGCAGATCCGCCAGATCCGCGACACGCGCGTTCGATCGGATTCGGTGATCGACTTCGTGATGAACAACAACCGCGTGTTCCGGAACACGCTGCCGCGCAGCTGTCCGCGCCTCGGCTTTCAGCGCGCCTTTTCCTACCGTACCTCGCTCAGCCAGCTGTGCAGCGTCGACATCATCACGGTGATTGACAATGTCGGCGGCGGGCTGCGGCCTGGTCCGAGCTGCGGCCTGGGCAAGTTCCAGCAGGTCAGCGGCGTGAAGCGCTGAGGCCAAGCTGGTCGAGGTGCAAAAACGCGCTGGCGGTGGCGCGCCCCTTTTGCTAACCGCCCCGCTCCGGCCTGCACCCGTAGCTCAGCTGGATAGAGCGCTGCCCTCCGAAGGCAGAGGCCAGGGGTTCGAATCCCTTCGGGTGCGCCATTTTTCTGTGCCGATCCCCATCGGGCGAGAGAACAGGGACCACCCGCCCCCATGGACGTGACCGATCTGCGCGTCGCGCTGTTCACCGGCAACTACAATTACGTGCGCGACGGCGCGAACCAGGCGCTCAACCGGCTGGTCGGCTACCTGCTGAAGCGCGGCGCCTCGGTGCGTATCTACTCGCCCCGAACGGAGAAGCCGGCCTTCCCGTCGGTCGGCAAGGTCATCAATATCCCGGCCATCCCGCTGCCGGGGCGCGCGGAATATCGTGCGCCCGTCGGCCTGCCGCTCAGCGCCCGCCGCGATCTCAAGCAGTTCGCGCCGAACATGGTCCATGTGGCGAGCCCGGAAGTGCTGGGGCATCGCGCGATCAGCTGGGCGCGCAACCATGATCTACCGGTGGTCGCCTCGGTCCACACACGGTTCGAGACCTATCCGCGCTATTACGGCCTGACCTTCCTCGAGCCGCTGGTGCTGGCGCTGCTCCGCCGCTTCTACCGCCGCTGTGATGCGATCTTCGCGCCCTCCGAATCGATGGCGCAGCTGCTGCGCGAGCAGCGGATGAGCTACGACGTTGGCATCTGGACGCGCGGCGTCGACAAGGAGATCTTCAGTCCGTCGCGCCGCGATATGGAATGGCGGCGCAGCCACGGCATCGCCGATGATGAGGTGGCGATCGGCTATCTCGGCCGGCTGGTAATGGAGAAGGGCCTCGATGTCTTCTCCGACACGGTGGAGACGCTGCGACGCCGCGGCGTGAAGCACCGCGTGCTCGTGGTCGGCGAAGGGCCGGCACGCGACTGGTTCGAGAAGCGGCTGCCCGATGCCGCGTTCGTCGGCCACCAGATGGGCCCCGATCTCGGCCGCGCGCTCGCCTCCGCCGACCTGTTCTTCAACCCATCCGTCACCGAGACGTTCGGCAACGTCACGCTGGAGGCGATGGCATCGGGCCTGCCCGTCGTCGCCGCGCGTGCAACCGGCAGCGCCAGCCTGGTGCGCGAGGGCGTTACCGGACAGCTGGTCGCGCCCGGCGCGATCGGCTCGTTCGCCGATGCGATCCAGCGCTATATCGAGGACACCGACGCGCGCCGGTCAGCGGGAGAAGCGGGGCTGCGGCTGAGCGACCGATACGGCTGGGACGAGGTGAACCAGGCGCTGGTCGACTCCTATCTCCGCATCATCCGCCATCGCTCGACGGGGGCGCAGCCGCCGCGCGGGCCGTTCGGCTGACGCGCGGACAGACGTTAAGTTGACAAAGTTGACACTCAGACGCCCTTTTCCGACACGCTGACAGCGGCCGAAGGCGCGACGTGCTGACCTGAGAAAGAACCTATCCGGTTCTTAGCGGGTCCGATCCTACAAAGCCAGCCTTAGTCGGTCGTGTCCGTCTTCGGCGGAGCAGCGCGGCCCTTGAACCCCTGCGCGATGACATACCACTCGCTCGAATCCTTGCGGCTGGCGGGCGGCTTGGCATGCTTGACGGTGGTGAAGGCGCGCTTCAGCTGCGCGACGAGGCCGGCATCCGCGCCCCCTGCCAGCACCTTTGCGACGAACGCGCCGCCCGGGCGCAGCACCTCGCAGGCAAACTCCACGCCCGCCTCCACCAGGCCCATGGTGCGGAGATGATCCGTTTGTGGATGGCCGACGGTGTTCGCCGCCATATCCGACATCACCAGATCGGCCGGGCCGCCCAGCGCCTCTGAGAGCAGTTCGGGCGCGCGATCGTCCATGAAGTCGAGCTGGAACAACGTCACGCCCTCGATCGGATCGACCGGCAGCAGATCGATCCCGACCACCGTCGCCTGCGAGCGCCGCCGTTTGACCACCTGCGCCCAACCGCCCGGCGCCACGCCGAGATCGATGACGCGATCCACCCCCTTGAGCAGGCCGAACCGCTCGTCCAGCTCCAGCAGCTTGTAGGCGGCGCGGCTGCGATAGCCCTCCGCCTTGGCGCGGCGGACATAGGGATCGTTGAGCTGACGCTCCAGCCAGCGCGTCGATGCCGCGGTGCGCCCGCGCGCGGTGAGCACGCGGGTGCGCCCGCCCGATCCGCCTCTACTCATGCGTCATGCCTCATCGAATCAGTCGGTCGCGCGCCATGAGCGAGCGGAGAATGCCTTCGCGGATGCCGCGATCGGCCACGCCCAGCCGGTCGGCGGGCCAGAGATCGAGGATCGTCTCAAGGATCGCACAGCCGGCGACGACGAGATCGGCGCGCTCCTGTCCGATGCACGGCAGCGTCGCCCGCTCGGGCACGGTCATGCCGGACAGGCGGGTGGAGATGCCGCGCATCGCCGCCGCGGGCACGATCAGCCCATCCACCGCGCGCCTGTCATAGCAGGGCAGATCGAGGTGAAGGCTGGCGAGCGTCGTCACCGTGCCCGACGTGCCGAGCAGCCGGCGCGGGCGATCGCCGGGAGGCAGCGCGCGTTCGGCAAAGGCGGTGAAGGCCTGCCGCACGCGCGCGCGCATCCGATCGTAGGCGGCGCCGCATGCCACCTTGTCGCGCACGTCGTGCGGCTCGCTCTCGGTCAGCGAGACGACGCCCCACGGCGCGGAGAACCAGTCGACCACCTTCGGCGTGGCATGCGCGGTATCGAGCAGGACGAGCTCGGTCGAGCCGCCGCCAATGTCGAACACCAGCGCGGGCCCCTCCCCCGGCTCCAGCAGCGCGTGGCAGCCGAGGACGGCCAGCCGCGCCTCCTGCTCGGCGGTGATGACCTCGAGCGCGATGCCCGTTTCGTCATAGACGCGGCGGACGAACTCGCCGCCGTTGGTGGCGCGGCGGCACGCCTCGGTCGCAACCGAGCGCACGAGGCTGACATGACGGCGGCGCAGCTTGTCCGCGCAGACCGACAGAGCGGAGACGGCGCGGTCCATCGCCGCATCGGACAGGCGGCCGCTGGCGGCGAGCCCTTCGCCCAGACGGACGATGCGCGAAAAGGCATCGACGACGACGAAGCCGTCGCCCTCGGGCCGCGCGATCAGCAGGCGACAATTGTTGGTGCCGAGATCCAGCGCGGCATAGGTGCGCGCGCCGTGCCGCCCCGGCCGTCCGTTCGCCGGATCGGGCGCCCGGGCGCCGGCAAGCGGCGCCGGCGCCGCCATGTCCGCGCGCTGCGCCATGCGGAACCCCAATTCTTCAAAACCGTCCGGCAACCGGCCGGCGGGACTTGGATCGAAGCCTATCGGCGCCACGCCGCTGCGGCAAGGGGCGCGACGAGCACAAGGGCTGCTCAGCGCCGTTGACAGGCCCCGAGCGCCCTTCTATCTCGCGCGCTCCCGGCCGATGCCCCGTCGTCTAAAGGTAAGACTACGGACTCTGACTCCGTCAATTGAGGTTCGAATCCTCACGGGGCATCCAGCCGGTTGAGATTGGCTGCTGTGAGAGCCCGGCTTTCATCCCAGCCAGCCGAATCGCTCCATCGTAAAGCCTACCCGACGCGGTGATTGGTGGCGGTCAGAGCCTGAGGGGTCGCGTGGTCGTCGCGCGCGGAGAGTGGGTGGCGGCGTTATCCCGCTGCTTGTCCCCGTCATGTGCTCGTGCAGGTCCACACGGTCCGGCATCTGAACAGGCCTGACGGGATGGCGCGACGGCGTTGATCGTGCCGCGCGCGGGTGGGCGGCGCGCCGCCCACCCGTGCACCGTGGATCAGGCGGGCTGCTTGGCCGCCTTCACCTTCTCCGCCGATGCCTTCAGCGCTTTTCCCGCCTCCAGGGCCTCGCGCTGCATCGCCTTGATGCCGGGCATGATGTGAGCATATTTCGCATCATTCTCGTAGATACGCCTCAGCCCGGGCTGCACCGATTTCATCAGGTCGGTGTAATGCTTGGTATGCAGCATGACGATCTTCATCTGGTTGTTGGCCTCGACGATCGCCTTCTTCGCCTCGGACATGTTGCCTGCCTTGACCGCATTGTCGGAGATCTTGCACGCCTTGATCGTCGCAGCGCAGGCGCCGAGCGCCTGATCGCGCCGCTTACCGAACACGCGCTTATCCTGCAGGCTGCGATCACCCATCTCCGCATTGTCCTTGGCGGCGACGTCCTTGGCGTTCTTCACCGCTTCGGCGATGACCTGCTTTGCATCGGGCGGGCTGATCGGCTTGAACGCCTTGACCACGTCGCGGTCGACCGACTTGCCCTTCGCGCGCGCCTTGTCAGCCAGTTCCTCGATCAGCGGTAGCGACTTGGAGTCGATCGCCAGCACCTTGCGATCCTTCTTCTTCGTGCGATCGGCCACTTCCTTGTCGCAGCGTTTTGCCAGATCTTCGAAATCGACTTGGACCATCTTGGTAAGCGCGATCGTCTTGGCGAATTCCTTGACGTAGCTGTCGCTCTTGCTGGTGGCATCCTTGATCGCTGCCAGCGAAGCCTTGACGTCCTTGTCCCGGTCGAAATCGCCGATCGTGTCGCCGTCGGTCCCCTGGCCGCGCAGCACCTCGATCCTGCGGCTGATCTCGTCCCCCGCCTCGGTCGCCAGCCGCAGTTGGTAGCCGTTGTTATTCTCCAGCTTTTCCAGTGCAGTGACATAACCCTCAAGGGTCTTCTTCAGCGTCGCATATTCCGTTTTGGCCTTGTTGAAGAAATCCGCCACGTGCCGCCTCCCGCTTTGAAGAACAGGATGATCAGATTAGCACGCCGCAGCGGCTCGGCAAGGCGGAGCAGCGCCCGCCCGCGGCGAGCCGCTAAGGACGAGGTCATGCCCGGCTGCCGCCTGCACTCTGTCCTGCACGCGTGGCTGAAAGGGACGTGATGGCGGCTGCCAGCGGCAAGCAAATTGTCATCGAGGTCGAGGCAATCGTGAACGCGCCTCAGCCTGTTGGGGGTAGGATGATCGAGCGGGCCGTCGGTGGAGCTGACCTGTCCCGGTCACGCACACCTTTCCGGACCCGACATGCCCTGAGCGCGTTCAGCGTGGCCGATCCAGTCAGCATGAGGTTAAGAAGATGAACAAGGGCCGATCCTATTTGGGTTACGGCGCGATCGGCCTCATCATCCTGTGCTTCGCCCTTGCTGCCAGCTACCTAGAGAACAAGGTGCCTGCCGCTGCCCAGGGCGATCGCACCACGTTGACCGGCCGTGAATCAGATCAGTCGGCGGTGGCGCAGCGCCGTGGCGCCATCGGCACCGCAGCGGTGGCGGATGCAACAGTGCAGTAACTGCCTTGGCCCGCCCTGCGGGATCAGGCGCTGCGCAAGAGCCTTTTGTCGGGCCGTTGAAACCACTTCACGGTGTGGTCCGGCAGGCGTCCAGCCGTCCGCACGGAGCTGGCGAGCATTCGTACGTCATTCTGATCGGGTGTGCCCGTCGTCACCTCGTCCACCTGCCGAGCCGGCTAGGAGGGCGCACCCGCGAAAGCGGGTCGAAGCCGAGGATGCGACCCCTCCGGCGGGGCTCTGGGCCTCCGCTTGCCGTGTGCGAGCGGAGGCTCCTTTGCAGCTGAACGATCTTGCCTTGACGCACGAGACACCGGCGTTGTCACGCCAGCCTCTCACGCCGCCTGCGACGCTCCGATCGCATATTCGCGGCAATGGTTGAGGTAGCCCGCCTCGTGGCTGCCCGCCAACGAGACCACGCTTTCCCATAGCCAGCTCGGCGCATCGATGGCGCTGCGGCGGTCGGCTTCGAGCATGCGGGACCAGTCCTTGCGCGTGGCATCGTCCATCTGGCGGGCGTGTGCCTTGCCGACGACGAAGGCGAGATAGTGGGCCGCCTTGGCTGCCTGCCGCTCGCTGAACTGGCCGACCTCAAGCTTGAGGTCCTGCGGCGCGAGCTCGCGGATGAACAGTGATCGGTCGAGCATGTGCACGGGCATCATGCGATCGCCGAGATGGGGAGAGAGAGCTCGTGCCGCGGTGACGACCCGCTCGGCATTGTCGGCCGGCATCTTCGCGCCTCTCGCCGCGGGCGCGATCGGGGCGACGGCCTCCTTCATGTCGATCAGCGCATAATCGGAGCGGCCCTTCACGTTCTGCAGGCCAACCAGCGCCGCGAAGCGCAAGAGACCGAGCGAACTGCACCCCTTCATCCAGTAAGCGGCATCGACGACGCGCAGCCGCCGCTCGGCATCCTTGTGGTCGAGCGACAGGACAAGGGAGGCGACCGCCGGCTCCTCGAATACGGCGCGGATGGCGTCGTGCTCCGCCTGCTCCAGCCGCCAGAACTTCTTGCCGAACGGGATCTTCGGCTCGGTCGTGTCGAGCCGTTCGCGGGCGAGGTGGCGCCAGCGGCGGGCGTGGGCACGGCGGCGGACGCTGCGCACCGCATCGGGCTCGGGACCCGCATCGCCGCGCTCCGGGTCGCGCATGGCGGCGGCATAGCCCTCGACCATCTGCTCGATCATCCGCGCGGTCGCGACGCCGGGCAGGTCTGAGCCACGCGCCGCGGTCGCAAGCGACAGGCCGAGGCGGATGAGATCGTGCGCGGGGTTGCCGATGACCGCCTGATCGAGATCGCGGATCTGGATCGCGAGACTTCCATCGCCGTCGGTGATCGGTCCAAGATTGCCGAGGTGGCAATCCCCGCAGATCCAAACCGGCGGCCCCACGGGCACGCGACGAGCCGCCGGCGACGCGGCCAGCCATTCGTAGAACTTGGCCGTATTGCCGCGCACGTAGGCATGGGCGGAACGCGCCATCTTGAGGGATCGAACGGCGGTCAGGACCGCAAGCCGGTTGTCGGCGGCAGGGCTGGGCAGGTGCATTCTCCCGGATAGGGAGACATAAACGCAGGTTAGGAAGATTTGTGTCGAACTATGTCGCGGCAAGATCGGGAGCACCGCGGGTTCGCTCAATCGGCTCGGCCGACGTCCTCAAGTCCGGCCCAAGCGCCCTGCCCGGCTTTGCGGCATGATCCCGATCCCGCCGGTGGCGCGTTGCCCGTCACGTACCCACAGGAGAGCGGATATGCCCGAGGCCAACATCATCAAATCGCACATGGAAATCGTCGGCAGCGACGGCGTGCATGTCGGCGTCGTCGACAGTCTGGAGGGCGACCGGATCAAGCTGACCAAGGCCGGCAGCCCGGACGGCGAGCATCATTATGTGTCCGCCGGGCTCGTCCAGGACATCAAGGGCAACACCGTGACGCTGACCGCAACCGCGGCGGACGCGTCCCAGGCGTAGGTTCCGGCCGCCGTCAGCGTGCGACTGGCGGCGCGGCATCCTTGCGGGAGGGATCGTCGCTCAGCGGCCCCAGCTCACCGCGCTTCGCCTCAGGCGCCTCTCGCGCGCCGTAGATCGCGACCGCAAGCAGTGCGACCAGCGCGGCGATGATCAGGAGGAGCAGATACCGCCCGGCAAACCCGAATGAGCGTTCTGGATCGGTCATGCTCATCCTCCGTTGTGCCGGGTGAACGAGCCTGGGCGCAGTTCGGGCCCGCAGGAAAGCGGGCTGACGTTACGGCAGGGCCGGATTGCGGCTTATTGGCGGCCGTCGCGGAACTGCCTCTTGCCTCAGCGGCCGCCCGCCTGCCGCAGGGCAGCGCGAACCTGCGGCAGCATTCGCGCGACGATCACGGCCACGCCGCGCGCGTTTGGATGAAGCCCATCAGCCTGGGTCAGCTCACGCCGCCCGGCGCTGCCGTCGAGGAAGAAGGGGTAGAGCGCCGTACCATGCTTGCGGGCGAGCGCGGGATAGGCGCCCTCGAACTCGCGGGCATAGGCGGCACCGAGATTGGGTGCGGCGCGCATGCCAGCGAGGAGCACGGGGATACGCCGGCGGCGCAGCTCGGTCAGGATCGCGTCGAGGTTGGTGCGGGCCTGCGCGGGCGGCAGGCCGCGCAACATGTCGTTCGCGCCCAGCTCCACGATCACCAGATCGGGCTGCGCCCGCAGGCCGCGCAGGCCCCACAGCAGGCGCGCGCGGGCCTGCGCGGTCGTGTCTCCCGCGACACCGCCGTTGCGCACCGTGGCGGCGACGCCTGCCCGGCGCAGCGCCGCCTGCAACTGCGCGGTGAAGCCCTGCGCAGGCGGCAGGCCATAGCCCGCGACGAGGCTGTCGCCATAGGCCCAGACCAGCGGCCGCTCGCGCGATGCGCCAGCCGGTGCGCCGAACAGCAACGCTGCAACCAAGCCGAGGTGGACAAGGCACCGAGACCATCCATATCGCATCATCCGTGACCCTCTCCACACCACCCCAGCATAACGCGCTGATCGTCGCGCGGAACCTCCGCCTGTCGCTCGGGCAACCGCCCGCGCGCGTCGAGATCCTGCGTGGCATCGATCTCGATGTCGGCGCGGGCGAGACGGTGGCGCTGCTCGGGCCTTCGGGCTCGGGCAAATCCTCGCTGATGGCGGTGCTCGCGGGGCTTGAGCAGGCGAGCGCGGGCGAGGTGCGGGTCGACGGTCTCGATTTCGCAGCGCTGAGCGAGGATGCGCTGGCGACGGCGCGGCGCGGGCGCATCGGCATCGTGCTGCAGGCCTTCCACCTGCTGCCGACGATGACCGCGCTGGAGAATGTCGCCGTGCCGCTGGAGCTTGCCGGCGATGGCGACGCCTTTGCGCGGGCGGAGGCGGAGCTGGCGGCGGTCGGCCTCGCGCATCGCACCGGCCATTATCCCGCACAGCTTTCGGGTGGGGAGCAGCAGCGCGTTGCGATCGCCCGCGCACTGGTCACCGCCCCTGCTCTGCTGTTCGCCGACGAGCCGACCGGCAATCTCGACACGCGCAACGGCCATGCCATCATGGACCTGATCTTCGCCCGGGCGGAGGCGAGCGGCGCGACCCTGTTCGTCATCACGCACGATCCGTCGCTGGCCGCACGCTGCGGCCGCGTGATCGAGCTGGCGGACGGTCGCATCGTCGCCGACCGGCCGCGCGCGTGATCGCCTGGCGGCTCGCGCTCCGCGACCTGAGGCGCGGCGGCCGCGGTCTGGCGCTGCTGGCACTGTGCCTGTTTCTCGGCACCGCCGCACTCGCCGGCATCGGCAGCCTCGCTGCCAGCCTGACGGGGGCGCTGGATGCGCAGGGGCGCGAGATGCTGGGCGGCGATGTGGAGCTGCGCGTCTCGCAGCGCCGCGCCAGCGTTGAGGAGACGGCCGTGTTCGCGCAAGCGGGTCGCCTGTCCGAAGTCGTCTCGATGCGCGCGATGGCGAGTGCGGGGGGTGCGCCGGCGCTGATCGACCTGCGCGGGGTGGACGATCGCTGGCCGCTGATCGGCCGCTTCCGGCTGATGCCCGGCGCGCTGGCGCCGCGTCCGCACGGCCGGCAGGTGGCGATCGCGCCTGCGCTGGCGGAGCGGCTGGGCGTCCGCGTTGGCCAAAGCCTGACCATCGGCGCGGCGCGGCTGCGCATCATCGGCCTGATCGCCGCGGAGCCGGACCGGCTGGGCGCCGGGTTCGCGCTGGGGTTGCCCGTTATCGTCGATCAGGCGGGGCTGGAGGCGACCGGGCTGGTCCAGCCCGGCAGCCTGTATGAGAGCCGTTACCGCGTGCGGCTGGCGCAACCGGAGGCGGCGAAGCGGACCGGCGACAGGCTGGTCGCGCGCTTCCCCGGTGCCGGCTGGACGGCGCGGACGAGCGAGGCGGCAGCCTCCGGCGTGCGGCGCGGCATCGCGCAGCTGGGACAGTTCCTGCTGCTGGTCGGATTGGCCGCGCTGGTCATCGCGGGCGTTGGGGTCGGCAGCGGCGTCGCGGCCTATCTGGCGGGCAAGACTCGGATCATCGCCACGTTGAAGGTGCTCGGCGCCACGTCCCGAATTGTCGCGGTGATGATCCTGGCCGAGCTGGGCCTCGTCGTTGCCGGCGGTGTGGCGGGCGGACTCGCGCTGGGAGCCGCGGTGCCGTGGATCGTCGCGTGGGCGGCGGGCGCCGCCTTGCCGGTGCCGCCGCGGCTGGCGCTCTATCCCGTGCCGCTGGCAAGTGCCGCGGGGCTGGCCGTGCTCGTCGCCTTGCTGTTCGCGCTGCCGGCGCTGGCACGGGCGCGGGCGGTGCCCGCCGCGCGGCTGCTGCGCGGGCCGGTCGGCTCCGCCGCGCGTCCGTCGCTGCGGCTGCTCATGGCGATGGCGGTGATCGTCGCCCTGCTGGTCGCGCTCGCCGTGCTGACCGCGAGCGACCGGGCGCTGGCGGCGGGCTTCGTCGCGGCGGCGGCGGGGCTGATCCTGCTGCTGTGGGGCGTAGGGTTGGCGGTCCGCGCGGGGCTGGCGCGCCTGCCCCGGCCGCGGCGACCGTTGCTGCGGCTGGCGCTGGGCAATCTGCACCGCCCGGGCGCGCAGACGGATCGGCTGGTGGTGGCGCTGGGGCTCGGCTTTTCCCTGTTCGTCGCGATCGCCGCCATCGACACGAGCCTGTCGGCGGAGCTGGCGAAGGGCGCGCCCGAGAAGGCACCGCGCTTCTTCGCCGTCGATCTCCAGCCGGCGGACGCCGCCGCCTTCCGCCGGGCGGTAGCGGCGGCAGCGCCGGGTGCGGGAATCGAGATGGTGCCGTCGCTCCGTGGATCGATCAGCGCGCTGAAGGGCGTGCCGGTGGCGCGGCTGCGCGGGGCGACGGCGGACAGCTGGGTGCTGCGCGGGGATCGGACGCTGACCTGGTCCGCCGCGGTGCCGCCGCGCAACGAGGTGGTGGCGGGGCGCTGGTGGCCGGCGGATTATCGCGGCCCCCCGCTCGTCTCGATCGAGGATCGGGCGGCAGCGGCGCTGGGGCTGAAGGTGGGCGACATGCTCACCGTCTCGGTGCTTGGGGTCGAGGTGCCCGCACGGGTGGCGGCGCTGCGGCGGATCGACTGGGGCGGGCTCGGCCTCAACTTCGCCATCGTCTTCTCGCCGGGCTACATCCAGGAAGCGCCGCACAGCCTGCTGGCGAGCGTCTATTCCCCTGCCGGACGCGACGGGGCGGTCGCGCGCGGCGTGGCGGCGGCGCTCCCGTCCGTCACGCTGATCCGGGTGGGTGACGTGATCGGCAAGGTGGGCGAGCTGCTCGGCCAACTGGCGCTGGCGATCCGGGTGGCGGCGGGCGTGACGGTGGCGGCGGGCATCGCCGTGCTGGTCGGCGCGGTGGCGGCGGCGACGGATGCGCGGCGCTATGACAGCGTGATCCTGAAGCTGGTCGGCGGCACGCGGCGACAGCTGCTGGCAGCGCAGGCGATGGAATATGCGCTTCTGTCCGCGATCCTGACCATCGTCGCGCTGGCGATCGGCACGGCCGGCGGCTGGTATGTCGTCGTCCATGTGCTGGAGCTGCCATGGGCACCGGCCTGGGGGACGATCGCCCTGACCGTGGCGGCAGCGGTAGCGACGACGGTGGGCATCGGACTGGCCGGGAGCCTGAGCGTGCTGCGCGCACGTCCGGCGGAGGCGTTGAGGCGGCTGTAAGCTCGTTTCCAATTGGGACCGATGTTCGTACCGAGCAATAATGTTGCGTGCTATGGACACTTATTGGCGTTTTCGCGCGTGCACTGGACTTCGCTGGCGAAGTGGAGGTAAGCACCCGCCATGATCGCGGTCCGCAGCCTTCTCCTGCTTCGACTTACGCGCCCTTAGGCGCGGAGGGGATTTTGCGCGCGAGGATGCGGCGCACCCACGGACGCCTAAGGGACCAGACACCCCGACAGGAACCAAGCGCGACGAGGAGCGCCGCCCGTGACCGACCGCACCACCGACACCGTCCTGATCTTCGACACAACCCTGCGCGATGGCGAACAATCGCCCGGCTGCTCGATGAACCTCGAGGAGAAATTGCAGGTCGCAGCGCAGCTGGAGGCGCTCGGCGTCGACATTATCGAGGCGGGCTTCGCCATCGCCTCACCCGGCGATTTCGAGGCGGTAAGCGAAGTCTCCCGCCAGTGCGAGCGGGCGACCGTCGCCAGCCTCGCGCGCGCCGCCAATGCCGATATCGAACGCGCCTGGGAGGCGGTGCGCCATGCCCGCCGCCCGCGCATCCACACCTTCATCGCCACCTCCCCGCTGCACATGAAGGTGAAGCTGAACAAGACGCCCGAGGAAACGATCGCGGCGATCGAGCGCACCGTCGCGCTCGCCCGCTCGCTCTGCCCCGATGTCGAATGGTCGGCCGAAGATGCGACGCGGAGCGAGCCCGACTTCCTCTGCCGTGCGGTGGAGACCGCAATTCGCGCGGGCGCACGGACGATCAATCTGCCCGACACGGTCGGCTATGCCACGCCCGAAACCTATGCCGCGATGTTCCGCGACGTGATCGCGCGCGTGCCGAACGCGGATCAGGCGGTCTTCTCGACGCATTGTCATAACGATTTGGGCCTCGGCGTCGCCAACACGCTGGCGGCGATCGCGGCGGGCGCGCGGCAGGTGGAATCGACCATCAACGGCATCGGCGAGCGCGCGGGCAATGCCGCAATCGAGGAGATCGCGATGGCGATGAAGGTGCGCCATGACGTCATGCCGTTCCGCACCAACATCGTCGCGACCGAGATCACCCGCGCCAGTCGTCTCGTCTCCGGCATCACCGGCTTCCAGGTGCAGCCGAACAAGGCGATCGTCGGCGCCAACGCCTTCGCGCACGAGAGCGGCATCCATCAGGATGGGATGCTGAAGGACAGCTCCACCTACGAGATCATGACGCCCGAAAGCGTCGGCCTGACCAAATCCAGCCTCGTCATGGGCAAGCATTCGGGCCGCGCCGCCTTCCGCCAGAAGCTGGAGGAGCTGGGCTACGAACTGGGCGACAACGCGTTTCAGGACGCGTTCGCCCGCTTCAAGGAACTGGCCGACGCCAAGAAGGCGATCTTCGACGAGGACATCCTCGCGCTAGTCGATGACGAGGTGCTGCGCGGCCATGACCGCATCCAGGTGGAGGAAGTGGAGATCCACTGCGGCACGGGCCCCGCGCGCGCAATCCTGACGCTCAGCATCGACGGCGTGTCGCAGACCGCGACGACGCGGGGGACCGGGCCGATCGACGCCTTGTTCGCGGCGGTGCGCGCGCTGGTGCCGCATGCCGATGCGGCGCTGGAGCGCTACGAGGTCCATGCCGTCACCGGCGGCACCGATGCGCAGGCGGAGACGAGCGTGCTGCTGTCCGAGGCGGGCCGCACCGCGCGCGGCCGCGGGGCACATCACGATACCTTGGTGGCAGGCGTGCGCGCCTATGTGAATGCGCTCAACAAGCTGATGGTAAAGCGCGGCCGGGCACCGGTCGAGGCCGCCGCGGGTTGAGCTTGCGTGCGGAGGGTGGCGCTGCCACCTTCCGCAACCTCACGAAGCGGAGAGCGAGCGATGGCCAAGGGTCAGGTCAAGAGCAACAAGGAAGCGCGCAAGCCGAAGAAGGAGGTCAAGAAGACCATCGCGGCGAAGCCGAGCACCAAGGGGCTGGCGACGCCGAGCTGACGACCCCGGCAGCGCCCCCGCCGTCATTCCGGCCCTTCAGCATAGGCCCAGGGTTTGCGCAGGAACGCCTTGGCCAGCCATTCGGCGAGCGCCTGCACGCGGGCCGGACGGATCGAGCCGGGCGGCGAGACGAGATGAAGGCCGCCGGGCACGGGAAAGCTCCACTCCGGCAACAGCTCCTCCAGCCGCCCGTCGCGCAGCGCCTCCCAGGCAAGAAATTCAGGCTGTCGCGCCATGCCGATGCCGGCGAGCAAGGCGGGCATGACGACATCGCCATTGTCGACGCGCATCCGGCCTGACACCTCGATCACCGCCTCCCCCTCATCCGGGTGGAGGAAGCGCCAGCGGGTCGGCTGCGCGACATGCGTGTAGATGATCGCCGGGCAACGTTCGAGGTCGCGCGGATGTGCCGGGCGACCGTGCCGCTCGATCCATGAGGGTGCGGCGACGAGCGGCGCGCGCACGGTGAACAGGCGGCGCGCCTTCAGGCTGCTATCCTCCAGCACGCCGATGCGGAGCGCCAGATCGATCCCCTCACCGATCAGGTCGGTGCGCGCGTCGCTCAGCCGCAGATCGACCGAGATGTCGGGATATTCGGCGAGGAACTCGGCCAGCACGGGGCCGAGATGCGCGATGCCGAACGACATGGGCGCGGCCAGCCGCACCTGCCCGCGCGGCCGCTCGCCACAATCGGCAAGCGAGTCCTCCGCCGCCTCGCCTGCCGCCAGCATCCGCTGCGCCGGTTCGAGCGCGAGGCGGCCGGCGTCGGTCAGCGCCAGCCGGCGCGAGGTGCGGTGGATCAGCGGCGTCCCGAGCCGCGCCTCCAGCCGCGCGACCGCCTTCGATACGGTCGCCTTGCTGAGCCCGAGCGTGCGCGCGGCCCCGGCAAAGCTCGATTGCTCCGCCACGCGGGCGAACACCGCCCAGGCTTCCAGATCGGGGAGGTGCGGCATGGGCTAGGATCCGAAACGATGCGTTTCGATCATATCCTCTTCTGCGCCGGACGCCAGCCGCTATCTAGGATGCCGAGCAGAGCCCTTCAGGGAGACAGCCCGTGCCGAAGATCCTCGTCCTCTATCATTCCGCCTACGGTCATGTCGAAACGATGGCCTATGCCGTCGCCGAGGGCGCGCGTGGCGCAGGCGCCGACGTGGTCGTGAAGCGCGTGCCGGAGACGGTGCCCGAAGAGGTTGCCCGCTCCTCCCACTTCAAGCTGGATCAGCCCGCCGAGATCGCCAAGCCCGCGGAACTGGCCGACTATGATGCGATCATCATCGGTGCGGGCACGCGTTATGGCCGCATGCCGTCGCAGATGGCGGCGTTCCTCGATCAGACGGGCGGCCTGTGGGCGCAGGACAAGCTGGTCGGCAAGGTCGGCGCGGCATTCACCTCCACCGCCAGCCAGCATGGCGGGCAAGAGACGACTTTGTTCTCCATCATCACCAACCTGCTGCATTTCGGCATGACGATCGTCGGCCTGCCCTACACGTTCAAGCCGATGCTGGGCGTGGATGAGGTGCGCGGCGGATCGCCCTATGGCGCGACGACGATCGCGGCGGGCGATGGCAGCCGGGCGGTGCATGAGGAGGAACTGGAGGCCGCGCGCCATCAGGGCCGGCATGTGGCGGAGGTGACCGCCAAGCTGGTGGGGTGATCGGCCTGCCCGCCCCGGCGCGCGCCGGGGCGGCTAGCCGGATCAGCTCAGCCGCACCCACACGGGCGCGTGGTCGCTCGCCTTCTCGCGGTCGCGGAAGGGCTTGTCGACCTGCGCGTCGACCAGCCGGTCGGCGGCGGTGGGGCTGAGCATCAGATGATCGATGCGAAAACCCGCATCGCGCGCCCAGGCGCCCGCCTGATAATCCCAGAAGGTATAGACCGGCCCCTGCGGGTGGCGGGTACGAATCGCGTCGGTCCAGCCCTGATGGCGGAGACGGCGGAACGCCGCCTGGCTTTCGGGCTGGAGCAGCGCATCGGCGCTCATCGCGCGGACGGAGAAGGTGTCGTCATGCGTGTTGGTGGGGATGACGTTATAGTCGCCTGCCAGCACAACGGGTGCCTCGCTGGCCAGCAGATTGGCGGCATGATCGATCAGCCGATCGAACCAGGCGAGCTTGTAGTCGAACTTCGGACCCGGCACCGGATTCCCATTGGGCAGATAGATGGAGGCGACGATCACGCCGCCCACCTCCGCTTCGAGATAGCGGCTGTGCGTCGGATCGGGATCGTCCGGCAGGCCGCGCCGCCGCTCGACCGGAGCCTCGCCCCGCGACAGGATGGCGACGCCGTTGAACCCCTTCTGGCCATGCCAGATCGCCTTGTATCCCACCGCCTCCAGCTCGGCGGCGGGGAACAGATCGTCGGAGATCTTGATCTCCTGCAGGCAGGCGACGTCCGGCTGCGTCTCCTCCAGCCATTCGAGCAGGCGCGGCATGCGCGCGCGGATGCCGTTGATGTTGAAGGTCGCGATCCTCATGCCACTCGCTTAGCGGCGCGGCGTCAGATCGAGAAGCTGGAACCGCAGCCGCAGCCCGATGCGGCGTTGGGGTTGGTAACGCGAAAGCTCGCGCCACCCATGTTATCGACATAGTCGACGGCGCTGCCACGGACGAGATCGAGGCTGATCGGATCGACGACCAAGGTGGTGCCATCGCGTTCGGCGCGAATGTCATCCGCCTCGATCCCGTCGGCAAAGCCGAAGCGATAGGAGAAGCCGGCGCATCCACCGCCGTCGACCGACAGGCGCAGGATCGGTGGGCGGCTCTGCTTGGTCGCGATCGCGGCCACGCGGGCGGCGGCGGCGGGCGTGAGATCGATCTCGCTCATGCGCTCAAGATAGGCGCGCCGCGGTACGCCCGCAACACGAAGGCTCAATCCTCTTCCGGAACCTCGGGGCCGCCCAGCGCGACCTGCGTCGAGGTGCCACGCTTCTGGAGGTTGGCGACATAATCCGCCGTCTGGAGATAGGGAATCGGGTTGACCGCGCGCCCGTCGATACGGACCTCGTAATGGAGGTGGCTGCCGGTCGAACGCCCGGTCGAGCCCATGCGGGCGATCAGTTCGCCACGGCGGACGCGCTGGCCGGGATGGACGATGATCTGCGACAGGTGGCCGTAGCGGGTGACGATGCCGCGGCCATGATTGACCTCGACCAGATTGCCGTAGCCGCCGCGCCAATTGGCCCAGTTCACCACGCCATCAGCAGTTGCGTAGATCGGCGTGCCGATCGCGCCTGCCAGATCGACGCCGGCATGCATCGCCGCGGACCCGCGGAACGGATCGGAGCGGACGCCGAAGCCCGACGTGAAGGACACGCCGTTGACCGGCTTCTCCGACGGGACCGAGACGGCGCGGCCGCCCAGCCGGTCGGATGACTTCCACTGATTGAACAGCGCCTCGAACGTGGGATCGGCAGTCCCGGCCATCGCCGGGGCGGCGGCGAGCAGCGCGGCGGTGCCGAGCGCAAGGAACCGGACAGCAGAACGGATGTTGGAAACGGTGGACGACATTCAGCACCCCGGCACGCGGATGACGTTGGCGCGGACCTGGCGGACCGCGGCGTAAGCTCGTGTCGGCGTTGGAATTGCCCCTCCCGCGCTGACCCCCGTTTACTGTCCTGCCGGTTCCACAAGGGCAAGCGGCGCATACCAGTTCGGCGTCAAACCGGCTTGGCCGCGCGCTGAATCGTTGAACGGCGGCTTAAGCGTGCCGCGAAAATGCTTCCGGACAAGCATTTGCCAACGCGTTTGCGGGTCGGCGCCTTCTGCCACGCAGGCATGCAGATACCAGCGCATGCCGGCGGCGACGTGGCGCACCTCGTCCATCGCGATGCGCGTCAGGATGGCGGCGGATCGCTCGTCCCCGGCGGCGCGCAGCCGGTCCACCGTCTGCGGCGTCACGTCGAGGCCGCGCGCCTCCAGCACCAGCGGGACGATTGCCAGCCGGGCGAGCGCATCGTGCGCGGTTTCCGCCGCCGCCTCCCACAAGCCGTCATGCGCAGGGAGTGCGCCGTAGAAGCTGCCGAGCGCGCGCAGCCGCCGGTCGAGCAGTGCGAAGTGCATCGCCTCCTCCGCCGCCACCCGGAACCAGTCGTCGAGGAAGGTGCGCCGGAACACGGCGCCAAACCGGCCGATCAGATCGACGGCGAGATCGACGGCGACGAACTCGATATGCGCCAGCGCGTGCAGCAGCGCGATCCGGCTAGCGAGGCTGCCGGCACGCCCGCGCTTCGGCATCCGGTTCGGCGGGAGCAGCTCGGGCACGGCAGGGCGCGCCGGCCGCTCGGGCATGGCGACATCAAAGGCGGGCACAAGCCGGCCGAGGCGCCACGCCCGCGCGGCGGCGCGCGCTGCCATCACCTTGGCTGCGGGATCGGCGATGAGGAGAATGGCGCGCGCCGCCTGCGCCACGGTGTCTGCTTGGCTCACCCGCGCGCCCTTGGCGGCAGCGGGGGCGAGACGCAAGCGAGCGTGTCAGGCCTGGTAGGTGGTGTTCTGCTCCGCCGTCTTGAGCGCACGGACCGCCTTCAGCACCGCATCGGCATGGCCGGGCACCTTCACCTTGCGCCACGCCTTCACGACGCGGCCTTCGGGATCGATCAGGAAGGTCGCCCGATCGATCCCCATATATTTGCGGCCATACATGCTCTTCTCGACCCAGGTGCCGAACGCTTCGCACGCCGCGCCTTCGGTGTCGGAGGCGAGTGTGTGGCGCAGCGCATATTTGTCGATGAACTTGGTCTTGCTGGCGGGCGGATCCTTGGACACGCCGAGGATGTAGGCGCCCTCCATCTCGAACGCGGCCTTCAGCTCGGAAAAGTCCTGCGCTTCCTTGGTGCAGCCGGACGTATCGTCCTTGGGATAGAAATACAGGACGAGGATGTGGCCGCGCATCGAGGAGAGCGGCAGCGCGCCGCCGTCGGGCGTGGTCAGCGTGACCTCCGGAGCCATGTCGCCTTCGTTCAGCATGCCAGCACCTCCTCGCTTGCCGCCCATGCGGCGGCGACCTCCTGCCGTGCGGCGGCATAGGCCGCAAGCGTCGCATCCCAACTCTCCTGCCCGCACGCCCGCGCGACAAGGGCGCGGCTGGCGGGCGGCGGCTCCTCCCCGCCGGGGCTCACCAGCCGCAACGTGACGAGCAGCCGGGTGAGAAAGGCGTGATCCGCGGCGAAGCGGGCGCCCAGCAGCCCCGCCTCCGCCAGTGCGGCGGCAGCGGTGCGCAGCCGCGGCGACAGGCCGATGTGGCGGCACAGCTGGCGGACATGCACCGCAAACTCGGCATCGACGAGGCCGCCGGGCACGAGCTTGACGTCGAACTCGCCCGCCGGCGGCTTGTGCCGGGCGACGTCGCCGCGCATCCGCCGCGCGTCTTCGAGCAGCTTGGCACAGTCCCGCGGGGCACGCAGCGTGTCCGCGATGATCGCCTCGACCTCGGCGCGCGCCGCCTCTCCGCCGAAGACGACGCGTGCGCGGGTGAGCGCCATATGCTCCCACGTCCACGCGCCGCTGCGCTGATAGTGCGCGAAGCTGGCAGTGGAACTGGCGAGCGGCCCCTGCATGCCCGAGGGGCGCAGCCGCGTATCCACCTCGTAGAGCGATCCAGACGGCGTCGGCACGCTGAGCGCCGCCGAGACGCGCTGCGCCAGCCGGTTGAAGTAAAGCGTGGCGCCGAGCGGCCGGGCACCGTCCGATTCCGCCAGATGATCGCCGGTGAAGAGGTAGATCAGATCGAGATCGGATGCGTGGGTGAGCGCCCCGCCGCCCAGCCGGCCGAGCGCCAGGACGACCAGCTCCCCTCCGGGTACGCGGCCATGCGCCCGCTCGAACTCCGCGACGGTGGCGCGGGTGAGCGTGAGCAGCGCGGCCTCGGCCACGCGGGCATAGCCCTCCGCGACCGTTAGCGGATCGCAGGTGCCCGCGACGAGCTGGACACCGAGCGCGAACCGCCGTTCGCCGACCAGCTGGCGGACGCGATCGAGCAGCGCCTGATAGTCGTCGCCGCGCTCTCCGGCCGCAAACTCCTCAAGGAGAGCGGGTGTCTCGGGGGCGCAGGCCAGCGCGCTGGCGTCGATCAGCCCGTCGAGCAGGGCCGGCCGCCGGCCGAGCGCCTCGGCGAGTGTCGGTGCATGCGCGAGGATGTCGCCCAGTAACCGGGCGAGCGCGGGCTGCGCCTCGAGCAGGCGGAACAGGTTGATCGCGCTCGGCAGGCCTTGCAGCAGCGCATCGAAGCGGAGCAGCGCGGTGCCGGGATCGGCCGCCCGGCCGAGCGCGCCGATGAGGCCGGGCAGCATCGCTTCCATCGTCGCTCGGGCTGTCGCGCCCCGCAGCGCACGCGGGCCAGCCCCTCGCCACGCCTCGATTCGCGCGCGCGCCGCTGCGGGATCGGCGAAGCCAGCGGCTGCCAGCGACTCCTCCAGTGCGTCGGGCGCCTCGGGCAGGCCGGCGGCGCCGCCATCGTCGAGCGCATCGTAGATGGTGCCGACCCGCTCCACCGGCCCGCGCAGCAGCGCCAGCAAAGCGGCCCCGTCGGCCACGCCGTGAAGCCGCGCAACCCCATCCAGCGCGGCCGCATCCCGCGGCAGACTGTGCGTCTGCTGATCGTCGACCATCTGCAGACGATGCTCGATGGTGCGGAACAGGCGATAGGCCTCGCCAAGATCCGCGGCCTCGCCTGCATCGATCCGGCCGGCCGTGGCCAGCGCACCGAGTGCGGCGAGCGTGGCAGGCGCGCGGAGAGAGGGGTCACGACCGCCGAAGATAAGCTGGTGGATCTGGGCGAAGAACTCGACCTCGCGAATGCCGCCCCTGCCCCGTTTGAGATCATAGCCGGGGCCGAAGCGCTGCCCGCGCGAATGGTGATCGCGGATACGGCGGGAAATGCCGCGGATCTCACGGATCGCGCCGAAATCGAGCGCCCGGCGCCAGACGAACGGCCGCACCGCATCGAGGAAGCGTGTGCTCAGCCCCACATCGCCGGCGCAGGCGCGTGCCCGAATGAACGCCGCCCGCTCCCAGGGAAGCGCGCTCGACTCATAATAGCCGATGGCAGCTTCATAGGGCAGCGCGAGCGGCGTCGCCTCGGGCGAGGGCCTCAGACGGAGATCGACGCGAAAGACATAGCCGTCGCCATCGCGCGACTGGAGCAACTCCACCACGCGTCGGGCGATCCGCACCGCCGCCTCCACCGGCTCCTCACGCGGGCGGCGCGGCAGGGCGTCGCGGTCGAAGATCAGGATGGGATCGATGTCGGAGGAGTAGTTCAGCTCCCCGCTGCCATGCTTGCCCAATGCAAGCGCGGCGAAGCCCGCCGGCTCATGCCCCCGCTCCTCGATGGCAGCGCGGATCGCGGCGTCGAGAGCATGATCGGCGAAGTGCGATAAAGCGCCGCACACGTCTTCAAGCGAGGCGATGCCGGCCAGGTCCGCCAGAGCCACGGCCAGTGCGACACCTGCGCGCTGCCGCCGCAGCCGTCGGGCGACTGGCTCTTCTGCCTCGGACAAGGCCGCTGCCTGTGCAGCAGCCAAACCGCCCGACCGCAGCGCAGTGACGATCTCCGGCCGCTGATTGGCGAGGCGGCGGAGGAAGGGCGCGTCCCGCTGCACACGATCGAGCGCGGCATCAATCTCTCGTTCACTAAGTGTTACCGCCACGACACGCTCCGAGTGCAGCCGTTACGAGCGAGAAAGGAAGGAAACCCGCCGCCCGATGCGGCGTTGGACGTTTATGATGTGGATCAACCAACAAGGTGGCGAAGGAGGCGGAAACGTGAAAGCGACGATGCGCGTTCCGGCACCTGCCCCGCACCAAGGCGTCGGTGATGCGTTGCGCACCGCCTATCTGCCGCGCGGGCACGATCTGCCGGCTGATATCGTGGACATGCTCACCCGGCTTCGCTGACGCCGGTGCAGACAAACGAAAAAGGGGCCGCGAAGTCGATCGCGGCCCCTTTTTCTATCAACGCGAGCGGCTGAGCTCGTCAACTTCACCCATAATGGATTGGAGCGCCGTCTTGCCGGGCTCCGCCTCATGATCTCGGCGCGGCGGCAGCTTGCCCTCCGACAACAGCGCCTCCAGCGCGACCCGGCCACGCGCGACGCGGCTCTTGATCGTGCCGACGGCGCAGCCACAGATTTCGGCCGCTTCCTCATAGGCGAAGCCGCCAGCGCCGACGAGGATAAGCGCCTCACGCTGCGGCGCCGGCAGGTGCATGAGTGCACGCTGCATGTCGCCCAGTTCGACATGGCGATCCTGGCTGGCCGGCGCGGCGAGCAGCTTGGATGCGGTGATCTCGTCCCATTCACCCTTGAAGCGCGCGCGGCGCATCTGGCTGAGGAACAGGTTGCGCAGGATGATGAAGGTCCAAGCGCGCATGTTGGTGCCCGCCTGGAAGCGGCGGCGCGCGGCCCACGCCTTGAGCAGGGTTTCCTGCACCAGATCGTCGGCCAGATCGCGATTGCCTGACAACGAGCGGCCGAAGGCGCGCAGGTGCGGGATCACCCGTGCCAGCTCGTCCTTGAACTCGGCATCGGGCAGCGGAACGGGTTCGGCCGCAGGCGCGACGATCTCGCCATCCTGGTCGTCTGTGTCGGAAATTGGACTGCTCCCAAGCGGCGGTACCCTGCCCGCCTCCCCTACATAGGACGGTCTCGGAGCGATTGCGAGGACCGCCCCGGACACTTCGTTCACCGGTAGACGAACAGGATGATGAGGAAGGCGATAACGATCAGCGGCAGCGAGATGCCGAGAATGTAGCGCGTCATCTTGGGCGTCGCCCCGGCGCGCGCCCGATCCTGGTTCAGATGAACTTCTTCCTGTGCCACGGGCTGCCCCTTCATTCGATGCAATCCCGTCACGAACGCCCCCTGCGCGCGGGCGGTTCCATCCCGCGCGCCGTGGTGCCGCTGCCGGCTCAGGCGGGAACGGTCGTGCTGTCGAAGAAGAGCGCCTGACTGATCGCCGCCTTCACGGTGGAGCGCTGGAACGGCTTGGTAATCAGGAATGTCGGCTCCGGCCGCTCGCCGGTCAGCAGCCGCTCGGGGAAGGCGGTGATGAAGATGACCGGCACGGAGAACTCGGCCAAGATGTCCTTCACCGCATCGATACCCGAGCTGTCGTCGGCCAGCTGGATGTCGGCGAGGACAAGCGTCGGCCGCTGTGCCAGCGCCTGCGACACCGCCTCGTCCCGCGTGACGGCGACGCCGTTCACCGAGTGGCCGAGATCGCGCACGATGGTTTCCAGATCCATCGCGATGATCGGCTCATCCTCGATGATCAGCACGTCCGCGCGCGTCTGCCGCTCGATCTCGGCCAGCGCATCGGCGACGAGCGCCTCGACCTCGTCGGGCGTGCCCTCGATCAGATAGGCCGCGTCCTCGGGCGTGAAGCCTTCCATCGCGGTCAGCAGCAAGGCCTGGCGCGAACGCGGCGTGATCCGCGCCAGACGCGCCTGCGCGATCGCCTCGGTGCCGTCGCTCACGGGATCGGCATCGCTCTGCTCGTCGTCGTTGGTCGAGCTCCAGATGCGCTGGAAGGTGCGATACAGGCCGAGCCGCGCGTCGACATCGCGCGGGAAATCGCCGGGAGCAGCGACGATCGCCTCCAGCGCCGCACGCACATAGGCGTCGCCGTGCTGCTGGCTCCCGGTGAGCGCGCGCGCATAGCGGCGCAGGAAGGGAAGGTGCGGGGCGAGTTCCTGGCCGAGCGACATCTGGGGCACTACTCCTCGAAAAATCCTGCGCGCCGATACGACGCACGGCAAATCGTCCATATGCCGACCGGCACCGGCAGGCATGGCCCACCCGGCACCGGCCGGCATGATGAAGCTGCGAGGCATGTTTTATCGCCCCGCTCCCGAACTCGGAACCAACGTTCGACAATTTTGTTTCCACGGCCGCGACGGCAAATTATCCGTATGTTGCTAATGACCGCTTTAGGGCGGGCGTGGCAGGGGGTTCGTGACCGCCGGCGTTATTCACGTCCGCCCACCCGGTGCGGCGATTCGAGGTGTGAGCGAGGGGACGATCGAGTTGGTGGGCGACGACGAGAAGAAGAGCGCGGCCAAGCCGGCAAAGCGCAAGGCAGCGCCTGTGCGCCCCCGCGAGGGTGGGCTGGGCCAGACGCTGCGCAACGTCTACACCCAGGCGGTCAACGAGGATATCCCACAGGAAATGCTTGACCTGCTGGGCAAGCTCAGCTGACGGGCATCGTGCCCGCGACCCAGACTGTTTCTCGCGACCGGCACACCGGCCCGCGTCTATCGACCGGGATTCGGATGCTGTTGATCCTGACGGCGGCGTTGCTGCCTTTGGGGCTGATCGCTGTATTCGCCTCGCTTGAATCGGCGCAAACGAACCGGCTCCGGCGCGAGGCGGATGCACGCGCGCTCGCTGCCACTGCCGCACAGCAATTGTCCTCCGCGGTCGCCCGCGAGTCGCTCGAGCTGCGGACGGCGACGACCGAGCTTGGCCAAACCACGGTCGATCCCGAACAATGCCGTCAGCGGCTGGACGCGCTCCGTCGATCGCAGCGCCTGCCGGTGGATTTCGCGCTGTTCGACCCACGCGGCCGAATGCTCTGCCGCACGGCCGGCTTCTCCGCCGCACCCGCGCTCGCGCCCGAACAGATCTTCGCGACTGAGGTCAGGCTGCTGCCGGCCGAGCGGCGGCTGCGGTTCGAGGCGCGGGTGGCGCAGGGCGCGCCGTTCGGCGTCGGGGAAATCGCGGTGGCGGCGCTGACGGATATCACTCGACCGGTGGCGCTGGTCGGCCAGCATCGCATGGTGCTGCGTGAGGGCGGCAATGCGATCCTGCTTGCCGGCGACAATAGTGGCGTGGGTCCGGCGATCACCGTGTCGTCGCCGGTGGCTGGCGGGCAGGTGCAGCTCGAACTGACCCTGACGGACCTGCAGACCAGCGCAGTCGAGCTGCTGCTGACCTTGCTGCCGCTGCTGATGTGGCTGGCTGCCGCGATCATCGGCTGGGCGGTGGTCAATCGCCTGCTGATCCAGCCGCTGCTGCAATTGCAGGCCGCTATCGGCGATTATCGTACGACCGATGGGCCGCTGGTCCTGCCGGTCCTCGCCACGCCGGCGACCGAGATACGCGGCCTTGGCGCCGCCTTCCAGCGCGTGACCGAACAGCTGGCCACGCACGAGCATGAACTGGAGGAAGGCCTCGCCCGACAGACGAAGCTGACGCGGGAGGTGCATCACCGGGTCAAGAACAATCTCCAGGTCGTCGCCAGCCTGATCAACCTGCATGCCCGCGGCGTGTCCGAGCCGGCGGTCGCCGACGCCTATGCTTCGATCCAGCGGCGGGTGGATGCACTCGCGGTGGTGCACCGCAATCACTATGCCGAGCTTGAGGAAAACCGCGGCGTCGGGTTGCGCGCGCTGATCGGCGAACTGGCGGCCAATCTACGCGCCACCGCGCCGGCGTCGGCCAGCCATCTGGCGATCACGTTGGATCTGGCGCCGCTCTATGCCACACAGGACGTGGCGGTGCCGATCGCTTTCCTGATCACCGAGATTGTCGAGCTGGCGATGACCTGTGATCCGACCGGCCGCATCGCCGTGGTGCTGTGCCCCGCCGAACGCGACGGGCGCGCGACCCTCTCGGTGCAGGCGGAGGCGCTGCGCGACGAGGCCTGCCGGCAACATCCAAGCGCCGAGCGGTTTGATCGGGTGATCACCGGCCTGGGCCGTCAGCTGCGCGCACCGCTCAATCGCGATCCGATAGAGGGCCGTTTCTCCGTCGAGATCAGCGCGCACGTGTGACGGCGGCGGCACGCAGCCGCCGCCTTCGGACTTCAGTCTCCGCTGGCGCCGGTGCCGCTTTCGCTTGGCGGCTTGGCGCGATTATCCTGGTTGGCGGTTGCCAGCCGCTCCGCATCATCGCGATCGGGCTCGCGCTTTGGCGCATTTACGCGACCGTCACGGTTCACGCCGGTGAGATCGCTGTGTGACGGGCTTTCGGGGGGCTTGGCCATGCAGAAGGCTCCTTTCACCCGGACGAGCGCGCGACCGGCGGCGGCGGTTGCCGGGCTTCTCAAAAAAAACAGCAGGCCCGCAAAAAAGTGCGAAGCGGCTCCGGAACCGCCCGCCCGCTTGCGTGTTCTTACATTCGGATAGTGACCTTTTGCCCCCCCGCTCTCGCTATCCAACCCAGCGGGCCCGGAAACGCCGATCCTCCCCCCGGCGGCGTTTCCGGGCCCGAATTCTTTTTGGGGCACCCCACATCGCCGTCCGATCAAGCCGATGCGTTGGCGGAACAACTCTGCTTGCAGGACATTGAGCAGCGCGGGTCCGTCATTGGACACCGTGGACTTATCAGGAGCGCAGCTATGGTTCGCAAGTTTCTCGCCCTCGCCCTCGTCACCGGCGGGCTGATGGTTTCGGCGTGCAACACCGTTGCGGGCGCCGGCAAGGACGTCTCCTCGGCGGGTGAGGCGGTCTCCGACGCGGCGAAGTAAGTCCGCCCGACTGATCGGATCGAAGGGCTCCCGCGGCGACGCGGGAGCCCTTTTCTTTTATCACGATGCGGTGGTCAGCGCCTGCTCTCGCGCACGGCGGCGCTCGGTGAACCAGATGGCGATCAGCGCGAATTCGTAGAGGATGACGAGCGGGATTGCGAGCAGCAGCTGCGAGAAGACGTCGGGCGGCGTCAGCACCGCAGCGATGCCGAAGGCCGCGACTATCGCGTAGCGGCGACCCTTCTTGAGCTGATCGCGCGTGACCAGCCCCGCACGCTCCAGCAGCATCAGCAGCACCGGCAGCAGGAAGGCGACGCCGAAGCCGAACAGGAACTTCGTCACGAAGCTGAGATAATTGCCGATCGCCGGCAGCGCTTCCTGGTGCACGCCGCCGACATTGCCTTCGTAGCCGAGCAGGAAGTGGAGCGCGATCGGCATGGCAACGTAATAAGCCAGCGCCGCGCCGCTGAGGAACAGCACGGGCGTGAGCAGCAGGAACGGCAGGAAAGCGCGCTTCTCGCTCGCATAAAGGCCGGGCGCGACGAAACGCCACAGCTGCGTCGCCATCACCGGGAAAGCGAGCATGATCGCGGCGAAGAAGGAGACCTTTATCTCGTTGAAAAAGGCCTCGAAGATATCGGTGTAGATCAGCCGCGTCTGCCCCGCGCGGATCAGCGGCTGGACCAGGAAGGCGAAGATCGGCCGGGCAAAATAGAGGCTGAGGCCAAAGGCGCCAGCGAGAGCGGCGAAGCTCCACAACAGGCGCCGGCGCAGCTCGACAAGATGCTCGAGCAGCGGCGCACGGGTCTCGTCGATATCCTTCACGCGCGCGGCTCTGCCGGATCAGCGGCGGCGCGCCCGGCATCGATGGGAACGGCCCCCGCGGGAGCCTCCTGAACGTGCGGCGCCGGAGCAGGCAGTGACTCCATCACCGGCTCACGCACGGACGGGTCGGGCTCCACCGGATGCTCGCGCATGATCCGCTCATTCTCCGCGGCCCATTTGCGCTCCATCTCCTCCAGCTCCGCCTGGCGGACCATCTCGTCGATCCCCGAGCGGAAGTGGCGCGCGACACCCTGCGCCTTCGCGACCCAGCGGCCGACGAAGCGCATAGCATTCGGCAGATCCTTCGGCCCGATCACCACAAGGGCGACCACGGCGACGAGCAGCAGCTCAGTCGGGGCGACGTCGAACATGGATCAGGAACCGGGCGGTCGGCGGATCAGGCGTTCGGCCGATCGTCCTTCATCGGCTGCAGCGTGGCATCCCCCGCCTGCGGATCGAGCGGCGGCTGCGCCTGCAGGCGCGCGGCCGGCTTGGCGGGCGCAGGCTCGTCGTCGTCCTCCGCCATGCCCTTCTTGAACTGCTTCACGCCCTTGGCAACATCGCCCATCATGCTGGAGAAGCGCCCGCCACCCAGCAGCAGGATCGCGACGACCGCGAAGATCAGGATATGCGGCAGCGACAGGCCCATGACGTCTCACTCCTTGGCTTGCGCCCTATCTAGGCCGCATCGCCGCCGCTTTCCACCTCGCTCGTGATCGCATCGAGCGGATCGAGCAGGCCGGCGGCGCGGAGTTCGTCGAGACCGGGCAGATCGCGGCGGCTGGCGAGGCCGAAATGATCGAGGAAGCCGGGCGTCGTCGCGTAGGTGAGCGGCCGGCCCGGCACCTCGCGGCGACCGGCGGGGCGGACCCAGCCTGCCTCGATCAGCGTATCCAGCGTGCCTTTCGCCACTGCCACGCCGCGGATCGCCTCGATCTCGGCGCGGCTGACCGGCTCGTGATAGGCGACGATGGCGAGCGTCTCGACGCCTGCGCGGGACAGGCGGCGCGGCTCCTCCCGCTCGCGACGCAGGATGTGGGCGAGATCCGCTGCGGTCTGGAAGCGCCAACGCCCGCCAAACTCGACGAGGGTGATGCCGCGGTCGGCATAATCGTGCTGAATGCGGACAAGCGCAGCGGACACATCGGCAACACCGGTCGCCTGCGCCAGCGCATCCACCGTCATCGGCGCCTCGGCGGCGAACAGCGCCGCCTCGACCGCGCGGGCAGGATCGTCGGGGGTCATGCGACGCTGCCGACGCGCAGGGGGGCGAACGCCTCCTCCTGCGCGAAGGCGAGGCGGCCCTGCCGCGCCAGTTCCAGCATCGCGACGAAGCTGGAGGCGAGCGCGGAGCGGCGCCACGCCGGATCGCCGCCGGGCGGCAGCAGGCTGACCAGCGTCGCATTGTCGACGCCGGTGCCCAGCATCGCTTCCAGCCGGGCGAGCGCCATGTCCAGCGTCATCACCGGCCGCCGTGCGACGACGTGCAGCACGGGCGCCGAGCGCGCGCGCACTGCTCCATAGGCTGCGATCAGATCGAACAGGCTCGCCTGCCATTGTGGCCGGCGGACGAGCCGCAAGCCCTCCGGCGCGCCGCGTGGAAAGACATCGCGGCCGAGCCTGTCGCGCGCCATCAGCCGGGCACCGGCCTCGCGCATGGCGTCGAGCTGTTGCAGGCGGCGTTGGAGGCGGAGCGCAAGCAACTCCGGATCGGGATCGGCCTCGGGGTCCTTGGGCAGCAGCAGGGCCGATTTCAGGTAAGCGAGCCATGCCGCCATCACCAGCCAGTCTGCGGCAACCTCCAGCTTGAGGCTCTCGGCGGAGCGGAGCCAGTCGAGATACTGATCGACCAGCTGGAGGATCGAGATTTCGCGCAGATCGACCTTCTGCTCGCGGGCGAGCGCGAGGAGCAGATCGAGCGGCCCCTCCCACGCATCGAGCGAGACGGTGAGGGTTTCTGGCGCGGGATCGGACACGGGCCGCAGGGTAGCGGGCGTGACCGGCTCAGGCGAGGGCCAGCAGCGCGTCGCGCTGGGCGATCGCCTCGGCATAGTCGGCACGGGGTGCCGCGGCGATCGTCGCCATCGCCGCGTCGAGGCGGCGGCGTGCGTCGGCAGGAATGGTCCCCACCGCGCCCGCGACCGCCTCCATCTCGGCCATGTCGCCCGAGCAGTGGAGCGCGACGTCGCACCCGGCGGCGAGGACACCCGCCGCACGGTCGCCGAAGCCGCCGCTCAGCGCGTTCATGCCGAGATCGTCGGACATGAGCAGCCCGTCGAAGCCGATGCGACCGCGGATGACGTCACCGATCACGCGTGGCGACAGGCTGGCGCAGCGATCCGCGTCCCATGCCGTGTAGACGACATGGGCGGTCATCCCCATCGGCGCGGTGCGCAGGCGCGCAAAGGGAGCGAGATCGGTTTCCAGCGCGGCCTCGTCGGCATCGACCAGAGGCAGTTCGAGATGGCTGTCCGCCGTGGCGCGGCCATGGCCGGGCATGTGCTTGACGACGCCGACGACACCCCCCTCGCGCAGACCCTCCAGCGTAGCTCGGCCGAGCGCGGCGACGCGGAGCGGCTCATCGCCCAGCGCACGATCACCGATGATGTCGTGGCCGCCAGGCTGGCGCACGTCGAGCAGCGGCAGGCAATCGACGTTGATGCCGATTGCCGCGAGCGTGGCGGCGAGCGCACGGGCATTGGCGCGCGCTGCCTCGATCGCCGACATGGGCGCGATGTCGTAGAGGCGGGCGAAGGCCTCGCCGGTCGGGAATTCCGGCCAGTGCGGCGGGCGCAGGCGGGCGACGCGGCCACCTTCCTGATCGATCAGGATCGGCACGTCCGCGCGGCCGGAGAGATCGCGCAAGCCATCCGTGAGCGCGCGCAGCTGTTCGGGATCGACGCAGTTGCGGCGGAACAGGATGAAGCCGGCGGGATCGACCGAGCGGAAGAAGGCGCGCTCGGCGTCGGTCAGGGCGGGTCCGGCAAGGCCGAGGATCAGCGGGGTCATGCCGGGTGGTCTACGCGAGGCGAAGGGGCGGATGGAAGGGGACGCTCCTCACCGGAGCGCCCGCTTGCTTATCCGATCCGCGCGCACGTCTCCCCGGCGACGGTCAGCTTGCCGCAGATCGTGCCGGCCTGCGCACCGGCGGCGACGCGAAGACGGTAGAAGGTCTTCTCGCCGACTGCGACGGGCGTGACGGTGGGCGTCAGGCCGGCGAGGAAGCCGAAGCGCTTGGACATGGTCTTCCACGCGGCATTCGCCTTCGCCTCGGAGCCGAACGCCCCGAGCTGGATCGTCCCGCCCGTGACCGGTGCCTGCGGCTTGGCCGGTGCAGCGACCGGTGCAGGCGCAGCTGCCTTGGGCGCGGCGGGCACGGGTGCAGGAGCGGCGGCGATCTTGGCGGTTGCGGCGGGAGCCGGCGGAGTCGCGGCAGGCGTCGGCGGCTTGGCCGCGGCGGCATCCGCCTGCGTGACGGCCCTGTCTTCGGTGACCGGCGTCTCGGGCAGCTTGGTCAGGTCAATCGCGCCGTCCGTATCCGCGCCCTCGGAGGCGGCGTAGCTGGTGTCGCCCTGCCCTTCCACCTTCATGCCGCCGGCATCGCCGGGCTTGGTCTTGTAGGCGCCGTCGGGTGCGGCGATCAGTTCGCCGTCCGCACCGTCAGCAGGTCGATCGCGCAGCCAGAAGATGCCGCCGACGACCAGGCCGATGATCGCCAGCGCGACGATCACCGCGGCGACCAGCCGGCCGGCACCGGGGCCGCGCGGCTCCGCCTCGTCGTCAACCGCCTCGAGCCATGGCAGGCGATCCTCGTTCCCCGGCTGCACGCCCCGGCCGATATCCGACATCACGCCATCTCCTCGACTGCGGCAACCCCCATGATGCCGAGCCCATTGCGCACGATCTGCCCGATCGCGTCCGCCAGATATAGTCGCGCGCCAGTTCTTTCAGGGTCGTTAACCACCAAAAACCGGCGTTCCGGATCGTCATTGCCCTTGTTCCACTGCGCGTGGAAGGCGGCGGCGAGATCGTGGAGGTAGAAAGCGATGCGGTGCGGCTCACGAGTCGCGGCAGCCGCCTCCACCGTGCGCGGAAATTGCGCGGCGAGCTTCACAAGCGCGCGCTCGTCCGCATCGAGCAGCGTCGGATCGGCCTCGGCCGGCAGCGCAATGCCCGCTTCGCCTGCGCGCCGGTGCAGCGAGCGAATGCGCGCATGAGCATATTGGACGTAGAAGACGGGATTGTCCTTCGACGCCTCGACCACCTTGGCGAAGTCGAAGTCCATTTGCGCATCGGCCCGCCGCGTCAGCATGGTGAAGCGGACGACATCCTTGCCGACCTCCTCCACCACCTCGGCGAGGGTCACGAAATTGCCCGAACGCTTGGACATCTTCACCGGCTCGCCATTGCGCAGCAGGCGGACCATCTGGACCAGCTTGATGTCGAACGGCTTGGCGCCGCCGGTCAGCGCCTTCACCGCCGCCTGAATGCGCTTCACCGTGCCGGCATGGTCGGCGCCCCAGATGTCGATCAGCGCATCCGCCGTCTCCGCCTTCTGCGCATGGTAGGCGAGATCGTTGCCGAAATAGGTGAAGCCGCCATCCGCCTTGCGCACCGGCCGGTCGCTGTCGTCGCCGAACGCGGTCGCGCGGAACAGGGTCATCTCGGTCGGCTCCCAGTCGTCGGGGAGCTCGCCCTTTGGAGGCTCGAGAGTGCCTTCGTAGACCAGCCCTTCGCCGCGCAATCGATCGAGCGCGGCGATGACGCGGCCGTCCTGCTGCACCTTGGCCTCGGAGGCGAAAACGTCGTGATGGATGCCGAGCAGAGCAAGATCGGCGCGGATCATGTCCATCATCGCGGCGACCGCACGGGTCCGGAACAGGACGAGCCACTCGCCCTCCGGCGCGCCGACATATTTGTCGCCAAACTCCGCGGCGAGCGCCTGGCCTACGGGCTTCAGATACTCGCCCGGATAGAGGCCCTCGGGCACCGTCACGTCCTCGCCCAGCGCTTCGCGGTAGCGGACGTGGGCCGAGCGGGCGAGGACATCGACCTGCGCGCCGGCATCGTTGACGTAATATTCCCGGATCACGCGGTAACCGGCATGTTCGAGCAGGCTGGCCAGCGCATCCCCAACCACTGCGCCGCGGCAATGGCCCATGTGCATCGGTCCGGTCGGATTGGCCGAGACATATTCGACGTTGACCGTCTGTCCCGTGCCGATGGACGAGCGGCCATAGGCTTCACCCGCCGCGACGATGGCGCGCAGCTCCGCATCCCATGCCGCGTCGGTCAGGCGGATGTTGATGAAGCCGGGCCCGGCAATCTCCGCGCCCGCCACGTCGTCCAGCGCTGTCAGCTGCGGCACGATGAGCTGCGCCAGATCCCGCGGCTTCATGCCCGCCGCCTTGCTGAGCACCATCGCGGCATTGGTGGCGAGATCGCCGTGCGTGGGATCGCGCGGCGGCTCCACCGTCACGTTGCGGCGATCCAGCCCGCCAGGGATCGAGCCGGCAGCGGCGAGCGTGTCGAGAATCGTGCCGATGGCGTCGGCGAAGCGGGGATAGAGCGTCATGCCCGCGGGCTTTAGGCAAAAATGGCGCGAATCCAAGCTGCGGCGCGGTTCGTCTCCGCGGCGGACCGGACCGCGGGCGAGACACGCATCGGTCAGGATCGTTCGGCGTCGTGCGGCATTTCCACCGAACCCACGGATGGAGGCAGCAATGGTGCGGTTCGGCTATAAGCTGATGACGGAGGAGCACGGCCCGAAGGCGCTCGTCGAGAATGCGGTGGCGGCGGAGGCGGCCGGGTTCGACTTCCTCTCAATCTCCGACCATTTCCACCCCTGGCTGGAGAGCCAGGGCCATGCGCCCTTCGCCTGGAGCGTGCTGGGTGCGATCGCACACGCCACCTCCACGATCGGCATCGCGACGGGCCTGACCTGCCCGATCATCCGCTATCATCCGGCCATCATCGCGCAGGCGGCGGCCACGGTGGCGTTGATGTCCGACAACCGCTTCACGCTGGCGGTTGGCGCGGGCGAGGCGCTCAACGAACATGTCGTGGGCGAGCGTTGGCCGGCGATCCCCGAGCGGCACGAGATGCTGGCCGAGGCGATCGACATCTTCCGGACGCTCTGGTCGGGCGGCGTCCACACGCATGTCGGCCCCTATTACGTGGTCAACCATGCCGAGCTGTACGACCTGCCGGATCGGCCCATTCCCATTGTCGTCGGGGTGAGCGGCCCACGCTCGGTAGAGCTGGCCGCCGAGAAGGCCGACGGCATTATGGCGACCGAGGCGAATTCGGAGCTGATCGACGATTTCGCCAAGGCGAGCAGCGGCCCCTTCCCCGCTTATGCCGAGGCGCTGACCGCGTGGGCGAGCGACGAGGAGGAAGGCCTGCGAATCGCGCACGACCGCTTCCGCTTCTCGGCGCTCGGCTGGGCGGTCAATTCCGAGTTGCCGACCGTCGCGGGTTTCGAGGCGGCGACGGCCCATGTCCGTCCGGAAGACCTGAAGGAGTCGATCGCCGCGGGGCCGGATGTCGAGAAGCATGTCGAGGCGGTGAAGAAATATATCGATGCCGGGTTCAACCACATCGTGCTGAGCTGCCCCGGCAGCGAGCAGGCGGGCTTCCTCCGCTTCTTCGAGCGTGAGTTGAAGCCAGCACTGGCCAAGCTCGGCTGATCCGCAATCAGACGCCCGGCGGCAGCTCCGTCGGGCCAACGACCTCGCGGTGGCGGGCGATGGCGTAGCGATCCGTCATCCCCGCGACGAAATCGGCGATGTGGCGGGTGCGCCATGGCTCGTCCGCGGGCAGTCGCGCACGCCACTCCTCCGGCAGCAGCGCCGGATCGGCCAGATAGGCGGCGATCAGCCGCGCGAGGATGCCCCGCGCCTGATCGGCGGCGGCAAGCTGCTCCGGGTGGTGGTAGAGACTGGCATACATGAAGCGCTTGAAGTCGCGCTCGGCGGTCGCGAATGCGGGCGAGAAGCCGACCAGCGGGCGTCCCGCGGCCCGTACCTCGTCGACCGATCCTGGCTGCGCCTCCGCCAGCCGGCGACGCGTCTCGTCGAGCAGATCGTTGACCATGCGCCCGATCTGCTCGCGCACAAGCTCGGCGATCAACCGCGGCCGGGGAACGCCGGGCAGCCGCGCCTCGACCGCGCGCCATCCTTCCGCCACCAACGGCTGCGCCAGTACCTGATCGAGCGAGATGAGCCCCGCGCGCAGGCCATCGTCAATGTCGTGATTGTCATAGGCGATATCGTCGGCCAGCGCGGCGACCTGCGCCTCGAGCGAAGGCCACTCGGCCAGCGCCAGCGGCCATTCGGCATCGACCGTGGCGAGCGCCCAGGGCGGCTGCGCGACCGGGCCATTATGCTTGGCGAGGCCTTCCAGCGTCTCCCAGCTGAGATTGAGACCCTGCCACAGCGGATAGGGCGTCTCCACATGCGTGAGGACGCGTAGCGTGTGCGCGTTGTGATCGAACCCGCCTGCCTCCTGGGTCGCCGCCTGCAACGCATCCTCGCCGGCGTGGCCGAACGGCGGGTGGCCGATGTCGTGGGCGAGGCAGAGCGCCTCCGTCAAATCCTCGTCCAGCCCCAGCGCGCGGGCGATGGTGCGGCCGATCTGCGCCACCTCAAGGCTGTGTGTCAGCCGGACGCGGACGTGATCGCCATCGGGCGCAAGAAAGACCTGCGTCTTGCCGCGCAGGCGACGGAAGGCGATCGAGTGGATGATGCGGTCACGGTCGCGCTGGAACGGGTTGCGCGGGCCCCGGGTGGGCCGGCCGGGCTCGTCATGCAGGCGACCGCGACTGCGCAGCGGATCGGACGCGAAAGGCGCAGGGTTCATGCGGACCACGCCTTGCCCGCCCGTCTCCACCCTGTCGAGCGGAACCGAGCGCCGGTTCGCGCGCTTCCGAAGCGATCTTAACAGAGGAGAGTCCGAGATGGCAGACGACGCCACGATCGAAGCACGGTTCTGGAAGGAGCTGAAGGCCAGCCCCTTCGTCATGCTCGGCCTCGATGGCGCGCGCGACGGGCATGCCCAGCCGATGACTGCGGTGTGGGAAGAGGATGGCGGCCCGCTCTACTTCTTCACCACCAAGGACAACGGCCTCGTCGAGGCGCTGACCGAATCGCACCGCTCGATCGCGGCCTATTCGTCCAAGGGCCATGACGTGTTCGCGACCGTTCACGGCAACCTGACCATCGACAATAACGACGCCACGATCGATCGGCTGTGGAATCCGCAGATCGCCGCGTGGTTCGAGCATGGCCGCAATGATCCGAAGCTGACGCTGCTGCGCCTCGACGGCGAGCATGCGCAGATCTGGCTGAACGGATCCACCATCGGCGCTGCGATCAAGCGGTTGCTGGGGAAGAACCCCAATGCCGATTATCAGGACCGTGTGGCGGACGTCTCGCTGTAACGCGGGATACCTATCGGGAACCAAGACCCCGGGCCTGCACGGCCCGGGGTTTTTCTTTGTGCGGGCTTCGCCGCGATCAGGCGGTGGGCGCGCGGGATTGGCCGCCGGCGCGCGGGATGGGCCGCGGCGTCGGGGCGGGCCAATAGGCTTTGGGCAGAATGCGGCCTGTCTTGTCGAACGCAGCCTTCACGTCCGCACGCGCGAGCAGCGGAACCCAGAGCGAGCGCAGTCGCGACGGTGCGGCCGCCCAGAGCGAGCCGCTCGGCTGGAACTGGTCCACGATGCGCGCGGCGCCTTCGCTGCTGGATAGAGTGGCGACCGCGATCCGCGCGGCATCGTCCATCCGCCCCGCGCAGAGCAGCCCTTCGACGGCCGCCGCCTCATTCTCCTTGGCGGAGGCGGCGAGCGCATCCGCCTTGGCCGCGGCCTCCGGGCGCTTCAGCGCGGAAAGCGCGCAGACCTCGGTCCGGCGCAACCAGGCCATGCCCCAGGGGCTGAGCGCGGCCTTGCCGCCCGTCATCGCCGCCTGCGCAACGCGGAGCGCATCGGCGGGCCGATCCGCCTCGTCCAGCATCTCGGCCAGCTGGATCAGGCCCGACGCCGCCCGTGGCATCTGCGCGAGATCGAGCGCGGCGAACGCCTCCAAGCGAGCAATGGCGGCGGGCCGCTGTCCCTTGGCGGCCATCGCCTGCGCCTGATAGCGCACGGTGGCGATATCGTCGTCGTCCATGCCGGTATCGACCTTCACCGGCACCGCGAGTTCGATCGCATCATCGAGCCGGCCGAGCAGGACGAAGGCGCGCACCGCATCACGCCGTGCACGCGGATCGTCGGCACGGGCGAAGGCGTCGAGCCTTGCAGCGGCGAAGCGATCGACCACTTGCCCCTGGGCCGCACCCATGCGCGCCTCGATCGCCGGCCAGAGCGGCGCATAAGCCCGCTCGGTCGCCATCTCGGCAAGCAGCTCGGGCGTGTCGATGCGGGCAAGCAGCAGCTCCGCCTCGCTGGCCTGCTTGTCGGCGAGGAGCGTGCGGATCGCATCCTGCGCGACGCCGTCCTTCATGTCCGGGCGGTCGGCCGGTTCCCACGCCGCGCGGGCGAGCGCGACGGAGACACGACCGCGCAGCCGCGTCTCGCGTGCCTCGGTCAGCTTCTGCGCGATGCCGCCCCAGCTGGCACCGCTGACCAGCTCGAGCGCCTTGGGCTGTTCGGTGGCAATGGCCTCAAGCTTCTGCGCGGCCTCGGCGAAGCGCCCGCCGACCGCGGCCAGCATGACGCCGTAGCTGCGTACCAGCGCATTGTCGGGCACCGCGGCGGCAAGCTCCGTCTGCGCCGCCTGCGCGTCGGACGCCCGACCGGCCGCGGCAAGGCAGGGCAGCCTGAGCAGCTGCACACCGGTGCGATCCGGTCCCGGCTGTAAGCCCGCGACCAGCGGATCGAGCAGGCCGAGCGCACCGGCGCAGTCGCCCGCCTGTGCCCGTTCCAGCGCGGACCGCAGCGTCGCCCGCATGTCGCCCGCGGCAGGCGCGGGGATCGGCAGACTGGGCGTGGAGCGGATCGGGACCGCGGCGGCAAACGTCGGCGCCAGCGCGGCGCCCGCGATCAGCAGCGCCTTAACGTGACGCATGCGCGGCGATCCAATCCTCGACAACCGGCGCGATCACTTCGCGCCAGCGACGGCCGTTGAAGATGCCATAATGGCCGACGCCTTCCGCCATATAATATTTGCGGTGCTCCTCCGGCAGCGCGGTGGCGAGCGTCAGCGCCGCCTTGGTCTGGCCGAGACCGGAGATGTCATCGCGCTCCCCCTCGATGGCGAGCAGGCCGACATCGGTGATCGCCGCCGGATCGACGCGGCGCCCGCGATGCATCATCTCGCCCTTGGGCAGCAGGTGACGCTGGAACACGACGTCGATCGTCTGGAGATAGAAGGCCGCGTCCATATCCGCGACGGCGCGATATTCGTCGTAGAACGCCTTGGTGCCCGCCGCGCTCTCCTCATCGCCCGAAACGAGGTGGCGGAACATGCTCCAGTGGCTGACCAGATGGTTGCCGAGGTTCATCGCCATGAAGCCCGACAGCTGCAGGAAGCCCGGATAAACCCGCCGGCCACCGCCCGGATAGTAGAAGGGCACCGTCGCAATGACATTGTGCTCGAACCACGCGAACGGTCGCTGCGTCGCCACGGTGTTGACCGTCGTCGGCGCCTCGCGCGTGTCGATCGGGCCGCCCATCATCGTCAGCGTGGCGGGGCGGCAGGGATCCTTGTCCGCACTCATCAGCGCGGCGGCGGCATAGGCGGGCACGGACGGCTGGCAGACCGCCAGCATGTGCGTGTCGGGCCCGATGTGGTGGAGGAACTCGATCAGGTAATCGACATAATCGTCGAGCGTGAACAGCCCGTCCGACAGCGGCACCAGCTTCGCATCGCGCCAATCCGTGATGTAGACGTCGTGGCGGGGCAGCATACGCTCCACCGTGCCGCGCAGCAGCGTTGCGAAGTGGCCGGACATGGGGGCGACGATCAGCAGCTTGGCGCCGCCTTCCACACCCTCGCGGCGGAAGTGCTTGAGCTGGCCGAACGGCAGCTTCAGGACGACCTCCTCCGTCACCGCGACCTCGCGGCCGTCCACCACAGTCGAGGTGAAGCCGAAAGCGGGCTTGCCCCGGGGCGCGGCGGCATGGGCGAACACGTCCAGCCCCGAGGCGACGAGCGGGCCCATGCGGGTATAGGACATCGGATTGGCCGGGCTGGACATCCAGTTGACGCCGAAAGACGCCATCGCGCTCGCCCCCGCGAGGAGCGATCGCTGCATTTCGTAAGCGTCGTAGAGCATAAATGCGTCCCATCCAGCGCGTGTGCGACCCATGTGGATGCACCGCGATTGCGATCAAGTCACCCATGTTAACGCACGCGTGAGCGGATCGGGTGCGACATGTTGCTGCGATGCAGCGCCCGACCGTCGCCGCGTAGCCCGCGGGTGGTTCCGCCGGGCGCGACTTTGTTCTAGGCGGCGCGGGCATCATGCCAGCCACCCCGCCCGCCCCGCCGCGCCGTCTGGCGAGCCTCTCGCTCGTATGGCGCTTCGCTGCCCGCTATCCCGGCCATATCGCGGCGGCCTGCGCCTCGCTGCTGGTGGCGGCGCTGGCGACGCTCGCCGTGCCGCAGCGATTGCAGCGCATCATCGACCAGGGTTTCGCCGCCGGCGGCACGGACATGGCGCCCTATTTCCGCTACCTGCTGATGATCGTCGTGGTGCTGGCGATCGCATCGGGCCTGCGCTTCTTCTTCGTGTCCTGGCTGGGTGAGCGGGTGGTGGCGGACATTCGCGCCGCGGTACAGGCGAACCTGCTGCGGCTGGCGCCGCGCTTCTTCGAGGAGAATCGCCCGTCGGAGATCGCGTCGCGCATCACCTCCGACACGGCGATCATCGAACAGATTGTCGGCTCCACCGTTTCGATCGCGCTGCGCAATGCGGTGCTGGCGGTGGGCGGCATCGGCTATCTGTTTGCCAGCGCGCCGAAGCTGACGGCGATCCTGCTGCTGGTCATTCCATTGGTCATCCTGCCGATCGGGTTGATGGGACGACGGCTGCGCAAGCTGTCGCGGTCCAGCCAGGACCGCGTGGCGGAGCTGGGAAGCCTCGTCTCCGAGGTGCTGGGCGCGATGCGGATCGTGCAGGCCTTCGGCCAGGAAGGCCGTGAGGGCACGCGCTTCGCCGAAGCGGTGGAGCGCAGCTTCGCGACCGCCCGCCAGCGTATCCTGCTGCGCGGCGCGATGACGGTCGTCGTCATGCTGCTCATCTTCGGGTCGATCACATTGGTGATGTGGGAGGGCGCGCGCGATGTCGCGGCGGGGCGGATGTCGGGCGGCACGCTCGGCGCCTTCATGCTGACGGGCGTGATCGTGGCGGGCGCATTCGGCGCGCTGGCCGAAGTGTGGGGCGACCTGATCCGCGGTGCGGGTGCCGCCGGCCGGCTGGCCGAGCTGCTGGCCGAGGAGCCCGAGATCGCTGCGCCAGCCTCCCCGGTCGCGCTGCCGCTACCCGCCACGGGCGCCATCGCGTTCGAGACTGTGCGCTTCCGCTATCCGACGCGCCCCGACACGCTGGCGCTGGAGGATTTCAGCCTGAGCGTCGCGCCCGGTGAGACGGTGGCGGTGGTCGGCCCTTCGGGTGCGGGCAAGTCCACCCTGTTCCAGCTGGCCGAGCGATTCTACGATCCGGAGGGCGGCGCCGTGCGGCTGGACGGCGTGGCGCTGCCACTGGCCGATCCCGCGGCGATCCGCGCGCGCATCGCACTGGTGCCGCAGGAGACGGTGATCTTCGCCGCCTCCGCCCGAGACAATCTGCGCTACGGCCGCTGGGAGGCGGACGATGCGGCCTTATGGGCGGCGGCGGAGGCGGCGAACGCGGCCGACTTCCTGCGTGCGCTGCCGGAGGGGCTCGACACCTATCTGGGCGAGGGCGGCGCGCGTCTGTCCGGAGGTCAGCGGCAGCGTGTCGCCATCGCCCGCGCGCTGCTGCGTGACGCGCCTTTGCTGCTGCTGGACGAGGCGACAAGCGCGCTGGATGCGGAGAGCGAGCGACTGGTGCAGGATGCACTGGCGCGTTTGATGCAGACGCGGACCACCATCGTCATCGCCCACCGCCTCGCTACGGTCCGCGCGGCGGACCGGATCATCGTGATGGATGGCGGTCGGATCGTCGAGCAGGGGCGCCACGCCGATCTGGTCGCGGCCGGCGGCCTTTATGCGCGGCTGGCGCGGCTGCAGTTCGACGAGGCGGCTTGATCCGGCGCAGCGCATGACCGCGATCAGGCGTCTGGCCGGCTGGGTCCTGCGCCGATCCATCCTGTTCGTGGCACTGGTCGCCGCGCTGCTCATCTACCGCGCGACGCGGCCATCGTTCG
The DNA here is from genome assembly GCF_900113315.1 of Sphingomonas jatrophae. Taxonomy (GTDB): domain Bacteria; phylum Pseudomonadota; class Alphaproteobacteria; order Sphingomonadales; family Sphingomonadaceae; genus Sphingomonas_P; species Sphingomonas_P jatrophae. The sequence goes on along the minus strand of NZ_FOZG01000001.1, from coordinate 259,837 downwards.
AGAGCCTGGCGGGGCTGCGGGAGAGCGCAGCCGCGATGGCGGCAGGCGGACCGGCGCTGGAAGGCTTTGCCCGTGACATTGCGGCGCGCGCCGAGGCGGAGAGCCTTGCCTATCATCGGCTCGGCCGCGAAGCACTCGACACACGCATTGCCGCAGCCGAGCAGGCCCGCGCCCCGCTGGCGAGCGCGTGCGGCGCGGATCTGCCGGCGTTGCTGACGCGTGGCGCCGCGGGGGTGATCGACAACCGCCGCAAGTGCCTGACCACCGCCGCCCTGACGCGCGAGATCGAGACGCTCGTGGCCCTGCGCACAAGCCTCGATGCAAGGCGGCCGGGCGAGCCGCTGGCCGATGCGCTGCGCCGTCATGCCGCCACGATGCGGGTGGCGGCGGCGATCGTGCGGGATGCGCAGGCCCGCCTGGCGACGCTGAACGGCGATTACGTGCCCAATCTGCTCCAGCGGCGCGAGATCGCGCTACAGCGCGCGCGGATCACGGGTGCGCTGGCGGCCCACCGCGCGGCGGCGCGGGACGCGCGCGCGTTGATCGCGACCCAGCAGGGCATCGCCGCCGCACGCCGCCGCGCCGCAGCGATCTCCGGCGAGGCGCTCGCACGGTATCGCACACTGGCAAAGGTGCGGGCCAAGGCGCTGAGCGACAATCTGCTTCAGCGCGCCTCGGCCTGGGCGGAGACGAACCGGCTGCGGAGCGTGGCGGTGCAGGCGGCGGGCGCCTTCCTGCTGATCGTCGCCACGCCGTATCTGATCCGGCTGTTCTGCTTCTTCGTCGTGGCGCCGCTCGCCGCGCGACGCCCCGCCATCCGTCTTATGGAGCGTGGTGCCAGCATAACGCTGCCCGGCCCGTCGGCCCCGTCTGTCGGCGTGCGCCTGGCGACGGGTGAGGAACTGATGGTCCGGCAGGATTATCTCCAGACAAGCAGCCATGCCGGCACCAAGCGCACCCGCTGGCTGCTCGATCCGCGGCACCCGCTAACCAGCCTTGCCGCCGGGCTCGCCTTCCTGACCCGCATCCGCGGCGATGGAGAGCTGACCACCGTCTCCGCGGTGCGCGACCCCTTTGCCGAGGTGCTGCTGCTCGATCTGCCCGCAGGCGCCGCGCTGGTGCTGCATCCGCGCGCTCTGGCAGCAGTGGCGCAGCCGATCGATCAGCCGCTGCGGGTGGAGACGCGCTGGCGGCTTGGCTCGCTGCATGCGTGGCTGACGTTGCAGCTGCGCTACGTTCTCTTCCACGGGCCGGTGCGGCTGGTGGTGAAGGGTGGGCGCGGCGTGCGGGTGGAGCAGGCGGAGGCGGGCCGAGTGTTCGGGCAGGAGCAGCTCGTCGGCTTCTCCGCCGACCTCGCTTATTCGGTCACGCGGGCGGAGACGTTCTGGCCCTATTTCCTCGGCCGCGAGCCGCTGCTGAAGGATCGGGTGGCGGCGGGCGGCGGCATCCTCGTCGCGGAGGAGGCGCCGCTTGCCGGGCGGCGCGGCGGAGAGGTGCGGCACGGCATCGAAGGGCTGATCGATGCCGTGCTGACGATGTTCGGGCTGTAGGGGGTCAGCCGACGGTCTGCTCGATCGTGCCGAAGATCGGATGGCCGTGATCGTCATCCATCCAGATGCGCACGGTGTCGCCCTTCTTGAGGAAGGGGGTGACGGGTGCGCCGGAGCGGATCGTCTCGATCATGCGCTGTTCAGCGAGGCAGCTATAGCCGAGGCCGCCGTCCTGCACCGGCCGCCCGGGTCCGCCATCCGCATCGCGGTTCGACACGGTGCCCGAGCCGACGACGCTGCCCGCCGCCACGTCGCGCGTCTTGGCGAGGTGGGCGACGAGCGTGCCGAAATCGAACGTCATGTCCTCGCCGGCATCCGCGCGGCCGAGCGGCGCGCCGTTCAGGTCGACCTTGAGCGTGCGGTGTAGCTTGCCGTCCTGCCACCAGTCGCCCAGCTCGTCCGGCGTGACCAGCACGGGAGACAGCGCGGAGGCGGGCTTGGACTGGACGAAGCCGAAGCCCTTGGCGAGCTCCGCCGGGATCAGATTCCTGAGCGAAACGTCGTTGACGAGGCCGACCAGCCGGATCGCGCCGAGCGCTTCGTCGCGCGAGGCACCGGCGGGCACGTCACCCGTCACGACGGCGACCTCCGCCTCAAGATCGCAGCCCCAAGCCTCGTCGGCGAGCGGGATGGCGGCGCGGGGGGCGAGGAAGCCGTCGGACGCACCCTGATACATCAGCGGGTCGGTCCAGAAGCTTTCCGGCAGCTCCGCCCCGCGTGCGCGGCGCACCAGCTCGACATGGTTCACATAGGCCGATCCATCCGCCCATTGATAAGCGCGCGGCAGCGGCGACAGTGCCTGCCGCTCATGGAAGCGCATCATCGGGATGGCCTCATGCGCCAGATCGACGCTGAGCGACTCGAGCAGCGGGGCCACGCGGTCCCAATCGTCCAGTGCCGCCTGCAAAGTCGGCGCGATGTGCCGCGCATCGGCGCACCAGGCGAGATCGCGGCTGACCACCACCAGCCGCCCGTCGCGGCCATCGCCGGCCAAGGTTCCCAGCTTCATTGCGCCTCTCCTTCTTGTGTCGTCAGAATGCCGCCAGGCCGGTGATCGCCCGGCCCAGGATCAGCGCGTGAACGTCGGCGGTGCCCTCATAAGTGTTCACCGTCTCGAGGTTCATCAGGTGGCGCATGACGCCATAATCGCCCGAAATGCCGTTGCCGCCATGCATGTCGCGCGCAGTGCGCGCGATATCGAGGGCACGGCCGACATTGCTGCGCTTGACGATCGAGACCATCTCGGGGGCGTAGCGGCCCTCATCGAACAGGCGGCCGACGCGCAGGCTCGCCTGGAGGCCCATCGCGATCTCGCTCGCCATGTCGGCCAGCTTGCGCTGAAACAGCTGCGTCTGGGCGAGCGGCCGGCCGAACTGGTGCCGGTCGAGGCCATATTGGCGGGCGGCGTGGAAGCAGAATTCGGCGGCGCCGAGCGCGCCCCAGCTGATGCCGTAGCGCGCGCGGTTGAGGCAATCGAACGGTGCCTTCAGCCCCTGCCCCTCCGGCAGCAGCGCGTCGGCGCCAAGCTCCACCTCGTCCATCACCACCTGCCCGGTGACGGAGGCGCGCAGCGACAGCTTGTTCTCGATCCGCGGCGTGGTGAGCCCCTTCATGCCCCGCTCCAGCACGAAGCCGCGGATCGCGCCGCCATGCGCGTCGGACTTCGCCCAGATGACGAACACGTCGGCGATCGGCGCGTTGGTGATCCACGTCTTGGTGCCCGAGAGGACGTAGCCGCCGTCCACCGCCCGCGCGCGCGTCGTCATGCCGCCGGGATCGGAACCCGCGTCCGGCTCGGTCAGGCCGAAGCTGCCGATCGAGGTGCCCGCTGCCAGCTTCGGCAGGTAACGCGCGCGCTGCGCCTCCGAGCCGAAGGCGTGGATCGGGTGCATGACGAGGCTGGATTGCACGCTCATCATCGAGCGGTAGCCCGAATCGACACGCTCCACCTCCCGGGCCACAAGGCCATAGGCGACGTAGGAGGCACCCGCGCCGCCCTCCGCTTCCGGAATGGTGACGCCGAGCAGGCCGAGCGCACCCATCTCCTGAAAGATGGCCGGGTCGGTCTCCTCGCGCTGGAAGGCGGCACCGACGCGCGGCTGGAGCTGATTCTGGGCATAATCGCGGGCGGTATCGCGGATCATCCGCTCCTCGTCCGTCAGCTGCTCATCAAGGAGGAAAGGGTCGTTCCAGTCGAACCGGATCATGATTGCTCCCGAGGGGCATGGGTGATGCCCCCGACCTAGCCCCGCCCCGCCCCCGCTTGCAAATCCGGCACCGTTCGGCTTACCGCCACGGCCGAGACGGGGAAGAGGACTGCCAGGTGGACGAACGCTACGACATCCTGATCGTCGGTGCCGGCCATGGCGGCGCGCAGGCGGCGGTCGCGCTGCGGCAGAACAAGTTTGCCGGCAGCATCGCGATCGTCGGGGACGAGCCCGAACTGCCATACGAGCGCCCGCCCCTCTCCAAGGATTATTTTTCCAAGGAGAAGACGTTCGAGCGGATCCTGATCCGCCCGGCCGCCTTCTGGGCCGACAAGCAGGTCGACATGCTGCTCGGCCGCCGCGTGATGAGCGTCGATCCCGAGGCGCACAGCGTGACGACAGCCGATGGCGGCACCATCGGTTACGGCACGTTGATCTGGGCAACCGGCGGCTCGCCCCGGCGGCTGACCTGCTCGGGCCATGACCTCATCGGCGTGCATGGCGTGCGTACCCGTGCGGACGTCGACAAGATGATGGGCGAGCTGGACGGCGTCAGCCGGGTCTGCGTCGTCGGCGGTGGTTATATCGGGCTGGAGGCGGCGGCGGTGCTCGCCAAGTTCGGCAAGCATGTGACCGTGCTGGAGGCGCTGCCGCGTGTGCTGGCGCGCGTGGCGGGCGAGCCGTTGAGCCGTTTTTACGAGGCGGAGCACCGCGCCCACGGCGTCGACGTGCGGCTGGGTGTCGTCGTCGAGTGCATCGAGGAGCGCGACATGCGCGCCTGCGGCGTGCGGCTGGCAGGCGGCGAGATCCTGGAATGCGAGATGGTGATCGTCGGCATCGGCATCATCCCCGCGGTGGAGCCGCTGCTGGCGGCGGGAGCCAAGGGCGGCAATGGCGTCGACGTGGACGAGCATTGCCGCACGTCGCTGCCGGACATCTATGCGATCGGCGACTGCGCGGCGCACGACAACGACTTTGCCGAGGGCGCGCACATCCGGCTCGAGTCGGTGCAGAACGCCAACGATCAGGCGACGTTGGTGGCCAAGGCGCTGACCGGCGCACCGGCGCGCTACCATGCGGTGCCGTGGTTCTGGTCGAACCAGTATGATCTTCGCCTGCAGACGGTGGGTCTGTCCACCGGCCACGACGAGGCGGTGGTGCGCGGCGACATCGGCTCACGCAGCTTCTCGATCGTCTATCTGAAGGGCGGCCGCGTGATCGCGCTCGACTGCGTCAACGCGGTCAAAGATTATGTGCAGGGCCGCGCGCTTGTGCTGTCCGGCGCGACGCTGCCGGCGGAGAAGCTGGCGGATGCCAGCGTGCCGCTGAAGGAGATGGCGGCGGCCTGATCGTCAGCGATCAGGCCAGCAGCACACGCGCAAAGGCGGCCGGATCGACATTGCTGCCGGACGCGACGATCAACGTCTGCCGCCCGTCACCCGCCACCTTGCCCGCTAGCCAGGCCGCCAGCGCGACCGCGCCGCCCGGCTCCACCACCAGCCCCATGGCGAAGGCGAAGCGCTGCGCCTCGGCGATTTCCGCTTCGCTTACGGCAACCCCGCGCGCTTTTGCAGCATGCAGCGCGCCGAATGTGAGCGGCGAGACGCGGATCGTCTGGAGCGCGTCGCATGCGGTCGCGGGCGGGTTGGGCCCAACCTCGACGATCTCGCCGACAGAGAGCGAGCGGGTCATGTCGTCCCAGCCCTCGGGCTCGACCACGATCACCTCCGCCTCCGGCAGTGCCAGTGCGATCCCGGCGGCGAGTCCGCCCCCACCGCAGGGCACCAGCACGCGGGCGATACCGGGCCACGCCGCCTCCGCCTCCAGCCCCGCCGTGCCCTGCCCCTCGATCACATCGACATCGTCGAACGACGGCAACAGCACGGCATCCCGCGTCTCCGCGAGTCGCGCGGCGATCCCCTCGCGGCTTTCGGTCGCGCGATCATAGAAGACGATCTCGGCGCCGAGCGCGCGCGTGCCCGCCACTTTCACCCCCGGTGCGTCTGCCGGCATGACGATCGTCGCCGGCATGCCAAGCCAAGCGGCGGCCCGCGCGACGCCCTGCGCATGATTGCCGGACGAGAAAGCGACGACGCCGCGCGGGCGATCGGCCGGCGACACCTGCGCCAGCCGGTTGTAAGCGCCGCGCAGCTTGAACGCGCCACCATGCTGGAGTGATTCGGCCTTGAGGCGGACGTGATCGCCAGAGCCGGGCAAAGCCAGCAGAGGGGTCTCCGCCACGACTCCGCGGACGCGATCGGCCGCGGCCAGCACACCGGCCCGACTGGGGGTTTTCAGGGGTTTGGTCGACGTCATGGCACCCCCCGTCCCACGAGTTTCGGTTCGTCGCAACTGCCATCGAAATGCAACTTTACATGGTCGCCCAGCGTCCCTATGTGCGCGCTCCGCTGCCCCATGGGACTTCCACCGCAAGGCAGTGTTGTTGAACTGTAAGCCGCGGGTTCGCCCCGCGCATCGGAGGTCCCTTGAATTGCACAACGACCATCGCGCGCTGGGGCTAGCTGCCGCCCCCGTCGAGGCCCGAGTGGGTCAAGACATCGCCAACGATCGCCCGGTCCAGCCGGTGACGCTCGTCCGCCCGCATGCCGCCCGGCGTGCGGCGCGCTTCTTCGTCGAGAAGTTTCGCGGCACCGCCATGTATGCGGTGAAGGCGAACCCGTCGCCGGAGCTGCTGACCCTGCTGTGGGACAGCGGGATCACGCATTATGATGTGGCCTCGATCGCCGAGGTGCGGCTGGTGGCGACGACGCTGCCGGACGCGACTCTCTGCTTCATGCATCCGGTCAAGGCCGAGGAGGCGATTGCCGAGGCGTATCACACGCACGGCGTCCGCGTCTTCTCGCTCGACACGCTGGAGGAGCTGGAGAAGATCGTCCGCGCGACCGATGGCGCGACCGATCTCACGCTCTGCGTGCGGCTGCGCGTGGCGTCCGACCACTCGAAGCTGAGCCTCGCCTCGAAGTTTGGCGTCGATCCGCGCGATGCGGCGCCGGTGCTGATCGCAGCGCGGCAGGCGGCGGATGCGCTCGGCATCTGCTTCCACGTCGGTTCGCAGGCGATGAGCCCGACCGCCTATCTCCAGGCGATGGGCCGCGTGCGGCAGGCGATCGTGGGTGCGGGCGTGACGGTGGACGTGGTGGACGTGGGCGGGGGTTTCCCCTCCACCTACCCCGGCATGGAGCCGCCGCCGCTCGAGGCCTATTTCGACGCGATCCACGCTGCGTTCGAGGAGCTGCCGATCAGCTATTCGGCGGAGCTGTGGTGCGAGCCGGGCCGTGCGTTGTGCGCCGAATATGCCAGCCTCGTCGTGCGCGTGGAAAAGCGGCGTGGCGATGAGCTGTACATCAACGACGGCGCGTACGGTGCGCTGTTCGATGCGGCGCATGTCGGCTGGCGTTTCCCGGTGACGCTGCTGCGCGAAGAGGCCTCGGACACGAAGCCGCTGGCGTTCAGCTTCTACGGTCCGACCTGCGACGACATGGATCATATGGCCGGTCCCTTCATGCTCCCCGCGGACGTGAAGGCGGGCGACTATATCGAGATCGGCATGCTCGGTGCCTATGGCTGCGCGATGCGCACCGGCTTCAACGGCTTCACCGCCGCCGCGCCGGTGATCGTCAGCGACGAGCCGATGGCGAGCGTCTACCTGCCCGCGCAGGAAGCCGAGCCGACGCCCAGCAACGTCGTCACGCTGTAACCCACCTCTGTTAGAAATCCGGCTCCCGCCTATATGGTGGGAGCCGCCTTTCGGCGTTCCGGCCTGTCCGGCGCCGGCTTTCGGGTTTCCGCGTCCCCGCGAACGACGCCGGTTCCTTTGAGCAAGAGAGCTTGATGACCTACACCCAGATCAACGACACGCGCAAGGCCGAACTGCTCTCCACCCAGGTCGAGCATGTCGACATCCGTTCGTTCGACGCGCGCCCGATCATCGACGCGATGGGCAAGATGAGCTTCACCTCGCGCGATCTCGCGCGGGCGACGCGCATCTACAACGACATGCTGGCCGACAAGGACTGCACCATCTTCCTGGTGATTGCGGGCTCCACCTCCGCCGCCGGCTGCATGGATGCTTACGCCGAGCTGGTCCGCTCCGGCATGGTCGATGGCATCGTCGCGACCGGCGCGACCATCGTCGACATGGATTTCTTCGAGGGCCTCGGCCACAAGCATTATCAGGCGCTCGAAATCCCCGACGACGACACGCTGCGCTCGCTCTACATCGACCGCATCTACGACACGTATATCGACGAGGAAGATCTCCAGAACGTCGACCACACGATCTTCGAGATCGCCGAGACGCTGGAGCCCAAGGCCTATTCGTCGCGCGCGTTCATCCGCGAGATGGGCAAGTATCTCGTCGAGCATGGCAAGAAGGAGAACAGCCTCGTCAAGCTCGCCTACGAGCATGATGTGCCGATCTTCTGCCCGGCCTTCACTGACTCGAGCGCCGGCTTCGGCCTCGTGAAGCACCAGGTCGACGCGATGAAGGAGGGGCGTCCCTACCTGACCATCGACTCGATCGCCGACTTCCGCGAGCTGACGGAGATCAAGATCAAGGCCGGCACCACCGGCCTGCTGATGATCGGTGGTGGCGTGCCCAAGAACTTCATCCAGGACACGGTCGTCTGCGCCGAGATCCTCGGCCATGAGGACGTGGCAGTGCACAAGTACGCGGTGCAGATCACCGTCGCCGACGTGCGTGACGGCGCCTGCTCCTCCTCCACGCTTCAGGAAGCGGCGAGCTGGGGCAAGGTGAACACCGGCATCGAGCAGATGGTGTTTGCGGAAGCGGGCTCGGTGATCCCGCTGCTGACCTCCGACGCGTACCACCGCGGGCACTGGAAGGGCCGCGAGAAGCGCGCCTGGGCCAAGCTGTTCAAGTAAGCCCGACCAAGCCGCCGCGGAGCATCAACGCTCCGCGGCGGCGCTTTTCGTTCAGCCCTCGACCAGCGCGGGTTCGGCCATGCCGTAAAGCGTCGTGCGGCGACGAAGCGGCCGCCCTGCCCTTGCGGCGACCTGCGCCATCCGCGCCTCATCCCAGCATTGGCCATTTTCGCCACCCGCGGCGCGCGTGATCGACTCGTCCATCAGGACGCCGCCGAGATCGTTGACGCCCGCACCGAGCGCCGCGATCGATCCGGTCTCGCCCAGCTTCACCCAGCTTGCCTGAATGTTCGGGATCAGCGGATTGAGCACCAGCCGCGCCACCGCATGCATCAGCAACGCCTCCCGCGCCGAGGGGCCGGAGCGCGCCTGCCCGCGCCGCCAGATGGGCGCCTCGACATGGACGAACGGCAGCGGCACGAACTCGGTGAAACCACCCGTTTCCGCCTGAAGATCGCGCACGCGCAGCAGGTGGCGCGCCCAGTCGGCATAGCGCTCGACATGGCCGAACATGATCGTCGCGGTCGAGCGAAGCCCGAGCGCGTGCGCGCTGCGCATCACCGCCAGCCATTCGGCGGTGTTCACCTTGTCCGGGCAGATCACCGCGCGGACATCGTCGTCGAGAATCTCGGCCGCGGTGCCCGGCAGCGTCGAGAGGCCTGCCTCCTTCAGCCGGGCAAGGAACGCGTCGAGCGACAGGCCGAGCGTCTGTGCGCCATGCGTCACCTCGAGCGGCGAAAAAGCGTGGATGTGGAGCGAGGGCGCCGCTTCCCGCACGGCGCGAAGGACCGACAGATAGGTCTCGCCGTCATAATCCGGATGGATGCCTCCTTGCAGGCACACCTCGCTCGCACCGCGCGCCTCCGCTTCTGCCGCGCGGCGGGCGACTTCGTCCAGATCGAGGCGGTAAGCCGGGCCGCGCAGCGCCTTCGCGGTGCCCTTTGAAAAAGCGCAGAAGCCGCAGCGATACAGGCAGATGTTGGTGTAATTGATGTTGCGATTGACGACGTAGGTGACCGTATCGCCGACCACCTGTTGCCGGAGGGCATCGGCCGCCGCGGCCACGCGCGCTGCGTCGGCCCCATCCGCTTCGAACAGACGGACGATCTCGCTTTCATCCAGCCGCTCGCCCGACGCGGCCCGCGTGCACAGCGTGTCGATCGCGTCGGAGACGATCGTGCGGCCGCCGCCGACCAATCCGGGCATCGCCGCCGAACTGCCCGCATGCCAGCCGTCGCGCACCGGCAGGCCGCGGGCATCGACCGAGCGGCGCACCACCTTGGCAAGCGCAGGCTCCAGCCAGCGCTCGGGCGTCTGCGCGAGAGCAGGACCGATCGCCAGCCGTTCGCGGAGCGTGCGCCCGGCAGCGGCGGTTGCCTCCGCCAGCGCATCGAGATGCGGCCAGGGTGCCTCCGGGTTGACGTGATCGGGCGTGACCGGGGAGACACCGCCCCAGTCATTCACCCCGGCCCGCAACAGGCGGCCGAGCGCATCCGGCGCATGGAGGTTGGGCGGCGCCTGGATCGTCATGTCCGGCCCTAGCATCAGGCGCGCCGCAGCGATGGTCCAGAGATGATCGTCGAGACTGGCATCCTCGACCGCGGCCATCTTCGTATCCGGTTTCGCCCGAAAATTCTGGATGATGACTTCCTGGATGTGGCCATGCCGATGGTGGCTGTCGCGGATGGCCGCGAGCGCATCGAGCCGCTCCTCCCGCGTCTCGCCTATGCCGATCAGCAGCCCGGTGGTGAACGGCACGCGGGCGCGCCCGGCCGCCTCCATCGCCTCCAGACGCGCGGCCGGCACCTTGGTGGTACAGCCGTGATGCGGCCCGCCCTTGTCGCCAAGGTGCGCGGCCGTGGTCTCCAGCATCAGCCCCATCGAGGCGGCGACCGGGCGCAGTGCGGCGTAATCCGCGTCGGTCATCAGCCCCGGATTGAGGTGCGGCAGCAGGCCCGTTTCCTCCAGCACCGCCGCCGCCATCTCCCCCAGATAGGAGAGCGTGGTCGCGTGGCCGAGGCTGGCGAGCGCGTCGCGTGCGGCGGCGTAGCGGGCTTCCGGGGCATCCCCGAGGGTGAACAGCGCTTCGCGACACCCGGCCGCCACGCCGGCACGGGCGATCGCCAGCACCTCGTCGCGGGACAGATAAGCGGGGCGAGCACCCGGCGTCTCCGCGAACGTGCAATAGCGGCACACGTCGCGGCAGAGTTTCGTCAGCGGGATGAACACCTTGCGTGAATAGGTGACGAGCGCGCCATACCCCGCAACCGTCATCGCCTCCGCGCGCTCCAGCAGCGTCTCCAGCGACGCATCGAGGATCGCCGCACGCTCCTGATCGAGTCCCGTGCCCGTCACCAGCCTCTCCTTATCGCTGGCCGCCCTTGTCGAAGCCTGACCCACGATTTGCAAGCGCCGCGCCTTTCGTTGGCCGCTGACCTGCGGCAGAGGGGCGCGATGCCGATCCGTACCAGTCTGTTCGCCCTGGCCTTCATCCTTGCCGGGGAACCCGCACTGGCGCAGGTCACGCGGCCCGCCTTTCGCGACGTCATCGTTACCGCGCGCCGCCGGGCCGAGATGCAGGCGCAGGTTCCCTTGTCGATCGACAGCTACGATGCCGAATCGGTCAACCGGCTCGACATCCGCACGCTGGAGGATCTGCGCTACACCTCGCCGTCGCTCTACATCGCACCGTCGCTGTTCCGGCAGGACACGATCAACATCACGATCCGGGGGCAGCAGAACTTCCCTTCGACCGGGCTGCAATTCGATACGTCCACCGCGGTCTACGTCGACGGGGTCTATCAGGCGCGGCCGGTCGGGCTGACGGGCACTTTGTTCGACGTGGCGCGGGTGGAGGTGCTGAAGGGCCCGCAGGGGACGCTGATCGGCCGCAACTCGACAGGCGGCGCGATCCTCTATGAAACGCGGGCGCCGGAAGCGGAGATCGGCGGCTACGCCCGCGCGACCCTCGGCGATTACGGCCGGCGCGAGTTGCAGGGCGCGCTCAACCTGCCGCTCTCGCCCACGCTGGCGCTGCGCGTCGCGGGCGCATTCGCCCGGCAGACGGGCTATCTCAGGAACCTCTACGCCGATCCGGTGAGCGGCGCGCGCAACGACACGCCGTCCATGGGGCTGCGACGCTATGCCGGCCAGGCCGCGCTGAAATGGTCGCCAGACCCGGACTTTACACTGCTGCTCCGTGCCAAGGAGAACGAGGAGGATTATACCGGCGTTTCCTATCACACGTTGGGCTATTTCGTCGGATCGGTGAATGCGGCGGGCAACCGGCCGTCCATCTGCAACATCCCCGGCACCTGCACCGGCTTCACCGACCTGCTCGGCCGGCAGATCACGCCCTATTTCGCCGACTTCCCGCAAGGGCGCACCGTCAGCACCGCGCCGACAGCCTATAATGCGCTGCTCAGCTCGGTCGATCGCGCGGCGCGTGCGGGCTTCTGGACAACCGAGCAGGCGATCTCCAATCGCAACAAGGGCCGCTACTCGACGCTGTCGGCCGAGGCGACGGGAAGGATCGGCGGGACCGAGGCGCGGCTGCTGGTAGCGCGGCGAAACTTCGCCACACGCGGCTCATCGCAGAACCGCGGCCTGCCTTACGTCACCAACGTCTTCCTCTACGAAACGCCGCGCTACCGCTCATCGCAGGCGGAGCTGACGCTGAACGGCAAGCTGGCCGGCGATCGGGTGGACTGGACCGCCGGCCTGTTCGGCTTCCGCGAGACGAGCCCGAACGATGGCGATCAGCTCTACCTGTTTCTGCCGAGTGGCATCAGCCCGGCACCCGTGGCGGGACGGCAGATCACCTATACGGACGCCACCCGCAACGATGCGCGCAACACCAGCTATGCCGCCTATGCGCAGGCGACGTGGCGGGTGCGGCCGGATACGCGGTTGACCGCGGGCGCCCGCTACACGATCGACCGGCGCTTCGCCCGGCTGCAGACGCGCACACAGCGCTTCCCCGCCTCCCCTGCAACCAATGCGACGGTGCGCGGCGGCATCTTCGATCCGGCCACCTACACCCTGTTCGGCATCGCCTATCCGGGGATCACCAATGCCTGCGCGCTGACGGACACGGGCGGGCGGCTGCTGCCGCTCGACCAGTGTTCGGCCGAGGTGCGCCGCACCTTCCGCAAGCCGACCTTCACGCTGGCGCTCGATCATGATCTGGCGGATCGGACACTGGCCTACGTCACCGCGCGGACCGGCTATCGTTCGGGCGCGATCAACAGCGCGGCGATCAACCCCGCCGTCATAACCGCCCGGCCCGAGCGGGTGCTGGACGTGGAGCTGGGACTTAAATCCGATTTCGAGCTGGCCGGCGTGCCGCTGCGCACGACCATTGCCGGTTACTGGACGCGCTACCGCGACATCCAGATCCAGGCGACCTTGCCCAATGTCACGCTTGCAACCGGCCCCGGCGGCAGCGCCTGCACGCAAGGCGTGTTCGATGGCGGCCAGTGCCTCGGCGCGACCAACGATGCGGTGACGCTGAACGCGCGTGCCGCGCGCGTACGCGGGCTGGAGTGGACGCTGGCGGCCCGCCCCGCGCGCGGGCTGACGCTTGAGACGGGCGGCAGCTTCTTGGACGCCCGCTATACCGATTACAGCTTCGAGCCGCCGGCCGGTTATCTCCGGCCGACGGGGAGCGTGAACCTCTCCGGCACGCGCTTTCCGCTGCCCAAGTGGCAGCTGTCGGGCAGCGCGGTCTACCGCACTGGGCCGGTGGAGCTGAGCTGGCGCACCTACTGGCAGAGCCTGTTCGAGGCGGATCTGCGCGCCTTCAATCCGGCGCAGCGCACGTCCGCTTATCCCCTGTCGAACGCGCGCGTAGCGCTGACCGACGTGGCCGGCAGCAAGGTGGAGCTGGCCGCCTTCGTCAACAACGTCTTCGGCAAGAAGGCGTGCGTGCCCGAGCCGCAGGGCGTGCTCAACTCCGCTCCGAACGGCACGTTCGGCGTCGCGGGGACGAGTGGCGTGTTGCAATGCCTGCCGCTCAGCCCCCGCATGTGGGGCGGGCAGATCGGCTTCCGCTTCTGACGCTCAGGCGGCTGGGTCAGGCCTGGCAGGTCGTGGCTCGTCGAGCAGGAGGGCGGCGAGCCGGTGATAGCTGTCGCCGTCCGCTGCCTCTGCGGTTGCACGTTCGAGATCGCGGTAGAGCGCCAACACCGTTCGCCCGCATTCGGTCAGGCGCGCGCCGCGTTCACGCCCGCCGCCGGGCAGCGTTTCCACCAGCCGCCCAGTGAAGCAGCGGTTCATCTCGTCCACAAGCAGCCAGGTGCGACGATAGCTCATGCCAAGCACGCGGCCGGCGCCGGAGATCGACCCCTCGCGCTCGATCGAATCCAGCAGGTCCGCCTTGCCCGGCCCCATGGCAAAGCCATCGCCGCAGACGAGCTGGAGCTTCAGTTTCAGCGGGCCGATGCGCATGGTGACGGCTTAGCATAGGCGAGCTGCGGCGTGTCAGCCCTTGCGGAAGCGCTGCTCGATCCGGTCGGCCAGCTTGCCGATGCGGCCGTGCGACCAGGTGATGCCGGAGTAGAAGGTCAACGCGGCCTTGGCCCAGCGCGTGTAGACGGGTGGGCGGTCCACCCGGCGGGCAAGTGCGAACAGGCGGTGGCTGGTCTTCGCGATCCAGTAGCGCGTGCGATAGACGAGCCGCCGCCGCGCCGGCAGAGCGCCGGCGCCCGGCCGCAACCGCTTGCGCGGCCGAACGCCGGCAAACCGCATCCAGCTGAGCCGATAGGCCAGCCCTTCCCGCCGATGGCGAAGGCCCGCGGCCTGCGTATTCGCGATGAAGGCGGCATCGACGCCCTCCAGTGCCAGCCGCCCGTCCCCGCGCGCCGTCTCCACCATCGCCATCATCTCGGGTGAGCGGACGACGACGACGTTGGTCCCGCGGCCATCGGACGAATAAGGCTCCACCCACGCGTCGCCAAAGGCGATGTCTGCCGTCTCGGCCATCACGTCGTCGCAGGCATTGCACGCGCTGTTCTGAAAGAATCCCGCGCCCCAATCGCCATCGACGAGATGCCACCAATCCTGCGCCGCGACGCCCCCATCCTTGAGCTCGAGGTGCGCGCGATACCAATTGGCCGGACGGCCCTCGTCCTTGATCCGGTAATCGACCGCCTGCACCTGCTCGATCCGCTTGCCCAGCTGCCAGGCGAAGCTCTCGACCAGCCGCGCGCTCTTCATGTGCCCGCAGAACAGGCCGAGCGTGTGCGTCACGCGCTCGGCGATCACCGGATCGGTCGCGCGGAGCAGGTTGATCGCCTTGATGAAGCACGGCACTCCGACCACCGCATAGCGGCCCGGCGTCTCGCGGATCGCGCGGATCACGCCGGACAGCTCGATCGGATAGTAACGCGACTTGGCGCCACCGCGGATCTCCGCGACGCTGCGCGACAGGCGATAGGCGAAGAAGCCGTCGCGATCCGGATCGCCCTGCGGCGCGACATGCGCGACCGCATCCACCCGCCCGCTGCCGAGCAACTCCGCTGCGACCCAGCTGACCATGCCGCCCGAGCTTCCCTCCGCCCGGAACGCGCCGTCGGCGACATGCCCGACATACGCGCCCTCATAGCTGCCGAGCGCCGTGTCGCGTGCGGGGGCCGCGGGGAAGCGGCGTGCAGCGATGCTGTCCTCATCCTCCGCTTGCGGCGAGAAGGGGCAGCGGGCGGAGAAGGTGGCGTCGGGCGTTCGATACCAGTCGGCCGGGCCTTTCGGCTTCAACTGGCCGTAGCCATCCCACGCCATGCGCGCATCGCTGCGATCGGCGGCGCAGCTGCCGCAGCCAATGCAGAGACCCGAGCGGACGATGTCGTGCGGGCTGACGGTCTCAGCGCGGGTCACGCCAGTGC
This sequence comes from Sphingomonas jatrophae, assembly GCF_900113315.1. Taxonomy (GTDB): domain Bacteria; phylum Pseudomonadota; class Alphaproteobacteria; order Sphingomonadales; family Sphingomonadaceae; genus Sphingomonas_P; species Sphingomonas_P jatrophae. Next base: position 244,294 of record NZ_FOZG01000001.1, on the reverse strand, counting down.
CGCGCGGAGAAACTCGGTGGAGCTTGCCCGCAACTCGGCGATGCGAGCGGTAATGGCGGGATCGGGTGGAGTCGCCAGCCGCTCTGTCAGCATGGTTGCGGACGCGTCCTCGCCGACAATGTGCCGCTGCGCTCCCAGCTTGGCGGCGAGATCGCGCACCTTGTTGAAGCGGTAGGCGCTCGGCGCGGTGACCAGCGGCTTGTTGTTCAACAACGCAAAGACGCAGCCATGGAAGAAGTTGGTGACGACGGCCGATGCGCCTGCGACCAGCTCGGCGAACTCGATCGGGCCAGCGTCGATCCGCTGCTCGTCAGCACAGTCGTTACGATAGCCGACGCTGACCATCCGCATGCCCCCTGCCCCGCGCCGGTGCCGCAGCGCCGCCGACAGCCAGTCGGGGAAGCCGTGGCCGTAGATCAGCACATACGGCTCAGCCTCTTCGCCTTGGGCAATAACGGGCGGAAACTGCAGGACGGGGTCGAGCACAAGCGGCGGATCGATCCCCAGCCCCGCTTGCACCAACGCACGCGAATTGTCGTCCCGCACCGAGATGGCGGCGAAGCGGGTCAGCCGCTCGGCATAGTCTTCGCGCATGCCGTCGCTGGCATCGTGATTGCCGATGCTGGCGGCGTAGGCGACCAGCCGGTCGGCCCGCAGCCCGTCACCGAAGAAGAGCGGCGTGCCGCCATACCAGGGGTGGCGGAAGTTCCACACCTCGTCGCTGCCGACCACGACCGCGTCATAGGCTGGCGCCTGATCGGGCGCGTGCAGCGGAAAGCGGGGGGAGAGCGGCAGGCGATCCATCGCCTCGATCAGGCGGCGGCCCTTGCGCTTGTAGGCGGCGAAATCCTGACGGCGCGTCGGCTCGGGCAGCGTCGGCTGGAGCAGGCAGCGTGCTTCCCTCCACTCGACATCGCGATCCGCATGATCGAGCAGTTCCGCGTCGTGGCCCATCGCGCGCAATCCTTCGACCAGACAGCGCGCCTGCCAGTAGGAGCCGTAGTTGAAGGAGCGATGGTAAGTGAGGACCCCGATGCGGCGTGTCATGCCTGGGCGACCGCCTTCTGCCCCTTGTAGCTCTTCTCCTCGACCAGTTCGGAGCCGAGCCTGTCGTTGATCGCGCGCTTCACCGCGGCCCGGCGGTCATTCTGCTGGTAGACCGAGCGGGCAAGACGGATGAAGGCATCGCCGAAGCGTCCGGCCGCCTCCTCCTCGCGGATCGCATCCTCGATCTCCCAGAGCGTCTCGTTGACGCCGCGCAGGTCGTCCATCAGCGCGGCGATCCCCTCCGCGGCGAGCGCGGGGGCAGCGGCGGCGTGCAGCAGGCGATGCTCGCGCTCGACATTCGCGCGCGCCTCAGCAGAGGTCAGCCGCGCGCGCTTGATCTCGAGGATCGTCACCTTGTCGAGCAGCTCGCCCCAGGAGACGGGGACGAGGGGAGTTTCGGCGATCAACGCGAGCCTTTCGCTTGAGCAGGATAGAGGCGGGCGAGATCGCGAGCGACGCGATCCACCACATGCTCCCAATCGCCTGCCTGCGGCTGCGCGTAAAGACGCATGCTGTCATACCAAGGACTTCGCCGATCGTGCGGGGACCAGCGCCAGTCCGGATCGGACTTTAGCATCAGCCAGGTCGGCCGGCCGAGCGCGCCGGCAAGGTGCGCGATCATCGTGTCGACGGTGATGACGAGAGCGCAGCCCGCCACAAGGGCGGCCGTCTCGGCGAAGTCGAACGGGCAGCCCTCCGGATTGGCGATCGGCAGCGGCGCGGGCTCCGCCACCAGCGAGAGGCAGCGACGCCCTTCGCACAGCGGCGCCAGCAGAGCGGGCGGCACCCAGCGCTCCTTGTCCCAGCCGCCGGCGCTGTAGCACAGGCCGATGGTGCCAGAGGGCAGCGCGGCGGGTGCGACCGAGAGGTACGGCGCGGGCACGTCGAGCGGCGACAGGCGGAGGGCGAAGGCGAGTTCGGTAATCTCGATGTCGCACTCCACCGGCGGCAGCGGGTTTGCGACGTCGAACGGGTGGAAGGTGACGCCGGGAGTTTGTGATAGCAGCGGCAGCAACCGCGGCTGCACCTCCACCCGCACCGACCTGGCGCGCTCTGCCAGTGCCGGCAGGTAGCGGGCGAACTGGATGGTGTCGCCGAGGCCGTGATAGCAGCGGACGAGCACATCGCGATTGTCGAACGGCCGTCCGTCCCAGACCCAGCGCAGATGATAATCGACGCTGGGATCGTCGCGCAGCGCCGGGTCGCGGAGCGCCACGTCACGTTCCGACATGGCCCAGGCCTCGTCGAACCGCCCCGCCCGCATCGCTTCGGTCCAGCTGTCGGCAGGTGTGGTCATTCGACACGCGCAAATGCGGCACCGTCTCGGTTGTTCCGGCACCGCACCTCTTTCGTTTGTGGGAACAGCAATGTAGCTGTGCCGTTTGGCCGGACGTGACAAGCCCGCGCAAGCGGCTAGATGCGTTCCGGACAGGCGGCCGCGGTGGTCGCGCGGACGTGAAGGGATCAGGATGCAGCAGGCCGAAGGGAGCGTGGCGCAGGGCGGCGCCGCGGATCTGCGCTCCCGTATCGATGCGCTCGGCCCCTGGTTCCACAATCTCGACCTGAACGGGGTTCAGACCGCGCCGGACCACTTCCTCGGCGATTATCCGCGAGCGAAATTCGCCAGCTTCGCGGATGCGCTGCCCGCTGATCTTGCAGGCGGCAGCGTGCTGGATATCGGGTGCAATGCCGGCTTCTACTCGGTCGAGATGAAGCGCCGCGGCGCGGGCCGCGTCGTCGGCATCGATTCGGACGATCGCTACCTCGCGCAGGCACGGCTCGCCACCGAGGTGTTGGGCTTCAAGGATGTCGAGTTCCGCAACCTTTCCGTTTACGACGTGGGGGCGCTCGGCGAGAAGTTCGACCTCGTGATCTTCATGGGCGTGCTCTACCACCTGCGGCACCCGCTGCTCGCGCTGGACCTGATCCGCGAGCATGTGGCCGGCGACCGAATGCTGTTCCAGACGATGCAGCAGGGATCGCCCGACATCGCCGACGTGCCCGAGAACCACCCGTTCTTCGAGCCGGGCAGCTTCCGCAAGCCTGCCTATTTCAGCGAACCCGGTTACCCCAAGATGCACTTCATCGAGCGGAAATACGCCGATGACTGGACCAATTGGTGGGCACCCAACCGCGCGGGCAGCGCCGCCATGCTGCGCGCCGCCGGGTTCGAGATCGAAAGCAATCCGGAGGAGGAGGTTTTCCTCTGCCGTGTGGCGCCCATCCCCTACCACCATCTGGCGGGGACGATGGCCGTGTATCCGGCGAAGACGCCGGCAAAAGGGGATGTTGCGTGATCGAAGCGGCGATGATCTGGAATGAGCCGAACAACAAGTCGCACTGGGATCCCGCGATCGATCCGGACTGGTCGCGCTATGCCGACATGGTGATCCGCGCGGGCAATGCGATCAAGGCCGTGAACCCGGAGATGACGCGCGTGCTGGGCGGGATGAGCCCGATCGACGCGACATGGCTGCAGCGCGTCGAGGGCCATGGTGCGCTCGATGCGGTCGACGTGATCGCGGTGCATGGCTTCCCGCTCGACTGGAACCTTTGGCCGATCCATGACTGGCCGCAGAAGATCGCCGAGATCGAGGCGGTGACGGACAAGCCGGTGTGGGTGACCGAGGTCGGCGTCGGCTCGTTCGGCGCGGAAGAGGTGCAGGTCTTCGGCCTCAATCGCACCGCCGAGCTGCTGATCGGTCGGGTGCCGCGCATCTTCTGGTATTCGCTGTTTGACCTGCCGATGGCGTGGGGCGCGGAGACGCGGCACCGCGAGGCGGAGGGCTCCTCTTATTACCGCCATTTCTACATGGGCCTGATCCGGCCGGATGGCACGCCGAAGCCGGCGCTGGACGATTATGCCAAGGTGGCGGGTGAAATGGGCCTGATGCAGTGGTTCCACTTCGAGGATCCGCGGCTGGACGATGCGGTGCAGTGGATGCGCCGGCTCGGCACCAAGAAGCTGCGCACCGGCCTCAGCTGGGCCGACAGCTTCCGCCCCAATGCGCTCGACTGGTTCGATCGGCAGATGGAGGCGCTGGCCGAGTTCGACACCACCGTCACCTTCTGCTTCACGCCCGAGCATCTCGGCGTGATGCCGCACCACACCTCCGCCGCGGTCGAGCCGCAGGCCTTTGCGGATTTCTGCGCGCAGATGATCGAACGTTATGCGCCCGCGCGCGCCACTGCGACGGTGGCGGCCTGATGCTCGCGCCCCCTTCGCGCCCGATCCGCCTCGCCATTGCGGGCGTCGGCAATTGCGCCTCGTCGCTGGTCCAGGGCCTCAGCTTCTACGCGCGCGGGTCGAACGACCTGACCGGGCTGCTCCATGCCGAGATCGGCGGCTATCGTCCGTCCGACATCCGCGTTGTCGCCGCGTGGGACGTCGATCCGCGCAAGGTGGGTCGTGATGTCGCCGAGGCGATTTTCGCGCAGCCGAACAACACGGCCATCTTCTGCCCCGAGGTGGAGTCGACCGGCGCCGTCGTTGCCATGGGGCCGGTGCTGGACGGCGTCGCCGATCACATGCTCGACCATCCGGCCGAGCGCAGCTTCCGCGTGGCGGAGGCCGAGCAGCCCGACCGCGCGGCAGTGGTGGCGGCGCTGCGGGAGGCGGATGTCGACGTGATGGTGAACTATCTGCCGGTCGGCAGCCAGGCCGCGACAGAGTTCTATGCGGACTGCGCGCTGGAAGCAGGCGTCGCCTTCGTCAACGCCATCCCCGTCTTCATCGGCAGCGATCCGGCTTGGGCGGAGCGGTTCCGTGCCGCCGGGGTGCCGATCGTCGGCGACGACATCAAGGCACAGATCGGCGCCACCATCGTCCACCGCGTGCTGACCGACCTGTTCGCCAAGCGCGGCGCCGCGCTCGACCGGACGTATCAGCTGAACACCGGCGGCAACACCGACTTCCTCAACATGAGCGCGCGCAGCCGCCTCGCCTCCAAGAAGCTCAGCAAGACGGAGGCGGTGCAGTCGGTCGCGGCGGAGCGGCTGGAGGACGAGAACGTCCACATCGGACCGTCCGATTATGTCGCGTGGCAGAAGGACAACAAGGTCGCCTTCATCCGCATGGAGGGGCGGCTGTTCGGCGGCGTGCCGATGAACCTGGAGCTGCGCCTATCCGTGGAGGACAGCCCCAACAGCGCAGGCGTGGCGATCGACATGATCCGCTGCGCCGCGCTGGCGCGCGATCGTGGCGAGGGCGGGCCGGTGCTGGCGGCATCGACCTTCTTCTGCAAGCACCCGCTGGAGCAGACGAGCGACGATCAGGCGCATGATGCGCTCGAGGCATGGATCGGCAACGGTGCCTTGCCGGCGGAGGCGCTACCCGGCCGCGCCTGAGCGGCCGGGCACACCCGCCCGCTCAGCTGGCAGCTTCGAGCCTGTCCTGCGTGCGCGTCTCGAAGTCGCTGGCATCGTGGCGCTCACGGAGCTGCTCATCAAGCGGTCCGAAGGCGCGATTGACCATGCGGCCGCGCTTCACCGCCGGCCGCGCGCCGATCTCCTCCGCCCAGCGGAGCACGTTGCGATATTCGTGAACCGACAGGAACTCGCCCGCTTCGTAAGCGGTGCCGAGCACCAGCCCGCCATACCAGGGCCAGATGGCGATATCGGCGATCGTGTACTCGTCGCCGGCGATGAAGCGACGCTCGGCCAGTTGCTGGTCGAGCACGTCGAGCTGGCGCTTCGCCTCCAGCGCGAAGCGATCGATGGCATATTCGATTTTGATCGGTGCATAGGCGTAGAAGTGGCCAAAGCCGCCGCCGATATAGGGCGCGCTGCCCATCTGCCAGAACAGCCAGGACAAGCACTCCGCCCGCGCCGCGCTGTCGGTCGGCAGGAAGGCGCCGAACTTTTCCGCCAGATAGGTCAGGATCGCGCCCGATTCGAACACGCGCACCGGCTGCGGCCCGCTGCGATCGACCAGCGCCGGGATCTTGGAATTGGGATTGGCCGCGACGAAGCCGCTGCCGAACTGGTCGCCCTCGTTGATGCGGATCAGCCAGGCGTCATACTCCGCCCCCGCATGGCCGAGGGCGAGCAGCTCCTCGAGCAGGATCGTCACCTTCTGCCCGTTGGGCGTGGCGAGCGAGTAGAGTTGAAGCGGGTGGCGGCCGACGGGCAGTTCCTTGTCGTGCGTCGCGCCCGCGGTCGGCCGGTTGATGTTGGCGAAGGCGCCGCCATTGGGCTTGGTCCACTGCCATACCTTGGACGGAGTATAGGTCTCTTCGGTCATGTCGGTCTCCGATCTGCCCCTCAGCTAAGCGCGGCGCGGGCGCGTGCAAGGCGTCCCGCCGCTTCGTCGAGGATTGCGTCATCCTTGGCGAAGCACAGGCGGATCAGCTGGCGGGGCGCATCCTGCTCGTAGAAGGCGGAGAGCGGGATGGCTGCGACACCATGATCGGCGATGAGGCGCAGGCACAGCGATCGATCATCCTCGCTGATGCCGGACGCCGCGAGATCAACGCAAAGGAAATAGCTCCCCTCGCTCGGCAGCAGGGCGTAGCCGGCGTCGGTTAGCGTGCCCGCCAGCCGGTCGCGCGCGCCTGCGCAGCGATCGCGCATCTCGGCGAACACCGCACCCGGCAGCGCCAGCCCCGCCGCGACGCCCAGCTGGAGCGCGGGCGGGGTGACGAAGGTGAGATATTGGTGCGCGCGGGTAATGGGACCCAGCAGGTCCGGCGGCGCGACGATCCAGCCGACCTTCCACCCGGTCATCGAGAAGATTTTGCCCGCCGAGCTGACCTTCACCGTCCGCTCCGCCATCCCCGGCAAGCCGGCCAGCGGCACATGCACCCGGCCATCGAACAGCACATGCTCCCACACCTCGTCGCACAGCGCGATCAGATCGTGGCGGATGCAGAGCGCCGCAAACGCCTCCAGCTCCGCGCGGGTGAACACGCGGGCGGCGGGGTTGAGCGGATTGTTGAGGATGACAATCCGGGTGCGGGGCCCGATCGCCCGCTCGATCGCGTTCACGTCCAGCCGCCAGCCGGGCGGTTGCAGCGTGACGAAGCACGGTACAGCACCCGCGCGACGAACGAGCGGTGCGTAGGCATCGTAGCAGGGCTGGAGCAGGATGGCCTCGTCGCCGGGCTCCAGAAGCGCGAGGATCGCCGCCGCGAGCGCCTCGGTGGCGCCCGAGGTGACAAGGACGTGTTCCGGCTCGACGGCGAGGCCGTGGAAGCGGGCGTGATGCTCTGCAATCGCGGTGCGCAGCGCCGGTAGGCCAGAGGATGGCGGGTACTGATTCTGCCCGTCGATCAGCGCCGCCGCCGCCGCTTCCCGGACAGGGAGCGGCCCATCCCAATCTGGAAAGCCCTGCCCCAGGTTGATCGCGCCCGCCGCCCGCGCGAGCAGCGAGATCTCCTCGAAGATCGAGGTTCGCATGTTGGCGTAGAGCGGGTTCATCCGCCGGGCTCCCATCGTGGCGTTCTCCCTATCGGCGGCAGCGGCGGCGGCAACAAGGGGCGTCGCGGGGGACTGCCCAAAGCGCGGCGTCATGCCTATGTGCGGGGGATGCTTCGCTTGTCAGAATTGAGACTGCCTCTCGGCCACCCGCCAGAGGCGCTGACGCCTGCGGTGTGCGCGCGCCTCGGCATCGACGCGGAGGACCTGCTCGAACTCACGATCGCGCGGCGGGCGAACGATGCGCGACGCAAGTCGGCGATCATGATGGTCTACAGCGTCGACATCGCTGTGCGTGACGAGGCTGGCGTCCTTGCGCGTTTCGACGGCGATCCGAACGTGCGGACGACGCCCGATACCGGATATCGCTTCGTTGCGCAGGCCCCTGCCGGATCGCCGCGCCCGGTGGTAATCGGTGCGGGGCCGTGCGGGCTGTTCGCCGGGCTGATCCTCGCGCAGATGGGCTTTCGCCCGATCATCCTCGACCGTGGCAAGGTGGTGCGCGAACGGACGAAGGATACGTGGGGGCTTTGGCGCCGCGGCGAGCTGACGCCCGAATCCAACGTCCAGTTCGGCGAGGGCGGTGCCGGCACCTTCTCCGACGGCAAATTGTGGAGCCAGATCAAGGATCCGCGCCACCTCGGCCGCAAGGTGCTGACCGAGTTCGTCGCCGCGGGCGCCCCGCCCGAGATCCTGACCGAGGCGCACCCGCATATCGGCACCTTCCGGCTGGTGACGATGGTCGAGAGCATGCGCCGCACGGTCGAGGCGCTGGGCGGCGAATATCGGTTCGGCACGCGCGTCGAGGATGTCGAATTGGAGACGCGGACCGACGGCACGCACCAACTCCACGCCCTGCACCTGTCCACGGGCGAGCGGCTGGCGGCGAGCCACGTCGTGCTCGCCGTCGGTCATAGCGCGCGCGACACCTTCGCCATGCTGCACAGACGCGGCGTGCATGTGGAGGCCAAGCCCTTCTCCATCGGCGTCCGCATCGAGCATCCGCAAAGCTGGATCGACCGCGCGCGGTTCGGGTCCTGTGCGGGACACCCCGATCTCGGCGCGGCCGCCTATACGCTGTCGCACCATTGCACGAACGGGCGGACGGTCTACAGCTTCTGCATGTGCCCGGGCGGGCGCGTGGTGGCGGCAACGTCCGAGCCGGGCCGCGTCGTGACCAACGGCATGAGCCAATATTCCCGCGCCGAGTTCAATGCCAATTCGGGACTCGTCGTCGGCATCGATCCGGCGCGCGACTATCCCGGCCATCCGCTCGCCGGCATCGACTTGCAGCGTGAATTGGAGGCCAAGGCGTTCGTGGCGGGCGGGTCGGACTATGCAGCCCCGGTGCAGACGGTCGGCGACCTGCTGGCCGGGCGCGCCTCAACCGCGCTCGGCACCGTCACACCCTCCTACAAGCCGGGCACGCGGCCGACCGATCTGGCCGAGTGCCTGCCACGCTTCGTGCTGGACGCATTCCGCGAGGCGCTGCCGGTGTTCGGGCGGCAGATCGCCAATTACGACCACCCGGACGCGGTGATGACAGGCGTGGAGACGCGCACCTCCTCCCCCATCCGCATCACGCGCGGTCGCGACTTCCAGAGCCTGAACGTCGCCGGCCTGTATCCGGCCGGCGAAGGGGCGGGCTATGCGGGCGGCATCCTGTCGGCGGCGATCGACGGCATCAAGGTGGCCGAGGCGGTGGCGCTGCGCATGACCGCTGCTTGAGCAACAGGAGGATCATTATGGCCGAGAAGTTCGAACGACATCGCCAGCCGTGGAAGCAGGACGAGATCCAAAAGCTTCACACGTTGGCCAAGAAGGGCATGGCGCTGAAGGCCATCGCCAAGGCGCTGACGCGCAGCGAGGAATCGGTGAAGGAACGCGCGAAGCTGGATGGGCTCAGCATCGCCAAGCTGCACTGAATTGGCCGACACTTACGACGCGATCGTGCTGGGCGCCGGTGCGGCGGGGCTGATGTGCGCCGCCGTGGCGGGGCAGCGCGGGCGACGGGTGCTGGTGATCGATCATAACCGGCAGGCGGGCGCCAAGATCGTCATTTCGGGTGGCGGGCGGTGCAACTTCACCAATGTCGACACCGCGCCGGATCGGTTCGTCTCCGCCAACCCGCATTTCGCCCGCTCGGCACTCGCCCGCTATACGCCGGCGGATTTCCTCGCGCTGGTCGAGCGGCATGGCATCGCCTGGCACGAGAAGACGCTGGGGCAGCTGTTCTGCGATGGGTCTGCGCGGCAGATCGTCGACATGCTGCTGGACGAGTGTGCGCAAGGCGGCGTGGAGATCGCGCTTGGGAGTGCGATCCGGGCGGTGGAGCATGGTGAAGGGCAGTATCGCATCGGCTTCGGCACGCGGGCGGTGAGCGCGCCGCGGCTGGTGGTGGCGACGGGTGGGCCGTCCATTCCGAAGCTGGGGGCGACGGGCTTCGCCTACGATCTGGCGCGGCAGTTCAAGCTGAAGGTGGTGGAGCCGCGGCCGGCGCTGGTGCCACTGACCTTAAGCGGTGAGGAGGCGCTGTTCCGCGATCTGGCGGGTGTCGCGACCGAGGTGGTCGCGGGCGCGGGCAAGGCGGCGTTCCGCGAGGCGGCCTTGTTCACGCACCGCGGGCTGTCGGGGCCGGCGATCCTGCAGGTGTCGTCTTACTGGCGGCACGGCGAGGCGGTGGCGATCGACTTCCTGCCGGACCGGAGCGCGGGATGGCTGGCGGAGGCGAAGCGGAGCAGCCCGCGGGCGACCGTCAGGTCGGTGCTGGCGGCTGCGCTGCCGGCGAGGCTGGCGGAGACGCTGGCGGAGCGGCTGGCGCTGACGGGCGAGCTGGCGAACCTCAGCGATGCGAAGCTGGCCGAGGCGGGACGGCGCTTGAGCGACTGGCGGCTGCGGCCGAACGGGACCGAGGGTTATGCCAAGGCGGAAGTGACGGTCGGCGGGGTGAGCACGGCGGAGCTGTCGTCGCAGACGCTGGAGGCGAGGCGGGTGCCGGGGCTGCACGTGATCGGCGAGGCGGTGGACGTGACCGGATGGCTGGGCGGATACAACTTCCAGTGGGCCTGGGCGAGCGGCTGGGCGGCGGCGCAGGCGCTGTGACAGCGCCTTAGGTTGACAAAGGTGACACTCAGACGGCCTTTTCCGACAGGGTAGGACCGGATCGGCCCCACCCTGTCGGACGAGGATCAGAAGGTCAGGCGGCCGCCCACCGCGATTTCCCACGCACTCGCCTTGCGGAGCACGCCGGAGGTGAGGATCGGCGTCTGCGCGGCGGTGCCGGCATAGGCCGCGGTCACGCGGTCGATCGTCTCGTTCTTGAAGTCGGCATAGTTGACGCCAAAGTCGAGCGCGAAGTTGGGCGTCATCTGGTAGCTGCTGCCCGCCGCATAGATCCAGCGGTTCGCATCCGGCACGCGCGCATCGCGGTTGCCGTCCCGCGTCGGGGTCAGCGCGTGCTGGACGCCGGCGCGCAGCGTGATCTTGGGATGGAGCTGATAGTCGAGACCACCGGCATAGCTCCACGTGTTGCGATAATCCTCGGGGATCGCGGTGTTGAGCGGTGCGCCAAGGCGGATCGCGTCGAACTTGTTCCAGCCAAAGCGGATCACCTGCGCGTTCAGCGTCAGCTGATCGCTGACCTTCCCGCGGCCCGAGAAGATGAGCTGCCAGGGCGTGCGGAAGGTGGCGGTGGCATCGACGACGCGGTTCTGCGCGGCGAGCGGCCCGAGCAGGCCGCTGATCGTCACGTCACCCTTCAACTTGTGCTTGATCGACGACTTGTAGCTGACGCCGAAGGTGAACTGATCGCCCGAGTGGATCTGGCCGCCGACCGAATAGCCGAAATCCCAGCCATCGCCCTTCAGCCGCTGTTCGCCGTCCGGCAGCGTCGCCGCGACGTTGGGCAGCGCGTTGCTGAGGCTGGCATCCGAATATTCGATGTTCACCGCGCCGCCGAGGCGCAGCCAATCGGTGACGGCGACACCGAGCGAGGGCTGGATGTCGATGGTGCGCAGCTTGGTGCGGTCCGCGCTGTAGCGGGTCCAGCTATCGTCATCATAGTTGGTGGTGAAGCTGAACGGCGAGGTGACCGAAACGCCGATGGCGATGCGGTCGGTCAGCGGATAGGCGACCGCGCCGCTGGGCAGCACGCCCTTGTTGATCGGATTGCGGGCGATGCCATCGCCACCGACGGGCACGAAGCCGGTGTTGGTCGGGCGGCGGATGGTGGTGCCGGTATCGACGACGCGGCCGCGCGGGATAATGCCGGTGGCGCCGAGCGTCGCTTCGCCCGTCGTCATGCCGCCGATCGCCGCCGGGTTCCACCATAGCGAGGCGGCGCCGGTATCGGCCGCCTCGCCCGAAAAGGCGCGGCCGGCGCCGCGGGCATTCTGCGCCTGAAGGTAGAAGGCGTTGGCGTTGGCGACGCCGGAGGTGGCGACGAGGCCGCCGAAGGCGGCGGCGAACAGAAGCGATTTGGAACGGAGAGTCATCGAGCTTCCTCGGTCAGGCAGGAGCGTTTGGAAAATGGGCCGGCCCCGCTCAGCGGAGGCGCGTCCACGTCTGGGTCTTGCAGAGCGGCACGAAGACGCAGCCACGCACCTTCAGCGTGTCGCCCGACGGCGTCAGCTTGGCGGTGTAGGTCTTGCCGTCCTCTGGATTGTAGATCTTGCCGCCGTTCCACACGCCGCCGCCTTCGGCCTTGAAGCCGGACAGCAGCGACACGCCCTTGAGCGGGCGATTGCGCAGCGATGCATCGCTGTTGTTGGCGTCGGTCAGCGCGGGGTTGGTGCGGATGCCGTCTGACGTGACGAGCCGGCCGCAGACGGAATTGCCGCAGCGATCGATCTGGACGACGCCGTTGCGGTTTCCCGTCTTCCAGCGGCCGATCACCGCATCCGCGGGCTGGCCTGCGGCGGCGAGTGCGAGGGCAAGCGTGAAGGCGACCATCATGCTCTCTCCTTGAGGGGGCGGGCTGAAGCCCTGTTTGTCATTTATACCCTAAGCGTCGAGGGGTTGACGCATAGGGAAGGCTGAGCGGGGGCTAATCCTTCGCGCGGGCATGTTCAAGCCTTGCACGAGCGACCGAGCGGAGGATTGCGTTCCCGGCATCAGGTGGGCTGGCGGCGATCCGCCCGGAGGTGTTGCCGACAGGGCACGACTTTGGATTGTCATGGCCGAACGTGTGCGCGGCTTTCTCCGGCTTCGTCAGCAACAGGTCGTCCCGTTCGCCCTGAGCCTGTCGAAGGACCGTACTTCTTTCGCAAGCGAGGGAGAAGGACGATGCTTCGACAAGCTCAGCACGAACGGGGCTGCGGCTCCGCACAAACGGTGGCTGTGGCTTCGCACAAACGGGGGCTGTGGCTCAGCACGAACGGAGATTGTGGCTCAACGCGAACGCACGGTGTGGCTCAGAACGCCTCGACGTCCAGCGCCATAACCGAGCGCTTGCCCGACTTGATGGTGAGGAAGCCGGCCGTCACCTGCGGCAGGATGCGATCGAAGAAGAAGTTGGCCGTGGCCAGCTTCGCTTCGTAGAAAGCCGCATCCTCGACGCCCTCGGCCAGCTTCGCCTTGGCGATGCCCGCCGCCTTGAGGAAGGTGTAGCCCATGGCGACGAGGCCGAGCATCCGCAGATAATCGGTCGCCGCGGCGCCCGCCTCCTCCGGATCCTTGAGCGCCTTCTGCGCGATCAGCCCGGTGGTCATCTGGAGCGCGCCGAACGCCTGTTGATAGGCGCCGTGCCACGCCTTCAGCGCCTTGTCCTCGACGTTCGCCATATCCTCGATCAGGCGGGAGGCGGCGTGGAAGAAGGGGCGCATGTTCGCCCCCATCTTCGCGGACATCTTGCGGCCGACGAGATCGAGCGCCTGGACGCCGTTGGTGCCCTCGTAGATCTGGGCGATGCGCGCGTCGCGGACGAACTGCTCGACCCCGTGGTCGCGGATATAGCCGTGGCCGCCATAGGTCTGCACCGCGAGGTTGGCCGATTCCGACGCGAGATCGGTGAACAGCGCCTTCACGACGGGCGTCATCAGCGCGACGAAGGCGGTGGCGCGCGCCTTCATCTCCGGATCGGTCGCATGCTTTTCCGCATCGAGCGCGCGCGACACCCACTGGCCGAGTGCGCGGCTGCCCTCGGCATAGACGCGCATCGTCATCAGCATGCGGCGCACGTCGGGATGGACGATGATCGGATCGGCGGCGAGATCGGGACGCGCCGGGCCGCTGAGCGCACGGCCCTGCAGGCGTTCCTTGGCGTAGGCGACAGCGGACTGATAGGCGATCTCGCCGACGCCCAAGCCCTGTATGCCGACCGAGACGCGCTCCGTGTTCATCATCGTGAACATCGCGGCGAGGCCCTTGTTCGGCTCCCCGACCAGCCAGCCGGTCGCATCGTCGAACACCATCTGGCAGGTGGCCGATGCCTTGAGGCCCATCTTGTGCTCGATGCCGGCCACCTGCACGCCGTTGCGCGGCCCGACCGAGCCGTCATCCTTGGGCAGGAACTTGGGCACTAGGAACAGGCTGATCCCCTTCACGCCCTTCGGCGCATCGGGCAGGCGCGCGAGGACGAGGTGGATGACGTTGTCGGTCAGGTCATGGTCGCCGGCCGAGATGAAGATCTTCTCGCCCGACACCTTGTAGCTGCCGTCGCCCTGCGGCTCCGCCCGGGTGCGCAGCATGCCCAGATCGGTGCCGCAATGCGGCTCCGTCAGGCACATCGTGCCCGACCATTCGCCCGACACCATCTTCGGCAGATAGGCCTGCTTCAGTTCGTCCGAGGCGTGATCGAGCATGGCGGTGGTCGCGCCGTGCGTCAGGCCGGGATAGAGGCTGAACGACAGGTTGGCCGAGCAGGTCATCTCCTCGACCAGCTTGTTGACCGACTCGGGCAGCCCCTGCCCGCCCCACTCGGCCGGCGAGGCGAGCGCCGCCCAGCCGCCGTCGCGGAACGTGTTATAGGCTTCCTTGAACCCGGCGGGCGTGCGGACGACGCCGTTCTCGTAAGTAGCGCCTTCCAGATCGCCGCTGGCATTCAGCGGCAGCAGCACGTCCTGCGTGAGGCGCGCGGCCTCCTCCAGGATCGCGTCGTAGAGATCGGGGGTATATTCCTCGAAGCCCGGCAGATTGCCGAAATCGTCGTCCGCGAACAGTTCGTGGAGGACGAAGCGCATGTCGCGCAGGGGCGCGCGATAGACCTGAACCATCTTCTCTCTCCGCTCAGTTGCGCAGCGGCTTGCCGGTTTCGAGCATATGCTCGACCCGGGCCTGCGTGCGGCTGTCCTTGACGCTCGCGATGAACATCTTGCGCTCCAGCGCGAGCAGCTGGTCTTCGGTGACGATGTCGACCAGATCGGCCTCGCCGCCGGTCAGCACCTGGCCGAGCCGTTCGGCGACGACGCCGTCATAGTCGGTCGCCATGCCCTTCTTCTGGAAGTCCCGAACCGCCATGGCGAGGCCGACGCGCCCGCTTTCGCCCGGCAGGCGGAAGGTGGGCTTCTCCGGCGCGGCATAGCCGTCGACGAGGGCGAGCGCCTTGGCCTTGGCATCGGCGAGCAGGCGATCGCGGTTCATGGTGATGCCATCCGAGGGGCGCAGGAACATGAGTTCGCGCGCCTGTGCGGCGGACTTGGAGACCTGCGCGGTCGAGATCGTCTCGAACGCCTTGGCGACCGCCGGCATCGGCCCCTTGGGCATGCCGGGCGCCTTGACGATGCGATCCAGCAGTTCGCCATTGCCGCCCCAGCCGGGGACGAGGCCGACGCCCGTTTCGACCAGGCCCATATAGGTCTCGGCATGCGCCTGCACCGCATCGGCGTTGAGGCACACCTCGCACCCGCCGCCGAGCGCCAGGCCCGCAGGCGCCGCGACCACCGGGAAAGGCGCATATTTCAGCGCCTTGAACGCCTGCTGGCCGCCGGCGATCAGCCGTTCGATCTCGCTCCACGCCGCGATGTTGACCGCGAACATGGCGAGGCCGAGATTGGCGCCGGCCGAGAAGTTCGACCCCTCGTTATAGACGACAACGGCCTTGTACTGCGCCTTCACCAGCGGGATCGCCTGCTGGATGAGCTGCACGACCGGCTCGTCGAGCGCGTTCATCTTGCCGGTGAACTCGATGCAGACGACGCCGTCACCGATGTCCCACAGCGCGGCAGAGGCCGTCTTGAGCAGCGGCTGCGCGCGAAGCTTGATGTCCTCCAGCAGCAGCACGCCCTCGGCGCGGACGACGTCGGCATAGGCGCCGTCGATCGTGAGATACTGACGCTGGCCGTTCTCGACGCGGTAGAAGGGTTTGTCCCCCGCCGTGTCGAGGATTGGGGGCACGGGGCGGCCCTCGGCGCGGAGACGCTCGGCGAGCTTGCCGGGGCCGAGCAGGTCGATCAGCTCGAACGGGCCGTAGCGCCAGTTGTAGCCGAGCTTCATTGCATCATCGATGCCGACGATATCGTCCGAGATCGTGCCGACGAGCGACGCGGCGTAGCTGAGCACATGGCCGAGGACGGACCAGGCATAGGTGCCGACCTTGCCGGGCACTGCAACGAGCGCGGCGAGATCCTTTTGCGCGGCGCGGGGCAGCGGTGCGGGCTTCTGCTCGGCGCGATATTCACCGCTGGCGAGATCGAGCGACTGCTTGGTGCGCTTGCCATCGGCACCCTTGTCGAGCCGGTAGAAGCCGCCCTTGCCCTTGCGGCCGGTGAAGCCCTCCGCGATCATCCGGTCGATCAGCGGCATCGGCCGGATCGTCTCGAAATAGGCGTCGCCTTCCGGCAACGTGGACGAAAGGCTCTTGGACAGGAGCGGCATCAGGTCGACGCCGACGAGATCGACGAGGCCGAAGATGCCCGTCTTGGGTACGCCCATCGGGCGGCCGCCAATCTGGTCCGCCTCCTCGACGGTGAGCCCCTGATCCATTGCCGCGTTGATCGCGTGCGCCAGCCAGTAGGTGCCGATACGGTTGGCGATGAAGCCGGGCGTATCCTTGGCGCGGACGATGCGCTTGCCGAGCTGGCGGTCAACGAACGACTCGACCTTGGCGATCACCGCCGGATCGGTCTCGGGCGCGGAGACGATCTCGATCAGGCGCATGTAGCGCGGCGGATTGAAGAAGTGGGTGATGAGGAAATCGCGGCGGAACTGCTCCGACCGCCCCTCGACCAGATGGCCGAGCGGGATGGTGGAGGTGTTGGACGACACCGCGGCGCCCGGCTTCTTCAGCGTCTCGAGCTTGGCATAGAGCGCCTGCTTGATGTCGAGCCGCTCGATCACCGCCTCGCAGATCCAGTCGCACTCGGCGACGCGACCCAGGTGATCGTCGATGTTGCCCGTCTCGACCAGCTTGGCCGCAGACGCCGACATGAACGGCGCCGGCTCGGTCTTGAGCATCCTGGCCACCGCACCCTTCGCAATGGCGTCGCGATCCGTGCCGTCCTTGGGCACGATATCGAGCAGCAGCACCGGCACGCCGGCATTGGCCACCTGTGCGGCGATGCCGGCACCCATCGTGCCGGCGCCGATCACGCACACCTTTTTGATCGTGTCAGCCATGGTCATGCGCGCTCCAGGATGGTGGCGATGCCCTGCCCGCCGCCGATGCACTGGGTGGCGAGCGCGTAGCGCTTGCCCTCGCGCTCCAGCAGCGCCGCGGCCTTGCCGACGATGCGCGCACCGGTGGCGCCGAGCGGGTGGCCGATGGCGATGGCGCCCCCATCGACGTTGATCGTCTCTTCCTTGAGGCCGAGATCGCGGATGCAGGCGATCGCCTGGCTGGCAAAGGCCTCGTTGATCTCGACGATGTCGAGGTCACCCGCGCTCAGCCCCGCGCGCTCCAGCGCCTTCTGCGTGGCGTTGATCGGACCCAGGCCCATCACCTCCGCCTCGCATCCGGCGACCGCGACGGCGCGGATGCGGGCGAGGATCTTGAGGCCATGACGCGTGGCGAACTCCTCCGAGCAGACCAGCACGGCGGAGGCGCCGTCGGTCAGCGGCGACGAGGTGCCGGCGGTGACCGTGCCGTTTTGGTCGAAGGCGGGCTTCAAACCGGACAGGCCCTGCTCGGTCGTGTCGGGGCGCAGCGTGCCATCCTCGCTGACGGTGCCGGCCTTGGTCTGGATCGGCACGATCTCGTCCGACAGCTTGCCGCCGTCGCGCGCGGCAGCCGCCTTCTGCTGGCTCTTGACCGCGAACGCCTCCTGCTCGGCGCGGGTGATCTGGTAACGCTCGGCGACGTTCTCGGCCGTCTGACCCATGCCCATGTAGGCGCCGGCATTCTTCGCGGCGAGCGTGGGGTTGGGCAGCGGGTTGAAGCCGCTCATCGGAACGCGGCTCATCGATTCGATACCCGCGCAGATGAACGCCTCGCCCGCGCCGATGGCGATCTGACCCATGGCGATGTGGATCGCACTCATCGATGAGCCGCAGAAGCGGTTCACCGTCATGCCGGCGACCGAAATCGGCAGATCGGCAAGCAACCCGATCAGGCGTGCGACGTTAAGCCCTTGCTCACCCTCAGGGAAGGCGCAACCGAGAATGATGTCCTCGATCTCGGCCGGATCCACCTTGGTCCGCTCCAGCAGGCCGCGGATCGTCTGCGCGGCGAGATCGTCGGGCCGCACGCGGGCGAGCGCGCCCTTGCCGGCGAGGTGGAAGGGCGACCGGGCATAGCCCGCGATCACTACGTTCGTCATGCGATCCTCTCGTTTGCCGCTCTGGCCCTTGCGGAATGACCCTAAGGTGCGATAGCTAACCTATACGTCAAGGTATAAGGTATGCTGCGCGGCACGACAACCGGGCGGCGCAGCAAAAAAGAGCGAGGAGAGTGGATGACCAGCGGAAAGGCGAACGGCGCGGCGTTCGAGTTCCAGCCGCGATTGCTGACGGACCTGCTCGACGCGACGGTGAAGCGTTTTCCCGAGCGGCCGGCGGTGGACTTCATGGGCCGGATCACGCGCTATGGCGCACTGGCCGAGCAGGTGGAGGCGGCCGCCGCAGGGTTGCAGGCGCTGGGCGTCACCAAGGGCTCGCGCGTTGCGCTCTGCCTGCCCAACCTGATCTATTATCCGGTGCTGTTCTTCGCGACGCTGCGTATCGGCGGCGTGGTGGTGAACGTTAACCCGCTCTACGTCGAGCGTGAGCTGGAGCATCTGCTGCGCGATTCAGGCGCGGAGATCATCGCCACCTGCGACCTGCCCGAAATCCATGCGCGCGTGACCAAGGTGGCCGAGCGGCTGAACCTGCGCCATGTCATTACCTGCCCGATCGCGCGCACGCTGCCGCTGTTGAAGCGCGTCGCCTATGATGTGGTGAAACGGAAGGACATTGCGCGTGCGCCGCGCGGGCCCCGCCATCTTCGCTTCGCGCAGCTGGTGGCGGAGCATGGCCACGCTTCCCCGGTCGCGGTCGATCCGCACGAGGTGGCGGTGCTGCAATATACCGGCGGCACCACGGGGACGCCCAAGGCGGCGATGCTGAGCCACGCCAATCTCGTCTCCAATGCGGATGCGCAGGTAATCCATGTCGGTGGCGAGCAGCCGCAGCAGGAGCGCGTGCTGGGCGTGCTGCCGCTGTTCCACGTCTTCGCGCTGACGACGGTGCTGACCTTCGCGATCCGCGTGGGTGCGGAGATGATCCTGCTGCCCCGGTTCGACCTGAAGCAGGTGCTGAAGACGATCGAGCGCACGCGGCCGACCTATTTCCCCGCGGTGCCGACCATCTACAACGCGATCGCGGGTGTCGCCGCCACGCAGAAGGTGGACCTGTCCGACATCCGCGCCTGCATCTCCGGCGGCGCGCCCCTGCCGCCTGAGGTGGCGCAGGCGTTCGAGGCGACGACCGGCGCGACGTTGATGGAAGGCTATGGCCTGTCGGAGGCGTCGCCCATCATCACCTGCAATCCGCTGGACGGGCTGAAGAAGCGCGGCTCGGCCGGACAGCCCTTCCCCGGTACGACGATCGAGATACGCGATCCGGCCAACCCGACGACGCTGCTGGCGCTGGGCGAGAATGGCGAGATCTGCGCGCGCGGGCCGCAGGTGATGAGCGGTTACTGGAACAAGCCGGCGGAGACGGAGGCGGTGTTCACCGACGGGGCGCTGCGCACCGGCGACATCGGCCATCTGGACGAGGACGGCTATCTGTTCATCGTCGACCGGATCAAGGACGTGATCCTGTGCAGCGGATACAATGTCTATCCGCGCGTGATCGAGGATGCGCTGTATGAGCATCCCGAGGTGCGCGAAGTGGTCGTGATCGGCATTCCCGACGAATATCGCGGGCAGGCCCCCAAGGCGTTCGTCACGCTGACGCCCGATGCCACGGTGACGCCGGACGCGTTGCGCGAGTTCCTGCGCGACAAGATCAGCAAGATCGAGCTGCCGCGCGAGATCGAGATCCGCGAGACGCTGCCCAAGACGCTGATCGGCAAGCTCTCCAAAAAGGAACTGGTCGAGGAGGAGCGGATCCGGGCGGAGAGGAGCGCGCTGGTCGATGCAGGCTGAGGGCGAGCTGAGCGGGATCCAGGATCTCGCCGCCAGCCTCGGCATCACGCCGCGCACGCTGCGTTTCTACGAGGATCGCGGGCTGATCGAGCCCCGCCGCGTCGGCACCACGCGCATCTATACCAAGCGCGAGGCGGCGCGGATGCAGCTGATCCTGCGCGGCAAGAGGCTCGGCTTTTCGCTGCGCGACATCAAGGACTTCCTCGACCTCTACGACGCCGACCCGCAGCATATCGAGCAGATGCGCGCGCTGGCGGGGCGATGCCGCGAGCGGATCGAGGAGCTGGAGAAGCAGGAAGCGGCGCTGCGGCAGACGCTGGAGGAACTGCGCCTGATCGAGAGCGAGGCCGTGCGGCGCATCCCGTGAGGGTAAGGGCGGACGGGATGGCTCGTCCCGTCCGCCCTTCCCTCCAGCCTACTTGGCCGTCAGCCCGCGGCTGCGGAGCAGCGGGGCGACCTGCGGATCGTGGCCGACCATCGCGCGGAACATGGTGTTGTAATCCTGCGTATGGCCGCGTGAGAGGATGAGATCGCGCAGGCGCTGGCCGTTGGCGCGAGTCATGCCGCCATTGGCCTTGAACCAGTCGTGGACATTCTCCTCGATCATGTCCGTCCAGAGATAGGCGTAATAGCCGGCCGCATAGCCGGAGCCCCAGACGTGGTTGAAGTAGCTGGTGCGATAACGCGGCGGCACGTGGCGGACGTCGAGCCGGGTGGCGGCAAGCGCCTTGGCCTCGAACGCATCGACATCCTGGCGGCCGGCGGATGCGGGCAGCACGTGCCACGCCATGTCGAGCTGCGCAGCGGCAAGGTTCTCGCCCGTGGCATAGCCCTGGTTGAAATGCTCGGCGCGCTTGATCTTGTCCACCAGCGCCTGCGGCATCGGCGCGCCCGTCTGGTGATGCTTGGCGTAATTCGCCAGCACGCGTGGCTCCAGCGCCCAATGCTCGTTGAACTGCGATGGGAACTCGACGAAGTCACGCGCCACCGCGGTGCCCGACAGCGTCGGATAGGTCTGGTTGGCGAACAGGCCGTGCAGGCCGTGGCCGAATTCATGGAACATGGTGCGCACGTCGTCGAAGGTCACGAGCGCGGGCTGGCCGTCCGCCGGCTTGGTGAAGTTGGCGGTGTTGGAGATGACGGGCTTCGTCCCGAACAGCCGGGCCTGCGGCACGAAGCTGTTCATCCACGCGCCGCCGGACTTGTTGTCGCGCTTCCAATAGTCGAAGTAGGCAAGGCCGAGCGGCTGACCGTTCTCCTCGAATACCTCGTAGACGCGAATGTCCGGGTGGTAGGTGGGGATGTCGGTGCGGCGCTTGAACGACAGGCCGTACATCTGGTTGGCGGCGTAGAAGACACCGTTTTCCAGCACGTTCCAGATTTCAAGATAGGGCTTGGTCTCGGCCTCGTTCAGGTCATACTTGGCCTTGCGCACCTTCTCCGCGTAGAAATCCCAGTCCCATGCCTCGACCGGCGTGCTGCCGGCGGCGGCCTGAATGTCGGCAAGCTCGCGCGCCTGCGCGGCGGCGACGGGCGCGTCGAGATCGACCATGAACGTCTGCGCCGTTGCCGGGGTCTTCGCCATCTGCTCGGCCAGCGAGTAAGCGGCGTAGGTCGGGAAGCCGAGCAGGTTCGCCTTGCGCGTGTGGAGCTGGTTCAACTGCGCCACCGTCGCCCGAGTGTCATTAGCGTCGCCCTTGGACGCGCGGTTCCAGCTCTGGCGGAACAGCGCCTCGCGCGTCGCACGATCGGTGAGTGACTGCAGCGCGGGCTGGTTGGTCGTATTCTGGAGCGGCAGGACGTATTTGCCCGCAAGCCCGCGATCCTTTGCGTCGCGCGCGGCGGCCTCCACTTCGGCGGGCGTCAGGCCGGCAAGCTGCTCCGGCCGGTCGAGCACGAGCGCGCCCGCCTTGGTGGCGGCGAGCAGGCGCTGGCGGAAGGTGATGCCGAGCGCGGCGATCTGCTTGTTGAGATCGCGCAAGCTCGCCTGATCCGCGGCGGAGAGCTGCGCACCGGCGCGGACGAACTTGCGATAATAATCGTCGAGCAGCATCGCCTGCTCGGCATCGAGCTTCAGCGAGGACGCGCGGTCGTTCAGCGTCTTGATCCGCGCGAACAGCTTGGCATCGAGATAGATCGCGTCCTGATAGGCGGCGAGCTTGGGCGCGAGCGCGGCCTGCGCCTTCTGCAGCGCGGGGTTGGTGTTCGCCTGCGTCACCTGGCCGAACGCCGCCTGCGCGCGCGCGAGCATGCGGCCCTGCCGCTCCATCGCGACGATCGTGTTGTCGAACGTGGGCGCCTCCGGATTGTCGGCGATGCGGCGCACCTCGGCGAGGCTCTGCGCGATGCCCTGCTCGATCGCGGGCTGGTAATCGGTGTCGGCGATCCGGTCGAACGGCGGCGCCTGATAGGGCAAAGTGCTCTGTTCGGCGAACGGATTGGCGGCGAGCGCAGGCGCCGCAACGAAGGCGGCGGCGGACAACAAGACGAAACGACGCATGGAAAATCCTCTTCTATGGCGCGGTCGTTAGCGGCAGGCGGCGGCTGTTGTCGAGCAAGCGGGCGCGGCTAAGGCGTGGAGATGATGGCGGAACCACCGGCGGAGCAGCGCGCTTTGGCGGTTCGCTGCCTATCCGGAGAGCGGGCCTTGAGCGAAGCTGTGGACTGCCTCGTCGTCGGTGCGGGCCCCGCCGGGCTGACCGCATCAATCTATCTCGCGCGCTTCCGCCTGAGCCTGCGGATCGTCGATGCGGGCCGCAGCCGTGCGGCGCTGATCCCGCGGACGCACAATCATTCGGGCTATCCCGGCGGCATCGCCGGCACGGAGCTGCTCCGCCTGATGCGCGAACAAGCGGCGGAATTCGGCGCGATCGTGACCGACGGGCTTGTCGAGACGCTGACGCGAGAGGACGACCTGTTCGAGGCGCTGGTCGGCGAGGAGCGCATCCGTGCGCGATCGGTGCTGCTGGCGACGGGCGTGGTCAACAATCGCCCGCGGATCGCGCCGGAGATCCACGATCTGGCGCTCCAGCGCGGGCTGCTGCGCTATTGCCCGATCTGCGACGGCTATGAGGTGACGGACAAGCGCGTCGGCGTGATCGGCACGGAGAGCCACGGCTATAACGAGGCGGTGTTCATCCGCATGTACACCCGCGACGTGACCTTGATCTCCCCCGATGCCGAACATGCGCTGAGCGAGGAGGAGCGGCAGCGGCTGTTCGATCTCGGCATCTCGACAGTGGATGGGCCATGCGCGCCGCTGCGCATCGACGGGCAGGAGATCGTCGTGGCGACGCCCGAGGGGGCGCTCCGCTTCGACTCGGTCTATCCGGCGCTCGGCTCGGTCATCCGGTCGGAGCTGGCGCTGGATCTGGGCGCGGAGGCGAGCCGGGACGGCTGCCTCGTCGTCGACGATCACCAGCGGACCAGCATCCCCGGCCTCTACGCCGCCGGCGACGTCGCCAAGGGGCTGGACCAGATCAGCCATGCCATGGGCGAAGCGGGCGTGGCGGCGACGACGATCCGCAACGACCTCGCGAAAAAGCGGGCGCTCGTCCGGTAAGCCGGGCGGCGATGCACCCTTGCGACCGGGCG
This sequence comes from Sphingomonas jatrophae, assembly GCF_900113315.1. Lineage (GTDB taxonomy): Bacteria > Pseudomonadota > Alphaproteobacteria > Sphingomonadales > Sphingomonadaceae > Sphingomonas_P > Sphingomonas_P jatrophae. The sequence continues at coordinate 220,739 of NZ_FOZG01000001.1, read as the reverse complement.
GCTCGTTAGCGGCGGCATCCAGATGTGAGTAAGCGGATGATTTCAGAGCCGTTGCGCCTCCTGATCGCGGAGAGCGAGCCGGAGGACGCCCGGCGCAAGCGGCGCAAGAGCGTCGGCCGCAGTTCGGGCGAGACATTCGAGGCGCTGCTCCGCCACATCGTGCCGAATGCTAGTTTTGCCCGCGTGTGGCCCGCGGATGGCGAGTGCGAGCTGCCGGGCGGCGACGATCTGGCATCGTTCGACGGGGTGCTGCTCACCGGATCGCCGATCCATCTCTATGAGGATGTGCCGGAGACGCGTGGCGCGGTCGAGTTCATGCGGGCGGTGTATGACGCGGGGCTGCCGGCCTTCGGGTCCTGCGCGGGGCTCCAGCTTGCGACCGTGGCGGCAGGCGGCAAGGTGCGCGCGATGGAGCCGCGGCGCGAGGCGGGCTTTGCGCGACGCATCTATGCCACCGCGGAGGGCGCGCGCCACCCGCTGCTCGCCGGGCGGCCGCCCGCCTTCGACGCGCCGGCGGTCCATACCGACGAGGTGGCGGAGCTGCCCGACGGTGCGGTGCTGCTCGCCTCCAACGCGGTCACGCGGGTGCAGGCGGCGGAGATCTGCTCGGGCGACGGCGTCTTCTGGGGCGTGCAATATCATCCCGAGATCAGCCTGTTCGAGATTGCCGGCGCGTTGGAGCGGCAGGCGGACGACCTCGTCGAGCACCGGCTGGCGCCGTCCGCGGGCGTGATCGGGACGCATGCTGCGCTGCTGCGCCAACTGCATAACGAGCCCGAGCGGACGGACCTGCTGTGGCGGCTGGGCCTCGACCGCGAGGTGACGGACCCAGACCGGCGATCGCGCGAGATCGCCAACTTCCTGGAGCGACTGGTGCTGCCGACCCGTTCGCGCCGGGTGCGGGACGGGGCTGTTCGGGTGCCCGCCTGAGGGCGGCCAGACCGGAAGCTCAGGGGCGCGGGATGATCGTCGCCTGTCGCGCTGTCAGTCTCCAGCCCGCGGGTAGAGGGCGCCAGAGATCGGTGAAGCGGCGGTGCACCGCGCGCGGCGCCGGGCCGTCCTGCGCCTTGGGGATGACGATCTCCTCCCCCATCAGCAGCACCATGTCGCCGCGGAGGCCAGCATAGTCGATGACGCGATCGTAGCGCGAATAGCTGATCTGGCCCGCAGCACTCCGCCTGCCCGTCACCCCGCGCACCGACACGCCGTTTTGAGGATTGTTGACGGCAAGGTCGTCATCCAGCAGCGCAGCGAAGGCGGCCGGATCGCCGTCCACCGCGGCTTGGTCGATCCGGTCGACCGCCGCGAGTGCCGCGGCGATGCGCGCGTCCTTGGCCGCCGCGGCAACATCCGGGCTGCCGGGCCGCCACGCGGCGGCCGCTGGCGTGGAAAGCGACAAGGCGGCGGGCAACAGGCAAGCGATCAGCGGTCGGACGTTCATGGCGCGCACTCCCGAGGGTCTTGGACAGGCTCGCACGAACGCGGGCGTGCGTATAGCGGTCGTGGCGGGACGCGGCTGTGTCAGGCGCTGATCCCGTGCCCGCTTTCGACACGCCTTTGCCGTTCACCCGGGGCCCAACTCACTAGAACCGCGTCCGCAAGTCCACGCCGACATTGCGCGGCTGGGTGACGCCCCAGACCGTCGCGGGGGTGAGGTCGCCGCCATTTTCGACGCCACGGTAGCGGCGTTGATCGAGCAGGTTCTGGACGTAGAGGATCAGCTCCCACCCCTTGTCCGAGCGCAGGCCGAGGCGGAGGTTGACCTCGGTGTAGGCAGGGCGGCGGGTGATGCCGCGCCAGTCATAGCTTTCGCGGCGATGGCCCTGGTAGCTCCACTCGCCTTGGAGATAGGCCTCGCCGAGCGGTAGCGGCTGGTGGAACGTGGCGATGCCGCTGCTCGCCCAGCGCGGGTTGAGCAGGCCGCCGCAATCGCGAGACGTGCAATCGCGGTCGCCGCTCTTCTTCGTGTCCGTCCACGTCACGTTGCCGGAGACGTCGAAGCGTCGGCCTAGGCGGAGGCCCAGCGCCGCCTCCACCCCCTGCCCGCGCACACGGCCGACATTGATCACCTGCTGCGTCCGCGTGTCGGTGTCGAAGAAGACGGTCTGGAGATTGCGGTAGATGTAGTGGAAGGCGGTGACGTCGAACGACAGCAGGCGATCGAAAGCGAAGCCCTTGATGCCGGCCTCCTTGCTCCAGATCGTCTCAGGCGCGAACGCGTCAGGCCGCGTACCGGCGGGAACGGCGCCATAATCCTCGATCGGCGACGGCGCATCGACGGTGAAGCTGCCATAGCCGCCCGCTTTGTAGCCGCGCATGACGCTGGCGTAGAGGCTGAGATCGGCCCGCGGCGTCCAGCGCGCATAGACACGCGGCGTGAGACCGGACCAGCTGCGGGCATCCCGGACCGGACCCTCGGTGAAATAGGGAAAGGTCCAGATATTGCCGAGCGTCCTGGCGGAGGGCAGCACATCGAGCGTGAAGCGCTTGCGATCCCAGCTGTAGCGCAGGCCCGCGCCGAGCTGGATCGCGCGTGCGGGACGATAGTTGAGGTCGGCAAAGCCAGACAGGCCGGTGTTGCGCGAGCGTGCATCGTTGACGTCGACCAGCAGCCCGCCGGACGCGGGCACATAGCCCACCCCGTAGAGATCCTGCGTCAGCGCATCGCAGTCGGCATAGCCAAAGCCGGCGCGGCACACCGCATCCTCCCCCGCCTCGTTGGTGAAACGGGCGCGGACCGTCTCGCGATAACCGGAGAGGCCGGCGGACCAGGTGAAGGCGCCGGCATCGGGCGACACCAGCCGCACCTCCTGGCTGAGATAGGTGCCGCGTTGTGCCTGCGTGTAATTGCCGAGCGGCAGCGCGGTGCCGTCATAATCCTCCGAATAGAAGAAACGGTGCCGGCGCCACGCGCTGATCGCGTTCAGCGTGGCGAAGGGCAGATCGGCGTCGATCAGCAGGCTGGCGCTGCTGACATTGCCGCGATCCTGCGGGCGGATCAGATCGGTGTCGACGTCACCGGGCCCGCCGCGGACCACCACCGGCTCTCCCAGCGCCTCGCTCAGATAATCGAGCACCTCGCGGTCGTTGTTGGAGGCGCGGTACGGCGTGCCGTCCAGTCGGCGGCGCTCATGCTCGCCGATCAGGGCCGCGCGGACGCCCTCGCCCGCATAGAGCAGCGACACGCGGCCCGCTTGCTTGTTGCCGCCCATGATGCGGTCGTTGCCGGGGGTGTTGGCGTTATCGACCCAGCCGTCAAAATCGGTCGCATAGCCGGCAAGGCGCAGCGCAAAGGCGCCGCCGAGCGGCAGGTTGAGCGCGACTTCGCCCTCCTTCCGGTCGACCTCGCCATAGCCAAGATAAAGGTGGCCGGAGGTAGCATCGGTCGACGGCTTGTTAGTGATGACGCTGATCGCGCCGGAAATGGCGTTGCGGCCGAACAGGAAGCCCTGGGGGCCGCGCAGCGCCTCCGCCCGCTCCAGATCGAAGACCGAGGTGACGGCGGCGCCCGTACGTCCCTGATAGACGCCGTCCTTGAAGATGCCGATCGAGGGATCTCCGCCGATCCCGTAATCGCTCGACGCGATGCCGCGCACGGCGAGCCCGTCGATGAAGCTGTCATTCGAATTTCCGGAGAAGCCGGGCGTGAAGGTAACGAGATCCTTGATGTCGTCCAGCTCGGTCCTGTCGAGGAAGCTCTGATCGAACGCGGTGATCGCCGCGGGAACGGAGAGCGCGGTCTCGCTGCGGCGCTGCGCGGTGACGACGATCTCGAGGCTCTGCTCGCCCGCTGCGGCGGCATGCACGGGAGCGGCGGCGAGGGCGGCGAGAAGGATGAGTGCGGTGGAGCGGGGCGGGGTCATTAGAAATTCCGGGCGAGAGACAGGACCAGCGCGGGGCGACGGCCGCGCTGGCGGCTGGACGTTGCGGTGGCGGAGAGCGTGAGCAGCATGGGGCCGCGCTGCCAGGCGCCGGCCAGCGCCCAATCGGCACGGCCATGCGCGCCGACATCGAGGCCGGCATGGCCGGTGGCGGTGAGCGCGGGGGTGATCGGGTGGCTGGCGGTCACGCCAGAATAGAGGAAGGATGCGGTCCTGCCGCCCTGCGGCGCGCTCGACAGCTCAAGCTCGACGATGCCCTTGCCGAGCGATTGGGTGGCTTGCGCGCGGGCCTGCACATAGCTGCCCTGCCCTTCCGTATAGCCGACGACATCGGCGAACAGCCCGATGCTGGTCGCACCGCGGCGGACGGTGCGGCCGGCGCTGAGGTCCAGCTCAAGCCGCTTGAGCGATGGGCGGCCGAGCGTGGAGCCCCAGAAGTCGACCGACCAGCCGGAGGCGAAGGCAGCCTCGAACTCCGCCTGCAGATCGGGCCCGGGCGCCTGCCGCTCACCGCGATAGCGATACTGGCTGACGAGCGAGACCGCGCCGCTCGTCTCCACCTGCGCCATCGCCGGCGTGAGCGGGGCGATGGCGGCTGCCGACAGGCACCAGGCGGTGCGCGACAGGCGCGCAGGCGCAGCGCAATGCCGCGCTTCGGATCCGAATGACACCATCCCGATCAGGTCGCGGCATCGGCGAACAGGGCGGCAATCGCCTCCTTCGGCATCGGTCGGGCGAGCAGATAGCCTTGCAGCGCATCGCAGCCCGCCTGCGTCAGGAACTCGCTTTGTGCCTGCGTCTCGACACCTTCCGCCGTCACGTCGAGCCCGCTCGCATCGGCGAGATCGAGGATGGCGCGGATGATCGGGCTGCCCGCGTCCGCCGACTGGATGGCGTTGACGAAGGACCGGTCGATCTTGATCCGGTCCACGTCGAATTGCTGGAGATGGGTGAGCGACGAATAGCCGGTGCCGAAATCGTCCAGTGCGATCTTCACCCCGCGGGCGCGCAACGCCTGGAGGTTGGGCCGGCAGTGCCTCGCATTCTCGATGAAGCTGGTCTCCGTCACCTCGACTTCAAGCCGGTGCGGATCGAAGCCGGTGCGATCGAGAATCGCGAACACCTTGTCCGCGAAATCGGGATCGCGCAGCTGGACTGCGGACACGTTCACCGACAGCAGCCGCAGCGGCCAGGCGGCGGCGGCACGGCACGCCTCCTCCATCACCCACTCGCCAAGCGGCGCGATCAGGTTGGTCGATTCAGCGATCGGCACGAAGATGGCGGGCGAGACGGTGCCGAGCGACGGATGGTGCCAGCGGACGAGCGCCTCCGCCCCCTTCATCGCGCGGGTGCGCGACGAATAAAGCGGCTGGTAATAGACCTCCAGCTGGCCCTCGGTGGCGAGCGCCTCGCGCAGGCCGGCCTCGATGGCGCTGCGGCGACGGATGGAGAGGTCCATCGGCTCGGCGAAGTGGAGATAGCGGCCTTTGCCCTGCCGCTTGGCCTCATAGAGCGCGATGTCAGCCTTGCGGGACAGCTCGCTGGCCTCGCTCGCCTGCTCCGGCCCGATCGCGACGCCGATGCTGACGCCGACGCGCACCTGGCTGCCGGCGATGTCGAACGGCTCGCTGATCGCCTCGACGATGCGCATGCACAGGATTTCGGTATCAACCACCGATGGATTGCCCGTCTGGACGATGCTGAACTCGTCCCCGCCGAGGCGGGCGACGAGATCGGTGCCGCGCATCGTGGCGCTGAGGCGGGCGCCGACCTGGCGGATCAGCTCGTCACCTGCGGGGTGGCCGAGCGTGTCGTTGACGTTCTTGAAGCCATCGAGATCGAGACACAGCAGAGCGACCGACCCCGCGCCCGAGCGGACGCGCGACAATTCGGCGGCAAGCCGTTCGTCGAAGCGGGCGCGGTTGGGCAGGCCCGTCAGCGTATCGTGGAAGGCGAGATGGTGCGCCTGCGCCTCGCTGGCCTCAAGGGCCAGCCGGTTGCGGCGGACATGACGCAGGATCGCGACCAGGGTGGCGATCGCCAGCGCCAGTGCCAGCAGCATCGGCGGCGTGATCCGCGACACCATCGACGCGCCTGGCCGGAAGGCCCGCCACGCGACATAGCCGAGCGGCGTGCCCCGCGCATTGCGCAGCGGAACCGCGGCGAGCGCCCGATCCCGCGGCGGCTGTTCCAGGAAGCGCGCGCCTTCAAGGCTGTTGGCGCGGGCGAGATCGGTGAGGAACGAGCCGTCGACATAGCGGACGCTGATGTGAAGCGGCTCCTTGCCCGGTGTCTGGCGGATCAGGCCCGTATCGCTGACGATCGGCTTGACGCTGACGATCGCGGGGTGCCCCGCCACCAGGCCGAGATCGATCGCGCCCGGTGTCAGCGAGCGCTCCCCAGCTGGCGGCCGCTGCCCCACGCGCATTTTCGCCCGGAGTTGCGCGATGAGCGGGCGGGCGACGCCGGACACCTCGGCAAAGCTCGCAACGGGCCGCTTGTGCCCACCGCTCATCGCGTAGACCGGGCGATCATCGGGATCGATCAGATAGGCCTGATCGTGCCCGAAATAGGTGTGCATCCAGACGCCGACATTCATGTCGATCCAGAGCTGGTTGGCGGCGGGATCGCGCGTGTTGACGACCGCGTCGTCCCACACCGTGCCGCCTTCCTGATCGTGCGCGGTCCGCTCGATTCCCTGGCGGAGCGAGCTGGCGATGACGTGCCGGTCCCGTTCGCCCGCGGCGCGGTCCGCCTCCTGCGCCGAGAGCAGGATGAGCCCCGCGACCAACGCCGCGACAACCGCCAGCGCGCCGAATGCGGGCAGCACGATCATCAGGAAGTAGCGCTGGCCGGCACTATCAGCGTGCGGCACATTCCCGGTGCGAGTCATGCATTTGCAATGACATGCAATGCTTAATGAGCGTTTTCGCCGACGCCCGCGGGCAAGCCTGTTTGTGGCTTAACCGCCTTTCAGCGCCCGCTTGGCGTCGAAGATGGCGTCCGCCGCCTTGCCGCCGACGCGGTCCACATCCTTGTCGAACTGGGCGGCGATGGCGGGCACGGTCAGTCCGTCCAGGCCGGCGCGGTAGAGGCGCTGGAACTCCTGCCGATTGTCCGCCTTGGCAAAGATGCGCGCGCGATATTCGGCCAGCGCCGCCTCCACCTTCAGGCGATCGCTCGGGCCGACGTCGCGCTTGGCCGCGGCGAGCGTCTGCTCGAACGCCTCCTGGCTGCTGCCGTCGATCACCACCGGATCGTCAGCCCCGCCGCACCCCGCCGCCAACAGCGCTGCCGCCACCATCGTCCATGACCGCATCGTTTGATCTCCCTTTTCCGCGATAATCGGCGGGCGGCGCATCGGTTGCACGCGCACAAGCGGCTGCAACATCGGGCGGTCCCCGCGAGTTTATCTGCCTGACAAGGAGAGCGAACATGACCCGCGAGAAGATCACCGACGGCGCCAATGAGCGCGCGATCGACGAGAATATCGCCGGCACCGCGCCCGGCATCCCCGACGACGCGCTCGCACCTGGCCAAGACCTGCCCGAGCCGCCGAGCGACGAGGAGGTGCGCCGGATGGCCGCCAAGCTGGGCGCCGACCTTCCGGACGAGGAGTAAGCGAGCCTGAGCGGTCAGGGCTCGATCGCGAGCCTCACCAGATCCAGGTGAGCACGAGCGTTGCGGTGCACAGAAAGGTGATCAGCGTGGTCGCCCAGCCGAGCGCGTTCGTCCAGCGTCCGTTCGTTCGGGCGCCCACCACCTTCCGGCTGTTGGTCAGCAGCATCATCAGGAACAGAAGCGGCGGCACGAGGAAGCCCTGGACGATGCCGGACCAAACCAGCATCTTCATGGGATTGAGCCCGAGGAAGTTCATGCCCGCCGCCACCACCGTGACGAGGGCGATGACGCCGTAGAACAGCCGATTCCGGCTCGGCCGATCCTGCAGGCTCCCCTCCCGCCCGAGGCCCTGCACCACGTCATAGGCGGCGCCGGTCGTCATGATCGGCACGGCGAGGAACCCGACGCCGATGATGCCCGCGGCGAACAGCCATTTTGCCCCTGCCCCCGCCAGCGGCTCCAGCGCCGCGGCAGCCTGGGCGGCGGTGTCGATCTCGGTCTGGCCGGCCGGGTGCAGGGTCAGCCCGGTCGACATGATGATGAAGTAGAGGATCACGTTGGAGAAGATCATGCCGGTCAGCACGTCGCGGCTGGTCGCCTTCATCTCCTGCCGGGTCGCGCCCTTGCGCTGCCACAGCCGGCGGCGGCCGATGGCGATCTGCTCCTCAACCTCCTGGTTCGACTGCCAGGTATAGACATAGGCGGAGAGCGACGTGCCGATGCACGCGACGACGAGCGCGACGAACTCGGCCGTGAACTGAATGCGCGGCACGAACGTCGCGCGGAGGATCTCGAGCGGATCGGGCCGTGCCAGGATCGCGGCGGCGACATAGGCGAACAGGATCAGCGCCAGCCAGCGGAAAATCCGGCGGATCAGCGTGTAGGAGCCGAGATACTGCAGCAGGAAGATGAGGCCGGCCGCCGCGACGACGATCAGCGGCACGGGGATCGGCACCAGCAGGTTCACCGCCGCACCGATGCCGCCCAGATCCGCCGCCGCCTCGATCACGTTGCCGATGATGGCGAGCGTCACCATCGGCACCAGCACCCAGCGCGGGAACTGATCGCGGATGCAGGCGAACAGGCCCTTGCCGTAGACCTGCCCGATCTTGGCGGACAGATAAGTGACGACATACATCATCGGCAGCAGGACGGGCGCGATCCACAGAAAGCCGAGCCCGAACTTGGCCCCCGCACTGGCATAGGTGCCGATGGCGGAGGGATCGTCGTCCGCCGCCCCCGTCACCACGCCCGCGCCGACGAGCTTCATCATGCCGGCCGGCGGCGGCGGCGCATGGACCTGCGTGTCGGCTTCGAGAGGTTCGCGGACAGCGGGATCCAAGGTCGGCCTCTCGGAGCGGGGATTGCTGCGGACCGCCTACCGGTAAATCATTGAGGATCAAGGCCGCATGAGGAGGTCAGGGAACGTGCTTCCGATCGTCAGTACTTGGGTGACCGACCCAGCTCAGCCCAGCCGGTCGGCGTCGCGATATTTGAGTTCGAGGTAGCGGCCCTGGACGGCGAGCTTGTCGAGTTCGCCGGAGGCGAGCTGTTCGCACATGCGCTTCAGCTCTTCGTCGACGACGCGCAGACCCTCGGTCAGCTGCTGGTCCGGGCTCTGGCGACCGTCTCGGGCCTGGGTGCGCAGGGATTCGGGGACGCGCTTATAGCCTTCGACGAGCTCCGGCAGATCCTCGGCGATGAGCTTGCGCACCGCATGCGCCGCGGGATCGGCAGGGTCGAGCCGCTGGAGCTGCGGCGCGAGCGCCTCCAGCCGGAGGCCGATGCCGTCGCTCAGCCGCGCGGCGGGAGCGGGCAGCGCGGGCCGCTCGCTGACCAGCCATGCCTCGGTGCGCGACGGCAGCAACGGGAGATCCGCCTGCGCGAGGCTGACCGGCGTCTCGGCGGGGGTGCTCGACATGGCGAGCACCGCGACGGTGGCGAGCAGCAGCAACGCCGCCACCGCCATCACGCCCGTCACCCCGAGCGGCGCGACGATGATGCCATAAGCCATCGCCCCGATCACCACCGCCGCCCAGGCGAGCAGCAGCCGGCGGAAGCCGCGCATCATCGCCGCCCGCCGCCGCGCCTTGGCCCGCTCGCGCATGCGACGGCCTTCGGGCGAGAGGCGGTGGAGCATGTCGCCCGCCTTGCTGGCGAGGAGGTTCGCCGCCTCGTTGGTCACGCGTTCGAGATCGCGCATCAATCCTCCAGCCGGAACGGCTCGGCCGACTTGGCGCTGCCCTGCGCCGCGCCCTCGGCCCGCGCGATATAGCCGCGCGACTTCTCGACCTCGCTGGTGAGCAGGTTGACCGTCTGCTTCATGCTGCTGAGCGCCTCGCCCTTGAAGCGGTCGATCTCGTCCATCGTCGTGTAGATGTTCTGGAAGGCGCGCTGGAGCGTCTCGATCGGGATGGTCGAGGCGGCGGCCTGGCGGTGGATCTCGCCCGTCTGGCTGCGCAGCAGTTCGCCGGTGGAATCGATGATGTTCGCGGTCGTCGTGTTGAGCGCGGTGATCTGCTGGAGGACGAGCTTCTGGTTGGTCAGCGCCTGCGCGACCGTAACCGCGGTGCGCAACGCCGAGACGGTGGTGGTGGAGGCGCGATCGACGCCTTTCACCAGCTCGACATTGTTCTTCTTGACCAGATCGAGCGCGAGATAGCCCTGCACCGTCACCGCCATCTGGGTCAGCAGATCCTGCGCGCGCTGACGGATGTAGAACAAGGCGCTCTCGCGGATCGCCTTGGCCTTGGCGGGATCGGTCGCATCGAGATCGAGCGCCTTCTGCTCGAGCCGCGCATCGAGCGTCTTGGCGATGTGAATCATCTGCTCCAGCCGCTGCATCGCGGCCCAGAGGTTCTGCCGCTCGACATCGATCGCGGCATTGTCCTTCAGCAGCTCGTCCTTGCCGTTGGCGAGGCGGCTGAGGATCGCGGAGATGTGGCTCTGCGCGGACTTATAGCTGTCGAAATAGTCGCGCATCTTGTTGCCGAACGGCAGGATGCCGAACAGCTTCTTCGGCTCCATGAGGTTGCCCTGCCCCTTGGGATCGAGATCCTCGATGGTGCGGCGCAGCTCCGCCAGATCGGCGCCGACGCCGCTTTCCTGATCCATCGCGCGGACGGGCCGGTCGAGGAAGCGATTGGACTGGCCCGACGCCTCGGCAATTTCGCGACGGCCCATGTTGGTCAGCTGATCGACGCGCTGGCCGAACTCCGGGCTGTTGGCGTCCTGCGCGACCAGATCGGCGATGAAGGCGTCCGCCTTTTCCTCCAGCTTGCTGCGCTGGCCGTCGTCGAGCGGCACGAGGCCCACCGCCTTTTCGGGCGCGAGCGGGGCGACGGGGGCCGGAGGGGTGAGCGTCAGCAGATCGTCCGTCTTCGTCGCCGTCGTGGCCATGTGTGCTGTCTCCCTAACACGGTGCAAGATGGCGGAGGATGCGGCCGGGTTCAAGCGCGGCCCTGTCAGCCGTTGCGCTCGCGTCTCAGCCGATCCCAATGCGCCAGCCGTTCCTGCAGCTTGGCCTCGAAACCGCGCGGCGACGGTTCGTAGAAACGCTGCGCGGTCATCTCCTCGGGCCAGTAATCCTGGCCGGAGAAGGCGTCGTCACGGTCATGATCATAGGCATAGTCGCGGCCGTAGCCGAGGCTCGCCATCAGCCTGGTCGGCTTGTTGAGGATCGACTTGGGCGGCATCAGCGAGCCCGTCTCCCTGGCCGAGCGCCACGCCGCCTTCTGCGCGACATAGGCGGCGTTCGATTTGGGTGCCGTCGCGAGATAGAGGCAGGCCTGGACGATGGCGAGTTCCCCCTCGGGCGAGCCGAGGAAGTCGTAGCTGTCCTTGGCGGCGAGGCACTGCACCAGCGCCTGCGGATCGGCGAGGCCGATATCCTCGCTGGCGAAGCGGACGAGGCGGCGGAGCACGTAGAGCGGCTCCTCCCCCGCGGTCAGCATGCGCGCGAGATAATAGAGCGCAGCCTGCGGATCGGAGCCGCGGAGCGATTTGTGGAGCGCGGAGATGAGGTTGTAATGCCCCTCGCGATCCTTGTCGTAGACCGCGACGCGGCGGTGGAGCAGCGCGGCGAGGCCGGCGGGGTCGAGCGGCTCGGGCACTCGAATCGAGAACAAGGTCTCGACCTGGTTGAGCAGGAAGCGGCCGTCACCATCGGCGCTGGCGACCAATGCGTCGCGCGCGGGGGCGGTGAGCGGCAAGGGGCGGCCCTCGACCGCCTCGGCCCGGTCGAGCAGGGTGCCGAGCGCAGTCGCATCCAGCCGGTTGAGGATCAGCACCTGCGCGCGGCTGAGCAGAGCGGCGTTGAGCTCGAACGAGGGGTTCTCGGTCGTCGCGCCGACGAGGATGACGGTGCCGTCCTCGACATAGGGCAGGAAGCCATCCTGCTGTGCGCGGTTGAAGCGGTGGATCTCATCCACGAACAGCAGCGTGCGCGTGCCGGCGCGGGCGTGGCTGCGCGCCTCGGCGAACAGCTTCTTCAGGTCGGCGACGCCGGAGAAGACCGCGCTGATCGCCTGGTAGCGCAGCCCGACCGCATCGGCGAGCAGGCGGGCGATGGTCGTCTTGCCGGTGCCGGGCGGGCCCCACAGGATCATCGAGGAGAGCCGCCCCGCCGCCACCATCCGGCCGATCGCGCCGTCCGGGCCGGTCAGATGCCCCTGCCCGATCACCTCGGCCAACGACCGCGGGCGGAGCCGCTCGGCCAGCGGCGCGGCGGCGGGCGGCACGGGAGCGTCGGCGGGCGCGGCGAAGAGATCGTCCATGGCGGGCAGATAGGCGATTTCGGGTCAAAGGTCACGAAAGTCACGCCAATGGCTTGCATCCGAAAGCTTCTGCGATATATCTGCACGTAACAGGCAAGATATATCGGAGTAAAGTAATGCGGTTCGGAATGGGCTATGATGCCTGGACGGGTGGTCCGGGCCTCGGCGGCGAGCGGGGCGGCCGTGGCGGCGGCCGGCAGGGCGCGCACCATCATCATGGGCGGCGGCGGCTGTTCGACGGCGGCGAGCTGCGGCTGGTGCTGCTGAAGCTGATCGCGGAGAGCCCGCGCCACGGCTATGACCTGATCCGCGCACTGGAGGAGCGGACGGGCGGCGCTTATGCCCCCAGCCCCGGCGTGGTCTATCCCAGCCTGACGATGCTGGGCGACATGGGACTGATCGAGGAGCGGCCGGGCCCGGCCTCGCGCAAGGCCTTTGCCGTGACGGCAGAGGGCGAGGCGAACCTTGCCGCCAATGCCGAGGTGCTGGCGGCGCTGACCGAGCGGATCGAGGCGCTCGCCTCGCGCCAGCGGCGTACCGACGGCGCGCCGATCCGCCGGGCGATGCACAATCTGCGCGCGGTGCTGGAGCATCGGCTGGGCCGCGAGGATGCGGACGATGCGGTGCTGCTGGAGGCGGCGGCGATCATCGATGCCGCCGCGCAGAAGATCGAACGGCTTTGAGGGAGGACGGGATGACGACCGCAGCCGAGGCCCGCGTGCCGACCGAGCATGGCAGCCGCTATCTCCAGCAGCTGTGCAAGCATTGGGCGCACAATCTGGCGGTGGAGTTCACGCCCGAACAGGGCCGCGTGACCTTCCCGGCGGAGGGGCGCGCGGGCAACTACGCCGGGGACGGCGTGGCGACGATGACGGCGGAGCCGGACATGCTGGTCTGCCGCATCGAGGCGAGCGAGGCGGCGCAGCTGGACACGCTCAAGCGCGTGCTGGCGGAGCATCTCGATCGCTTCGCGTTTCGAGAGGCGCCGTTGAAGTTCGAGTGGGCGGCGGCCTGAGGGGGACTCGTCATCCTGAACTTGTTTCAGGATCCACCGTGCGGCCAGCTCCTGCGGCGGCTGGATGTGCCTTGCGGTGGATGCTGAAACGAGTTCAGCATGACGGACTTAGGGGGAGCGAGTTCAGTCCGCCTGGGCGAGCCAGTCCTTCAGCTGTAGCTCCTCGGTGGTGCGCGTCTCCGCCTTCATGCTCTGTGCCATGATGTCGAGCGCCCAGCGGGTGCGTTGGGAATCGGCGCTGGCGACGGTGTCACCCGGCACCCACAGATCATATTCGCGCATGTGCGCGTCCGCCGCGGTGAACAGCACGCAGATGTCGGCGGCGAGGCCTGTCAGCACGATGCGGCTGGCGCCGAGCTTCGGCAGCAGCACGGGCAGGTTGGTCGCGTAGAAGCCGGAAAATTGCGGCTTGATGATGAAATAGTCGGTGTCCCGCGGGCGGAGCAGTTCGACCAGCTCGCGCCCGTCCGCCTGTTCGACATGATCGACGATGCGCGACTGTTCGCTGTGCCAGTAGCCGTAATTGTCGTTGATGTAGACGACCGGCACGCCCTGCGCATCGGCCTCGTCCCGCAAGCGGAGCGTGGCGCGGGCGGCGGCGAGCGCGGCAGGCTTCAGCCGGTCCGCGCCGTCGAAATCGAGCGCGTTCATCATATCGACGATCAGCAGCGCGGTGGAGCCCGCCGCCTGCTCGATCTGCTGGGCCATCTCGCTCAATCCGTCTCTCCTCGCGCAGGCGGTCGGTGCCGCCGGCCTGTCACATGCCCTCCCTACTAGGCCCGATACGAGCGGGAGGCATTGATGGACGTCAGTCGGCGGGGCGCATTGGGTTTGTTCGGCGCGGGCGCGGCGCTGCCGGTGATCGGGGCGGACGCGAAGGCGGTGGGGGTGACGTTCCGCCACGGCGTCGCCGCCGGCGATCCGACGGCGGGCGGCGCGATCCTGTGGACGCGCGTGACGCCGGCCGATCCTACGCACAATGCCGCCGTTCCGGTGCGCTGGAGCGTGAGCGAGCGCGAAGGCGGTCAGCCGGTCGCGACGGGGTGGGCCGAGGCGCGGCCGGCGCGCGACTTCACGGTGAAGGTGGAGCCGGAGGGGCTGAAGCCCGGCCGCGACTATTGGTATCGCTTCGAGGCGGAGGATGGCACCGCCTCCCCCAGCGGGCGCTTCCGCACGCTGCCGGTCGGCGCGACGCCGGATGCGGTGTTCGCGGTCGTCTCCTGCCAGCTCTACGGCGGCGGGCTGTTCAACGCCTATGATGCGATTGCCAAGCTGCCGCGGCTCGATGCCGTGCTGCATCTGGGCGACTACATCTACGAATATGACACGGCCGGTTATGGCGAGAAGACCGCACGCAAGCTGGGCCGCGAGGTGCAGCCCGATCGCGAGATCGTCAGCCTCGCCGACTATCGGCAGCGGCACGCCTGCTACAAGCTCGACCCCGATCTGCAGGCGGCGCATGCGCGCGCGGCGATGATCGCGGTGTGGGACGATCACGAGGTCGCCAATGACGGCTGGCTGAGCGGCGCGCAGAACCACCAGCCCGCGACCGAGGGTGACTGGAAGGCGCGCAAGGCGGCGGCGATGCAGGCCTATTTCGAGTGGATGCCGATCCGCGATCCGGCGCCCGGCAAGCCGTGGGAGGCGATCAACCGCAGCTTCCAATATGGCGATCTCGCCACGCTGCTGATGGTGGAGACGCGGCTGCTGGCACGGTCCGAGCAGGTGGCGTTCAAGCATCAGGGCGCGGGCACGACCGACTTCGCCGCCGTGCTGGCCGAGCGCAACCGCCCCGACCGCGAGCTGCTGGGCGAGCCGCAGCGGGCGTGGGTGGCGGACACGCTGACGGCGTCGGTGAAGGCGGGCACGCCGTGGCAGGTGATCGGCAACCAGGTGGTGATGGCGCGCGTGCCGGGGCCGCAGCTCGACCGCATGATCGGGCCGGAGAAGGCGGCGGCTGCGATGGCGGCGCTGCCCGACGCGGTGCGCGGCGCGGTGGTGGCGCAGCTGGCCGGATACAAAGCGGGCGTGCCCTACAATTTGGACGCGTGGGACGGCTATCCGGCGGCGCGCGAGCGGCTTTATGCCAGCTTCCGGGAAGCGGGGTCGCGGCCCATCGTCCTGTCGGGCGACAGCCACGCCTTCTGGGCGAACGACCTGTTCGATGATGGCGGCACGCTGGTGGCGGCGGAGTTCGGCACGTCGGCGATCAGCAGCCCATCAGTGGGCGACGAGCTGCCGCAGCTGCCGCTCGGCCCCTTGCTGGAGCAGGCGGGCGACGAGGTGGCGTTCTGCGACCAGCGGGCAAAGGGCTTCGTGCTGCTGACGATCGATCGTGACGCCGCACGGGCGGAGTATTTTGCGGTCTCGACCATCCTCGCCAAGCCTTACGAGGTGCGGACGATCGCGCGCTATGAGGCGGGGGCGGCTGCGAAGGGCGCGCGGCTGAAGCGGCTGGGCTGAGGCGCTCGCCCGGCCGCTCCGCCGCTTAGGTCCGCCGCATCAGCGCCTCGCCCGCGCGGATGCGGCGGCCCTCCCCCACTCCGTCCGTCAGCGCAAAGCCGGGGGGTGCGAAGACGATGATGGTCGAGCCATGCTCGAACCAGCCCATCTCCTGCCCACGCTTCACCTCGGCCGCACAGGCCACCCGGCGCGGGCCGCCGTCGCGGAGCAGCCGCTCGGTATCGAGGAAGTGGAGGCGGATGCCGGCGACGAGGATCGCGGCGACGGGGACGAGCAGCAACCGCTCGGGCCCGTCCGCCAGCCGCACGCGCAGGATCGCGCGTTCATTGCGGGTGTAGAGCGCCTCGATGCGCTTGAGCGCGATCGGGTTGACGTTCCAGGTATCGCCCGAGCGATATTCCACCTCCTCGACGACGAGATCGGCAGGGGCGTGGAAGCGGTGATACATGCCCGCGGTCAGCCGCAGCGTGACGTAGGTGCCGTCCGCGTAAGGCGCGGCCGCATCGCCGACGAGATGCTCCAGCCGGTAGGGGAAGCCCTTGATCTGGTGGAGCCGGCCATCCTCGACGCGCCCGCACGCGCCGACGATGGCGTCGCAGGGAGACGCGACCACGTCCGGATCGGGATCGAACGTCCGCGCACCCGGCACCAGCGCGCGGGTGAAGGCGTGGTGGAGGCTGCGATAGCGGGGCTCCGCCGCGTCGGCCATGTCGACATCGCAGAAGAAGCGCCAAGCCGCGATGGAGGCCGCGCGAACGGGCGCCGCCTCGATCTTGCTGAACCAGCCCATGAAGTTGGTGGCGGCGCGGCGCGGCAGGCGGTTGGTCAGGAGGAAGTTCAGCTCCTCATGGGCGGCCAGCTTCGCGAAGACTTTGCGCGGTGTCATCACGGCGTCACCGCTTGCCGCTTTCGACGGTCATCATGCTTCCCCTTCTCGCCGGTATCGCGGCCGCCGGTGCCGCCACCCTCCTCGCCCGCGCGCCCGCACGGCTGCGGCTGAGCCGCGCCAAGCACGCCTCGCTCGCCGGCCATCCGCGCATGGCCAAGCGCGTCGCCGGGCTGCTGCCTTATTACGACCTGTCGGGCGACGTCTTCTTCCGCGCGGATGGGGCGCCGGACGACGTGGTCGCGCGCCGCCGGGCGGGGTTCGAGCGGCTGGCGGCGCTCTATGCCGAGCGTTTCCCCAGGAGCCGCGCACTGACGGCGGAGGCGCGCGTGGGCCTCTCCGACCTGCAATTCACCGCCAGCTACCGCGTCCCCTTCCCGTTCAGCCGCACGGTGCGCGAGCATCTCGGCGTCGGCGCGTTCCTCGAGCGTTCCGAGGGCAATCGCCTGATCGACCTCGACGGCAATGCCTTCTGGGATCTGACGGGCAGCTACGGCGTCAACCTGTTCGGGCAAGAGACGTACAAGGCGTGCGTGGCGGAGGCGGTCGAGCTGGCGGGTCCCTTGGGCGGCGTGCTCGGCCAATATCATCCGGTGGTGGCGGCCAATATCGCGCGGCTGAAGGCGATCTCGGGGCTGGACGAGGTGAGCTTCCACATGTCCGGCACGGAGGCGGTGATGCAGGCGGTGCGCCTCGCCCGCTATCATACCGGCCGGCCGCGGCTGGTGCGCTTCGCCGGCGCCTATCATGGCTGGTGGGGCGACGTGCAGCCCGGCCCCGGCAACCCGATCCCGGCCGACCGCACGCTGACGCTGGCCGAGATGTCCGAGCGGAGCCTGGGCGTGCTGGCGCGGCGCAAGGACGTTGCCTGCGTGCTGGTCAACCCGCTGCAGGCGCTGCATCCCAATGCCGCAGCCCCGTCCGACGGCACCTTGGTGGCGGGGCGTCGGGCGAAGTCGGTCGCGCGGGCGGATTATGCCGCGTGGCTGGAGAAACTGGCGGCGGTCTGCCGGGCGAACGGGATCGTGCTGATCCTGGACGACGTGTTCACCGGCTTCCGCCTCGCCCCCCGCGGTGCGGCGGAATATTTCGGCATCGCGCCCGACATGGTGACCTATGGCAAGACGCTGGGCGGCGGCCTGCCCGTCGGCGTGCTGTGCGGCCGCGCCGAGCTGATGAAGCGCTACCGCGACGACAGGCCCGCCGACCTCAATTTCGCGCGCGGCACGTTCAACGCCAACCCATACGTCATGGCGGCGATGGACGCCTTCCTGCGGCGGTGGGAGGGCGATGAGGGCCGCGCCCTCTACGACGGGCTCGACGCGCGCTGGGCGGGCCGGGCGGCGGCGCTGGAGGCGCGGCTGGCGGAGGCCGGCGCACCGCTCGGGATCGATGCCTTGTCCACGATCTGGACGATGCTGCACCGTGTGCCCTCGCGCTATAACTGGATGCTGCAATATTACCTCCGCGCCGAGGGCGTGGCGCTCAGCTGGGTCGGCACCGGCCGCTTCATCTTCAGCCTCGATTACAGCGATGCGGACATGGACGCGGTGGGCGATGCCTTCGTCGCGGCGGCGCGCGCGATGCAGGCGGACGGCTGGTGGTGGACGGCAGACGGCGCCAGCGACAAGCGCGTCAGCCGCCGCATCCTGGGCGAGACGGTGAAGGCGCGGCTGGGGCGGTAAGACCGCTCTGAACCGTTCGCCCTGAGCCTAGTCGAAGGGCCGTTCTTTCTTCAGACCAGTGGCAAGAAAGAACGGTGCTTCGACTGCGCTCAGCACGAACGGCTGGGGCGTGACGGCTCAGCCCGCGTGCGCGATCCGCTCGCCCTTGAGCAGGCGGAGCGGGGCGCGGTGGTAGAGCTTGATGTCGTTAAACGGATCGGTGACGATCTTGGTCGCCCAGACGATGCCGGTCATCATATCCTGCTGGTGCGCCAGCTGACCGACGCGGAACAGCAGGCCTGCAACCCCGAGCCCGAGCCAGAGATGGCCGACATGGCGCGCGAAGTCGGCGACGTTATGGTGCGGCTCGACCAGCCCGAACAAGGACGGGCTGAGCACGAGCAGCAGCGGGCTGGCCGCCCACAGGCCCATGAACACCCATTTGCGCGCGAGATTGTAGCCGACCTTCACCTCTTCCTTATATTCGTGGGTGACGCCGTTCTCCGCGTCATAGCCCTTGGGCTCGAAGAAGAAGTGGCCGCACTGCCGGCTCGTCATCGCGACCAGCCAGCCGAGCAGGCTGGCGAGCGCGATATCGTGGAAGGCGAGCGCGTAGGCGACGACGAAGGTGCATGCGCTGAGCATGTGCAGGCTCTGGTTGACCAGGCTGTGGTGATAGAAACGGTGATCGTCCCAGCGCTGCTCCGCCAGATGTTCGCGGAACTTCTTCTTCTGCGCGTCCATCGCATCCTCGCTCATGCCGCGGCCCTCGCGCTCATGTCCTGCTTGACGAAGCGGACGAGAGAGAAATGGCCGAGCGGCTTCAGCGCGCGGCGTTCGACCAGCGTCACGTCCGAACGGTGCGCCGCCCAGTCGGTGTAGAGCGCGAAGGGGAAATCGGTGCGGAAGCCGAGCCGGCTGGTGAGCGGCATCAGCGCCTTTTCGATATGCACGCGCACGCCCTGTTCCGCGCCGACGCGCGTGGTGATGACGATCTCCCCACCCGGCCGCACGACGCGGGCGAATTCATCGAGCGCCGCCTGCGGGTTGGGCACGGCGCTGACGACATATTGCGCGACGACCACGTCGAAGCTGTTGTCGGCATAGGACAGCCGCTCCGCATCGCCGACCTCGATGGCTTCCACCTGCGGCAGGCGGGCGGCGCGGCGGCGCGCCTTGGTGAGCATGCCCTCCGAGATGTCGATGCCGACGACGCGGCTCTCCGCCCCGTAGGAGGGCAGCGAGAGGCCGGTGCCGACCCCCACTTCGAGGATGCGCCCGCCGATCCGCTCCGCCGCGCGCACCGCGGCGGCGCGGCCCTGCCGGAAGACGGGCCCGAACACCATGTCGTAAACCGGGGTCCAGCGATCATAGGCGCTGGCCACCTGCTGCGTCTGCATCACTAATGCCATGACACGCTTCCTGCCTGACGAGGCCAAGCTCTCGAAGAGATGAGTTGCCCGTCCCGATGGAGTCTTCGCTCCAACGGTTCATGACGAACAAGTCACACATGACGGCGAGTTGTTTCAGTTCAAAGACGATGACCGATAAGTTGCTGTTCTCTCTGAATGTCAAAACATTGTCATGCCAACGCAACAGGATCTTCTTGACCGCAGACTAGTCGGCGGATGGCCGACGGGGGTCGGCGACGCCCCACCACTTGAGGGAGGCCGGGCTCATGGCATCCTTGCCGAACTTTCCGATCGAAGCGCGCGAGGCGCCCGGTCCGCGTTCCCGCACCGCCGCAGCGCAGCTTGCCCGCCGCCTGCCGGCCTGGCTCGCCGATGGCGACGACGGATCGAGCGAGGCGCCGCGGCGGACGCGCTACCGCACCGTCTGGATCTCCGACATTCATCTCGGCACGCCCGGCTGCAATGCCGACCTGCTCTACGACTTCCTGCGCCAGACGGATTGCGAGACGCTGTATCTGGCGGGCGACATCGTCGACGGCTGGCAGCTGAAGAAGGGCTGGTACTGGCCGGCGCGGCATAACGACATCGTCCGCTGCCTGCTGAAGCAGGCGAAGAACGGCACGCGCGTCGTCTTCGTCCCCGGCAATCATGACGAGATCTTCCGCGATTATGCGGGCCTTGAATTCGGCGGGATCGAGCTTCTGTCCGAAGACATCCACGTCACCGCGGACGGCCGGCGCCTGCTGGTGATCCATGGCGACGAGTTCGACAGCATCATGCTCTACGCCCGCTGGCTCGCCTTTCTTGGCGACAGCGCCTACGTCTTCCTGCTCAAGACCAATTCGGCGGTGAACTGGGTGCGGCGGCGCTTCGGCCTGCCTTACTGGTCGCTGGCGGCGCACCTGAAGAAGCGCGTCAAGAATGCGGTGCAGTTCATCGGCCGTTATGAGGAAGTTGTGGCGCATGCCGCGCGCGAGCGCGGCGTCGACGGCGTCGTCTGCGGCCACATCCATTCCGCCGAGATCCGTCAGTTCGGCGACATCACTTACTATAATGACGGCGACTGGGTGGAGAGCTGCACCGCGCTGGTGGAGCATTTCGACGGCACGATGGAGATCATCGACTGGGCCGAGCAGGTACGGCTTGAGGCGTCCGCGGCGCGCGCGCGGCCGAAGCTGGCGGTGGTGGAGGCATAACCGCACCCCCGTTCGCCCTGAGCTTGTCGAAGGGTCGTCCTTCTTCGTCGCGGGCAAGGACAGTGCTTCGACAGGCTCAGCACGAACGGCTTATCGCATTTCTTACCGACGCCGGTACTCTCCGCTGGATAGGAAGCAGATGAAGATCGCCCTCGTCAGCGATGCGTGGAGCCCGCAGGTGAACGGCGTCGTCCGCACGCTGTCCACCACCGTCGCGCAGCTTCGCAGCGGCGGCCATGTCGTCGAGACGATCACCCCCGATCGCTTCCGCACCATCCCCTGCCCCTCCTATCCGGAGATAAGGCTGGCGCTGGGTGCCGGCCGCGGGGTTGCCGCCATGCTGGCAAGGTTCGCGCCCGATGCGGTGCATATCGCGACCGAAGGGCCGCTCGGCTGGGCGGCGCGGCGCTGGTGCCGGCGCGAGGGGCTGCCCTTCACCACCTCCTTCCACACGCACTTTCCCGATTATCTCGCCATGCGCACCGGCCTGCCGCCGTCGCTGTTCTGGCCGGCGGTGCGGCGCTTCCACGCCCCCGCCGCGCGCGTCTTCGCCGCGACCGCCACGCTGGAGCGGCAGCTGGCCGCGCACGGCCTGCCGCAGACGCACCGCTGGTCACGCGGCGTCGATCTCGCGCGCTTCTCGCCCGACGTGGAGCCCCTGCCCGATCTGGCGGCGCTGCCCGGCCCGGTGCTGCTCTATGTCGGCCGGGTGGCGGTGGAGAAGAATGTCGAGGCGTTCCTCGCCGCCGACGCGCCCGGCAGCAAGGTGGTGGTGGGCGACGGGCCTGCCCGCGCCGACCTTGCGCGCCGCTTCCCCGGCGTCACCTTCACCGGTGCGCTGCACGGCGATGCGCTCGCCGCCGCTTATGCTGCCGCCGACCTGTTCGTCTTCCCAAGCCGCACCGACACGTTCGGCCTCGTCCTGCTGGAGGCGCTGGCGAGCGGGCTGCCGATCGCGGCCTATCCGGTGCCGGGCCCGCTCGACATCGTCGGCGACAGCGCGGTCGGCGTGCTCGACAAGGATCTCGGCAGCGCGATCGCCGGCGCGCTGATGCTGGACCGTGCCGCCTGCCCTGCCTTCGCCGCGAATTTCGGCTGGGATGCATGCACCGCGCAGTTCCTCGCCGGCCTCGCGCCGACCGACACGAAGCTGTCGCATCCGCGCAACCGAATGGTAATCGCCCGCGCCTAGCGCCGCCGAAGATCAAGAGGGGTTCTCACATGACGGTCCGTCGCGCGGCGCTCTGCGCCGCCAGCTTCCTTGCGCTCGCCGCAGCGCCCGCCTGGGGCCAGAATGCGGCGCCATCGGTGGAGGGCGGCAGCGCGGACGAGATCGTCGTCACCGCGCAGCTGCGCGAGCAGGATCCGGTCGAGGTGCCGATCGCCGTCAGCGCGCTGACCGGCAACGAGCTGAGCCGGCTGGGCGTCGAGGATTTCGAGGAATTCTCGCGCTTCATCCCCGGGTTCGAGGTGCAGAACCAGTCGCCCAACAATCCGGGCTTCGTGATGCGCGGCATCACCTCCGACAGTGGCAGCGCGTTCAACGAACCGCGCGTATCCGTCTTCCAGGATGGCGTCTCCATCTCCAAGTCGCGCGGCTCCTATGTCGAGCTGTTCGACGTGGAGCGGGTGGAGGTGTCCAAGGGCCCGCAATCGACGCTCTACGGGCGGGGCGCGCTGATCGGCGCGGTCAACATCGTCCAGAACAAGGCCGATCCGGACGGCTTCTACGGCATGGCCCGCGCCGACTATGGCAATTACGACCAGTATATCGCCGAGGGCATGCTCAACGTGCCGCTGGCCGAGGGCACGGCGCTGCGCGTCTCCGGGCGCTATCGCAAGCGCGACGGCTATGTCGAGAATCTGCTGGGCGGGCCCGACTTTAACTCGGCCGACACTGGCGCGATCCGCGGCAGCTTCCATGTCGAGCGGGAGAAGCTGACCTTCGACCTGATCGGCAATTACCAGAAGGACACGCCGAACGGCACCGCCTTCAAGTCGATCGCCTTCACGCCGACCGATCCGACGACGGGCACCGTGATCGGCACGCGCGGGCGCAACAGCGGCGCGGCGCTGGCGCCGGGTGCGGGCTTCGAGGATGGCCGGCGCCTGGGGCTCGACCGCGAGGTGTGGGGCTTCACCGGCATTGCGCGCTATGCCTTCAGCGACACCGTCGCGCTCACCTCGATCACCGCCTATCGCGAGTTCGACGCGCTGGAGACCTTCGACGCGGACGGCCTATCGCTGCCGATCCTGACCGCGGCGGAAGATGCGCGCGGCAAGCAGACCAGCCAGGAATTGCGGCTGAGCTTCGAGGAGGGGCCGATCACCGCCTTTGTCGGCGGCAGCTACTTCCGCGAGACGGGATCGCAGCGCACGCCGGCGCAGTTCGACGAGCGCGCGCTGCTCGCCCGTTTGGCCGGGCGCCTCAGCGGGCCGAGCGCCGCCCGCCCCGGGACCGATCCGGCGCCCGCCGCCACCTTCGCCTCCACCGCCTTCACCGGCGCGCTGCTGCAGGGCATTGCCGCGGCATCGGGCGTGGCGCTGCCCGCCGCGCAGGCACAGGCGATCGCCGCCAACCTGAAGCCCGCCCACTATGAGACGAGCACCAATTCGAGCCGCACCACCGCCTTCGATATCTTCGGCGACGTTACCTACAAATTGGGCGAGCGGTTCGAGCTTGGGGCGGGCCTGCGCTACACGCATGACGACAAGCGTTCGCGCTACACCGCGTCGGTGCTGAACGGGCGCTCGGTGCTGGGCGGACTGATCGGCGCGCTTTCGCAGCCCGCCGCCACGCGGGCCGCGCTGCTCGGCGCGCTGGCGGTGCCAGGGGCTGCGACGATCCCGCCGTCTGCCGCCTATCCGGTGCCGCTGTTCGGGCTCGGCGCCCAGCCGACCGCGGCGAACGGCGCGGTGGACACCGCGACCCTGAAGGATGACGGCTTCTCCTGGCGCCTGACCGCGCGCTATGCCGCAACCGAGGATGCCAGCCTCTACGCCACCTATGCCCGCGGCCGTCGCCCGCGCGTGCTGGCGGCGAGCAGCCCGGCGGCCCCGTTCGGCGCGACACGTTTCAACCTGCTACCGAACGAGCGGGTGGACAGCTACGAAGCCGGGTTCAAGACGGCGCTGGCGGCACGCACCCTGTTGCTCGACGGCGCCGTCTTCTACTACGATTACAGGAACTTCCAGACGACCGTGCAGCAGGGCACGCAGGTCATCACCACCAATGCGGGGAAGGCGGAAAGCTACGGCTTCGAGGGCCAGGCGCGCTATGTGCCGAGCGATGCGCTGACCGTCTATGCCAGCTACGCCTACAACCACAGCCGGCTGAAGGCGGGCGTGCGCGACGGCAACCGCTTCCGCCTGTCGCCCGATCATTCGGCGGCCCTGGGCGTGATCCTGTCGCAGCCGCTCGGCGGCGGGCGGATCAGCTTCGCGCCGAGCGCGACGTATCAGAGCCGCGTCTATTTCGACGACGACAATGACCTGCCCGCGCTGCAGCAGCCGCCGGCTGCCCTCGTTGCCGACCTGATCCGCGACGAGACGCAGAAGGGCTTCGCGCTGGTCAATGCCCGCCTCGGCTATGGCCCGGAGGATGGCGGCTGGCGGATCGAGGCGTTCGTCGAGAATGCGTTCGACAAGAAATATACCAAGGACGCGGGCAACACCGGCGACGCACTCGGCCTGCCCACCTTCATCGCGGGCGATCCGCGCTATTACGGGGTCAGCGCGACGATCCGGTTCGGGGCGCGCTGAGCCCCGGACCCGAGGTGGTCAGCCGCGATCGAACGCGGCGACCAGCTCGACATGGATCGACCAGCGGAACTGGCCGACCGGGCGCACCCAGGCCAGCCGCCAGCCGGCATCCACCAAGGTCCGCGCGTCGCGCGCGAAGGTGGCGGGGTTGCACGACACGTAAGCGATGCGGCCGATCCCCGAGGCGGCGAGTGCGGGCATCTGCTCCTTGGCGCCCGCCCGCGGCGGATCGAGCACCACCGCGTCGAAGCGGCCGAGCTCCTTGGCATCGAGCGGGCGGCGGAACAGGTCGCGATGCTCGACCAGCACGGGCCGCTGCACCCGCCCTGCCGCGGTGCGCAGCGCCAGTGCCGCATCGCGTGCGCCTTCCACCGCCAGCACCTTGCCGCCGAGCGCCAGCGCGAAGGTGCCGAGGCCCGCAAACAGATCCGCCACCGTCGCCGCATCGCCGACCGCCTCGCGCACGCCCGCGACCAGAGCCGCCTCGCCATCCGCCGTGGCCTGGAGGAACGCACCGACGGGCAGCGGCACCTGTACGCCGCCGAGCGTGACCGTCACGCCCGCCGGCTCCCACCGCGGCTCCGCGCCATAGCCTTCGTCGAGCGACAGGCGAGCGAGGCCATGCGCCTGCGCGAAATCGGTCAGCGCCTCCGCCGCGGCGAGCCCCTCCGCCCTGACCGGGCCGATGCTCGCATCGACACCCTGATCCGCCAGCGTCAGCGAGACGGACGCGACACCCTTCGACGGCAGGAGCTGGCCGAGCAGCTGGCGCAGCGGCGCGACGAGGGCGAACAGAGCGGGCGCGAGGATGTGGCATTCGCGCATGTCGACGATGGCGTGGCTCTTCTCCTCACGGAAGCCGAGCAGCACCGCCTTGCCCATGCGCTGCGCGTGCAAGGTGGCGCGGCGGCGCGAGTTTGGCGGGGAGAGGTGCGGCGCGCGGATCTCGGCGGAGAGACGCTGCGAGGCGAGCGCGCCGCCCACCCGCTCGACCAGGAAGGCGCGATAGGCCTCGTCATCCACCTGCTGGATCTGGCAGCCGCCGCAGCGCGGGAAATGACGGCATGGCGGCACGATGCGGTGCGGCCCGGCCACGGCGACGCCATCGACGATCGTGTCGCCGGGCGCGGTCAGCGGCCAGTGGCTGCCATCTTCCGCCACGCCGTCGCCACGCGCCGCCAGTCTCAGGATGTTCATGCGCACGCTCCTCTGGCAGCCGCGAGGTGCGTGACGAGATCGTCGGCGATCAGCGCCGGGCCGGCCCGCCGCGCGGCATCGCCGTGCAGCCACAGGCCGGCACACGCCGCCTCGAACGGCGGCAGCCCGCCGGCCAGCATCGCACCGATTGCCCCCGCCAGCACGTCCCCCGTCCCCGCGCTGGCCAGCCAGCCAGGTGCGGGTGGGGCGATGCCGATACGGCTATCGGGCGCGGCGACCACGCTGTCGGCCCCCTTCAGCAGCACGACCGCGCCGGCCCGCCTTGCAGCAGCGCGCGCGCGCTCGATCTTGCTGCCGGGCATGTCGCCGAACAGCCGGGCGAACTCACCCTCATGCGGCGTCAGCACCGCCGGAGCCTCGAGCGGCAGGCGATCGCGGAGCAGCGCCAGCGCATCGGCATCGAGCACGAGCGGCCGTCCCGCGGCAAGCGCCGCCTCCAGTCGCGCCCGCGCATCATCATCGCGGCCGAGCCCCGGCCCGACAACGATGGCGCCGATCCGCGCGTCGGTCAGCAGGTCGGGCGACCAGCGGCGCCGCACCAGCGCGTCCGCTCCACCCGCTCCCTCATCGGCCAGCAGCACATAGCCAGCGCCCGCGCGCTGCGCCGCGCCCGCCGCCAGCAGGGCCGCGCCCGGCATCGCGCCGGGCACCACCGCGACCATGCCGCGGCTATATTTGTGATCGGCGGGGCCCGGCTCCGGCAGCAGCGGCCGGGCGATCCGATGCATCGTCGCGCCGGGCGCGGGCACGCCGATATCCGCCACCGCCACCCGCCCCATCAGCGCGGCGGCGGGCTGGAGCAGATGCGCGGGCTTGAGGCTGCCGAGCGCCAGCGTCAGGTCGAAGCGCGGCACCGGGCCGAGCACCGCGCCATCGTCGCTGCCGACGCCGCTCGGCAGATCGACCGCCAGCCGCAACGCCGCGCCCGCGGCCAGCCGGTCGAGCGGAGCCGCAATCGCATCGTCGAGCGGCCGGGTGAGGCCGGTGCCGAACAGCGCGTCGATCAGCAGCGGCGCGGCGGGCGCGTCTTCCAACGGCACGACCGGGCCGTCCCACGCCGCACGCGCAGCGCGGGCCGCATCGGTACGCGGCGGTGCCCACGCGGCGACGTGCACCGAAACGCCGCGCGCGCGCAGCCGCCGCGCTGCGACATAGCCGTCGCCGCCATTGTTGCCCGGGCCGCACAGGATCAGCGTGGGGCAGCCCCCGGCAAAGCGCCACGCCGCCTCCGCCACGGCGGCACCGGCCCGCGCCATCAGCGTGTCGACGCTGGTCCCCGCGGCGATGACGGCCGCTTCCGCGGCCCGCATTTCCGCCGCGGTCAGGATGGGATCGCTCACGGGCGCAGCGGCTTGCCCTTGACGGTTGCGGGCAGGCGATAACGGTCGCCGCCGACCGTCACCTCGATCTCACGCGAGCCGCTCACCTTGACGACCGCCGCCTCCGCGCCGTCGGCAGCGACCACGCCGCGTCCGTCGCGCGTGACGAGCAGCTTGCGAAAGCCGCCGTCCGGATTGCGGATCGTCAGCACCAGCCCCTCCGGGCCGGCGACGCGCTCCATTGTGCATTCGCGCGAGAAATCCCCCGCACCGCCGGTCGCGCACAGCACCTTGCCCTTGTCCGCCGCGACCGCGGCCGGGCCGCTCGCCTCCGGCGTCTCGCCCGAACAGGCGGCGGCGAGCAGGAGGAGCGCGACCGAACTAGATATCCGCATAAACATGGGTCTCCGCGCGCGCGCCGGGATGGGTCACCGCGCCTTGCCAGGCCGGGCCGACATTACGCGCATAGCGCCACAATGCGCCGGAATTATAGTCCGTCGTGCGCGGCACCCAGCTCTTGCGGCGCTCGGCCAGCACGGCCTCGTCGACGAGGAGGTCGATCGTACCCGCCTCCGCATCGATGCGGATCGTGTCGCCGTCCTCGACCAGCGCGATCGGGCCGCACTCCGCCGCTTCGGGACCGACATGGCCGATGCAGAAGCCGCGCGTCGCACCGGAGAAGCGTCCGTCGGTGATCAGCGCCACCTTTTCGCCCATGCCCTGGCCGTAGAGCGCGGCGGTGGTGGACAGCATCTCGCGCATGCCGGGCCCGCCCTTTGGACCCTCATAGCGGATGACGATGACGGAGCCTTCGGCGATGTCGCGCGCCTCGACCGCGGCGAACGTATCCTCCTCACAGTCGAACACGCGCGCCGGCCCTTCGAACTGGAGGCGGTGCATGCCCGCGACCTTCACGATGGCACCATCGGGCGCGAGGCTGCCGCGCAGGCCGACGACGCCGCCGGTCGGCGTGATCGGCGTCCGCGCATCGTAGATCACCTTCTGGTCGGGGTTCCACGTCACGCGGTCGATATTCTCGGCGAGCGTGCGGCCGGTGACGGTCATGCAGTCGCCATGGAGCAGGCCTTCGGCGAGCAACGTCTTCATCAGCATGTAGACGCCGCCTGCCTCATGCATGTCCTTGGCGACATATTTGCCGCCCGGCTTCAGGTCGGCACAGTAAGGCGTGGTCTTGAAGATCTCGGCCACGTCGAACAGATCGAACGCGATCCCCGCCTCGTTCGCCATTGCGGGCAGGTGCAGCGCGCCGTTGGTCGAGCCGCCAGTCGCCGCGACGATCCGGGCTGCATTCTCAAAGGCTTGGCGCGTGCAGATGTCACGCGGCCTGAGGTTGCGGGCGATCAGCTCCATCACCTGCACGCCCGCCGCATGGGCAATCTGTTCGCGCGACGTATAAGGGGCCGGCACCATGTTGCTGTTCGGCAGGGACAATCCGATGGCCTCGCCGACGCAGGCCATCGTGTTGGCGGTGAACTGGCCGCCGCACGCGCCGTGGCCCGGGCAGGCGACCTTCTCCAGCGCATGCACCTCCTCGATCGGGCAGGCCTGCGCGGCATAGCGACCGACCACCTCGAACACGTCGACGACGGTCACGTCGCGCCCGTCGAACCGGCCGGGCAGGATCGAGCCGCCATAGACGAAGATGGACGGCACGTTCAGGCGCAGCATCGCCATCATCATGCCCGGCAGGCTCTTGTCGCAGCCCGCAAAGCCGACCAGCGCGTCATAGCAGTGGCCGCGGACGGAGAGCTCGACCGAGTCGGCGATGACCTCTCGGCTGACCAGCGAGGACTTCATGCCTTGGTGGCCCATGGCGATGCCGTCGGTGACGGTGATCGTGTTGAACCGCCGCGGCATGCCACCGCCCGCGATCACCCCCTCACGGCAGACATCCGCCTGCGCATCCAGCGTGGTGTTGCAGGGCGCGCTGTCATTGCCCGCGCTGGCCACCGCCACGAACGGCCGGGCAATCTCCTCCTCGGTCAGGCTCATCGCGTAATAATAGCTGCGGTGCGGCGCACGTTCGGGCCCGACCGAGACGTGGCGGCTGGGCAGGCGCGACTTGTCGAAACGCTCGGTCATTGCGTCAATCCATTGTTCGATCGGCGCCGCTTTCGCGGGTTAGCCGGTGGGGGTCAATGGAACGCTGCCGCAACTTTCGCAATGATCGGGGCCAGCGTGGCACACCATTGCTCTACACCGGTGGCGTCTCCAATCAGATCCTGTCGCACCTCAAGGCCGAGATAAGGCAGGCCGTTCGCCTCGCCATGCCGGTTCATCGTCGCGTTCAGGACCGTGCCCGAATAAGGTTGGTTGTCCCCGGTCACGATGCCCGCCGCCTCCAGCAGCGGGATGGCGATGCGGGCGGCGCGTGCATCCTGGTTGTAGAGCACGCCCACCTGCCATGGACGCGGTTCGTCGCTGCTCTTCAGACGCGGTGTGAAGCTGTGCAGCGAGACGAGCATGGCCGGGCGCGCCGCGGCGATCGTGGTGGTGAGCGCATCGTGATAAGGCTGCCAAAAGCGCGCGATCCGCGCCGTCCGGTCCACCCCTTCATTACCGGCGATGGCGTGTCCGTCGCTGACCAGCGGGATCAGCCCGGCGGCATCCTCCTCCCGGTTGAGATCGATCACCAGCCGCGAGACGCCGCCCAGCAGCGCCGCGCAGCCCAGGCGATTGCACAGCGCAGCGGCAAGCGGCGCCACGCCGATATCGATGGCGACATGCTCGTTCAGCAGCGCGGGATCGATGCCGAGATCGATATCCGCCGGCACATGGTTCGACGCATGGTCCACGACGATCAGCACGCCGCCGGCTGACGGCTGGCCGATAAGCTGCCACCCCTCACTCATCGCGCGATCCTCGCCTTGGCCCAGACGGCAAAGGCGGGAGAGCCGAGGCCATCCTCGAACGACTCCTCAGCACCATCGACCATGTGTTTGAGCTTGTTCACGCTTTCCCAGTCGTTCGCGGCAATCGCGCCCGCCATCGCCTCCGCCTCCCTGAGAGGATCCGGAGCGATCATGTCGACGAGGCCGATCCGCGCCGCCTCCTCCGCGTCGATGGTTGCGCCCGTCGCGAGCAGGCGGATGGCGTGGGCTCGCCCGACGAGTGCCGTCAGCCGCGCGACGTCGGCGGGCGGGTAGAGGATGCCGAGCCTGGCGGGCGGGATTGAGAAGCGCGCGGCGGTGCCGGCCAGCCGCAGATCGCACGCCATGGCCAGCGCGACGCCCGCGCCATGGCAAGGCCCGTCGATCGCCGCCACTGTCGGCATCGGCAAGGCCGCCAGCGCCGCGAACGCATCCGCCATCGCGCGGTGGAACACGGCCCGCCCCTCACGATCCTCGGCCAGCCGGGCCAGCTCGTCCAGATCGGCCCCCGCGCAGAAGGCCGGACCCGACCGCGCGTGGAGGATCACCGCCGCGGGCCGCTCCGCCGCAACCTGCGCCACGACCCGGCCGAGTTCTGCCCAGCCCGCCAGCGTCACGGCATTGCGCGCCGCCGGCCGGTCGATGACGATCCGGGCGATGCCGCCCGCCGCTTGCCATGTGAACATCGCACCGCTCTGCACGGTGGGGCAGTCTCTGTCACCACCCCCCATCGGGCGACGCCTAGCCGCCGCTGATGCCGACGATAACCGTGCCCAGCCCGTTGCAGTTGTGGCACGTCTCGCCATCCACCTTGCCGTCGCCGCCGCACACCGGGCAGACATTCTCGCCCGTATTTGGCGTGCCTTCGGGCGCAGCATCGCCGGGGTTCATCGGGCCTGTGTTCAGGGGATCGGTCATGGGGTCACCTCCGCCTGGCTGAACGAGCGGGAGCAGGGCTAGCTCCGGCTCGGCAGTGTCGCGCGCCTCGAGGTGCGAGAGCGTGACGCCGATCAGACGCACGCCCGCCCGCAGCGGCATGACGCCGCGGGCGAGGCTCAGCGCCACCTCGGCCAGCGCCGCCTCGCTGGCGACGGTGGCGCGCAGCGTGCGGGCGCGGGTGATCTGGCGGAAATCCTGATATTTCACCTTCAGCGTGACGGTGCGCCCGGAAATGCCGGTCCGCTCGACCCACTGCCACACCGACGCCGCCTGCGCGCGCACGCCCGCCTCCATCCCTGCCCAATCGGTCACGTCCTCGCTGAAGGTGCGTTCCGATCCGGAGGACTTGCGCTCGCGGTTCGACGAGACGCGCCGCTCATCCTCGCCGCGTGCGATGCGATGGAACCAGCCGCCCGCCTTGCCGAACCGCGCCGTCAGAAAGGCGAGATCGGCGCGGGCGAGATCCGCCCCCGTGCGGATGCCGAGCGCGTGCAGCTTTTCCGCGGTGCGCGGGCCGATGCCGTGCAGCCGGCCGATCTCCAGCCCCGCGACGAAGGTGGCGCCCTGCCCCGGCGGCACGACGAACAGGCCATCGGGCTTCCGCTGATCCGACGCGAGCTTGGCGAGCAGCTTGTTGTAGGACACGCCCGCGCTCGCCGTCAGGCCCGTTTCCGCGCGGATGCGGGCGCGGATCTCCTCCGCCGTCGCAGTAGCGGAGGACAGGCCACGGCGATTTTCCGTTACGTCGAGATAGGCCTCGTCCAGCGACAGCGGCTCGACCAGATCGGTATAGTCGAGGAAGATGGCGCGGATCTGCTGCGACACCTGGCGATAGACCTCGAACCGCGGCCGCGCGAACACCAGATCGGGGCAGCGCCGCCGCGCGGTGATGCCCGGCATGGCGGAGCGCACGCCGAACGCGCGCGCCTCGTAGCTTGCCGCCGCCACCACGCCGCGCTGCCCGCCGCCGCCCACCGCCACCGGGCGGCCGCGCAGGGCCGGATCGTCACGCTGCTCCACCGAGGCGAAGAAGGCGTCCATATCGACATGGATGATCTTACGGAGCGCGGACATGGGAGGGCGGTGTCGAGGGTTCCACGGCTTCGTTCGGGCCGCCATGCGGTGCCGGTCAGGATCGCCCGTTCCGCCATCCGGCGCAAGAACAAACCGCGAAACTCGCCTGCGGTGCCCGACGCGCAACCTCTCGTCGCATAGCAGGCACGGCTGACAGCGTGCGCCATGATCCGTTCATCGGCTGGTAGCAAGCTGGGTGAAGGCCGGGATAGAGACGGACGGCCCGGCAGAGCGGCGGGCCGGTT
Source organism: Sphingomonas jatrophae (assembly GCF_900113315.1). GTDB lineage: Bacteria > Pseudomonadota > Alphaproteobacteria > Sphingomonadales > Sphingomonadaceae > Sphingomonas_P > Sphingomonas_P jatrophae. Next base: position 188,378 of record NZ_FOZG01000001.1, on the reverse strand, counting down.
AGATCCATGGGCATGGGAGCATCTGGATGCTGATAAACCCCGAAGGCATGGTGATCGACGATCAGGTGAAGCTGGAGCGGCGCCCCCTGCTGGAGCGCGGGCCGATGCCGACGGTGCGCGGCATCATCGTCCACCAGACCGGATCATCCACCGCCGCCTCTTCGCTGGCGAGCTATCAGAACAGCTCGACGGGCGCGCACTTCCTGATCGACAAGGACGGCACGACCTATCAGACCGCCTCCGTTCACCAGCGCTGCAACCATGTCGGCAAGCTGCGCTCGCGCTGCGTGGCGGAGCATGCCTGTGCCCCGCGCGAGGCCGCGCAGATCAACGCCATGTCTCCAACCACGCGTAACCGGCACGAAGCGGCCAAGGACGTGCCCGCCCGCTATCCCGACAATCGCGACAGCATCGGCATCGAGCTGGTCGGCCGCGCAGTGCTTGTCGCCGGGCAAGCCGAGGCGCAGTATGAATCGGTGACCGCGGAGCAGAACCGAATGCTGGTTTGGCTGATCGATGGCCTGTGCGAGCAGCTGAAGATCAATCGCACCGAGATCTTCCGTCATCCCACCGTCTCGCAGAAGACCCCCTCCGAGGCGAGCACGGCGCGGTGGTGAGCGTGACGATCCGCCATGCCGCCGCGGCGCTGACGCTCGCCGTGCTGCCGCTCCAGCCGGTCCTCGCCGCCAGCGGGCTGCCGAGGGTCACCGCTGTCACCATCCAGCGCAACGGCGCGCGCTCCGCGGCGGTGAGTGGCGACGAGAGCGCGGCCTATTGCCGCCGCTTCCGCCTGACGCCGGCCGAGGTGCGCGGCTATTTCCGCGATGCCGATCCGGTCGACCAGCAGGCCTATGTCCACGATCTCGACATGTCGCGCTGCCATGCGGCGGGCACCGTGCGGCTCGCGGACGGACGCCGGGGGCGCTGGACGATCGATCTCGCCCGGCGCGGCATGCTCACCATTGCGGGGCGGCCGGCGCGCTATTTCTACTGCCTGTCCTGCCGCTCGCCGAAGTTCGACGAGGTAGACGCCGAGACGGCGGACACGGCGCGCGACCTCATCCGGCGCGCGCGAAAGGCACGCTGACCCACGCCGCTAGCCGACTCACCGGCGGCGCCCTATTACGGTTGTGTGACCCTGTTCATACCCCTCCGCATCCTGTCTGCCTACACGATGCTGGAAGGCGCGATCGATCCGACGGCGCTGGCCAAGCAGGCGCGCAAGCTGGGCTTTCCTGCCGCGGCGATCACCGATCGCAACGGGCTCTACGCCGCGATGGGCTTTTCCGATGCGGCGAAGAAGGAGGGCGTGCAGCCCATCGTCGCGGCGCTGCTCGGCATTGCGCGGCCGGGCACGCCGGAGGGCAAGCCGGTCAGCGTCGACTGGCTGCCGCTCTACGCGCAGAACGCCGTCGGCTACGACAATCTCTGCCGCTTGGTCTCCGCCGCGCATCTCGATCGGCCGGTGGAGCAGGACGCGCACGTCACGCTGGAGGCGCTGGACGGGCGGACGGAGGGGCTGATCTGCCTGACGGGGGCCGGCGACGGCGCGGTGACGCGGCTGCTGGCGGCGGGCCAGGCGCGCGCGGCGACGGCCTATCTCGACCGGCTGGAGGCGCTGTTCCCGCAGCGTCTCTATATCGAGCTGGCTCGCCGCGGCGAGGCGGACGAGACGGCCGCGGAAAGCGCGCTGATCGACCTGGCTTATGCCCGCGATCTGCCACTGGTGGCGACCAACCCGGCCGCCTATCCCGAACCCGGCTTCCACGCGGCGCATGATGCCATGCTGTGCATTGCGGGCTCGGCCTATGTCGACCAGCCGGAGCGCGCGCGCTCCTCGCCCGACGGGTGGCTGAAACCGGCCGACGCCATGGCGGCGCTGTTCGCCGATCTGCCCGAGGCGCTGGCCAACACCGCCGTCGTGGCCCAGCGCTGCGCCTTCGCCGCGCCCAGCCGCAAGCCGATCCTGCCCAGCCTTGCCGGCGACCGCGACGGCGAGGCGGCAATGCTGCGCGCGGATGCGCATGCCGGGCTGGTCGCGCGGCTGGCCCGCTATGCGGATGCGGAGCGGACCGCGGCAGAGATCGAGGCCGCCTTCCCCGATTATTTCGCACGACTGAAGTTCGAGCTCGACGTCATCGTCGGCATGGGTTTCCCCGGCTATTTCCTGATCGTCGCCGACTTCATCAAGTGGGCCAAGGCGCAGGGCATCCCTGTCGGCCCCGGCCGCGGATCGGGCGCGGGCTCGGTTGTCGCCTGGGCGCTGACGATCACGGACCTCGATCCGATGAAGCTCGGCCTGCTGTTCGAACGCTTCCTCAATCCCGAGCGCGTGTCGATGCCCGACTTCGACATCGATTTCTGCGAAACGCGGCGCGAGGAGGTGATCCGCTACGTCCAGCAGAAATATGGCCGCGGCCAGGTGGCGCAGATCATCACCTTCGGGCGGCTGAAGGCGCGCGCGGTGCTGAAGGATACGGGCCGTGTCCTCCAGATGAGCTACGGTCAGGTCGATCGCCTCGCCAAGCTCGTCCCCAATCATCCGACCGATCCCTGGACACTGGACCGCGCGCTGAACGGCGTGTCCGAGCTGGCGCATGAGGTGAAATCGGACGCGCAGGTGAAGCGCCTGTTCGATCTGGCGATGAAGCTGGAGGGGCTGCCGCGCCACAGCTCCACCCACGCGGCGGGCGTCGTGATCGGCGATCGCCCGCTCGACCGGCTGGTGCCGCTCTACCGCGATCCGCGGTCGGACATGCCCGTTACCCAGTTCGACATGAAGCATGTCGAGGGCGCGGGGCTCGTCAAGTTCGACTTCCTCGGCCTGAAGACGCTGTCCGTGTTGCAGAAGGCGGTGCAGCTGCTGGCCGGGCGCGGCGTCACGATCGATCTCGACACGCTCGGCTGGGACGATCCGGACGTCTACGCCCTGCTCCAGCGCGGCGACACGGTGGGCGTGTTCCAGCTGGAATCGGAGGGCATGCGCCGCACGCTCTCCGCCGTCCGCCCGACCAATTTCGGCGACATCGTCGCGCTCGTCTCGCTCTATCGGCCCGGCCCGATGGACAACATCCCGCTGTTCGGCGACCGCAAGAACGGCCGGGCGGAGATCGCCTATCCGCACCCCCTGCTCGAAGGCATCCTGGCCGAGACCTACGGCATCTTCGTCTATCAGGAACAGGTGATGCAGGCGGCGCAGATCCTTGCCGGCTATTCGCTGGGCGAGGCGGATCTGCTGCGCCGCGCGATGGGCAAGAAGATCAAGGCGGAGATGGATGCGCAGCGCGCACGCTTCGTCTCGGGCTGTGCCGAGAAGGACATTTCGGAGGCCAAGGCGAACGAGCTGTTCGACTTGATCGACAAGTTCGCGGGTTACGGCTTCAACAAGAGCCACGCTGCCGCTTACGCCCTGCTCGCCTACCAGACCGCGTGGCTGAAGGCGCATCACAAGCCCGAATTCTTTGCGGCATCGATGTGCTACGACATCGCGCTGACCGACAAGCTGGCCATCTGGGCGGAGGATATGCGCCGCGCCGGCGTCGTATGCCGGGCGCCTTGCGTCAACGGATCGCTGGCCGAGTTCACCGTGCAGGACGGTGAGGTGCGCTACGGCCTCGGAGCGCTGAAAGGCGTGGGCGAGGCGGCGATGGAGCGGCTCGTCGCCGAACGGACCGCCGCCGGCCCCTTCGCCGATCTCGACGATTTCGCCGCGCGCATCGATCCGCGCATCGTCAATCGCCGGCAGATCGAGGCGCTGGCCGCGGCGGGCGCGTTCGATGCGCTCGCGCCCGAGCGGGCCTGTGTGTTCGCAGGCGCCGAGACGATCCTCGCCCACGCCGCCGCGGCGCACGAATCGCGCACCAGCGGTCAGGGTGGCCTGTTCGGTGAGGCGGGCAGCGCGGGGCTGGCGGCGATCCGCCTGCCACAGGGCAGCTGGAGCCTGGCCGAGCGGATGGCGGCGGAGAAGGAGGCGTTCGGCTTCTATTTCTCGGCACATCCGACGGACCGCTTCCGCCACCTCGCCGCGGGGCAGAATGCGCGCAACTATGCGCAGGTGCTCACCCTGCCCGTTTCCGCCGATCCCGGCCGCGACGACAAGGGCCGGCCGCTGCCGCGCCCCACCGTCACCATGTCCGCATTGGTCGAGGAGGCGCGCTGGCGCACCTCCGCCAAAGGCCGCCGCTACATGATGGCGACCTGCTCGGATGCGAGCGGCCAGTATATCGCCACCTGCTTCGACGATCTGGTGTGCGAGGATGTGGAGGCGGCGGCGCGCACCGGGGCCTGTGCGCTGCTGACGGTGGAGCTGGATCGCCGGCCCGGCGAGGAGACGCCCCGCGTCACCATCCGCGGCGCCCGCCCGCTGGAGGAGCTCGCCTCCTCCGCCCGGCTGGTGATGGAGGTGGAGGCCGAGGCACCGGAGGCGCTGCCCGCGCTCGCCGCGATGCTGCGCGATGCCGGCGGCGGGCGGGGTGAGCTGCTGCTGATGGCGGTGCTGCCGGATGGCGGCGAGGCGCGGCTGCGCCTGGCGGGCGATCTGCTGCTCGACGCGGAGGTGGCGGCGCGGATCGAGCGGGTCGCGGGCGTGCGCGCGGTGCGCCTGCGCGCAGCCGATCCGCCACGCCTCGCCCGCGCGGGCTGACCGGCGCAGCGGCAGGGCAACTCATCGCTCAGCCACTCGGCAAATTACGCAAGTTACCGCATTGTGACGCCGCCAATCCGGTCAGTCGGAATGGCGAGGGGCACAATGGTGAACATGATGTTAGCCAATCCAGACGGGAACGACGCTTCGCGCCCGGACGTCCAACCTTCCATGCAATTTACAGAGAATTTGGGGGCGGCGCTTGAACAGCAGGCTGAACGCAATCGGCGCCTTGCGATGGAACGTCTCGCCGTTGCGCTGATCACGCCCGATATTGCCCATGCGGCCCGCCTGATCGATCATGCCTGCGGTGCGATGAGCCGCGTGCGCGAGGCGGAGGCGAGCGGCTGAGCGGGACGAGCGGTGCTGTCGATCACTCCTATCGGCACGCTTCGCTGGATCGCACCAGCGCTTCGCCTATCTGGTAAGTCACCATCAGGAGCTTACCCATGTCCACGCTTGAACAGGCCGCCGGCCTTCGCCTCGACCCCGTCCGCTTGACCGCCGGCCTGCTGATCAACGCCGTCGGCGCGGTCGCACTGGTTTCCGCGCTGGTCGGCTGAGCCTCAGCCCAGCACGCCCTCATGCAGGCGGACGACGCGGTCCATGCGCGACGCCAGCCGCTCGTTATGCGTGGCGACGAGGGCCGCCGCGCCCTCCCCCCGGACAAGCCGGAGGAACTCGGCCAGCACCACGTCCGCCGTCGCCTCGTCGAGGTTGCCGGTCGGCTCGTCCGCCAGCACCAGCACCGGCCTGTTCGCCAGCGCTCGGGCGACGGCCACGCGCTGCTGCTCACCGCCCGACAGCTGGCTCGGCCGGTGCTCGCGCCGATGGGCCAAGCCGAGCGCGTCGAGCAGCCCCACCGCGCGCTCCTGCGCCTCGACCGGGCTGCGACCGCGGACGAGCTGCGGCAGGACGACATTCTCCTCCGCCGAGAAGTCGGGCAGCAGATGGTGGAACTGATAGACGAAGCCCAGCGCCTCGCGCCGCAGCCGCGTGCGCCCGCCATCGTCGAGCTGCGCCGCCTCCTCGCCCGCAATCCGGATCGAGCCGCCATAGCCGCCCTCCAGCAGCCCGACCGCCTGCAACAAGGTCGACTTGCCCGAGCCTGAGGGGCCCAGCAGCGCCACGATCTCGCCCTCTGCAATCGACATGTCGACGCCGCGCAGCACCTCGATCTTCTGCCCGCCCTGCGCGAAGGCACGCGTCAGAGCGGTGGTGCCGAGAACCTCATTCATAACGCAGCACCTGCACCGGATCGGTCGAAGCGGCCCGCCGCGCGGGATAGAGGGTGAACAGGATCGACGATCCGACCGCGAGCGCGACGATCGTCACCACCTCGACCGGGTCGGTCTTGGCCGGCAGCTCGGTGATGAAGCGGATCGACGGATCCCACAGATTCTGCCCCGTCGCATATTGGATGGCGCCGACGATCGGCTGGCGGAAGCGCAGGATGATGAGGCCGAGGACGAGGCCCAGCCCCGTGCCGAGTACGCCGATCGTGACGCCCACCGTCATGAAGATGCGCAGCATCGCGCCGCGCGTCGCGCCCATCGTCCGAAGGATGGCGATGTCGCGCGTCTTGGCGCGGACCAGCATGATGAGCGACGACAGGATGTTGAACGCAGCGACGAGGATAATGAGCGACAGGACGACGAACATCACCACGCGCTCGACCGCCAGCGCCTCGAACAGGCTGGCATTCATCGTCCGCCAGTCCGCAATCTCGCCCTGCCCGCGCACCTTCTGCCCGAGCGGCGCGAGGATCTGGCCGACGCGGTCCGCATCCACCGTATCGATCTCGACCATGCCGACCGCGTCGCCCAGCATCAGCAAGGTCTGCGCATCCTGCATCGGCAGGATCACGAATGCCTTGTCATAATCGTAGACGCCGACCTCGAAGATCGCGCCGACCGTGTAGCTGACGATGCGCGGCACCGTGCCGAACGGAGTCGTCTGCCCCTCGGGGCTGATCAGGCTGATCTGGCTGCCCACCTGCGCGCCGAGCGTCTCCGCCAGCCGCGCGCCGATCGCCACCGTCTCCGATCCCGGCGCCACACGCGCGAGATCGCCGCCGACCACCTTGCCCCGCAGCACCGGGTTCATGCGGATATCGGCCGGCAACATGCCGCGGACGAGCACGCCTTCCACCCGGCCGTTGTAGCTCGCCATCAGCGGCTGCTCGATCAGCGGGGTGGCGGAGGTGACGCCGGGTGTCGCGCGTGCCTCGCGCACGATGTCGCGCCAGTCCGGCAGCCGCCCGCCATAGCCCTTCACCACGGCATGACCGTTCAGCCCGACGATCTTGTCGAACAGCTCGGCGCGAAAGCCGTTCATCACGCTCATCACGACGATCAGCGCCATCACGCCGATCGCCACTGCGCCGAGCGCGATGGAGGCGACGACGAAGATGAACGCCTCGCCGCGGCCGGGCAGAAGGTAGCGCTTGGCCACCATCCGCTCGTAGCGGGACAGGATCATCCAGCTACCCGCGCGACGACATCGGCCGTGGCCACATCCACCTTCTCGCCCGTGGCGCGGCGCTTCAGCTCCACCGTGCCCGCCGCGACGCCCTTCGGCCCGACGATGATCTGCCAGGGCAGGCCGATCAGGTCCATCGTCGCGAACTTGGCGCCGCCCCGCTCGTCCCGGTCGTCGTAGAGCACCTCGACGCCGGCTGCCTGCAGCTGCGCATAGAGCGCGTCCGCCGCCGCGGTGCAGGCCGCATCGTCGACGCGCATGTTGACGAGGCCGACCGGGAAGGGCGCCACCGCATCGGGCCAGATGATGCCCTTGTCGTCATGGCCCGCCTCGATGATTGCGCCCATCAGCCGGGACACGCCGATGCCGTAGCTGCCCATGTGCGGCACAACCTCTTCGCCGCCCTGCGCCTGCACCTTCAGCCCCATCGACGCCGAATATTTTGTGCCGAAATAGAAGATGTGGCCGACCTCGACCCCGCGCGACTGGCGCAGCGCCTCACCCGCCTCCGCTTCGCGTGCCTCATCACGCTTCTCGTCGGTGGCGGCATAATCGGCGGTGTAGCCGGAGACGATCGTCTGGAGGCCCGCTACGTCGTCGAAGTCGACCGCCGACAGCTCGGCCGGCCGTTCCCAATTGGCGTGGTAGAAGACGTCGCTTTCGCCGGTCGGCGCCAGCACGATGAACTCGTGGCTGAGATCGCCGCCGATCGGGCCGGTATCCGCCTGCATCGGAATGGCGCGAAGGCCCATCCGCGCGAAGGTGTTCAGATAGGCGACGAACATGCGGTTGTAGCTGTGCCGTGCGCCGGCTTCGTCCATGTCGAACGAATAGGCATCCTTCATCAGGAATTCGCGCCCGCGCATCACGCCGAAGCGGGGCCGCACCTCGTCCCGGAACTTCCACTGGATGTGGTAGAGCGTGCGCGGCAGATCGCGGTAGCTCCTCGCCGTGTCGCGGAAGATGGCGGTGACCATTTCCTCGTTGGTCGGGCCGTACAGCATCTCGCGGTCGTGCCGATCCTTGATGCGCAGCATCTCGGGGCCATAGGCATCGTAGCGGCCGGACTGACGCCACAGCTCGGCCGATTGCAGCGTCGGCATCAGCAGCTCGACCGCGCCGGCGCGGTCCTGCTCCTCGCGCACGATCGCCTCGATCTTCTTCAGCACGCGCAGGCCCAGCGGCAGCCAGGCATAGATGCCCGCCGCCTGCTGGCGGATGAGGCCGGCGCGCAGCATCAGCTTGTGGCTGACGATCTGGGCGTCAGCAGGCGATTCCTTGAGGACGGGCAGGACATAGCGGGACAGGCGCATGCGGTTCGGACACGTCCATGGAGGAAAAGGAGGCCCGTCTGTAGAACGGGAAGCCCCGCGGCGGAAGCGTCCGCTTGGGCGCGCTGTTGCCGGGAATCCACAGCTTGCGTCATTCGGCGTGCCTGACGCTACGGCACGATGACAAGACTGCAACAATCCCTTACGCCTCTCCTTGCGGACACAAGGCGCAGGCCATGGTTCGGGGAGGCTGGATCCCACGGGTGATCGGGGGGTTGCCCGTTCGGAGGGTCCGGCAAACAAGTCAGGGGGCTGACGAGCAATCGTCACGCGGGCGCCCGGATCGGAAACGGTCCGGGCGTTCGCTTTTGTGCGGCTCCCGATTGCGTGCGGTGCGTTGACCTCCCGAACCGCACAGGAGACGCCGCCATGGCCAGCCAGCCCCCGACGCCCGAAATCCCGAACGAATCGCCGGTCGACGTGCCCGTGCCGTCGCCGACCGATCCCATTCCGCCCACGCCGACCGATCCCGTGCTGGATCCGGGTGCGGGTGGCGATCCGTTCGTCGAAGGGCCGTAGGATGAAGCGCGGGGGCGAGCGATGGGTTCGCCCCCCGCGTTCGTCATGCTGGACTCGTTTCAGCATCCACCGGGCGGTCTTCGCCCCGCGCTGCTGGTCAGGCGGAAGAGTGGATCCTGAAGCAAGTTCAGGATGACGGCAGAGAGTATCAGCGTCCGGCTTAGCGTCACGCGATGATCCCAGTCCGCACCCGCTCCATCTTCCGCAGCCGCTGGGTGGCGCTGCTCTGGTCCGCCGGAATCGTCTGGTTCGCGGTGGACGTGGCCAACGATCAGAAGCCCGACGCCCCGGCCAACGCCGCCGTGAACGCAAGCAACGCCGCCGATGAAGCCGCCGAGGGCGCCGCCGCGCTCAACGAAACGGAGCGGCTCGTTCGTCAGCTGAACGGCGGCTAGATCCTCAGACCAGCCGGCTCTGCTTCACCGCCGCCTCGACGAAGCTCTTGAACAAGGGATGCGGATCGAACGGCTTGGACTTCAGCTCCGGGTGGAACTGCACGCCGACGAACCACGGGTGATCGGGCCGCTCCACGATCTCGGGGAGCCGACCATCGGGGCTCATGCCGGAGAAGACGAGCCCGCCCTGCTCCAGCGCGTCCTTGTAGTGGACGTTGACTTCGTAGCGATGACGATGGCGTTCGGAGATGGCGGTGCCGCCATAGATGGAGGCCACGACGCTGTTGCCGGACAGCGCCGCATCATAGGCGCCCAGCCGCATCGTGCCGCCGAGGTCGCCCTCCGCCGCGCGCTGCTCCAGCCCTTCCTTGCCCATCCATTCGGTGATCAGGCCGACGACCGGCTCGTCCGTCGGGCCGAATTCGGTGGTGGAGGCGCCGCCGATGCCCGCGGTATTCCGCGCGCCTTCGATGCACGCCATCTGCATGCCGAGGCAGATGCCGAAGAACGGCACCTTCCGCTCCCGCGCGAAGCGGACGCTGGCGATCTTGCCCTCGCTGCCACGCTCGCCGAAGCCGCCCGGCACCAGCACGCCGTGCAGCGGCTCGAGCTGCTGCGCCAGTTCGTCGCTGTCGCCCTCGAACATCTCGGCGTCGAGCCAGCGGATGTTGACCTTTACCCTGTTGGCGATGCCACCATGGACGAGCGCCTCGTTCAATGACTTGTAGGCATCCGCCAGGCCGACATATTTCCCGACGACGCCGATCGTCACCTCGCCCTCGGGATTGCCCAGCCGCTCGGTGATCCGATCCCACCGGGTCAGATCGGGCGAGCCCTCGGCCGGCAGCGCGAACGCCTCCAGAACCGCGCGGTCCAGCCCCTCGGCATGATATTGCAGCGGCACGCCGTAGATCGTCTTGGCATCCAGCGCCGGGATGACCGCGGACTGGCGGACGTTGCAGAACAGGGCGATCTTCGCCCGGTCGCTCTCCGGCAGCGGCCGCTCGCACCGGCAGACCAGCACGTCGGGCTGGATACCGAGCGCGGTCAGATCGCGGACGCTGTGCTGCGTCGGCTTGGTCTTCAGCTCGCCCGCGGCGGCGATATAGGGAACGAGCGTCAGGTGAACGAACGCCGTCCGCTCGCGTCCGAGATCGTTCCTGAGCTGGCGGATCGCCTCCATGAACGGCAGCGACTCGATGTCGCCGACGGTGCCGCCAATCTCGCACAGCACGAAATCGAGCCCGTCCGTCTCGGCCACGGCGAATGCCTTAATCGCGTCGGTCACGTGCGGGATCACCTGCACCGTCGCGCCGAGATAATCGCCGCGCCGCTCCTTGGCGATGATCGTCTGGTAGATGCGCCCGCTCGTCACATTGTCAGACTGGCGGCTCGGCACGCCGGTGAAGCGCTCATAATGGCCGAGGTCGAGATCCGTCTCGGCGCCGTCGTCCGTCACATAGACTTCGCCATGCTGATAGGGGCTCATCGTCCCCGGATCGACGTTCAGATAGGGATCGAACTTGCGAATCCGCACGGTGTAGCCGCGCGCCTGGAGGAGAGCGGCGAGGCTGGCGGCCATGAGGCCCTTGCCCAGCGAGGAGACCACGCCGCCGGTGATGAAGATGAACCGCGTCATGGGAGTCGGGCCTTAGCGATTAGGTGGCGGGCCGGAAAGGTGGCCGTCGCAACAACAAGGGCATCCGTGCCCCGGCCCGGGGCCGGAGCAAGGGTGCCGACGGTGGAGGAAGCGCGCCCTGGCAGCCTCGCCGGGGCGGCGGCTTATTGCGGCGTGCTGCTGTTGCCCGTCGTCGCGGCGGGCACGCCGGGCGGCGTGATCACCGGGATGGCAGGCGCCGGGGTCGAATCGACCTTGGGCTCCGCTGCCGGCGGGGTGCTGCGCTCGGTCCGTGCAGGCGCGGCGGAGGTGCTGCTCCGCTCGGTCCGCGCAGGCGCGGCCAGCGAGCTGTTCGGCGCGCCCGTGGTGGTCGCGGCTTCGCGGCGGCGCGGCGTCTCCGCCTTCGGCTCGGCGGCCGGCGCAGGCGTGGCCGCGGGCGTCGGGGCGGGCGCAGGCGCGCTGCTCGGCACGGCCGTGGCGGCACCGGCGACGGGATCGCCCTCGAACGGCACCGCGCCGGGCACCGCTGCGGGTGCGGCGGGCGCGAGCGGCGGCACACCGGCCGCGGGGGTCCGCGCCAGCGAGCTGTCGATCGTGCGCGGGCGATTCTGCACGGAGGCGAGTGCGGCAAGGCCGATCGACATGACGACGAAGATCGCCGCGAGGATCGTCGTCGTCCGCGTCAGGAAGTCCGCGGCACCGCGTGCGCTCATCAAACCGGTGGGGCTGCCGCCCATGCCGAGGCCGCCGCCTTCCGAGCGCTGCATCAGGATGACGCCGACCAGCGCGGCCGCGATCAGCGCGTGGATGACGAGAAGGAAAGTGAAGAGCATGACAGGCTTTCTGGTCGGCGGCCGCCCACGGCCGGCGCGAATGTGTGGCGCGCCTCTATCGGATCAAGGGCACGGCTTCAACGTCGCGGATCGGCCGCACCCGTGACGGCGCGGCCGGCGCATGGCTCACCAGACGGATTGCGCGAGGTCGTTCGCCGCTTCGATGATCGGCACGAACTGCGCCGCGGTCAGGCTCGCGCCGCCGACCAGCGCGCCGTCGACATTCTCGACGCGCAGCAGTTCGCGCGCATTCTCGGCCTTCACCGATCCGCCATAGAGGATGCGCACCGCCTCCCCCTCGCTCCACAACAGGCCGGTCAGCTTGGCGCGGATCGCGGCGTGCATCTCGGTCACTTCAAACACGCTCGGCGTGCGGCCGGTGCCGATCGCCCAGACGGGCTCATAGGCGACGACGATCTGCGAGGCCTTGGCGCGCAGCGGGATGGAGCCGTGCAGCTGCGCCTCCACCACCTGCACCGCGGCACCGCTATCGCGCTCCGCCTCCGTCTCGCCGACGCAGACGATGGCGATCAGGCCCGCCGCCATCGCCGCCGCCGCCTTGGCGCGGACCTGCCCGTCCGTCTCGCCCTGATCCTGCCGCCGCTCGCTATGGCCGACGATGACGAGCGTCGCGCCCGTCTCCGCCACCATCTGGGCAGAGACGCAGCCGGTGTGCGCGCCGCTGGCCGACTGATGGCAATCCTGCGCGCCGATGGGCAGGCCCTTGCCCGCCGCCACCGCGGCGCCGAGCAACGTGAACGGCGGGCAGATCGCGACATCCACGGCCGTGGCACGCGCCGCCGCCTCGGCGATGGTGCCGACCTCCGCCAGCGCAGCCAGGCTGCCGTTCATTTTCCAATTGCCCGCGACCAGCCTGCGACGCGCCATGTCCGCCCCTTATTCTACATATTTCCGCTGAGCCGCCCTAAGCAGCCGCGCGGCGCTTGCCAACCTGCGTGCGCCCCGATGCTTGTCGCCTCGGGCCGGGCGGCTTAAAGGCGGCGCTTTCCTTCTCCCAGCTTCCGGAACGATCCCGCCGATGCTCGCCTTCTTCCGCCGTGCGTTCCGATCCTGGATTGTGCTCGGCCTGCTCGGCTTCATCGCGATCGCGGTTGTGGTGACGGGCATCGGCACGCCCGCCGGCATGGGCGCGGGTGCCGGCGGCGCGGCCGGCGACAGCGTGGCGCGGATGGGCGACCTGTCGGTCACCGCGCCGGAAGTGGCGCAGGCGGCGCAGCGGCAGCTGCAGCTGGCGCAGCAGCGCAATCCCGACATCGACATGGGTCGCTTCATTCAGTCGGGCGATTTCGACCAGCTGGTCGATCAGATCGTCGCCAGCCGCACGCTGGAGGCGTGGGCGCGCGAACATGGCTTCGTCGCCAGCCGCCGGATGGTGGATGGCGACATTTCCAGCATCGCCGCCTTCCGCGGGCCGACCGGCAAGTTCGACGAGAATCTGTTCCGCCAGGCGATCGCCCGCCAGCGCGCCAGCGAGGCGGAGGTGCGCCGCGAATTTGCCGGCGATGCCATCCGCCGCCAGCTCGTGGCACCGATTTCGGGTGGTGCCGGCGTGTCGCAGGGCTTCGTCCTGCCTTATGCCTCGCTGCTGCTGGAGCGGCGCGACGGTCTCGTCGGCTTCGTGCCGGCCGCACTCACCCCCGGCGCGGCGCCGAGCGAGCAGGAAGTGGCCGAATGGTATGCCAAGCATATCGCCACCTATTCGCTGCCGGAGCGGCGGGTGTTCCGCTACGCGCTCGTCTCGCCCACGCAGGTGAAGCCTGCCGCGCCGAGCGAGGCCGAGATCGCCGCATTCTACAAGGCCAATGCGTCGAGCTATGCCGCCAGCGAGACGCGCACGCTCCGCCAGGTGATCCTTCCGGCGGAGGCCGCCGCCCGCGCGCTGAAGGCCAAGATCGCCGGCGGGCAGAGCTTCGCCGCGGCGGCGCAGGCCGCGGGCTTCGGCCCGGCGGACACCGAGGTCGGCAAGCAGACGCGCGAGGCTTTCGCCGCGCTTGCCAGCCCCGCCGCCGCCACCGCGGCGTTCGCGCTGGGCGAGGGTCAGGTCAGCGATCCCGTCCGCTCGCCGCTCGGCTGGCACGTCATCCAGGTGGAGGCGATCCAGCGCAACGCCGCGCGCCCGCTCGCCGCGGTGCGGAGCGAGATCGCCGCCAGCCTCGCCAAGCAGAAGGCCGAGGAAGGCTTTGCCGATCTGGTGGCCGGGGTCGACGATGCGATCGCCGGCGGCTCCACCTTCGATGAGGTGGTGAAGGCACGTGGCCTGACCGCACAGACCTCGCCCGCCGTGGCACTGAACGGCCTGTCGCCGGACGATCCCAACTACCGCGCCCCGCCCGAACTGGCGGCGATGCTGAAGGCCGGCTTCCAGGCTGCGGCCGACGAGGATCCGACGCTCGAGTCGCTTGGTCAGGGTCAGCCCAGCGTGCTGCTCAAGGTGGATCGCGTGCTGCCCGCCGCGCCGGTGCCGCTGAAGGTGATCCGCCCCGTCGTGCTGCGCGACGTGGCGCGGGACAAGGCCGCCCGGCGGGCACGCCAGGTCGCGCAGGGGATCGTCGCCAAGGCCAATGCCGGCACGCCGCTGGCGCAGGCCTTCGCCGCGACCGGGCTGAAGCTGCCCCCGCCTGAGCCCGCGGGTGGCCGCCAGGCGGATCTGGCGCGCGCCAACCAGCAGATGCCGCCGCCGCTCGCCCTGATGTTCAGCCTGCCGCAGGGCCGCGCCGGCCTCGTCGCCGCGCCGCAGGGCCAGGGCTGGTTCGTCTCCTACGTGGCGAAGATCGAGCCGGGCGATGCGCGCCGCGTGCCGCAGCTGATCGCCGCGACGCAAAGCCAGTTCTCGCGCGCGCTGGGTGAGGAATATGCCCAGCAGTTCGTCCGCGCCGCCGGGCAGCAGCTGAAGACGACGCGTGATCCCGCGGCGATCGCCCGCGTCCGGGCGGAGCTTGCCAGCGGCCAGGCGGCGCGGTGAGCGACGGCGGGGCGGCGGACCGCGCCGCACGCGAGGCGCTGGCCGCGGGTCGGCCGGCGCTCGTCTGGCGCACCATCGTCGCGGACACGGAAACGCCGGTTTCCGCCGCGCTCGCCCTGATCGAGCCCGGACGGGGCGATTTCCTGCTCGAATCGGTCGAGGGCGGCGCCACGCGCGGCCGCTACTCGCTGCTCGGCCTCGCCCCCGATCTCGTCTTCCGCGCGCAGGGGGATAGCGCCGAGCTGAACACCCGCTGGTTGACCGACCGCGATGCGTTCCAGCCTCTGCCCGGCGGCGCGCTCGCCGCGCTCCGCACGCTGGTCGAGCGGTGCCGGATGGACGTGCCCGAGGGGCTGCCGCCCGCCCTCGCCTGCCTCGTCGGCTATTTCGCCTATGAGACGATCGGGCTGGTCGAGACGCTGCCCCGCCCCGCGCCCAATCCGCTCGACCTGCCCGACATGATCTTCGTCCGGCCGACGACGATCCTCGTCTTCGATCGGCTGGCCGACCTGCTCCATCTGGTCGCCCCCGTCTGGCCGGAGGCATCGGGCGATGTGGTCGGCGATGCGGTGGAGCGGCTGGAGGCGGCGATGGCACGCCTCGCCGCGCCACGCCCGCGCGCTCAGGCCACCGCACCGGCGGCTCCGCCCGAGCCGCAGCCCTGCCTCGACTCCGCGCGATATGCCGCGATGGTCGCGCAGGCGAAGGATTATATCGCCGCGGGCGACATCTTCCAGGTCGTGCTGGCGCAGCGCTTCACCGCGCCCTTCCCGCTGCCGCCCTTCGATCTCTACCGGGCATTGCGGCGGATCAACCCGTCGCCCTTCCTCTACCATCTCGACCTGCCGGGCTTCGCCATCACCGGCTCCAGTCCCGAAATCCTCGTCCGCGCGCGCGACGGCGAGGTGACGATCCGGCCCATCGCCGGCACCCGCCCGCGCGGGCGCAATGCACGCGAGGACGAGGCGCACCGGAGCGAACTGCTCGCCGATCCCAAGGAGCGGGCGGAGCATCTGATGCTGCTCGATCTCGGCCGCAACGATGTCGGCCGGGTGGCGGAGGCGGGTTCGGTCGCCGTGACGGAGCGCTTCACCGTCGAGTTCTACAGCCACGTCATGCACATCGTGTCGAACGTGGTCGGCAGGCTCGATCCGGCGAGAGACGCGCTCGACGCGCTGTTCGCCGGATTCCCCGCCGGCACCGTCTCGGGCGCGCCCAAGGTCCGCGCGTGCGAGATCATCGCCGAGCTGGAGCCGGAGACGCGCGGCGCCTATGCGGGAGGCGTCGGCTATTTCTCGCCCGATGGATCGATGGACAGCTGCATTGTGCTGCGCACCGCGGTCGTGAAGGACGGCATGATGCACGTCCAGGCAGGTGCCGGCATCGTCGCCGACAGCGATCCCGCCGCGGAGGCTGCCGAGTGCCGCCACAAGGCCGGCGCACTGTTCGCCGCCGCACGCGAGGCCGTGGCCCGCGCCGCAGCGCCCGGTTTCGGCCAGTAACCGCCCGCGCGGCCGCCCGTCCTCAGGCGGCCATCCGCCAATTGCCCCGGCCGCTCCGCTTCACCGCATAGAGCGCCTCATCCGCCCGTCGCAGGATGGATGGGGCGTCGTCCTGCGGCTCGGCGATCGCCACGCCGACGCTCGCGCCCGTATGCACCACCACGCTGCCGAGCTCGATCGGCTCGGCCAGCGTCGTGACGATGCGCTGCGCCGCCTGCTCTGCCGATGCGATGTCGATCCGCGGCAGCAGCACGGCGAATTCGTCGCCGCCCAGCCGCGCGACGATGTCGCGTGAGCGCACCGACTGGCGCAGCCGCCGCACCACTTCGCGCAGCACGCGATCACCCATGTCATGGCCGTACGTGTCGTTGATCGGCTTGAACCGGTCGAGATCGACCAGCAGAAGCGCGGGCGGCGCGCCCGCCTCCCGCAAGGCAGGCGACAGCGCCGTATCGAAACCGCGCCGGTTGAGCACGCCGGTCAGCGGATCGGTCGAGGCCTGTCGCGACAGCCGCTCCTCGCGCTGACGCTCCTCCGTCACGTCGAAGATGATGCCCAGCACGCTCACCGGCTCGCCCCGATCGTTGCGCACGAGCTGCCGGCGCGATCGCAGCCAGCGCCATTTGCAGCCGGCCACGCGCATGCGGAACACCGCGGTGCCCGGCGTGTCGCGATAGGTCAGCATGTCCTTGCCCTCCAGCCGCGCGCGATCTTCGGGGTGAAGCCGATCGAGCAGGCTGGAATAGGCGACCGCGCGGTCGGGCGGCAGCTCGAGCGCGCGCGCCAGCCCCGCCGACAGCTGCACCGTGCCGGTCGCCAGATTGTGCTGCCACACGCCGCCGTCGACCAACTCCATCGCCAGCGCGAGCTGGGCGCTCCGCTCGCGCACCGCCTGCTCGGCCAGCTTCTGCTCGCGCAGGTCGCTGATCTCGGAGACGAAGAAGGCGGCCTCACCGTCCCGGTCGCGGACCACCGCCACCGTCAGCAGCGTGTCCACGGGCGAGCCATCGGCCGCGATGTAGCGTTTTTCGAGCGAGTAGCTGTCAATCTCCCCGCGTTTCAGCGCGGCGAAGCGATCCGTGTCGTCGCCGATGTCGTCGGGGTGGGTGAAATCCTTGAAGTGCCGGCCGACGATGTCGCTCACCTGAAGCCCCAGCATCCGCGCAAAGGCCGGATTGGCCTGCGCGATCTTGCCGTCGGGCTCGACCAGCGCCTTGCCGATGGCGGATGCGGCGAAGGCGGCGTTGAACGTCGCCTCCGTCCGCTCGAGCTTCCGCAGCATCGCGCGCTGCCGGCTGAGATCGGTGACGAGCACGTGCAGCCGCACGATCTGCCCCCCGGCGCCGCGTTCGGGCGTGATCATGATTCGCGCCCAGCGGAGCGCGAAGGCGGGCGGCAGCTCCACCTCGATGTCGGCGAAGTCCCCCGCCAGCGCCCTGAGCACGCCGGGCTCCACCAGCGGCCATAGCGCCGGGCCGAACACCTCCTGCGCCGGGCGGCCGATCAGCGATGCCGGGGCGACGCCGAGCCAATAACCATGGGCGGCATTGGCCGCCTCGAAGCGGAGGCTCTCGTCCAGCGTGGCGACAAGCGCCGGCAGGGCGTCAACCGAGCGGCGAAGCAGGGCATCCATGCCGAGATCATCACATATCAAATATTGACAGGAGGTTGCTTAAGCGCCGAGCAGCGCCATCTCCGTCGAACAAGGCGTGGACGCCGCCGCCGCGCTGTGGGAAAGCAGCCGGACATGATCCTCGTCATCGACAATTACGACAGCTTCACCTGGAACCTCGTCCACTACCTGCGCGAGCTGGGGGCCGAGGTTGAGGTGGTGCGCAACGATGCGCTCTCGGTCGGCCAGGCGCTGAGCAGCGGGGCCAGGGGTTTCCTCATCTCGCCCGGCCCCTGCACGCCGAACGAAGCGGGCATCTCGCTCGATCTGGTGGCGGCCTGCGCGGCGGAGGCGCGCCCGCTGATGGGCGTCTGCCTCGGCCATCAGGCGATCGGCCAGCATTTCGGCGGCCGCGTCGTGCGCGCAGGCCAGCTGATGCACGGCAAGACATCGCCGGTCGAGCATGACGGCACCGGCCTGTTCGAAGGCCTGCCGACCCCCTTCACCGCCACGCGCTATCACTCGCTGACGGTGGAGAATGTGCCGCCCGCGCTCCGCGTCACCGCGCGCACCGCCGACGGCACGGTGATGGGCCTCGCGCATGAGACGCTGCCGATCCACGGCGTGCAGTTCCATCCGGAGAGCATCGCCACCGAGCATGGCCACGATCTGCTCGCCAACTTCCTTCGCGTCGCCGGCCTGCCGGTGAAGAGCCTCGCGTGACGACGCTGGCGCTGCTCCCCGATCCGGCGAGCCCGCTGGACCATGCCACCGCGCACCAGGCATTTGCCGACATGCTCGACGGGCGTGCGGGGGATGAGGAGGTCCACGCCTTCCTGCTCGGCCTGACGCTGCGCGAGGAGACGTCGGTCGAGATCGCCGCCGCCGCGCGGGCGCTGCGCGAACGGATGATCGAGGTGCAGGCGCCGCCGGGTGCGATCGACGTCTGCGGCACCGGCGGCGACGGCGCGCACAGCCTCAACATCTCGACCGCCGTCGCCATCGTCGTCGCCGCCTGCGGCGTGCCGGTGGCCAAGCATGGCAATCGCGCCGCTTCGTCCAAGGCGGGCGCTGCCGACACGCTGGAGGCGCTGGGCCTCGATCTCGACCGTGCGTCGGCGCGGGCGGAGGAGAGCCTCGCCGATCTGGGCCTCTGTTTCCTGTTCGCGCAGAAGCACCATCCCGCGCTCGCCCGCCTCGCGCCTGTCCGCCGCGCGATCGGCCGGCGGACGATCTTCAACCTGATCGGCCCGCTCGCCAATCCCGCACGCGTCACGCGCCAGCTCGTCGGCATCGCCCGCGTCGATTATCTCGATACAGTCGCCGGCGCGATGCAGCTGCTCGGCATCGAGCGGGCGATGCTCGTCTCGGGCGAGGAAAGCCTCGACGAACTGTCCATCGCCGGGCCCAGCCGCGTCATTCGCCTCGATGCCGCCGGGCGCGCGGATGAGACGGTCGCGCCCGAGACGCTGGGGCTGGAGCGTCATCCGCTCGATGCGATCCGCGGCGGCGATGCCGCGTTCAACGCCGCGCGCCTGCGCGAGCTGCTGCTGGGCGAGCCTTCCGCCTATCGTGACGCGGTGCTGCTCAACGCCGCCGCCGCGCTGATCGTCGCGGGCCACGCCGCCGACTGGCAGGAGGGCGTGGAGGAGGCCGCCGAAGCGATCGACCGCGGCCTCGCCAAGGCGCTGCTCGATTGCTGGATCGCCTTCTGATGAGTGCTTCGATGACCGACCGCCTCGCCGAAATCTGCGCAACCAAGCGCGAGCATGTCGCGACCCGCAAGGCGGTGATCCGCCCGGCCGAGATTGATCGCATGGCCCGCGCCGCCTTTCCTGCGCGCGGCTTCCACGCGGCGCTGCGCGAAAAGGCCAAGGCCGGCACGGCACTGATTGCCGAGATCAAGAAGGCCTCCCCTTCCAAGGGGCTGATCCGCGCCGATTTCGATCCGGCCGCCCATGCCCGCGCCTATCAGGCGGGCGGCGCCGCCTGCCTCTCGATCCTGACCGACGAGCCCTATTTCCAGGGCTCCGACGATTATCTCGTCGCGGCACGGATCGAGGTGAGCCTGCCCTGCCTGCGCAAGGACTTCATGGTCGACCCTTGGCAGTCGGCCGAGGCGCGTGCGCTGGGTGCCGATGCGATCCTCGTCATCATGGCCGCGCTGGACGACGGGCTGGTGCACGAGATCGAGGCCGCCGCGCTCGATCACGGCATGGACGTGCTGATCGAGGTGCATGACGAGGCGGAGCTGGAGCGGGCGCTGCGCCTCCGCTCGCGCCTGATCGGCGTCAACAATCGCGATCTGCGCGACTTCTCCGTCGATCTCGGCCGCACCGAACGGCTGGCGGCACTCGTGCCCGGCGATGTCACGCTGGTGGCGGAAAGCGGGATCCGCGACGCCGCCGATCTCGCCCGGCTGCACGCCGCCGGCATCCGCTGCGCGCTGGTCGGCGAGACGCTGATGCGCGAGCCCGATCTCGAAGCCGCCACCCGCCGGCTGCTGGCATGACCGGCCTGACCCATCTCGACGCGGACGGCGCCGCGCGCATGGTCGACGTCTCGGCCAAGGCGGATACGACGCGGGAAGCGACCGCGGTCGGCCGCATCGCGATGACCGCGGAGGCCGCCGAGGCGATCCGCGCGGGATCGGTGAAGAAGGGCGACGTGATCGCCGTCTCCCGTGTAGCGGGAATCATGGCGGCCAAGCGGACGAGCGACCTCGTGCCGCTCTGCCACCCGATCGCCATCGCCGGCGTCACGCTCGACCTGACGGTCGAGGCGGACGGCGTGTCGGCCAGCGCCACCGTGCGCACCACCGGCCCGACCGGCGTCGAGATGGAGGCGCTGACCGCCGTGTCCGTCGCCCTGCTCACCGTCTACGACATGGCTAAGGCGCTCGATCGCGGGATGGCGATCGGCGGCATCCGCCTGCTCGCCAAGTCGGGCGGCCGCTCGGGCGACTGGCGCGCGGCATGAGCCTGCTGCCGGTCGAGGAGGCGCTCACCCGCATCCTCGCGCTCGGGACGCCCCTGCCGGTCGAGCCCGCGCCGCTGGCCGCCTGCCTCGGCCGCACGCTGGCCGCGGACGTCGCCGCCGCGCGCGTGCAACCCGCGGCAGACCTGTCCGCCATGGACGGCTACGCCATCCGCTTCGCCGAGCTGCCCGGCCCCTGGACGCTTGCCGGCGAGAGCACGCCCGGCCGCCTGCCCGATCGCGCGCTGGCACCCGGCGAGGCCATGCGCATCTTCACCGGTGCGCCGCTGCCCGCGGGCGCGGATACCGTCGTCGTGCAGGAAGAGATCGAAGCGGAGGGCACCGCCGTGCGCCTCACCGGCGAGGGGCCGCCTCGCCCTGGCGCGCACGTCCGCCCTGCCGGGTCGGACTTCGCCGCGGCCGCGCCATTGCTCACCGCCGGCACCCGGCTCGGCCCTGCGCACCTCGCGCTCGCGGCGATGGGCGGCCACGGCACGCTCCCCGTCCGCCGACGCGCGCGCGTCGCCCTGCTGTCGACCGGCAACGAGCTCGTGCCCGTCGGTGCACCGACCCACGGGCTGGACCTGCCCGCCTCCAACGCCCCGATGCTCGCCGCCCTGCTCGCCCCCCATGCCGCCGATGCGGAGGATCGCGGCATCGTGCCGGATCGCCTCGCCCCGCTGGCCCGCGCGTTCGAGGAGGCGGCGGGCGCCGATGTGCTCGTGACCACCGGCGGCGCTTCGGTGGGAGACCATGATCTGGTGCGGCCCGCGCTGGTGCAGGCGGGCGCGGCCATCGACTTCTGGCGGATCGCGATGAAGCCGGGCAAGCCGCTGATGGCAGGCATGCTCGACGGCGCGATCGTGCTCGGCCTGCCCGGCAACCCTGTCAGCGCCTTCGTCACCGCGCGCCTGTTCCTGTTGCCCCTCGTCGCTCGGATGACGGGTGAGCCTGCCCCGGCCTCGACACGGCCGATGACGCTTGCCGCGCCGCTGCCCGCCACCGGCATCCGCGCCGAATATCTCCGCGGCCGGACCGAGGGCGATCGTGTCGCACCGCTGTCCGGTCAGGACAGCGCGGGGCTGGCGACGCTGGCGCAGGCGGATGTGCTGATCGTCCGACCGCGCCACGCGCCCGCCGCCCGGCCTGGCGATGTGGTGGACGTGCTGCCAATCGCTTGACACGCCGATTCGCGTTCCCTACACGTTCCGCGTTCGTTCCGAAGATCGGGGATCCGCGATGCTGACGCGCAAGCAACATGAGCTGCTCTGCTTCATCAACGACCGGTTGGCGGAGACCGGCGTGTCTCCCTCGTTCGAGGAGATGAAGGAGGCGCTCGATCTGCGCTCCAAGTCGGGCGTCCATCGCCTGATCTCCGCGCTGGAGGAACGCAGTTTCATCCGCCGCCTGCCCAATCGCGCGCGCGCGCTCGAGGTGCTGCGCATGCCCGAACTGGCGCAGTCCGCGCCCAAGTCGAAGGCATCGTCGCCCCCGCCCGCCCCGGTCGTGCCGACCGCCGCCAACGATATCCTTGAGATCCCGCTGCACGGCCGTATCGCCGCGGGCGTGCCGATCGAGGCGTTGGAGGGGCAGACGACGCTCGCCGTCCCATCCGCCCTGCTGGGGCCGGGCGAGCATTATGCGCTCGAGGTCGCCGGGGACTCGATGGTGGAGGCGGGCATCCTCGACGGCGATTATGCGCTGATCCGCCGTACCGAACAGGCGCGCGAGGGTGAGATCGTCGTTGCGCTGATCGAGGATAGCGAGGCGACGCTCAAATATTTCCGCCGGGAAGGGGCGATGATCCGGCTCGATCCGGCCAACCGCGCCTATACGGCGCAGCGCTTCGCCCCCGATCAGATCCGCGTCCAGGGTCGCCTCGCCGGGCTGCTGCGCCGCTATTGAGCGAACAGCGCGGGCTCGCCTGGTTCAGCCAGCGGCACCGCCGCAGCCGTGATGTTCGCGGCTGCCCCGCTCCACCTGCAACGTCGCGTGGGCGATGCCGCACTTCGCCTGCAGCTGTTCGGCGGCATCGTGCAGGAACCCGTCGTCAGCGCCGCTGGGCATCACCAGATGGGCGGTCAGCGCCGCTTCGGTCGTGCTGAGCGGCCAGATATGGAGATGATGAACGCGCACGACGCCCGGCAGCCTGGCCAGCAGCGCCTCCACCCGCTCCGGATCGATCGCGCGCGGCACGCCGGCCAGCGCCAGGGTCGTCGCCTCGCGCAGCAGCCCCCACGTGCCCGCCAGGATGATCGCGACGATGACGAGGCTGGTCACCGGATCGATCCACGCCGCGCCGGTCCACAGGGTCAGCGCGCCGGCCGCAACGACGCCGGCGGAAACCGCCGCATCCGCGGCCATGTGCAGGAAGGCGCCCTGCAGGTTGATGTCGCCCTTCGCCCCGCGCGCGAACATGAGTGCGGTCGCCAGATTGATCGCGATGCCGATCGCCGCCACCACCATCACCAGCGGCCCGGCGATCTGCGGCGGATCGCCGAGCCGCCTCATCGCCTCCCACATGATGCCGCCGCATGCCAGCACCAGCACCAGCCCATTGAACAAGGCGGCGAGGATCGAGGAGCCGCGCAGGCCATAGGTGAAGCGCGCGCTCGGCGGCCGGCGGGCGAGCAGGGTCGCGCCCCACGCCACCGCCAGTCCCAGCACGTCGGACAGATTGTGGCCCGCATCCGCCAGCAGCGCCATCGAATTGGCCAGCAGCCCCGCCGCCGCCTCCGCGACGACGAACGCGATGTTCAGCGCGATGCCGACCGCGAAGGCGCGGCCATGCGCGTCGGCACCGTGTCCGTGCGCGTGGCCATGCCCGCCATGGCCGTGCGCATGGTGCCCGTGGCCGCCGCCATGGGCATGATGATGACCATCCCCCAATCGGCACCTCATGCATTTGGTGGGCCCGGCAGGACTCGAACCCGCAACCTAGCCGTTATGAGCGGCCAGCTCTAACCATTGAGCTACAGGCCCCGCGCTTCGCCTAGCGCGGCGTGCCACCCGCTGACAAGTCGCGCCCCGCCTCCGCGGCGGCAATCAGCTCGTCGGGGCGCACCGCGGTCACACCTTCGCGTGCGAGCAGGTCGAACATCGCGTCCCACCATCTCCAGAAGCGTGCCAGGCCCGCGGCGTCGCGCACGTAGGGCGTATGCCCTGGCGCGAGCGACGGCGTGTGGAAGGAAAAGCTGAGGAAGCGCGCACCATCCGCCAGCATCGCCTGCACCGCCGCGCACGCCGCAGCGATCGGCGTTCCCTCGGGCGTCAGCGCCACGCGCGCCAGCAGGCCCGTCCTCGCGAGCAATGCCCGTGCCGCGGCCGAGTGCGGCAGCCGCCCCCACCGCCGCAGCGCACCGACGAGGGTGACACCGAGCGGCGCCTCCAGCAGATCCTCCGCCGCCCACCACGGATCGGGCGTAGCGGCGCGGAAATCCGGGCCGCCCTCCGCCGAATAGTCGAATAATGGCCGCACCGACACGTCCAGCCGGTGCCCCGCCGCGCGGATCGCCGCCACGCTGGACGGTCCGACGCCGTAGCGGCCCGCGCGGTAGACGATCGGCCGAACGCCCGTCGCCTCCGCCACCCGCTCCGTCGTCGCGCGCAGCTTGGCGGCCTCCAGCGCCGGCGGCAGATTGCCGGCGAAGCTGTTGCGCGCGCTTACCACCTCGTCGAACGGCGGCGTCACCCAGGGGTGGAGTTGCACACCGACATCGCACGCCCCCGCCGCCGCCAGCTCCGCGACGATCGCGGCGGAGCGGGGATCGTTGGCGATCGGATAATCGGCCAGATAGGTCGGCACTACCCCCGCCGCGTTCAGCCGCCGCGTCCCCTCCGGTAGAGCCGCAACCGCCGTGGTGGCGACAGCCTCGCGCGAGAAGGGCTGCGACCAGTCGAACTCCTCCTCCGCATCCGCGAAGATGGCGAAGCGCCGGCCGAAACTGTCGGGAAAGCGAACGCGGGCGCCGGCAGGCGCGGGTCGGTCGAGCCGAGCACCGGCCTCTCCCCCTGCCCGCTCCATGCCCGATGCCGCTCCCCCGATCATCGGGCGCGTGAGGGATCAGCCCCGGCCCGTTCCGGCCCCTGCGCTATCGCGCCGCACCGGCAGGCGCAACCGGAAGCGATCGGGCTGGATATCGAGCGCGCCGCGCGCCCCGCTTGCTAGGTTCCGCACCAGCCTGAGCGCGAAGCCGAGCCCGAGCAGCGGAGCATCGGGCCAGTCGCCATCGGGCGCATAGCCGGGATCGAGCAGGGTGCGCTCGTCCCGCCCGCTCAGCAGCGCCGGCCGTGTGACGCTCAGCTCCGCCCCGCCATCCGCCGCACGCAAGGTCAGCGCCATCGTCTCACCGGGCGCCGCCACCGCGAGCACCGATTGCAGCAGCCGCGCGATCATGCGCTCCACCGCGGGCGGATCGGCGGCGATCGGCGGCAAAGCGGCCGTCTCCACGGTCAGCGTCACGCCGCGCGCCCGCGCGGGGGCACCGATCTCGTCCGCCAGCCGCGTGACCAGCGCAGCGCCTTCCACCGCGCCTTCATCCAGCGTCCAGCGGCGGCCCGCCATCTTCGCCGCGGCGTCCAGATCCTCGACCGCGTCGAGCAGCCGCTGCCCTTCGCCGACGATCTCGCCCGCGCGCTCGCGATAATTGCTGCCCGCCGGGCCCAGCAGCTGCCGCTCGATCAGCTCGGCAAAGCCGATGATCGCGTTGATCGGGGTGCGCAGCTCATGCACCAGCTGGCGCAGCGAATCCGGGTGGAAGCCGGCAAAGGCGCCGCCATCCAGCGGCTCCGCGCTCTCGTCCGCACGCGGCCGGCGGGCGACGCCGCGATAGCCGGTGAAGCGGCCGCTCGCCTCGTCGAAGGCGGGCACGGCGGAGATGCGCCACGCACCGCCGAACGGCGCGCCTTCCTCCAGCGCCAGCCGCGCATCGCGGAATGGAGCCCGCCGGCGGAACGCGCCCGCGGCATGACCATCCACGCCCACGCCGTCGCGCCCCGCCGCGCGCGCGATCGTCTCGCCGATCAGGCCGCCGCGGAACGGGGCGTCGGTCCACACGATCTCGCCCATGCCGTCCGTCTCGAAGCGGAAGCTGTCGGGCACGGTCGGCGCGGGCGGCGGCTCGCTGCGGCGGGCGCGGAACGCCTCGATCCGCCCGAGAACCTCGCTGATCTGCGCCGGCCCGGGTGTGGGATCGGGCACCGGATCGGCAGCAGGCGCGACCGGCGGCTCCGCTGGCGGCGCGACCGGTATCTCGGCAGGCGCCTCCGCCGGCAGGGAAACCGGCCCGTCCAGCGCCAGATCGTGCGCGCCGAACGCCTCCAGCGCCTGCACCACCGACGGCGCCAGATCGCGCCGGTTGCGGACGAAGCCCCGCGCGGTCGGCCCAAGATCAGGGAGCAGCGCCACCCACTCCTCCGGCGCCAGCCGCGCCCCGGCAAGCGCGGGCGCCGCGATGGCGGGCGGCTCCTCGGCGAACAGGCGGACGAGGCTCGCGGGCACGCTGCGGCCGACGATGCTGCCCGCCGCCTCGCGCCGCACCTCGGCGGGCACGTCGCCGCGCAGGTGACGCAGCATATCGAAGGCGTGATCGGTCAGCGTGCCGCCGCGCCCTTGCGCCAGCATGTCCACCGCCTGCCGCCACGCCGTGACGCGCGCCGCGCGCGTGTCGAGCGGCTGACGCAGAAGCGTGGCGAGCATGTCGTCGTAGCGCAAAGCGGAACCCCTTGGCACGGTTGTCCTTGCCGCGCCGCCAACGCTGTACCGTGCCACAGGGCACCGCGGAAGGTCCGCCACGATTTCGCGGACGGCCCGTTCCGTTGTGGGACAATTGCCTAGTGACGAAAGAATCTTATAGTCCTCTGAACGACTCTTGAAGGATTTCGCATGGCCGTTCGCGTGCCGCTGGATGGGATTGATCGCACCATTCTGTCCTCCCTGCAGGAGGATGGGCGGATGACCAATGTGGAGCTGGCGCGCCGCGCCGGCCTCACCGCGCCGCCGTGCCTCCGCCGCGTCCGCTCGCTCGAGGAATCGGGCGTGATCGAAAGCTATCATGCGAAGCTGAATGCCGGTGCGCTGGGCTATGGCATCATGGTCTTCGCGCTCGTCTCGTTGCGCAGCCAGGCGGAGGATGATCTCCGCGCGTTCGAAGGGCATGTGGCGGCGCTGCCCGAGGTTCGTGAATGCCACATGCTGAACGGCGAGATCGACTTCATCCTGAAGATCGTCGCGCACGATCTTCAGGCGTTCCAGGCCTTCCTCACCTCCAAGCTGACGACCGCGCCCAACGTCGCCAGCGTCAAGACCTCGCTCATCATCCGCACCTCCAAGGATCAGGCGGGCGTCCCGGTCGACATGCTGTGAGCGGGCCGGTCACGATCGGGATCGAGCTTGGCGGAACCAAGGGCATCGCCGTGCTGGCGCGCGGCCGCGACATTGTCGAGCGCGTACGCGTGCCGACGACCACGCCGGCCGAGACGCTGGGCGCGCTGTTGGAGCAGGCCGCGCGCTGGGCGGCGGCAGAGGCGGTGGCGGCGATCGGCCTTGCCAGCTTCGGCCCGCTGCGGCTCGATCCTGCCCGCACCGGCTATGGCCGGATTGCCGCTACGCCCAAGCCCGGCTGGGCCGATGCGGACGTGCGCGGCGCCTTTGCCGGGCTCGGCCTGCCTCTCGGCTTCGATACCGACGTCAACGGCGCGGTGCTGGCGGAGGCGCGCTGGGGCGCCGCGCAGGGGTGCGACACCGCCGCCTACATGACGGTCGGCACCGGCATCGGCGTCGGCCTGATGGCGGGCGGCCGCCCGCTCCACGGCCTGCTCCATCCGGAGGTCGGCCACTTGCGCGTCCGCCGCGTGGAGGGCGATTCATTTCCCGGCATCTGCCCGTTCCACGGCGATTGCCTCGAAGGGCTCGCCGCCGGCCCCGCCATCGCCGCGCGCGCGGGCGCACCGGCGAGCGAGCTGGATGCCGATCATGACGCCTGGGGCTTCGTTTCCGATGCGCTGGCGGAAGCGATGGCGATCCTGCTGCTCACCGCCTCGCCGCAGCGCATCCTGATCGGCGGAGGCGTGGGTGCCGGCGTGCCGCATCTGCTGCCGCGCGTGCGCGCGGCCACCGCGGCCAAGCTCGCTTCCTATCTCGACGAGGTCGACGCCGCCGCGCTCGACCGGATCATCGTGCCACCCGCACTCGGCGACGATGCCGGTCCCCTCGGCGCCGTCGCCCTCGCGCTGGATGCCGTGGGCCTCGCCTAGACTACCAGCTGCCCGCCACGCTCAGCTGCAGGCCGTTCGGCCCCGCGGCGAAGCCCGCCGCCGCCAGCTTCGCCGCCAGCGCCGGATCGCCCGGCCTGAGCGACAGCGTCGCGCGGAACTGCCCCGGCGCGGGGAAGGCGAGCAGCAGCCGCTCGCCGCCGCCTCCCGCCAGATCGAGGCTCAGCACACCCGCATCGCAGCGCGCTGGCCCGGAAAGTGTCGCTGGCAGGCCGACGCCGTAAGGGTCGCCGCTCAACTCCACCCGCGCAGTGCCCTCGGCGAAATCGCACAAGCCATCCTGGAAGCGCGCGCGCATTGCCTCCAGCGTGAGGGCGGAGACGGGCACCGGAGCGAAGCGGCCACCGGTCGGCAGGCGCCAGCCGCTCACGCTGAAGCCGGTGAGGTGCCGCGCCACCGTTACGCTGCCGCGCGCATCGCCAGCCCCCTCCAGCGCCAGCCGCGCGTGACCGACGAACAGCGGCCAGGGATCGAGCCGGACGCGCAGATCACCCAAGGGCAGGCCGCCCAGCTGCGCCTCGCTCGCGCGCGCGGACCAGACGCTGCCCTCCACGTCGCGTGCGGCAAAGCCGAGCGAGCCGAGCCCCAGCAGACCCGCGACGGTGCGCGCGGGCATGGTCGGCACCAGCAGCAGGATCGCGGCCGCCGCGAACAGGGCACGGCGGCCGAGCGGCAGGCGCAGCCTCATCGCCGCCCCCTCACCGCGATCTCGGCCGCCACCGTGCGATCCGGATTGCCCCGCGCGGCGAAGCGCTCGATCACCAGCCCCTCCGCCTCCATCCGCGCGATCCAGGCGAGCAGGACGGGTGGCCGCACCGCGGCCACCGCGAAGGCGACGCCGTCGCCCTCCGGCCGCACATTGGTCAGCGCCAGCCCGTCGCGCTCCGCCATGGCGGCGATCCGTGCCGGGAGCGGCTGCCCGGTGCGGCGCGGCACGCTGCGCTCGATCCGGCGGATCGTCTCCGCCTGCGCCTCGGCCTGAGCCGCGGCAATCTCCGCCTCGGCGGCACGGCGCCGCGCATCGGCCAGCCAGTCGCCCACCGGCCGCACCACCAGCAGCCAGACGAGCAGCACCGCCGCAAGCCCGCCCATCACCAGCAGCAGCCGCTGCTCGCGGCCCGAACGCGCCCGCCACCAGGCGACCAGCTTTTCCCGCCCCGTCATCGCACCGTCACCGTCAGATCGGCGAGCGGGCGATCGCCGCCCGGCCGCGGCGCGGAGGCGCGCGCATCCAGCCCAGCCGCCGCCAGCCGCGCGACCAGCGCGTCCACCTCCACCGTGCCCGGCGCCGCCACCGTCGCGGTCAGCCGGCCGTCGTCATCGAAGGCCAGTGCGGTCAATTCCACGCCCCCCGTGTCTCGCACCGCCGCGGAGAGCAGCACCGCCATGGTGGAGAAGCCGAGCCCGCCGCCGCGCAGATCCGCCAGCCGCCGGTCGAGCTGCGCCGCGGGGTCGACGATGCGCGTTGCCCGCGGCAAAGCGGAGCGTGCCGCCGCCTCGGCGCGTGTCTCGGCTCCGATCGCCGCGGCTTCGTAGCGCGCGATCCTGACCAGCTGGATCGCGAGCGTGACGAGCAGGATCAGGCCGACCAGCCCTGCCAGCCGCCGCGCCAGCCGCCAGTCCACGCCCAGCCGCCAGCGCCGCGCAAACGCCCCCTGCCGCAGATCCAGCGCCGGTGGATCGAGCCGCAAAGCGAGCCCGTCCGCCACGGCGTCGTCGTCAAGCAACCGCACCGATCCCTCGGCCAGCAAAGCCGCCAGCTCCGGCTCGGCGACATGGCCGCTCGTCATCCCCCGCACGACGACCCTGCCGTCGCGCGGCCAGTGCAGCTCCGCCGGTTCCTCGTCGGGCAAAGGCAGCAACAGCGGCTCGGGCACGACGTGATCGGGCTCCAGCCCTGCCGCCGCGGCCTGCGCCAGCCAGCCTGCCATCAGCCCGGCCTCGACCACCGCCATCGGCCGCAGGCCTTCCCCGCCCGCAGCCACCGCGACGTGCAGCGTGTCGAGCGGCGCGGCGACGATCTCCGCCGCGGCCAGCCGGGCGGCCGCCCGCGCCTGATTGGGGGCGAGCGCCGGCAGCTCGATCCAGTGCAGCGCCACGGCCGAGCCCGGCGCCACCAGCACCACCCGCTCGCCCGGCATCGCCGCCACGTCCGCCAGATCGTGCCCGCGCGCGATACGGCCTTCCTCGCCCAGCCGCCACCATGCCGCCGCGCTGTCCCCCGTCGCGGGCCAGACGAGCAGGGTCACGCCTCCTCCCCCCAGCTGCGCGCGAGGATGCGGGCGGGTGTGCCGCGCGCGTCGATCAGCACCGTCTCCTCGATTTCCGCACCGCCCACGCGCACGTCCAGCCGCGCGCGGACATAGCGCGTGCGCACCTGCGTCTGCGCCTGCACCTCGCCGAGCGGCGTCTGCCCGCCCAGCGCCGGCCCGGCCCAGAACTGGCTGGCATCGCTCCACCCCGCCGGCGGGCGCGTCGCCAGGATCGCCCGCGCCGCTCCCACGGTGAGCACGCCCGGCAGCAGCATCGCGACGAGCGGCGCCTGATCGGGCTCCAGCGTATTGACGTTGATCGGCGACAGCTCGGCCACGGGCAGCGCGCAGAGATACGGTCGCAGCGTCGCGTAGAGCGCGGGCGTCACCCCCGCCACCGCGCGCAGCTCGGAAGGATCGGCCATCAGCGTGTTGGCGGTGCGGTACGGCACGGCGAGGCGGTTATAGGCATCATCCTCCGCACCCAGCGGCAGCGGCGCGGTGTCGCTGTCGATCCAGTCGGTCGCGGCAGCGGCAACCGCCTCCGCCTCCGCCTGCGGCACGCCCAGCGCCTGCATCAGCGCGGAGAATTGCTGTGCCCCGACCGGCCGTGCGGCAAGGCCGAGCCCCGCATTGCCCGAGACGAGGCTGTTGAGATTGAAGCAATTGCCCCCGTCCGCCATCCGCGCGACGATCGCGCCGCCCGCCACTGCAATGCGGTAGGGCCGCTGCGTCCAGTCACCGGCCATCGTCCGGTCGAGACGCGGATCGGCCAGCCGCCCGACCTGCGTCAGCGCCAAAGCCTCCGCGCCCAGCGCCAGCCCACGCGCCTGCTCCGCCGCCGCGCCGTTCGCCGCGAGGCGCGTCGCCAGCCCCAGCCGGTCGAGCGCGGTGGCGGTCAGCGCGCCGAGCACCGCCACCAGCATCAGCACCGCCAGCAAGGCGGCGCCTTCCTCTCCGGGCCGCGGCGTCATGCGCCCGTCCCCACGAGATAGGAGAGCGTGACCGGTGCGCGCGCCTCGATAGTCAACGTCAGCTCCACCAGCCGCGGCATGTCCGTCGGCCGCAGCGCGTCCCACCGCTCGCGCCAAGCGCCGTCCGCCTGGCGGTAGCGGATCGACAGGCCGGTGACCCCGCGCACCACCGCCACCGCCGCGCCCGGCGCCGCGCCATCGAGCATCGGCCACGCCGTGCGTGTCAGCGAGCCGTCCCGCACCTCCCACGCCACCTTCTGCAGCGATGCGCGTGGCTGCCCGTCGGGATTGCTCCACCCGCCGCGGACCAGACCCAGCGCCACGCCCGCCCCGCCATCGCCGACAAAGGCGTTGAGCGGCCGCCCGTCGGTCCCGCGCGTGATCCGCGGCACCGCCTGCACGAGGTCCGCGGTCAGCAGCGCGTCGACCCGGCGGAGCGCGGCATCGTCGTCCATCCGCTCACCCGCCGCCGCCTGCGCTCGCACGCCGAAGCCGAGCAGCCCGACGCCCGCCGCCGCGATCAGCCCGAACAAAGCGAGCGCGACCAGCATCTCGACCAGCGTGAAGCCGGCCTCCTCGTGCATCCTCCTCGTCAACGGCCCGCGCCCCGCACCAGCGCCAGCGCGCCCGCACTCCGCCCGTCCGCATCGGTCACCGCCACATCGATGCGCAGCGCACTCCCGCCTGCCATGCGGCTGACCGTCCGTGTCCAGCGCCAGCTGCGTCCGCCATTCTCCGCCTCACCCGCCTCGCTGCCGGGGACGGGCGGCTGCGGATCGGTCAGCGCGGCATAGCCGACGCCGCGCGCAACCAGCTGGCCGATCTGCCGCTCCTGCAGCCGCGCTGCGGTCGCCACCGTCGCCCCCTCCAGCCGCAGCAACGCCAGCGCGGCGATGGCGAACACCGCCAGCGCCACCAGCGTCTCGATCAGCGTGAAGCCGTGTTCGGCGGAACGCTCGACACGCTTGAAGCCTTCCTCGGGCGCCTCAGCCGACATGGACGCGCCCGTCCCCCTCGATGCGCACCGCGATGCGCTCATCCTCGCGCGCCAGCGTCAGCGCCAGCGGCTCCACCGCGCCGGTCGGGTCGAACAACACGCGCCCCTCGCCGCCGACCGCCGCAGTCACGCCCTCACCCCAGGTTCGCGACGCCAGGGCACGTTCGCTCGGCGCAGCCCAGCGCCCACGCACCCGCTCGTCGAAGCGATAGCCGGCGCGCGACAGCGTCAGCGCCACGGGCCGCCCGCTCAGGATCGCGCCGTCCTGCGCCGCCCGCACCCGCGCGGCGAAGCGTTCCGCATCCGCCCGCACGCCGCCGCGCGGATCGGGCAGCATGAACAGCACCGCCGCACTCGACAGCGCCATGATGACGAGCACGACCATCAGCTCCACCAGGGTGAAGCCGGCTTCGTCATGGCGGCGCGGCGCCATGCCTACTTCCAGTTGCCGACGTCGGCGTCGTCGCCCTCGCCGCCCTCGCGCCCGTCCGCGCCGTGGCTCCACACGTCGAACGTGCCGTGTCGGCCGGGCTTCGCGTAGTTGTACGGCCGCCCCCACGGATCCTCGGGCAGCCGCTTGATATAGCCGCCCGCGCGGTAGCGACCCGCCTGCGCGCCCGCGGGCGGGCTCGTCAGCGCGGCGAGGCCCTGTGCGTCGGTCGGGTAATCGAGATTGTCGAGGCGGTACATTTCCAGCCCCTGCTCGATCAGCGCCACGTCGGCCTTGGCCTTCTCCACGCGCGCCTTGTCCTGGCTGGGCAGCACGTTGATGACGACGATCGTGGTCAGCAGGCCGAGGATGACGATCACGACCATCAGCTCGATCAGCGTGAACCCTTCCTCCTGCGGCCGCTTCGGGCGGATCGGTCGGGCATGGCGGCGGAACAGACGCATCACTCTTCAGGCTCCGGCAAGGGTGTCGAGCTGCAGGATCGGCAGCAGGATCGAGAGAACGATGAACGCCACCGCCACGCCCATGATGACGATGATGGCGGGTTCCAACAGGCTGAGCGCGGTCGCGGTAAAGGCGTCGAACTCGCGGTCCATATAGTCGGCGGCGCGCTCCAGCATCGTGTCCAGCCGCCCGCTCGCCTCACCCGATGCCGCCATGGTGACGAGCAGCGGCGGGAACAGGGCGGTGCGCCGCAGCGCCGCCGACAGGCTGCCCCCGCCGCGGATCGACTCGACGAGATCGAGCGATGCCTGCCTGAGCGCGCGGTTGCGCACCGTCGCCGTGGTCAGGCTCAGCCCCTCCATCAGCGGCAGCCGGCTCGCCACCATCGTCGCCAGCGTGCGGGCGAGCCGCGCGGCGTTGAGATCGCGGATCAGCCGGCCGAACAGCGGCAGGCGCAGCAGTCGCCGGTCGAAACGCAGCCGCAGCCGCTCATCCTTCAGCATCCGCCAGCCCGCAAACAGCGCTCCCGCCACCACCAGCGCCAGCGCCCAGCCCCAATCGCGCAGGAAGGCGGACAGGCCGATGACGATGCGCGTGATCAGCGGCAGCGTCTGCCCGACATCGTCGAACTGCTCGACCACCTTGGGCACCACGAACAGCATCAGCGCGATCACGACCGCGATGGCGACGACGCTCAGCACCGCCGGGTAAGCGAGCGCGGTGAACACCTTGGAGCGGACCTGCGCCTGCCGCTCCAGCAGATTGGCCAGCCGTTCGAGGATCGCCGGCAGCGTGCCCGATGCCTCGCCTGCCGACACCATCGCCCGGTAAAGCGGCGGGAAGCTCGCTTCCTCGCGCGCCATCGCATCGGACAGGCGCCGCCCTTCGACCACGCCGGCATGGACGCGGTTTAGGATCGCCCGCGCGGTCGCATTCTCCGTCTGCCGGGCAATGGTGCGCAGCGCCTCTTCCAGCGGCGTGACCTGCCCCAAAGTCGCCAGCTGGCGGGTGAACAAGGTCAGCTGCTTGGCACTCAGCGTCCGCCGCCAGTGCAGCCCGCGCGCGACCAGCGGCTCGCCCGCCGAGCGCGCCGGCTCGACGCGCACCGGATAGAGCTTGCGCCGGGCGAGCGCGGTCCGCGCCTCCTCGACGCTCTCGCCGCGCACCTGGCCGCGCCGCTCGCGCCCGGCGACGTCCAGCGCCAGATAGTCATAGTCAGCCACGGCGCCGCCGCCCGCCGCACCGCAGGGCCTCAGCCATCGGCGTCCGCCCGCGCCACGCGCACCGCCTCCTCAGGCGTGGTCACGCCATCCTGCACCAGCTGCCGCACCGCCTGGGTCAGCGTCGGCGTCGTTGCAAAGGCGTGGGCGGCGATCTGGCTCTCGTCGGCACCCGCGTTGATCAGCCGGCGGATCGTGTCGTCGACGCGCACCGCCTCGAACACGCCGACGCGCCCGCGATAGCCGCCATTGCCGCACCGCTCGCAGCCATGCGCGTGGTAGACGACCGCGCCTTCCTCCAGCCCGAGCAGGTCGCGCGTCGCCGCGTCCGCCGGCTCCGCCGTCCGGCAATGCGGGCACAACCGCCGCACCAGCCGCTGCGCGATCACGCCGCGGAGCGTGGAGGCGAGCAGGAATGGCTCCACCTTCATGTCGCGCAGCCGCGTGATCGCGCCGATCGCGTCGTTGGTGTGGACGGTGGAGAGGACGAGATGGCCCGTCAGCGACGCCTGCACCGCGATGTCGGCCGTCTCGCGGTCGCGGATCTCGCCCACCATCACGACGTCCGGATCCTGCCGCAGGATGGCGCGCAGGCCCGTTGCGAAATCGAGGCCGACTTTGGCGTTGACCTGCGTCTGGCCGACGCCCTCCACCGCATATTCGACCGGATCTTCGACCGTCAGGATGTTGCGGCTGCCGTCGTTCAGCAGGCGCAGGCCCGCATAAAGGCTGGTCGTCTTGCCGGAGCCCGTTGGCCCGGTGACGAGGACGATGCCGTTCGGTTCCGCCATGGCCGTACGGAACATCCGCTCCACCGCCGCCGGCATGCCCAGCCCGTCGAGCGTGATGCCCGCATTCTCCTTGTCGAGGATGCGCAGCACCACCCGCTCGCCCGCGCGGCTCGGCAGCGTCGAGACGCGCACGTCGAGCAGTTTGCCGCCCAGCGTCAGGCCGATGCGCCCGTCCTGCGGCAGGCGCCGCTCGGCAATGTCCAGCCGCGCCATCACCTTGATCCGGCTGACCACGACGGGCGCGACATGCGCCGGCATGCGCAATGTCTCGCGCAGCACGCCGTCCATCCGCATCCGCACGACGAGGCCGCTCTCATAGGGCTCGACATGGATGTCCGACACGCCGTGGCGCGCCGCATCAGCGATGATGCCGTTGATCAGGCGGATGGCGGGGGCATCGTCGGCGGTGTCGAGCAGGTCGTCCGCGGTCGGCAGGTCGGTCGCCAGCAGCGAGAGATCGTCCGCCAGCCCCAGCGTGTCCGCGGTCGCGCGCCCATCGACGGCATAGCGTTCGGACAGGATGCGGTCGAACCGCTCCGCCGCCACCCGCTCCACCGCGAACGGACGGCCGAACAGGCGCCTGAGCTCGATCAGCGGCTTGGCGCTCTCACCCTCGCGCAGCGCGACGCTCAGCCCCTCGCCCTCCTCGATCAGCGCCACGCCGAAGCGGCGCGCGAAGGCGTAGGGGATGGCAGCAGGCGCGAGAGCCGGCGGCGGCGGCGCCGGATCGCCCGGCTGCGGCACGATCAGCGCCTCGTCGCCGCGCGCGATCCTCATGGCGTCACCGTCGCCGCGCCGGCGCGGGCGTCGCACTCGGCAGCGTCACCCGCTCGCTCGACGTGGAGACGCGCGGCACGATGATCTGCTGCTGCGGCACCGCCTGCGCGGGCGGCGTGGAGGGCAGCACCGGCACCTGGATCGTTCCCGCATCGGGCAAAGCGGGCACCGGCACGACGCCCGGCGTCACCACCTGCGGCCCCGCCACGACCGGCGCGGGCGCGACGGCGGGCGGAGTCGATCCGGGCAGCGGCACCGCGGGCACCGGCGGGGCTGCACCCATATAGTCGCGCACCATCTCGTCGAGGCTCGGCTCGACGTCGGGCCGCTGCTGCAATTGCTGTGCGCGGGCATAGCCGTAGCGCCGCTCCGCCACCTCGCGGCTGTCGGCGCTGGTGCGCAGGATCGTCGGGCGGATGAACACCATCAGGTTCGTCTTGGAACGGCTCCGCGCCTTCGACCGGAACAGCACGCCGAGGCCCGGAATGTCGCCGAGGAACGGGATCTTCTCGATCGTCCGCCGCTCATTGTCGTCGAGCAGGCCGCCCAGCGCGACGATCTCGCCATCGTCCACCGTCACCACCGTCTCGATCTGGCGCTTGTTCAGGATCAGGTCGTTGAACTCGCCGCCGACCGGCCCGGCGATGGACGACACTTCCTGCTTGATCGCGAGGTTGATCGCGCCGCCCGCATTGATCTGCGGTTTCACCTCCAGGCTGATGCCGACATTCTCGCGCTGCACGGTGCGGAAGGCATTGTCGAAATTGTTGGAGAGCGCCTGCCCGGTCGTGATCGGGATTTCCTGGCCGACGAGGATCTTCGCCTCCTGATTGTCCAGCGTCATGATCGACGGCGTGGACAGGAGGTTGGACTTGTTGTCCGATTTCACCGCGTTGATGATCGCGCCGAAGATGGCGTTCGATCCGAGCTTGCCGGCAAAGCCCGCGAACGATCCGCCAGCACCCAGGATCGAGTTGACCGCCTGCTGCGCCAGATTGTCCGACAGCTGGTTGTTGGTCGTCGTGGTGACGGTGGTGCCGTTCACCACCGTCGTCGTCGTCGCCAGCTCGCGCGCGCCGATCGCGCCGGCGATGGTCAGCAGGTTGGGCGCGGCGTTGGAATAATTGGTCGCGGCGAAGGGCACGCCCGATCCCGGCAGGCCGCCCAGCAGATATTGCACGCCCAGCGCCTTGGCCGCGACATCGCCGATCTCGACGATGATCGCCTCGACCAGCACCTGCTCACGGCGCGTATCCAGCTGGCGGACCACCTCGCCCAGCGTCCGCTGCACGTCGGACGGCGCAGCGATGATCACCGCATTGGCGCCCTCGTAGCGCGCAATCACCGGCGTGCCCCGCTGCGGCGATCCGCCCGTGGAGACACTGACCGACGGCGTCGATACCGGCTGCGACGCGCCCGCGCCCGAAGCCTGCCCCGGGCCGGCCGGCCCTGCCCCCGATCCGCCGACGGCGGCGGGTGTCGCCGTCACCGCCTGGCCGACCAGTTGCTGAAGCACCGGCACCAGCTTCTCCGCCTCGGCATGGCGCAGGAAGATGACGCGGATCTCCGCACCATTCTCTGCCCGCCGGTCCAGCTCCTCCGCGATCCGCGCCAGCCGCGCGACGGTGGAGGAATCGCCCCGGAGCGCGATGGCGTTGCTGCTGTCGATCGCCACCACCGACGCCGCCGGGCCGCCCTGTCCGCTCGTGCCGACCAGCTGCTGGAGCGACCCTGCAATCTCGCGCGCGCCGGCATTGCGCAGCGGCACCACGCGCGTCGCCGCACTGTCGCGGTCGATGCGCGACAGCACGTCGCGGATGCGGCGGAGGTTATCGGCATAGTCCGCGACGACGACGGCATTGCCCGTCCGGCTCGCCGTCACCGAACCGCCGGGGCCGACCAGCGGGCGGATCGTGTCCACCGCGCTCTGCGCATCGATCGTCTGGAGGCGGAACACCTCGGTCGCAAAGCTGTTCGCGCTCGCTCGTCCCGTCCCGACGCGCCCCGCCGCCGCGGCCGCGCCGTTCGCCGGTTGCACGCGGAACGCGCCGCCGGCCGCCGGCACCGCGACATAGCCGTTGGCGCGCAGCGTCGAGAGGAACACTTCGAGATATTCGGTGCGGCTGAGCGGCCGGTCGCTCACCACCGATACCTTGCCCTGCACCTGCGGGTCGATGATGAAGGTGCGGCCGGTGACGCGGCTGGCATCCTGGATGAACGCGCGAATGTCGGCATCGCGAAGGTTCAGCACCTGCTGCGCCATGAGCGGGCTCGCCGCGGCGAGCAGGCCGGCGAGAAGGATGGCGCGCCTCATCGCGCCGGCGCCGGGATGGAGAGGGTGACGGTGCGGCCGCCGCGATCCACCTCGATCGTGGCGTTACCGGCAGCCAGTAGCCCCGGCAGCGATCCCGCGCCGCCCTCGCCCACCGGCTGGCCGTTGACGCGCAGCAGCACGTCGCCCGGCTCCAGCCCCGCCGCGCGGAAGGCGGCGCCATCGCCGTTCGGCGCGAGCGTGAAGCCGGTGATCCGCCCGTCCTGCACGCGCGGGCTGGCCGACACCGCGCTCTGGATCGGCGCGGATGAGGGCGGCGGGGCCACCGTACTGACGATCGGCGGCGCCCCCGCGGGCGGTGCCGCAACGACGGTTGGCGAAGGGGCGACCGACTGGTCGAGGAACAATTGCTCGCGCGCACCGCCGCGCAGCAGCGTCACGCCGTCCAGCCGCACCGCGTCCAGCCGGACGCCCGGCAGCACCTCGTCGCCCACCACGAAGCTCGCCTGCGTGCCGTCCGGCAATTGCAGGATCGCCGCGCCGCGCCCGCTGACCATATCGGCACGCACGCCGAACAGCTTGAGATTGGCCGAGGTGACCACTGCCGGTGCGGTCTCCCCGACCAGGCGGAAGAAGGGATCGAAGCCGTCCGGCCGCACGGCCGCACCTTCGACGGGCAGCACCGGCCGCCAGTCGCCCACCGGCCCGACCGGTGTCACCACCGCCCACGCCAGCCGCGCCGCCTGGAGGGCAAGCACCCCCAGCAGCAGAAGCTCCGGCACCGCGACCAGCCGGGTCCGCGGCACGCGCGCGAGGAGCGCCCGCGCCCGCGGATCAAGAGTTAAACGCATGTCCCACCCACGCGGAGTCCCTGGAGCGTCCTTATGACAGCTGCATGACAGCGGACAGGACTTTTATGACAATGGCGCCGCGCCGCCGTCGCACACCCGTCATCGCCGCCCGGGCGACGACGGGTGCAGCCTTCAGAACTTCGCCGTCGCCGACAGCGAGAAGACCCGGCCGAGCTGGTAGCGGTTCACATCCACGCGCCGCTCGCCGTTCGCCTGATATTCCTTGTACTTCCGGTTGAGCAGGTTGCGCCCTTCCGCCTTGAACTCGACGGGCAGGCCGAGGAACTGTGCTTCCTCGCGCAGGACCAGGTCGAGCGTGATGCCGGGCTTCTCCTTGATGTCCGGCGTGCGGCCGTCCTGCACCGGGCCGCGATTGGTGACGCGCGGGGACGCGTAATTCACCAGCAGCGTCTGCTGCGACAGGTGATCGCTGGATTCGAAGCCGATCTGGCCGTTCGCCAGATGGTCCGACTGGCCGGTCAGCGGCGATCCGTTACGGAACAGGGTGCTGGCCGCGATCGGATTGAGGTCGATCGGGTTGATCACCAGCGAGTCGTCCGCCTTCACCTTCGATTGCGTGTAGGTGTAATTGGCCGACACGCGCAGGCGGCGCGAGGTGAAGAAGCCGCTCTCACCGATCGTGAAGAACTTGGTCGCTTCCACCTCGCCGCCATAGAGGTCCGCCTCGGGCGCGTTGGAGAAGCTGGTGCGCAAGCCGCCGCCGCCGATCACGAAGGCCAGCTGCTCGATCGGGTTCTTCAGCCGCTTGTAGAAGCCGCCGATCGACAGGATCTCGTTGCGGCCAGGATAATATTCCAGCCGCGCTTCGCCATTGTAGAGCTGCGTGTCCGTCAGCAGCGGGTTGCCGGTGAACGAACGGTCGGACTCGAAATCCTGGAAGATCTGCCGCGCCAGCTCACGGAATTGCGGCCGCGCGATCGTCTTGGAGGCGGACAGGCGCAGCTGCGCATCGTCCATGAAGTTCCAGGTGATCGTGCCCGCGGGCAGCCAGTAGCTCTTGCTCAGCCGCGTCGGCAGGTCGTCGCCGAGCGGCGTCACAATTTGGCGCGCATCCTCGTAACGGACGCCCGCGGTGATCCGCACACCGTCGGTCGGCTCCGCGATGATCTGGCCGTAGCCCGCATGCACGCGCAGCGATGCGTCATAGGCGGCGCTGCCGGCAAAGCCGGACTGGTCCACCAGCGACACGCCGTAGGTGTAGACGTTGTAGTCCGACGTCAGATAATCCGGCCGTTCCTGCGCCACCGCGCTCGGCAGCGACGCGCCGGAGACGGTACGATAGGCGAAGTCGTAACGCGACGAGGTGCGCTCATTCTTGTTGAACGCATAGCCGGCGGACAGCGTGATCGGCCGCTCGGTCGGCAGCTTGTAGCCGAAGTCGATGCCGCCGCTATACGCATCCTCGTTCAGGTCGGAGAAGGCGACGCTCGCCGAACCGCCGCCGCCCGACAGGTTGTTGGTGTAATCGCGGACGGTCGGGTTGTAGACGTAGAGGAATTCGCGCTCGTAGGGCGATTTGCGCTTG
Organism: Sphingomonas jatrophae; assembly: GCF_900113315.1. Lineage (GTDB taxonomy): Bacteria > Pseudomonadota > Alphaproteobacteria > Sphingomonadales > Sphingomonadaceae > Sphingomonas_P > Sphingomonas_P jatrophae. Next base: position 147,639 of record NZ_FOZG01000001.1, on the reverse strand, counting down.
GTGTTGGCATAGCCGCCGCGCACGTCCACCGACAGGTCGTCGAACTTGAACTCGCCCACCGCCTGCGTGTCGAACAGCTGCCGCGCGAACCAGAAGGTGTTCTGGACGAGGATCGGCGGCGTGCCGGTGAAATCCGGATTGGGCACCGGATCGGCGCCGGTCACGCTGGTGTCATAGCCGGCGCTCAGGCGCCCCTGCTTTACCGTGTCGCGGATGAACAGGTTGGTCCAGCGGATCTTGTTGTCGCCGAAGTTCAGGCCCATGCCCAGCAGTCCGCTGACGACGGTCCGCTGATCGGTGATGATCGTCTTGAAGTCGGAGACGAGCGACGACAGGTCGACGCTGGTCGATACCTGCTGGCGGATGTCGCGCGTGCGGAAGGTGTTGCCGTAGCTGGCCGAGCCGAAGATGCCGAACTCGGCATCGCTGCCCACTTCCTTGTGGAAGCCGAAATTCATGTCCGCCGAGAAGTTCGCCGGGATGTCCCGGTTGCGCTGGAGCAGCGTCGTCTCGGCATTGTTCAGGCTGGCGGTGATGTCCTGCAGCTGGCGCGCCGTGTAATTGGCGGTGGTCAGCGGCCGGCCGCCACCGGTCGTCGCGGCGCGGATGCCGGCGGGCACCTTGCGTGTGCCGTCGTCGAAGCCCAGCCAGTCGAGATCGCCACCCTCATAGGTGTAGCCGAGCTTGGCGGTGGTCTCGACGTCGACCGAACCGCCGATGCCAATGTTGAGGAAATTCTCGGCCGGCACCGCAGGCGTCGTCAGGTTGACGACACCGCCGCCGAACTCGCCGGGGAAGTTGGCCGAATAGCTCTTCTGCACGACGGCGCTCGCGACCACGCTGGTCGGGAAGATGTCGAGCGGGATGGCGCGGCGCAGCGGCTCGGGCGACGGCAGCTGGAGGCCGTTCAGCAGCGCGAGCGAGTAACGGTCGCCCAGGCCACGGACATAGACGAAGCCGTTGCCGACGACCGACAGGCCTGGCAGGCGGCCGAGCGCGCCGGCGATGTCGCCCTCGCCCGTGCGTGCGATGTCGGCCGTCGACAGGACGGAGACAACCTGCGGCGTGGAGCGCACCGGCTGCGGGATATAGCGGCCGGTGACGACGATCTCGGTCGTCGCGTCGGCACCCGGGGTCGAGATCTCGACCTGCTCTTCGGCCGTGTCGCTGCTGGCGGGGGCGCCCGCCTCGGTGCCCGGCGGCGTGACGCCACCTGCCGGGCTGGACGGCGGGCTCACCTGGCCGGCGCTCGGGCCGGATTGCGCCCAGGCCGCAGGCGCGCAGAGGGCAGTGGACAGGAGCAGCGCGCTCCCGAAAGCGATCGGTTTCATGATGTTCGGCCCCCTGCCGTCGTCCGGTTAGTCAGCCGCCGCGACACGTGGCCGCGGCGGCTGGCGCGCATCAGTTGGTCGGGATGGCGGTGCAGGCCGCGGTGCCGAAGCTGACATAGCCCGGGCTGCACGCCCACGGCGCATACCAGGTGTCGGTGCTGTTCCGCACCGCACCGATGTAGCTGACGGCGGTCAGGCGGTTCGGCGCGCTGGTGTTCTCGCCGCCGATCATGTCCGCGTTGAACGTGGTCGGATCGGTCGCGGCCACCGCCGTCTCGTTGGCGCCGTTGACGAACACGTTGGTCAGCGTCGACGTGTAGGTCGAGTTGTTATTGTTGGTGCCGGTGCCGAAGATCGTTGCGACGATCGCCTCGTTGCCGTCCGCACGGAACGGCGCGGTGGTGCAGGACAGGACGACCGAGCGGAAGACGGGCGGGCCCATCTCCTGCTTCGATGCATCGGCGTCGCGGGTCGTGTAAGGCGTCGGATCGGAGCCGCCGCCATTGTCGATGTCGATGCAGCTCGACGGGCCCACGACGATGCTGTTTAGCAGCGCATAATCGGTGCCGCCGCGGAGCAGGATGGCGTTGAGGCCCTGCGCGGTGGAGCGCTGCACGAACGTGGCGTTCGACACGCGGGTATATTGCCGCGGGGTCGCCTCCTCGGCGCCATCGGCGGAGTCCGCCTCGATCATCGAATCGCCGTTCGAGGCGTCGCGCTGGACGGCGATCACGAACTGGATCGTGCCGCGATAGCCGAGATCGGTGTCGATCGCGTCATCGTCGGTGCCGGTGAACACGAGGTACTTCGCATTCTGACGGCCGCCGAAGAACTCGACGCCGTCATCCGAGCTGTTGTGGATCTGGATGTGGTCGAGCGTCGTGGCCGAGCCAACGCCGCCCGTGGTCAGGCCTTGCAGCTCGTTGCCGGGCGCGATGGAGAAACCCGAATAGCGGATCTGCACATATTGCATCGTGCCGCTGTTGTCGGTCGGCACGTTGCCGCCATAGAGCGAGCTGGTCGTGCCCTCAACGATCTGCTGGCAGCCCGCGCTGCCGCCGGCGGTGCCCGCCGTCTGGCAGTTGGAGATGGGCGCACGGCCGAGCAGGATGACGCCGCCCCACAGGCCCTGGCTGCTGTCGGTCGCGCTGCCCTCGACATTCTGGCGCGCGGTGAAGATGATCGGCGAATTGGCGGTGCCCACCGCGTTGATGCGCGAGCCACGATTGACGATCAGATAGTCATTGCCTGCGCTGGCGAAGATCACCACGCCCGGCTGAACCGTCAGCGTCACGCGCTGGCCGCCCGCCGCATTGCCGTCACCGCCAACGTCGGTGCCGACGTTGACCGGGCCGGAGAGCGAGTAGATCACGCCCGGCAGCTTCTGGATCGTCGTGTCCGCGGTGATGCGGCCGGAGATCTCGCAGTTGCGCCATGTCGTGTTGCTGGTCGAGTTGGTGATCGTGTTGCGATCGATCGTGCCCGACGGGCAGGCCGAGGCCGCGCCGCCGCCGGTGCTGCCGCTGGGGGGCGGCGTCGTCGTGCCGCCGGAGGAGGTGCTCGTCGGCGGCGGGGTGACGATCGTTCCCTCGCCGGGCGAGGCGACGTCGTCGGCACCGCAACCTGCCAGCGACAGCATCATGGCAGCGCTGCCCATGAGCAGGACGGAACGAAGGCGCATAGCTGATCCCCTTTTGCCCCGGTCGCGACGGCGCCGGGTTCGGTCGAGGGGCGGACTAGGCGCGCTTCGTGACGGCTGCGTTTGAATGATGTGACATGTCGGGGACTATGCCGTTACGGTTTCGTGACGGTCACAGCCGGGTTGCTGCGGCTGCGAACAGCCAGGCCGCAAAGCCAGCGGGCGCCAGCAGCGCGCCGAAGGGCAGCCGCGTCGTCGCTCCCACGGCATGTCCCCGCACCCGCAGGACGAGCGCCACGCCAAGCCCCAACAGTCCGGCACCGAGCAGCACGCCCGGCAGCGCCGCCCAGCCGAGCCATGCGCCGATCGCACCGAACAGCTTGGGATCGCCCCCACCCAGCCCCGCGCGCCCGCGCACCCGCGCGTAAAGCAGACGCACCGCCTCCAGCCCGGCATAGCCGACAGCCAGCCCGATCAGCCGGTCGGTCAATCCCACCCCGCCCGCAGCACTCGCGCCCAGGCCCAGCACGGCGAGCGGCAGCGTCCCCCGATTGGGCAGCCAGAAATGGCGCAGGTCGAGCGCGGCAAGCAGGATCAGGCCCCAGCCGAACACCGCGCCGCTGATGCCCACGGCATCAGGCGAAACGCCGAGCGCCAGCGCGCCAGCCAGCGCCGCGGCAAGCTCCACGGCCGGGTGGATCGGATCGATGCGCACGCCGCACCGCCGGCAGCGCCCCCGCTGCAACGCCCAGCTGACGACCGGCACCAGCTCGGCCGCCCGCAGGGTCGCGTCACATCGGTCGCAGGCGGAGCGCCCGCGCATCGCGGATCGCCCCTCCCCCGCCCTCCGCGCGACGGTCGCGAGGAAGCTGCCGACGATCAGGCCGAGCACCGCCCCGAGCAGGGCGCCGAGAGGGGAAAGCGGGTGCAGGGCCATGCCCGCCGCATCGCCCGCCTGCCCCCTGCGATCAAGCGCGGATCAGGCGGCGCTCAGCGCCCCCCCAGCTCCCGCCGCGCCAGAGCCTCGCGCGCCAGATCGGCGGTGGAGACGACACGGCCGTCCCGCGTATAGACCAGCACGGGCTTGGCCTCTGCGGCCGCGCGCCAGGCAGCCGCGGCCTGGGTCGGGCGACCGCTCCGGTAATAGACCTCGCCCAGGTTGATCAGCTGGCCCGCATCCTTGGCCGATCCGCTGGTCAGCGCGCGTTCCGCCGCGGCCCAGTCCTGGCGTTCCATCGCGCTGAGCGCGAGGGCGCCAGGCGCATAGTCCTCCGCCGGCTGCGCGACCGCGGCGCCGGTGAGGAGAACAAGACACGAACCGAAAATTGTTCCCAAGCCCTTCCGCATGACCATCTCCTCGACTCAAAACTTCCTACTCTAGCGAGAAGTGTTACACCTGGATGACATAGGCGCAAGAGCCGGTTGAAGCCGTCGCAACTGCCGCCAGACGCCCCGGTGCTGCATTGCAGCAACAGAAAAACGATTCTTTTCCGGCCGCTTGGCAGGCCGCGACACCTCGCCTAGGGGCCGCCACATGCTGCGCCGCCACAGGGCGGATGTCGCAATAATTTTGCAATATTTCGGTCATGTTCTTGTCTGCGCTGCCGAACAAGGGAGCCGGACGGGATCGGGCCGAAGCACCCGGTTCAAGCAGGGGACTTGGAAACAATGCGGAATCTGTTCATCGGCTGCGCCGTCGCCGCGCTCGCCACCTCGGCGGCCTACGCCCAGGAAACCACGTCCACCATCCAGGGGACGGTGACGGCGAACGGTGCGCCGGTGGCCGGCGCGACGATCGAGATCCTCAATGCCGCGACCGGAACGCGCACCACGACCACCTCGGACGCGAGCGGTAACTTCAACGCGACCGGCCTGCGCGCGGGTGGTGGCTACACCGTCAACGTCAACGCTGCGGGCTTCCCCAATGCGTCGGTGACCGACATCGAGACCGTCGCCGGTCAGAACTTCCAGCTTCCGGTTGAACTCACCGCCGGTGGCGAGGCTGCGCCCGAGGTGGTCGTTACCGCCGCCCGACTGCCCAATGCCCGTTCGGTCAGCCAGGGCCCGGCAACCGTGCTGAACGCAGCGCAGATCGCCAACGTCGCCTCGCTCAACCGCGACGTCCGCGATCTGGCGCGCCGCGATCCGTTCGCCCGCCTTGACGACTCGCCCACGGGCGGCCGCGCGATTTCGTTCGCCGGTCAGAATGCGCGCTACAATCGCTTCACCGTCGACGGCGTGCCGATCACCGACAATTTCGGCCTCAACCCGGATGGTCTGCCGTCGCGCCGGTCGCCCGTGCCGTTCGATGCTATCGGTCAGTTCCAGGCACGCGTCGCGCCCTATGACGTGCGCGAGGGCAACTTCCAGGGCGGCGTCATCAACGTCCTGCTGAAGTCCGGCACCAACGAGTTCCACGGCACCGGCTTCTATGCGCGCTCTGGCGACGAGTTCGTCGGCGACGAGACGAAGCGTGGCCCCGGCATCCCCACCGGCCGCACGAACATCCCGAACTTCAAGGTCGAGAATTACGGCGCCGAGCTGTCCGGCCCGATCATCAAGGACAAGCTGTTCTTCATGATCGCGGGCGAGCGCCTGCGCGGCGGCCGTCCGATCCCGGAAGGCCCCGTCGACAACAATGCCGGCACCGCGATCCCCAACCTGAGCCAGGCGCAGGTCGATCGCGTGTCGCAGATCGCGCAGAGCGTCTACGGCTATGACACGGGCGGCGTGCTGCGCAGCCTGGGCGACAAGGACGACCGCGTCGTCGGCCGCCTTGATGCCAACCTGTCCGATACGCAGCGCCTGTCGATCACCGGCACCTACGCGAAGGATGGGCAGAACCTGCTCAACAACACCTTCTCGTCGATCACCACCGGCAGCCCGGGCCTCGGCCTCGCTTCCAACGCCTACATCCAGGGCAACGAGCTCTACACCGGCGTCGTCCAGCTCAACTCCGACTGGTCGGACACCTTCTCGACCGAAGCGCGCGGCTTCTACAAGAACTACAAGCGCATTCAGGATCCGGTCCTCGGCCGCGGCTTTGCGCAGTTCCGCGTCTGCCTGAACGAAGTGTCGGGCGGCTCGGCCACGGGTTGCGAAAACACCGGCATTCCGACGGGCCAGGGCACCGCGCCCGTCGTCTCCTTCGGTCCGGACAGCTCGCGCCAGACCAACCAGCTGACCACCGAGACGTGGGGCGGCGTCGTCCAGGCGCGCCTGACGATGAACGATCACGATCTGCGCATCTTCTCGGAAGTGCAGCACGTCGACGTGTTCAACTCGTTCCTGCAGAACAGCGCCGGCAACTATTATTTCGACTCGATCACCGACTTCCAGAACCGGCGTGCCAGCACGTTCGGCTATGGCAACGCGATCCCGTCGCTGGTGCCGGACGACGCCGCCGCGAAGTTCAGCTACATGAGCTTCACCTTCGGCATCATGGATAGCGTGAAGCTGACCCCGACGCTGAACGTCAGCTACGGCATGCGCTACGATCTCTACAGCATGGATTCGCTGCCGGCGCTCAGCAACGCCTTCCTCGGCCGCTACGGTCCGGCCCGCTACGTCAATGGCGATCTGCGTGGCATTGGCGGCAACAATGCCAACATCTCCGGCCTGGATCTCTTCCAGCCGCGCGTCGGCTTCGATTGGCGCCCCACCCCGCGGCTCAGCATCCGCGGCGGCGGCGGCATCTTCGGCGGCGGCACGCCCGACGTCTATATCTCCAACAGCTTCTCCAACACGGGCGTCCTGACCAACTCGATCTCGATCAACCGTGCGGCGGTCGGCACTGACACCTACAGTGGTGCCACCAGCAACGTCGCGGTCGGCAATGCGGCGCTGAACGGCGTCACGGGCACCAGCATCGCCGCTGCGGTCAATGACACGCTGCGCAATGCCTCGGTGTCGTCGGCCTCGACGGTCAACGCCCTCGATCCGAACTTCAAGCTGCCATCCCAGTGGCGCGCCACGCTGTCGGGCGAATATACGTTCGACTTCGGTGCGCTGGGCGATGGCTGGACGTTCGGTGCGGACTTCTTCTACTCCAAGGTCCGCAATCAGGTTTACTTCACCGACATCCGCTCGCAGCCGATCCTGACGGGTGCCAATGCGCTGACGCCCGATGGCCGTCAGCGTTACCAGAACCTGATCGACGGTGCCGGCAGCACCAACACCAACACCGACATCCTGTTGACCAACACGAAGAAGGGCCGCAGCTACGTCGCGGTCGCCCGCTTCGACAAGTCGTGGGATTTCGGCCTGAACATCAACGGCAGCTTCACCTATCAGGACGTGAAGGATCAGGCCCCGGCGACCTCGTCGACGGCCGGCTCCAACTACTCCAACGGTGCGTTCGTCGATCCGAACAACGTTGCCTATGGCACGTCGAACGACGAGGTTAAGTACTTCTTCAAGTACGGCGCGAACTTCGATCACGCCTTCTTCGGGGATTACAAGACCTCGATCGGCCTGTTCGGCGAGACCCGTATCGGTCGTCCATACAGCTATACGTTCCAGGATTTCGGTGCGAACCGCTCGGCAGTGTTCGGCGTCACCGGCCGCAGCACGGCCACGGGCACGGCGGGCAACCGCTACCTGATGTACGTGCCGACCGGCACGAACGATCCGCTGGTTCAGTATAGCAGTGCGGCTTATGGCGCGGCGCTCAACAACTTCATCGATGCGTCGGGGCTGAAGAAGTATCGCGGCAAGGTTGCGCCGCGTAACGCCTTCAACTCCAAGTGGTTCACGCGCCTCGATCTGCACCTTGCGCAGGAAATCCCGACGGGCCTCGGCGACAGCCGCCTCCAGGTGTTCGCGGACATCGAGAACTTCACCAACTTCATCAACAAGAAGTGGGGTCAGCTGCGCGAGTACGTCTTCCCGTACAACGCTGCCGTTACCCAGGTGCAGTGCCTGACCACCGCCGGCAATGCGACGCCTGCCGGCACCGCGGCACCGGGCGGCGCGGTTGCGACCACTGCGGCGCAGCCTTGCCTCCAGTATCGCTATTCGCCGCTGGGTGGCACGAGCGAGTTCACGACGCCGACCGATCAGGTCTACGTCAACCAGTCGCTCTACTCGATCCGCGTCGGCGTGCGCTTCACCTTCTAAGAGGGAGCGCCGCCCTCCCGGGCAGCAAAAAGCCCCGTCGCTCATCCGAGCGGCGGGGCTTTGTTTCATGTCCGGAACGATGTCGGAATAGGTCGTCTGAGTGTCAACTTCGTCAACTTAAGACCGCGGTTACTCCACCGTCTCGCCCGCATCCACGCCCCACAGGCCGCTCGCCTCGACGAAGCCCGCCCGCCCGCGCACGTCCAGCCGGCACCAGCCGCTGCGGCACTGGCTCACCCGCCCGACCACGCCCGGCTCCGCCCGCCACAGCACCTTGGCCGCGTCGTCCGGCGCTGCCCTGAGCGAGCGCACCTCGCCCGTCACCATCGCGGTCCGGTCCTCGGTCAGCAGCACGGATGCCATCCAGCCCTCGGTACCATCCATCTCGCGCACCTTGCGCCAGCTGGTATGCACCGCGACCACCTTGAGCGGCAGTCCGACCCGGCGGTAGCGCCACACCGCCGGATACTCCTTGCCCGGCCCCGTCCGCATCATCGCATCGCCCGCGGCCAGCGCAGCCCAGTAAGGCAGCGGACGCGGAGCCTGGGCGACGGCGCCGGCGGCGATCAACAGCAGCGGCAGGGCGATCATGGCGCGGCGCATGCGGCGGCGTCTCCTCGGTTGGGCGGTGTGGGCGCGCTGCTTAGCGCCCGCCACGCCGCTGGCAAAGCTGAACCGAAAACAACAACGGCTCCGAAAGGAACCGGCTCCGGGCGCCACCGTTCAACCCTCGCTAATCTGCTTCGAAGGGACGGATATATGAAGAAGGCTCATCTCATCGGCGCTGCGCTGATCGCCTCGCTGGGTGCCGGCGCGCCGGCTTATGCGCAGAGCGCTGGCCAGATCCTCAAGGGCACCGCGATCGGCGCGGGCGCGGGCGCGCTTGGCGGCGCGATCATCCCGGGCGTCTCCACCGGTGACGGCGCGCTGATCGGTGCGGCCGGCGGTGCCGCGATCACCGCGCTCTCCAAGAACCGCAAGTACTACCGCGACGGCAATGGCCGCCGCTATTATCTCGATAAGCGGGGCCGGCGGAACTACCGCCGCTAAGCCGATCCCGCATCGGGTCGCACGAGCCCGCCGGAGCGATCCGGCGGGCTCTTCTTTTACCTAGAGCCCCGCCAGCCACTCCACGATCATCCGCCGCCCCGCCGCGACCGCCTGCGCACCCAGCGCCGCATGCGCGGCTCGCAACGACGCCGGATCGGTGCCGCCCTCGGCAACATATTCGTCCGCGCCCGCCAGCCACGCCTCAAAGCGTGGGTCGAGCCCCATTTCGGCATGGCATTGCAGCGCCAGCAGCGTCGGCCCCTTGCGGAATGCCTGATGTGCATAGCGCTCGGTCGAGGCCAGCAATTCGACGCCTTCCGGCAGGTCGAACGTATCGCCATGCCAGTGCAGCACAGGCACGCCCGCAATGTGCCGCAGCGGCGAGGCCTGTCCGGCAGCGGTCAACATCACCGGCGCGAAGCCGACTTCCTTGGTTGGACCGGCGAACACATTCGACCCCAGCGACGCCGCGATCATCTGAGCGCCGAGGCACACGCCCAGCGTCGGCAGCCCGCGCGCCAGCCGTTCGGCCAGCCGGTCCACCTCACAGTCGATCCAGGGATAAGCGTGCCGCTCATAGACGCCCATTGGCCCACCCATCATCAGCAGCAGGTCGGGCGCGAGGAAATCGGTCTCGCGGAACGCACAGTCGGATACGTCGACCCGGTCCAGCACGTAGCCGGCCGCTTCGATCGGCTGCCGGAACCCTGCAATGCCCTCATAGGGCGTGTGACGGACGATCAGGCCTCGTTTCATGCCCCGAATGCTAGCGGCGCGGCCTGCGCGGAGGCACGCAGCAAAAACTTGGAGGCCGCGAAGCCCGTCAGCCAGTCGCAGCACTCGCGGTCAGATCCGCCGCGTCGCTACGCCCCAGCCTGACACGGTTGCGCCCGTCCGCCTTGGCTTGCAGCAGCGCAGCGTCGGCACGCCGGATCAATCCCTCCGAAGCTGTCGCTGCGGTGGTCACGGCAACCCCGATCGACAGCGTGATCGACGGCAGTTGCCGCCCCTCATGCGACAGCGGCAGCGCCGCGACTTCCCGGCGCAGCCGCTCGGCACAGCGTTCCGCCTCAGCCGCTTCAAGGCCGGGCAGCAGCATGAGGAACTCCTCCCCGCCATAGCGCACCGCGAGGTCGTTGCGGCGGGCGTTGGCAGCGAGGCAGCGTCCGACGGCCATCAGCACCGCGTCGCCAGCGTCGTGGCCATGATCGTCGTTGAACCGCTTGAAATGGTCGACATCGATCATCAGGCACGCCAGCGTCCCTTCAGGCGGTGCCGCTCGCTCGCCATCGCGCCGCAGTTCGGCCTCGAGCCGGCGACGATTGGCGAGCCCGGTCAGCGGATCGATCAGCGCTTGCGCGCGAAGCGCCTCCCGCAGCCTGAGGTTGGCGATGGCGAGCGCCACCGTTTCCGCCAGCATGTCGAGGTAGACCGCGCTCAGTTCGGACAGTGCCGCCCCTCCGGCGGGCTCGAAGTAAAGCAGGCCGAGCATCTCCTGCTGTGCCACCAGAGGTAGGCACAAGGTGTCGCGCACGGCCTCACCATCCTGCTGCACGATGTGGGCGCAGGGCATGTCGATAACGCCACCGACCGGCCGGTGGGGCAGACCGCGCTTCAACGCCCAGCATGCGAGCGACGGAAAGTCCGCCGAGGTGCCGCGAGGGCCGTTCCACCTGACGGCCGACACCATCGCGCGGCTCGTCTCGTCGCGCAGGAACAGCTCACCTGCCAGCTCCGGCGCGATGTCGGGGGCGAAGCGGCGGACCACGGCGGTCAGCTCGTCCAGCGTGTCACAGCCCTGCATCCGCTGCGTCATGCGCGACAGCAGATCGCGGATGGCGCGATCCCGATCGCGCTCCGCCTCCAGCCGCTGGCGCTCGAGCCCGGTCTCGCGGAACACGCGAAGCGCCTGGGCCATGTCGCCAATCTCGTCGATCTGATCATAATCGGGCGGCTCGGCGCGATAATCCTGTGCGGCCAGCCGGTTCACCACATCGCTGAGGCGCACCACCGGAGTCAGCACGCGCTTCTTGAACACGAAGTAGAGCACGCCGAGGAACAACAAGCCGGTGAGCGCCAGCACCGCCTCGGCCGTCCGGCGCCAATATTCCGCCCAGCGGCCCGCTTCCCTGACGGACAGATCGGTGCGCTCGTCGAGACGATATTGGAACTGGCCGATCAGCTGCTCGGCGCGGTCCAGCGCGCGCTCGTAGCGGGCGCCGAACAGCCGCTCGACCGCGCCTGCCCCGTCGCCCGCCATACGAGCGGCGACCGCCTCGCGCTGCTCCACCAACAGCCTTTCGCTCCAGCCGACAGCCTCGCGCAGCGCGCGCAGCTCCTCGTGCGTGGCGCCGAGGTCGGTGATGTGGGCGACGTTGCGCTCGATCCGTTCGGCCCGCGCCGTCTCGTCGCGGAACATGGCCAGATCCTGCGGATCGCCCCCGACCGCGTAATCCCGCGCCAGCTCACTTGCCGTGAGGATCTCGCGGCCGAGCGCCGCGCTGACCGTATCGAGGCGGTGGCGCTGCTCGACCGCGGCACGCTCCTCCCGCTGCGCGTCAGCCGCCAGCAGCATGGTCGCGCCACCGGCCAGCGTGAGCAGGACAGTGGCGCCATAGGCCCAGTTGGTGATCGTCGCGAGGCGCATCGGATCGGCGTAGCGTGGAGGCGCTACGGCCACGTTAACGACGTGAAGCATCCCGCCACATCGGCTTGTCTTGCCGCCCGCATGCGGCAACACTCCGACGTATGAGCTTCCCTATCGAGCAAGTGCGCGCGCACTTTCCCGCATTGTCCGTTCCCCACCCGGCCGGCGCCCGCGTCTATTTCGACGCACCCGGCGGCACGCAGGTCTGCAGGCCGGCTATCGAGCGGATGGTGGCTCATCTGCACGGCGGCACCGCAAACGCCGGTGGCGCCTTCGCTTCCTCGATCGAGACGGACGCGCTGAGCGCGGCCGCGCACGCCGCGGTGGCGGATCTGCTGGGCGGAACGGAGGACGAGATCGCCTTCGGCCCGAACATGACCTCGCTCACCTTCGCCGTGTCGCGCGCGCTGGCGAGCGGATGGCAGGAGGGGGACGAGCTTGTGCTCACCCGGCTCGATCACGACGCCAATGTCGCGCCCTGGCTGCTGGCAGCAAGGGATCGCGGCGTGACGGTCCGCTGGCTGGACTTCGATCCGGCGTCTGGCCGGCTGCGGCTCGACAGGCTGCCCGGATTGCTTGGCCCGAAGACCCGGCTGGTGGCGCTGGGTGGTGCCAGCAACATGCTCGGCACACTCAACGATGTCGCGGCGGCAGTGGCGATGGTGCGGGCGGGATCGGACGCGCTGATCTATGTCGATGCGGTTCAATCGGTACCGCATGTGGCGACGGACGTGCGCGCGCTTGGCTGCGATTTCCTTGCCTGCTCGCCCTACAAGTTCTTCGGCCCGCATCAGGGGGTGCTGTGGGCCGACCGGTCGGTGGCGGAGCGCGTGGAGGCCTATAAGGTGCGCCCGGCCGGGACCGCGGGCGCACACCGGTTCGAGACGGGTACCCCCTCGTTCGAGGGGCAGGCGGGCGTGCTGGGCACGATCGACTATCTCGAGTGGCTGGGCGAAACCCTCTCGCCGACGCCGGGCGGGACACGCCGCGACCGGTTGGTCGCCGCCATGGATGGGTGTCTCGCCTATGAGCAGGTCCTCGGGGAGCGGCTGCTGCAAGGTTTCGCGACGATCGAAGGGCTAAAGCTGTGGGGTCCGCCGTCGATGCAAGGACGTGTGCCAACCTTCTCCTTCACCATGGCGAGCCACCACCCGGACGACATCGCGGCGTACCTTGCGCGCGAGGGCATTTTCGCCTGGTCCGGGCACTTCTATGCGGTCGAGGCCCTGAGGCGCCTCGGGCTGGAGGATGCGGGTGGGCTCGTGCGCGTCGGCCTGTGCCATTACAGCGACGCCGAGGAGGTCGACCGGCTGATCGCCGCCTTGCAGGCCCTCCCTCGCCCCTGATGCCGCGTCAGCGCCAGAATGGGCGCGTGTCGATCAGGTCGTCCATCGCCGCGGCGGCGCGCGCGATGTGGCGCGGCTTGCGGGCATCGTCGGGCAAGGCGTCGGCCAGCTCGGTCTGGGTCAGCCCAAGATCGGCGAACACCTCCGGGGCGGTGGCGAGATCGTTGAGCGCGCCGAGCTCATCCTGCAGCACCTCCAGCCGCTCAAGGAACCGCTTGCGCCGTTTCGCCACTTTGCCCTCAGCGAACAGGCTGGCGAAGAATTCGGCGGTGTAACGCAGCTTCTTGGCGTCCTTGCGCAGCTCATGCCGCGTCTCGTCGTCCGCCTTCGCCAGATTGCGCCCATCCCGCTTGACCCGTCGCCGCCAGCGCGAGAGCGCTTCGGCCGCAAATTCGGCAGTGGGTGGCCCCTCCTCCACACCGTCCAGTCCGACTGCAAGCCACTCGGCGAGATCGAGCATGACCGCGCGGATCCGCCCGGAGGCGAGGACGGCCTGAACCTCGTCATAGGAGGCTTCGCGCGCGGCAGCGATCCGCTCGCGCAGCGCACCGGTGGGGACGCGCTCGATCAGCACGTCGAGGTTGCGCGCATTGCCCAGCACGGCGGCAAGCCAGCGCAGGTCCGCTGCATGAGCCTCCGCTGCCTCGGCCGGCAGAAGTCGCTTCCACACGGTGAAGGCGGAGCGCAGCCGCCGCAGCGCGACGCGGGCCTGATGCAGCGCATGGGCGTCGCGCCGCTCGATCAGCACCATCTCGTTCAGGCGATAGTGGCGCATACATGCCTGTGCGACCCGGCGGAATGCGGCCAGTGCGGTGCCGTCCTTGTTGACCATGACGGGCTCCGCCTTCACGCCGCCGGGCGGACCCGCCCGCAGACGGGCGCCGCGATCCGCCTTGCTCAGCACGCCGATCCGGACAGGTGCCACCGCCTCAATCCGCCGTGCGATGCGGAACAATGCATCGACGCTGCCCTGCTTCAGCTCAAGCTCGATCTCGGCGAAGGTTTGCCGGCATTGACCCGCCATGATCGTTGCCCGATCCAGCACCACCTCGACAACGGATCCGCTCACCTCCGCCTGCCAGGTCTGCCGCTCATTCTCCACCGTGAAGCGGGGCGCGATGCTTCCGACTGCCGCGCCCAGCAAGGCGGGAAGCGGCGTATCCGCGCCCACGCGCACGTCCGCTGTGTCGAGCGCGCACTCCCACTCAGGCCGAGCGAACAGGCCCGCGGCACGACCGCCCTCGGTCTTCACGGTCTGGACGAACCGGCCCTTCGCCTCCCGCACGCGCAGCGACACGCCCTCGGCAGCCAAGGCGCCGTCGGGTGTGTCATAATAGGTCGAACACTGCCGCACCACGTCTGCCCCTCCACCGAACAGGTCACGCGCGGCGGCGAGGTCTGCCTCCGCAATGTCCAGCTTCAGTTCGATTTCGCGGGGCTCGTCCAACAGCTGTTTCCTTCGATCCGTAGAAGAGCAACGCGGCTGGGCCGGGCTGGTGCCGCACGCCCCACCAAGCCGCGGTTGCGGCAGCTCGCTGATCCGAGCTTGCCACGCGCTGCGAGGATGGAGATGCTGAGGCACCTGCCCTGGAGATTGTTGATGAAGCGCCTTGCCGCCCTGTCCGTGCTCGCCCTCACCGCCAGTCCGTCCGCGGCGCAGATCCTCCGCCACGCCGCACCTCCGGGTCCGAAACCCGCGATCATTCTGCAGGGCGTAACCGTACCCGCCGGTGCCGAGACCCTTTACCTTTCCGGGCAGGTCGCCGACCCGATCGCAGCCGCTAGCACGCAGCAATCAACGGCTCCCGCTTTCGGCGACACCAAGACGCAGGCGATCTCCGTGTTCAACAAGATCCAGCGCCTGCTCGCAGCGCGCGGCTATGCCCTTTCGGACGTGATCAAGCTGACCGTCTATGCCGTCGGCGATCCGAAGCTCGGCGGACGGATGGATTTCGCCGGGTTCAACGATGCATATCGCCTGTTCTTCGGAACCGGCGACAATCCAAACCTTGTGGCGCGATCCACCGTGCAGGTCGCCGCGCTGGCGGCTCCGGAATATCTGATCGAGATCGAAGCGACGGCGGCCAAGACGAAATAACCGTCAGGGCGCGGGTGCTGCCCCGCGCCAGCCGCCGCCCATCGCCTGATAAAGCGCGACGTAGGAACTCAGCCGGTCGGTTTCGGCCTGGATCGCGCCCAGTTCGGCCGATAGCAGGCCACGTTGCGCGTCGAGCTGCTCCAGATAGGAAGAATAACCCGCGCGATACCGGTTGGTGGCGTTGCGCAGTGCCGCCGCCAGCGCATCACGCTGGCCGATCAGCGCGCGCGCCTGCTCACCCGATCGGCGGACACCGGCCAGGCTATCCTCCACCTCGCGGAACGCGGTCAGTGCAGAGCGGCGGTAGCTGAAGGCGGCCTGGTCACGCCGCGCCTCCGCTGCATCCACCTGCGCTCGCAGGCGCCCGGCATCGAAGATCGGCGCAAGGACGCTGCCGCCGAGCGAGAACACGCCGACGGGATCGGACAAAGCGGTCGACAGCACCAGCCCGGCCGAGCCCGTCAGGCTGACGCTAGGCAGCAGCGCGGCGCGGGCGCTGTCCAGCGTGCGATCCGCGGCAACCAGCGTCTGTTCGGCCTGGAACAGATCGGGGCGCCGCCGCAACAGGTCGGCCGGAAGACCGTCCGGGATTGCGGGCGTGCGCAGCCGGGCAAGCGGCAGGCCGCGGCCGATGCCCGCAGGAGGATCGCCGATCAGCAGGCTGAGCGCATTTTCCTGCCGTGAAATGGCCAGCTCCAGCTGCGGCACCAGCTGCTGCGCCGCGCGATATTCCGCCTCCGACTGATGCAACTCCAGTGCCGAGGTATAGCCTGCATCCGCCCGCCGGCGCGCGATGCGCAGGCCCTCGGCCCGCGCCGACAACGTCTCCCGCGCCACCGCAAGCCGCGCATCCAGCCCGCGCAGCGTGATATAGGCTGAGGCGATGCCACTCGCGACAGCCAGCCGCACCGCATCGGCCGCACCCTCGCTCGCCAGCAGCTGGGCGCGGGCGGCGCGGCTCGCCTGGCGCAACCGTCCGAACAGATCGAGGTCGTAGCTCGCCTGAAGAGCCGGCTGAAAGCCGGTGTTGACGGCAGGCACGCCGAACGCGTTCAGCGCGCGGGCCTCGGTCAGCGGCGCACCGGCGGTGAGGCCCGGCTGCCGCTGCGCCTCGGCCAATCGCTGCTGTGCCCGTGCTTCCTCCACCCGCTCGGCCGCGACCGCGATATCGACATTGTTCGCCAGTCCGCGCGCGACCAGCTGGGTCAGCACGGAATCGCCGAAGGCCGACCACCAATCTGCCGCGATCGGCGCGCCGGGGCCGAGATCGGTGCGCCATCCATTCGGCGGCGCTACCGCACTGGCCGGCGGCAATGGCGGCCGGTCGCCGGCGCAGCCCGCGATGACGATCGCGGTGATAAGGATCGCACTGCGCCTCACCGCGGGGCCGATGCGCCGCTCGTGTCGACATGCGCCTGCACCGACATTCCCGGCCGCAGCCTCTCCGCCAGCGGCTGTCCCGGATCGACCCGGATGCGCACCGCGATACGCTGCGCCACCTTGGTGAAGTTGCCCGTGGCGTTGTCCGGCTTCAGCACGGCGAATTCGGACCCTGCGGCGGGCGAGATACGCTCCACCCGCCCGGTCAGGCGTGCATTGGCGAGCGCATCGACAGTGAAGCTGGCCTTCTGGCCGACTGCCATGCGCGCGGTCTGCGCTTCCTTGAAGTTCGCGATCACCCAGGTCTCTGGCGGCACCAGGAACATCAGCTGCGATCCCGCGGTGACATACTGACCGAGCCGCACGCCCACCTCGCTCAGCCGGCCCGCCTCGGGTGCGCGGACGAGCGTGTTGGCCAGGTCGATCTCCGCCAGCCGCGCAGCCGCGACGGCGCCCGACACGCCGGCACGCTGGCCGCCACGGCCCACCTCCACCGTCCGGATATCCTGCCGGGCGATCTCGCGCGCCGCCTGCGCCTGCTGCAGCTGTGCCTGCGCCTGACGTAGCGCGGCAAGCGTCTGGTCACGCTCGCGCAGCGACACGGACCGATCGGTCACGAGATCCTCGACACGCCGCATATCCGCCTCTGCGCGCATCAGCTGGGCGCGGGCATTGGCCACTGCCGCGTCCTGCGCCTCAAGGCTCGCCGCGCGGGAGCGCGCCGCCTGCTCGCTATTCTCGAGCGTCGCCTCGCTGCTGGCGATCTGCGCGCGCGCCTGTTCGACCCGTTGCATGTAGATGCGCGGATCGATGCGGACGAGCGGTTGGCCCCGTCGCACCTGCTCGAAATCGCGCACCGCAACCGCGACGACATACCCGCTCACTTGGGGGCTTATGACGGTGGTGCGGCCGCGCACATAGGCGTTGTCGGTCGACTGGATGGCGGACCCGAACGGCGGCAGGCGCCACGCCGCCAGCACTGCGGCGATGCCGCCCAGCACCAGCAGCGCCACCACCAGCACCGTGCCACGCCCCGGCCGCGGCGGCCGCCACCCCGAGCCGAGCGGTGCCGCAGCCTGCTCCGCCGCGCGCTCCTCGGTGACAGGCCCGGCAGCGACTGGAGAAGGGGTGCGTACGTCAGTCATTGCAGCCCCATAGCACGGCGTTCGCGGCGTTTGCGCCGCCAGATCAGGAAGCCGAGATAGAAGGTGGTCGCCGCTGCCAGTGCAGAGACCAGACGGAAGACGTCGTTATAGGCGAGCACGTTGGCCTCGCGGGTCGCCGCCTGGCCGAGCAGCACGGCGCCCTCCGCCCGCGCCAGCGCCGGATCACCGATCACGCGGCCAACCGCGCCCGTTCCGGCACCGATCCGCTGCGTGACGATCGGGTCGGTCGGGTCGATCGCCTGCGTGATGGTCGCGCTGTGCGCCCTTTCGCGCACCACCTGATAGGTGCCGAGCAGCGCCGTGCCGCCGAGCCCGCCCAGCGCGTTGATGATGCCGAACAGCGCAATGAAGCTGATGACGTGGCCGGTGCCCTGCTGCAGCGCCCGCGTCATGCCGAACAGCAGAGACGGGCCGAGGAAGAAGGTCGCCGCAAAGGCGATGATGATCTGCGTGACGTAGAGTTCGGGCGGGCGCGTCAGGCTGGTGGAGAAGGAATCAAAGAAGGCGGCCACCGCGACCAGCCCGATGGAGAGCATGACCGATTGGGTCAGCTTCGCCGGATCGAGCGTCACCGCGCTGGCGACCACGCCCGCCACCGACGCCACGAAGATCAATGCAAACAGCGGCACCAGCTGGTCATTGGTCTGCCCCAGCGCGGTCATCAGGCCGACCGCGCCGAAGGTCTGCTCCGACAGCACGATGCGCGCCATCACCGTTACGACAGTGAAGCGGATGATGTCCGCACTCGCCAGCCAGCGCGTGTTGAGCAACGGATTGGCCCGGTTATGCTCGATCAGCAGCGCGCCCGCGAGCAGCGGGATCGACGCCGCCAATGACCAGCCGATCCAGCGCGCCTCCCGCCACCAGACGATCCGGCCCTCCCCCAGCACCGCGGCGAGCAGGCCCACACCCAGCGCGAACAGCACGAAGGTGACGAAATCCAGCGGCTCGAAGGCAGGTCGCCGCTCGGTCGGCGGGAGTCTGAGCAGGCTGACCGCGGCGAGCGACAGCAGCGCCAGGCCAAGCTCAAACAGATAGAGCGTCTGCCACTGCGACATGGCCAGCAGCTCGGGCGAGAACAAGCGGGCGAGCGGCGTCGCACATTGCGGTATGCCGATGCCGATGACGATCGCCTTCAGCCGCCACGCAGCAGGCAGGGCCTGCATCATGTAATAGAGCGCCAGCGAGGACAGTGCAGCCGCCGCCATGCCGCTGGCGGCGCGCACGGCGATGGCGGACCCGAGACCGTGGATGAACAGGTGCGCCAGCGTGAGCAGCGCATAGAGAATGAGGAAGATCATCGCGAACGGACGCAAGCCGAACTGCTGGCGGAACTTGATCAGCAGCAGGTTTATGGACGCATTGGTCATCACATAAGCGGTCGGCAGCCAGGCAATCTCTGCCGGATCGAGGCCGAGCGCTCCCTGCAACGCCGTCGTATTGACCGCCACCAGCGCATTGCCGAGCCCGCCGGTGAGCCCCAGCAGCACCCCGACCGCCGCGAACGCGATCCGCAGCCGGACGTGATGCTCGGGCGATCCTGGGGAGCCGGGCATCGCCGGCCGCTCATGCGCAGCGAACTCCCACTGCTCTTCTGCAAGGAAGCGACGCACCGGATCGAGCAGGCGCCCGGCGCCGAACCGACGTCCCCCCCTCCAGTCCGCATGGTTCTGATCGCTGTTCACTTTGAGTTCGACTGAACGGTGCTTAACTCCTGATCGCCGCCCGACGAGCGCGGCGGATTACCGGTTTTAACAGTTGAGGAGAAGATCATGCGCTGGAAAACCCTGATCGCATCCACGGTCGACTAGCTCACCCTGTTCACAACTGCGCCGGCTGCGGCCTATCCGTTTACCAACATGGGCCGCACCCTTGCCACGCCGCAGCACCGGGTGCGACCTGCCGTGTCGCCCGTCCCGCGCGACGGTCCTTTCGAGTTTTGCAGCCGTGAATGCCTGCGCCGCCAAGCAGCGCTTCCAGATCGGCATGTGGCCCTCGCTCCGCGGCGATGCCGATTTCGTCATTCCGCCGCCTAACGGCCGCTGACGTAGAAGCCTGGAGCCATGGAGCGCATTGCGCGGCACGGTCAGACCGTCGGATCGGCCTCCGCCGCCGCCGCGTCACGGGCGCGTCGCTCCTGCTGGCGGCGGCGAAGATACTGGGCGGCCAGCCCCGCCCCCAGGATGAAGCCGCCGGGCGCGAGCAGCACCACCGCGGCAAGGCCGATCTTGCGATAACGATCCTGATCCATCGCTTGTCCGATTACGCCAAGATGGTGAACGGAACATGGCAGACCTGCCTGTCCTCAAATCAGCGGTTCAAGCGGGTCTACGCTCAACACCTCGATCGCATCGTCGCGTCCCCCGAAGCGCGCCCGCTCGCCCGGCGCCACGCCGATCAGCGCACGGGCCAGTGGCGCCGAGAAGGCGATGCGCCCCTCCGCCGGTTCGGCTTCGTCGTCACCGACGATTTCGACGGTGCGGACCTTGGCATCATGCCGGAAGAAGACGCGCGTGCCGAAGGCGGCCTCGTCGCCCGCCGGGTCGGGCGCCAGCTGCGCCGTCGCCTTGCGCGTCCGCCAGTAGCGCAGGGTGCGTGCCACATCCTCGCGCTCCGCCTCCGGGGCGGCTGCAAGAGCCGCTTCCAATTCGGCGACCTTCGCTTCGGTCAGCGCCAGACCGCGCCGTGTGACAAGGTTCGGGCCTGGCGGGATGGGCAGTTCGAACCGGGGTTCCTTATGCTCCTCGTCGCTTTCGCGGCGGAACGCTACGCTCAAAGACTGTCTCCTTTGCGCCTGCATGGGGCAGATGGTGCATGCGGTCCAGCGGACGGCCCGTTCAGGCGGGGGCGACCCCGTCCACATCGATCACGCCGCCGCCCACATGCACGCCGCGCACGCGGACGCGCTTCTCGACATGGTCGACCGGGACGCGGTGCAGATCGAGCGCCCATCGTCCGCCCGAATCGCGGCGCAGCACGAAGCCGCCGCCATCCCGCAGCAGGGTGCCCGTCTCGTCGATCCGCTCGCCAATCGTCACATGCATGACCTTATGTTCTGCCCGTTGCGGGGC
Source organism: Sphingomonas jatrophae (assembly GCF_900113315.1). GTDB lineage: Bacteria > Pseudomonadota > Alphaproteobacteria > Sphingomonadales > Sphingomonadaceae > Sphingomonas_P > Sphingomonas_P jatrophae. The sequence goes on along the minus strand of NZ_FOZG01000001.1, from coordinate 126,793 downwards.
CAACAACATGGGTCAGCCGCTTGCACCGGTCCTGCTCCGGTGGAAAGCTGCAACGGCATCAGGGGGGAAGCCACGCAATGTCTCGCTGGATCACGCTCACCATCGCGAGCACGCTTCTTCTCGCCGGCTGCAGCAAGCCGGCGGAGCAGGAAGATCGGTTCGAAAGCACGCAGCAGCAGATGGAGGCGGCACCCAGCGCGCGTGCCACCGCCACCGACATGGCGCCCGACGTCAACGTCACCGCAGCCCCGGGCGTCGCGTTCAACTATCGCTACGCCTTCCGCTTGCCGGCAGCCCGGATCGGCGCGGTGCAGGAGCGGCACGCACAGGCATGCGAGGCGATGGGCGTCAGCCGCTGCCGGATCACCGGCATGCTCTACCGCGTGCGCAGCGCCGACGATGTCGAGGCGCGACTCTCGTTCAAGCTCGCGCCCGCCGATGCACGTGCCTTCGGCAAGGCAGGCGTTGCCGAGGTGACCAAGGCCGAGGGCATGCTGGTGGAGAGCGAGATCACCGGCGAGGATGTCGGCCAGCGCCTTGCGGACGGCGGCCGCACCGCGGCCGATCTCGAAGCGGAGGCAGCCCGGCTGGAGCGCCAGCAGACCAGCCGCCCCCCGCGCGATCCCGCCCGCATCACGGATGCGCAGCGGTTGTCCGAGCTGCGCGATCAATTGCGGTCCCTCGCCCGCGATCGCGCTGAGGGCCAGGAAGCGCTGGCCCGCACGCCCGTCACCTTCAACTACGGCTCCGGCCGGCTGGTGCCCGGCTTCGAGGATCGCTCATCGCTGCTCGTCGCCCTTGATCGTGCGGGCGCCAACATCGTCGATGGGCTGGCGGTGATGATCGTCCTGGTGGCGACGCTGCTGCCTTGGGCGCTGCTGCTGCTGATCGGCTGGGCCGCATTCCGCGTCCTCGCACCTCGCCTGCGCCGGCGGGGGACAGGCGACGCCCCAGCGGCCGATTGAAAACCCGCGCCGCACCCGCTATGCCCCCGGCATCGCCCCGCCCGCGCATCCACCCGATGCCGCGTACGGGGCGCTGCTCTTTTGACGCCCGAAAGGCCGCCGCCATGTCTCGCCGCCGCCAGATCTACGAAGGCAAGGCCAAGATCCTCTACGAGGGTCCGGAGCCCGGCACGCTCATCCAGTACTTCAAGGATGATGCGACCGCCTTCAACGCTCAGAAGAAGGGCACGATCAACGGCAAGGGGGTGCTGAACAACCGCATCTCCGAGCATATCTTCACGCTGCTCGGCGCGATCGGCGTGCCGACCCACTTCATCCGCCGCCTCAACATGCGCGAGCAGCTGATCCGCCAGGTCGAGATCGTGCCGATCGAGGTGGTGGTGCGCAACGTCGCGGCGGGCTCGCTCAGCAAGCGGCTGGGGATCGAGGAGGGCACGCAGCTCCCTCGCACGATCATCGAATATTATTACAAGGACGATGCGCTGGGCGACCCGATGGTCGCGGACGAGCATATCGCCTGCTTCGGCTGGGCCAGCCAGGAGGAGATGCACGACATCGCCGACATGGCGATCCGCGTGAACGACTTCATGTGCGGCCTGTTCGCCGGCATCGGCATCCGGCTGGTCGACTTCAAGCTGGAGTTCGGCCGGATCTGGGACAATGATTACGGCCGCATCATCCTGGCCGACGAGATCAGCCCGGACGGCTGCCGCCTGTGGGACATGACCTCGGGCGAGAAGCTGGACAAGGACCGCTTCCGCCGCGATCTCGGCGGCGAGGTGGAGGCCTATCAGGAGGTGGCGCGTCGGCTCGGCCTGCTGCCCGAGGGAACCGACACGGTGCTGGATCTCGAAAAGCATCGCAAGAACCGCGGCAAGTGACGGCGGGCCGCGGTGGCGCGGCTCAGGTCGGAAACGACTCCAGATACAGATAGGCAATGTCGAACTCGCCGAGCCGGGCGAGCTTGTCATAGTCGACGATGGTCACGTTGCCCGAGCGGAACCTGAGCAGCTTGCGCTCCCGCAGTTCGCGCAGCGTGCGGTTCACGTGCACGGCGGTCAGGCCCATCGCCTCGCCGATATCGGCCTGGGTCAGCGCCAGATCGTAGCGCAGATCGGCCGCGAGCCCGACCACCTTCAGCCGCACGTACAGCTCGCAGAACAGAGCCGCGAGCCGCTGCACCGCGCTGCGCCGGCCGAGCGACAACTCCCACTCGCGATGGATCGCGGCGTCGAGGTTCGTCGAGTGCCAGTAGAGGCGCGTCAGGTGCGGAAAGCGCTCCGTCAGCTCCGCCAGACGTGCATGCGGCACATGGGCGACGCGGCAGGGCGTCAGCGTCATGATGCTGTGGTCCAGCCGCTTGAGCGTGAAGCTGTGCAAATCGACGAAATCGCCTGCCACATGCAGTTCGGTCAGCTGCCGCTGTCCATCGGACAGATCCTTGTACCGGCACATCAGCCCGTCGAGCAGGAGCGTACTGTCCCGCACCACCTCGCCCGCCCGGATCAGCGTCCTGCGCGCGGGCACGTCGATCACCTCGCGCGGCAAGGCGCGTAACGCCGCCTCCTCGGCCACGCCGATCTGGTCGCGAGCGCGCAGCTTCATCAGGTGTCGCTCGATCATGCCAGGCGCCCTGCGCAGCTAGCGGCAGTTGATCGGGCGTGCGCGGCTTGCGCGTTGGTTTGCGATGCGATGCAGAGATCAGGCATGGTTCGGCGAACGCCGTATATCAGCGCAAGTTGCGCCACCGCAACAAAGGGTCAAATCTCGACCTGACTACCCAGCTCGACCACGCGGTTCGTCGGCAGCTTGAAGAACTCCATCGCCGATTCCGCATTGCGCAGCATCCACGCGAACAGCTTCTCGCGCCAGATCGCCATGCCGGGCCGTGACGAGGCGAGCAGCGTCTGGCGCGCGAGGAAGAAGCTCGTATCCATCATCTTGAACACCGGGCCGCACTCGGTCGCGCCGGCAAGCGCGGCGGGCACGTCCGGCTCCTCCATGAAGCCATAGCGGACGATCATCCGCCAGAAGCCCTGGCCCAGGTCGACCAGCTTGATGCGCCGATCCGCGTCCGAATAAGGCACGTCCTCGATCTGCACGGTCAGCAGCACGATCCGCTCGTGCAGCACCTTGTTGTGCTTGAGATTGTGGAGCAGCGCGTGCGGCACACCGTCCGCCGCGCTCGTCATGAACACCGCCGTGCCCGGCACGCGCGTCGCCGAGCTCGCAGCGGATTTGACGAAGACCGCGATCGGCATTGCGGATTCGCGCATCCGCTCGATCATCAGCGATCGCCCGCGCGCCCATGTGGTCAGCAGCGTGAAGGCGATGAGGCCGATCAGCAGCGGGAACCAGCCGCCATCGGGCACCTTGGTCAGGTTGGCCCCGAAATAAGCGAGGTCCACCACCGCGAAGACGGCCACCAGCGCACCCGCCGCCAGCTTGCTCCACTTCCACATGTAGACGAGCACGACGGCGATCAGCACCGTGTCGATCAGCATCGCACCCGACACGGCGATGCCATAGGCGGCCGCGAGGTTCGACGAGGTGCGGAAGCTCAGCACGAGCAGGATCACCAGCACCATCAAACCCCAGTTCATCACCGGGATGTAGATCTGTCCGATCGCGCCGGCCGAAGTGTGGGTGATGCGCAGCCGCGGGATGAAGCCGAGCTGGATCGCCTGCTGCGTGACGGAGAAGGCGCCCGAGATCACGGCCTGGCTGGCGATCACCGTCGCCGCGGTCGCGAGGATCACCAGCGGCAGGCGAAACTGCTCGGGCGCCAGAAGGAAGAACGGATTCTCGATCACCTTGAGCGCGACATCCGCCGGCAGGCCGAGGATCATCGCCCCCTGCCCCAGATAGTTCAGCATCAGCGACGGCAGCACGAACGCCATCCACGACAGCCGGATCGGCTGGCGGCCGAAATGGCCCATGTCGGCGTAAAGCGCCTCCGCCCCGGTCACCGCCAGCACGACCGAGCCCATCGCTAGGAAGGCGGCGAGCGGGTTGTCGGCGAAGAACAGCACTGCATGCCAGGGATTGAGCGCCGTCAGGATCCACGGCGATGCGGCGATGTGGACGAGCCCCAGCACCGCGAGCGTGACGAAATAGATCAGCATCACCGGCCCGAACAGCAGGCCGACCTTGGCCGTCCCGTGGCTCTGGATCATGAACAGGCCGATCAGGATGCCGACGGCGATCGGCAGCACCAGCGGGCCGAAGCGCGATTCGACGACGGTCAGCCCTTCCACCGCGGACAGCACCGACATGGCCGGCGTGATGATGCTGTCGCCGTAGAACAGGGCCGTGGCGAACACGCCGAGCAGCACGATCCCCTTCGTCCAGCGCTTGTTCTGCGCGGTGCGGTTGATCAGCGCGAGCAGCGCCAGGCTGCCCCCCTCGCCCTTGTTGTCGGCGCGCATGATGATGGTGACGTACTTCAACGTCACCACCAACATCATCGACCAGAAGATGAGGCTGAGCACGCCCAGCACGTGCAACTCGTCCGGCACCAGCCGGTGGTGTCCGGCGAACGTCTCGCGGAAGGCGTAGAGCGGGCTGGTGCCGATATCGCCGAAGACGACGCCGATCGCGCCGAGCGACAGCTTCAGCAACCCCTCGGCAGGGCCGTGATGGCCGCCATGGGGATTGGGCGGCGTTTCCGTCGCTTCGCCGTTGATGCCGACGCTCAACGTGAGCCGCCGGTCGAGCATAAGGGCCGCCGCATCGACGATCCGTCCATGGTTGAACCGCCCCCCGAGCGGCCGCCGGCGCCTAGCACCTCCCCCGGGACGCCGCAACACGCCCCGTGGGGGCGCGACAAGCCGAAAGCTCTTCGCTAAACCGCGCGACAATCAGACATTTGGCCCGAGGAGGCTCGTTCATGCGCATCGGCGTTCCCAAGGAAATCAAGAACCACGAATATCGCGTCGGCCTGACGCCCCCATCCGTCGCGGAGCTGGCGGCGGCCGGGCACGAGGTGGTGGTGGAGACCGGCGCCGGTTCTGGGATCGACTTCACCGATGAGGATTATATCGCAGCGGGCGCCAGGATCCTGCCGGATGCGGCTTCGGTCTTCGCCGCTGCCGACATGATCGTTAAGGTGAAGGAGCCGCAGCCGCAGGAGATCGCGCTGCTGGAGCCGCGGCACCTGCTGTTCACCTACCTCCACCTCGCGGCCGACAAGCCGCAGGCGGAAGGGCTGATGAAGTCGGGCGCCACCTGCATCGCTTATGAGACCGTCACCGCACGCGATGGCTCGCTGCCGCTGCTGCGGCCAATGTCCGAGGTCGCAGGGCGCATGTCTGTCCAGGTCGGCGCGCACTATCTGGAGAAGGAGCAGGGCGGCCGCGGCGTGCTGCTGGGCGGCGTGCCGGGCGTGGCGCCGGCGAAGGTGGCGATCCTGGGCGGCGGCGTGTCGGGCATCAACGCGGCGCAGATGGCCGTCGGCATGCGCGCGGACGTGACGATCTACGACATCAACAACGCCCGTCTGGCTGAGCTGGACATGTTCTTCTCCAACCAGATCAAGACGGCTTATGCCTCCAAGGCGGCGATCGCCGCGGCGGTGGAGCGCGCGCATCTGGTGATCGGTGCGGTGCTGGTGCCGGGCGCCGCTGCGCCCAAGCTCGTCACGCGCGAGATGCTGAAGACGATGAAGCGCGGCAGCGTGCTGGTCGACATCGCGATCGATCAGGGCGGCTGCTTCGAGACGTCGCACCCGACGACGCACGCCGACCCCGTGTTCGAGGTGGACGGCATCATCCACTATTGCGTGGCCAACATGCCGGGCGCCGTGGCGCGCACCTCCGCCTTCGCGCTGAACAACGCCACCCTGCCCTTTGCGCTCAAGCTCGCCAACCTGGGGGCAGAAGCGGCGATGGCGGCGGACCCGCATCTGGCTGCGGGCCTCAATGTCTCCGACGGCAAGATCCGCCACAAGGCGGTCGCGGACGCGCTCGACCTGCCGCTCAACTGAGCGGGCACAAGGGAACAGGTCGGGAACATGATGCGTTCCAACCCGCGAAGGAGCGCATCATGACCGACAATCCGAAGAGCCACCCGACCTCGAACGCCGTCAAGGATCCGGATGACTGGACCACCGGTGACGAGCCGATGACCGGCGCGCAGGCCAGCTACCTCAAGACTCTGAGCGAAGAGGCGCATGAGGAGTTTGACGAGGACCTGAGCAAGGCCGAGGCCTCCAAGCGCATCGACGCGCTTCAGGAGGAAACCGGCCGAGGCAAATAACACAGCGGAGCGCTGACCTGCCCGCGGCGGGTCAGCGCCTGTCGGCTGGCGGACGCAGCGGGTCCATGCCGGTAACTTCGGGCGATCCGGCAGCCGCGTCCGTCGCCTGCCGTTCGATGGGACGCGCTTGCGGCGCGATTGACTCCAGCATCGCAAGCCGACCCGCCACCTCGTTGCGCCAGCGCGCCCCTTCCGGCGCGCGGGCGATCAGCGCCCGCCAGAGCGCCGCCCCTTCTTCGACCTGGCCCCCGGCGATCAGCGCGAAACCTGACAGGAAGTCCGGCCCGGGATGTTTCGGGTCCAGAGCCCGCGCGCGATCAAGCGCAAAGGCGGCAGCGGGAGACAACATGCCGCCGGCATGATGGATCAGCGCATTGCCGAGGCCGAGCCACAACTCCGCCGACCGCGGCCGGCGGGAGATCGCCCCCTTAAGGATGCCGACCGAATAAGCGTCGAGACCCTGCCGGTGAAAGGCCGCGGCCGTGTCCAGCACCTGCGCGTCACCACCCATCTTCTCGGTGATCGTGCCACGCGTCGTGGTGAGGAGGTCGTCCTCCATGCGGGGCGACGCACGGGCGGGCGTCGGACGCCCGGGCAGGCCCGGTGAGCCCTGCCACGCATAGCCGGCGATGCCGAAGAACAGCGCCGCACCGGCAAGCTGGACGCTGCCGCGCGGCAACCGACCGAGCCGCCACAGCGCGAGCAACGCCGCTGCTGCCAGTAGCAGCGGGGGCAACCAGGCGATCATGCACGCCGCCGTCGGAAACGACCGCGCGCCAGCCACGCACCGCCCACCAGCAGAAGCAAGGGGAGCGCCCACAACGGCCACGTCACCGCATCGAGCGGCGGCTGATAGCTCACCCACGCGCCGTAGCGGGCGACCAGCCATTCCCGAATGGCCTCCGGCTTCTCCCCCGCTGCGATCCGGCGCCGCACCAGCGCGCGCATGTCACCGGCCAGCTCCGCATCCGAGTCCGCGATCGACTGTCCCTGACAGACAAGGCAGCGCAGCGTCTCCATCAACGCCTTGGCCTGCCGCTCCTGCGCCGGATCAGGCAGCTGCGTATCGGCGAGTGCGGCGGCCGGCATCGCCGAATCCGCCAGCGCGGCGCCAGGCACCGTCAGCAACAGGAGCAGGGCCGCCCGCTTCACTTCGCCGCCTCGACCGCGGCGAGGATGCCGGCGACATGCTCGGGCCGGATCTCGCCGACATGCTGCAGCCGGATCACACCCGCGCCGTCGATGACGAACGTCTCCGGCACGCCTGACGAGCCGAGCGCCATCTGCACCGACGAATCGCGGTCCGCGCCGATCCGTGCGTAAGGATCGCCGTAGCGGCCGAGGAAGCGCGTCAGATCCTCGGGACGGTCACGGATGGCGATGCCGTCAATCTCCACGCCCGCCCGCTTCAGCGTAGCAAGTTGCGCGCTTTCAGTGGCGCAGGGCACGCACCAGCTGGCGAAGATGTTGACAAGCCGCGGCTTGCCCTGGCCCAGCTCGACGCGCGCCAGCCCCGGCTTAGCAGGCAAAGCTGGCGGCAGGGCAAAGTCAGGCAGCGGCTTGCCGATCAGCTGCGAGCGGATCTCGTGGGTCGATGGCGTCACCAGCCCGCTCGCCACCAGGGCGACAAATCCGACGAATAGGATGAGCGGCACCCACAGCAGCCAGCGGATCGTTTTCAAAGCCATGCCAGCCGCTCCGCCGCACGCCGTTCGCGCCGGACCCGGCCCAGCAGCGACAGCACGCCGCCGACTGCGATCAGCGCGCCGCCCAGCCAGATGAGGGTCACGAACGGCTTCCACCACAGCCGCAGCTGCCAGCGCCCGGCCTCGTCCCCCTTGCCGATCACGGTATAGAGCTGCCCATCCCAGCGCGTCGCAATCGCGGCCTCGCTGGTCTCGGTCGGGGGCGACGGGAAGAAGCGCGCTTGGGGTTTGAGCAGCAGCGGCGCACCGCCGCGATCCGCCTGCAAGGTCGCCTCCAGCGCGGTCCAGTTCGGACCGGCAATCGGCTCGACCGCGTCGAAGCGGATGCGCCAGGGACCGACTTGCGCGGTTTGCCCTGGTGCCAGCGCCACCAGCGTCTCACGCGTGAAGGCACTCTCGCTCGCCATTCCGGCCAGCGCGACGGCGACACCGAGATGGCCGATCACCATGCCCCACGTAAACATGGGCGTGCGCCGCAGATTGCGGCCCCAGAGCGGCGCGAGCGAACCAAGCGCCACGCCCGCCGCCAGCACCAGCCCGAGCAGCGGCAGCAGCCGCACGCCCGGCGCCGCAACCAGCAGCGCGATCAGCGCCGCCAGCGCCAGCCCTGCTGGCAGCGCCACCCGCCGCCCAAGAGCCGCCAGTCGGTCCCGCCGCCAGCGCAGCAACGGCCCCGCCACCATGATCGTGACCAGCAGCAAGGCGAGCGGCCCGGCCGCCGCGTTGAAGTAAGGCGGCCCGACGGACAGCTTCTCACCCGTGACCGCCTCTGCCAGGAGCGGATAGAGCGTGCCGACCAGCACGATGCCGAGAATGGCGGAGAGCAGCAGGTTGTTCGCGACCAGCGATCCTTCGCGGCTCACCGGCTCGAACGTCCGCCCCTCCTGCACGGTGCCCGCCCGCGCAGCGAACAAGGCGAGCGCGCCGCCGATATACAGCGCCAGCAGGACGAGAATGAACGCGCCCCGCCGCGGATCGACGGCAAAGGCATGCACGCTCGTCAGGATGCCCGAGCGGACAAGGAAGGTGCCGATCATCGACATGGAAAAGGCGACCACCGCCAGCATCACAGTCCACGCCCTGAGCGAGTCACGGGTGGCCAACACCGCGACCGAGTGGAGCAACGCCGTCGCCGCCAGCCACGGCATCAGCGACGCATTCTCCACCGGATCCCAGAACCACCAGCCGCCCCACCCGAGCTCATAATAAGCCCAGTAGCTGCCGGCGGTGATGCCGAGCGTCAGGAACACCCATGCCCCCAGCACCCACGGCCGCATCGCACGGGCGAGCGCGGCATCGACCTGGCGGGTCAGCAGCGCGCCGCACGCAAAGGAGAAGGCGATCGAGAGGCCGACATAGCCGAGGTAAAGCGTCGGCGGATGGAAGGCGAGGCCGGGATCCTGCAGCAGCGGGTTGAGCCCCTGCCCCTCCGCCGGCGCGGGCACCAGCCGCTGGAACGGATTGGAGGCGAACAGCAGGAAAGCGTAGAAGCCGAGACCGATCGCCGCCTGCGTGCCGAGCGTCGCGACGAGCGTCCGTTCAGGCAGGCGCCGCTCGAGCAGCGCTACGCACGCCCCCGACAGTCCGAGGATCGCCACCCACATCAGCATCGAGCCTTCGTGGTTTCCCCATGCGCCGGCAAAGCGATACAACAAGGGCTTGGTCGAGGCGTCATTGAGCGCGACCAGCTCGACCGAGAGATCCACCACCACGAACAGGCGGATCAGCACGGCAAAGGCGAGCAGAGCGAGCACAGCCTGCACCACCGCAACCGGGCGGACACCATTCAGCAACTCCTCCCGCCCTGCCAGCGCCATCGCTGCCAGAGCGAGCTGAAGCAGCGCCAGTGCGGCGGCGAGCCACAGAGCGGCAAGGCCGAGTTCCGCGGTCACTTGGCGCGGACCTTGGCGTCCGTGTCGAGGCTGTCCGATTCGTGCATCGCACCGGCGACCTGGGGTGGCATGTAGCGCTCGTCATGCTTGGCGAGGATCGTGTCGGCGACGAAGCTGCCGGTCGGCGTGAAATGCCCCTCGGCGACGACGCCGCTGCGTTCCTTGAACAGATCGGGCACGATGCCGCGAAAGGAGACGGGAACGGTCGCCTGCCCGTCGGTGACGGTGAAGGCGATGGTGACGCCATCCGGAGAGCGCCGGATCGAGCCGCCCTCCACCATGCCGCCGAGCCGGACCGATCGTCCGGGCTCGACGCCAAGGCGGCGCGCGTCGGCGGGCGTGTAGAAATAGGCGGCCTGGTCACGCAGCGCCGAGGCGGCGAGCAGGGCTGCGCCGACGATCGCCGCCAGCGCCAGCAGCGCCAGCGTGAGCCGCTGGTTCTTCGCCTTCATCGCCGGCCGAGCGCGTCCGCCCGCGCCTCCGCCCGGCGCATCGCGACATAGCTGGCGATCGTCAGCGCCAGCGTGGCTGCGACCGCGATGCCGTAAGCGGCGAGGATGAAGGGCCAATGGTTCATCAGGCCGCCGCCAGCCGGCGCAGCCGCGCCTCGACCTTGGCGTGGGCCAGCGCCGCCCGCATCCGCATCAGCACGATGGCGGCGAACAGCAGGGTGAAGCCGAGCAGCGCGATGGGGAGCGGCCATAGGATCGAGCCGTCGATCGACGAGCCCTTGATGCCGATGGACGGCCTCTGATGCAGGCTGCGCCACCACAGCACCGAATAGTGGATGACAGGCAGGATGGCGGCGCCGGTCAGGCCGAAGATGGCGCTGAGGCGGCGCTCGCCGGGGCCCTGATCGTCTTCGGCGGCGGCGAGCGCGAGATAGGCGAGGTAGAGGAAGAACAGCACCAGCATGGAGGTGAGCCGGCCGTCCCATTCCCACCACGTGCCCCAGGTCGGCCGCCCCCAGATCGAGCCGGTAACAAGGCAGATGGCCGCGAACAGCGCGCCGGGCGCGGCGACGGCGCGGGCGGCGATGGCGGCGAGCGGGTGGCGCCAGACGAGCTGCATCAGGCTGGCGACCGCGATCCCGCTCCAGCCCGCCATGCCGAGCCATGCCGAGGGGACGTGGACGTAGAGGATGCGGACGCTCTCGCCCTGGAGGTAATCGGGCGGCGTGACGGTGAGGCCAGCCCCGAGCGCCACGGCGACCAGTAGCGCGCCGCTCCAGCCGAGCCAGGGCGTCAGCGGGCGCGCGATGCGGAGGAAGCGGGCGGGATTGGCGAAAGCGTGCATGGGCCGAGGCCGCCCTTAAAGGGTGAAGGCCCCGGGTGGAAGCGTCGGCTTAAGTTGACGAAGTTGACACACAGAGGCCCTTTTCCGACAGGCGCCCTTGTAGGACGCCTGTCGGACGGGTCGCCCTACATCAGGCGCGGCCGATGAGGCGGCGGGCGATGTCGTCGGCCACCTCGGCGGCGGGACGATCCTCGACCGCGCTCTCGGCCCAGACCTGCTCAAGCCGCGCGGGAATCTGCGCGATGCGGGCCTCGACATCGGCCATGGTATTGCCGCCGAGATATTGCAGGCCGACGTTGATCACGCCGCCCGCGTTGATCACGTAATCGGGCGCATAGAGGATGCCGCGGGCGTGCAGTCGGGCCGCATCCTCCGCGGTGGCGAGCTGGTTGTTGGCGGCGCCGGCAACCACGCGCGCCTTCATCGCGGCGATGCTGCCCTCGTTCAGCACCGCGCCGAGCGCGCAGGGGCTGACCACATCGGCATCGACGGCGAGGATCGCCTCCGCCGGGACGGCCTCCGCCCCCAATTCCGCTGCGAGCGACTGCGCACGATCGGGATAGACGTCGGCGAGCGTCAGCCGCGCGCCATCGGCGGCGAGCCGGCGGGCGAGATTGCCGCCGACCGAACCGACGCCCTGGATCGCGACGTGAACGCCGCGCGGATCGTCCTTGCCGAGCGCACGGGCAATGGCGGCGCGCAGGCCGAGATAGACGCCGAGCGCGGTGGGCGGACCCGAATCGCCGCCGGCCATCCCCTTCTCGGCACCCGGCTGGCCGCAGATGAAGCGTGTGTGTTCGGCGAGCGTCGCCATGTCGTCCTGCGTGAGGCCGACATCCTGCGCGGTGACATAGCGGCCGCCGAGCGATTCGATCGCGCGGGCAAAGGCGGCGAGCTGTTCGGGGCGGGTGCGGCGATCGGGACCGGCGAGGATGACCGCCTTGCCGCCGCCGAGCGGCAGGCCCGCCATCGCATTCTTGTAGCTCATGCCGCGTGACAGGCGCAGTGCATCGACCACGGCGTCCTCGGGCGTCGGATAATGCCAGAAGCGCGTGCCGCCGAGCGCCGGCCCGAGCGTGGTCGAGTGGACGCCGACGATGCCGGTCAGCCCGGTCGCGGCATCGCGGAAGATGTGGACGCCCTCATGGTCGTCGAAATCCGGCAAGGTCCAGGGGGCAGTCATGTCAGGGCTCCGGCTGTTCGGAAATTACGGAGCCGCGCAATAATATTATCTTGCGCGGATTACCAGCCGGGAAGCGCGTGGGGCGGACGACGGGACTTGAACCCGCGACCCTCGGTACCACAAACCGATGCTCTAACCAACTGAGCTACGACCGCCATGCGCGAGGGGCGCCCTTTGCGCCGAGGCGGGCGCTTCGTCAAGGCGGCAAGCTTTCCTATTTGCCGGATTGAGAAAAGGTTGCACCATCGCTCCGCCCGCCCCAAATGGCGGGCGTGCTATCCCAACGCACCCGTTACGCCACTCGCGCGCTCCAGCACCTGGCCGACCGCTTCGGCCAGGGCCCCGTCCAGCTGGGCGAGATATCGCGCGCGCAGAACATTCCGGCCAAGTTCCTGACGGTGATCCTGTCGGAGATGAAGCGGGCCGGGCTGGTGGAGACGCTACGCGGCAAGGAAGGCGGATACTGGCTCGCGCGTGAGCCCGACACGATCACCTATGGCGATATCGTCCGGCTGACTCGTGGCAGCCTGGCGCTGGTGCCCTGCGCCAGCCGGATGAACCATCGCCCGTGCGAGAATTGCGTCGACGAGGCGGAGTGCCGCCTGCGCGACGTGATGCTGCAGGTGCGCGACGAGACGGCGAACATCCTCGACCGGATTAGCCTGGCGGAGCGGGTGCCAGTGGCGGCGCTGGACGACTGAGGTTCGGCACGGCCGGTTGGCCTGGCTTTCGCAGGTCTCGTCATGCTGAACTTGTTTGGGCATCTACCGGACGGCTGAATCAGCGGCCGGTTGGCCTGGCGCTCGGTGGATCCTGAAACGAGTTCAGGATGACGGGAGACGCGGTGGCGAGCGGCCTGCGCTCTGGCTTACCCATTCTCCACTTCGCCGGTGGTGAATATTTCTTGCCTTCCCCCCGCAGCCTCACCCGCTAATGCCCGCGGCGATGCGCTCCGCCCGACGATCCGTGATTCCAGGCTTCGGGCTGAGCCTCGGCTTCACCATCCTGTATCTGTCGCTGATCGTGCTGATCCCGCTGTCGGCGGTGTTCGTGCGCACGCTGGCGGAGCCGTCCGCCATCGTCGAGACGGCCTTGGCGCCGCGCGCGCTGGCGGCCTACCGGCTGAGCTTCGGCGCATCGGCGCTGGCCGCGGCGGTGAATGCGGTGTTCGGCCTGCTGATCGCGTGGGTGCTGGTGCGCTATGACTTTCCGCTGAAGCGGATCGTCTCCGCCATGGTCGATCTGCCCTTCGCGCTGCCGACGGCGGTCGCGGGCATCGCGCTGACGGCGCTCTATTCGTCCAATGGCTGGATCGGGCAGTTTCTCGCGCCGCTCGGCCTGAAGCTCGCTTATACGCCGGCGGGCGTGGTTATCGCGCTCGTCTTCATCGGCCTGCCGTTCGTCGTCCGCTCGGTGGAGCCGGTGCTGGCGGATCTCGGGCGCGACGTGGAGGAAGCCTCCGCCTCGCTGGGTGCCAGCCGCGTGACCACGTTCCGCCGCGTCGTGCTGCCGGCGATCGCGCCCGCGCTGCTGACCGGCTTCGCCCTCGCCTTCGCCCGCGGCATCGGCGAATATGGCTCCGTCATCTTCATCGCCGGCAACATGCCTTATGAGAGCGAGATCGCGCCGCTGCTGATCATCACGCAGCTGGAGCAATATGATTATGCCGGCGCGACGGCGATCGCCTGCGTGATGCTGGTCGCGTCCTTCGCGATGCTGCTGGCGATCAACCTGCTCCAGATCGCCACGCGCAAGCGGATGCAGGGATGATCGAGGAAGCCAAACCCGTGCCGCACAGTGCGGATGCGACGAGCGAGCCCGCCTGGGCGCGGCGGCTGCTGATCGGTGCCGCGCTCGGCTTCCTGCTGATCTTCCTCGCTCTGCCGCTGCTGGCGGTCTTTTCCGAGGCGTTCCGCCGCGGCGCCGCCGCCTTCGCCGAGGCGTTGGCGGAGCCGGATGCGCGCGCGGCGATGCGGCTGACGCTGATGGTGGCGGCGATCAGCGTGCCGCTCAACTGCGTATTCGGCGTGGCGGCGGCATGGGCGATCACCAAGTTCGACTTTCGCGGCAAGGGCCTGCTGGTCACGCTGATCGACCTGCCCTTCTCCGTCTCGCCCGTCGTCGCCGGGCTGATCTACATATTGATCTTCGGGGCGAACGGCTGGTTCGGGCCGTTCCTGCGGGATCATGGCATCCAGATCGTGTTCGCGGTGCCCGGCATCGTACTGGCGACCGTTTTCGTCACCTTCCCCTTCGTCGCGCGCGAGCTGATCCCGCTGATGGCCGAGCAGGGCCGCGACGACGAAGAGGCGGCGCGGTCGCTCGGTGCATCGGGCTTCAGCACGTTCTTCCGCGTGACGCTGCCGAACATTCGCTGGGGGCTGCTCTACGGCGTGCTGCTGTGCAATGCGCGGGCGATGGGAGAGTTCGGTGCGGTGTCGGTCGTCTCGGGCCACATCCGGGGCGAGACCAACACGCTGCCGCTGCACGTCGAGATCCTCTACAACGAATATAATTTCGTCGCCGCCTTCGCCACCGCGTCGCTGCTGGCCGGGCTGGCGCTGGTCACGCTGGTGCTGAAGAGCGTGCTGGAATGGCGCTACGACCTGCGCGGCCAGGGTCATTGAGCATGGGGCACTGATGGGCATTACGGTCGAGGGCGTCAGCAAGAGCTTCGGCAGCTTCACCGCGCTGCAGCCGATCGAGCTGGAAGCGCGCCCGGGCGAGTTCCTCGCGCTGCTGGGGCCGTCCGGATCGGGCAAGACGACGCTGCTGCGGATCATCGCCGGGCTGGAGCAGGCGGACACGGGCCGCGTGCTGTTCGACGGCGAGGACGTGACCGGCCGGCCCGTAACGCAGCGCGGCGTCGGCTTCGTGTTCCAGCATTATGCTTTGTTCAAGCACATGACGGTGGCGGACAATATCGCCTTCGGCCTGACAGTGCGGCCGCGGCGGCTGCGCCCGGCCAAGGCGGAGATCGAGCGGCGCGTGGCAGAGCTGCTGGAGCTGGTGCAGCTGAAGGATCTCGGCCGCCGCTATCCGGCGCAGCTGTCGGGCGGGCAGCGGCAGCGCGTGGCGTTGGCGCGGGCGCTGGCGGTGGAGCCGCGCATCCTGCTGCTGGACGAGCCTTTCGGCGCGCTCGACGCCAAGGTGCGGAAAGAACTGCGCCGCTGGCTGCGCGAGCTGCATGACCGGATGGGGCTGACCTCCATCTTCGTCACGCACGATCAGGAAGAGGCGCTTGAGCTGGCCGACCGCGTGGTGGTGATGGACCATGGCCGCATCGAGCAGGTGGCGGTGCCCGATGCGGTCTACCGCGCGCCCGCCTCCGCCTTCGTGTTCGACTTTGTCGGCGAATCGAACCGTCTGCCGGTGACGGTGGAGCGCGGCCGGGCCCGGTTCGGCAGCGCGCTGCTCGACGCGGGCGATGCGGCGGACGGGCCGGGCCTGCTGTTCTTCCGCCCGCACGACGTGGAGCCGGCGCTGGGCGGCGAAGGCACGCTGAGCGCGACGGTGACGCTCGCCCGCCCGCGCGCCGGCATGACGCGGGTGGAGGCGGCGCTGGACGGGCTGGACGCACCGCTGGAGCTGGACCTGCCGGGCGAGCCGCCGGCGGTGGGTGAGCGGATCACGGTGCGACCGACGCGCCTGCAGGTATTCCCCGACCGGCGTTGAGGCGCGTTGCGGTTCGGCAACAGTCCCGCCGCATCGCACCATCAGCGCTTGATATGATGTAACATGCTGGCTAGCCAGTGCCGGTCTTTCGACCGGAGCCCGCCCCTTGACCCTGCTGCTCGCTACCGCCCTCCTCGGCCTGTCCGCCGCCGAGGCCCCGCCCCCCGCCGCGCCGCACGACCGGCAGGCACCGGGCGACTTCCACGAGCAGGAGGCGCAGACGATCGTCATCACCGCGCCGCTGCGGACCGAACTGGGCTCGGCGCTGGCGGGCACGACGGTGCTGTCCGGCACCGATCTGGCGCGGGAGCTGCGCCCGACCATCGGCGACACGCTGGCGCGGCAGCCGGGCGTCTCCTCCACCTCGTTCGGGCCGAATGCGTCTCGCCCGGTGCTGCGCGGCTTTCAGGGGGACCGCATCCGCATCCTGACCGACGGGATCGGCAGCTTCGACGCCTCGACTGCGTCGGTCGACCATGCCGTCGCGATCAACCCACTGACCGCCGAGCGCGTCGAGGTGCTGCGCGGGCCGACCGCGTTGCTATTCGGCTCCTCCGCCATCGGCGGCGTCGTCAACGTGATCGACAGCCGCATCCCGCGCCGCCTGCCCGACGAGGCGATCCACGTCGACGCGCTGGGCACGCTGGCCAGTGCGGCGGACGAGCGCTCGATCGGCGCGGCGGCGGACGCGCCGCTGGGCGGCGGCCTCGTCCTGCATGTCGACGGCAGCTATCTGAAGACGGACGATCTCGACACGGGCGGCTACATCCTCTCCCGCCCGCTGCGGGCGCAGGCGGCGGCGAGCGCGGAGCCGGAGATTGCCGAGCTGGCGGACCTGAAGGGCAAGCTGCCCAACAGCGCGGCGCGGACGTGGGATGTGGCGGGGGCGCTCGCCTATGTGGCGCCGGGCGTGAACATCGGCGCATCGGTCACCCGTTATGACAGCCTCTACGGCGTGCCGGTCCGCTACTCGCTCGACCCAGCCATCGAGGCGGAGGCGCCGCGGATCGATCTGCGCCAGACCCGCTATGACCTGCGCGCCGAGGTGGATACGGGCGGCGACATCCTCCAGGCCGTCCGCTTCCGCGCGGGCCATGCCGATTACCGCCACGACGAGCTGGAGGAGACGGGCGAGATCGGCACGAGCTTCTTCAGCGAAGGCAGCGAAGGCCGGCTGGAGCTGGTCCAGGCCAAGCGCGGGGGCTGGTCCGGCGCAGTGGGCGCGCAGGCGCTGCGGCGCAAGTTCAGGGTGCGCGGCGAAGAGAAGTTCGTGCCCGACAACCTGACCGAACAATATGGCCTGTTCACGCTCCAGCAGATCGAGGCGGGCGCGTGGCGCGCCGAGGCGGGGGCGCGCTACGAACATACGCTGACGAAGGCGGACGCGGACGAGCAGATCGGCAATCCGGATCTCCGCCGCCGGTTCGACACCTTCTCGGGCTCGCTCGGCGCCAGCTATGCGGTGGTACCGGGCTGGCGGATCGGCCTGAACGCGACGCATAGCGAGCGCGCGCCATCGACCGAGGAGCTCTATGCCAACGGCCCGCATGCCGGCACGCAGGCGTTCGAGGTGGGCGACCCGACGCTGCGCAAGGAGCGGAGCAACGGGCTGGAGGCGACGCTGCGCGGCCGTGGGCAGGGCTATACGTTCGACGTGTCCGCCTATTGGACGCGGTTCAAGAACTATATCTACGAGGCGCAGACGGGCGAGATCGAGGATGACCTGCCGGTGTTCCAGCAGCGGCAGGGCCGCGCGCGCTATCTGGGCTTCGAGGTGGAAGGCTCGCTGGATCTGGCGAAAGTCGGCGACTGGACGTTCGTGGCGGATGGCCTCGCGGATTACGTGAAGGCGCGCATCCGCTCGGTCGGCCCCGCCCCCCGCATCCCGCCTCTCCGCCTGCTCGGCGGGCTCGAGGCGCAGTCGGACGCGCTGGTCGGCCGGATCGAGGCGGAGTGGAGCGACCGGCAGGACCGGGTGAGCGCGTTCGAGACGGAGACGCCGTCCTTCACGCTCGTCAACGCATCGGTGGCGTGGCACCCGCTGCCGGGCAACCGCGCGACGACGCTGACGCTGTCGGCGAACAACCTGTTCGACGTGGTGGCGCGGCGGCACGCCAGCTTCCTGAAGGATTATGCGCCGCTGGCCGGGCGGGACTTCCGCTTGTCGGCCCGGTTTTCGCTGTAGGGGGGTCCTTCGTTACCCCGGCGCTTACGCTGGGGCGAGACGGGTGACTGGTTTGGCGGCTTCTGGATGCGCCGCACGGTGGATGCCGGAACGAGTCCGGCATGACGAATTGGGGTCGGGGGTGCGGCTCTAGCGCCTCGTCATCCTGAACTTGTTTCAGGATCCACCGGGCGGTCTGGCCAGGGGCCGCAGGTCGTGCCTCCCGGTGGATGCTGAAACGAGTTCAGCATGACGGACCGGCCTAGAGCCTGTCGTAGCTCACGTCGCTCGCGACATATTCGTTCTTCAGCTTGCGCTGGCCGCCCTCGAACGGGCCGGTGCCGAAGGCGTGCAGCGTCAGCCGGGGCGGATTGTCCGGGCTGGCGGTGCGGTGGAGGGCGTTGAGGAAGTCGGCGTTGATCTCGGTCAGGCGGACGAATGCTTCCGCCTCGATCATCTCGGGGTTGGGCGGCATCGGCGCGCCCTCGACCAGCTCGACGGCGATCTCCATCCGCTTGGTCGTCGTCTCGTCCTCGTAGGAGAGCAGGCGGAAGGTGCTGAGCACGGGTGCCAGCGCCGGCATGCCGTAGAGCACCTCGCGCACGCTGTCGGGCGTGACGTTCGCGCCATAATAATCGATCGACATGTCCGACCGGCCGTAAAGGAACAGGAAGGGCAGATCGGTCCGTACGTCTTTCAGCAGATCGTCCCGGCCGGCCGCCAGCAAGCGCCGCTTCAGTTCGGGGAAACGCATCACGTGGCCGCGATCATGGATGTTGTAGCGGATCTTGGGCGCGATGTGGAACGGGCGCGACATGGTGACGACGAGTTCGCCCGCCTCGTTGGTCTCGATGTAATAAGCCAGAGGGTTATACTGGAAGATCATCGGCGTGACGCCGTAATCGGTGCGGATGAGCGACTTCCTGAGCGTCTCATCCTCGCCGATCGCGCGGCGCAGGCGGATGGCGAGGTCGCTCTCCAGCGCCATGTTCACCTCGAGGTCCGACGCGCCATAGCTGCCGACGACGCGGTGGAAGCGCTGGCCCAGATAGGTCCGCAGCCCCTCCGAAATCCCCTCCCCGCCATAGCCGGCATCGACGGTGAAGGCCTGCCAATCGATCCGCGGATCGTCCGCCAGCGTCTTGAGGAAGGGCGGATAGCCCATCACGACGTAGCGGTAGCCGGGGCCGAATTCGAGCATCGTCTCGACGATCTTGTCGATGTTCGGGCCGGTGGATTTCAGGATCGAGCTGTCGGTGAGCGAGATGGACACGTTCATGCCCGTCGCCCATGCGCCGAGCGCGAAGGCGTTGAGGATGAAGACGGGCCGTGCGCGATCGACGCTATCGCGGTAGCTGAGCTGCATCATGCGGCTGACGATGCGCCGCTCGGTGGCGCCCCGCACCCAGCTGGTCGGCGTGCCGGAGGAGCCGCTCGATTCGTCCACCATCACGCCGCGGCGCGGCAGGCGACCGCCGACGATCTGCTCGGCAATGAGGTAGGCCTTGACGTAGCTGGCCTTGTCCATCTCCGGCACCGCGGCCAGCAGCGGCGTGATATCCTTCCGGTCGAAATGGATATCGGGCAGGCCGCCGCGGCTGTCGATATAATGGCGGTAGGCGGGCACGCGGGCATGCGCCGCATAGAAGGCACGCCACGCCCGCCAGATGCCCAGCCGCCAGCGCATGCCCTCGAAGCCCGGCACGAGCAGCAGGCGATAGAGCCCGCCCATATGCGCCAACGCCCACTCCACCCCGTCGAGCGCGTAGACCGCCGCGACCGCGGGGTAATAGAGCAGCCGCTTCAGCGCGCGCAGAGCAGGATTTCGGCTTGGTCCAGCCGCAGGCTCTCGGGCGGGCGCGGGCTCGTGCCCAGGCGCAACAGCAGCCATACCATATCCTCCTCGCCCTGCTCCGGGCGCAATTCGAGCATGTCGATCATCGCGCGGCGCGCAGCCTCGCTGGTGATGACCGAACCATAAGGGTGCCAGACGCAGCCGGCGCGGGTGACGATCAGCCAGAGGCGGATCATCAGCCGCCCGGCGGCAATCCAGTCGGCGCTAGACGTATAATGCCCGCGCAGCCAGCCGATCGTGCCGATGCCGCGCATCGTCGCACCATAGACACGGCCGACCACATGGCGGACCCCCGGCAGCGTCCAGAACCGGTGCTGGAGGAAGAAGCTGCGCAGAAGCGTGGGCGAGAAACCGAGGCAGCGGGCGGACAGGCCGTCGCGCGTCAGCCCCTCCTCCCGGGCGTCGAAGCGGAGCCAGCGGGTGAGCTCGGTACGCAGATCGTCATCGTCGAGATCGTGGAACAGCGCGCGCTTGTTGAGCTCGACGACGGAGGCGATGGCCTGCGGGTCGCTGCGCACCTCGAACGCATGGCCGTGGCGGGCGGCCTCGACCTTGAGCTCGGCGACGACCCCGGCCGCCAGCGGGCGGCCGTCATAAGGCAGGCGCGAGGTCTGCCGCTGGAGGATCAGCGCGGGATCGAGATCGGGGACCGGGGCGCCTGCGGGGGTGAGCGTCAGGCGGGCGACGGTCTGCGGCGTCTCGGTGTCGCCGCCGGGATACATGGGGGAGAGATCCCATGCGACGGCGAGCTCGTGGCCGAGGCCGTGCGCGGCGATGCTGGCAATCTCCGCGACGATCCCCGCGGTCAGCCAGGTGAAGCGGCCGTGCGGGTCCGCCGTCGGCAGGCCGCGGGTGGGCAGGAAGACGATCTCGGCGGTCGCATCGTCCAGCACGCGCAGGCGATAGGGCTGCGTGTTGTGCGGGCTGGGCGCGCGGGCGACAGAGGCGCCGATCGCGGACCAGGGGCTCACGCCGCTTCCTCCTCGTCCGCCTCCACCGGGGCAGTGGTGCCCGCCGCCGCCATCTGGCCCAAAGTCACGTAATCGATCTTGCCCGTGCCCAGCACCGGCAGCGCGGGGACGGGGCGCACATCGCGGGGCAGCGCGAGTTCGGCAATGCCGTTGGCCTTGCCCCAGGCGAGCAGCGCCTTGGCATCGGCGCCGGGCGCGGTGGTGAACAGGACCAGCTGCTCGCCTTTTCGCGGATCGGGGCGGGTGACGACGGCATGGTCGAAGCCCGGCCAGACGGCGGCGGCATAGCCCTCCACCGCGGGGAGCGAGACCATCTCGCCGCCAATCTTGGCAAAGCGCTTGGCCCGGCCGCGGATGGTGACGAAGCCCTCGGCATCGATCTGGACGATGTCGCCACTGTCATGCCAGCCCCCGGCGGGCGGCTGGAGCAGGCCGGGCGCGTCAGCCTTGTAGTATCCGGCCATGACGTTCGGACCGCGGATAGCGAGGCGGCCGACGGTGCCGCCCTCGTCGTCGATGCCGGGGACAGGTTCAAGCCGCGCCTCGATCGCGGGCAGCAGGCGGCCGACCGAGCCCGCGCGGAAGTGCATCGGCGTGTTGACCGCGATGACGGGGCCCGCCTCGGTCGCGCCATAGCCTTCCATGATGCGCAGGCCGAACCGCTCGGCATAAGTGGCGCGCGTGGTGTCGCGCACCTTCTCGGCACCGGCGAAGATGTAGCGGATCGAGTAGAAATCGTAGGGGCTCGCCATGCGGGCATAGCCGGCGAGGAAGGTGTCCGTGCCGAACAGGATCGTCGCGTTGGCATCGTAGGCAAGCGCGGGGACGATCCGGTAGTGGAGCGGGCTCGGGTAGAGCAACGTGCGGATGCCGTTCAGCACGGGCAGCAAAGTGCCGCCGGTCAGGCCGAAGCTGTGGAAGACGGGCAAGGCGTTCAGCACAATGTCGGTCGGCGAGAAATCGATCCGCGCGGCGAGCTGCTGGCAGTTGCTGAGCAGATTGCGGTGGCTGAGCGCGACGCCCTTCGGCAACCCCTCCGACCCGCTGGTGAAGAGGATCACCGCGGGCGCATCGGGCGAAACGGCGGGGCCGCGCGCGCGGCGGCTGGCGATCAGCGCGCGGAGCTTCGCCCAGGCGCCGATGCGAGGCGCCAGATCCTCAAGGAACAGGATGCGCCGGGTGGCGCCGAGTGCGTCGATCAGATCGCCGAGCTTCGCCTGCTCGACGAAGGCGCGCGCGGTGATGATCGTCTCCACCTCGGCCGCGCGGCAGGCGGCGTCGATATTGGCGAGCCCGGCCGTGTAGTTGAGCATGGCGGGCACGCGCCCCTCCGCCTGGAGCGCGAAGAAGGTGGCGACCACGCCCGACACGTTGGGCAGCAGCACGCCGACCGCCTCGCCTGCCCGGCTTTCGCGCGCCAGCACGCGGCCAAGCGCGATCGAGCCTGCCAGCAGGCGGCCATAGGTGAGCGGCTGGCGCTTGACGTCCTCCACCACCTTGGCGTCGCGGCCGTGGAGCGCGGCGGCATCGGCCAGCGCGGCGAACAGGGTGCGGCCGGTGTCCGACGTGGCGAACATCATTGCGCTCATCTCGTCATAGAGGCGGCGGCCGGCGATGGCACGGCGGGCACGCGCGCTCATCTCGCCGTCGATGGCGAAGCGGCGGGGCGGCAGGACGGTTAGGCGGACCTTGGGAAACCAGCGCGTGCGGACCTTGCCCTTCAGGCGCGAGAAGGGGCTGAACTGCGCGCCATCGATCCGGACGGGGACGATCGGCGCATCCGCCTTGTCGGCGACCATGCCGGGGCCGTCGAACACCTTCATCAGCGCGCCCGTCACGGTGATGCGGCCTTCGGGGAAGATCACCAGCGTCCGCCCCTCGCGCACCGCTTTGACCATCGCCTTGGCGGACATGGGGTTGGTCGGATCGACCGGGAAAGCGTCGAACAGCTTGAGGAACGGCTTGATCCACCAGGCCTGCGCGATGCGGGTGTGGACGGCGAAGGTCGGCTTGCCGGGCAGGAAGGCGCCGAGCAGCAGCCCGTCGAGGAAGGAGACGTGGTTGACGACGACGACCGCGCGCGTGCCGGCCGCGGGCATGTTCTCCGCACCGACCAGCTCGACGCGGTAGAACAGGCGGAGCAGGCCGCGGATCAGGCCCTTGAACACCGTCTCGGGCAGCAGCACGCAGGCGGCGAGCGCGACGGCGAGGCCGACGACACCGAGCACGACGAAGAGGGTGGCCGAGCCCGCGCCCGTCGCCAGCAGCGCGGCGACGAGGCCGGAGATGACGACCATTGCGGCGGCGTTGACGATGTTGTTCGCCGCCACATCGCGCGAGCGGGTGGCCGGATCGCCCAGTGTCTGGAGCAGAGCATAGAGGGGCACGATGAACACGCCGCCGGCGACCGCGATGGCGAGCAGATCGGCGATGAGGTGCCAGCTGCCCGGCTCCCGCACGAACTCGCGCACGCCGGCCGTCGTCGCCCAGGGGCGGAGGCCCGCGACGGTGAGGCCGAGATCGATCGTGGCGAGCGCCATGGCGAGCGCGGCGGCGGGGACGTAGCGGGCGGACAGCTCCCCCTTCAGCCAGCGGCCGACGAGCATCGAGCCGACCGCGACGCCGACCGAGAACAAGCCGAGGAACAGCGCGCCCACCTCTGCGGTGGCGTTGAGGTGGCCGACCAGCGGCACGAACTGCTGCGTCAGCACGGCGCCCAACGCGAAGAACCAGCTGATTCCGCCGATCACCAGCATGAGCGAGCGGGTGCGGCCCGCCTCGCGCACGATGCGGACCGAGGCGCGAGCGAGATTGAGATCGATGCGGGGCGGCACGCCCTCCGGCTTGGCCGACGGGATGAACAGGCTTGAGACGAGGCCGAGCCCCGCGACGCCGAGCATCAGCGCGGTGGCGTGCCCGGCCGGGATGAGGCCGCCGGCGAGCTGGCCCGACAGGATGGCGAGGAAGGTGCCCGCCTCGATCAGGCCGGTGCCGCCCATCAGCTCCGGACCGTTCAGATGCTGCGGCAGGATCGCATATTTGACCGGGCCGAAGATGGTCGAGTGCGTGCCCATCAGGAACAAAGTCAGGAACAGGAGCGGCATCGAACCGGCAGCGATGGCGCCCGCGCCCAGCGCCATGATCGCCACCTCGGCCAGCTTCACGCCCTGCGCCACGCGCGACTTGTCACTGGCATCCGCGAGCTGGCCGGCGAGCGACGAGAAGAGGAAGTAAGGCAGGATGAACACGCCGCCCGCGATCACCGCGATCATCGCCGCCTTGTCCGCATCGCCGCGATAGAGGCTGAACGAGACGAGGAACAGCATCGCCGAGCGATACAGATTGTCGTTGAAGGCGCCGAGGAACTGCGTCGCGAAGAGCGGCAGGAAGCGGCGGCGGGCAAGCAGGCCGAAGCTGGGTGCGGACATGGCCGATCCTCATAAACAGGACGGGTTAAAGCCGGGTTCGGCCCTTCCCTGTCGCGATGCGACGCATGTGGCACAGAAATGATCGATGATCAATATTGTTTCTGATCAGCACTCATTTTCTTGCGCCGGCTTCTCTGCCCGGAACGGGAACGCCCTCGCCTGCCGTTCGTCCCTGCCCCCGAACATGCTGAGGAGACACGACATGGCGGTTTTCAACAAGGACATCGTTGAGCTGACGGAGAAGAACGACTTCTTCCAGAAGGAGGTCTACCGCGACAGCAAGATCCAGATCGTGCTGATGAACCTGCCCGCGGGCGAGGAGATCGGCATGGAGACGCACAATGCCGACCAGTCGACCTTCTTCGTCTCGGGCGAGGGCCAGGCCGAGGTGGACGGCGCCAAGACCAAGGTCGGCCCGAACCACCTGATCGTCATCCCGAAGGGGGCGGAGCACAACATCACGGCCAAGGGATCGGGCGCGCTGAAGCTCTACTCCATCTACGCGCCGCCGGCCGAGCCCGCAGGCGTCGCCTTCAAGACCAAGGCGGAAGCCGAGGCGGCGGAGGAAGGCTTCGTGTCACGCGCGGCGAAGAAGCTGAAGGAAGCGGTCGGCCGCTGAGGCCAAGGTGGCGCGCTTCAACTGGCGAAGCGCGCCATCACCGTCATTCCGCCAGCGAAGATCAGGATCGACACGGCGGCGTCATAGCCCATCCGCAGGATGGTCTTGTCGCGCCTCTCGAGGAAGCCGACGGTGAACGCGCCCGTCATCAGCAGCGCGACGAGCGCGCCGACCGCCTCGAACGTGCCTGCCGCCGACAAGACGGGCGGGCCGGACGACAGGGCATCCGCCGGCGCCAGCAGCATCAGGTTGAACAGATTGGTGCCGAACACGTCCCCCACCGCCAGCTCATAGCGCCTGGCGCGGGCAGCGGCGATCAGCGCGCTGAGATCGGGGAGCGAGGTGGCGCCCGCGACCAGCACGAAGCCGACGATGCCGGAGGACAGGCCGGTGCGCGTGGCGAAAGCGTCCGCCGATTTCGCCAGCGTGACGCCCGCCACCAGGACGACGGCGGCCAGCGCTGCAGTGACGGCGACGAGGCGCGGCAGCGGATGGCGCTCCGCCTCGTTCGCCTCCGCCTCCTCCTCGGTCGGCACGTCGTCGTCGGCGGGCTGCCACACCTGACGCTGCTCGAAGCCTGCGACGATGCGCATGGCGAAGGCGCAGCCGGCGGCGATCGCGAGGGTGCCGAGCCCGGTGCCGCCGACCGCGACGTCTCCCGTCGTCACCACCAGCACGACGGCAGCGAGCAGCATCGTGCCGAGCACCCCCTGCATCAGCGTGGCCGGATTGGCGACGACACTGGTCAGCGCGGCGCGGCCATAGACCATGTCGGTGATCGCCAGCAGCAGCATGGCGATGGCGGCGCTGCCCAGCAGGTTGTTGACCGCGAGCGGCGCATTGCCGGAGAGCGACGCGGTGGTGACCGTCGCCAGCTCGGGCAGCGAGGTGATGCCACCGAGCAGCAGCAGCCCGGCAAAGGCAGGCCCGAGTCCGAGCTTGCGCGCGATGGCATCGACCTGGCCCGACAGACGGCTGCCCGCCGCCCACACCATCGCCGCAGCGCCGAGGAAGACGGCGACGATGGCCCAGAGCGGAAGATCGGCGAAATCAGGCATTTGGGCCGGAAGGGATCAGCCCTGCACTTGTTCCAGCCGGCCCTCGCCGTGCGCGCCGTTCCCGGATCAGTATTCGATCCCTGGCTGCGCCTTCACGCCCTGTTCGCGGAACGGATGCTTCACCAGCGTCATCTCGGTGACGAGATCGGCCGCCTCGACCAGCGCGTCGGGGGCGTTGCGGCCGGTGACGATGACGTGCTTCATCTCTGGCCGGCGCCCAAGCACCTCCAGCACCTCGTCCAGCGGCAGATAATCGTAGCGCAGCACGATGTTGAGCTCGTCCGCCAGCACCATCTCGTACGAAGGATCGGCGATCATGCGCTTCACCTCGTCCCACGCGCTGCGGGCGGAGGCGATGTCCTTGGCGCGGTCCTGCGTGTCCCAGGTGAAGCCCTCGCCCATCGGCTTGAACTCGACGCCCAGCCGCTCGAACACCGCGCTCTCGCCCGTCGCCATGGCGCCCTTGACGAACTGGACGACGCCGACCTTCTTGCCGTGGCCGACCGCGCGGACGACCATACCGAGCGCGGCCGAGGTCTTGCCCTTGCCCTTGCCGGTGTGGACGATCAGCAGCCCCTTCTCGACCTGCTTGGCGGCGACGATGCGATCGTGCGCGGCCTTCTTCTTCGCCATCTTGGCGGCATGTTCCTCATCGGTGCGCATGGGCGTCTCCGGCTAGCTCGGCGAGCAGGACGCCCGCGCTGTTCGATCTGGGTCGCCATAACCCGCGTGCCAGCGCCTCGGCCAGCCGCGCGGCGGTCTCGCGCAGCGCCGCGGGGTTCGCCTCCGCCATGAAGGCGCGGACCGCCTCGTCCTCGATGAAGGCGGCGTGGACAGCGTCGAAGTGGTGGTCCTTCACCGCCGTCGTCGTCGCGGCAAAGGCGAACAGGTAATCGACCGAGGCGGCGATCTCGAACGCGCCCTTGTAGCCGTGGCGCATGACGCCCGCGATCCACTTGGGATTGGTCACGCGCGCGCGGACGACGCGGCCGATCTCATCCTCCAGCGTGCGGACGAGCGGGCGTTCGGGGCGGCTGTGATCGTTGTGATAGGCGCGGGGCGCGCGGCCGGAGAGATGCTCGACCGCGGCCGCGATGCCGCCTTCGAACTGGTAGTAATCGTCGCTGTCGAGCAGGTCGTGCTCGCGATTGTCCTGGTTCTGGACGACGGCATCGACGGTGGCGAGACGGCGGGAGAACAGCTCGCGCTCCGCCGCGCCCTCGACGCCCGCACCGTAGGCATAGCTGCCCCATTCGAGATAGACGTCCGCCAGATCGGCGCGGGACTGCCACAGCCGCTCGTCGATCATCGCCTGGAGGCCAGCGCCATAGGCCCCCGGCTTCGACCCGAACACGCGGGCACCGGCGCGGCGGGCGGCGGTGACGGCGTCTGCCCCTTCGGCGACCAGCGTGGCGGCCTCGACGCGGGCGCGGGCGGCGGCGGGATTGTCCTCGTCGGGCTCGTCGAGAGACTGGATGGCGCGGGCGGCGCTGTCGATCAGGTCGATCTGTTCGGGGAAGGCATCGCGGAAGAAGCCGGAGACGCGGAAGGTGACGTCGACGCGCGGGCGGCCGAGCTCCGCCAGCGTGATGATCTCGAAGCCGGTCACCCGCCCGCTGGTCCATTCCCAGCGCGGCCGCACGCCCATGAGCGCGAGCGCCTGCGCAATGTCGTCGCCGCCGGTGCGCATGTTGGCGGTCCCCCAGGCGGAGAGCGCCATCGCTTTCGGATATTCGCCCTCGCGCTGGAGATAGTCGGCGACGAGCAGTGCGGCGGAGCGTTGGCCGAGATCCCACGCGACGGCGGTCGGCACGGCGCGGGTATCGACCGAGTAGAAGTTGCGGCCGGTGGGCAGCACGTCGGGCCGGCCCCGCGTCGGGGCGCCGGAGGGGCCGGGTGCGACGAAGCGGCCGTCGAGACCGGCGAGGAGCGCCAAGCGCTCGGCCGAGCCGCAGGCATCGACGCGGGGGGCGAGATCGGTGGCGATGGCGTGGAGGACGGCGGTGGTTCTCGGTCCGAGCCCGCTTCCCTCGTCGTCATCCCAGCGAAGGCTGGGATCTTGTGCGGCCTGGCCCTTCGTCAGTCGGAGATCCCAGCTTTCGCTGGGATGACGGGGGTGGCTGGGTTGACCGTCCAGGAGGTCCGCCGCGAGCAGCTCCAGGCGCTCCACCGTATCACCCGCGGTGCGCCACGGATCGCCTGACACCGCCGCCAGCACCTCGGGCCGCGGCCCGTTCCAGCGATCGCCCATGCGGCAGTCGAGCGGGTCGAAGCCGAGCGCGAGGTCGTCCGCCATGGCACGGAGCAGCGAGGCCTGGCCGCCGCCGTCATGACCGCGCGGCGTGCGGGCGAGCGCCAGCAGCAGATCGCGGCGGAGGCTGCCCTCGGGCGAACGGGTGAAGATGTGCAGGCCGTCGCGGATCTGCATCTCCTTCAGCTCGCACAGATAATTGTCGAGCGCGGCGAGCGCGTCCTCCCCCTCGCCCACCATGCCAGCATCGGCATCCAGCCCCTGCGAGCGGGCGAGCGCGACGATCTCGCGGCGGAGATGGTCGATGCGGCGCGGGTCCATGCCGGCGGCCAGATAATATTCGTCGACCAGCGCTTCGAGCTGCTTGAGCGGACCGTAGCTTTCCGCGCGCGTGAGCGGGGGCGTCAAATGGTCGACGATCACCGCGCCGATGCGCCGCTTGGCCTGCGTGCCCTCGCCCGGATCGTTGACGATGAAGGGGTAGAGCGTCGGAACCGGCCCGGCGCAGACCTCGGGAAAGCAGGTTTCGGACAAGGCCAGTGCCTTGCCGGGCAGCCATTCGAGATTGCCGTGCTTGCCGACATGCACCACCGCCTGCGCGCCGAAGCTGCGCTCCAGCCAGATGTGGAAGGCGAGGTAAGCGTGCGGCGGCGGCAGCGCGGGATCGTGGTAGCTGCCCTTGGGATCGAGATTGTAGCCGCGCGCCGGCTGCACCGCGAGCGCGATATTGCCGAAGCGGTGGACGGCAAGGCGGAAGGCGCCGTCCCGGACGAAGGGATCCTCTGCGGGGGCACCCCAGCGCTCGGTCACGGCGCCCTGCACGGTGGCGGGGAGCATGGCGAAGGCGGCGGTATAGTCTGAGAGCGATAAAGCTGCCTCGTCATGCCGGACTTGGTCCGGCATCCACCGTGAGGCATCTCCTGCGGCGGCTGGGTCCAGCCGCCCGGTGGATCCCGGAACAAGTCCGGGATGACGGTCGAGGGATGAGAGGTCGTTCGTGACGCCGCCGAGCATGACCTTCATCAGCGCGGCGCCGTCGGTCGGAGCGCCTCCGACATCGTAGCCGGCATCCGCCAGCGCGGAGAGGATCGCCGCGGCGCTGGCGGGCGTGTCGAGGCCCACGCCGTTGCCGATGCGGCCGTCGCGATTGGGATAGTTGGCCAGCACCAGCGCGATGCGGCGGTCGGCAGCGGGGGGGCGGCGGAGGGTGGCCCAGTTGGCGGCGAGGCGGGCGACGAACGACACTCGGTCGGGCAGCACGCGGGGCACGACGATGCCGCATTCGGTACGCGCGTCGAACCGCTCGGCCGCCTTGAAGGCGACGGCGCGGGTGAAGATGCGGCCGTCCACCTCGGGCAGCGCGACGTTCATCGCCAGATCGCGAGGGCCGAGCCCGCGCGCGGCGGCGGCCCACTCGCCCTCCTCGATCCCGGCAAAGGCAAGCTGGAGGATCGGGCAGTCGGCACGCTCGAGCACGCCGGCCACACGCGCCTCGCCGGGTGTGGAGGCGGCGAAGGCGGTGGCGTTGACGATTACGTCGGGCACGGTCGCGTCGATCAGCCCGGCGAGCAGATCCTGCGCGAACGGCTCCCGCAGCGAGCGGACGTGCGCGGCGACCACGTTGAGGCCCTGCTCTCCGAGCGCGGCGACCACCGCATCTACCGCCTCCAGCGTGCCCGCGGCAACCAGCGCGCGGTAGAAGGTGAACAGCACGACCGGACGGCCCGCCAGCCAGCGCGCACGCACATCCGCCAGCGTCGGCCGCTCGACTCCGGTGAGATAAAGGCCGGCGTCCGCCAGCGGCAGCGGATCGTCCGGCACGCCCAGATCCGCGCCGATGGTGCGGGCGGCGGTGCGCAGGAAAGCGACGGCATTGGCGACGCCGCCCTGCCGCAGATAGTCGCGCAACCGCTCCACGACAGGCGCGGGCAGCGTCGAGGCGGTGGCGAGCGCAGGATCGGGCTCGCGCCCGTCGGCGATGGCCGCGAAGGCGATGCCGCGGGCACGCGCGGCAGCGGCGATTTCATCAATGCCATAGGGCCAGTAGCTCTTGCCGCCGAGCAGGACGACGCAGACGAACTTCGCCTGCGCGATCACCTTCTCGACATAGAGATCGACCGAATAAGGGTGTTTGAGCTGGAGCAGGTTCGCCAGCCGCACGCTCGGCCGCCCCGCCTCCCCCGCCCGCACCGTCGCCGCCGCATGTGCGAAGCAGGCGAGATCGCTGTCGGCGACGGTGAGCAGCACGATATCCCCCGGTGACTGATCGAGGTCGATCGCCTCATCGCCGTTGGAGACGGTGCCGGGGGTGGCGGCGAGGAGGTGCATCAGCCGATGAGCGCGGCGAGGCCAGCGCGGATCGCCGCCTCGTCTAGCCCGGTCTGGCCGATGACGACGAGGCGGGTCGCGCGGGGCTCGCCAGCCGCCCAAGGCCGGTCGAAATACTGCTGGATGCGGGGCCCCACCGCCTGGAGAACGAGGCGCGACGGCTTGCCCGCGACGGCGACCATGCCTTTGATCCGCAACACGTCATGCGCGGCGATCAGCGTCTCCAGCCCGGCGGCGAAGCGCACGGGATCGGCCACCTCGCCCCCCGAGAAGACGAAGCTGGTGAAATCGTCATGGTCATGCTCCTCGCCCGCATCGAGGTGCGACGGGCGGCTGGCGAGATCGTCCTCCGCGGCGGCGGACAGGCCGAGCAGCGCGCCGATGTCGACGGCACCGTGATCCGCACGGACGATGCCGACACCGGCGCGCGTCTCGGCCCGCACCTGCCGCTCCACATCGGCCAGCCTGTCGGGCGAGACGAGGTCCGCCTTGTTCAGCACCACCATGTCGGCGCAGGCGAGCTGTTCCTCGAACAATTCCTCCAGCGGGCTGTCATGATCGAGGTTCGGGTCCGCCGCGCGGGCGGCCGCGAGCGCAGCCTCGTCGGTGGCGAAGCGCCCCGCGGCGACCGCATCGGCATCGATCAGCGCGATCACGCCGTCCACCGTCGCGCGCGTGCGGATGTCGGGCCACTGGAACGCCTTGACCAGCGGCTTCGGCAAAGCGAGCCCCGACGTCTCGATGATGATGTGTTCGGGCGGGTTCGGCCGATCGAGCAGCTTCTGCATGGTCGGCAGGAAATCGTCGGCCACGGTGCAGCAGATGCAGCCGTTCGCCAGCTCGACAATGTCCTCCTCGGGGCAGGCCTCGTCATTGCAGCCGCGCACGAGATCGCCATCGACGCCGACATCGCCAAATTCGTTGATGACGAGCGCGAGGCGGCGGCCGCCCGCATTCTGGAGCAGGTGACGGATCAAAGTCGTCTTGCCGGCACCGAGGAAGCCGGTGATCACGGTGGCAGGGATCTTCACGCTTCTTCTCCTTCTTCGAGTTCGATGGGCGCGCGATCATGCCGGACGCGCCACGCAGCGACGCCGGGATCGCCCGCCGCATGCAGCCGGCGCAGCAGGATGCGCGCGCGGGTGCGGCCGCGGCGGTCGGCCGGCCACCAGTCCGGCGCGTCCTCCAGCGCGGCGAGCAGGTCGCGCTCCACCGCCTTGTCCTCGGTTGATCCGAAGCGATCGAACAACGGGCCGAAGGCAGCATCGGCAGCGGCGTCATAAGGGTGCCGCTCGCCCGCGGGGCTGCGCCATGGCGAGCGCGGCGTGACGGTCAGCGCCGCCTGCCAGCCATCGGGGATGGGCACGTTGGCGGAGTGGGGTCGATCCCGGTCGATCAGCTGCGGCAGCAGGTGCGTGTGCGGGCCTTCGGGGCTCTTGCCGTCGGCGGGCGGAATCGGCTGATACACCTCGATCCGCCCGGCGGGGGAAAGCAGGACGCGGTGCGGCTGGGTCGCCAGCATGGTCGCGACGAGGCCGGGCGCGGTGAGGAGCGGCTTCCCCTCCGCTGCGGCAAGCGCCGCGATCAGGGTGGCGTCCGTGGTGCGAACCGCCATCGTCACCGCGCCGCAGCCGACGCCGATGTCGAACAGCAGGCCATCGCGATCCTCAGCCCGGATCGCGTCCAGATCGGGGCCGAGCGCGCGGACGATGCGGGGCGGCGTGGCAGGGCGCGGCACGCAGAGCGAGAGGGCATGGCCCCACGTCTCGCCATCTGCCGACAGGCTGTCCCAGGCGAGCCCAGCCAGTTCGACGGCGACGATGCGCAGGCCGCCGCGCGCGGTGAAGATCTCGATCCGGTCGGACACGCGGCGAAGCGCCACCGGCTCGTCCGCGTCGCGAAGGAACTCGCCCGCCACGCCGAAGCTCGCGATGCTGAAGCCGCACGCAGCATCCTCGACGAGATCGGCGATGAGATCGAAGGGGGCGGGCTGCATAGGGTCTCCGATCAGGCGAGGAAGCGGACGGCGGCGCCATGCTTGTCATGGATGACGCGGGCGGGCGTATCGTAAAGCTCGCTCAGCACCGCATCGTCGAGGATGGCGAGCGCAGGGCCGGCGGCAAGAACGCGGCCGCCCTTCACCGCGACGACATCGTCCGCCATACGGAGCGCGAGATCGAGATCGTGCAGCGCGACGAGAACGGTGCAGCCCTCGTCCGCCAGCGCACGCAGCCGCGCGGCGGCATCGAGCGCGTGGCGCGGATCGAGGCCGGCGGTCGGCTCATCGATGATCAGCAGTTCGGGATCGCCGACAGTCGCGCGGGCGAGCATGACGCGCGCCAGTTCCCCGCCGGACAGCTGCGTGGCGGGACGGCGGCGGAGCTGGTGGAGATCGTAGCGGGTGAGCGCGGCGTCGATCCGGGCCTGCCACGCCGCCGGCAGCGCGCCGAAGGCGGGCAGATGCGGGGTGAGGCCGAGTGCCACGACCCGCTCGACCGGAATGCCCCACTCGACCGCGGGCGATTGCGGCAGGAAGGCGCGGCGGCGGGCGAGGCTGCGGCGGGGGAGCCCGGCCAGCGGCGTGCCGTCGAGCGCGACGCTCCCTTCGCTCGGCGCAAGCAGGCCGGCGGCGACGCCGAGCAAAGTCGATTTGCCCGCGCCATTGGGGCCGATGACGCAGGTAAGGCGACCGGCGGGGAAGCGCAGGTCCACCCGGTCGAGCACGGTGCGACCGCCGCGGCGAAGCGTGACGCCCTCCAGCGCAAGGTCGATCATGCGCCCGTCCGCCGCACGTGCAGCACCAGCCACAGGAAGAAGGGCGCACCCACCGCGGCGACGAACACGCCGAGCTTGATCTCAGGCCCGGTGCGGATCAGCCGCGTGGCGATGTCGGCGGCGAGCACGATGGCCGCGCCGGCGAGCGTGGCGGGCAGCAGGGTCGCGCCCGGCCGCTGGCCGACGGCGGCGCGGACGAGATGCGGCGCGACGAGCCCGACAAAGCCGATCGCGCCCGTCACCGCCGTCGCGGCGCCGACGCCGAGCGCGGTGCCGACGAGCGCGAGCAGGTAGGTCCGCCGCACGTGGATGCCGAGGCTTTCCGCCTGCGCCTCGCCGAGCGCCAGCGCGTCGAGCGCGCGGGCGGTGGCGAACAGCAGGACGCTCCCGACGAGGATGAAGGGGGCGGCGAGAGCGACATGATCCCAGCTGCGGTCGACCAGCGAGCCCATCAGCCAGGTCATGATCTCGTAGGCGGCATAAGGGCTGGGCGCGAAGTTGAGCGCGAGGTTCACGCCCGCCCCCGCAATCGCCGACACGGCGATACCGGCGAGGATCAGCGACAGCGTGCCGCGCGTACGGCCGAGTGCGAGCGCCACCGCGACGGTTGCCAGCGCCCCCGCCAGCGCGAACAGCGGCGTCGCGAGCGTAAAGCCCGCGGCGAACCCGTAATAGATGGCGATCACCGCACCTAGCGACGCGCCCGAGGAGACGCCGAGCAATCCGGGCTCCGCCAGCGGATTGCGGAGCAGCCCCTGCAACACCGCGCCGGACAGGCCGAGGATGCCGCCGACGAGCAGCGCCAGCACCAGCCGTGGCAGCCGCACTTCGACCATCACCAGCTGCGCCAGATCGGCCCGCGGATCGACGAGCGCCGCGGCGGCCTGCGCGGGCGTGAGCCAGACGGTGCCGGCGAGCAGCGATGTCGAGGCCAGCGCGATCAGCAGCAGCACGAGCGCGGGGGTGAGCAGGCGTGCGGTCAAGACGTGCGATCCCGCAGCGACCGCGACAGACCGAGCGCCGCGCGTGCGATGGCCGGCGTGCCGCAGACATAGGCGGCCTGCGGCAGGCCGAGTGTGCGCCCCGACCACAAGCGGCGGACGAGGCGGTGGTTCGTCACGTCGTCCCCAAGGCTCGCGCCGGCGGGTGCGGCGGAGCCCTGCACCAGCAGCGCCGGGCGCGCGGCAAGGAGCGCTTCCATGTCCGGGCGGCGCTGAGCGTCCGCGGGTGCGACATTGCGCGCGCCCGCCGCATCGAGGATCGCCTTCTGAAGCGTGCCCGCGCCACCCGCAAAGCCGCTGCGATCCCACGCCACGACGCGGACGGCCTGTGTTGGCTGCCGGGCCAGCGCGGCGAGATCGCGGTCCATGCCGGCGATCAGCGCCTCGCCGCGCGCGCCCTCCCCAACCGCCTCGGCGATCTGGCGGGTGATGCGGCGGATGTCGGCGAAGCTCGCCGCATCCTCGACCTCGACCAGCGGATAGCCGAGCCGGCGGAGCATGCCGCGCAGCGCCGGCGTGGTGAAGCTGCCGGCGATCACCAGATCGGGTGACTGCGCCAGCACCTCCTCCGCCTGGCCGTGATTGACGGGCACGCGCGCCGCCTCTGCCGCCATTGCGGAGGTTCCGGCATCGCGCGACAGCCACGTGACGGAGGCGATGCGCTCCGGCGGCAGCAGCGCGAGCACGAGCTGGTCGGCGCACTGGTTGAGGCTCATCACCCGGAGCGGCCGTGCGCCGGGCGACGGCACCGCCGGCTCCCCCGCGCTGCACCCGGCAAGCGCGAGGGCGGCGAGACAGGCCGGCAGAAGCGCCGACCCGCGGCGCATCAGAAGCGCGCCCGGATGCCGCCATAAGCGGCACGGCCCGGCGTGCGGAAGGTGAACACCTCCTGATAGTCGGCGTCGAACAGGTTCTCGACGCGGCCGAACAGCTCCAGCCGCTCGGTCAGGTCGTAGGTGGCGGCGAGGTTGACCAGCGCATAATCGTCCAGCCCGACGATCAGCCGCTGGAAGCTGCTGTTGAACGCATAGTCGCGCTGGCGCCCATTGTAGCGGATTGTGAGCGTGGCGGAGAAAGGCTGGGCCTCCGGCGCGTAGCTGAGGTTGAGGCTGGCGATATGCTTCGGCCGGCGCACCGCCTGCCCGCCGACCACGACCGGCGACTGGAAGCCGCCGCCCGCAGGCGCCGGTCCGGCCAGCGCGAGCAGCGTCTGCGGCGCCTTCAGATAGGTGTAGCTGGCATCGACGCGGAAATCGCCCGCGCGCAGATTGGCGTAGGTCTCGACACCACGCTGCTTCGTCACGGCATCGTTGTTGCGGCTGGTCGTCAGGAACTGGCCACCGACCGACACATAGGCCGTCTCGATCTGGTCGAAGAAGCGGTTGCGGAAATAGGTGGCGCCGAGGACGAGCCGCCGATCCATCAGGCTCTGCTCGACGCCCGCTTCCCAGCCGCGCGACTTTTCCGGGCGGAGATCGGGGTTGCCGATATATTGCCCGTCCGAATAGCCGAACAGCTCGGTGGAGGTCGGCGCCTTCACGCCGGTGCCGTAGGCGCCGCGGAGCCGCGTGCCGCTGTCCAGCAGGTAGCTGGCGGTGGCACGCCACGTCGTCGCATCGTTGAAGCGGCTGTTGACATCGTGCCGCACCGACGCGCCGAGGGCCAGCGCATCGTCCACCGTCAGATCATATTGGCCGACGAAGCCGACCGTATCGATGTGGCTTTCCCCGGTGAAGGCGAAGCCGAACGGATCGACCGTGCGGAACTCCTCCCGCTCGCCATCGACCGCCAGCGTCAGGCGATGCTTCGCGCGCCCCCCGTCGATGCGGAATGCGCTGACAAAATTGCCGCGATAGCGCCGGCCGCGATCGCCATAGCTGTAGCCGAAGGCGTTGTAGCCGTCGCGATTGGCGTCGGTGATCTGCGCCGACAGCGCGTTGGTCCAGCGGCCGTCGAGCAGCGACAATTGCGCGCTGAGCAGGCCGTAAAAGGCGCTGTTCTTGTAATAGCTGCCGGGCGTGTCGACGGTGGCGATGACGGGATAGCCGAGCACGACGGGCGACGTCGCTGCAATGTCCTGATCGTTGGTGTCGGCCTTGGTATAGCTGTAGCGCGCGACTGCGGTGACGCGCAGGTTCGGTGCTGCATCCCAGTTGAGCTTGGCCGAGGCGGCGGCATTGTCCGATCCCGTCTCGCGCTCGCCGCCCTCGGCGGTGGCGAAGCCATCCGTGGTGAGGCCGGTGGCGGAGAGCGCGTAATCGGCCGTCTCACCCAGCGTCCCGGCGGCGCGGAGCGCGCCCGCGACGGTGCCGAACGAGCCGCCTTCGACCCGCGCGGTATAGCCCGGCGCCTCGCGGCCCGACAGCGTGGTGTAGGTGATGACGCCGCCGATCGCGTCGGAGCCGTAGAGCGCGCTCTGCTGCCCGCGCAGCACCTCCACCCGCGCGCTTTCATCGGCGAGCAGATTGCCGAAATCATATTCCCCATAGAACGGGTCGCTGGCCTTGATCCCGTCGATGAAGACGAGGACGTGATTGGCCTCCGAGCCGCGGATGCGGACCTGCGTCTGGCCGCCGACCCCGCCGGTCCGGTTGACCGCAACGCCGGGCACATCGCGCAGCACGTCGGACAGGACGCGCGTCTGGCGGCTTTCCAGCGCCTTGGCATCGAGCACCGTCACCGACGAGCCGATCATATTGGCCGGCACCGCATCGCCCGAACGCGACGCGGTGACCACCACATCGCGATCGTCGGGCGCGTCGAGCGACCCGGGCGTGCTTTGGGCAAAGGCGGGCGCGGCGGCGGCGAGCGCCAGCAGCGAGATGGATGCGAACTTCACTGAACAAAACCCCCACGCGTCGAACGGACTGACGCGGACGGGGCCGTTCGGCGCGGGCGTGCGACGAACCGGCGGCGCCGCATGCCGGCGGACGCGCGCCGGACACAAGGCGCCGCTTGCAGCCCCCAAGGCCGCGCGGCTTCAGTCGCTCGAACGGAATCTCTCCGTGCCCCGGCCATCCCCTGGACCAAAGCAATGAGCGACGCACGCCGGCAGGTCTCCTGGCTCGCGGGTCAAGGCCTGATGCACGCCTTCCCAGGTTTCCCCAGTGGCTGCCCCGGATCGCTCCGGAGCCTGCACATCATGCTCGCCGCTTACAGTTGCAGGGACAGCCGCGGATTGAGGGGCGAAACGCCCCCGCACCGCATTCCCGTTTAAGCCCCCGAGAGGGCACCGGCGCGATCATCTCGGACCGGGACGGACCCGATCCGCGGCGGCCTCTAGCGGAACATGGGGCGCGGCGGAACTGATTTGTGCAATGCCGCGAGAGGCGGCTAAGGCGCCGGCCGACATGGATGGGCCCGCGACCGACTTCAGCCGCCACGGCGGCCGCCTCGACGATGCGATGCGGGCGTGGCCGCACGCCCCGCGGCCGTGGCTAGACCTGTCGACCGGCATCAACCCGGTGGCGTGGGTGCCGCCCGCCTATCTGGCCATCGATCCCGGTCCGCTGCCGACCGTCGCCGCACTGCGGACGCTTGAGGCGGCAGCGGCGGCGCATTTCGGCGTGGCGGCGGAGCGGGTCGCGGCGGTGCCGGGGAGCGAGGTGGCGCTGCGGCTGATCCGTGCGATCGGCCTGCCCGGCCCGGTCGTCTGCGCACGGCCGAGCTATGGCACGCATGTCGAGGTTGCGGCGCGACAGGCACCGGCGGCGGCGCTGCTAGCGGACGGCGGCATCGCGGGGACGCTGCTGCTGGCCAACCCGAACAATCCCGACGGGCGCGTGCTGGAGGCGGACGATCTGCTGCGGCGGGCGCACGCGCAGGCGGCAGCGGGCGGCTGGCTGGCGGTGGACGAGGCGTTTGCCGACGTGTCGGCGGGTTCGAGCATCGGCGCGCGGATCGGGGCCGATGCGCCGGTTGTGGTGTTCCGGTCCTTCGGCAAGTTCTTCGGGCTGGCGGGGGTGCGGCTGGGCTTCGTCATCGCGCCGGAGCCGGTGCTGGTGCGGCTGCGCGGGTTGCTGGGGGATTGGCCGGTCTCCGCGCAGGCGATCGCTTGGGGTACGGCGGCCTATGCGGACGCGGCGTGGATCGGCGCGACGAGGAGCTGGCTCGCGGAGCAGGCGGCTGCACTCGACGCACTGCTGGCGCGGCACGGGCTGACCGCGCGGGGGGAGTGCCCGCTGTTCCGGCTGATCGAGCATGACGATGCGGGCGGGCTGTTCGCGCGGCTGGCGGGAGCGGGCATCCTCGTCCGCCCCTTTGCGGCCGAGCCGCGCTGGCTGCGCTTCGGCTTGCCCGGCGATGCGGCGGCGATGAGCCGGCTGGACGCGGCGCTTGGCTGAGCCGGTCGCGCTGGCGGCACTGGCGGTGGAGGCGTCGTTCGGCTGGCCGGCGTGGCTCTATGCGCGGGTCGGCCATCCGGTGGGCGGCTTCGCGCGCTTCATCGGCTGGGCGGAGCGGCGCTGGAACCGCACCGAGCGCGGCGAGCGCGCGCGGCGGATGGCGGGTGTCGCGACCGTCACCGGCCTGATCGGCGGCGCGGTGCTGGCAGGCCTGCTGCTCGAAGCCGCGGCGCGCGCGCTGCTCGGCACCGGCTGGTGGGTGGCGGCGGCGTTGCTCGCGTGGCCGGGGCTGGCGGCACGGAGCCTGCTCGATCATGTCCGGCCCGTCGCTATCGCGCTGGATGCGGGCGACATGGCGGCGGCGCGGTCAGCGGTGGCGCAGATCGTCGGGCGCGACGTGGCGGCGTTGGATGCCGGCGGCGTGGCGCGGGCGGGGATCGAGAGCCTGGCGGAGAGCTTCTGCGACGGGGTGGTCGCGCCCTTGTTCTGGCTGTTGCTGCTCGGCCTGCCGGGCCTGTGGGCGTACAAGGCGATCAACACCGCCGACAGCCTGATCGGCCACAGGGAGCCGCGCTGGCGCGCCTTCGGCTGGGCGGCGGCGCGGACGGATGACCTGCTCAACATTGCGCCTGCGCGCATTGCGGGCGTGCTGCTGTGCCTTGCCGGGGGCGGCGGCTGGCGGGTGATGTGGCGCGATTGCCGGGCGCACGCCTCGCCCAATGCCGGCTGGCCCGAGGCGGCGATGGCGGGCGCGCTCGGCGTCGCGCTAGCGGGGCCGGTCGCCTATGATGGGGTGGTGCAGGCGAAGGCATGGATCGGCGCGGGCAGCCGCCCGGCACAGGCGGGCGATCTGCGCCGCGCGCTCGCTATCTATCTGCGCGCGTGCGGGCTGCTGGCGCTGATCGCGGGAGGTGTCGCGTGGGCGCGCTGATGCTGCAGGGCACCGGATCGGACGTCGGCAAGTCGGTGCTGGTCGCCGGTTTGTGCCGTGCCCTCAGCAATCGCGGCCTGACCGTTCGGCCGTTCAAGCCGCAGAATATGAGCAACAACGCCGCCGTCACTGCCGATGGCGGCGAGATCGGCCGCGCGCAGGCGACGCAGGCGCTGGCGGCGCGGGTGGCGCCCAGCGTCGACATGAACCCGGTGCTGCTGAAACCGCAGGGCGACCGCACGTCGCAGCTGATCGTCCGCGGGCAGGTGCGCGGCACGCTGGCGGCGGCGAACTGGCGCGAGGGGCGGATCGGCTTGCTGGCGGAGGTGCTGGAGAGCTTCGGGCGGCTCGAGGCCCAGGCGGATATCGTGCTGGTCGAGGGGGCGGGATCGCCGGCCGAGATCAACCTGCGTGCGGGCGACATCGCCAATATGGGCTTTGCCCGCGCGGCGGGCGTGCCGGTGGTGCTGGCGGGCGATATCGACCGGGGCGGCGTGATCGCCTCGCTGGTCGGCACGCATGCGGTGATCGACCCGGCCGATGCGGCGATGATCCGTGGCTTCCTGATCAACAAGTTTCGGGGCGATCCGGCGCTGTTCGCCGACGGCATGGCGGCGGTGGCCGAGCGGACCGGCTGGGCGCCGCTCGGCCTCGTGCCGTGGCTCGGCGCGGCGCGGCGGCTGCCGAGCGAGGATGCGGTGGTGCTGGAGCGGCCTGCCGCTGCCGCGCATGGCAAGGTGGTGATCGCCTGCCCAATCACGCCGCGCATCGCCAATTTCGACGATCTCGATCCGCTGCGGCTGGAGCCGGGCGTCGAGCTGGTGATGGTGCCGCCCGGGCAGCCGATCCCGGAGGCCGCGCTGATCCTGCTTGCGGGATCGAAGGCGACATGCGCCGATCTCCGCTTCCTGCGGGCGCAGGGCTGGGACATCGACATCCTCGCGCATCACCGCCGCGGGCGGCCGGTGCTCGGCCTGTGCGGTGGCTATCAGATGCTCGGCCGCAGCGTCGCCGACCCGCACGGGATCGAGGGGCCGGCGGGGAGCGAGGCGGGGCTCGGCCTGCTTGACGTGGAGACGGTGTTGAGTGGCGACAAGACGGTGCGTGAGGTGCGGGGGACCGCGCTGGGCGTGCCGTTCGCGGGGTATGAGATCCACCTCGGCGAGACGCGCGGGGCCGATAGGGCGCGGCCGCTCGGCCACCTGGGCGATGGCACGCCCGAGGGGGCGATGAGCGCGGACGGGCTGGTGGCGGGCAGCTACGTCCACGGGCTGCTGGGGCTGGCGGCGCAGCGGCGCGCGTGGCTGGCGCGGATCGGGGTGGCGGCGGCGGGGCCGGACCATGCGGCCGACGTCGATGCGGCGCTGGACGAGATTGCCGACGTGCTGGAGCGCCATCTCGACGTGGACGCGCTGCTGGCGATTGCGGGCGTCTAGAGCGGTTTCGAGGCAGGTGGAATCGCCTGGCGGCTCGGAGACTGCGGCGAGCAAACATTAACTTGAGCGGCTTCCGATCCGGTGCAACCGGATCGAGAACCGCTTCAAACGAGCGTGGCGGCGACGAGCAGCAGGCCCGTCTCGGTCAGCTCGATTCCTGCCCCATGGACGTCGCCGGTCATGCCGCCCAGCCGGCGGCGCACCCACGCGGCGAGGCCGAGGATCAGCAGTGGCGTGGCGAGCAGAGCGGGCACGGCGACGCACGCGGCCGCGAGCAGCAGGCCCCAGCCGATCAGGTCGCGCGCGCGCACCGCACCGGTGATTGCGGCGCCTAGCCCTTCCGCCTTGAGCGGCGGCAGGAGCCGCGCCCAGACGAGCGGCCCGATCCGCGCGGCGGCGGGGATGGCCAGCACAGCGGGCCAGCCGTGCGGCAGCAGCAGGTGGAGCGCGATGAGCTTGGCGGCGAGCTGGAGCGTGATCGCGACCACCGCGAAGCTGCCGGCGTGCGGATCCGCCATCACCGCCAGCAACCGATCGCGATTCCCGTGCGCCGCGCCGAGACCGTCGGCAAGGTCGCCGAGGCCGTCGAGGTGCAGCGCGCCGGTCAGCCACACCCACACGACAAGCGCCGCGAGCGCGCCGAGCCAGGGGTCGATCTGCGCACCCGCCCAGCCCGCACCGGCGACAAGCAGGCCGAGTGCGGCACCGACCAGCGGATAGAGCCGCACCGCCGCGGCGAAATCCCCGTCACGCGGGGTAACGGGCGGCATGGGCAGGCGGGTGAGGAAGGCGAAGGCGAGCGCCAGCCGCCTCACGGCCACAGCCCGGCAATCTGTGCGCGGCGCGGGCTTCCCTCCCATACGGTCAAGGCGAGCAGCGAGGCGCAGGGCAGCTCGAAGCTCCAGGTTTGCGCGAGGGAGAGGCCGCACAGGCCGTGCAATGCCGCCCGCATCGCGCCGCCATGAGTCACCACCAAGGTCGGCTCGGCCGGGAGCGCCGCGACCGCTTCGGCAACGCGCGCGGCCAGCGCGGACCAGCCCTCGCCACCCGGCGGCGGATAGAGATCGGGATCGTCCCAGAAGCGGGCGAGCGCGGCAGGCTCCACCTCCGCCGCGGTCAGCCCGTCCCACGCGCCGAAATCGAGCTCGCGCCAGCGCGGATCGAGCTGCGGCGTGCCGATCGCCTCGGCGCAGGCGCGCGCGCGGGCGAGATCGGACGAGACGAGGCGGACCGGGCCGAGCCCCTCGGCCTGCGCGGCACAAGCGGCGATGCCGGCGGGGCTCGCCTGCTCGTCGCCATGGCCGAGCAGGCGGCCTTCGGTGAGCGGCGCGCCGTGGCGCAGCAGGTAGAGCGGGAAGCTGCCCACGTGGTTATTCGACGAGCAGGCCCGGCGGCGGCGTGCGGGTGATGAAGTGGCCCTTCACCCCCTCCGGCCACTCGCGAAACGGCACCTGCCCCCACTCGCTCGCCGCATAGGCACGCGCATAATCGAGAATGGCGCGCGCCGCGTCCGCATCGGGGGTGAAGCGGCCGAGGACGTAGCCG
This sequence comes from Sphingomonas jatrophae, assembly GCF_900113315.1. GTDB lineage: Bacteria > Pseudomonadota > Alphaproteobacteria > Sphingomonadales > Sphingomonadaceae > Sphingomonas_P > Sphingomonas_P jatrophae. The sequence goes on along the minus strand of NZ_FOZG01000001.1, from coordinate 84,115 downwards.
ACCTTGCCGGGCGCACGCAGGTGGATCGTGCAATAATCCTTGCACGCGAACAGGCAGGGCATCTCCTCCACCGCCACCTCGGCATAGGCCGGATCGGACGCCTGCACCGCCCGCAGCGCCTCCGCCAGCCGCGCGCCGCCGCGCACGCCCGCGGCGTCGCCCTGCGTGTGGGCCGAGAAGCGGCAGGTGTTGCACGCGACCACCGCCGCGCCGGCAGCCCCCGGCTTCAGCGCCATCAGAATCGTCCCCTCAACCCCGCATAGACGCTGCGACCCAGCGTGTTGTAGCGATAGACGGTCTGGTAGGACTCGTCGAACAGGTTCTCCGCCCGCACGAAGAGGCGGAGTTGCGGCGACACCGGCAGTTCGGCGCGAACGTCGACCAGAGTGTAATCGTCCAGACGCGTGGTGTTGGCGGCATTGTCGTAGGACAGGCCCGCCCAGCGCACCGCCGCGCCCAGGGAGGCGCCGCCGGGCAGCGTGTAGCTGGCGGCGATATTCCAGGCGTGGCGCGGACGGCGCGGCAACTGGTTGCCGGCATTGGCGGAGCCGGGTGAGCAATCCTCGGACAGCGTCCAGCTGTAATTGCCGTCGAGCGTCAGCCGCTCGCCGAGCGCGAACCTGGCGCTCGCCTCGATCCCTCGCGCAAAGGCCCGCGAGACATTCTCGTAATAGCCCGAACGGCGCTGCGTCGTGCTGCCGGGGACGAGGCAGAGCGGGTTGCGGCTGGCGGCGGTGCAGCTGGCGAAGATGATGAGGTCATTTGAGCGGCGTTCGAAATAGGTGGCGCCGATGGCGGCGCGGCCATCCAGCAGCCGCTGCTCGGCCCCCGCCTCCCAGCCCTTGGCCCGCTCGGGCGCGAGCGCGCGGTTCCCGAATTCGGAGAAGAGCTGGTAGAGCGTCGGCGCCTTGAAGCCTTCTGACCAGTTGCCGCGGAGCGTCGTGCCGGTCGGCAGCGTCCAGACGGCACCGCCGGCGAACAGAGTGCGGCTGCCGAAGCGGCTGTGATCGTCGTTGCGGACACCGCCGGTGAGCGTCAGCCCCTCGATCGGCGACGCGCTGAGCTGGCCGTAGACGCTGGTGATGCCGGCTTTCCCGCGCGCGGGCGCCGGCACCGCCGCGGCGAGGCTGGCAGGGGGCGAGACGCTGCGGAAGCGGCTGCGCTCATCCTCCACGCCGAACAGCGCGTCGATGCCGTCCGAAATTGCAAGGCTGCCCTGATATTCCAGCCGCTCGGTGCGGCCGGCGCTGTCGAACGTCTGCGCGCGGGCGCGCGTCGGGTTGTAATTGTCGCGGTCGGTATCGGTGTAACCATAGGCGAAGCGGTTGCGCAGGCGCCCGTCCAGCAGATCGAGATTGACGCCGGCATAGCCGACGAATTCTCTGTTGAGGCCATATTCGAGGCTGTCGCCGGTGGTGGCGTCGATCTCCGTCCGGCCATGCGAATAATAGCCGCGCGCCTCGACGCTGAGGCCGGGCGCGAGATCGAGCAGGGCGCGGCCGGTGGCGCTCTGGCTGCGATAGCCGTCGCGCTCGCGCCCGCCGAACGCCGGATCGATTGCGGAGATGCCGTCTGTCGCAAAGGCCTGCGCGCCGATGCGCCACGCCAGCGGCCCCGTTCGCCCGCCGAGGGCCGCCCGGCCGCTCACCGTCTCGCGGCTGCCTGCCTCCACGTCGAAGCTGCCTTCCAGCTTCTTGTCCGGCAACGGCGTGACGATATTGACGACGCCGCCGATCGCCTGGCTGCCCCACAGGATCGACTGCGGCCCGCGCAGTACCTCGATCCGGCTGGCGTCACCGGTGAGCAGATTGGCGAAATTATAGCCGCCGCCGGCAGAGGCCGGATCGTTCAGCTTCACGCCGTCGATCACCACCACCGTCTGCTCGCTCTCCGCCCCGCGGATGCGCAGCTGCGTCGTCGTACCGAAGCCGCCGTTGCGCGAGAGGGACACGCCGGGCGTGCGCAGCAGCAGATCGGCGACCGAGAGATCGCCCGCCCGGTCGATCGCCGCCTTGTCCAGCACCGTCACCGACGCGACGACTCGGTCCGCCGCGACGGGCCCACGATTGGCGGTGATGACGACCGCTTCATCCCCCGCCGGCAACGCGGCGGCATCGGGCCGCGGCGCCTCCTGCGCGAGGGCGGGCGCGGCGAGCAGGCAGCCGAACGCATAGACCAGACGATTCATGTAACCCCCAGATTGAAAGCGAGAAATGGCGTCAGCCGAGACGCCGCAGCGGGATCACGGCGCCGCCCTCGAACGCCGCCTCCACGCGGTAGACCTGTGCGAGCAGCGCGGGCGTGAGCACCGCACCGGGCGGCCCGTCGGCCACCAGCCGGCCGCCATCCATCACCAGCAGCCGATCGCAGAAGCGTGCGGCCAGGCCGAGATCGTGCAGCACCGCGATGACCAGCCGCCCGGCGGCGGCCTCGCCGCGGAGCAGCTCCATGCCGTGCAGCTGATGCTCGGGATCGAGGCTGGCGAGCGGTTCGTCCGCCACCAGCACCGGCGCCTCGACCGCCAGCGCGCGGGCGAGCAGCACCCGCGCCCGCTCGCCCCCTGACAGCTCGGTGGCGGTGCGATCGGCGAGGTGCGTGACCTCGGCCCGATCCATCGCGCGGGCGACGGCGGCGCGATCCGCCTCGCCGATCCGCGAGAAGGGGCCGAGATGCGGCAGCCGGCCGAGCGCAACGAGCCGCTCGACGCCGAGCGGCCAGTGCAAGGTCTGGCCCTGCGGCAGATAGGCGATGGTCCGCGCCACCTGCGCGCGCGGCATGGCGGCGACGGGCTCGCCCTCCAGCAGCACGCGGCCGCGGGCGGGCAGCAGGCCGACCAGTGCGCGGATCAGCGTCGACTTGCCCGCGCCGTTCGGCCCCAGCACGCCGACCAAAGTGCCGCCCTCCAGCCGCGCGGACACGCCATGCACGACGTCGCGCCCGCCGAGCGTGACACCGACATCCTCCGCGACGAGGCTCACCACAGGCGCCTCGCGCGGAGCAGGTGGACGAGGAACAGCGGCACGCCGAGGAAGGCGGTGACGACGCCCAGCTTCAGCTCGTTGGCGGTCGGCACCAGCCGCACCAGCAGGTCGGCAAGCGACAGCAGCGCCGCGCCGCCCAGCGCGCTCGGCCACAGCACGGCAGACGGGCTCCGGTCGGTCAGCGGGCGGATGAGGTGCGGCACGATCAGGCCGACGAAGCCGATCGAGCCCGACACCGCCACCGCCCCGCCGACGCCGATGCCGACGCCCGCCAGCAGCCGCGCGCGCGTGCGGCGAAGGTCCACGCCGAGGGCGGCGGCACCGTCCTCGCCCAGCGTCAGCGCGTCGAGTGCGCGCCCCTGCCCCGCCAGCAGCGCCATGCCGATGACGATCGGCGGCGCGGCGAGCAGCACATGGCTGAAGGCGCGATCCTCAAGGCTGCCGAGGAGCCAGCTGGTAATCTCCATCGCGGCGAACGGATTGGGCGCGAGATTGAGGGCGAGGCTGATGCCCGCCAGCGTCATTGTGGAGATGGCGATACCGGCGAGGATAAGGGTGAGCGGGCTCTCGCCCCCGCCCGCCAGCAGAAACAGGATGACGAGGCTGACCAGCGCGCCGGCGACGGCGAGCAGCGGCAACACCGCGGGATGCAGCTCCGCTAGTCCGAAATAGAGGGCGACGACGGCGCCGAGCGCCGCACCGTTGGACGCGCCGAGCACCGACGGCTCCGCCAGGGGATTGCGCAGATAGCCCTGTAGCGCAGCACCAGCGAGGCCGAGCATCGCGCCAACCATCAGCCCCAGCAGCGCACGCGGCAGGCGCAGCTCGACCAGGATCGCGCGCTCGACGGGATCACCATGGCCGGCAAGGGCTGCCAGCGCCCGCCCCGGCGGGATCGCGGCGCTGCCGACCGCAATCGACAGCGTGGCCGAGACGATGACAAGCAGGATCAGCGCCGGCCAGCGCCAGCGTCGTAATAAGTTCACGCCTCGCCTTTCGCGTCCGGCCTGCCCGTCGCGAGATGCGTCCCGGGCGGGGCGGCCCCTAGCGGAGGATCGCGTCGCCATGCAAAGGCTAAATCATGCGTCGCTTCCTCTGTCTGCCGTTGATCGCCCTGCTGCTGGGCGCCGCACCGCCGCCGAAGCCGCAGCGCATCGTGTCGCTGAACCTGTGTGCCGACCAGTATCTGCTGGCGCTGGCCGATCCGGGGCAGATCGCCGCGCTGACGCAGTTCGCGCGTGATCCGCAGATGTCGGCGGGCGCGGCGGCGGCGGCGCGGCTGCCCGTTTCCAAGGGAACGGCGGAGGAGGTGCTGGCGCTGCGCCCCGATCTGCTGATCGCGACCCCCGGGCGGCGGCGCGAGACGATGGCGCGCTTGAAGGGCCGCAACATCGCCACGCTCGATCTGCCGTCGGCGGAGAGCTATGCCGACATCAAGCGGCAGGTGCGCGAGGTGGCGGCGGCGGTCGGCCATCCCGAGCGCGGCACCGCGCTGATCGCGCGGATGGATGCGCAGCTGGCGCGCATCCCGGCAACGGGGCGTGGGCGCGTGGCGGCCTATTACCAGCGGCGCGGCTTCCTGACGGGCACGGGCACGCTGGTGGACGAGCTGATGCGGCGCACGGGCCTCGTCAACTTGGCCGGGCGGCTGGATGCCTCGTCGCTGGCGCGCGTGCCGTTGGAGCGGATGGCGCTGGCGCGGCCGGACTTCCTCGTCGTCGAGAGCGCGACCGACCGCGTCGTCGATCAGGGCACCGAGATGCTGCACCACCCAGTGCTGGGCGCCACGCCGCGGCTGAAGCTGCCACAGGCGTGGACGGTGTGCGGCGGCCCCGCTTATGTGCGCGCGGCGGCAAGCCTGTCGCGTCAGGTGGCGGCGGTGCCGGTGCGAGCGACGCGCGGCTAACGTCTTGATCTGCATTACGTTGCGGAGCGGATCGGCGCCGGTATCGTTACGCCGCCGCATGATGCTTCCTTTCTCGCCCGCCCGGCCTTAGAGCGGCACCCGTGCACGCGGCCCGCGCCCTGATCCTGCGCCACCGGGCGCTCGCCGCGGCGCTGTTCGCCTGCGCGATGCTGCTGCGCCTGCTGGTGCCGGTGGGCTACATGCCCGTCGTCAGCGGCGGGACCATCCGGCTGGAGCTGTGCGCGGGCGTGATGCCGGTGAAGGCCGAGCCTGTCATGCACGGCATGCATCACGGCAAGCAGACACCGGGCGAGCACCCCAAGGCGGAGCAGCCCTGCGCCTTTGCCGGCCTGTCGATGCCCTCGCTCGGCGCGGCCGATCCGCTGCTGCTGGCGGCGGCCCTGCTGTTCGCCTTCCTCATCGCGCTGCGGCCAGCCTCTGCGCCCGCGCCGCGCCTCCGCGCGCGGCTGCGTCCGCCTCTGCGCGCGCCACCCGCCTTCGTCTGACCCGACAGACCGACCGGCAGCGCCGGTCCGCACGCCGCCGGAGACGCGGCTGCCCGCATGATCGCGCGGGCGCAACAGGGACATGACATGACGAAATGGATGATTGCGGGCGCCGCCCTGACGGCGCTCGGCTCGGCCGCGTCGGCGCAAGTCGGCGACGGGGCGGAGGCACGGCGCGCCGAACTGCTGCGGCAGCGCGCGCTGATTGATGAGCAATTGCGCGCGCTTGATACGCCCGTCGCGGCGGCTCCGGTGCGGGCGCCCTCACCCGCCCCTGCTACAGAGGTAGTCGTCACCGCCAAGGCGCTGTCGCTGACGACGCAGGTGCAGGGCCAGACGGTGACGACGGTGGACGACCGCGCCTTCCGCAACACGCCGGCGACGACGATCGCCGACATCGTCAAGCTCTCGCCGGGTGTCGCCGTGATCCAGGGCAATGGCCCGCGCGACGTAGGCGTATCGATCCGCGGATCGAATGCGCGCAACAGCTTCGGCGCGCGCAACATTCAGGTGTTCGAGGACGATTTCCCCGTCACCCAGCCGGACGGCCTCGCCCGCTTCGACCTGACCGATCCGCATGCGTACGGCGCGGTGGACGTGGTGCGTGGCCCCTCGTCCGCGCGCTACGGCAATTATGCGCTGGGCGGCGCGGTCAACTTCCGCACGCGGCGTGGGCGCGACATCGACGGGCTGGAAGCGGGCTTCGATGCCGGCGGGGATGGCTATGCCAATTTCTACGCGACGCTGGGTGGTGCGGGCGCAACGCACGAATACAGCCTGTTCGGCAGCTTCGCGCGCGCGGACGGCGCGACCGGGCACACCGGCTACGAGACGGGCACGATCAACGCTTACGGCACGTTCGAGCTCGGCGAGCGGGACCGGGTGGCCGCCAAGGTCATCTACAACGAAGGCGAGTTCCGCCTCTCCACCCGCCTGTCGTTCAACCAGTATCTGGCAAACCCCTATCAGCGCGGCTGCGAGGCGGCGGCCACGGCCGCGCCGGGCTGCGGCACGATCTCCGTCCTCGCCAATGGCGTGAACGGCGCGCGCATCGCTCAGACCGCAGCCGAAGGCGATCTCGCGCGCAATGACCGGCGGACGATTGCGGGGGTCCGCTACGAGCATGATTTCGGCCCGGCGACGGTGTGGCGCACGCAAGCGACGTTCGACAGCCGCGTCGTCAACCAGCCGACCAGCGCGACACCGTTCAAGGGCACGCTGGACAGCTATAACATCACGTCGGACGTGACCGATCGCGGCACGCTGCTCGGGCTGGAGGCGACGAGCTTCGTCCAGCTCTTCTACAATTATCTCGACAATCAGAGCTTCAGCTTCAACAAGACGCCGGCCGGCCGCAACGGCTTTGGTGCGCTGGTCAGCACGACATTCGGGGACGTGCGCAACATGGGCGCGCGGGCGCGCGAAGAGGTGCAGCTGACGCCCAAGCTGCGGCTGGTGGCAGGGATCGGCGCCGAACGCTCGATCATCAATCAGCGGCAAACGAGCTACGCCTATCCGCTGGGCGCAAGCCCGACGCAGACCTTGGTGCCGGCGCTCAGGCGCTTCTGGAACGTCGCGCCCGAGGCGGCGCTCGTCTGGCAGGCGCTGGATCCGGTGCGGCTGCATGCGCGGGTCGGCACCGGCTACGGCATTCCGCAGTCAGGCCAGCTGTTCGTCACGCCGGAGGGCGTGTTCGGCAACAACACCGCGCTCAAGGCACAGAGAAACACCGGCGTCGATGTAGGTGCCGAGATCACGCTGGGCGACACGCTGCGCGCCGAGATCACCGGCTATTATGAGTGGTTCCGCAACGAGTTGGTTAGCCAGTCTGCCGGCGTGAACCTGCAGGCCTATACGTCGAACGTGCCGCGTTCGGTGCATCGCGGGATCGAGATCGGCGTCGACTGGCAACCCCTGCCGGGCGCGCTGCCCGGCGCGAGGGTGCAGGCGAGCTACAGCTATAACGATCACCATTACACCGACTTTCAGGAGCGGCTGACCGCCGGCACCGTGTCGCGCCTGTTCGACCGGGAGGGCAATGCCATTCCTGGCGTGATCCCGACCTTCGTCAATGCGCTCGCCGCTTACGATCAGCCGGCGGGGCCGCTGGCCGGTCTCGGCGGCTTTGCCGAGGTGACGTACCGCGAGCGCTATTACATCGACAATGCCAATGCGCTGGCTGTGCCGGGCTACACTCTGGTCAACCTCAACCTGCATTACGATCCGCCTCGCGGCGACGGCTGGTGGTCGCGGGTCAGCCTGTTCGCCTCGGTGCAGAACCTGTTCGACAAGACCTATGTCGGCTCCGCCGGCATCGTCGCCAACAGCTTCGTCGCGGCGACCGGACAGGAAAATGGTGCGGCCGTGCTGCGCAACATCACGGGCAGCATCTATGCCGGGCAGCCGCGGACCTTGTTCGCCGGCGTCAAGACGAGGTTCTGAGCGATGCAGCGAACCCCCTCACGCGGGCTGACGCACGCGACTGTCTGGCGCTGGCATTTCTATGCCGGCCTGTTCTGCATCCCCTTCGTGCTGTGGCTGTCGATCACCGGCGCCATCTACCTGTTCCGCCCGCAGGTGGAGGCGTGGCTCGACCGCCCCTACGCGCATGTCGCCGCAGGGGGCGGCAGCGCCGGTGCGGCGGCGCAGGCCGCGGCGGCGGTGCGGGCGGTGCCGGGATCGGTGCTGCACCGCTACCAACTGCCGGAGACGCCGGCCCAGGCGGTGCAGGTGATCGTCGGACGGGGCACGCAGGAAACGCGCGTCTATGTCCACCCGCAAACGCTCGCCATCCTGAAGACGGTGGATGAGGACATGCGGCCGATGCGCGTCGTCTTCCGCCTGCATGGCGAGCTGCTGGCCGGCGCGGCCGGCTCCTACCTGGTCGAGCTGGCGGCCTCTTGGGCGATCGTGATGATCGTCACCGGCCTGTTCCTGTGGTGGCCGCGCGGTGGTGGCCTCGGCGGGGTCGTCTATCCGCGGCTGGGCGCCCGGGGGCGCCGCTTCTGGCGCGATCTGCACGGCGTCAGCGGCTTCTGGGTCTCGGCCTTTGCGCTGTTCCTGCTCGTCTCGGGCCTGCCCTGGGCGAAGAGCTGGGGCGGCTATCTGGGCACGGTGCGTGCGATCGTGGAAGGCCAGGCACCGAAGCAGGATTGGTCCAGCGGCCACACAGCGGAGCTGCGCAGCCGGGCGGCGGCGGATGCAGGCACACGTGCGATGATGGGGGAACATGCCGAACATGGCGGCATGACGATGGCGCACCCACCCACCTCCTATGGCCCGCTCGACCGGATCGTCGCCCGAGTGACGCCGCTCGCGCTCGCCGCCCCCGTGCTGGTCGCGCCGCCCACCGGACCGGATGCGCCCTGGACCGCCAAGTCGGACGCGGCGAACCGCCCTTTGCGGACCGACCTGACGCTGGACGGCGCAACCGGCGCCATCCTCTCCCGCAAGAATTTCGCGCAGCGCCGGCTGGTCGACCGGCTGGTTGGCTGGGGTGTGGCGATCCATGAGGGGCAGGCGTTCGGCTGGCTGAACCAGCTGCTCAACCTGCTGACCGCGATCGGCCTCGCGCTCGTCTCCGTCAGCAGCGTGGTCCTGTGGTGGCGGCGGCGGCCGGACGGGGTGCTGGGGGCGCCGCCTGCCGTAACGGGGCGTCGTGGCGGCTGGGGGCTGGCGGCGGGCATCGTGCTGCTCGGCGTGTTGCTGCCCCTGTTCGGCGCGACGCTGGTGGCGGTGCTGCTGATCGAGCGGCTGGTACTGCGGCGCTCCCCCGCGGCAAGCCGGTGGCTGGGCCTGTCCCCGCCGATTGCGGCAGCCGGGCGGACCGGCTAGCCGCAGCGGCGAGATGACCGACACCGCTCCCCAGCTGCACGACATAGCGCACGACGCTTTTACCACGTCGGTCGCGACGCTCGCCCGGTCGGTCGAGGCGAGCGGGTGGGCGCCGGACTATGTCGTCGGCGTCGGCCGCGGCGGGCTGGTGCCGGCTGTCTATCTCGCGCACCGGCTGGGGCGGCCGATGCTGTCGGTCGATCTCTCGGCAGGCGTCGCGGCCTTTGCCGCAGACCGGATCGGCCCGCTCGCGGCGATGAGCCGGGAGGGCACGCGCCTGCTGATCGTCGACGACATCAACGACAGCGGGCGCACCATTGCGGGCCTGCGCACCGCATTGTCGGCGGAAGGGGCGGATGCGGCGGCGATCCGCTTCGCCGTGCTGATCGACAATGCCCGCTCGGCCGCCACGGTGGACTACCGCGCCGAGACGATCGACCGCCATGCGGACAAGCGCTGGTTCGTCTTCCCGTGGGAAGCCATGGAGGATCGTGCCGCCATCGTCGCGGAAGCGCTGTCGGTGCCCGAACGGCTCGGCTGAGCGCAACCGGCGCCAGCCTCGCCGGTTGATCCCGGCAGGATTGCCGAGGATGCGAGCCATGGCCAAACAGTCGAAGGCGCAGAAGGACGTGATGGAACGCGTCCTGCACGAATATAAGGAAGGCGAGCTGGAGACCAGCGCCGGGCGAAAGGTGAAAAGCCGCAAGCAGGCGATCGCCATCGGCCTCAGCGAAGCGGGCGCCTCCAACCAGCAGACACCCGCCGAAAACCGCAAGCGCCTGAAACAGACCAAGGCGCGCGAGCGGGCGGACGAAAGCGGCCCCACGCGCGCCCAACTCTACGAGCAGGCGAAGAAGCGGGACATTCCCGGTCGCTCGAAGATGAGCAAGGCGGAGCTAGCGGAAGCGTTGAAGCGCTGAGCCGAACGGGCGGGCGAGTCTGCCCGCACTTATGTAATTCCTGCAAGTCGGCGTGTTCAGGCGGGCGCGAACCACAGGTTTGCAACGGATTATGTCCGCTCTTTTCCCACAAACCCTAGAATAGCAGCGCTCCAGCCGAATTGATTCCGCTTCCGGAGCGGACGGATAGGAGCATTAACCCCGGCACTTCAGCCTGCATACCGTGAGACAGCGCCGATCCGGCAACAGGATCGGGCTTTCGCGGTCGGCAGTCATGCCCAATGCGGCTGGGGAGTTTGAAGATGAACGTTGAAGTGATCGACAAGGCGACCGGCAACGCCACGCAGGTTTCTCTCGACAGCATCGATCTCCAGTCGCCCAGCGTCGTCCGATTGAACATTGACCGAACGCAGATCAGCGCGCTGGAGCGGCAGGGCGATGACCTGATCGTGCGGATGGCCGATGGCACGCAGGTGCGCCTGGCCGATTTCTACCAGACCCAGAACGGCGTCGGCAGCGATCTCGTCGTCCAGGAGCCGGGCAACAGCCTGTGGCTGGCGCATCCCGATGCGGTCGGCGCGGGCCGCTTCACCCTGATCGAGGATCTGGACAATCTGCTGGCGGGCGCCGCTGCGGCGGGCGGCGGCTCGTCGCTGGCGCTGCCGATCCTGCTCGGTGCAGTGGCGGCCGGCGGCGTGGCCCTGGCGGCAGGCGGCGGCGGTGGCGGCGGCGATCGCGAGCCCGAGGTCGATCGCACCCCGCCCGCTGCTCCGACCGCGACGGTGAATGCGAACGGCACCACCATCTCCGGCACCGGCGAGGCGGGTGCCACCGTCACCGTGACGAACGGCAACGGCGCGACGATCGGCACCGGAACCGTGGGCGCGAACGGCAGCTATTCGGTCAGCGTCAGCCCGGCGCAGGCCAATGGCGGCACCATCCGCGTCGTCCAGACCGATCCGGCGGGCAATGCCTCGCCCGTCACCACCGTCACCGCGCCGGACATCACCGCCCCGGCCGCCCCCACCGCGACGATCGCGGCCAATGGCGCAAGTGTCAGCGGCACGGGCGAGGCAGGTGCGACGGTCACGATCCGCAACGGCGCGGGGGCGGTCGTCGGCACCGCGGTCGTCGCCGCGGACGGCACCTACAGCGTCCCGCTCACCACGCCGCAGACGAACGGCGGTAGCCTGACGGTCACGCAGGCCGATCCGGCGGGCAACGTCTCCCCCGCCACCTCCGTCACCGCGCCCGACAGCACCGCCCCCGCCGCACCGACCGCGACGGTTGCGGCGAACGGCACGACCGTCACCGGCACGGGTGAGCCCGGCGCGACCGTCTCCGTCCGCGATGCAAGCGGCGCGGTGATCGGCACGGCGCCCGTTGCCGCAAACGGCAGCTACACCGTTACGCTCACCACCCCGCAGGCGAATGGCGGGAACCTGACCGTCACGCAGAGCGACCCGGCCGGCAACGCCTCGCCCGCCACGACGGTGAGCGCGCCCGACATCACCGCCCCTGCCGCACCAACGCTGGCGATCAACGCGACCGGAACCGGTGCCACCGGCACGGGCGAGCCGGGCGCCACGGTGACGATCACCAGCCCTGCAGGCGCGGTGATCGGCACCGCCACGGTGGCGGCGGATGGCAGCTATGCCGCCACGCTGACCCCCGCGCAGGTGAATGGCGAGCAGCTGACCGCACGCCAGTCCGACATCGCGGGCAATGCCTCGGGTGCCGCGACTGCAGTCGCCCCCGACCTGACTGCGCCCGCCGCCCCCACCGCGACGCTCGACGCGGCAGGTAGCGTGGTCACCGGGACGGGTGAGGCGGGCGCGACCGTTACCGTTCGGGATACGAACGGTGCCGTGCTGGGCAGCGGCGTGGCCGATGCGCAGGGCGCCTTCTCGATCACCTTGGCCACGCCGCAGGTGAATGGCGAGGCGCTCTCCGTCACGCAGGCCGACGCCGCGGGCAACGTCTCGCCCGCAACCGCGCTGACCGCGCCCGATCTGACCGCGCCCGCCGCCCCCGTGGCAGCGGTCGATCAGGCGACCGGCGCGACGCTGACCGGCACCGGCGAGGCGGGTGCGACGATCACCGTGACCGATGCGTTCGGCGACATCGTCGGCACCGGCACGGTGGCTGCTGATGGCACCTTCTCGGTCACGCTGTCCCCGCCGCAGATCGATGGCGAGCAGCTGAGCGTGCGGCAGACGGACGGCGCCGGCAACATCTCTGCGCCTGCCACCGCTGTCGCGCCCGATCTCATCCCCAGCGACGGCATCGCGCCGGCGGCCCCCGCCGCCAGCGTCACCGCGGACGGCACGGCGATCACCGGCACGGCCGAGGCGGGCGCCACGGTGCGCGCGTTCAACGCGGATGGCAGCTTCATTGGCAGCACCGTTGCGGCTGGTGACGGCAGCTATTCGATCGCGCTCACCCCGCCGCGGATCAACAGCGAGGCACTGAGTGTCACGCAGACGCAGCCGGACGGCGATGTGTCGCCGGCGACCACTGCCATCGCGCCCGACCTGACCGCCCCGGCGGCACCGACCGCCGCCATCGACACCACCGGCGCCGTCGTCAGCGGCACGGGTGAGGCCGGCGCGACCGTCACCGTGCGTGATGGTGCCGGCACGGTGATCGGCTCCGGCCCGGTCGATGCGAATGGCAATTACTCGATCACGCTCGCCACGCCGCGAACCAATGGCGAGACGCTGAGCGTGACGCAGGCGGACGCCGCGGGCAACGTCTCCCCGGCCGCCACCACCACCGCGCCGGATACGACCGCGCCCCTGGCGCCGAGCGCCACCATCGCTGCGGACGGCACCGGCGTGACCGGCACGGGCGAAGCAGGTGCGACCGTGACGGTGCGCGCGGCCGACGGCACGGTGCTGGGCACCGCCACGGTTGCGGCAGACGGCAGCTACACCGCGCCGCTCAGCCCCGCGCCGGTGAATGGCGAGGCGCTGAGCGTCACGCAGACGGATTCGGCGAACAATGGCTCGCCCGCCACCTCGCTGACCGCGCCCGATCTGACCGCGCCGGCCGCACCCGTCGCGACGATCGCGGCAGACGGCACCAGCGTGACCGGCACGGGTGAGGCCGGCGCGCTGATCGAGGTGCGCAACGCCGCCGGCGTGCTGCTGGGCAGCGAAACGGCGGCGGCGGACGGCAGCTTCACCGTGCCGCTCAGCCCGGCGCAGGCCAATGGCGGCACCGTCAGCGTCGTGCAGACCGATGCGGCGGGCAATCCCTCCCCCGCCACCACGCTTCCCGCTCCCGACACGACCGCGCCGCTGGCGCCCGTCGCAACCGTCACGGCAGACGGCACAGCCGTCACCGGCACGGGCGAAGCCGGAGCGACCGTCACCGTCACGGGCCCGGGCGGCACCGTCGGCACCGGCACAGTCGGCAGCGATGGCAGCTTCACCGTGCCGCTCAGCCCGGCGCAGGCGAATGGCGGCACGCTGACCGTCGTGCAGACCGATGGCGGCGGCAATGCGTCGCCCGCCACCAGCGTCGTCGCGCCCGACATCACCGCGCCGGCCGCGCCCGTCGCCACTGTCGCGGCGGATGGCACCAGCGTGAGCGGCACGGGTGAACCCGGTGCGCGCGTCACCGTCATCACGGCCGGCGGCGCCATCGTCGGCACCGCCATCATCGCCGGGGACGGCACCTACAGCGCGCCGATCAGCCCGGCGCAGAACAATGGCGGCAGCCTGTCCGTCACGCAGACCGATGCGGCGGGCAATACCTCGCCCGCGGCGGTCGCCCCTGCACCCGACATCACCGCCCCGGCCGCGCCCGCCGTCACGATCGCCGCCGATGGCAGCAGCGTGACCGGCACGGGCGAGCCCGGCGCTGCCGTCAGCGTGACGAGCGGCGGGACGGTGATCGGCACCGGCACCGTTGGCGCGGACGGCAGCTTCACCGTGCCGCTCAGCCCGGCGCAGGCCAATGGCGGCACCGTGTCCGTTACGCAGACCGATACGGCCGGCAACCTCTCGCCCGCGGCAACCGTCGCCGCACCCGACATCACGGCACCGGCCGCGCCGACCATCACGGTCAACGGCGCGGGCACGATCGTCAGCGGCACGGGTGAGCCCGGCGCCACCGTCACCATCACCGCGCCCGGCGGTGCGGTGATCGGCACCGCCACGGTGATCGCCGACGGCAGCTACACCACGACGATCAACCCGCCGCAGACCAATGGCGAGCTGCTGCGCGCGACGCAGAGCGATGCCGCAGGCAACGCCTCGGGCGCAGCGACCACGCTCGCGCCCGACTTCACCGCACCGGCTGCGCCGACCGCGGCGATCAACGCGACCGGCACCAGCGTGACCGGTACGGGCGAACCCGGCGCGACGTTGCGCATCGCCAACGCCGCCGGCACCGTCGTCGGCAGCACGACCGTCGCCGCCGATGGAAGCTACACGGTGACGCTCACCCCCGCGCAGGCGAATGGCGAGGCGTTGACCGCGACGCAGAGCGATCTGGGCGGCAACACCTCGCCCGGCATCCCGCTGACCGCGCCGGACATCACGCCGCCGGCCGCGCCGGTCGCCACGCTCGACGCGACGGGCAGCATCGTCTCCGGCACGGGTGAGGTGGGTGCCACCGTCACCGTCCGGGGCACGGGGGGTGCGCTGCTCGGCACGGCGGTGGTCAATCCGCAAGGCGCCTATTCGGTGGTGCTGAGCACGCCGCAGGTGAACAGCCAGGTGCTGGCCGTCACCCAGGCGGACGGCGCGAGCAACGTCTCCGCCGCAACCTCGCTGACCGCACCCGATCTGACCGCACCTGCGGCCCCGACCGCCACGGTCGAGCCCACGGCCGGCGCGACGCTGACCGGCACCGGTGAGGCCGGCGCGACCATCACCGTCACCGATCCGCTGGGCGTCGTCATCGGCACCACCGTCGTGACGCCGGACGGCAGCTACTCGGTCACGCTCAATCCCCCGCAGACGGATGGCGAGCTGCTGACGGTCCGCCAGACGGACCCGAGCGGCAACGTCTCGCCGCCGGTGACCGCGCCCGCCCCCGATCTGGTGCCCGACACCGATCCGCTTGCCCCGACCGCTGCAGTCTCCGCTGACGGCACCGCCGTCACCGGCGTGGCCGAGGCCAATGCGACGGTGCGCGTGCTGGATGCGACCGGCACCGTTATCGGCACGACCGTGGCGCTCGACGACGGCAGCTACTCGGTCGCGCTCACCCCGCCCCGAATCAACGGCGAGACGCTGCGCGTGACGCAGACGGACGGCGACGGCGACATCTCGCCGCCCGCCACGGCGGTCGCTCCCGATCTGACGGCGCCGGCTGCCCCCACGGCGACGATTGACGCCACCGGCAGCATCGTCACCGGCACGGGTGAGGCGGGCGCCACCGTCACCATCCGCGATGCCGCCAACACGGTGCTCGGCACGGCGACGGTCGCTGCCAACGGCGCCTACAGCGCCACGCTGACGCCGCCGCAGACCAACGGCCAGCCGTTGACCGCGCTGCAGGCCGACGCGACGGGCAATCCATCGCCGGCGACGGCGATCACGGCGCCCGATCTCACCGCGCCGGTCGCACCGGCCGCGACGGTCAGCGCCGACGGCACCACCGTGACGGGCACCGGTGAGGCGGGTGCCACCGTCACCGTGCGAGCAGCGGACGGCACCGTGCTGGGCAGCGCGCCGGTCGCCGGCGACGGCAGCTACACGGTGACGCTGACCCCGGCGCAGGCCAATGGCGGCACGGTGAGCGTGACGCAGGCGGATGCGACGGGCAACGTCTCCCCCGCAACGACCGCACCCGCCCCCGACATCACGCCGCCCGCCATCCCGGCGGCGGCCGTCAGCGGCGACGGCACAACCGTGGTCGGCACGGGTGAGCCGGGTGCGACGATCAGCGTGACGGGTGCAGGCGGCGTGCCGCTCGGCACCGGCACGGTCGCGGCGAACGGCAGCTATTCCGTCACGCTCACCACGCCGCAGGCGAATGGCGGCACGGTGCAGGTCATCCAGACCGATGCAGCCGGCAATGACTCTGCCCCGGCCACCGCGACCGCGCCCGACATCACGGCACCGACTGCCCCCACCGCCACCATCGCCGCCAATGGCACGAGCGTGACGGGCACGGGCGAGGCGGGCGCCACCATCCAGGTGCGGAACGCCGCAGGCACGGTCATCGGCACCGCCCTCGTGGCGGGTGACGGCAGCTATACCGCGCCGCTCGTCCCCGCGCAGGCCAATGGCGGCGCGCTGACCGTCACGCAGGCGGATGCGGCGGGCAACGTCTCGCCCACCGTGCCGCTTGCCGCGCCGGACATCACGCCACCGGCCGCGCCGACCATCGCGGTCGCCGCGAACGGCACCTTCGCCACCGGCACGGGCGAGCCGGGCGCGCTGATCACCATCACCGGTGCGGGCGGCACCGTGCTCGGCACGGCGACGGTCGCGGCGAACGGCAGCTACACCGCCACGCTGACGCCGGCGCAGACCAATGGCGAAGTGCTGACCGCAGGCCAGGCGGACGCGGCGGGCAATGCGTCGCCCACCGCCACGGCCAATGCACCCGATCTAACCGCGCCAGCCGCGCCTGTTGCGGCGGTGAATGCGAACGGCACCGCGGTGACCGGCACGGGTGAGCCCGGTGCCACCGTCACCGTCACCAATGCGGCCGGCGCAATCCTCGGCAGCGGCACGGTGGCGGCGAACGGCACCTATACGGTGGCGCTGAGCCCTGCGCAGGCGAACGGCCAGACGTTCGGCGTGGTCCAGGCGGATGCGGCCGGCAACGACTCGCCTTCAACGCCGGTCACCGCGCCCGACATCACCGCACCGGCGACGCCCACCGCGGCGATCAACGCCGATGGCAGCGTCGTCACCGGCCGCGGCGAGCCGGGGGCCACGATCACCATCCGCGATGCAGGCGGCACCGCGGTCGGCACCGCGACGGTGGCGGCGGACGGCAGCTACACCGCGCCGCTTACCCCGCCACAGGTGAATGGCGAGGCGCTGACGGCAACGCAGGCCGACCCGGCGGGCAATCCGTCGCCGGCCGTCCCGCTCACCGCACCCGATCTGACCGCGCCGGCCGCGCCCGTCGCGACGGTGAACGCCAACGGCAGCGCCGTCACCGGCACGGGCGAACCCGGCGCCACCGTCACCGTCAGCAATGCGGCGGGCACGGTGCTGGGTACCGCCACCGTCGCCGCCAATGGCAGCTACACGGCGGCGATCGCGCCGGCGCAGGTGAATGGCGAGGCGCTGAGCGTGGTACAGGCGGATGCGGCAGGCAATGCCTCTCCCGCCACCTCCACCCTGGCGCCCGACGTCACCGCACCGGCCGCCCCCACGCTGGCGATCAGCGCGGACGGCACGACGGCGACCGGCACCGGTGAGGCAGGCGCCACCGTCACCATCACCGATCCGGCGGGCAATCCCATCGGCACTGCGGTGGTGGCCCCGGATGGCAGCTACACCGCCCCGCTGACCACGCCGCAGGTGAATGGCGAGCTGGTAAGCGCGACGCAGGAGGATATGGCAGGGAACCCCTCGTCCGCCGCCACGGCGACCGCGCCCGACCTCGTCGTGCCGGCGGCACCGACGGCGACGGTGAATGCGGACGGCACGGCGGTGACCGGCACGGGCGAGCCCGGTGCGTCAATCGTCATCACCGATCCGGCCGGCAATCCGATCGGCACCGCCACGGTGGCGGCGAACGGCAGCTACACCGCGCCGCTCGACCCCGCACAGCGGAACGGCGAGGTGCTGGGCGCGACCCAGACCGATCCGGCGGGCAATGTCTCGCCCCCGGTCAGCACCACCGCACCCGATCTGACCGCCCCGGCGGCGCCTGCAGGCACCGTCTCGGCGGACGGCACCAGCCTGACCGGCACGGGCGAGCCCGGCGCCTCGATCAGCATCACCGACCCAGACGGCACGGTGATCGGCACGGCGACGGTGGCGGCGAACGGCAGCTTCACCGCGCCGCTCAACCCGGTGCAGGTGAATGGCGAGCTGCTCGGCATCGCGCAGCGCGATGGCGCCGGTAACCTCTCGCCCACCGCCTCCGCCACCGCCCCGGATCTGACCGCACCCGCCGCACCGACTGCGACAATCGCCGGCGACGGCGCAAGCATCACCGGCACGGGTGAGCCCGGCGCGACGATCAGCGTGACCGGCCCAGCCGGCGGCCTCGGCACCACGACGGTGGCGGCAGACGGCAGCTACACGGTTGCGCTCACCCCGGCGCAGCGGAACGGCGAGGCGCTGACCGTCTCCCAGGCGGATCCGGCGGGCAATCCATCGCCCACCGTGCCCGTCACCGCGCCCGATCTGACCGCGCCCGCCGCCCCGGTGGCGACGGTGTCGGCAGACGGCACCAGCGTGAGCGGCACGGGTGAGCCTGGCGCCCTTATCACCGTCACCAATGCCGCGGGCACGCCCATCGGCACGACGACGGTCGGCACGGACGGCAGCTTCACCGCGCCGATCAGCCCGGCGCAGGCGAATGGCGAACTGGTCAGCGTGCGGCAGGCGGATGGGGCCGGCAACACGTCGCCCACATCGATCGTGCAGGCGCCCGACATAACCCCGCCCGCCGCACCGACGCTCGCCATCTCGGCCAACGGCGCCACCGCGACCGGCACGGGCGAGCCCGGCGCCACCGTCACCATCACCGCCTCAGGCGGTGCGGTGATCGGCAGCGCGGTGGTGGCTGCGAACGGCACCTATGCCGCCACGCTCACGCCGCCGCAGGATGACGGCGAAACGCTGACCGCGACGCAGCGGGACGCGGCCAACAACGTCTCGCCGGCCGTCACCGCGGTGGCGCCCGACGGGACCGCGCCTCTGGTGCCGACCGCGAGCGTCACGGCCGACGGCACGGCGGTGGTGGGCACCGGCGTCGCCGGCAACACGATCACCGTTACCGCTCCGGGCGGCGCGGTGATCGGCACGGCGACCGTCGCGGCGGACGGCAGCTACACGGCGACGCTGACCACCCCGCAGCGCAATGGCGAGGTGCTGGGCGTCACCCAGGCGGACACGGCGGGCAATGCCTCGCCCGCCATCCCGGTCGTCGCGCCCGACATCACGGCACCGGCGGCGCCAACCGCCGCGGTCGGCCCGGATGGGACCACCGTGACCGGCACGGGCGAGGCGGGTGCCACTGTCACCATCACCACCGCGGCTGGCGCGGTGCTCGGCACCGCCCTGGTCGGCGCGAATGGCGGCTATTCGGCAACGCTCACCACGCCGCAGGCGAATGGCGAGACGCTGACCGCGATCCAGCGCGATGCGGCGGGCAATCCTTCCGCACCGACCAACGCCGTGGCGCCCGACATCACTGCGCCTGCCGCCCCGACGGGCCTCGCCGTCACCAACGACGGCACCAGCCTGACCGGCACCGGCGAAGCAGGCACGACGGTGGAGGTGCGCAACGGCGCCGGCACGCTGGTCGGCAGCGGCACGGTGGGTGCGGGCGGCGGCTTCACTGTCGGCCTCGTGCCGCCGCAGGCCGCAGGCGGCACGCTGGACGTCACGCTGCGCGACGGGGCGGGCAACCAGTCCGCCCCGGGCAGTGTGGCGGCACCGTTCGACGTGGTCGCACAGCCGAACACGGACACGGCGGGCATCGATCTCGTGCCCTTCACCGCGCCGGTGAACTTCGGGACGGCGAACTACCTCGCGCTCGTCTCGCTCGGCCTCGTCGATCTCGACGCGCAGGTGCTCGGCATCCCCAACGTCCAGTTCACCGTCCTGCCCGGGCACAGCCTGGATGCGGTGTTCACCTATGACGCGGTGGCGAATATCGGCGTGGCGAGCGGCTACAGCGTGGTCGTGCAGCAGCTGGTCAACGGCCAGTGGGTGGCCGCCGAAGGACCGGGCGACGTCTCGCTCCTTCAGCTCGGCCTGCTGAACGGCAATCTGACCGCAAGAGAGACGTTCGAGCCTGGCACCTACCGTGCCTTCCTCACCTTCCAGGGCGCGGCGGGCGTCGGCCTGCTCGGCACGCTCAGCGTGGCAGGCACCGACTCCGACTTCACCGACGTGGCGAGCGTCGTGCCGCAAGCGACCGACGGCAACGTCATCACCGATGCGGGCCCCGGCGGGGTGGTCGACTTCGTCAGCCCGCAGACGCGGGTGGCGAGCGTGACGGTGAACGGCGTCACCACCGCAGTGGCCGCCGATGATACGGTGGTTCAGGGCGCGTGGGGCCGGCTGGTGATCGACCGGGACGGCACCTACACCTACACCCCCAATGCGGACGCCGCCGCCATCGGCAAGACCGACGTGTTCACCTACACGTTGCTCGACCCCGCGGATGGGGAGCTGGAAAGCGCCACGCTATCGATCGCCATTGGCAGCCCGGACGTGACCGGCGCGCCGCTGGCGGCGAATGATGCCGCCGTCGCGCGGGTGACCTACCAGAATGTCGTCACCAATGTGGCGCCGACGACGGAGTTCTCCTTCAATACCGCACTTGGTTTGCCGATCGCGCCCAGGACCGGGTCTGGCTCCGACAGCTTCGTCGTCGCATCCAACACGACGTCGGATATCACCATCACCGCCACCCGCGGCGGCAACCTGTCCATCCTGCCGAACTACACGCTGTCGGTCCGAAATGCGGCGAATGTGGAGGTTGCGCGGATCACCGAAACGGCGCTCGCCACGCTGCCGCTGGCGCCGGCGGTCGCCACCTTCCGCCTGGATGATCTGCCGGCCGGCACCTACACCTACAGCGTATCGAGCACGAACATCCTCGGCACGGCCTACGGCACCACCGTTGCCATCAGCGAATCCATCACCTTCGCCAACCAGTACAGCGTCGCATCGACCACTGCCGCGCAGGGCGACCTGCTGGCGAACGATACGGCAAATACGTCATTCGCGACCATCCGGGTGGATACCGGAAACGGCTTCGCCGAAGTGGGCAACAGCCCGCTGACGGTGGTCGGCGATCACGGCACGCTGACCGTCAGCGAGGCCGGTGGCTATATCTACCAGCCGCTTGCCAATCTGCCTTATTCGACGACGGATCTGCTGGACACGTTCACCTACCAACTGGTCCAGCCGAACGGCACAATTTCCACCGCGACACTGACCGTGACGATCGACGTGCCGGCGGATGGAACGCTTCCGACTGCCACGGCGTTCGTCGCCGACCCCGCGTCGTCGGGCGCGGAGTCCGACGTGGTAGTGCTTGATGCACTGGTCGCGACACCGGACGCGTCGGTTTCGGCGGACCTGTCCGCCGGTCAGCTCGCCTATGACCTGTTCGAGGGCCAGGGCGATCTGGAGACGGTGCTGAGCCGCTACCTTGCCGATCAGGGCGACACCGCACCCGCGGCCGAGCCTTCGGCGGCACCGGCAAATGACACCGCGCCGGACATCGCCGCTCTGCCGGAGCCGTCCGATCCGCTCTCCTATCTCGTCATGCCGGACGATCAGGATCGTTACGGACAGGCCGCAAATCCCGTCGGATAAGCGGTTCGCGACTGCGTAAAATGCGTAATCAGGCGCCGATAAGCGCCTGATTACGCCCAACTTCGCCTTAACTGACCTGCCGCAAGATGCTCCTGCAACAAGGGAGGATCGCCACGGTATGGGCAACCCCAGGGATATCGGCCGGACAGGATCGGCGCTGGCGCTTGTGGCCTTGGCGGCGACCGCGGGCGCAGCCGCAACCGCCACGCGCGACGGGCCGATCACGTTACCTGATGCAGCGCGCGAGGCTGTCGCCTGGCATCCCGCCGTCACCGAGGCCGCCGGCATTCTGGGTGCGCGCGGCGAGGAGGTGAATGCCGCGCGGGCCGGCTATCTGCCGCAGGTCAGCGCGGGTGTCGGCTCCGGCTACGACAATCGCGTGCGGGGTGACTGGCGGCCTCGCCCGCAGGTCGGCGCACAGCAGATGCTGTTCGACTTCGGCAAGGTCCGCAGCGCCGTCGATGCGGCGCGCGCCGGCACGCGCATCGGCCGGGCCGAACTGCTGCTGGCCGTGGACACGTTGATCCGCGACACGGGCTATGCGGTGATCGAGCTGCAACGCGCCGCTGCGCTCCGCATCGTCGCGCGCGATCAGCTGGCCAGCATCGAGCAGATCAGCCAGCTCGTCGCCGATCGCTCCAACAAGGGCGCCTCGACCCGCTCGGACGCGCTGCAGGCGCAGGCGCGCGTCGAGGCGGCACAAGCGACGCTGACCCAGATCGAGGCGGAGCAGCGCCGCTGGGCGAGCAACCTCGCCTTCCTGCTCAACCGCGATGCAGCACCGCAATCGGTCGCGCCCGACGTGCCGGCCTGGGTGATGGAGAGTTGCGCACGACCGCGCCCAAACTGGACCGACGTGCCCGCGGTTATGGCCGCGGACGCGCGCGCGGAGCGTGCCTCCGCCGACCTGCGCCGCAGCCAGGCCGAGCGTTATCCCACCGTGGCGCTGGGCGGCGACGCCTCCACCGATCTCGTCTCGCCGCTGGGCGGTGGGCGCAACATCTACAATTTCGGCTTCCGCGTCTCGAGCAACATCTTCAGCGGCAATGCCACCCGCGCCCGCGTGCGCGGGGCCAATTTCGCGCTGGATGCGGCGGAAGCGGCGGCGCAGCGGGCACGGACCGACACCGGCCAGCGGCTCAGCGAGGCGCAGCAGCAGATCGGCAGCCTCCGGCAACTGGTGGATACGCTGTCATCGCGCGAGACCAGCATGCGCGAGACGGGCAAGCTTTACCGCCTGCAATATCTCGAAATGGGCACGCGCACGCTAGTCGACCTGCTCAACGCCGAGCAGGAATTGCATCAGGTCCGCTTCGAGGCGGTCAACACCGCGCACGATCTGCGCCGGCTGGAGATCGACTGCCTGTTCCTGACCGGCCGTGCACGCGAGTCCTTCGGACTGACCGGCCAGTCCATCCATGGAGTGACGCTGTGAACGCCCCGGTCACCATCCGCCTGCCCGTCACTCCCAAGCCGCAGGTGGGCGCGTGGATCGACCTGCTCGGCCAGGTCGCACGATCGCACCGCCTGCCCGTCTCCGAACAGCGCGCCAAGCTGGCGGGCCTGTGGGAGACGGGCGGCACGGAGGATGCCCGCATCCGCGCGATCGCGCGGGCGAGCGGCCTCTCCATCCGGTTCGCGGCCGCAGCTGCGCTGAAGCCGACCGTGTGGCGGCTGCCGCTCATCGTGCGCCTGCCCGACGACGAACTGGCGCTGATCGACAGCATTGACGCCGACGGCATGGCGGAGCTGGCGCTGCCCGGCGACGCCGGCCGCAGCCGCGTGCCGCTGGCGGAGATCGAGCGTGCGGCGATCGGCTATGTCGTGCCGCGTCCCTTGCGCTCCGCGCCGGACGCGCGGGTAGACGCCTATATCAAGCCGTTCGAGGAGCATTGGCTGCGCCGCATCCTGCTGCGCGATGCCGGCAGCTACGGTCATGTGATGATCGCCTCGACGATCACCAACATCCTCGGCCTCGGCGGCATCCTGTTCTCCATGCAGGTCTATGACCGGGTCGTGCCGGCGCAATCCTATTCGACGCTGACGATCCTGTTCATCGGCGTGCTGATCGCGCTCGGCTTCGATTTCCTGCTGCGGCGCCTGCGCACCAACATCGTCGACATGCTGGGCAAGCGGGCGGACCTGCGCATCTCCGACCTCGTCTTCGGCCATGCGCTGCGCGTGCGCAATCGGGCGCGGCCTGCCTCCACCGGCACGTTCATCGCGCAGCTGCGCGATCTCGATCAGGTGCGCGACCTTCTCACCTCCACCACCATTGCAGCGGTGGCGGACCTGCCCTTCTTCCTGCTGTTCGTCGGGCTGATGTGGTATATCGGCGGCATCCTCGCGCTGGTGCCGCTCGTCGCGCTGGTGCTGATGCTGGTGCCCGGCATCCTGGCGCAGCCGCGGCTGCGACGGCTTGCGACCGAGTCGATGCGCGAATCCTCGCTGCGCAACGCCATGCTGGTCGAGGCGGTGCAGGGGCTTGAAGACATCAAGACCCTGCAGGCCGAGACGCGCTTTCAGCGGCAGTGGAACCACTACAATTCCGTCGCGGGGGAGGCGCAGCTGCGCCTGCGCGGGCTGACCAACAGCCTCAATGTCTGGACGCAGAACGTCCAGAATGCGGTTTACGCGACGATCATCTTCGTCGGCGCGCCGATGGTGATTGCGGGCGACATCACGACGGGCGTGCTCGTCGCCGCCTCGATGCTCGGCTCGCGCATGATGGCGCCGACCGCGCAGGTCACCTCGCTGCTGACGCGGTGGCAGCATGCCCGCGTGGCCATGGGCAGCCTCAACCAGATCATGGCGCTGCCGGTGGATGCGGCGGAGGCGGAGCAGCGCGTGCCCCTGGCGGCCGTACAGGGTCGCTTCGCCATCCGCTCGGGCGTGTTCGGCTATGGCGACATGAACGCGCCCGCCGCGCTGACCGTGCCGACGCTCGACATTGCGGCGGGCGAGAAGGTGGCGCTGCTCGGCCGCAACGGCGCGGGCAAGTCGACGCTGTTGCAGGCGCTGTCGGGCATGCTCCAGCCGCTCTCCGGCGAGGTGCTGCTCGATGATCTGGCAATGCACCAGATCGATCCCGCCGACGTGCGCCGCGACATCGGCCTGCTGACGCAGAACAGCCGGCTGTTCCACGGCACGCTGCGCGAGAACCTGACCCTCGGCGCGCCTGCGGCAAGCGATGGCGAGATCGTGTCGGCGCTCGCCTCGGTCGGCGCGATCGAGTTCGTCCGCCGCCTGCGCGACGGGCTCGACCATGTGGTGCAGGAAGGCGGCGCCGGCCTGTCCGGCGGGCAGGTGCAGACGCTGCTGCTTGCCCGCCTCATGCTGCGCCAGCCGACCGTCGCGCTGCTCGACGAACCGACCGCGGCGATGGACGAGGCGACGGAGCGATTGTTCCTCCAGCAGCTCAAGGCGTGGGGCAAGGATCGCACGCTGGTGATCGCGACGCACCGGATGCGCGTGCTGGACGTGGTCGACCGCGTGATCGTGATCGACGGCGGCACCATCATCCTCGACGAACCCAAGGACGAAGCCCTGCGCAAGATGCAGGCCGGACGGAGCAAGGCGGCATGACGGCGCTCGCAATCCCCGACGATCATCTGTTCGGCGAGGAGGCGGATGGCCGCCTGCACGCCGCCCGGCGCCTGATGTGGATCGTGGGCGGGCTGTTCGCCGCGCTGATCCTGTGGGCCGCGTTCGCCAGCCTGGACGAGGTGGCGACGGGCACCGGCCGCGTCGTGCCGACCAGCCGCGAACAGGTGATCCAGTCGCTCGAAGGCGGCATCCTGACGAAGCTGGCGGTGCGGCAGGACGACATCGTCAAGCCCGGCCAGCTGCTCGCCCAGCTCGATCCAACCCAGGCCGGATCGACGGTGGAGGAGAGCGAGGCCAAGTATCGCGCCGCTTTGGCCAGCATGGCGCGATTGCAGGCGGAGGCGAACGGCACGCCCCTCACCTTCTCGCCCGAACTCGCCGCCTTTCCGGAGATCAAGGCGTCCGAGACGCGCCTTTATCAGACGCGCCGGAGCAGCCTGGCCTCGCAGATCGCGCTGGTGGATCAGTCGCTCGCGCTGATCGGACGCGAGGTGCGGATCGGGGAGTCGCTCATCTCGGTCGGCGCGGCGAGCAGCGTCGAGGTGCTGCGGCTGAAGCGGCAGCAGGCGGATCTGGCACTGAAGAAGGCGGATCTGCGCTCGCAATATATGATCGAGGCGCGGCAGGATCTGGCCAAGATCAGCGAGCAGGTGGAGGCGCTGGCGCCGGTGGTGCGGGGCCGCAGCGACACGCTGAAGCGGCTGACGCTGCGCTCGCCCGTCCGCGGCGTGGTGAAGAATATCGAGGTGTCGACGATCGGTGGCGTCGTGCCACCCAACGGCAAGCTGATGGAGATCGTGCCGCTCGATGATCGCCTGCTGATCGAGGCGCGGATCAACCCGCGCGACATTGCCTTCATCCACCCCGGCCAGCGCGCCAGCGTGAAGATCACCGCCTATGATTATGCGATCTTCGGGGGGCTTGAAGGCAAGGTCGCCAGCATCTCGCCCGATACGATCCGGGACGAGGTGAACCCCGACATCCATTATTACCGCGTCTTCATCCGCACCGCGGCGGATACGCTGGTGAACAAGGCGGGCCGGCGCTTCCCGATCACCCCGGGCATGGTGGCGACGGCCGATATCCACACCGGCGAGAAGACGGTGCTGCAATATCTGGTGAAGCCGTTCAACCGCGCCCGCGAAGCGATGCGCGAGCGGTGAGCGTGCCCACTGCTCAAGCATGGAGGGCATGATGGCGACGCGTGAAGACGCCCTGTCCCCATCCGATCCGTCGCTGCTGGAAAAGGCCAAGCAGGCCCGCCAGCTGCGCGCGGCGATGAGCAAGCTGGGACCCCGTGAGCTGTTCGTCGATCCGGCCTGGGACATGATGCTCGAGCTGTTCATCGCGGCCGAGCAGAAGCAGCAGCTCTGCGTCAAGGACCTGATCCTGCTCTCGGGCGAAAGCTCGACCAGCGCACTGCGTCGGATCGACCGGCTTCAGGGATCGGAGCTCATCACCCGGCAGGTCGATCGCACCGATCACCGCCGCGTCCGGGTCGCGCTGACGCCGCAGGGCTGGGCGTCGATGGCGGCTATGCTGGAGCATCTGTTCGACCCTCCCGCGACGCGGGAGGCGCCGGCCCGACCCGCCACCTTCCGGCCGCATCATCCGCGCGACTGAAAGCGCAACCAGGGCCGGCATCATGCTTGAACCACGCGGCTCACCTCCCTAGCTCCGCCACGCTGCATTGCAGCAAAGCCGGAGATCGCCGCATGCCCTCGCCCGCCCCCGCGCCGCGCCCCGTCGGGCTCGTCCACTTCGCGCTCGCGCTCGGCGGCTTCGCGATCGGCACGACCGAATTCGCGACGATGAGCCTGCTGCCCTTCTTCTCCCGCGATCTTGGCATCGACGCGCCGACGGCGGGTCATGTCATCAGCGCCTATGCGCTGGGCGTGGTCGTCGGCGCGCCGCTGCTGGCGGTGCTCGGTGCCAAGCTGCCGCGACGCGTGCTGCTGGTGATCCTGATGGGGCTGTTCGCCGTGGGCAACGGCATGAGCGCGCTGGCGCCGACCTATGGCTGGATGCTCGCCTTCCGGTTCCTGAGCGGCCTGCCGCACGGTGCCTATTTCGGCATCGCCGCGCTGGTCGCCGCGTCGCTGGTGCCGCAGGAGCGGCGGACGCAGGCGGTCGGCCGCGTGATGCTTGGGCTAACGGTGGCGACCATCATCGGCGTGCCCTTCGCCAACTGGCTGGGTCAGGCGATCGGCTGGCGCTGGGCGTTCGGCATGGTCGCCGCTTGCGCTGCCGCTACGGTGGCGATGGTGCTGGCGGTCGTGCCGCATGACCGGCCCGATCCTCAGGCGAGCGCGCTGCGTGAACTGAGCGCGCTGGCGCGGCCGCAGGTGTGGCTGACGCTCGGCATCGGCGCGATCGGTTTTGGCGGGCTGTTCGCCGTCTACACCTATCTCGCCTCCACGCTGATGGAGGTGACGCGGGTCGGACCCTCCGCGGTGCCGATCGCGCTGGCAGTGTTCGGCGTCGGCATGACGCTCGGCAATCTGCTCGTCCCCCGCTTCGCCGATCGCGCGCTGATGCCGACGGCAGGCGGGCTGCTGCTGTGGAGTGCGGCGTCGCTGGCGCTCTACACGGTCGCGGTCCATTCGCTGTGGACGATCCTGCCGGTGGTGCTGGCGGTGGGCTTCGGCGGTGCGCTCGGCACCGTGCTGCAGACGCGGCTGATGGACGTGGCGGAGGACGCGCAGGGGCTGGCCGCGGCGCTGAACCACAGCGCGTTCAACTTCGCCAATGCGCTCGGCCCATGGCTGGGCGGGCTGGCGATCCAGGCGGGCTATGGCTGGGCGTCGACCGGCTGGGTCGGCTGCGGTCTCGCGCTCGGCGGCTTCGCGATCTGGCTGGTCGCGTTGCTGGCGAGCCGCCGGACACCGGCGCGCGACAAGCTCTGCCCGGCGGCCTAACGGTCGGCCCCGATGAACCTGCATCTGCCCGACAGCCTCGATCCGCGCCGCTACCTGCGCCCGCGCCGGCGCAACATCGCCTCGGTGACATCCGAGGTGCGCGACGGCATCGTGCCGGCGGCGGACGGCATCGCGCAGACCGGCGACCATGCCGGCGGCAGCGCCAGCGTCAATTACCGGACGGTGGCGCTGATCATCGCCTGCGCGATGTTCATGGAGTCGCTCGACGCCACCGTGCTGGCCACCGCCTTGCCCACGATGGCGCGCGATTTCGGCGTCCGCGCGCCGGAAATGAGCGTCACGCTGACCTCCTATCTCCTCGCCCTCGCCGTCTTCATCCCGGCCTCGGGCACGATCGCGGACCGGTTCGGTGCGAAGCCGGTGTTCCGCGCGGCGATCCTGCTGTTCGTGGCGGGTTCGCTCGCCTGCGGCATGGCGCCAACGCTGGAGCTGATGACGCTTGCCCGCTTCGTGCAAGGGATCGGCGGCGCGATGATGCTGCCGGTCGGGCGGCTCGTGCTGCTCCGCTCGGTCGCCAAGCGGGACATGGTGTCCGCCATGTCGTGGCTGATCATGCCCGCGCTGATCGGGCCGATCCTGGGGCCGCCGCTCGGCGGCTTCATCGTCGGCTATGCGGACTGGCGCTGGATCTTCTGGCTGAACCTGCCGATCGGGATCCTCGGCTTCCTGCTGGTCGGCCGCTTCATCGCCGACGTGCGCGAGCCGTCCTCCGCGCCGTTCGACCTGCCCGGCTTTCTCCTCTCGGCCGTCGCACTCGGCTGTCTGCTGTCGGGCTTCGAGATGGCGAGCCGGGAGGATGGCGCCGCCTTCGCCGCCCTGCTGATCGGCGTCGGCGCGATCGCGGGTGGATTGTATCTGATGCACGCCCGGCGCGCGGCGCATCCGATCCTCGACATTTCGCTGATGCGGGTGACGACCTTCCGTCTATCACTGATCGGCGGATCGCTGACGCGCATCACGCAAGGCGCCCAGCCCTTCCTGCTGCCGCTGATGATGCAGCTCGCCTTCGGCCTGTCACCGGCGCAGAGCGGGGCGATGACGGTGGGCACCGCGATCGGCTCGTTCGGGATGAAGCCCGTCGCACGGCGGCTGCTGCACCGCTTCGGCTTTCGCCAGAGCCTGATCGTCATGGGCGTGCTGGGAACGGGCGCTTATGCACTGTGCGGCCTTTTCCGGCCGGGCTGGCCGCTGCCGGCGGTGTTCGCCGTGCTGGTGCTGTCCGGCTTCCTCATGTCGTTCCAGTTCACCGCCTACAACACGATCGCCTATGACGAGATCGGCAAGGAGCGGATGAGCGCGGCGACGAGCTTCTATTCGACCTTCCAGCAGCTGATGCTCTCGCTCGGCATCTGCGTCGGCGCGACAGCGTTGCACGCCTCCATGGCGGCGCATGGACGGGCGGAGCCGGCCTTCGCCGACTTCTCGGCCGCCTTCTGGACGGTGACCGGCCTCTCGCTGCTGGCGGTGTTCGTCAACGCCCGCTTCGATCCGGCCGCGGGCGCGGAGATGAGCGGGCGAGCGGCGCCTCAGCCGGCGCCCGCTGCCTGACGGCTGCTCGCCGCCGCCACGGACGTCAGGTTGACGATGCCGCGGGCGGTGATGCCCGGTGTCAGGACGTGGAGCGGCTTGGACAGGCCGAGCAGCAGCGGACCGACCACCTGCCCGCTCGCCGCCGCCTGCAGCGCGGTGAGCGTGATGTTGGCGGCATCGAGGTTGGGCATGATCAGCAGGTTGGCGGAGCCGGTCAGCGGGCTGTCCGCCACCAGCCGATCGCGCAGCGGCTGCGACAAAGCGGTATCGGCGTGCATCTCACCATCCACGCGGAAGTCCGGCTTTTGCGCACGGATCAGCTGCACCGCGCGCCGCATCTTGCGCGCGCTGTCGCTGTTCGAGGCGCCGTAATTGCTGTGAGAGAGCAGAGCCGCCTGCGGCTCCAGCCCGAAGCGGCGCACCTCCGCGCCGGCCAGCATCGTCAACTCGGCAATCTGCTCCGCGCTCGGATCGGGGATCATGTGCGTATCGGCGATGAACAGCGTGCCCGCATCGATGATGACGGCAGACAGCGCATAGACGCGGTCGACGCCCTCGGCCCGCGGCACGATCGGCAGCACGAGCTGCATCTGGCTCCACCACTCGCTGTTGCCGCCGACCAGCGCCGCATCGACATGGCCGGCGTGGAGCAGCATCGCCGCGGTGACGGACGGGCGGCGGTAGATGCGGCGCTGCGCATCCTCCAGCGTCGCACCGCGCCGCCCCGACAACGCCTGATAGGGGGCGACGAGCGCGCGAAGCATGTCGCCGCCTTCTTCGGGATCGACGATCTCGACATCCTGATCGAGCCGCCAGCGCAGCGACAGCGCCGCGAGCTTGCGCTCGACGATCCGCCGACGGGCGACGATCACGGGGCGGCCGAGCCCCTCGTCCACCACCGACTGGATGGCACGCAGTACGCGCTCATCCTCGCCCTCGCCATAGGCGATCCGCGCGGTGGCGCGGCGCGCGGCGGCGAAGACGGGCAGCATCAGCGTGCTGGAGCGGAAACTGCGCTGCTCCAGAGCGCGGGCATATCCGGCAATGTCGGCGATCGGGCGGCGCGCGACCCCGCTCTCCGCCGCCGCGCGGGCGACGGCGGGCGCGACTTCGAGGATCAGGCGCGGATCGAACGGCGCGGGGATGATGTAATCGGAGCCGAAGCTGGGCGGCTGACCGCCATAGGCGGCGGCCACCGCCTCATGCGCCGGCTGGCGGGCGAGCGCGGCGATCGCCTCGGCGGCGGCGGCCTTCATCGCCTCGTTGATCTCGGTCGCGCCTGCATCCAGCGCGCCGCGGAAGATGAAGGGGAAGCAGAGGACGTTGTTGACCTGGTTCGGGAAATCCGACCGGCCTGTGGCGACGATGGCGTCGGGCCGTGCGGCCCTGACCAGATCGGGCAGGATCTCCGGCTCCGGATTGGCGAGCGCGAGGATCAGCGGCTTGTCCGCCAGCATCTCCAGCCATTCGGGCTTCAGCACGCGTGGGGCGGAGAGGCCGAGGAAGATGTCGGCACCCGCCAGCACCTCGGGCAAGGTACGCGCGTTGGTCGCCCGGGCATAACGCGCCATGTTGGGCGTCATCCCCGCGCGCTCGGCTTGCACGACGCCGTCCTTGTCGGTCAGCGTCACGTTGGCGACGGGCAGGCCCATCGAGACAAGCAGGTCGACGCAGGCCAGCGCCGCGGCGCCCGCCCCCGAGGTGACCAGCCGCACCTCCCCCAGCGACTTGCCCTGAAGCAGCAGCGCGTTGCGCACGGCCGCTGCAACGACGATGGCGGTGCCGTGCTGATCGTCATGGAAGACGGGGATGTTCAGCCGCTCGCGCAGGCGCCGCTCGATCTCGAAGCATTCCGGCGCCTTGATGTCCTCGAGATTGATGCCGCCGAAGGTCGGCTCCAGCAGCGCCACCGTCTCGACGAACTTGTCGGGATCCTGCGTGTCCACCTCGATGTCGAACACGTCGATATCGGCGAACTTCTTGAACAGGACGGCCTTGCCCTCCATCACCGGCTTGCCCGCCAGCGCGCCGATATTGCCGAGGCCGAGCACCGCCGTGCCGTTGGAAATCACGGCGACCAGATTGCCGCGCGCGGTGTAATCGCGTGCCTTGTCGGGATCGGCGGCGATCTCGAGGCAGGGGGCCGCGACGCCGGGCGAATAGGCGAGCGCGAGGTCGCGCTGCGTCGTCATGCGCTTCGTCGCCTCGACCGAAAGCTTCCCCGGCCGGGGCAGGCGGTGATAATCGAGCGCGGCCTTGCGAATATCGTCGTCCATGCCTGCCTCTTGCGGCCGATGGCGCGCGCTGGCCACCCCGAAGTGACAGGTCAGCGGTCGATTCGGCGCAACCCCGTCGCATAGCGGCGCTGGCGCTCCGCATAGCTCGCCGCCGAGGCGCGCAGGGCGGCCATCGCCTCGGGCGAAAGCGTGCGCTTCACCTGCGCGGGCGAACCGACGATGAGGCTGCCCGCCGGGAACACCTTGCCCTCCGTCACCAGCGCGCCCGCGCCGACCAGGCAGTCGTCGCCGATCACCGCGTCGTTGAGGATCGTCGCCCCCATGCCCACCAGCACGCGGTTGCCGACGGTGCAGCCGTGCAGCGTCGCATGATGGCCGACGGTCACCTCCTCACCCAACGTCAGCGGGCTGCCGGGATCGGAGTGCATGACGGCGCCCTCCTGCACGTTGCTCCGCGCACCGATGAGGATGGGCGTGTTGTCCGCCCGGATCGCGGCCCCGAACCACACGCTGGCCCCCTCCCCCAGCCGCACATCCCCGATCAGATCGGCCGAAGGGGCCACCCAGGCGGAGCCGTCGGGCGGCAGCGTCGGGCTCTGCCCGTCAATCTCGTAGAGCGGCATCAGGCCTCCTGCTTTGCGCGCGCACGATAAAGGTGGAGCAGCGGCTCCGTATAGCCATTCGGCTGGTGCTCGCCCTCGAACACCAGCGCCCGCGCCGCCTGAAAAGCGAGGCTGTCACGCGTGAGCGGGCGGTAGAGCGGATCGCCCGCATTCTGCGCGTCCACCTTGGCGGCCATCCGATCGAACGCGGCCTCCATCTCCGCTGCGGTGCAGACGCCGTGCGCCAGCCAGTTGGCGATATGCTGGGAGGAGATGCGCAGCGTGGCGCGGTCTTCCATCAGGCCGACATCGTGGATGTCCGGCACCTTGGAGCAGCCGATGCCCTGATCGATCCAGCGGACGACATAGCCGAGGATACCCTGCGCATTGTTGTCCAGCTCGTCACGAACCTCCTGCGGCGACCAGTTTCGGCCGGTGGCGAGGGGAAGGCTCAGCAGCCGCTCTAGCGATGCCACGGGCTCGGCCCCGCGCTCCGCCTGGCGGGCGAACACGTCGACCCGGTGATAGTGGGTCGCGTGGAGCGTCGCGGCGGTCGGGCTCGGCACCCACGCGGTGGAGGCGCCGCCGCGCGGATGGGCGATCTTCTGCTCCAGCATGTCCGCCATTCGATCGGGCGCGGCCCACATGCCCTTGCCGATCTGCGCCCTGCCCGACAGCCCACAGGCAAGGCCGATCTGGACGTTGCGGTCCTCGTAAGCGGCGATCCAGTCGGACGCCTTCATCTCCGCCTTCCGGATCATCGGGCCGGCGCGCATCGATGTGTGCATCTCGTCGCCCGTGCGATCGAGGAAGCCCGTGTTGATGAAGACGATGCGGTGCCGCACCGCATGGATGCACGCCGCCAGATTTGCAGAGGTGCGACGCTCCTCATCCATCACGCCGACCTTGATCGTGTGGCGGTCGAGACCGAGGAGGTCCTCGATTGCGTCGAACAGGCGATCGGTGAAGGCGACCTCGTCGGGCCCGTGCATCTTCGGCTTGACGATGTAGATCGAGCCAGCGCGGCTGTTGGTGCGGGCGCCGTTCAGGTCGTGCAGCGCGATCAGGCTGGTGAGGATGCCGTCCAGGATACCCTCGGGCGCCTCCGTCCCGTCCGGCAGCCGCACCGCAGGCGTGGTCATCAGATGGCCGACGTTGCGGACGAAGAGCAGGCTGCGGCCGGGCAGCGCGAAGGCGGTGCCGTCGGGGGCGGTGTAGGTGCGGTCGGGCGCGAGGGTGCGCGTGACGGAGCGGCCTCCTTTGTCGAAGCTGGCGGTGAGCGTGCCCTGCATCAGCCCGAGCCAATTGGCATAGGCTGCCACCTTGTCCTCGGCGTCAATCGCCGCAACCGAATCCTCGAGATCGCAGATGGTGGTGAGCGCCGATTCAAGGACGACGTCGGCGATCCCGGCGGGATCGTCGCGGCCGATCGGGTGGTCACGATCGATCACCAACTCGATATGCAGGCCGTTGTGGCGGAACAGCAGGGTCTCGCCCGCGCGGCCGACCAGTTGCGCGGGATCGGCCAGCATCGGATCGCCACCGGCAAAGTCCGCCCAGCATCCGTCGGCGAGCGGCACCGCATCGTCGAGGAATGCCTTGGCCCAGGCAATCACCTCACGGCCCCGCGGCGGATCATAGCGGCCAGGCGCGGGCGTGCCGGGGATCGCATCGGTGCCGTAGAGCGCGTCGTAGAGGCTGCCCCAGCGCGCGTTGGTGGCGTTGAGCAGGAAGCGCGCGTTCAGGATCGGAACGACGAGCTGCGGGCCCGCCATCGTCGCCACCTCCGCATCGACGCTGCCTGGGGCGACGGTGAAGGGTGCCGGCTCCTCGACGAGATAGCCGATCTCGCGCAGAAAGGCTTGGTAGGCGGCTGGATCGAACGGCGCGGGGTTCGCCGCGTGCCAACCATCGATCTGCGCCTGCAAGGCATCGCGTATTGCCAGCAAAGCGGCGTTTTCCGGCGCGAAGCGCGCAAAGATCGCTGTGACGCCGGCCCAGAAGGCGTCAGGATCGAGCCCGGTACCCGGCAGCGCCCGCTCCTCGACGAAGCGGACCAGCGGTTCCGCGATGTTCAATCCGGCGCGCTCGATCATGCCTGCCCTCGTTCGTGTCTCCGCAGGTCGATGTAGACCGGAGAAGCGCAGCCCGGTAGGCGCGGAAAGGGCACAGCAGTCGATCGCTGGAGGAACAGGTGGACCGCGATTATGATCTGTTCGTGCGGATCATCGAGGGCGGCAGCCTCTCCGCTGCGGCACGCGCGCTCCGCCTGTCCCCCGCCATGGTGTCGAAGCGGCTGGCGCGGCTGGAGGAGCGGCTGGGCGCGCAACTGATCCGCCGCACCACGCGTCGGCTGGAGCCGACGCAGGCGGGCGCGCGCTTCTACGAGGCGGTGAGCGCGATCCTGACGGCGGCGGCGGATGCGGAGGCGCAGGTGGCGGGCCGCACGCGTGCCGTTGCGGGACCGCTTCGCCTTTCGGCACCGACCAGCTTCGGCCGGATGCACGTCGCGCCGCTGGTCGCGCGCTTCCTCGACATGCATCCGCATGTTCGTATCGAGCTGGACCTGTCCGACGGCTTCACCGATCTGGTGGCGGAGCGGGTCGACCTCGCCATCCGCATCACCGCTTCTGTGCCGCCCAGCCTTGCCGCCACGCGCCTCGCCACCAGCCGCCGAATCCTCTGCACCGCGCCTGCCTACCTCGCCAAACATGGCCCGCCCGCCCGCCTTGCCGACCTGACGCAGCATCGGTTGCTCGCGGCGGAGGGACAGCTGCCGTGGCGGCTCGTCCGCGGCGGACGGCCGCTGACCGTTCAGGGCGAGAGCATCGTCGGCACCAACTCCAGCGAGGTGGTGCGCGAGCTCGCGCTGGCCGGCACCGGCATCGCGCTCCGCTCGCTGTGGGACGTTGGGCCGGATCTTGCCGCCGGTCGCCTCGTCCGCGTGCTGGAGGATGTCGAGGGTTCAGCCGATGTCGGCATCTGGGCGGTACACCCGCGTACGCCGCTCGTCCCCGCGGCGGTGACTGCCTTCACCGCGCTGCTGGCGGAGGCGTTCAGTCCGCCGGCGCCGTGGGAGCGGTGAGCGCGTCCTCGTCCCACCGCAGCACCACCGCGTCGATCTTGCGCAGCGTCGCGACGAAGGCGTCCAGCTCGCCCTCCGGCAAAGCGGCGAAGATGCGCTCCTCCAGCTCCAGCGCCTTGGGCGCGACCTGCGCGTAAAGCGCGCGCCCCGCCGCCGACAGGCTCAGCCGGTGCGAGCGCTTGTCGCCGGGATGCGGGCGCTTCAGCAGCAGCCCCCGCGCGGTGAGCGCGATCGCGGCGCGGCTAACCGTCACCTTGTCCATGCGGGTGGCAAGGCCGATCTCCTGCTGGCTGATCCCGTCATGCTCGGCCGCCACCGCGATCACCCGCCACTCGGGGATGCGCAGGTCGAACAGCGCCATATAGGCGCCCGCCACCGCCTCGCTGACGAGGTTCGACGTGAAGGACAGCCGATACGGCAGGAATTCGTCGAGGATGAGGGCACGCTTTGCCATGCTTGATCGTATCATTTGACACTCGCCGCGCAATCGCGACATAGTTTCATCTGTTACCAGTTGGAGAGGTCGGCATGGCAGATATCGGGCAGCAGACGGCGGAGGTGCCGCAGGCGACGGCGAACCCGCTCGGCCTCAACGGCTTCGAGTTCGTCGAATTCACCTCGCCCGACCCTGAGGCGATGGCGCGCCAGTTCGAGGCGATGGGCTTCGTCCCGACGCACCGCCACCCGCGCAAGAACATCACCCGCTACAAGCAGGGCCGCATCAACCTGATGCTCAACCGCGACGATGCCGGCCGCGTCGCCGCCTTCCGCGGGGAGCATGGGCCCTCCGCCAGTGCGATGGCATTCCGTGTCGCCGATCCGCAGGCCGCACTCGACTGGGCGCTGGCGCACGGCGCGGAGCGGACGGACGAGGACGATACCGTGATCCGCGGCATTGGCGGCTCCTACCTCTACTTCATCAAGGACGGCGCGGACCTCTACGCCGACTGGGCCGAGTTCCCCGGCTGGCGCGAGGCGGAGGCGGCGAACAGCGTCGGGCTCGACCTGCTCGACCACCTCACCCACAATGTCCGGCGCGGCCAGATGCGGGTGTGGAGCGAATTCTACCGCACGCTGTTCGGGTTCGAGGAGCAGAAGTATTTCGACATCAAGGGCCAGGCGACCGGCCTGTTCAGCCAGGCGATGATCGCGCCCGACAAGGCAATCCGCATTCCGCTGAACGAGAGCCAGGACGACAAGAGCCAGATCGAGGAGTTCATCCGCGAATATAAGGGCGAAGGCATCCAGCACCTCGCCCTGACCACGGACGACATCTACACGACGGTCGAGAAGCTGCGCGAGCGCGGCGTCAGCCTGCAGGACACGATCGAGACCTATTACGAGCTGGTCGACAAGCGCGTCCCCGGCCATGGCGAGGATCTGGAGCGGCTGAAGCGCAACCGCATCCTCGTCGACGGCAGCGTCGAGCGCGGCGAGGGCATCCTGCTGCAGATCTTCACCGAGACGATGTTCGGGCCGATCTTCTTCGAGATCATCCAGCGCAAGGGCAATGAGGGCTTTGGCAACGGCAATTTCCAGGCGCTGTTCGAGTCGATTGAGCTGGATCAGATCCGGCGCGGCGTGATCCAGGTCGATGCCTGATCCGCGGACGAAGCAAAGCTTCGGCCCGGATGCGGCACATCGGTGGCGCCATCGACCGGCCGGCGCGCGCGAGCCGCGCATAGGGCGCGGCTTCGCCGCGACCGACGCGCGGCGGGAGGCTTAGCGTGACCACCTACCAGACCGGCTTCCTCAACCACTTTGCGACTGAAGCCGTCCTTGGCGCGCTGCCGGTCGGCCGCAACTCGCCCCAGTGCGTGCCCTTCGGCCTTTATGCCGAGCAGCTGTCGGGCACCGCCTTCACCGCACCGCGGGCCGAGAACCGCCGGTCGTGGCTCTACCGTCTGCGGCCGAGCGCGGCACATCCGCCCTTCACTTGCTATGCCGGCGCGCCGCACCTGCGCGGCGCCCCGTTCAACGAGGTGCCCCCCTCCCCCAACCGGCTGCGCTGGGATCCGCTGCCGCTGCCCGACCAGGAGGTGGATTTCGTCGCCGGGCTCGTCACGCAGGCGGGCAATGGCGACGGTGCGGCGAGCGGCATCTCCGTCCATTTCTACGCCGCCACCGTCTCGATGATGCGCGCCTTCTTCGATGCGGATGGCGAGCTGCTGATCGTGCCGCAGCAGGGTGCACTCAGGATCGTGAGCGAGATGGGCGTGATCGAGGCCGCGCCGCTCCAGATCGCGCTCATCCCGCGCGGCGTGCGCTTCCGAATCGAGCTGATCGAGGGGCCAGCGCGCGGCTATGTCTGCGAGAACCACGGGAGCCCGTTCCGCCTGCCCGATCTCGGGCCGATCGGCGCCAACGGCCTCGCCAATCCGCGCGACTTCGAGACGCCCGTCGCCGCGTATGAGGATGTCGACGGCGCTTATGAGCTGGTCCAGAAATTTCAGGGCCGGCTGTGGACGACGACGCTGGATCACTCGCCGTTCGATGTGGTCGCGTGGCACGGCAATCTCGCGCCCTGCCGCTACGATCTGACGCGGTTCAACACGATCAACACGGTCAGCTTCGACCATCCCGATCCGTCCATCTTCACCGTGCTCACCTCGCCCTCGGAGCGCGCGGGCACGGCGAACTGCGATTTCGTGATCTTCCCGCCGCGCTGGATGGTGGCGGAGGATACGTTCCGCCCGCCCTGGTTCCACCGCAACGTGATGAGCGAGTATATGGGCCTGATCGTGGGCGCCTATGACGCCAAGGAAGGCGGCTTCGTGCCAGGCGGCGCCTCGCTGCACAACCAGATGAACGGGCACGGGCCGGACCGGGCGAGCTATGACAAGGCGGTCTCCGCCCCGCTTGCCCCGCACCGGATCGAGGGCACGATGGCGTTCATGTTCGAGAGCGCGCACGTTCTGGCGCCCACGCGCTGGGCGGTGGAGTCGCCGACGATGCAGCTCGACTATGACGAGTGCTGGTCCGGCTTCGCCAAGGCGGAGCTGCCCGGCGCATGATGCGGCTGCACGGCTATTGGCGATCGGGCACCGCCTATCGCACGCGCATCGCGCTGAACCTGAAGGGCCTGGCGTATGAGCAGGTGCCGCACGACCTGCGGACGGGCGAACAGCGCGCGGCCGACTATCTCGCGCTCCAACCCCAAGGCCTCGTGCCCGCGCTGGAGAGCGAGGACGGCGTGCTGATGCAGAGCCCGGCCATTCTTGAGTGGCTGGAGGAGCGCTATCCCGATCCGCCGCTGCTGCCGCCCGAGCCCGGTGCGCGCGCCACGGTGCGGGCGATGGCGGCGGTGATCGGCTGCGACATCCACCCGCTGAATAATCTTCGCGTGCTGAAGGCGCTCCGCGGCGACCTCAGCGCGACGCAGGCGCAGGTGGATGGCTGGATCGCCCACTGGATCGGCGAAGGCTTCGCCGCGCTGGAGACGATGATCGCGCGCCACGGCGGCGGCTTCGCTTATCGCGATACGCCGACGTTGGCCGACTGCTACCTCGTGCCGCAGCTTTATTCGGCCGATCGGTTCGGCGTGGACGTAACGCCCTATTCGCATCTCCTCGCCGCGGCCGAACGGCTCAGGGCAATACCAGCGGTCGCCGCTGCCCACCCCGACATGCAGCCGGACGCCGGATGAGCGCCGACGCGCGCCTCTCCGCCACCCCGGCGGGCGTGCGGCTGGGGCCGCTGGACGCCATCGCGGACGGGAGCGCGCGCAACTATGTGTTGCAGCTTCGCGCCGGACGCTTCCACGGCTTTGTCGTGCGGCGCGGTGATGCGGTGGTCGGCTATGTCGACCGGTGCCCGCACATGGGCGTGCCGCTGGCGCAGAAGCTGGACGATTACCTCACGCCCGATGGCCAGCTGATCGCGTGCAGCTGGCATGGCGCGCTGTTCGACGTGGATGGGGGCCTCTGCGTAGGTGGCCCGTGTGCCGGCCAATGGCTGACACCATGGCCGGTCGCAGTGATCGACGGATCGATCGTCACCGCCTGACCGCCCGTCAGATGTGCCGTTTCTCCAGCTTGCGGGCGAGCGTGCGGCGGTGAAGCCCGAGGCGGCGGGCGGCCTCCGACAGGTTGAAGTCGGTTTCCGCCAGCACCTGGTGAATATGCTCCCACTCCAGCGTCTTGATCGAGGTGGACCGGGTGGTGAGATTGACGCCCTCATCCCCATCCACCTTCTCGAACGCGCCCTCGATGTCGTCGCTGTTGGCGGGCTTGCTGAGATAGTTGGTTGCGCCCAGCTTGATGGCTTCGACTGCCGTGGC
This sequence comes from Sphingomonas jatrophae, assembly GCF_900113315.1. GTDB lineage: Bacteria > Pseudomonadota > Alphaproteobacteria > Sphingomonadales > Sphingomonadaceae > Sphingomonas_P > Sphingomonas_P jatrophae. The sequence continues at coordinate 44,225 of NZ_FOZG01000001.1, read as the reverse complement.
GATGCTGGCGAAACCGGTCAGCACGACAATGCGGGTCGTCGGGTTCAGTTCGTGCAGCTGGCGGATACAGCCGAGGCCCGAGGCGCCACCCAGGCGCAGGTCGACGATGGCGCGGGTCGGGCGAAAGCGGGTGGCGACCTCCTCCAGCCCGGCCGGCTCATGCAGCACCTCGACCGCATAGCCGCGTTTCTCGAACGAGCGGGCGAGCGTGCGGGCCAGCACCGCATCGTCCTCCACGATCAACAGGCGTCGTGCCTCGCTCATGAAGCAGACTCCACCGCCACGGCCGACAAGGGCCAGGTCAACGTCACCTCGCCGCCCCCGCCCGCCGCATCCCGCGCCTCGATGCGCCCGCCCAGCGTGCGCAGCACGTTGGTGGCGAGGAACAGGCCGAGGCCGGCGCCGTGGCGCGTCTTGGTGCTGCGATAAGGCTTGCCGAAATCACGCAGGATGGCGGGTGCAAAGCCGCGGCCGTCGTCGCGCACCGTCACCCTCACCGTCTCTCCCTCGAGCCGCAGGCTGACATGGACGCACGTCGCGCCCGCCTCCGCCGCATTGTCGAGCAGGTTGACGATGGTCTGGGCCAGCGGTTCGTCGGCGATGATCGGCGGATCGTGCGCCAGCGCGTCGTCAATCTCGACAGTCGGGGTCGTGGCGCTCTCCCAATTGTCCACCACGTCCCGCACGAAGTGGCGGAGCGTGGTGCGGACCGGGGCATCGCCGCGCACCTCGCCCGCCGCCAGCAGCACCTGGCCGACGATATCCTTGCAGCGGCCGATCTGCCCGGCCATCTCGTCCAGCTCCGCCATCAGCGCGGGCGATCCGCTGAGCGCGGGATCGTGCCGCCAGTCCCCGATCATCACCGCCATCGAGGCGAGCGGCGTGCCCAGTTCATGCGCGGCCCCGCTGGCGAGCAGGCCCATGCGGACAATGTGATCCTCCTCCGCCGCACGCTGGCGCAGATCGGCCAGCCGGGCCTCGCGCTCCGCCAGATTGCGGACGATGCGCGTGACGAACAGCACGAGCAGGATCGCCGCGAGCGTGAAGCTGACCCACGCGGCGGCGATATGCGGCGGCGACATCGCCGCGCCGAACCCGGCCGGCAGGCGGAAGGGCGACGCGCCGAGCCAGGCGAACAGCACGCTCGTGAGCGCAACCAGCGCCCAGCTGGCCCAGGCTGGCAGCAGCACCGCGGCGATCACCACCTGCAGCAGATAGAGGCCGACGAACGGGTTGGTCACGCCGCCGCTGAGGTAAAGCTGCACCGTCAGGCAGATGACGTCGACCAGCAACGTCGCGAACAAGGCGGCATCACCGATCTGGCGGCGCGCGGCGATGGTGCCGATCAGCAGGTTGAGCGCGACCAGCACTGCCAAGGCAGCGATCATCGGCGCCAGCGGCAAGGGCACGCCGAAGCCGAACCGCACGAGCAGGATCGTCGCCAGCTGCCCGCCGATCGCCAGCGAACGCAGCACCGACAGCAATCGCACGTTGCGCGCGCGGGCATCGCCGTCGAGCGGCTCGGGCGGCAGGAAGGACAGGCCCGTCATCGCCGCCCGTCCTGCGCCCCGCGCGGCCGCCGCGCAACGGCCCAGGCGAACACGGCCGCAATCCCCGCCAGCGCGAACCACGTCAGCGCATAAACGAGATGCGCGTTGCGGAAGCGGACGACGGTCAGGCCGCCGCGGGGCCAACCCGGGCCTTCGGCCTTGGCATCGATGAAGAAGGGGGCCGGGTCCCTCACGCCGCGCGCGTGCGCGATGGCGCGCACGTCGCGCGAGAACCAGCGATCCGCGGCCGGATCGTTGCGCCGCAGGAAGCCGCCGCCCGGCTCATCAAGCCGCAGCAGTCCCTCGATCTCGGCAGGTCCGCTCACCGGCGCGATGCTGCCTTTCAGAGCATCGGGCACGAAGCCGCGATTGACCAACACCACTCCAGTGGCCGTCTGAAGCGGGCTCATCACCCACCAGCCGCCGCCGAGATCGGTCACCGCCTTGACCAGCGCCGGACGGACTGGCTTCCAGACGCCCGCTAAACGCACGCGCAGATAGGCACCGTCCTGAGCGAGCGCCGGCCACGCCGCCGGCGGCGGAAGCGGCCGTGCAGGCGCCGCAATCCGCGCGTCCACCCGCTCGATGAGCGCCAGCTTCCACGCCCGCCGCTCGATCTGCCAGACGCCCAGCCCCGCCAGCACGAGCGCCGCGAGCGCAGCGCAGGCGGCAAGGAGCAGGCGGCCGCGCCGCATCACATGCCGCCGCTGCCCGTTTCCGTCATCATGTGCGGCATCATGTTGGCGTTCATGTTGTACATGACCCAAAGCGAACCCGCGATCACGATGACGACGATGATGGCGGTGAAGATCAGCGCCATCACGGTCCAGCCCGCCTCGGACTTCGTGTTCATGTGCAGGAAGTAGATCATGTGGACGACGATCTGGATCGCCGCGGCTACGGTGATCAGGCCCGCGGTGATGCGCGTGTCGGTGAAGGCGCCCCCCATCACCAGCGCGAACGGAATCGCCGTCAGCACCGCCGACAGCAGGAAGCCGATCACATAGCCGCGACGCGATCCGTGCGGCGCATCGTCGCCATGCTGCGCCTCATGGCCCTGCGTCTGGTGGCCCGACGCGCTCATCGCAGCACTCCCATCAGGTAAACGAAGGTGAACACGCCGATCCAGATCACGTCGAGAAAATGCCAGAACAGCGACAGGCATTGCAGCCGCCGCACATTGTCCGCGATCAGCCCGCGCCGTGCCACCTGCACCATCAGGACGGCGAGCCAGATCAGCCCGCTGGTGACGTGCAGGCCGTGCGTGCCGACCAGCGTGAAGAAGGCGGACAGGAAGGCCGAGCGCGTCGGCCCTGCGCCTTCGTGGATCAGGTGCGAGAATTCGTACAGCTCGATGCCGATGAACGCGGCGCCGAACAGCCCGGTCAGCGCCAGCCAGGCGAGCGTCGCCCCCTGCTTCTTCTCGTCCGTCGCGATCATCGCGAAGCCGTAGGTAATCGACGAGAAGAGCAGCATCGCGGTGTTCACCGCAACCAATGGCAGATCGAACAGCTCTTTCGCGGTCGGGCCGCCCGCGGTGCTGCCGCCATAGACGCCGTAGGCGGCGAACAGCATTGCGAAGATGAGGCAATCGCTCATCAGGTAGAGCCAGAAGCCCAGCATCGTGCTGGCGCCCGGCGGATGCGGGTGATCCTCGACGTCGTAAAAGACGGGGTTTTCCGCGCCGGGCGGCGTGGCGGTCTGCTCGCTCATCGATCAGACCTCCGCCGCCGCAAGCGCCTTGGTGCGCGCATCTTCGAAGCGGCGCACGTCGTCCACCGGAATGTCGAAATCGCGGTCATAGTTGAAGGTGTGGAAGATGGCGTAGCCGATGACCCCGGCGAATGATATCGCCGCAAGCCACCAGATATACCAGATCATCGACAGGCTGAAGACGGTGGACAGGCCCGCCAGGACGATGCCGGTCGCGGTGTTCTTCGGCATGTGAATGGCGCGGAACCCTTCGGTCGGCCGCGATGCCTTGCGCGACTTCATGTCGTACCAGGCGTCGAGATCGTGGACGACGGGGGTGAAGGCGAAGTTGTAGGCCGGCGGCGGCGACGAGGTCGCCCACTCCAGCGTGCGCCCGCCCCACGGATCGCCCGTTGTGTCGCGCAGCCGCTCGCGGTCGCGGATCGAGACGTAGAATTGCATCAGCATGGCGCCGATGCCCGCCGCGATGATCGCAGCGCCAATCCCTGCGATGATGAACCAGATCTGCAGCGAGGGATCGTCGAAGGTGCGCAGCCGCCGCGTGACGCCCATCAGGCCGAGCACATAGAGCGGCGTGAAGGCGACCCAGAAGCCGACCACCCAGCACCAGAAGCTGATCGTGCCCCAACGCTTGTCCAGCTTGAAGCCGAAGGCCTTCGGCCACCAGTAATTGATCCCCGCGAACATCCCGAACAGCACGCCACCGATGATGACGTTGTGGAAGTGCGCCACGAGGAACAGCGAGTTGTGCAGCTGGAAGTCCGCCGGCGGCACCGCCAGCAGCACGCCCGTCATCCCGCCGATGACGAAGGTGAGCATGAACGCGATCGCCCACATCATCGGCAGCTCGAACCGGATACGCCCGCGGTACATGGTGAACAGCCAGTTGAAGATCTTCGCCCCTGTCGGGATCGAGATGATCATCGTCGTGATGCCGAAGAAGCTGTTGACGCTGGCGCCCGAACCCATGGTGAAGAAGTGGTGCAGCCACACCAGATAGGCGAGGATGCAGATTACGATCAGCGCGTAGATCATCGACGTATAGCCGAACAGGCGCTTGCTGGAGAAAGTCGACACCACCTCGGAGAAGACGCCGAACGCGGGCAGGATCAGGATGTAGACTTCCGGGTGACCCCAGATCCAGATCATGTTCACGTACATCATCGGGTTGCCGCCACCCGTGTTCGTGAAGAAGTTGGTGCCGACGTAGCGATCGAGGCTCAGCATCGCGAGCACCGCGGTCAGCACCGGGAAGGCGGCGATGATCAGCACGTTGGTGACGAGCGACGCCCAGGTGAACACCGGCATCTGGAACAGGCCCATGCCGGGCGCACGCATTTTGATGATGGTGCAGAGCAGGTTGACGCCGGATAACAAAGTGCCGACGCCCGCAATCTGCAAGGCCCAGATATAATAATCCACGCCGACATCGGGCGAGTAATCCAGCCCCGAAAGCGGCGCCATCGCCAGCCAGCCGGTGCGGGCGAATTCGCCGACGAACAGGCTGGCCATGACGGTCACGGCCCCGCTCGCCGTCATCCAGAAGCTGAAATTGTTGAGGAACGGGAAGGATACGTCCCGTGCGCCGATCTGCAACGGCACGACATAGTTCATCAGCCCGGTGACGAACGGCATCGCCACGAAGAAGATCATGATGACGCCGTGCGCGGTGAACACCTGATCATAATGATGCGCGTTCAGATAGCCGTCGTTGTTGAACGCCATCGCCTGCTGCAAACGCATCATGATCGCGTCGGAGAAGCCGCGCAGCAGCATGATCGTGCCCAGGATCATGTACATGATCCCGATCTTCTTGTGATCGACGCTGGTGAACCACTCCGTCCAAAGATAGCGCCACAGCTTGAACCAGCTGAGCGCCGCGACCAGCGCAACACCGCCCAGCGCCACCACGATGAACGTGCCGAGGATTATCGGCTCGTGGATGGGAAAGCTTTCCAGCGTCAGCCGGCCGAAGATCGTCTTGAGGAGCGTATCGGACATGGGGTGAACTCAGGCTTCGGCGCGCGACGCGCGGGCGATGGGACCGCGCGGCGGCAGCGCCCAGGTGAGATTGCGGTTGGCACGGTGACCGGGATCGCGCGCACCGGGGGCCGGCCCGGGAGGGGCGGAAAGATGCGGGCTCGATCCCTTCTCGTGCGGCTCGCGGGTTAATGCGCCTTCGGCTTCGCCGGGGCGGGGTGCACGATTGTTGACCCCCTTCTGCATGCCATGTCCGCTCATATCCATGCACGGCGTACCGGGCTGGACGCACATCGCCACCACCCGCTCGAACAACCGCGGATCGACGCCGCCGAAGCCGATCGGGCGGACCCGCTCGCTCGGCCGCTCCAGCTTCAGATAGGTCGGCACGTCGAGCCGTCGCGGCTGGCGCCGCACGTTCGCCGCCCAGCTGGCGAAGCGCGTCTCGGGCACAGCATAGGTCCAGAAGCTCATGCCCGAAAAGCCGGCGCCGCTATAATTGCCCGAGCGCCCCTCGAACTTGCCGGTGCGGTTGAGCACGCCGTGCAGGCGCGTCTCCATGCCGGCCATGGTGTAGATCATGCCTGCCATGGACGGCACCCAGAAGGTGTTCATCACGCTGGAGGATGTCATGCGGAAGCGGATCGGCCGGTCGACGGGCACGACCAGCTCGTTCACCGTGGCGATGCCCTGTTCGGGGTAGATGAACAGCCATTTCCAGTCGAGCGAAACGACTTGCACCTCAAGCGGCCGCACCGCCGGCGTGAGAGGCCGCCCCTCCGCCAGCCGATCAAGCGGGCGATAGGGATCGAGCGTGTGCGTGCCGACCCACGTCAAGGCGCCGAGCGCAACGATGATGACGAGCGGAGCGGACCAGATGATCAGCTCCAGCCCGGTCGAGTGGTCCCAATCGGGATCGTAATCCGTATCCTCGTTGGTCGCGCGGTAACGCCAGGCGAACAGCACCGTCAGGATCATGACGGGCACGATGATGAGCAGCATCAGCCCCGTCGCCCACAGGATCAGGTGCGACTGCTGGCGCGCGACATCGCCCGCCGGATCCATCACGACGGTGCTGCACGCGCCGAGCAGCGGCATGGCCGCCAGCGGCCACAGGCGGAGCGAACGGAAGAGAGGCTGAGCCATCGTCGCCGAGCTAGGCTTTGCCGCAGCGCGGCGGAAGTGGACAATTTGTCCTATCCCCCGCTGCGCCCGAGGGGCGTAGAGCAGCGTTCGAACGTTCGAACTCGTGAAAGTCTGGGATCATGGCCGAGGCCGCCACCGCCAATTCCGCACCGCATGAGCGCGATGCACGCCGCGTCAACGCGCGAGGCGACCATGATGTTCGACCGGGCGACATCGCGATCGGCGTCGTGATCGGCCGTACGTCGGAATATTTCGACTTCTTCGTCTACGCGCTCGCCTCGGTGATCGTGTTTCCGGCTTTGGTCTTTCCGACGTTCGACCGGCTGACCGCCACCATCCTGTCCTTCTCCCTGTTCCCCCTCGCCTTCCTTGCCCGGCCGATCGGCACGCAGATCTTCATGGCGCTGGATCGGCGCTATGGCCGCGGTGCGAAGCTGACGATGGCGCTGCTGCTGCTCGGCACGTCCACGGTGGCGATCGCCTTCCTGCCGGGCCATCAGACGGTGGGCGCGGCATCGGCGGTGCTGCTTGCTGCCGGGCGGATCGGCCAGGGTTTCGCGTGGGGCGGCACGTGGGACGGGCTGGCCTCGCTGCTCGCGCTCAATGCGCCCGACAAGCGGCGCGGCTGGTGGGCGATGGTGCCGCAGATCGGCGCACCGCTGGCGCTGCTGCTGGCGAGCGGGCTGTTCGCTTTCTTCCTGGGTACGCTCACCCCGGCGGATTTCATCAACTGGGGCTGGCGCTATCCCTTCTTCGTCGCCTTCGCGATCAACGTTGTCGCGCTGTTCGCCCGGCTGCGCATCGTCGTGACCCCGGAATATGACGAGATGTTCCGCAGCCGAGAGCTCACCCCCTCGCGCGTCCCCGCCACGTTGAAGGCGCAGTGGCGCAACATCGTGATCGGCGCGTTCGCCCCGCTGGCCAGCTATGCGCTGTTCCACATGGTGACGGTATTTCCGCTCTCATGGGTGGCGCTGTTCACGCAGCAGAGCCTGACGCGCTTCCTGATGATCGAGATGGCGGGTGCGGTGATCTGCCTGCTGGCGATGATCGCATCGGGGCTGCTGGCGGATCGGATCGGACGGCGATCGGTGCTCGGCTATACCGCAGCGGCCATCGCGGTATTTTCGGGCTTCGCACCGCAGCTGCTCGAAGGCGGGGAGATGGGCGAGATCGTGTTCATGGGCGCGGGCTTCCTGCTGCTCGGCCTGTCCTTCGGCCAGTCGTCGGGCGCGGTGACGAGCAACTTTCCGAAGCGTGCACGCTACACCGGGGCCGCGATCACGTCCGATCTCGCATGGCTGTTCGGAGCCGGCTTCGCGCCGCTGGTCGCGCTGGTGCTGGCGCAGGCCTACGGCATCGTCGCGGCGGGCGCCTATCTGCTGTCGGGCGCGCTGGCGACCTTGGCCGCGCTCGGCCTCAACAAGGAACTGGCCCGCCGGCTGGACTGATCGGGAGAGAGTGGGGGAGAGTCGCGCCGGCGCCTCGATCCCCCAGCTGCCCCGCCGTTGCCGGTCTGACCGGCGGCTCCGCTCCGATTTTCTGTACTTTTATCGGCGGTTCAGCGCGCGAACATTAGCAGAATGCGCGCAAAAAAAAAAGGGCCAGCCCGAGAGCCAGCCCGAAAGTCTAGGAGAGGATGCCTGAAAGGCAGGAGCGTTGTGCAACGCAGCGAGCGATTTAGCAAGTGCAACAAGAGAGAAGGCAGCTGCATTAGCTGCAATCGTGAGCATGATCGTTGGCTGGCGCGCTACGCATTCCAGGGTTACAGCGGCCGCGTGTTGTGGACCTCACTCGCTAGCTCTGCCCCCAGCATCGACGCATGCTCGTAGCTTTGGCGCATGGCTGGGGCTTCGATCGATCGTTTTGGACGCAAATGATCGTCCATCTGGACGGTTTTCGCTGCATCGCGGCAGATCGTGGCTACTTCGGAACAGCGGTCGAGCCGAGTGTGGAAGCCGCCTGTGCAGTCGGCCATTCGCTCGGCGGACTGCACCTTCTCCAAGCTCTGCCGCGCGGCTGCCGCGGCGTAGTCATCATCAACGGCTTCGACCGATTCGCCGCGATGGACGGTCGGCCCGGCGTTCCCTCCCGCATCATCGATCGCATGCTCACGCGCTTTGCCCAACACCCGTTAGAGGTGGTCACCGACTTTCGGGCACGCTGTGGTGCGCCTCCGCCGCCTGAAACTTTGAACGCTGCTCGCCTTGGCGCTGACCTGCGGCTGCTACGCTATGCCGACGCGCGTACCGCTTCCGCCGCACTCGCTCTGCCCGTGCTGCTGCTGCAGGGTGGACAGGATCCGATCCTGCCGGCGGAGCTTCGCGAGAATAGCTTCGCCGAGACGGGAAACGTTCGACGCGAGACGCTGCCGGACGGCGGACACCTCCTGCCGCTCAGCCACCCACGATGGTGCGCCGAGCGCATTCGGGCGTTTGCGGAGGGTCTGGCGTGAACGACGCGGTCGCCCGCGCCTTCGACCGGGCAGCCGACTATGACCGTCATGCGCAGGTGCAGCGGGAGGTTGCCGGCTGGCTGGCCGACACGCTGGTCCCGCTTGCCGCATCCGGCGCGCGCATCCTGGAGGTCGGATGCGGTACCGGTTTCGTCGCCGCCGCCGCGCTGCCCCGTTTGGACGGGGTCGACTGGCTGATGACAGACATCGCCGACGGCATGCTCGCCCGCGCTCGGGCGCGTCTCGGCGGGCAGCCCGGTGTTCGCTTCGGCCTTACCGCGGGGGATCGGTTGAATCTGCCGGATGAGGCGGCGTTCGACCTCGTGTGCAGCAGTCTGGCGGCGCAATGGTTCGACGATCTGCCGGGCGCGCTCGCTGGACTGATGGCCGTGCTTCGGCCCGGCGGCACCCTGCTTGTCACCACCCTGATGGCGGGCACCTTTGCCGAGTGGCAGCGCGCTCATGCCGAGGAGGGTTTGAGCCCGGGCACGCCCGATTACCCGTCGCTGGAAAACCTCAGCGCGATCCGGCCGGCGGGAGCGAGCGGCACGATTACGCCCCGCACCTTCGTCGAGCCGCATCGCGACGCGGCTTCGTTCCTCCGCTCGGTCCGCGCCATCGGCGCCGGCACGCCCCGCCCCGGCCACCGCTCGCTCGGCCCCGCGGCGCTTAGGCGCGTGACGCGGCGGTTCGAGGCGACAGGTGCCGTCGCCCGTTATGAAGTGGCGCTATGCCGGTTCGACCGGCCCTTGAACGGCAGCTAGGCCGCCCCGCTCACATCCGGCGGTGCTTGCCACCATAGGTGGAGCCGATGAAGCTGCCGATCTTCGCCATCTCCGCCGCCGCTGCCTCCGCAGTGTCGCGGCGGCAGGGTAAAGCGTGCGCGCTGGAGGCTTGGGCGCGAACCGCGACCCGCTCGCACAGATCCTCGATATCCGCCCGCGTCAGCAGGTTCTTCTCGCGCAGCAGGCAGAGCAAAGTCTGCAGGATGACGAGGCTCTTGTCCCCGCTATCCTCATCGTCGGCGCGCAATGCGTCCAGATTGGCCATCTTATCCTCCCCGTTTGACCGAAGATTATGGCAACCACGCCGCCGCGCAAGCCCCCTTACGGCTGCAATCCGCCACCAAGCGAGCGATAGAGCTCGATCAGGTTGTTGGCGCGTGTCAGCCGCGTCGTCGCCAGTTGCAGCTCTGCCGAATAGGCGGTCCGCTGCGCGTCCAGCGCCGTCAGGAAGCTGTCCACGCCCGCCCGGTAGCGCGCATCGGATAGGCGCGCCGCGACCCGCGCCGCCTCTGCCCGCCGCGTCTGCGCGCCCAGTTGCTCGACGATGGTGCCGCGTTGCGCCAGCGCGTCGGCCACCTCGCGGAAGGCGGTCTGGATCGTCTGCTCATAGGTGGCGACCGCCGCCTGCTGCGAGGCGCGGGCATAATCCAGCCCGGCCCGGTTCCGCCCGCCGTCGAAGATCGGCAGGCCGATCGCGGGCGATGCGGTGTAGGTGTAGCTGCCCGAGCGGAACAGGCCGGAAAGCGCCGTGCCGATCGTCCCGATCGTGCCCGTCAGCGAGATCTGCGGGAAGAAGGCGGCACGCGCCGCGCCGATATTGGCGTTTTCGGCAATTAGCCGGTGCTCCGCCTGAAGCACGTCGGGCCGCTTCAGCAGCACCGTGGACGAAAGGTCCGCCGGCAAGGCATCGCGCGTCACCTCGGCATTGCCGAGGGCGGCAGGCAATTGCTCGGCCGGCACCGTCGTTCCGACGAGCAGGTTCAGCGCATTTTGATCCTGCGCGATCCGGGCGGTCAGCGCGGCGACGTCGTTGCGCGCCGCCTCGTAATTGGTCTCCGCCTGCCGGCTTTCCAGCTCCGAGGCGACGCCGATGCGGAACTGCGCACGGGTGAGGTTCAGCGTCTCCTGGAACGTTTTCAGCGTATCGCGGGCGATGCGCAGCTGGTCCTGATCCGCCGCCATCGTCGTCCAGGCGGTGGCGATCTCGGCGATCAGGCTGATCCGGGCCGATCGTGCCGCTTCCTCGCTGGCGAGATACTGCTCCTGCGCTGCGCGGGTCAGGTTGCGGATGCGACCGAACAGGTCGAGCTCGAAAGCGGAGAAACCGGCATTGACCGAGTAGAACTGGATGTCGGACGAGCTGCCGCCGACGCCGCCGCCGCCGGCCCCGGTCCCGCCCCCTGTGCCGACGCCGGTGCCCGCGCCCGTGCCGGCTCCTGCCCCGCCCGTCGCGCCGGCTGCACCGAACAGATTGTTGGTGTAGGTGGCGCTGCCGTTCACCGTGGCTGTCGGAAACAGATCGGCCCGCTGCACGCGATATTGGGCGCGTGCCTGCAGCACGTTGGCGGCAGCGACGCGCAGATCACGATTGTTCGCCAGCCCCGTCTCGATCACGCCGACGAGGCGGGGATCGGTGAAGAAGTCGCGCCAGCCGACCAGCGCGATATCCGTCGCACCATCCGCACGCGGCGCGGGATAGGCGCCGCCCTGCGGCAGCGTGCTCGGCACCGCACCAGCTGGGCGGACATATTTGGGCGCGAGATCGCACCCGGCGAGCAGCACCGCACTGCCGGCGAGCAGCGGCAGGATCGACTTGCCCATCACGAACGCCTCCCCTCGACCGCAGGCTCACCGTCCGGCTCGTCATGCACGGCAGGTCTTGCCTCCCCGCCCTTGCCGAACAGGCGCAGCACCAGGATGAAGAACATGGGCACGAGGAAGATGGCGAAGATCGTCGCCGTCAGCATGCCGCCGACCACCGCGCGGCCGATCGCATTCTGACCACCCGCACCCGCGCCGGTCGAGATCGCGAGCGGCAGCACGCCGAACACGAAGGCCAGGCTGGTCATCAGGATCGGCCGGAGACGCAGGCGTGCCGCCTCCACCGCCGCCTCGAACGGGTTCATTCCGCCCAGCACTCGCTCCTCGGCGAATTCTACGATCAGGATGGCGTTCTTGGCGGATACGCCGATGGTCGTGATCAGGCCGACCTGCAGATAGATGTCGTTGTTCAGCCCCGTCATCGCCGCCGCCAGCAGCGCGCCTATGACGCCCAACGGCACGACCAGCAGTACCGAGATCGGCACCGTCCAGCTCTCATAAAGTGCCGCGAGGCAGAGGAACACGATCAGCAGCGACAGACCGTAAAGCGCCGGCGCCTGCCCGCCCGACAACCGCTCCTCGAAGGAGAGACCGGTCCATTGCAACTCGGTGCCTGGCGGCAGCTTGGCGTGGATCTCCTCCAGCGCCTTCATCGCGCCGCCCGTGCTGATGCCCGGGCCGGGCGAGCCCTGCACCTGCATTGCCGGCTGGCCGTTGTAGCGGGTGAGCTGGACCGGCGCGAGCGACCAGGACTGGGTCGAGAAGGCGCTGTAGGGCGCCATCTGCCCGCTGGTGCCACGCACGTAGAAGGCGGACATGTCCTCCGGTCGCAGCCGGTAAGGCGCGTCGGCCTGGAGGTAGACGCGCTTCACCCGTCCGCGATCGATGAAGTCGTTGACGTAGGCGCCACCCCATGCGGTCGCGAGCGTGGAGTTGACCGAGGCGAGATCGAGACCGAGCGCGCGCGCCTTGTCCTGATCGACCTCGACCTTGAGCTGCGGCGCATCTTCCAGGCTGAGCGGGCGGACCTGCGCCAGCCGTTTGTCCTGCGCGGCCATGCCGAGCATCTGGTTGCGGATGGCGAGCAGCCGCTCGTGTCCGATCCCGCCGCTGTCGACCAGCTGCGCGTCGAAGCCGGTCGCGTTGCCGAGTTCCTGCACCGCCGGGGGCACTAGCGCGAAGATCATCGCATCCTTGTAGCTGCCCAGCGCCTGCATCGCGCGGCCGACCACCGCCGGCGCGCGCACGTCCGCCGACGAGCGCTCCTCGAAGTCCTTGAGGCGGATGAAGGCGATGCCCGCATTCTGCCCGGCGCCCGCAAAGCTGAAGCCGTTCAGCGTGAAGATGGATTCGACCGCCGGATCCTTGAGGAAGTGATCCTGCACCTTGTCGAGCGCCGCGTCCGTCCGCGCGCTGGTGGCGCCAGCAGGCCCCTGCACCAGCGCGAACAGCATGCCCTGATCCTCATCGGGCAGGAAGCCGGACGGCAAGCGCGCGAACAGCAGCCCGACGCCGCCGACGATCAGCAGATAGACGAGCAGCGATCGCTTCCAGCGGCGCGCAGTGCCCTTAACGCCGCGCTCATAGGCCTCCGAGCCGCGATCGAACCGGTCGTTGAACCAGCGGAAGAAGCGGGCAAGCGGGCCGTTGCCGTGGCCCTTGTTCGGATCGTGGGGCTTCAGGATGGTGGCGCACAGCGCCGGCGTTAGGATCAGCGCGGTCAGCACCGAGAGGATCATCGCAGCCACGATGGTGACCGAGAACTGGCGGTAGATCACGCCGGTCGACCCGCCGAAGAACGCCATCGGCAGGAACACGGCCGACAGGACGAGGCCGATGCCGATCAGAGCGCCGCTGATCTCGTCCATCGACTTGCGGGCCGCATCGCGAGGCTTCAGCCCCTCGGTGACGATCAGGCGCTCGACATTCTCGACGACGACGATGGCGTCGTCGACCAGCAGACCGATCGCCAGCACCATGCCGAACAAGGTCAGCGTGTTGATCGAGTATCCGGCCAGCGCCATCACGCCGAACGTGCCGAGCAGCACGACCGGCACAGCGATGGTCGGGATCAACGTCGCCCGCCAGTTCTGCAGGAACAGGAACATGACGAGGAAGACGAGAACCACCGCCTCGACCAGCGTGTGGATGACCTGCTCCACAGAAAGGCGCACGAACGGCGTCGCATCGAACGGATAGACGACCTTGACGTCGGACGGGAATTCCCGCGCGATCTCGGCGATCCGCTCCTTCACCGTCTCCACCGTGTCGAGCGCGTTCGCACCCGGCGCAAGACGGATGGCGAAACCGGATGCGGGCTTGCCGTTATATTTCAGGTCGAAGCCATAGGTCTCGGCTCCGAGTTCCACCCGTGCCACGTCCGACAGGCGGACAACGGAACCGTTGACCCCGCTCTTCAGCCGGATGGCGCCGAACTGCTCCGGCGTCTGCAGGCGCGACTGGATCGACACGGTGGCGTTCAGCATCTGCTCGCGCGGGGACGGCTGCGCGCCGAGCTGGCCTGCGGAGACCTGCGCATTCTGCGCGCGGACGGCGGTGGACACATCGTCGAGCGTCAGCTGATAGCTGTTGAGCTTCAGCGGATCGACCCAGATGCGCATCGCATATTGCGATCCGAACAGCTCCGTCTGGCCGACGCCGGTCACGCGGCTGACCGGATCCAGCACCCGCGCGGCGACGATGTCGGCGAGGTCGAGACCGGTGTGGCTCCCATTTTCGGAATAGATGCCGACGACCAGCAGGATACTGGCCGATGACTTATCCACGCGGATGCCCTGCTGCTGCACCTCCTGCGGCAGGAGCGGCATCGCCGCCTGCAGCTTGTTCTGCACCTGCACCTGCGCGGTATCGGGATCGGTGCCCTGCTCGAACGTCACCGTGATCGTTACGGTGCCCGCGGACGAGGAATTGGCCGAGAAGTAGCGAAGGTTGTCGATCCCCTTCAGCTGCTGCTCGATGATCTGGGTGGTCGTGTTCTCGAGCGTCTGCGCGTCCGCCCCCGGATAGGTCGCCGTGATCGCCACTGCCGGCGGAGCGATGACCGGGAATTGCGAGATGGGCAGGCTGCGAATGGCGAGAATGCCCGCCAGCATCAACAGGATGGCGAGGACCCATGCGAAAATGGGCCGATCGATGAAAAAGCGTGCCATGCTGGCTTACCGGGCCGGAGCCGCGGCTGGCCCGCCGGTTGCAGCGGGCGCCGCAGGCCCACGCCACGGTACGGCGCGCACCGACGTTCCCGGCCGGGCGGACTGGCCGCCTTCCACGATGACGCGATCGCCCGGCCTCAGCCCGGCGGTGACCAGCCACGCATCGCCGACCGTGCGGGGGGCGGTGAGCACGCGCTGCGCGACCTTGTTGTCAGGCCCGACGACCAGCACGGTCGGCTCGCCCCGCTCGCTACGCGTAACGGCGCGCTGCGGCACCAGCAGCGCATCTGAACGCACGCCTTCGACCAGTTCGGCGCGGACATACATGCCGGGCAGCAGCAGGCCACGCGGATTGGGGAAGATCGCCCGGATGGTCTGCGTGCCGGTGGTGGGATCAACCGTCACGTCGGCGAACTGCAGCCGACCCTCCTGCGGATAAACCGACCCGTCCTCCAGCCGCAGCCGCACGCGCGCGGCGCTGCCACCGCGCGCCAGCTCACCCTGCAAGAGCTGCTGGCGCAGGCGCAGCAGGTCGGCGCTGGATTGCGGCACATCGACATAGATGGGGTCGAGCCGCTGGATGGTGGTCAGCGCATCTGCCTGGCCCGCCGTCGCGAGCGCTCCGGTGGTGACCAAACTGCGGCCGATCCGTCCGGAAATCGGCGCGCGGACGGTGGTGCGCGCCACGTCGATCTCGGCGCTGCGCAACGCCGCGCGCTGGGCAGCGACATCCGCCTGCGCCTGCTGCGCAGCGGTCACCGAATTCTCGAAATCCTGCCGGGCGATGGCGTTGATCCGCACCAGTTCGCCGTAGCGGCGCTGCAGGGCGGCGCTCGACGCGATCGCCGCACGCGCGCGGGCCAGCGCGGCGCGCGCACTCGCCACCTGCGCAGTATAAGGCTGCGGATCGATGCGGTAGAGCGGCTGCCCCTTCCGCACGCTGTCGCCTTCCTGGAACAGCCGCTCGATGATGAGCCCGCTCACCTGCGGCCGCACCTCCGACGTTTCAAAAGCGGCTGTCCGGCCCGGCAGCACGCTGGTCAGCGTCGCTGCCTGCGGGGTCAACTGCACGACTCCGACCTCGGGCGGCCCGGCCGGCGGCGGCGTGCCCTCCCCGCCCTTGCCGCACGCGGCAAGCAGCGCCAGCGCGATCGGCGCCGAGCGGCGAAAACGGTTCATGGAGACCCCAAAAAAGTTAGCTGTTGCTTGTGAGTGAACGTTCGCTCACAATGCTGCTACTGCGAACGTCAGGAGGCGTCAAGGAGAGGATGGGATCAACAACGAGCGGCGCGCAAGCGCGCACCGGCCCAGGGCCGCGCCGCAATGCGGAACAACGGCGGACGCGGATCGTCGCGGCTGCACGTAGCTTGTTCGCCCAGCAGGGTTTTCACGGCACCGGCGTGGCCCAGATCGCACGCGAGTCAGACGTTCTCGTCGGCCAGATCTATCGCGATTTCGCCGGCAAGGAGGATCTGATCGCCGCGATCGTCGAGCAGGATATTGCCGAATTGCTCGACGATCCGAACCTGACGGAAGCGATCGCAACCGGCGACTCGCGCCGGCTGCGCGATTGGATCTCCGGCTTCATCACCCGCCAGCCGGATGAGGAAGGCCGCCGCCTGTTCGCCGACATCGCCGCAGACGCGCTGCGCAACACCCGCACCGCCGCCATCCTCGCCGCGGCGCAGACCCGGCTGCGCGACAGCCTTCGCCTCGCGCTCACCATGCTGGCGCCGGGCGAGCAGAGCGCCGCCGCGCGCGATACGCTGGCCGAGCTGATCTTCACCGTCGGCGGCGCGATGCTGCATCGGCAGATCTGCTTTACGGGCGAAGGGCACGATGCGCTCGCACGCAAGTTCATCCAGTTCATCGATGACGAGCTGGATCGGCTTGAAGCCGACTCCGCGCGTTCTACTGGCTGATCGAAGGGCACGCGCGGGCGGTCAGATCCGGCCGCTCACCTTGCGGCCCTGGCGGCTGCCGCGCTTGCGCTGCTCGATTCGCGCCCTTGCCCGTGCCAGACGGATCCTGATCCGCGCATCGCGCAGCAGCGATGCGGGCAGCTCTGTCGCCGCGCGCAGCCCCGCCACGCTGGAGATGTTGCGGATGGTGCGGCGCGTTTCGGAAATCACCTGATTGACCATTTCCCGCCGTTCGATCTCGCCATGTTCGGCCACCAGCGACAAGCGGTGCATGGCATAAAGGCCGAGCGCGCCCGCGATCAGGAAGTAGAAATCCCAACTGGTCAGCAGCACCGGCAGCGCCAGATCGCCGCGCGGCCCCGTCCAGCGGAGCAGCAGCTCCAGGCGCCGCGCGGAGAAGAAGTCGGCGAACAGACCGCCCAGGATCGGCGCCAGCCCCGCCGCCAACGCGGTCACCATCGCATTCGCCGCGACATAGGCGGTGGCCGAGCCCTTCGGCGACAACTTCAGCGCGATGTTGGTCGAGGCGAGCGTCACCCCGGCGACTGCCGCCCCCATGACCAGGTGGAGCAGGATCAGCCATCCCGCGACCAGCAGCCGATTGTCGAACTGCGACGCGCCGATCATCGCGACTATGGCGAAGATGTAGGCAGGCGCGCACACCGTCAGCACCGACTTGTTGGCATGCCGGTCGCTCAGCACGCCCCAGAGGCGCAGAGACACGATGTTGGCTGCCTGGCTGACGACGCTCAGCACCATCACGAAGCTGACATCGAAGCGCAGCTGGCGGACGATGAAGACGGTGAAGAACGGCGTCGCCAGATTGATCGCGAACTGCCAGCTGCCGACGAAGCGGAGCAGCCGGACGAAGTTGGCGTCGCGCAGCGGCTGGCGGAGCAACTGCCACAGCCGCACCGGCCCGGGCGATGGCGGCATCAGCGGCTCCGGCATGGCGGCGACGATCAGCGCGCTGATCAGCCCGGTGACGCACCCGGCCGCGAACATGCCGGCGAACACCGTGTCGCGCGCGCGTGAACCTTCGGCCGTCATGTCGAGCGCGGTTGCGGCGGCAAGCCCCAGCAGGAGGTTGATCGCCGTCAACCACGCGGTTCGCCGGGCAAACACGCGGCCGAGCCGGTCCTCGGGTGCGAGATCGCGCATCCACGCATTCCACGCGCAGCCACCGATCGCGTTCATGCTGCACAGCAGGATCTGCGCGGCGAGGAAGATCGCCAGCGGCACCGTGCCTGTGAAGAAGGCGGTGCCCGCCATCGCCGCAAGGGTCAGCCGCCCCGCCACGCTGGACCAGACCGAGATCCGCTTGCGCGCGCGCAGCCGCTCGACAAGCAGGATCGCAGGCAATTGCAGGAGTTGCGCAAGGAAAGGTGCACTCGCCAGCACGCCGACCATGGCGTTGGAGGCCTGCAGGTGGAGCGCAAAGGCGGTAAGGATCACGCCGGTGGTGAGCGCCGCCGCTCCGCCGGAGAAGGCCGCCTCCGTGACGAGCAGCTTCAACCCGCGCTCACGATCTTCGTCGCTGACATGGGGTTGCGGAGACAGGCTGGTCATGGGCCACCCTCGGTGCACGGTCGGCGGGGCAACGTGCCTGCGGGCGGAGCGATCCCGCACCGCAGCAGAGTGGCGCGAACATTCTCCAGGTGATTCAAGCAGATCAAGATCGGCTGCTCCGGACTTTTCCGCAGCAATTATGCGCCCTAGACCTCTGGCATGATCTTCGTCCGCCCGCCTGGTCCTGTCAGCCCCGCGCTGACCCGGCGAGCACCATGCTGGGCCGCCCCTCTGCTGGTCGCGGTGCTCGGCGGGTGCAGCAGCGAGGCGCGGCAGCTTGGGCCGACGGCGCCGCAGACACGGCCCATCAGCAACGCCGATCCGCGCATCCCCGCCTATCAGGCGAACGTCTACCAGGTAGCGCAGGGCGGCCGATATTTCGGCTGGTATGGCTGCGGCGGCTGCCATGCCGAAGGTGCGACGGGCGTCCTGAACCTTGGCGACACGCAGTGGAAACATGGCGACGGCTTTGCCGATCTGTTCACCGCAATCGCCGACAGACACGGCAGGCTCGCTTATGATCGCCGCGTGCCGGTTGAGGTGCTGTGGCAACTCACTGCCTTCGTTCGCGACCTGCCGGCGCATAAGGCGGAGAAGAGGATGCGCACGGCGCGCGACCAGAAGGCGGAGCCGCAGGGCGCGACATGGTCAGGTCCGCAATGAAGCGACTTCTCCGAGTTTCGCTCCTCTGCGTGTTCGTATCCGGCTGCGGCGGCATCCAGTCGCCGCTGGCCCCGGCCGGCGATCAGGCGGCAGCGCTGCATGGCCTGTTGCTGCTGATGGTGGCGGTGTGCGGCGTGATCTACCTGCTGGTGCTGGGTGGCCTCGCCTGGAGCCTGTGGCGGCGGCGTCCGGCCGCCGCCGGTGACAATGAGCCGAGCGATGCGGCACTCGGACGCGGGCTCGGAGTGACGGCGGGCGTCATCGTGGCCGGCCTGACCGTGCTCATCGTCGGCAGCTTCCTCGCCGATCGCGCGCTGTTCGCCACGCGCGCACAGCCAGCGATGGAGGTACGCGTCACCGGGCATCAATGGTGGTGGCGGATCGAATATCGCGATGCGGCCGGTCGCTGGATCGAAACCGCGAACGAACTGCACCTGCCACTCGGCCGCACGACGCGCGTGCTGCTCGGCTCGGCGGACGTGATCCACAGCTTCTGGGTGCCGAACGTCGCGGGCAAGATCGACATGATCCCGGGGCGACGCAACCTGCTCGACCTGACTCCTCGGCGCGCTGGCTGGTACCGCGGCCAATGTGCCGAATTCTGCGGCGCGCAGCACGCGCACATGGCACTCGACGTGAAGGTGGAGGATGCGACCACGTTCGACTCTTGGCTTGCCGAACAGGGCCGCCCCGCGGCTGCACCGGCGGGACCGCGGGCGGCCCAAGGCGCTGCAGTCTTCGCCGGCCCGTGCGGCATCTGCCACGCCGTGCGCGGCACGCCTGCTGCGGGGCGTGCGGGACCCGATCTGACGCATCTCGCCAGCCGCCGCTCCATCGCCGCGGGTACGTTGCCGATGAGCCGGGGCGGCCTGCAGGGCTGGATCGCACAGCCGCAGGCGCTGAAGCCCGGCACGTCCATGCCCGCCGTCCCGCTCCGGCCCGCCGATGCGGACGCCCTCTCCTCCTATCTGACAACGCTGCGATGATCGCCGATCTCGAACGCGTCCCGCAACTCGATGCGACATGGCGCGATGCGCCCGGACTGTGGGGCTTCCTCACGACGGTGGATCACAAGCGGATCGCCGCGCGCTACGTCGTCACCGCGCTGCTGCTGATGTTCCTTGCCGGCATGCTCGCGCTCGACATGCGGTGGCAGCTGTCGACCGCCGAAAACACCCGCATGGGGCCGCAGCTCTATAATGAGAGCTTTTCGCTGCACGGCTCGACGATGCTGTTCCTTGTCTCCGTGCCGCTGATGGAGGCGATGGCGCTCTGGCTGGTGCCGTTAATGCTGGGCACGCGCAACATGGCGTTCCCGCGATTGGGCGCCTTCAGCTTCTGGCTCTATCTCGGCGGCGTGCTGACCCTGTGGCTGGCACATGCGGCAGACGTGACGCCCGATCTCGGCTGGTTCGAATATCCGCCCCTCTCAGGCCCAGCCTACTCGCCCGGCCACCGGGCTGACATCTGGGCTCAGATGATCACCTTCACCGAGGTGGCGGCACTGGCCGCGTCCGTGAACGTCGCGGCGACGATCCTCAAGATGCGGCCGCCGGGCATGACGCTGGCGCGCATGCCCGTTTTCCTCTGGGCGATGCTGATCGCGTCAATCATGACCATCCTGTCGATGCCCGCGATCATGCTGGTGACGAGCATGCTGATCGCCGACCGGCTTGTCTCCACGCACTTCTTCTCGCCAGCGGGCGGCGGCGATGCGCTGCTGTTCCAGCACCTGTTCTGGTTCTTCGGCCACCCGGAGGTCTACATCATCTTCATCCCGGCGACTGGCTTCGTCTCGGCCATCGTCGAGACGTTCTCGCGCCGGCCGCTGTTCGGGCACAATGCCATCGTGCTGTCGATCATGGCGATCGGTGCGCTGGCCTTCGGGCTGTGGGTGCACCACATGTTCGCCGTCGGCCTGCCGCGGCTAGGCAATGACTTCTACACCGCCGCCAGCATGGCGATCGCGCTGCCCGCGGGCATGCAGATCTTCTGCTGGATCGCGACGATCTGGAGCGGGCGGCCGCGGCTGGACACGCCGATGCTGTGGGTCGTCGGTTTTCTCGCCACTTTCGTGATCGGCGGCCTGTCGGGTATCATGACCGCGTCTGCCGCGCTCGATCTGCAGCTGACGGACACCTACTTCGTCGTCGCGCATTTCCACTACGTGCTGGTCGGCGGGGCGATGTTCCCGCTCTTCGGCGCGTTCTGCTACTGGTACCCGAAAGCGACCGGACGTCTGCTGTCGGAGCGTTTGGGGCGGATTGCCTTCTGGCTGATCGTCGGCGGCTTCAATCTCGGCTTCGCGCCGATGCACCTGCTCGGCCTGCTCGGCATGCCGCGCCGCGTCTACACCTACCCCGCGGGGCTCGGCTGGGAGACGCTGAACCAGGTGGCGACCGCGGGCAGCGCGATCGCGGTGGCAGGCGGCCTCGTCTTCGTCGGCAATGCGCTGTGGAGCTATTGGCGCGGGCGCGTGTCGGGCCCCGATCCGTGGGGCGGATCGACGCTGGAGTGGGCAAGCGCCTCCCCGACGCCAGCCTGGAACCTTCCCTATACGCCGCGGGTGGATAGCCTGACGCCGATGTGGCGCGACGGCCCGTTGAGGGTGATGGAGGGCCTCGCGCTCGATCGGCGCGAGGTGCTGGTCACCTCCGTCGCGGACGCGGCACCGCTTTATCGCCAGAAGAGTGCACCGCCCTCCATCGCACCGCTGCTCGCCGCGCTCGCCACCACGGCGATGTTCATCGGCAGCATCTTCACGCCTTGGGCGATCGTTGCCGGCGCTCTGCCGATTGGGGCCGCGTTGACCGCGTGGTTCTGGCCGACGCGCCCGCGCGCAGGTGCCGCGGAGGCGAAGGCATGACGGGCCCGCGCGAGATCGAGATCGTCGGCGATCTTTCTCGCCTGCCGACCAGTGCGAGCGGCGCGCGCCACCTCGTCTGGTGGGGCAATATCGGCTTCATGCTGATCGAAGGCACCGGCTTCGCGCTGGCCGCTGCGGCCTATCTCTACCTGATGACGCAGGCGCCGGCGTGGCCACCGAGAGGCGATGCGCTGCCCGGTCTGCTGTGGAGCGGCCTGTTTACCGCCGGCCTGCTGCTAAGCGCCTTGCCGAACCTGTGGGTGCTGCGCTGTGCGCGGAACAAGGACGTCGCCGGTGTTCGCCGCGGCGTGCTCGCCATGGCGGTGATCGGCCTGATCCTGCTGGTGCCGCGCGGGTTCGAGTTCGCGCATCTCGGCGTGCCTTGGCACCGCGACGCATATGGCTCGGTCATCTGGCTCCTGCTCGTGCTGCACACGACGCACGTCATCACCGACTGGGCGGACACCGTCGTCATTGGCACATGGCTGTTCACCCATGAGGTCGGTGACGATCAGTTCGCCGACGTGGAGGATAACAGCAATTACTGGACCTTCGTGGTCGTCTGCTGGCTGCCGGTCTACGTGCTGATCTACTGGGCACCGAGAGCTGTATGAGCATCCGCAACCGCGCCTGGACCGCACTCATCATGCCGCCCGTCACGTGGTTCCTGTTTGAGCAGGGCCTGTCCGCCTTGCTCCACGCGGATTGCCAGCGGAGCGGGATCGGGATCGCCTGGGGCATGGCCAGTCTTGCGGTCTGCGGCTTTGCCGCACGGCTGGCGTGGCGATCGCGCGCGGCAGGCGGGCAGCTGGCCGATCCCTGGCTTGCGCGGCTGGCACTGGCAGTGGCGGGCATCTTCGCGCTCGCCATCTCCTTTCAGACACTCGCCATCTTGATCGTGCCCGCATGCGTCGGCTGAGGCGGCTTGCCACCTTGCTCGCGATTGCGCTGGCGAGCGTGGCGGCGGCGCACGACACTGGGCGGCCGCATGACGAGCCGCCGGGCTGGACGCTCGACCCGTGGATCCTCGCGCCCCTGCTCCTGTCCGCAGGCCTGTTCGCAGTCGGCTGGCGTGCCTTGCGGGCGCGCTCCGGCCCCGGCGCCGCGGCGTTGGTCCGGCGGGCGCGGCTGTTCGGCGCCGGATGGCTGATCCTCTCGGCGGCGCTCGTGTCCCCCCTGCACGAGGCGGGCGAGCGGTCGTTCGCCGCGCACATGTTCGAGCATGAGTTGATCATGCTGGTGGCGGCGCCGCTGATGGTGCTGGCCGAGCCGCTGGCGGTGATGCTCTGGGCATTTTCGGGCGGCGGGAGGCGCGGCATCGGTGCCCTCGCGCGCAGCCACGTCGTTCGCATGCCTTGGCTGTTCCTCTCGGCGCCTGTCACCGCCACGCTGTTTCAGGCTGCCGCGCTGTGGCTGTGGCATGCGCCAGCGTTGTTCGATCTCGCGCTGGCGAGCGAGGGCTGGCATGCGGCGCAGCATCTGTCCTTCCTCGTCTCCGCGCTGTTCTTCTGGACGGCGATGCTGGGGCGGCGGACGCCGGCGGGTGTGGCAGCCTTGTGCCTCGTCGTGACCTCCATCGTATCGGGTGCGCTGGGTGCGTTGATGGCCTTTGCGCCGAGCCCTTGGTATGCCGGTTACGCCCGGCTCGGCCTGGCGCCGTTCGGCCTGACGCCAGCGGAGGACCAGCAGCTTGCCGGGCTGCTGATGTGGGTGCCGGGCGGCCTCGTCCATGCCGGCGCGGCCTTGCTGGTCATGCGGCGCCTGTTGCGGCCGGCGCATGGCTGAGCGGCGCCTGTCCCCCAGCCTCGTCTGGCTCGGCGGGCTGATCGCCCTGTCGCTGATGGCGGCCGCGATCGGCGGGATGACGATCTATCTCCAGACCCGCCACGCCGACCGCGTCCGCGCGGAAGCGATCACGCACGGCTCGGTCGAGGCCGGTCGTGCGGCGATTGGCCGATATGGCTGCGGCGCCTGTCACGTGATCGCCGGGATCGATGGGGCAAACGGACAGGTCGGCCCCGATCTGTCGCAGGTGTCACGGCGCGCCACGCTGGCCGGTCGCCTGAGCAACGATCCGGAGGCGATGGTGCGCTGGTTGATCCACCCGCAGGTCATCTCGCCCGGCAGCGGCATGCCCGAACAGGGCGTGAGCGAGCGAGACGCGCGCGACATGGCGGCGTACCTCTACGCGAAGAATTGACGCACTGCGGGATCGCCCGGCGCGCCTGCGTGTTCCCCCGACATCCCGCCGCAGAAGCATCGCCCCGGAGACCACGCCATGGCCGACGCCCCACGTCCTTGCACGCTGATCCTCGGCGGCGGTCTCGCGCTCGGCGCCTATCATGCGGGCGCGGTGCGGACGTTGCTTGCCGACGAAACGCTCGACATCCAGGCGATCGGCGGGGCCTCGATCGGCGCGATCATGGCGGCGCTGATCGCCGGAACCCCGCCGGACGACCGGATCGCCGCACTGGACGCATTCTGGGCCACGGTCGGGCGGGAGACAGGCAATTCCTTCCTCCCCTCGGCGGGCGGGGTGCGCCACCTCGCCAACTGGGGCAGCGCGCTGACTAGTCGCACCGCGGGGGTGGCGAACATGTTTCGCCCGCGCTGGCCGGGCGAGCGAGAGGAGGACGGGCCCTGCCCAGCCCTCTACAGCAACGAGCCGCTGCGCCGATTGCTGGCCGACCGGATCGACTTCGCGCGCCTGAACTCCGCAGGGCCCCGCCTGTGCATCTCGACCACGGACGTGCTGGCCGGCGAGGTGGTCCTGTTCGATACGGCGGCGGGCGATGTCATCGCGCTCGAACATGTCCTGGCGAGCGGCGCGCTGATGCCGGCCTTCTCCCCCATGCAGGTGGGCGAGCGGCTGCTGGCGGACGGCGGCTTTGCGGCGAATGCACCGCTTGAGCCGTTCCTTGCCAGCGACCGGATCCAGCCATCGACCCCGCTCGTCATCCTCGTCGATCTGTTCTCGCCTGACGATGCGGCCCCCACCTCACTGGAGGCGAGCCTCGCGCGCAGCCAGGATCTGCTGTTCGCGATGCAGACACGGCTGCGGCTGGAAGCGCTGGTGCGCGAGCGTGCGCTCGAGGCACGGATCGCGCCGGAGGTGGCGGGCACCGACCTGTTTCACATCAGCTATCGCCCGCTGCCGCACGAGGCGGGCTCCGAAAAGGCGTATGACCTGTCGCGCGCCACGCTTCGGGATCGTCAGGCAGTCGGCACGCGGGACGCGGCGCGGCTGCTCCGGCGCATGTGCGATGTCGGGCTGTCGAGCGAGGCGGGCCTGCGCGTTCACCGGATCGGCCACGACGGGCCGTGATCTGGGGACGACGATGCGCCTCTGAACGGTCGCCTGCTTGCACTCACATCGTCTATCGTCCGCCGATGATCTCCTGCCTGCGCGCCGTGTTGCTGTTCCTCCTCCTGTTGCCTGTGGCGCATCTCGCCGCGCAGCCGGCGATGGAGCTGACCGAGGCAGCCAAGCGCCTCAGCGTCGCTGCGTCGCAGATCGCGCGGGCGGACCGGACGCTGGAAGCCAAGACGGACGAGCCCGCACGCGACGCGCTCCGCCAGCAACTAACCGCCGCTGCGACCGATGCGGCCGCGGTTGCGACCGGCCTGCAGGCCGAGCTCGCGCTCGTCGACGCGCGGATCGCCGAGCTTGGGCCGGCGGCCGCCGCAGAAACGCCGGAGCTGCGCAATCAGCGCACGCTGCTGGCGCAACAGCGCACCGGGCTCGACAGTGCGATCAAGCGAGGCCGGCTGCTTGGCATCGAAGCGCAGCAGCTGATCGACGAGATCGAAGCTGCGCAGGCGGAGCAGATCGGCGAGCGGATCGCGCAGCGCACCCCCTCCCCCGTCTCGCCTGCCTTCTGGTCGCGCCTGTTGAAGAGCCTGCCGCGCGATCTTGGTCGCGGGGCCCGGCTGCTTTCGGACATCGGCGCCGAATGGGGCCGTGGCTTTCGCGGGCAGGTGCCGTGGCCGGCCGCGGCAGGCCTCGCCGTCGCCCTGCTCCTCCTCTTCCCCGCGCGTCTGGCGCTGCGGCGCGCCGGGCGGAACCGTATGGTCGCGCAGGGCGTGCCCGGCCACCGCGTCCGCCGCTCGGCCTATGCGCTGTGGCGCGTGGTGGTGGGCACCGCACTGCCTGGGTTCGCCGCGCTGATCTTCGCGCAGGGCCTGCGCTGGTCCGACATGGTGAGCGAGCGTGCCGCCCCGCTGCTCGACACGCTGGTGGTGGCGGCGTTCGTCAGCGCCTTCGTCAATTCGCTGGCGGGCACGTTGCTGCTGCGCAGCCAGCCCTCGTGGCGGCTGCTGTCGATCGACGATGCGACCGCGCAGCGGCTGCGCCCATGGAGCTGGCTGCTCTCCGCGCTCGCGCTCGCCGTTCCCTGCCTCGACACCTTCACCCGCACCGCCGGGGCCAGCACCATCGGCAGCACCGCGGTCGCGATCGTCGAGGTGCTCGCCTACATCGTTCTGCTCGGCGGCACATTATTCACCATCGGCCGCCTGCGGGCGGGGTCGGAGGAGGCGCCGGCGCGGGCCGGGGTTGCGGTCCTGTCGCTGGCGGCATGGATCGCGCTGCTGGTCGCGCTCGGCGCATTGCTGTTCGGCTATGTCGGCCTGTCCCGCTTCATCGTGCGGACGATGACGTGGGCGGCAGTGGTTTCGGGCACGCTCTACCTGCTGCTCGCCGCCACCGACGACGTGGCGACCACCGTTTTCTCCTCCAAGAGCCGGTTTGGCGAGACGCTGCACCGCGGTGTCGGCATCCGCCCCGCGGCGATCGATCAGTTCGGCGTGCTGCTCTCGGGCGGCATCCGGTTGACGCTGGTGCTCCTGGCGCTGGCGACCATGCTCGATCCGTTCGGCACCAGCATCGGCACCCTGTTCGGCCGGCTCGGCGCTATAAATCAGGGCATCACCGTCGGCGCGCTCAGCCTCTCGCCATGGAGCCTGCTGCGCTCGATCCTCGTGTTCGTCATCGGTCTGGCCCTGGTCAAGCTGTTTGGGCGGTGGCTGAACGGCCGCTATCTGCCGACGACCGAGCTGGACGGCAGCGCGCGCAATTCGGTCAGCCTCGTCGCCCGCTATGTCGGGCTGAGCCTGGCAGTGCTATGGGCGCTCGCCTCACTCGGCATCGGGGTGGAGCGGATCGCGCTGCTGCTTTCCGCATTGTCGGTCGGCATCGGCTTCGGTCTTCAGGCGATCACCCAGAACTTCGTCTCCGGCCTGATCCTGCTCGCGGAGCGGCCGGTGAAGATCGGCGATCTCGTCCGCATCGGCACCGACGAGGGCGATGTGAAGCGGATCAGCGTGCGATCGACCGAGATCGAGCTGGCGGATCACTCGACGCTGATCGTCCCCAATTCCGAACTCATCACCAAGAGCGTCCTGAACAAGACGCTGGCCAGCCCGCTTGGCCGTATCCAGCTGCAATTCGCGGTGCCGATCACCGCCGATGCGAACCGGGTGCGCGAGATCCTGCTCGAGCTGTTCGCGACGAACGCGGACGTGCTGGCGGAGCCGGCGCCGGCCGTGTTCATCGACGGCATCGCCGACAACCGGGTAGCATTCAACGCCTTCGCCCATGTCGCCAGCCCCCGCGCAGCTTATGGCGCGCGCAGTGCGATCCTGTTCGCGCTGCTGCACCGTCTGGGCGAGGAGAAGATCGACATCGGCACCGTGCCCCAACGGCTTGAGCTTGCCGGACCGGTCGCGCTGCCGCTGCCGGCCGGGCAGACGGCGACGCCGCCTGTCCCTACATCGAAGGGCTAGGCCGCCCCGATCGCCTGCCCTAACAGGCGCGCATGAGCGAAGATCGACCGACGGCGCGCGTCATCCCGTTTCCGTCGCGGAGCGAGCCGCCGCCGAAGATCGATCATATCGCGATCGTCGGTGCCGGCTTTTCGGGCACGTTGCAGGCGATCAACCTGCTGCGGCACGATGGACCGCGCGTTACCCTGATCGAGCGGCGCGGCGCGTTCGGCCGCGGCGTGGCTTACTCCACGCCGAACCCGGCACACCTGTTGAACGTGCGCGCGGCGAACATGAGCGCGCTGCCGGACGTGCCCGATCACTTCGTCCGCTGGCTGGCGGCGCGCGGCCACGGCACCACCGGCGGCTTCGCCACAAGGCGCGACTATGGCGATTACCTCGCCGAACTGCTGCGCACGACGCAGGAGAAAGCGCCCGGCCGGTTGACCCTGCTGCACGACAGCGCAACCGACGTGTCGCTCCGCCCCGATCGCGTCGATCTCGGCATGGACAGCGGCGCCACGCTGACGGCTGACGCCGCCGTGCTGGCGCTGGGCAACCTGCCGCCGCATCACCCGCCGGGGGTGGACGGGGCGGCGCTGCCCGCCGACCTCTACACCGCCGATCCGTGGAGCGACGATCTCACCGCCGGGCTCCGCGTCGACGATACGGTCCTGATCCTCGGCACCGGCCTGACGATGGTCGATGCGGTGCTGACGCTCGACTCAGCCGGCTTCGGCGGGCGCATCGTTGCGCTTTCGCGGCGCGGGCTGATGCCGCGCGCCCATGCCGATAGTGTCCCGAAGCCCCTTGCCACCCGCCCGGCCGGTCATGGCGCGGACCTGCTCGCCACCGTCCGTGCCCGGGCCGATGCGATCGGCTGGCGTGCGGCGGTCGACGAGTTGCGGCCGCACACGCAGGGCATGTGGCTGGCCGCGCCGGTCGAGGAGCAGCGCCGCTTCCTGCGGCATCTGCGGCCCTGGTGGGACGTGCATCGCCATCGCCTAGCGCCCGCCGTCGCCGAACGGCTGCAGACGCTGATCGACGATGGACGGCTGGAGATTGCCGGCGGGCGCATCGCCGCCTGCGCGGCGCGGGATGGCGGCCTGGATGTCGACTTCGTCCCGCGTGGCGGGCTCACCGCCGCCCGTCACCTTCGCGTTCGCCGGCTGATCAACTGCACCGGCCCGCAGGGCGATGTCCTGCGCACGCGCGAGCCGCTGTTGCGCCTGCTGCTCGCCTCCGGCCAGATCCGGGCCGATCCGCACCGGCTGGGCATCGATGTGACGGCGAATGCGGAGACGATCGACGTCAATGGCCGCGCCAATCCGCGGTTGCTGGCGCTCGGCCCGATGACGCGGGGTGCCTTCTGGGAGATCGTCGCGGTGCCCGATCTGCGGCGGCAGACCTGGTCGGTCGCGCGCCGCCTGTCCAACGCCCACTGGGTCGAAGGCGAAGGGCTGTAGATCCGGCCGGTCAGGGGTTGAGAAAGCTCCAGACGGCGGAGATGACGACGGAGCCCTCCCCAACCGACGACGCCACGCGTTTCACCGAGCCCGCGCGCACATCGCCCACCGCGAAGATGCCGGGATGCGAGGTGGCATAGGGCGATCCGCCGCCGACACGATCGCCCGTCAGGATGAAGCCCTTGTCGTCCAGCGCGACCATGTCCGCCAGCCAGCCAGTGTTCGGCGCGGCGCCGACCATGACGAACATCGCGCAGCTCTCCACGACACGCTCCTGCCCGTCTCGAGCACTGCGGATCGTCACCGCCTCCAGCGTATCCGCGCCACTCAGCGCAACGACCTCGGCGCCATATTCGATCGTGACGGCAGGGTCGGCCTCCAGCCGGCTCGACAGGTAGCTGGACATGGACGAGGCCAGCGACCCGCCGCGCACCAGCAGGCGGACATGCGCGGCGGATCGGCTGAGGTGCATCGCCGCCTGCCCCGCCGAATTGCCTCCACCGATGACGATCGCCTCCGATCCGCGGCAATAGCGCGCCTCATTCTCGGTTGCGGCGTAATAGACGCCCGCCCCCTCGAACTCGCCCAGACGATCGATCGGCAGGCGGCGATATTGCACGCCCGCCGCCACCACCACCGCACCCGCGCGGACCCGCTGGCCATTGTCGAACGTGGCGCAAAAGCCCCCTTCCGCCAGCACCTCGAGCTTGGCGACGCGCCGCGGCATGGCGAAGCGGGTGCCGAATTTCATCGCCTGCACCTCGCCCCGCCACACCAGATCGGCGCCCGAGATGCCGGTGGGAAAGCCCATGTAGTTTTCGATGCGGCTGGATGTGCCGGCCTGCCCGCCAATGGCGATATCCTCCACCACCAGCGCGCGTAGCCCCTCGGCACCGGCATAGACGCCCGCCGCAACCCCCGCCGGGCCGCCGCCGACGATCAGCACATCGAATGCTTCATCGTCGATCAGATCACGGTTGCAGCCGAGCAGGCGGGATACCTTGTCGGGCGTCGGCGCGTCGATCAGCTCGCGGCCGAAGATCACCGCCGGTCGGCCCGCCGGGGTGGAGTAGCTCGCCGCGGCGGCGTCCGCCTCGGGGCTGCCGAGCGGCAGCGACGCGTAAGGGATGCGGTTGCGGCTGGCGAAGTCGGCGATACGGCGGACCTCCCGATCCTCATCCTCGCCGATCAGCACCAGAGTGCTGTCATGCGCGTCCAGTTGCCGTCTGCGCCGCGCGGACAGGACGGTGATGACGATGTCCGACATCTCCGGGATCTCGGCCATCAGCTTCAGCATGGCGGCGCGTGGCACCGCGATCACGCGCGTCTCCCGAGCGGCGCGCATCGGCATTGTCCAATTTCCGCCGTCGAGGAAGGCGATCTCCCCCATGAACTGCGTCGGGCCGAGCGTGGACGGCAGGTGCCGCTCACCCGTGATCGCGTTCACCACCTCGATCTCGCCATCCTCGACATAGAGGAAGCGGTCGGCCGGCTCCCCGGGGCGGGCGAGGAAGGTGCCCGCTGGATAGGTCTCGACGGTGCCCGCCGCCCGCAACGCTGCCACGTGCGATGGCGCGAGCGGCGTCCGTTGCATCTCCCGCAGGTCTCGCCCGATCGTTTCCACGTGTGTCGCCCTCCCGCGCCCGGATCATCCGTCCATAACGCAGGCGTAACTCTCTGTCCTCCTCAAGCGAGGGCAGCGGTCGGCGCGAGCAGGCGGCGATATTCCGCCTCGGCAAAGCCGTAGGTCTCGCCCGCCAGCGCCTCCAGTCGGGCGCGATCCCGCACCAGCACGCGGCCGCGATAGCCTCTGACAGCGCCGGCGCCTTCCAGCTGGTGCAGGGCATCGGTGATGCTGGAGCGGCGCACGCCGAGCATCACGCCCAATTCCTCATGCGTGATCGCGATCTCGTCGCCCTGCACGCGATCATGGTAGAGGAGCAGCCAGCGCGCCGTGCGGCATTCGACCGGGTGGATCAGGTTCGACACGATGGTGCGCGCCATCTGCGCGACGAGGCTGCTGGCGTAGCGCAGCAAGGTCGTGCGGATCCGTTCATTGCCGGCGAGGATCGGCACCAGATCCGCCGCGCGGATGCGAAGCGCGGTGCCACGCTCCGCTCGGACGATGGCTTGGTGCGGCCAACGATCATTGCCCAGCACCAATGGCCAGCCGACGAAGCCGTCACGCCCGGTCAGCGCCACGGCAAGCCGCTGACCATCCTTCAGCACGTCCGCGAAGCCGATCACGCCGGCCTCGGGGAAAAAGAGGGTGTCGATCGGCGCACCTGCCTGCGCGATGACCGAGTTCAGCTCAAGTTGAACACGCTGGAGATGCGGTGCAAGCAGAGCGAAGTCGTCGGGATTGAGCGACGCCAGCAGAAGATTGCCGATGCCAGCCTGGCGAACCAGGCTCTCGTTATTGCGAGCCGCATCGGTCGCCGCCGACGATCCTTCCATTACGCTCATCCATGCCCCCCCATTATGAAACATCGGGGTAACACGACCAGTTCGCGAGCGGAACAACAGCCGGCACGGTGTCGCATCAGAGCGGGTCGGTTAAGTCGATGTGATCGCGCCTCCGATCGAGTGAACCTGCCGGCCTCGCGGCCGTTCTGTGCCCCACGTGCAGCCGCATCGCGTGGCCGCGCTCCTCCAAACAGGAGCAATCCGATGATGAAGACACGCCACCTTCTCGGCCTTGCCACGCTTGCTGCGCTGGCAGGCAGTGCCGCCGTCGCACAGCGAGCCACCGGGCCGCTGACGCAGATCGCCCGGTTCGACCATCAGGTGACCGGCGTCGCGGTCGCCGCGGATGGGCGCCGCTTCGTCAATTTCCCTCGCTGGACGGACGATGCGCCGATCTCGGTCGCGGAAGTTCTGCCGAACGGCTCGCTCCGCCCCTATCCGGACGCGAAGTGGAATGCATGGCGCAATGCGCGCGCGAACGAACTGCCGGTCGGCGAGCATTTTGTCTGCGTCCAGTCGATCGTACCGGATAAGCAAGGCAATCTGTGGGTGCTCGATCCCGGCGCTCCGGGCAACGAGAAAATTCTGCCGGGCGCGCCCAAGCTGGTGAAGATCGACCTTAAGACCAACAAGGTCAGCAAGGTCATCCCGGTGCCCGAGACCGTGGCATTGCAGGGCACATACCTGAATGACATCCGCTTCTCGCCCGATGGCCGCATCGGATACATCACCGACAGCGGAACGCGCGGCGCGATCATCGTCGTCGATCTGGAGAGCGGCCGTAGCTGGCGGACGCTGGACGGCCACTCTTCCACGCAGGTTGACAAGACGGTGACGGTCACGCTCGACGGCAAGCCGCTGCGCCGTCCGGACGGGCGCCAGCCGATGTTTGCGGCCGATGGCATCGCCATCTCGAACAACGGCAAGACGCTCTATTATCAGGCGCTGACGGGCAAGACGCTCTACGCCATCGACACTGCGTTGCTGGCGCAGGATGTCGAGGAGCAGAAGCGCGCAGCCGCGGTCCGCGTCGTCACGCAGACGCATGTCGCCGATGGCCTGTGGATGAGCAAGGCGGGCGTCCTCTATCTCACCTCACCGACGGATTACTCGATCAAGCGGCTGAACGGATCGGCGGTGGAGACGGTGCTGACCGATCGGCGGCTGCGCTGGCCGGACACGTTTGCCGAAGGGCCGGATGGACGGATCTACGTCACCGCCAGCCACATTCAGGACACGCAGTGGTTCACGCCGGGCGCTCCGCCCTCGATCCGCACCGAATTATTCTCCTTTGCGCCGGTGCAGTAGCCGCACCTTGCCGCGGCCATGCCGCACGACCATCTCACCGGAAACATCCGGAGCCGAACATGCCCAGCTATCAGAAGTCCGAAGAGGCGATCGCCCGCCTCACGCCCGAGCAGTTCCACGTCACCCAGCGCAACGGCACCGAGCGGCCCGGCACTGGCGAGCTTCTCTACAACAAGGAAGCCGGCATCTACGTCGACATCGTGTCGGGTGAGCCGCTGTTCGCGTCGTCCGACAAATATGAGTCCGGCTGCGGCTGGCCGAGCTTCACCAAGCCGATCGAGCCCGCAAACGTCGCGGAGCTGACCGATCGCACGCACGGGATGGTCCGCACGGAAGTCCGCTCGACGCACGGCGACAGCCATCTCGGTCACGTGTTCGACGACGGCCCCCGCGATCGCGGCGGTCTGCGCTATTGCATCAATTCCGCCTCGCTTCGCTTCGTGCCGAAGAGCGAGATGGAGGCGCAGGGTTATGGCGCGTATCTGGATCAGGTTGAGACGCGTTGATCCTCGTCTCCCGGCTTCAATCGCGGAGGTCGGACTGATAACGTCCGGCCGTGGAGTGAAGCGGGGTCAGGCGCATGGCTGGTCGCGAACATCGTTATTCGGTCACCGTTGAATGGACCGGCAATGAGGGCGCGGGGACGCGTTCCATGGCCGGCTATTCGCGTGCGCATCTGATCGAAGCGGCGGGTAAGCCGCCGATCGCGGGATCGTCCGATCCGAGTTTCCGGGGCGACCCCGCCCGCTGGAACCCCGAGGAGCTGCTGCTCGCTTCGCTCTCCGCGTGCCACAAGCTCTGGTATCTCGGCCTGTGCGCCGGTGCGGGCATCGTTGTGGAGCACTATCGCGACGAGGCCGAGGGCGTGATGATCGAGGACGCGAGCGGTGCCGGGCAGTTCAGCGAAGTGCTGCTCCGGCCCGAGGTGGTGATTGCGTCCGGCTGCGATCCCGACTTGGCTGAAGCGCTCCACGCCAAAGCGCATGCGATGTGCTTCATCGCGCGCTCGGTGAACTTCCCGGTGCGTCATGCCGCGACAATCCGGTTGGCAGAGCCCACGACCGACTGAGCAAGTCAGCGCAGGCGCTTTGCAACCAATGCCACGTCTGCACCCGCGGCGGCCAACGGGATGTCCAGCCGACCATCCGTCGCAATGACGTCCGTCTCGTCACCGCAGACACCCAGGACCGTGTCGAACAGGCGATAGCGCCACGTGCCTCCCACCTCACAGGGCAGCGACATGCGGGTCGAACGGGGTATCACGTCAGCCGGCACCATGCCGTTGGCATCGCGGCCACCCCGACGCACCAGCCAAGCGATCAGCTGCCGCTCGTCTCCGCACGCAAAGGCGTGGAAGCCGGGCGCCGCCGTCTCCTCATTGAGGTTGCGCGGACGCAGGCAGGTCCAGTCGACCAGCGGCAGGAAGGCCGCCATCGCCGCCTGCGCGCGCCGCATGCCCGCGGTCAGGACGTGCGGATGGCGGTTCGGCCAGCGCATGCCGCCGCCTGCCCCGCCGGACGCGAGATGGGCCCATGCCATGTGGCGGAAATACTGGTCGTCGAACGGCTCGCTCAGCGTGCGATGTTTGTCCTTGAAGCTGTGGATCGGCCCATGCTCGGTATCGAGGAACGGCCGGTGATCGCGGATCTCGCCGAGGCATTCGCGCACGATCCGCCCCATGTCGCGCGCCGGCGCCACGGTGTCGCGCGGGTGGTCGATCGTGCCTGTCGCGTAGATGTGGATCGTCGCGAAATCGAGATCGGGGTGGCGGAAGATCGGGCCGCGCAGGTCGAGGTGCGGCTTGAGCACCAGTTCGGGACCGAACAGCGACACGGTCTGCAAATGGGTTCGACCGTAAAGCTCGGTCTCCAACCGCCGGACATGCTGCGACAGATCGTGGATGAACTCGTCGAAGCAATCGGCACTGTCGCCGGCCTGCGCTGGGTGAATCTCGTTCCAGAGATCCCAGGCGAACAAGGCGCCCGATCCACCCCAGCGCCGGACCGCAAACTCCAGCCGTGCCTTGATCGCCTCGCGTGTCGCCGGGCAGAGCAGGAGCTGCGACGGATGCTCGCACGGGCCGCCCTTCGCACGGCTCCAGGGATGGTGGCGCCAATGCAGCCACGTCCAGAACGTATCGACCGGGGTGAGCAGGATGCGCAGCCCGACCCGTTCGCACATCGCGAACAGATCGTCCCAGAGCTGCACCATCGCAGGCACGAAGCGCCCGGCCGGCCGTTCGATATAGCGGTGCCGCACCTGCGCATATTCGAGCATCAGGCGCAGGCAGGTAACGCCATGATCCACCAGCCAGCGGAGATGCCGTTCGACTGCGGGCAGATCACGACGGCGGAACAGGCCGGCAAGTTCCGGCCAGCTGATCGCATCGTTATGGCCTATCGGCGTCCAGGCCCGGCCGTTCTCGTCGGCGAAGTAGCTCGAACCTTTTGCGACTTCGATCCAGGGGAGCGTGCCGAGCACTGACGGCCAGATCTCCCGCGACGCGGCTTGATCGAGATACATAGAGATTTCCGTTACTTGTCGGCCGGCTCCTTACAGCCCGTGCTGCCAGCGACAACACCCTCTACGAGTGCCTACGCGCGACAGAGAAGCGGCATGCGGGGGTAACCGGAATGGCCAGAACGCCACTCGGTCGCCTCGGCAAACTGTCATTCGGTCGCAACCGATCTGTCATCGAGCCCGGATAGTGGCCGCGACAACGGCCGGCGAGGCAAAGCGCGGCCGATTGGGGGCAACATCATGACATTCCATCCCGCCGCCCGGCACGTTGCCGGGCGCGCTTCGCTGCGCGCGCTGCTGATCGCCACCACCGCCTGCGGCCTGTCGGGCGCGCATGCCGCGACCACGCAGATCATCGGTACGCCATCGGCAACGCCTCCGGGCTCCACGTCCGATCGGCCGGTGCCCGAGGTGAAGACGCCGAGCGCCGCCAGCAGCGCGGCGTCCACCTCGATCGCGCCGAACACTCCCACCCCGGAAGACGAGATCGTGGTCACCGGCACGCGCCCGATCGCAGAATCCGTCGCCGCGGCGCTCCGCATCCAGAAGGAGTCGCCTGCGCTCGTCAGCGTGATCGCGTCGGACGCTGTCGGCCGCCTGCCCGACCAGAACGTCGCCCAGGCGGTCAGCCGCCTGCCCGGCGTCGGCGTACAGCGCGACCAGGGCCAGGCCCGCTACATCAACTTGCGCGGCGCACCGATCAACTGGACCACATTGTCGTTCGACGGCATCAACGTCATCAGCCCCGAAGGCCGCGACGCCCGCTTCGACTCGATCCCGTCGGCGATCGCCTCGCAGATCGTCGTGCGCAAGGCGGTGACGCCGAACATGACCGGCGAGACCATCGCCGGCAACGTCGACATCATCACCCGCTCTGCATTCGACTATAACGGCTTCCACGTCGCCGGCAAAGCAGGCGGCGGTTATGTCGAACTCGGCAAGCGGCAGGAATATGAGGGGCAGCTGGTCGTGTCCGACCGCTGGGATACCGATGCCGGCGAGTTCGGCGTGCTCCTGTCCGGCAGCTATTATCAGCGCGACATGGTGACGGACAATGCCGAGACGGACTGGGAGGTCGTCCCCACGGACCGCCGACCGGGCAATGCCGATCGCGTCTGGGCCCGCGAGACCGAGAACAAGTTGTATCGGCTGACCCGTCGCAACTATTCCGCCTCGGGCAAGCTGGAGTGGAAGCCGACGCAGGACCATCGGCTGTTCGTGTCGTCCATCTATTCGGCCTTCACCGATGACGAGCTGCGCAACAACTATATCGTCGACATGGACGATCAGGAATCGCGCCTTGCCAGCGGAGCGACGCCGGCTGCGATCCTGGCGGATAGCGCGGCGTGCGCGATCAATCCTGTACCGCGTTCGGGCACGACGGGTTATGCCGACGTATGCACCGGCAACACGCCCTTCCAGGGCACTGTCTACGGTGTGGACCTGAACGCCAACGTTCTGGTGCGTGAGTATCTCCAATCGGTTTTCACCAACACGGTCGGCGGCGATCACGATTTCGGTCGGCTGAAGATGCGGTGGCGGGGAAACTACACCCGCTCGGTCGACGATCGCTCCGCGCCTGCGCAGCTCAACTATGACAGTCCCGGCTTCGGCTCGGGCGCGACTGCGGGCACCAACCGCGTCACGATCGACTATGATCTGACGGACAAGCAGAAGCCGCGCTTCTCGCTGTTCCGCACGATCCGCAATGCAGACGGCACGTTCGGCCGCGGCGCTGCGATCGCTGCGGTGGAGGACGTGCCCGGCTACGCACTCACCCGCGTCCGCGGCCTGAAGGCCAAGGACATCACCACCGCCTACACCGGCAAGCTCGATTTCAGCTACGACACCGATCTGTTCGGCGAGACGAAGTTCCTGTTCGGCGCGCAATACGACAATCGGAAGAAGGAATCGAACGAGCGGCTGCTGGACATCCCCGTCAGCGCCAGTGCCAATCCTTACGGACTGCCGCTGAGCTATTCCGCGGTCGCCGTGCCGGGCAATCCGGCCTACAAGGGCGAGTATCCGCTCGGCTACCTGTTCCAGTATCACAGCAAGCAGCGCGCCATCGACGTGGTCGAGCAGGCGGCAGCCGGCGGCGCGCAATATGTCGCCAACACGGCCAACTTCTACAACGTGCGTGAGGAAGTCTTCGCCGGCTACGCGATGTTCGAGACCAAGATGGATTGGGGCTCGATCGTCGGCGGCGCCCGCGTCGAGCATATCAAAAACCAAAGCACGGCCTTCGCCACGGTGAACACCACCACCAGCCTGGTATCGATCCCGCGTGACCAGACGCTCGTCTATCCCAGCCTCCACTTAAACTGGGATCTGGATCAGACCAAGAAGCTGCGCCTTTCGTTCAACACGGGCGCCTCACGCCCCGATTATGATCAGCTCCGCCCCAACCTGACGATCAGCGATGCCAACCAGACCATCTCCGGCGGCAATCCGGATGCGGAGCCCGAGCGGGCCAAGGGCGTCGATCTCTACTTCGAATGGTATATGCAGCCGCAGGGCTATTTCTCGATCGGCGCCTTCTACAAGGACGTGAAGGACACGTTGTTCAACACGACACGCCCGTTCGGCTCGGAGTCGCTCAACCTGAACGGCGTCGATCGTTCGCAATACATCTTCTCCGGCATCGCCAATGGCGGCGACGGTTACATCTGGGGCTTCGAGGCGGCCCTGCAGCAGCAGATCGAGGGCTATCAGCAGGATCTAGGTTTGCCGGACTGGACGGGCGGCTTCGGCATCCTGCTCAACGGCACGTACAACAACAGCGAAGCCGAAACGCCCGACGGCCGCAAGGTGATGTTCCCCGGCACGTCGAAGTGGGTGATGAACGCCAGCCTGTTCTACGAGAAATACGGCTTCTCGGCGCGTGTTTCCTATCAGAACCGGACCAAGTGGATCGATGCCATCGGTGCCTTCGCTGTGACCAACGGCGTCTTCCGGGGCACCACCGGCGGTGACGAGTTCTGGGCACGTGACGACGAGCTCGATGCCTCGCTCCGCTATGCCATCACACCGAACCTTGAAGTCTATGCCGACTTCGCCAATCTGCTGAACGGCCCCGGCCGCCGTTTCGCCGGTGTCAGTGCACGGACGCTTGAGCGAGAGACGTTCGGGCGTCGATACACCGGCGGTATCCGGTTCAACTTCTGATGCGTCTCTCCCCTGTCCTCGCGCTGCTCATCGCCGGCTGCGCGGGGGCGCCCCCATCCTCGTCTCCACTCCCGGCCGACCGGACGGTGGACGTCACCGCCCGTGCCGAGACCGCGCCCGTCGGCACGGGGGAGGATGCGGCGGATGATCCGGCGATCTGGCGCAATCCGCGCCGGCCCGCCGAAAGCCTGATCGTCGCGACCGACAAGCGCGCCGGCCTGCATCTCTATGATCTGGCCGGCCGCCATCTCGATTTCGCGCCTTCGCCGCGGCTCAACAATGTCGATCTGCGCGATGGCGTGATGCTGGCAGGCGGTCGCGGCATCCTGGTCGCGGCGAGCGACCGGTCTGACGAGGCACAGGCACGGATCGCGCTCTACCGGCTCGATCCCGCTGCCCGAAAGTTGCAGCCGCTCGGCAGTCCGGTGGCGGGCACCGGTGAGGCCTATGGCCTCTGCCTGTGGCGACGGGCGAGCGACAGGGCCGTGTTCGCCTTCGTGGTGATGAAGGATGGCCGCATCGACCAGTTCCGCATCGATGCGAGCGGCAGCACCGCTACCGCGCAGCCGGTCCGCACGCTTCGTCTCACCACGCAATCGGAAGGCTGCGTCGCCGACGATCGCACCGGCATGCTCTACGTGGCGGAAGAAGATGTCGGCATCTGGCGCTTCGCGGCGGATTTCGCAGCGGATCCGGCGCCGATACCCGGCCCGCGCGTCGATGGACGCTTCCTCGTCGCGGATGCCGAGGGGCTCGCGCTCGCGCCACGTGGGCGGAACGGCGGCTGGCTGATCGGCTCCAGCCAGGGCGATAATGCCTATGCCGTGTGGCGCCTGCCCGATCTCGCCCCCGTCGGGCGCTTCCGCATTGCGCAGGGCCGCTACGGGGCGACGTCTGAGACGGACGGGATCGAGATCATGCCCGGCAATTTCGGCCCCGCCTTCCCCGGCGGCCTGATGGTGGCGCAGGACGGTGACAACGCGCCCGCCACCCAGAACTTCAAGCTGGTCGCCTGGGGCGACATCGCAAAGGCACTGAACCTGAAATGACGCCTCCTGTCCGTCCCACGGTTTCGCTGCGCACCTGCGCACGCCGCGCGATCACTGCCCTGCTCGGCACGGTCGCTCTCTTCGCCGCCAACCCTGCGGAAGCGCAGAAGGCGCGCAACGTGATCCTGTTCCTGGGCGATGCGGGCGGTCTGCCGACGCTCAACGCGGCCGGCATCCTCGCGCATGATCGCCCGCAATCGCTGTTCATTCACACGATGCCGCACATGGCCTTGTCCGACACATCTTCCCTCAATCGCTGGGTGACGGATTCCGGCGCGGGCATGACAGCGATCATGACCGGGCAGAAGACCAACAACGCGATGGTCTCCGTCGTGCCCACCGCGGATGGTTCGGGCACGGACCCGGTTAAGACGGTGCTCGAATATGCCGAGCAGCGTGGTCTTTCCACCGGCGTCATCACCAACAAGGCGATCTGGGACGCGACGCCCGCGGCCACCTATGCGCATGTTGCGGCACGCTCCGGCCGGGACGACATCTTCCACCAGTTGCTGGCGCCGCGCTTCGGTGACGGCGTCGACATCCTCGTGGGCAAGGGCCGGAAAGACGCCGAAACCTCCTTCGCCAAGCTCGGGCAGAGCCCGGCTGCAGCGTTCGCCCGCGCCGGTTACCTTTATGGCGATGACCCGACCGCCCTGTCCGCGGACGTGCGGCGCTCGGCAATCCTGCGCGACCAGGACTTTCTGCCCACACCCACCGTCGAAGCTGCCATCTCCAGCCTCCGCCGGAACCGGAAGGGCTATTTCCTGATGGTCGAGTGGGACATGCACACCGACGATCCCGAGGCCGGGCTGCGCCATGCGGTCGAGATGGACGACATGATCCGCCGCGTCAGCGCGATCGCGGGAAAGGATACGCTGATCCTGTTCGTCGCCGATCACAGCTTCGGCCTGCGGCTGCGCGGCGGCCTGCGCGCGACGCCGCTCTCTCAGCAATATGCGGCGGCGCAGAAGCCAGCCGCCGGGCCGCACCCGCTGATCGACATCGACGATACGCATACGGGCGAGGAGGTCGTCGCGGTCGCCTCCGGTCCCGGGTCGGAGAAGCTGCACGGCTTCGTGCCGAACACGCAATTGTTCGACGTGATGATGCAGGCCTATGGATGGACACCGGACCGCTGATCGATGTCCGGCATGCCCGATGGTAGCGCTAATATCCCGACTTCCTGAGACGCTGACGACTATCCAACTAGGCCCCTCCCCCCTACGCTCCTCAACCGGAGACAGACGGCGCAACGCCGCTTCTCCCTGTTCATGACCAGACCGGTCCTGGACAGCAGCGGCGTAGGGAAGCTGAACGGGGGACGGGCATGGTCGGGAACAGGATGAGCGC
The DNA here is from genome assembly GCF_900113315.1 of Sphingomonas jatrophae. Classification (GTDB taxonomy): domain Bacteria; phylum Pseudomonadota; class Alphaproteobacteria; order Sphingomonadales; family Sphingomonadaceae; genus Sphingomonas_P; species Sphingomonas_P jatrophae. Next base: position 3,495 of record NZ_FOZG01000001.1, on the reverse strand, counting down.
AGGCAGCGGATCGTGGGCGGCCCGTCTGCTGGCAGGAACATCACGCAGCATCGCCATCGCGCTCGCAGCCAGCGCGCTGATCGCAGGCGCGGTGCCCGCCGGGGCACAGGCGCAGGTGCCGACGCCCGAAAGCTGGTTCGGCCACCGTATGGGCAGCGATCGCAAGCTTGAGCCCTATGCCAAGATGGTCGCTTATTACCAGCGGCTGGCCGCAACCAGTGACCGCATCAAGCTGGTCGAGATCGGCAAGTCGACCGAAGGCCGTCCCTACCTCGCCTTGTTCATCTCCGCACCGGAGAACCTCGTCCGGCTCGACGAATATCGAGCGATGAACGCCAAACTGGCCGATCCACGCGGGGTCGCCCAGGAAGAGCTCGATCAGATCGTCAGGAACGGCAAGGCCGTGATCGTGCAGTCCTACGATCTCCATTCCAGCGAAATCGGATCATCGCTGACCGCCGTCGAATTCACCCATGCCATGGTGACGCGCACCGATCCCGAGATGATGAACGTCCTGGCGAACGTCATCACCATCATCATGCCGTCGCTCAATCCCGATGGGCATGACATGGTCCACGATTGGTACATGAAATATGTCGGCACGCCTTACGAAGGCGGCCCGATGCCGTGGATGTACCAAAAGTACGTCGGCCACGACAATAATCGTGATGCCTTCATGCTAAACATGGCCGAGTCCCAGAATATCGCCAAGATCCTGTACCGGGAGTGGGTACCGCAGGCCTATATGGATCATCATCAGATGGGCCAATATACGCCACGCATCTCGATACCACCTTATGCCGATCCGATCCGCCCGGGTGCAGATCCGCTTGTCTGGCGTGAGATGACGTGGTTTGGGTCTCACATGGCCTATAACCTCGATGCGGCAAGGCTGCCCGGCGGGATCGGCAGCGCCATCTATTCGGGCTGGGGCCACTTCGGCTTCCACTGGATCACGCCGTTCCACAACATCGCCGGCATGCTGGGCGAGTCCGCCAGCGCGAACATCGCGTCGCCGCTCTACGTCCATCCCGATCAGTTGCAGGGCGGCCAGCGCAACGTTCCCGACAACCGACCGCAGATGAACATGCCCGATCCGTGGCTTGGCGGCTGGTGGCGGCCTCGGGACATCGTCGACCAGCAACTGGTGACCTCATGGTCGATCGTCGATCTCGCCGCCAAGAACCGTCAGCTGTTGCTCCGCAACATGTATTTCAAGGCGAAGCGGCAGGTGCAGCGCGGCGCCGAGGCCGAGGTGAAGGCCTATGTGATCGGCGCGGAGCAGCATGATCCACTCACCGCACGCAAGATGGTCAATGCGCTGCTCCTGCAGAAGGTGGACGTCTTCCAGTCTCCCGAAGGCTTTACGCAAGAGGGCAAGGCCTACGCAGCCGGCAGCTATGTGGTGCCGATGAACCAGCCCAATCAGGGTCTGGTCCGCTACCTGCTCGGCCGGACCCTGTTCCCGGATGACGGCTACGCCCGTACCAAGGACGGCGCACCGATCCGGCCCTACGACATGGGGACGGACACCATGACCGAGTTCATGGGCGTTAAGAGCGATCCGCTGTCGCAACCCGTCACCGCACGTCTGGTCGGCGTCTCGGGGCCGGCGGTGGTGCCGGGCACGGTGGCTGACGGCAGCAGCTGGCGGCTCGACGGCAGGCTCAACGACAGCTTTCACGCCGCCAACCTGCTGCTGAAAAGCGGCGCAACCGTGAAGCGCGTGACCGCCGCCGCAGGCAACGCTCGCGCAGGGGACTTCATCGTCTCAGGCGTCTCGTCCACAGCCGTGCAGGGCGTGGCAGCGACAACGGGCGTCAGCTTCGCCGTTGCGGAAAATGTGACAGATGGTGCGAGCTACGCGCTCGCCAAGCCGCGCGTAGCCATGCTGAAGCGCTATCGCGGTGGCAACATCGACGAGGGCTGGACGCGATTCCTGCTCGAACAATATGATTTCACCTACACGTCCGTGATGGATGCCGACCTGAAGGTTGGCAATCTCATCAAGAAGTATGACGTGATTGTGCTGCCGTCGGACTCCGTGTCGAACATGACCGGCGAAGCACCTCCGTCCGGAACCCCGATTCGCTGGGAGGCCGGCAACCTGGAGAGCACACCGCCCGAATATCGCAGCGGCTTCGGCGAGGCAGGCACCAAGGCCCTCGAGGAGTTCGTCCGGGCTGGCGGCAGGCTGATTACTTTCGGACAGGCGGGTGACCTCCCGATCCAGAAGTTCAAGCTGCCAGTAAAGAACGTCGTCGCAGGCAAGACGGGGAAGGAGTTCTGGTCACCAGGATCGACCTTGTGGATGGCGGTAGATGCAAAGAACCCGCTCGCCTTCGGCATGCCCGACAAGGCGCTCGCCATCTTCACCGCCGATTGCCAAGTCTATGAGGTTACGCCCCAGATGCACAACGAGCGGGTTCAGGTCGTTGCCCGCTATGCAGACCAGGATGTTTTGCAAAGCGGATGGCTGGTTGGGGACGACCTGATCAAGGGCAAAGCCGCGATGCTCTCGGCCTCTCTGGGCAAGGGCGAGGTCATCCTGATCGGCTTTCGCCCGCAGCACCGGGCTCAGGCGCACGGCACGTACAAGCTGCTGTTTGATGCCCTCTACAACAAGCCCACCTTCGGGCTGTAAGCCACAGCCCTCCACCGGAGTTCTGCCGGTGCAGGGCCGCCGGCATGTCGGAGCTAAGGAGAGATCAGGACTGACCCGATCGTAGCGGAAGCTAAGCTGGAGAGCCGTTTTCAGGTCACTCACATGCGAGTGGGTCTACCCACATGGGCGACAGGTGGGTGGTGCAGCCTTAGAACATACGCTGGGTCACGAGCTCAGCAACTCAGCGTCGGATCTGCAGAAAGGCGGCGAATAAGACATCGTGACACCCTGTGAACGCCCACCGCTTGGGGTGTCCCGCCGGCACTACGCCTTGTTTGCGTTGCCCTCAGATCAGCGCATCGCCCTGCTTGGCTCTAATCATACGCCCGCTCGTGCGCGAAGCTCGGAGAGGGCACCCGAAGTCTACTATTTACGCTGTGCTCGCAGCTCTCCTAGCCTCCCCGCTCGCGTCATCGACCACCTGGGCCTGATGCACAAACGGCCCGGCCTCTGGGTAGGGGCCGGGCCGTTTTTGTGGCGGTGGTTGCGGGGACAGGATTTGAACCTGTGACCTTCAGGTTATGAGCCTGACGAGCTACCGGGCTGCTCCACCCCGCGCCAACTGGAACAGCCGCCTTTGTCGGGCGGCTGGATCCTCCCTTTTGGGGGAGGAGACGTGTGAATGGGCTATCCTTGTGCCACGCGCCGGCGTCAAAGCCTGGCGACGACCTACTCTTCCATCACTTAGGCGATAGTACCATCGGCGCTGTCCGGTTTCACGGCCGAGTTCGAGATGGGATCGGGTGGGTCACGGACGCTATGGCCACCAAGCTATGAGGCCGGCGCGTGTCGAGGATGTTCTAGAAACCGATGCACCTGATGCTTGAGCT